>CP155577.1:0-1345000 GCA_001306305.2 Citromicrobium bathyomarinum
TCTACACCGTGCTCGCCGATGGCGACGACCAGAACGATCCGGTGGTCGATACCGCCCGCTCGATCCTCGACGGGCATATCGTGCTCTCGCGCGACATCGCCCAGCGCGGGCGCTACCCTGCGGTCGATGTCGGCGCGTCGCTCAGCCGCGTGATGAACGACATCGTGCCCCCGGCGCATGTCGTCGCGGCACGCAAATTCCGCGCGCTCAACGCCACTTACGAGGAAAACCGCGATCTGGTGCTGATGGGTGCCTATCGTCCGGGGCAGGACGCAACGCTCGACAAGGCGATCGCGATGCACGCCGGCATGTCCGCCTTCCTCGGCCAGGATATCGCCGAACATGTCGGGCTGTTCGAGGCGGTCGGCCAGCTTGAGGAGCTGATGGCGGATGACGCCTGAGCAGCGCCGCTACAGGCGGACCCGGCTGATCGAGCGGGTCCGCACGGTCGAACAGCGCCAGTCGGCGCTCGCCGCGGCAGAGGCGGAGGCCCAGCGCGCCCGGCTCGACGCGGTGTCGGCCAAGACCCGTGCGCTGGCCACCCACTACGCCTCGCTGACCGATGCGACCGATGCGCAGAGCCTGCGCCGCTCGGGCGCGATGAGCAGCCAGCTGCGCGATCTGAGCGCGGCGGCGGAACGTCACGCCCGCGATGCGCGCAACCAGTCCGAGGCATCGCTCGCCGCGCTCGCCCAGACCGAACGCCGCCGCCGCCGTGCGGAAGAGGATTACCGGGCCGCCGCGTCCACCTTGCGGGACAAGCTGGCCGCGCGCTGAGCGCCCGATTCCCAGTCCCTTCCCGGCTTTGGCACGCATCTTGAATAGCGCGTGAGGAACTGGAGACGGGAACCCCAATGACAGCGCTATTCCTAGACCTCGGCATCGCCAAATCCACCCGCATTCCCGGCTTCCCGCTCGACGGGCTGCCACCGCTCGAGCCGGGCGGCACGCTCCGCGGTGCCTTCGCCGAGGCGCTGGGCAAGGCGGCCACAGAAAGCGATGCAGAGGGCGCGGATGCGCCGGTTGAGGGCGGTGGTGGCGATGACGCACTGCCCGACGGGGCCGACCCGCAGGCGCTGGCGAGCGACGCTGGCGGGCTGCCGATAGCGGTCGCCATTCCCGCCACTTCTAGCACGCCCAACATCGACAGCGCGACGCCGAGCGAGACCGGCAAAGCCACGGCAATTGCCGCAGCGCCCGGCAAGACCTTGCCGGATGCGCAGCCCGATATTGCCGTTGCCCTGCCCATTTCGCCCGAGGAGAGCGACGGCGCTGCAAAGGCACAGCTGACACAGGACGGCGCGGCGACGAAGCAGCAAGGCACCGGCGCGGCGCAACCGCTCGCGCTGCTGGCGATGCGCGGGCTGACGATACCTGCGGGCGCGACGGGCTCCGCGCAGCCCGGCGGCGATCAGGCAGCTGGTGCCTCCCCCGCCGGTCGCACAGCGGGTGCCGCAGGCGCCGCCACCGCGCTCGATCCGACGGCGCTGGCCACCAGGGGAGAGGAGGGCTCCGCCCCCGGTGAGGGCAAGGGCGAGAGCAAGGGCGACGGCGCGCAGCGCGGCGATGCGAAGGGCGAGGCGGCAGGCCGGCTCGCCACGAAACTCGCCTCCACCGCCGCCGCTGGCAAGGCAGATACGGATAGCGCGCAGCAGGGCTTCAGCATCAGCGTGCGCGCCGCCGAGCGGGCCGGTGCGACCGATGGTCCGCAGGCAGGCACATCCTCACCCACTGGCACCGCCGCGCTCGTCGCGGGTGCCGCGCCCGGAGCCGCAACGCACGCGCCGCTGGGCGCTGCGAGCGGCACCGCCAATGCCATGCCCGGCTTCCCCGAACTGGCGGCACTGGTCGACCGGATCTCCGCCGCGCGCGACAGTGCCGGCGGCGGCAGCGCGACCGTCTCGCTCGCGCACAAGGAACTCGGCAATCTGTCGCTGACCTTCGAGACCAGCGGCCGCACGCTCGATGTGCAGGTCTCCGCGCAGGATAATGAAACGCAGCGATCGCTCGCCGCGGCGCTCGCCGCCGACCGCCCGCATGTCCGCGCGGCGGAAGCGCAGCAGGCTCCGAGCCAGCAGCACCAGCAGCAGGCGGGCGCGCAGGGTGGCGGCACGACGCACGGCGGCCAGGCCGATGCGCGCCACTCCGGCGCTGCGGGCGATGGCCAGTCCGACCGGCGCGACAATGCGCGTCAGGCGGGCCGCGACACCGGCCCCGGCGCAGGCTCCGGCCAGCCCGGCTCCGGCCCGAAATCCAACGGCGGAATTTACGCCTGATTAACCATCAGAACCTAGACGGAATTAACCATGAGCAACGACGCCCAGACGACCGCTGACGACGCGCCCAAGAAGAAGAAGGGCGGCTTCATGAAGATGCTGCTGATGGCCATCGTCCTGCTCGGCGCAGGGGGCGGCGGCACCTATGCCGCCTTCGCCACCGGCATGATCGGCGGCGCCGCCGAGAAGAAGGAAGACACCGGCCCCGAATACGTGCTGAAGGGCGAGGAAGACCCCTACGCCGTCAAGAGCGAGAAGGGCGAGGAAGAGGGCAAGGTCGTCCACGGATCGGGCGGCAGCAAGTACCGCACCGCCTATTACGAATTCCAGGACGAATTCACCTCCAACCTCGCGGGCGGAATTGATCTCGTCCAGATCAGCCTCGCCGCCTCGACCCACAAGGACGGGCGCGTGCTGATGTGGCTGCACGACCATGAACTCGCGATCCGCTCGCGCATCCTGGTCGAACTTGCCTCCACCGACGCCGCCGACATTTCCACCGCACAGGGCAAGGAAAAGCTGCAGCAGCGCCTGACCAAGGCGATCAATGACGAACTGATCGCGCACGAAGGCTTCGGCGGGGTCGACAACGTCTATTTCCGCTCGCTGATCATCCAATGATCGAAACCGCGGCACCCTCCGGCACCCGCACCGCGCAGCACTGCGAGCAGCTGCTGTCGAACTCGCTCGAGACGATCGACGTCGCGGGCGACTTCGCACGGCTCGGTACCCGGCTCGCCCGCGCGCTCCAGCCGCGCTTCGCCGCGCTCTTCGACACCCGCAAGCTCGAAGTCGAACTGGTCGACACCGCCTCCTGCGCGGGGGACGCGCTGGGGGAGACGCTGGGTTCGGGGATGCACCACGCGCGTTTCGCGCTGCCGGTGAAGGGGCTCGGCATCCTCGTCAGCGCCAAAATCGGCGCGCTGATCGGCGAATTCGACCGGATGCTGGGCGGTGACGGCGATGCGCCCGAAGACGCACGCGCCCTTCCCGCCTCCGCCGATCGCTTCTCGCGCCAGATCGAAGGCGAAGTGCTCGCCGCCTGTGCAGAGGCCAGCGGCCGGGACGATCTGGCCGCCGCAGCCCGCGGGACCGTGCTGCGCGAGATCGTGCCGTCCTCGGCGCAGGCGCCGGTCCACCTGGCGACCTTCGCGGTCAGCCGGCCCGATACACCCAAGTTCATGCTCACCATCGCGGTGTGCGAGACGACCTTTGTGCAATTCGCGGGCGAGGCACCCGTGGGCAAGCCGGTCCGCCGCACGCTGGGTGAACTGCCGCTCGACCGCTCGCCGCTCGCCCATGTCGAGATGACCGCGACCGCAACGCTGGTCGACATGACGCTGCCGCTGCACCGGATCGCCGGATTGCAGGTCGGTACGCTGCTGCCGGTCTCGATCCATCGCAGCGTTCCGCTGTCGATTGCCGACATCACCATCGCCCTGGGGGCGGTGGGCGCGCTCGACGATCGGGTCGCGCTCGAAATCCACTACACCGCACTTGCGAAGGACATCTAAGCCATGACCATGCCATTCGATGGCTACGGCCTGATCCAGGAAATCGACGTTCGCCTGACGGTGGAGCTGGGACGCAAGAACCTGCCGCTGCGCGAGATCATGGCGCTGGGCGAGAACAGCCTGGTCGAACTGGACCGGCTGACCGACGAGCCGCTGGACATCATGGTCAATGGCCGCCTGATCGCACGCGGCGAAGTGGTCGCGCAGGGCAATCGCTTCGCGATCCGCATCCTCGAACTCTCCGGCGCGGGCGCACCTGCGTCCACCCCGACCAGCGCGCCGCAGCCGACCGTACGCGGCGCGGACGGCGCACCGATCGAAGACCGGCGCGCACCGCCGCCCACGGTGGAGCAGCTGTAATGCTGCTCTACATCCTCAAGCTGCTGATCCTGCTGCCGCTGATCGGCCTGATGATCTGGGGCAGCCTGAAGCTGGCCAAGCGGATGCAGGGCCAGCTGGGCGCACCCGGCGGTGGCGGGGAAAAAGCGGTCCGCATCGTCGAGACCACCATGCTCTCCCCCACCCTGCGGCTCGCGGTGATCGAGTTTCACGGGCGTGAGATCCTCGTCTCCACTTCCAAGGGCGGGCTGACCCGTCTGGCCGAGGCTCCGGCGCGCGCCAAAACGCCCGACACCGCTGGCGACACCGGCACCACGACCATCGCACAGGAGCACGCTGCGTGATCGCACGCCTCGCCAGATGGGCCGCCACTCTCGGCGCGCTTGCCTATACCGGGATTGCACACGCGGCCACCGCCGTGCCGACCGACAGCGCCGCGGCAGGCGCGCTCGACCGCGCCTTCGGCGAGCTTGGCGGCGCGGGCGGCGAACCGCTGAGCCTTTCGCTCCAGCTGCTGCTGGTGATGGGGCTGCTGACCTTCCTGCCCGCGATCCTGCTGATGATGACCAGCTTCACGCGGATCATCGTGGTGCTGGCGATCCTGCGGCAGGCGCTGGGCCTGCAACAATCGCCGCCCAATCAGGTGCTGATCGGGATTTCGCTGTTCCTCTCGCTGTTCATCATGGCCCCGACGCTGGACCGGGTGAACACCGCCGCGATCGAGCCCTATTCCGCCGGGCAGATCAATGCCGAGGTCGCAATCGAGCGCGCCGGAGGCGAATTCCACAAATTCATGATCCGCCAGACGCGCGAGAACGACCTGCAGATGTTCGCCGACATCGCCAACGCGCCCAAATTCGCCAGCCCGCAGGACGTGCCCTTCTCGATCCTGCTGCCCGCCTTCGTGACCAGCGAGCTGAAGACCGCGTTCCAGATCGGCTTCATGCTGTTCCTGCCGTTTCTCGTGATCGACCTCGTCGTGTCTTCCGTCCTGATGAGTCTGGGGATGATGATGATGAGCCCGATGCTCGTTTCGCTGCCCTTCAAGCTGCTGCTGTTCGTCCTGGTGGACGGGTGGTCGCTGCTGATGGGCTCCCTCGCCTCAAGCTTCGTGTGAGCCTGACCAATGGATGAAATGTCCGTCCTTCTCTCGCTGGCCGACCGGATGCTGTGGACCACCGCGCTGGTCGCCGCGCCGATCCTGCTCGCCGCGCTGGGCCTGGGCCTGGTCATCGGGCTGATCCAGGCGGCGACCTCGGTCAACGAACAGACGCTGACCTTCGTCCCCAAGCTGGCGGCAGTGGCCTTCGTGCTGGTCGTGCTGGGCGCATCGATGATGGCGCTGGTGACCGATTTTACCCAGGACATCTTCGTCGAGATCGCCCGGATCGGGGATTAGAGCAGCGTCATGATCGCGCTCGATTTCGGACTTGGCGGTTTCGAGGCCGACATCTGGCGGGTCGTGTTCCTGATGACCCGGGTGGGTGCCGCGCTGCTCGCCGCGCCCTTCTTCGGCGCGTCCAACGTGCCGGTGGTCGTCCGCATCTCGTTCACCGGCGCGATGGCGATCTTCATTTCGATCTGGCTGCCCGAGGTCGCCACGCCCCCCGCCCTGCTGACGCTGGACGGAATGCTGGCGCTGGCGGGTGAGGCGCTGATCGGCCTGATGCTGGGCTTCGTCCTGCAGATCGCCTTCGCCGCGCCGACCATCGCCGCCGAAGTGATCGGCGGCAGCATGGGGCTGAGCATGGCGACCACGACCGATCCCAATGGCGGCGGCAGCACCACCGCCTTCGGCCAGTACTTCATCATCGTGCTGACGCTGATCTTCCTCGCCACCAACGCGCACCTGCACTGGCTCGCGCTGGTCACCGAAAGCTATCGCGCGTTCCCGCCGGGCCAGACGTGGATCGGGCCCGAGCGGTTCGAGACGATCTTCATGTTCGGCGGAACCCTGTTCGAAACCGCGCTGCGGATCGCGCTGCCGGTCACCCTGATCCTGCTGCTGGTCCAGATCGTCACCGGCATTCTGAGCCGTTCGGCCCCCTCGCTCAACCTGTTCGCGCTGGGCCTGCCCGCAGGTGTGCTCGCAGGGATCGCCGCGCTGATCATCGCCGCCCCGCTGATCTACGACCAGTTCACCGATCTGGTGCAGGTCGCCCTCGCCCAGGCCGAAAGCGTGATGGCATCATGAGCGAGACTGCGGGCGAGAAGACATTTGCGCCAACCGAGAAGCGCCTGCGCGATGCCGCGAACAAGGGCGATGTGCTGCGCTCGAAAGATCTGGGCACGGCGGCGGTCATGCTGGTCGGCGCGGCCTGGCTCGCCTTTGCCGGACCATGGCTGCTGAGCGAGATTTCCAACCTGCTGCGCGAAAGCTTCCAGTTCGATTCGAGCGAGATCGTCGATTTCCGGCCCGACCGGCTGATGATCGAAGGGCTGACCGCCGCGCTGCCGCCGATCTTCGCGCTCGCGGTGCCGGTGATCATCGTCACCCTGCTCAGCCAGCTGGCATTCGGGCGCGGGCGGTTCGTCGCCAAGAACCTCGAATTCAAGCACACCCGGATCAACCCGGCCTCGGGCCTCAAGCGGATGTTCGGTCCCAACGGGCTGATCGAGATGGGCAAGGGCATTCTCAAGGTGGTGCTGCTGGGCGGGCTTGCGGCGCTGTGGTGGAGCTATTCCTACGAGAACCTGCTGGGTCTGGGGCGCGGCAACCTGTCGCAGCAGCTGACCACCGCGTGGTGGTCCGTCATCTCGCTGTTCCTCGTCCTGTGCGGCGGGCTGGTGGTGATCGCGGCGGTCGACCTGCCGATCCAGTGGGTCCGCCGGAACAAGAAGCTCAAGATGAGCCATCAGGAAATGAAGGACGAGAACAAGGAGAGCGAAGGCTCCCCCGAAGCGAAGTCCGCGCGCCGCCAACGCCAGCGCGATATCGCCGCAGGCTCGGTCTCGGGCGCGATGCGCGAGGCGCAGTTCGTCATCACCAACCCGACCCACTTCGCGGTCGCGCTCAGCTACGATCCCGAGAAAGCCTCCGCCCCGATCGTGCTCGCCAAGGGGCGCGGGGAGAAGGCGCTGGCGATGAAGGAGCTGGCGCGCGAATTCGGCCTGCCGACACTCGAATATCCGCAGCTCGCGCGCTCGGTCTATTTCACCAGCCGCGAACGGCAGGTTATCTGCGAGGATCTGTACGGCGCGATCGCTGCCGTGCTGGCCTATGTCCTGTCACTCAAACGCGGCGAAATGCCGCCGCTGCCCGCGATCGAGGTGCCCGTCGCGCTGCGCTTCGATGCGGATGGGCGGCTGAACTAGCGCGCCCTTCCCGGGCCCCCCGGTGGCGGCAGAAAAATACCGCCGCCAGCCATTAAGTCGCGCCGCGCCCTGCCGTTCTTGCAGGTGATGGAAACGACCCGCCCCGCCTCCGCCTCCTCGATCGCGACCCGTCTGGGCGTCGGCAGTGGGACCGATATGGTCGCGCTGGCGGAAGATCTGGCACGCGCGCAGTTCGAACCGCGCCAGCAGCGGCTGGAAAGCCGGTCCGAAGTGCTCGAGCGGCAGATCTCGCTCGCCTCGACGCTGCGCAACATGCTGTCGGGCTTCGCCAGCGCGCTGGGCGACCGGGTCCGCACCGGCGACCTCTCCGCCCAGCCCAGCATCGCCAACTCGGCCATCGCCCGGGTTTCCGCCCCGGTAGGCACCGCGGGCAAAGGCACCTATTCGCTCGAAGTGACGCAGCTCGCCAAGTCGCAGACCCTCGCCGGGCCGGCTTTTTCCGCCGCGACCGACACGGTCGGCGCGGGGCAGCTGACGATCCGCTTCGGCGCGACCGACAATGCAGCCTTCACCGCAGACGCGTCTAAGGACGCGGTCACCATCGACATCGCGGCTGGCGCAACGCTGGCCGATGTGGCGAAGGCGATCAACGCCAAGGGATCGGGCGTCACCGCCTATGTCTCGCAAACCACCAGCGGCGCACAGCTGGTGCTCAAGGGGCCAGAGGGCACCAATAACGGCTTCGTGATCGAGGCGAACGAGGATGCGGCAAATCCCGGCCTCGCCAATCTCGCCTGGGCACCCGGAGACGATCCTGCGCGCCTGCTCGCGACCTCGGGCGATGCCGCCTACAAGCTCGACGGGCTGGAGCGCACCAGCCCCGGCAATAAAATCGAAAATGCCGCCCCGGGCCTCTCGCTCGACCTGACCGGGACCAACCCCGGCAACCCGACCACGATCGGCTTCGGCGATCCCAAGGCGGCGGTCATCAGCGCGATGACCGATATCGTCGGCGCGCTGAACGAGATTGCGGGTGAGCTGAATTCGGCGACCGACCCGCTGACCGGCGACCTCGCTCGCGATTACGGCGCGCGTGCGCTGCGGCGCGAATTCTCCTCGCTCGGCAGCAAGGTCATCATGCCCAACGCCGCCGAGGGCACTCCGCGCACGCTCGCGGAGCTCGGCCTCGGCATCCAGCGCGACGGCACTTTCAAGCTCGACAGTGCACGGCTGGAACAGGCGCTTGCCAAGGACCCGGAAGCGGTCGCGGCGATGTTCACACCCGGCATCAACGGGATCTTCGCAACGATCGACCGAATCGCGCGCAACAACGCGATGTCGAGCGACCCCGGCTCGCTCGCCGGATCGGTCTCGCGCTACACCGCCCTGTCGCAGGATCTCAGCGAAGACCTTACCGAACTGGCCGAGAAACAGGAGGCGCTGCGCTCCTCCATGGTGGCCCGCTTCTCCGCCTCGGAAGCCCGCATCACATCCTCACAATCGACTCTGGACTTCCTCAAGAGCCAGATTGAAGTGTGGAATTCGCAGCGTAACTGATCATGCTGGCAGCCAACCGACCCCGCGACGCCTACCGGCAAAGCAATTTCGACGCCCGCATCAAGGGCGGCACGGCGCAGGACATCGTGGTCTATTGCCTCGACGAACTCGCGCTCACCATGGGTATGCTGCGTCAGGCGGACCTGCGCGGCAACCGTGCGGGGCGCAGCGAATCGATCACCCGGGGCATTGCGATCCTCACCGCGCTGGAAATGGGCGTCGACCGCGATACCGAACTCGCCGGCAGCCTGCTGCATTTCTACGAGGGTGCGCGCCACCTCCTGCTGGCCTCGGCCGCGAACACCGATGTGGCCGCGATCGAGCAGCTGCGCGCCGATGTGATCGAGATCCGCGACGCATTGCGCAGCGCGATCTGATTAACCCTTTTCGGACCCATCTTCCCCGCGCCCTGACGGCCACGGATTGACAAACTCCGGGCCGCATCCGAACATTGCGCAGCCTGCAAGGCATTGAACTCTCGCACATTTGCGGCCCGATAGGGTATCCGCAGCGCAGGGCCAGCCGATGGGGGGGCGTTAAGGATCATGGGGCCGGGATGGACAATGTCTTCGTAATCGACGGAAATGGGGAACGACGGGCCGAAATTGGCCACGTGCTGATGGAAGGGGGCGGCCATGCAGAACCCTTCGAGACGATCGACGAATTTCTCGCCTTCGGCTCGAACGAGGGAACCGCGCTGGTCAGCGACGAAGACGGCGCGGCGATCCGCCTGTGCGAGAAGATGCGCGACAAACCGCGGCTGGTGCCGGTCGTCGGCTATGCGCTTTCGCCCGACATCGGCCAGGTGGTTGCGGCAATGCAGGCCGGCGCGGTCAGCTATCTCGGCTGGCCGTTCACGCGGACGACCCTGACCGAGGAACTGGCGCGGATCGCGCCGATGGTGAAGCGCACCCTGGCCGAGCAGCGGCGACGCGCACACGCCAGCGCGCTGCTGGCCGGGCTGACCGCACGCGAGCGCGAGGTGCTGGTCAGCCTGACTACGCTGGGCACCAACAAGGCAATCGCCAAGGAGCTCGATATCAGCCCGCGAACGGTGGAGAAGTATCGCGCCACTATCCTGGTGCGGCTGGGCGTCGAAAACAGCGCGCAGGCAATCAGGGTCGCGGTCGAAGGCGGGGCGTTGCAAGCCGCGCAGCTGGTCGGTTCGTCCAGCGCCTCCACCGGTCGGGTCGCGGTCGGCGACGTTATCGGTTAGCTGCGCAGCCCGCTCATTCGGCGAGCTTTGCGTGCTCTTCCAGCACCGCGTCGCTATGCGTGGCGACGCCCTGCCGCTTGCGCATCACATCGAATAGGATCGCCTTGATCAGCGCGATCGTCATCAGCACGACCACCACCGAGAAGGGCAAAGCCCCGATAATCATGGTCGTCTGCAGCGCATCGATCCCGCCCAGGATCAGCATGCTCGCAACCACCAGCCCGATCGCAACGCCCCAGAAGAGCACATGCCGCCGCCGGGTATTATCGTCTTCGCCTGCGGCATTGATCGTGTTGACGATCAGGATAGCGCTGTCGGCGGAGGTGACCAGATAGGTCATCAGCAAGACCACCACGAGGATCGAAACCAGCGTGGCGAAGGGCGCGCTCAGCATCACCGACAGGGTCGCGTAGAGCTGGTCGGAGATCGACGCGTCGAGGATCGACCCGTCGGCCGCGCCGCTCAGCTCCAGCTCGATCGCGGTGCCGCCAATCAGGGTCATCCAGACGAACCCCATCAGCGAGGGGACCAGCACCACACCGAGGACGAATTCGCGCACCGTACGCCCGCGCGATACGCGGGCGATGAACATGCCCACGAAGGGCGCAAATGCGATCCACCACGCCCAGTAGAACACCGACCAGTCGAGCTGCCATTGCGCCAGCGCGTCGCCCGTCGGCGTCCCGTCAGGTGACAGCACCATCAGCGCGAGCGATGGCAGAGCGACCACATAGTCGATCAGCCCCAGTCCCAGGCTCTCAAGGCCGAACACCCCCGCCCCGAACACCAGGAAGATCGCCAGCAGTACGAAGGACAAGCCCAGATTGAGGTTGGACAGCCATCTGATCCCCGCGCCCACGCCCGACAATGCGGACAGGGTCGAAGCGCCCAGCAGGAAGATGACTGCAAGGATGATCGCCATTGCAGAGGCGCTGCCGTCGGCCAGCATCAGCCAGTCGCCCATCCCCAGCCGGTCCAGCCCGGCGACGAATTGCTGAACCCCGAGGCCCAGCGTGACCGCCACACCCAGGATCGTCGCGACCACCGCGACGAAATCCACCGTGTGGCCCGCAAAGCCCGACATCCGCTCTCCGAACAGCGGGGTCAGCGCGCTGCGAATGGTCAGCGGCAGGCCGCGCCGATAGGAAACATAGCCAACCGCAAGGCCGACCAGCGCATAGGTCGACCACGCGGCAAAGCCCCAGTGGAAAAAGGTGTAGACATAGCTGGGCCGCACGTTCGCGGCGGAAACAGGCTCCACCAACCCCCTGATGGTTTCCGGATTGCTCTGGAAATGCGCCAGCGGCTCGCCCGTCGAATAGGTCAGCAGGCCGATCCCAATCCCCGCGCCGAACAGCATGGCGAACCATGAAAACGCGCCGAATTCGGGCTTTTCACCTGGCGCGCCCAGCCGTAGCGTGCCCGATTGCGGCAAAATGGCGAGCACCAGCGCGACCAGCGTGAGAAACGCGACGAGGTACACATACCACCCGGCGAAGGCGGCGATGATCGTTTCGTTGGCGACCGTAAGCGCGTGCGACGCCGCATCGGGAAACAGGAGGGTCCAGCCGATCAGCAGGGCGATGGCAAGCTTGCCGGGGATCGCCACGCGGGTGTTGAAGCCGCGATAGAAACCGCTCTCGGCGGTGAAAATCGGAAGCCTGAACAGGGGGAGGCCCATCCTGCGTCGTGCGGCGTCGTCCTGCGGTGATACCAACGGATGCTCCTGCCCCGGCCCGCGACAATGTGCCGCGCGGCCATCATGCAATGCTGAAGGTGGGTGAACCGGGACTGTGACCCATCAAGTGCGCAACGGCAAGCGCAGCGATCCGCACAGCTGCCCCGTTATCTCGCAAACGTCCCGGCGAACCGCCACCGGGCCGGCCGCCCTCAGAGCCAGTCCTGATCGAAGCGCAGCGGGCCGTCGCTGTACAGATAGGCACCGTCGAACTGCGCATATTCGCGCAGCGCGTCCCAGTTGGACGTGTACAGATCGCCGCGGCGAATCTCGGCCAGTTCCAGCTCGCGCAGCTTGCCCACCGCGCGGTTGGCGTGGATCGCGCTGACCCCGCACATGTCAGCAAGGTCGATCTGGGTGAAGGGCGTTCGCAGCGAACGGTTGTTGGCCTGCCCGATCAGCTCCAGCCGGCGGTGCAGTTCGCAATAGATATGCGCGATCCGGCGAGGCGCATCGAGCTGTTCGAGCATCTGGATCCACTTGCGGTGGATCGCCGCATCCAGCAGCGTCGCGAACCACAGCGCACGGGCGATCCGGGGCTTTTCCTCCAGCGCGGTGCGCAGCCGCTGGTGCGGTGCGATGCCCAGCGTGACCGGGCCGGAGGCAACGATGTTGTGATCCAGCCGCTTGAGCGCGAAGGCATGCAGATCGATGAAGTCGCCGGGCACATGGATGCCAACGATAAAGCGCCGGTTGCCGCTTTCGATCGTGCGGAACACGTATCCCGAGATTAGGATCGTGCTGCTGTTCGCGATCGTCCCGCGCGATATCAGGACTTCGCCCGATTCCGCCTCGCGAGTCTCGCTGATCAGCGATTCGATATAGGCCTGGTCGTCATGGCCCAGCTTGTCGCGAAGTCGCCCGGCGAGAAAATCACCGGTATTCGGAAATTCCATCGCCCCGTGTCTTTCCACCTGTTTGCGATTCAGTCGCCCGGTTAGCGAGCCGTGATGCAGCCAGTCTATTGATGCATGTTAGCTTCACCGAATTTGCCCCCAGAACTTGCCCAGAACGCAATCAAAGCGCGAAAAGCTCGCTCTTCACCGCAAGTTCGCCCTCACCATACAAGTAGTCGGGCGCAAAGTCTGCATACTGCTCCAGTCCAGCCCGATCGGGCGAGCTGACCCTGCCCTTGCGGAACGTCGCCAGCTCGCGTTCGCGCAGTTCTCGCAGCGCGCGATTGGCGTGAACCGGGGTCGCGCCGCACATCTCGGCAAGATCGACCTGGGTCAGCGGTGTCTGGAATCCGTCCTCGTCCGCCAGCCCGACCATTTCGAGCCGACGCCACAATTCGGCAAAGATATGCGCGATCCGGCGCGGCGTGGTCAGCTGTTCCAGCTTCATGATCCACTGGCGGTGCATCGCCGCGTCGAGCAGGGTGGACGACCACAGCAGGCGCCCCAGATGCGGCCTGTCGCGCAGCACCTCGCGCAGCTTTTCATGCGGAACATAGGCCAGCTTCACCGGCCCGATCGTATCGACATTATGGTCCAGCCGCTTGAGCGCGAAGCAGTGCAGATCGACGAAATCGCCCGGCACATGCACGCTCAGCGCCGAACGGTTGCCGGTGCCGTCGAGCCCGCGAATGATGAACCCTTCGACCAGCAGCGTGCTACGCGAACAGGCGGACCCGGCCTGCACCACGCGGGTGTCCTTTTGGTAATTCGCGATTTCTTCCGGCAGGTTTTCCAGCAGGCGACGATCCTCATGGCTCAGGCTGTCGCGCAGACGGCCATACAGGAAACGACCCGTCAGCGGGAATTCCGCCAGTTCCTGCTCGAGTGTCATCGTCCCTCCTGGCCGTTTGCTTGTCACGGCTCGCGTTGAGCGCTGATCTAACGGCTCGCGCGGCCCGGGTCGAGCCCGCTGCGATCACGCAGGCAAGGCAACTGCAGCCCTTTGAAATACCACAAGGCTTGATATGCAGACGCGTCGGGTCCACCTCGCCAAGCGAGTATGGATATGATGACCAAGAACCCGCCCGCCGACCACGCGCCCATTGCGAGTGCCGAACCTATCGACCGCGGCGCGCTGCGCGCGGCGTTTCGCCAGGAAGAGGCGGCCTGCGTCGCCGATCGCCTGCGCGAAACCCAGGTTTTCAGCCGAGACCATGCGGCAATTCAGGCCTATGCGGTCAAGCTGATCCAGGATGCGCGCAAGCGTGACGTCAGCGGGATAGACGCGTTCCTGCACCAGTACGGGCTCAATACCGAAGAGGGAATCGCGCTGATGTGCCTCGCCGAGGCGCTGCTGCGGGTGCCCGACGGACGCACTGCCGACGCGCTGATTCGCGACAAGATCGGCGAGATCAACTGGCGCGAACATCTCAACGAATCGGACAGCACCTTCGTCAACGCGGCGACGTTCTCGCTCATGCTGACAGGCGAAGTGCTCGAACGGCCCGAACAGACGCAGAAGGCGATGGGCCGCACGCTGCGCGGGGCGATGAACCGGCTTGGCGAGCCGGTGATCCGGCAGGCGACCTTCCAGGCCATGCGGATCCTTGGCGGACAGTTCGTGTTCGGCCGGTCGATCAATGAGGCGCTCAAGCGCGCCGGGCCCGAACGTGCGCGCGGCCTGACCCACAGTTTCGACATGCTCGGCGAAGCGGCGATGACCTTCGCCGATGCCGAACGCTATCGCAAAGCGTACCTCCACGCGATCGAGCGGCTGAAGGATGAGAGCGACGGCACCATCTCGGGCAGCCCGGGCATCTCGGTCAAGCTGACCGCGCTCTATCCCAAGTACGACATCTTCCATGCCGAAAAGGCGAAGAAGGCGCTGATCCCGATCGTGACCGAGTTGGCGGTGCGCGCGCGCGACGCCAATATCCACTTCACGATCGACGCCGAGGAAGCCGACCGGCTGGAGCTTTCGCTCGACATCATCGAGGCGCTGGCGTCGGACGATTCGCTGTTCGCCCGCCCCGACGGCACCCGCTGGGAAGGCTTCGGCATGGCGGTGCAGGCCTATCAGAAGCGCGGCGTGCCGCTGTGCCGCTGGCTGATCGATCTGGCCGAGAAGTACGATCGCAAGTTCATGGTCCGGCTGGTCAAGGGTGCCTACTGGGATACCGAGATCAAGATCAGCCAGGTCGCCGGGCTCGACGATTTCCCCGTCTTCACCCGCAAGGTCGCGACCGACGTTTCCTACATGGCCTGCGCCGATGTGATGCTGAGCGCGCCCAAGCGGATCTACGGCGCCTTCGCGACCCACAACGCCTACACCATCGCTGCGATCGTGCAGCGCGCAGGCGCGGGCACGCAGTTCGAATTCCAGCGCCTGCACGGCATGGGCGAGGAGCTCTACGCCGCGCTCGCCAAGGCGCAGGGCAATGCCAAGACGCCGGTGCGGATCTACGCGCCGGTCGGCGGGCACAAGGACCTGCTCGCCTATCTGGTGCGCCGCCTGCTGGAAAACGGCGCCAACAGCTCCTTCGTCAACCGGATGGCCGATTCGGACCTTTCGGCGGTCGATCTGGCGGGCGATCCGGTGGCTGAGCTGGCCGCGCTGGAGCCCAAGCGGAACCCTGCGATTCCGCTGCCCAAGGACATCTTCCCCGGTCGCCGCAACAGCGCGGGCGTGGACCTTGCCGATCCGCTGGTGCGCGAACCGCTGCTCAAGCGGCTGCACGACATGCGCGAGCGGCAGTGGGAAGCCTCACCCACCTTCAAGGCCGAGGTTCCCGGCGAAATCGCCCCGATCACCGCGCCGTTCGATCACGGCATGCGGATCGGCACGCGCCGCGATGCGAGCGCGGAAGAGGTCGATGATGCGATCGGTCGCGCGGCCGCGATCCAGCCCGGCTGGAACGCGCTGGGCGGTGAAAAGCGCGCGCTGCTGCTGGAAGCCGCCGCCGACGCGTTCGAAGCGCATACCGACGAGATCCTCTCGCTGTGCCAGCTGGAAGCCGGCAAGACGCTGGTCGACGCGGTGCTCGAAATTCGCGAGGCGGTCGACTTCCTGCGTTACTACGCGAACGAGGCACGCCGCCTGTTCATCGAGCCTACCGAGCTGCCTGGCCCCACCGGCGAGCACAATTACCTGAAGCTCGCGGGGCGCGGCGTGTTCGCAACGATCAGCCCGTGGAACTTCCCGCTGGCGATCTTCATCGGCCCCGCCGCCGCTGCTCTTGCAGCGGGCAACACGGTGATCGCCAAGCCGGCCGAGCAGACGCCGCTGATCGCCGCGCTCGCAGTCAAGCTGTGCCACCAGGCGGGCATTCCCGAAGAGGTCTTCCAGCTGCTGCCCGGCGGCGGCGAGGTCGGCCAGCTGATCACCAGCGACGTGCGCATCGCGGGCGTGGCTTTCACCGGCAGCACCGCGACCGCGCAGGCGATCAACCGCGGCCTCGCCGCGCGCGACGGCGGGATTGCGACGCTGATCGCCGAGACCGGCGGCCAGAACGCGATGATCGTGGACAGCACCGCGCTGCCCGAACAGGTTACCCGCGACGTCATCTCGAGCGCGTTCCAGAGCGCGGGCCAGCGCTGCTCCGCCCAGCGCGTGCTGTACATCCAGGAAGACGTCTACGACGAGATGCTGACGATGATCCGCGGCGCGTTCGAAGCGCTCGACGTCGGCGACCCGACCCGGTTCGACACCGATGTCGGCCCGGTGATCGACCATGACGCGCAGGCTGCGCTGGAGCGGCACGTGGCGCGCTCGGAAACGATTGGGCGCACGATCTGGCGGGGCAAGGAGGATTCCTCCCTCGCACGCGGCAGCTTCGTGGTCCCCACGATCATCGAGATCGAGGGCATCGGCCACCTCCAGCGCGAGAATTTCGGCCCGGTGCTGCACATCGCCAAGTTCAAGGGCAAGGACCTTGGCCAGGTGGTGGACGACATCAACGCGGTCGGCTTCGGCCTGACTTGCGGGCTGCACAGCCGGGTCGAGGAAACCCGCCGCTTCGTCGAATCGCGGATCAAGGTCGGCAATTTCTACGTCAACCGCAACCAGATCGGCGCGGTGGTCGGCAGCCAGCCGTTCGGCGGCGAAGGCCTGTCGGGCACCGGCCCCAAGGCGGGCGGCCCCAACTACGTCGCGCGCTTCGCCACCGAACGCGTGGTGACGGTGGATACGACCGCGGCGGGCGGCAACGCCACGCTGCTGGCAAGCCTGTGATCGGGTAACACCGCAGTTCCAGTGTGGTGGCGGACCTGTTAAAGGTCCGCCCCATGCTCAAATCGCTCAAGCTGATCGTCGCGCTGGTCGCGCTCGCCTGGTCCACCACCGCCTTTGCGGAAGTGCGGATGTCGTTCCACTCCTTCGACGGGTCGGTCCTCTTCGGCCGCTACCCGCATGCCTTCGTGGTGCTGGAAGGCACCACCAGCGATGGCCGCAAGGTGGACGAGAATTTCGGCTTCACCGCCAAGCACACGACGACGGCGGTGCTCAACGGCCCGGTCGAGCACAAGATCATGACCGAGAGCGAGAGCAGCGTGCGCAGCACCAACCGGCATTTCACGGTGACGCTCAGCGACGCGCAATATGCCCGCGTCAAGCGAGAGGTCGCCGCGTGGCGCAACGCCCCGGGCAAGTTCTACGACCTGGACCGGCGCAACTGCATCCATTTCGTGGGCCGCATGGCGCAGCTGGCCGGGCTCAAGGTGACCTACCCCGCCAGCATGCTGCGCCGGCCCAAGCAGTGGCTGAACCACGTGGCCAAGCTCAACCCGCAGCTGGGCGCAAAACAGCTGTAGGGATAAGCCGCCAGCGCAGGCTTGCGCGCACGGCCAGCGCTGCGCATCACAGCGCCATGGCCATTCTCTCCGACCGCTGGATTCGCGAACAGGCACAAAAGCACGGCATGATCGAGCCGTTCGAGGAGGCGCAGCGGCGTGACGGCTGCATCTCCTACGGGCTCAGTTCCTACGGCTACGACGCGCGCGTCGCGCCGGAGTTCAAGATCTTCACCAATGTCGACAGCGCGGTGGTCGACCCGAAGGATTTCGCGGCGAACAGCTTCGTCGATCGCGAGACCGACGTCTGCACGATCCCGCCCAACTCCTTCGCGCTCGCGCGCACGGTCGAATATTTCCGCGTGCCCGAGGACGTGCTGGTCATCTGCCTCGGTAAATCGACCTACGCGCGCTGCGGGATCATCGTGAACGTCACCCCGCTGGAGCCGGGCTGGGAAGGCCACGTGACCCTAGAATTCTCCAACACCACCCCCCTGCCCGCCAAGATTTACGCCAATGAAGGTGCGTGCCAATTCCTGTTCCTGCAGGGCAACGAGCGCTGCGAGACGAGCTACAAGGACCGCGCAGGCAAATATATGGGCCAGCGCGGGGTCACACTGCCGCGGTTGTAGGGTTGGGTTGGCGTCTCCCACCTTCACAGACACTCTGGAAGCTCTGGACTCCGATCGATTGGCGAAACTCGTTCAACGATGGATGTAGAGAGCGTGATTCATCGCCTACCAGGTTACGTCGCGTTGTTTCGCGCTCATTATTTCACGGGCAGGAATAAGCCTGCAAACGCCAGATGTGCGTTTGATAAAGCAAAGGCCAGAATAGGCACTCGACTTGATTTTCAAGCCGCGTTCGATGCCCGCATCTGTATTCTCGAAGGCCGTCATGCCGAAGCACGCAACCGACTTCGGGAATGCGTAGCGACGCTTGAAGACAGATCAGACGATGAAGCGTCTTACATTGTTCTGTGGTGCCAGCATTATCTTCGGCTTTATGAAGGTAGCAACCAAGCCCAAATCTTGAAAACGCAGACCTACTCCCTCTCCCCTCCCGGGCACATCCCACGGTTCTTGCCGTTCCTCGAAGACGAAGATATTGCTCGCATTATCAGAACAGATTTCAGCGCCCTCACGGGCGTCGCGCCCGCGCCAATCATAGCCAAGGTTAGGAGCATCAGCTACCAACCTCCTTCCAAGTGATTGAATATTCATTCAGAAGGCAAAAAGTAGAGGCAGCGAGGGAGTTTCGCGATTCCGGCCACCTCGCCGTCCATTCTCTATTTTCCTACTCAGCTGAGCGCTGACAAAGTGTGGGCATGCATCCCACTTTCAGTTCGCCCTTCCAACCAGAACCACGTTCCATGGCCGCTCAGCCGAGGGCAGGGTTTTCTCCCCTGGACACTGTGTCAGGTGTGTCAGGCTGGCGCGCCTGTGGCGGAAAAGCCGCTTTGACACGCCAGCCCTTCCGCAGCACACACACACCACATCCTCGTCATTCCCGCGAATGCGGGAATCCCGCCTGCGCGGGGGTGACGAGGGAGAAGAGGAGAGAGTGCATATGGCTGACGGGCAATTCGACATCGTGATCTACGGCGCGACCGGGTATACCGGGCGTCTGGTCGCCGAGCATTTCCTGCGCGAATATGCCGACAAGCCTGACGCGCCCACCTGGGCGATGGCAGGCCGCAATCCGGACAAGCTGGCCGAGGTGAAGCGCGAAATCGGCGCGCCAGATTCCACCCCCACCATCGTCGCCGACGCGGCCGACGCGACCAGCCTCGCGCAGATGTGCGAGCAGGCGAAGGTCGTCATCACCACGGTCGGGCCGTACCAGCTCTATGGCGAGCCGCTGCTCGCCGCCTGCGCCAAGAGCGGCACGCACTACGCCGATCTGTGCGGCGAGCCCGCGTGGATGCGGCAGATGATCGACAAATATGAGGCCGATGCGAAAGCGAGCGGGGCGCGGATCAGCTTCTCCTCCGGCTTCGATTCGATCCCCTTCGATCTGGGCGTGTTGATGCTCCAGAAAGAGGCGCGCGAGCGCTTCGGTGCGCCGTGCACGACCGTGCGCGGGCGCGTGCGGGCGATGAAGGGCACCTTCAGCGGCGGCACCGCCGCCAGCCTTGCCGAGAGCATGAAGGCGATGGCGCGCGACCCTTCCCTCATCAAGATCATGCGCAGCCCCTTCGGCCTCACCCCCGGCTTCGACGGGCCGGACCAGCCGGGCGGGATGGTGCCGAAATACGAGAGCGATCTGGGCAAATGGGCCGCGCCCTTCGTGATGGCGCCGATCAACACCAAGAACGTCCACCGCACCAACTTCCTCCTCGGCCACCCCTATGGCGAGGATTTCCGCTATGACGAGATGGTGCTGACCAGCCCCGGCGAAGCGGGCAAGGCGGCGGCGAACGCTGCCGCCGAGATGATGAAGAACCCGTTCGGCGCGAAGCCGCCCAAGCCCGGCGAAGGCCCCACGCCCAAGGAGCGTGAGAACGGGTATTACGACGTGCTGTTCGTGGGTGAGACTGAGGGTGGCGAAACGCTGCGCTACGCGGTCAAAGGGCGGTACGATCCGGGCTATGGCTCGACCAGCCGGATGATCGGCGAGACGGGCATTGCCTTGCTGGAGAGCGATGCACCAGGCGGGATCGGCACGCCGGGCTCGATCCTCGGCGAAGCTCTGGTCGCGCGCCTGCGCGAACATGCGGAGGTCACCTTCGAGGTAGAGGAATAGCGCTTTTTGGGAGCCGATCGCCATACGGGCGATTGATCTGCGTGTAGCAGCGGGGAGAGTATCGGTATGGCGTTTCTGGCTTCGGTAATCGGTCGCATGTTGCTGGCGCTGATCTTCATCATCTCGGGCGTGACCAAGGTGATGAACGTCACCCAGACGCAAGCGTTTATCGACAAGGTGACGACGCTGCCGGCCAATCTGGCGCTGCCGGTCGGGATTTTCGAGCTGGTGTTCGGCGTGTTCCTCGCGATCGGGTTCCTCACCCGGATCAGCAGCCTGCTGCTGTTCGGCTTCACGCTGGCGACGGTGTTCTTCTTCCACAATCAGCTGGGCGACCAGCTGCAGCTGCAACTCGCGCTCAAGAACCTCGCCATCGCGGGCGGGCTGCTGATGGTGTTCGCCTATGGTCAGGCGCGTGGATCGGTCGACGTCTGGCGCGAACGGGACCGCGCGCGGCGCGCCGAGATTCGCGCGGCGCGCGCGGAGGGGCGTGAAAGGGGTGCCCGCGAGGCCGAGGCACGAAGTGCCAGCGGCCCCGCGGACGGCCAGGCGGGATGAAGGGGGGAGGCCCCGCCTAGAAGCTGAAGCGTGCGCTGACCGAGAGGTTGCGCCCCGCCATTGGGATGAAGTCGCGCGTGAAGCTGGTCGCACGGCGGCCTTCGACGTCGAAGATATTGTCCACCTTGGCCAGCAGCGTCACGTTGTCGTTGCCGCGCAGCGGGCGCCAGGCGATAGAAGCGTTGACGAAGGTGAAGGCATCGGTCGCGCTCTCGAACGCGGGCACATCGTCCTGCTCGCCGAAGTACTGGACCTCGCCGCGCACTTCGAACGGCCCGGTCTTGGCGGTCAGCGCGCCGGTCAGGCCCAGCGGCGGGATGCGCGGGACCGGGCTGCCGTCGTCCAGCTCGGCCTTGACGTACTCGGCACTCGCTTCGCCAAGCAGGGAAAACGTGTCACTCTCCACGAAAGGCACGGCGAGTTCGGCTTCGACCCCGTAATAGGTCGCATCCTGCTGCAGGTAGTTGAACAGCGGCAGGCCGCCTTCCTCGCCTGCCGGCAGCGGGCTGCCGTCTTCCTCGACGAGAGTGCCCGTGTTGTTGAGGTAGATGTAGTTGTCGAACCAGCTCTTGAACGCGGTCAGGCTGATGGTCGCCGGGCCCAGATTGCCGCGCACGAAGCCTTCCAGCCCCCACGCACGCTCGACCTCGAGGTCCACGTCGCCCAGCTCGTACTGGCCGGTGGCGACGTGCGGTCCGTTGGCGAACAGCTCCTCGCCGGCAGGGGCACGGCCGACGCGCGATCCGTTTACGCCGACCCGCAGGCCGCCGATGTCGTAGGAGACACCCAGCGCGCCGGAGAAGATGTTGAAGTTGCGATCGACGTTCAGCGGCGTCGAGGAGACACTGGAGGTTTCGAAACGTGCGGCACCTTCGAGCTGGAAGTCCCCGAAGCTCAGCTCCTGAAGCGTGAAGAAGCCGTACTGTTCGGTCTGGTTGGGGGCGACGAAGGCCTCTTCACCCGTCGCCGAGAAGTCGCGAATGTAGAACTGCCCGCCGAACGAACCGCGCAGGTTCCCGACGGGAGCCTGGATGAACTCCGCCCGTCCCTCGAACCCTTCGACATCGAACACGGTGCCGACCTCGGAGCCTTCGAATTCGGTGTGGGTATAGTCGCTGTAGCCGACGCGGGTCTGCAGCCGGTCGAGAAAGCCCGAGCCTAGGTCCAGGTCGCCACGATATTCTGCGCGGTACTGCTTGAGGCCGATCGAGACGCCCTCTTCGCCGCCCTCTTCCTCGCCGCCGTCTTCGTGCTCGTGTCCGCCGGCAGGATTTTCGGGGACGCCGTAAGTGGTCTCGTAATAGCCGCCACCGAAACCGAAATTGCTGCCGCCGGAGAAGAAGGCGAGGCCAGCGTTCACCGACTTGGTCTCGACAAAGGTGTTGGGCACGACGCCCTGCTGGTTCGCGACCGCGCGCAGTTCGGCGGCCTCTTCAAGCTCGCCTTCGCCCTCGTGTTCGTCGGCCTCGGCAAGAACATCGGCGCGAAGACCGTCGCTCAGCACATAGCCGGGCACGTTGACGTCGCCCGCATCGAGGTAGCTGCCATCAATATGCGCGACGAACCCGCCGCCCAGCGGCGCGTCGACCGAGGCACCGACCCGGTATTCGTCGTTGACGCTGTCGTAGCTCGCCAGCCCGTCGATGTGGATCGGCTCGTCGGGAATGCTGCGCGGAATGCGCTTGTCGATCACGTTGACCGCGCCGCCGATCGCCTGGCTGCCGTAAAGCAGCACGGCGGGGCCGCGCAGAACCTCGATCCGTTCGACGGTCAGCGGGTCGATGCTGACCGCGTGATCGTCCGAGGTGTTCGATGCGTCGAGCGATCCGATCCCGTCGCTCATCACCCGGACGCGCTCTCCGCTGAAGCCGCGAACCACCGGGCGCGAGGCGCCGGGCGAGAAGCCGCTGCCCGAAACGCCGGGGAGATCTTCCAGAATTTCGCCCACTTGACCATTCATGTTTCTCTGCAGCTCGACCCCTTCGACGACCGAGGTGCCTGCCAGCACGTCGAGCTGGCTCAGGCTCCTGCCCGCAGTAACCACGATGTCCGCCTGCTGGTTGGTACGGTTGTGGAAGTCGTCACCGACATCATCACTGCTGCTGTCCGCAGGATCATCGGCCGTTTGCGCCTGAGCGGCACAGGGAACGGCGGCCAGGGCAATGGCGAGCAGCGGCAGGCTGCCGATGGAGGAGAGCTTCATAAGGGGGAACGATCCTGTTTGTGTGTTACTTTATATCATCCGCAGCTAACGTTTCATTCTTGCGAGCGCAAGACCGATATTGCGCTTCGGCGATCCGAATCGTTCGTTCGTCGGTAAGTCTATGGAAAGCAGGCGATCGGCGAAGCGCGCACGTAGCCGCCGCGCAGGACGCGGAAGATCCGGGCGAACCGCAGTGACACTGCGCGGACGCCCGGCAAAGCCGGATTTTTCTGAAGAAAATGGAGCGGGCGAGGCGATTCGAACGCCCGACCCCAACCTTGGCAAGGTTGTGCTCTACCCCTGAGCTACGCCCGCTCACTTGGCGTTTCCGGCGGGCCGCGAGGGCCTGTCCGGAACGGGAAGCGGGCAATTAGCAACGAGGGCCCGGTACCGCAAGCGCTAAATTACAGGTTTTTGCAGGCCCTTCACATCCCCCGCGAAAGGCCCACATTGGGGCAAACCGAAAGCCTGCAACCGCACGACAAAGAAGGGGATCGCACTTGGCCAGCATGGGGCTCAATATCGAGGAACAGAAAGCCGTCGAACGCTTCCAGAAGGAAGTCGTCGAACCGTCGATGACGAAGCTGGTGGTGCTCGATTTCTGGGCCGAATGGTGCGGCCCGTGCAAGGCGCTCGCCCCGATGCTGGAAAAGGTCGCGGCGCAATATGCCGACAAGGGCGTGGTCCTGAAGAAGATCAATGTCGATGAAGAGCAGTTCATCGCCAGCCAGTTCCAGGTCCAGTCGATCCCCACCGTCTACGCCATGTTCCAGGGCCGCCCCGTGGCCGACCTGACCAGCGCGCGCAGCGAAAGCCAGCTTACGCAGGCGCTCGACCAGATTCTCGCGCAGCTTCCGATCGATCCCAATGCGGCCGGTGCCGATTCGGATGCCAATAATGGCATGCCCGAAGTCGAGCAGCTGATCGCCATGGGAGAGCAGCTGCTGGATGCGGGCGAGACCGAGAAAGCCGTCCAGCTCTACACCGAGATCGCGACCGCCGCCCCGCCCGAGATCGCGAGCCGTCCCGAAATCCAGTCCGGCCTGATTCGCGCGCTGCTGGCGAACGGGCAGCACGAGCAGGCGCAGGCAACCTTCGATGCGCTGACCGACGAGCAGAAGGCCGACCCCGCGGTGGCACAGGCCGGTGCGCAGCTGGAACTCTCGGGCGAAAAGGTCGACGAGGGCGAGCTGGCCGCGCTGCGCGAGAAGGCTCAGGGCGGCGATATGGACGCCCGCTACGCCTACGCCGAAGCCGCCTTTGCTGCGGGCCAGCGGGATGCCGCAGCGGACGAGTTGCTGAGCATGGTCGAGACGGATCGCGAATGGAACGAAGGCGCGGCGCGGACCAAGCTGCTGCAGATCTTCGAGGCGGTCGGCCTGGAAGACGCATGGGTGGTCGCCACCCGTCGTCGCCTGTCCAAGATCCTGTTCGGTTAGGCCCGATGCGCCTGTCCATCTTCCCGCTTACCGGTGCGATCCTGTTCCCCGGCCTGCAATTGCCGCTGCACATGTTCGAGCCGCGCTATCGCGCGCTGGTCAGCGATGCGCTGGCGCGCGACCGGCGAATCGCGATGATCCAGCCCAAGACCACGCGCGACGGATCGCCGCTCTACGACATCGGCTGCGTGGGCAAGATCGCCGATGTCGAAGCGATGGACGACGGACGCTACAACCTCGTGCTCGACGGGGAGAGCCGCTTTCGCATGATTCGCGAGCTCGATGTCGCCACCCCCTTCCGCCAGATCGAGGGCGAACTGATCGCCGAGGACGGCGACGAAGTGCTCAGCGGGATCGAGCGCGCCGGGTTCGAACGCGAAGCCCGCCGTTTCGCCGATGCGCAGGGCTATTCGGTGGACTGGGATGCGGTCGCCCAGCTCGACGACCAGTCGCTGATCAACGGAGTCAGCCAGATCGCCCCCTTCGATGCCGCGTCCAAGCAGGCGCTGCTGGAGACGCCGGACCTTGCCGCGCGGTGCGAGCTGCTGATCCAGCTGATGTATTTCTTCGGTCGCCAGAACGGCACGGACGACCGGGTTACCTTGCAATAGCCGGGGCGGTCACGGGGTCCAGCGCGCCGAGCATGGCCCACAGTGCAGTGAACGCGTGCCGTTCCGCATCGCGCTTGTTGTAATTGCGCGTCTGCACCACCAGCACCGCATCGTGGCTGGGCACGACGGCGACGATGTTGCCGCCATTGCCCTTCATCATCCACGCAGGCACATATTGCTCGCCCGCGCGCAGCGGGGTTGCCCACCACAGGTCGCCGTAGAATTGGTGTTCGCCCAGCGTGTGGCGCGGGGTCAGCATCGACTCGATCCACGCGCGGTCGATCACTTGCCGGCCGTCCCATTCCCCGCGATCGAGGACGAGGCGACCGATCTTGAGCAGCGCTTCGTCCGAAATGGTCAGTTGCCCGCCGGACTGGATCTCGCCGCTGCGCGAGGTCCGCCAGATGGGGCGCGCTATGCCGAGGGGGTCGAACAGCCGGCGCTGGACGTAATCGTCGAATCGCTCGCCCGTCGCCGTCTCGACCACCTGGCCGAGGAGGAAGACGCCCGCCGTGCAATAGGAGAACGGGCCATAGCCATTCTCCCCCCGGGTGAAGCTGCGCGCGGGGAGGTCCAGCGCGAAGGCGCGCCATTCGCGCGTCCGGTACATCCGCTCCTCCTGACCGGGAGACTTGCCGTCCCGGTCGTTGCAATCGAGCGCGCTGGCCATCGCGAGCAGGTCGCCCACCGTGATCGAATCGAAAGGCTCGCCCCGCGAATGGCCGAGGTACGGCCACCCCGCCACGTCGCGCCCGGCCAGCTTGCCATCCATGATCGCCATGCCGACCGCCAGCGCGGTGATCGACTTGCCTGCCGACTTGATATCTACCGGAGTGCCGGGTGCCTTACCGTCGAACCGCTTGCGATAAACGATCTTACCGCCCTGCGTGCTGGCTAGCGCGGCGATATCGCCCAGCTCGCCCTTGTCGATCGCACTCTCGAGCTGGTCCAGATCGTAGCGCGGCAGCGGTTGCGCCGCCGCAGCGCTGCCCAGCAGGCAGACGAGACAAGTCGCGACGATGATCCTGATCGACATAAGCTCCTCCCGCGAGCGACGTTGCGCCGCTGGCCCCTAACCGCGCGTGAACCGCGCGCGTCCGGAACGTCGGAGATGTCAGAGCCCGAAGGCGCCGCGCAGCCCGTCGATCACATATTGCGCGGCCAGCGCCGCGAGCAGCACGCCGAGCAGGCGGGTGATGACCGATTCGACCTTGTCGCCGAACAGCCGCATCAGCGGGCCCGCCGCGATCAACGCGACGGCAGTGATCGCGAGCACCGCAGCCAGCGCGCCCAGCACAACGGCCATTTGCTCGACGGATTCCGCCTCGTTCATCAGCAGCATGATCGCGGCAATCGCGCCCGGCCCGGCAAGCATCGGCATCGCCATGGGGAAGACGGATACGTCCTCCACCTCCGGGCTTGCAGCGATCTTCTCCGCGCGTTCCTCGCGCCGCTGGGTGCGCTTTTCGAAGACCATTTCCCACGCGATCCAGAACAGCATCAGCCCGCCCGCGATCCGGAAGCTGTCGAGTTCGATATGCAGTGCGGCGAGCAGGTCGACCCCGAACAGCGCGAACACCAGCAGGATCGCCGCCGCGATCAGGCACGCGCGCAGCGCCATGTTGCGCCGCTGCTGCGCGCTCGCGCCCTTGGTCAGCCCGGCATAGATCGGCGCGCAGCCCGGCGGGTCGACCACGACGAAGAAGGTCACGAAGGCGGAGAGGAAAAGCTCGAACATAGGGGCGCGGCGCTCTCTCGGTCAGTCTTCAGGCGGTGAAACGAGGCGCTTGTCGACAATCGTCTCCCACACGCCAGAAGTGTAGTAGTCCGCGCGGACGTGTTTGGTTCCGTCCGGCAGATGCTCCCACACCCAGCGCAGCGTGCCATCGCGGGAGATCTGCTCGCCTCGCCTGGCGTCGCCCGCCGGCCCGAGCGCGGGCGGCGGTGGCACGCTCGCCCCGTTCTTCGGGCAATCGGCCACCAAGCCCTGCACCGCATCATAGGCGGTCGCGACGATCTCATCGGGGGCGCGCTCTACCGGTGCAGGCTGCGGATCGTCGTAGCCACCGACGTCGTAGGCCCATTCGTACTCGTCGTCGTTGCGATCGCGCGTCCACACGGTCACGAAATCGCCGACCAGACCTTCGGGATCGCGGAAGCGCCCCGCGCTCACCGCCATCTTGCCATCGCAGCTCATCATCACGGTACGCGGCGACCACTGGACTGCTGCCGGCGGATTTTCGAGCGTTGCCAGTACCGCCTGCGCAGGCACCGGGCCGTTGCGGCCGTGCAGCAGAGCACCGTCGGCGGCGAAATCGCGGAATGCGGTCCACTGACCCTTCTCGCGCGCGGCCCGGGCAAACTCGCTCTCGCGCGCGACCACCAGGCTCGGCTGGGCAGTATATTGGGTGGAGGCGAGCGCGCGGTCGATCCGGTCACGCGGGATACGCGGCTGGCCACCCGCCGCACACGCACCCAGCGTTGCGGCAAGCGCGATCAGCGCGATGGTCGACGTGGCGCGCATTATAACCCCTCCGGAAGTTCCAGCCCTTCATGCCTATAGGCTGCGACCAGCGTATTGCGAAGCAGCACCGCAATGGTCATCGGGCCGACCCCGCCGGGGACCGGGGTGATCGCACCCGCGACCTCCTTCGCGCCTTCGAAGTCGACATCACCGACGAGGCGCCCCTTGGCTTCGCCCTCGGCAGGGGCAAGCCGGTTGATCCCGACATCGATCACCGTCGCGCCGGGCTTGAGCCAGTCGGCCTTGACCATCTCCGGACGGCCAACCGCGGCGACCACGATATCTGCGCGGCGGACGACCTCGGGCAGGTCGCTGGTGCGGCTGTGCGCGATGGTCACCGTGGCATTCGCGTCGAGCAGCAGCTGCGCCATCGGCTTGCCGACGATGTTGGAGCGGCCGATAACGACCGCGTTCATCCCCGACAGGTCGCCCAGCCGGTCGCGCAGCATCATCATGCAGCCCAGCGGCGTGCACGGCACGAAGCCCTGCTGGCCGACCATCAGACGCCCCGCGCTCTCGACGTGGAACCCGTCGACATCCTTGCCCGGGTCGATCGCGGCGATCACCGCCTGTTCGTCGAGCTCACCGGGCAGCGGCAGCTGGACGAGGATGCCGTCGACCGCCGGATCGTCGTTGAGCTGCTCGACCAGCGCGATCAGCACATCCTCGGTGGTGTCGGCGGCCAGGCGATGCTCGAAGCTTTCCATATTGGCGGCCACGGTCGCCTTGCCCTTGGAGCGGACATAGACATCGCTCGCCGGGTCTTCACCGACCAGCACCACCGCGAGACCAGCCTTGCGCCCCGCCTTCTCGGCGAAGGTTGCGGCGTGTTCGCCGACCGTTTGGCGCAAGTTTGCCGCGAAGGCCTTCCCGTCGATCAGCTGTGCGCTCACGCAAGGCTCCGGATGACCGATTCGAGGATGATGAGGAAGATCTGCAGCACGATGATCAGCACCAGCGGCGAGAAATCGATCGCACCGGTCTGCGGCAGCATCCTGCGGATCGGGCTGAGGACCGGATCGAGCAGCGAATTGATCGACCGGTAGACCGCGACGACGAAATCGTTGCCGCGGCTGACGACGTTGAACGCGAGCAGCAGGCCGATCACGAACTGGACGATGATCAGCATCACGAACACGTTCGTGAGCAGCTCGATGATGGAGTAAATGGCGTAGAGGGCTTGCATGGTGGCCCTGTCTCCTGAGGTTTCGGTTGAGCGTCTTAGGAGAGTAAGACGCCTCTGAGCGAAGGCAAGGCCGCCCTAGCGGTTTTCGGTCGCCCTGACGAGCGTACCCGCACCGCGGGCGGTGAAGAACTCGAGCAGCATCGCATGATCGACCCGCCCGTCGAGAATGACCGCCGCCTCGCACCCGGCACGGGTCGCGGAAAGGCAGGTCTCCAGCTTGGGGATCATCCCGCCGGTGATGACGCCCTGAGCCCGTAGCGCCTCGATCTTCTGCTCGTCGAGCTCGGTCACCAGGTTGCCCTCGCCGTCGAGCACGCCCGCCACATCGGTCAGCAGCAGCAGCCGCGCCGCGCCGAGCGCACCGGCGAGGGCACCGGCCATGGTATCGGCATTGATGTTGAACGTCTCGCCATGTTCGCCCGCACCGATCGGGGCGATCACGGGGATCAGGCCGCCGCTGGTTGCCAGTTCGATGACCGAGGCATCGATCTGTGCCGGTTCGCCAACGAAGCCGAGATCGACCACCTGTTCGATCGCGCTGTCCTCGGTGCGCGTATCGCGGGCGACCTTGCGCGCGCGGACCAGGCCTGCATCCTTGCCCGAGATACCCAGTGCGCGCCCTCCGGCGGCGTGGATCGCGGCGACGATCTGCTTGTTGATCGCGCCCGAGAGGACCATCTCGGCAATCTCGACCGTTGCCTCGTCGGTCACCCGCAGGCCATCGACGAAGCTGCTTTCGACACCCAGCCGCCCCAGCATCGCGCCGATCTGCGGGCCGCCGCCGTGGACCACCACGGGGTTGATGCCGACCGCCTTCAGCAGCACGATATCCTGCGCGAAGCTGGCCGCGGCAGCGTGATCGCCCATCGCGTGGCCGCCGTACTTCACCACGAAGGTGCGCCCGGCGTAGCGGCGCAGATAGGGCAGCGCCTCGATCAGGACGCTGGCCTTGGCGCCGGCGTCCAGTGACGGGTCGGCGGCGGAGGGGGTCTGCGGGGTCTCGCTCATCCTCCGCGCGCTAGCCGTACGCGCGCGATTTGGGAAGGCGGGACGATGCCCACCCTGCCCGTCATGGCGCTACTCGTCGGGAGTCGTTTCCGCTTCCGGCATTTCCGGCTGAGCAGCCTCGTCGGTGGGCGCGGGCGTCATCGCCGTGTCCGGCGTATCGACCGGCACCGCGTCCGGATCCTCGTCGGTGACGATCAACTCGCCGCCGCTCTGGTCGGTAGCGTCGGCCTCGTAGGTCTTTTCGTCCGCCTGCGAGCAAGCTGCGAGCCCGAGCATCGCGGCCAACGGCAGGGCGAGAGCGGCAGTTCGGTTCATCATCGCAGGTCTCCGGTCAGGTATGGTCTCTAGTCGGCAGGCGTGGCCTGAGTGTCAGGCATAGCGGCCTCGCCGCCATTGAGCGAGTCGGTCGTCGCAGTTGCATCCTCGCCCGCGGTGCTGTCGAGGTCGGTGTTGAGCCGTTCTTCCTGCGTGGTCGTGGCGCTGTCGGGCAGAGCAGGCTCGTCGCCATCGGCGTTGAGGAAGACGATCACGGCGGCCACGGCCAGCACGACGATCACTGCGAACCACAGCCATTTGCTCGATCCGCTCTTCTGAATTGCGTCGTCGTCTGCCATTATCCTGTCTCCTGTTGCGGGTGGTTACCCGAACAAGCCGCGAGGGCGCCGCGCAGTTCCGAAAGCGGCTGCGGGCCTGACACACCTGACACACAGTCCAGGGACCAAAAAAACCGCCCCGCCCGCTGCGCGCAGGAGCGGCGGCAACAGGACTGGAACGCAAAACCGGGTCATCCCCGCCATGCTAGCCGGGCCGCTGCGAGTAGGACAGCCAGGGCTCCGCATGGCCCTGCCCGACCGCGTTGTGCGGGCCGCCGTGGATATTTGCGGGCGATCGCGCATTATCCATCCCGGGCGCTCAGCGCTGGCACGCGCAATGCCTGCCGGCACAACAAGGTTGTATCGCATGGCAGAGGAAGAGGGCCCGGATCAGGACCAGGCGAATGGCGTCGATGCCGCGAAGGAGAGCGGCCACGACATCGTGCGCGAGGATCTGGACGATCACGAGCGCGAGATCGTCTCCAGCCACGAGGTCGCCAGCGCCCGGCTGGTCCACGAAATCATCCGCCAGCGCGGGATCGACGAGCTGGAGCGCCCCGCCTCCGCACTCCTGTGGTCGGCGATTGCCGCAGGCTTCGTGATCGGCCTGTCGCCCTTCGCGATCGGCATTTTTACCACCGAAGTGGCCGACGGGCCGTGGATGCCGCTGCTGATGGCGCTGGGCTATTCGATCGGCTTCATCGCGGTGATCTCAGGGCGGCTGCAATTGTTCACCGAGAGCACGATCACCGCAGTGATCCCGCTGGCGACCACGCCATGCTGGCGCAATTTCAATCGCACCCTGCGGCTGTGGGCGATCGTACTGGCGGGCAATATGGTCGGCACCTTCGCCTTCGCCCTGTTCGTCCATTTCAACCTCGCGGGCCAGCCAGAGATCGGCCGCCAGATCGAGCAGAATTCGCTGGACGCAATCACGCTATACATGGCCGCCCCGTTCCTCAAGGGCATTCCGGCAGGCTTCATGCTCGCCGCGCTGGTCTGGGCGATGCCCAATCTCGAACGGCAGGAGATTTTCATCATCGCCGCGATCACCGGGCTGATGCATCTTGGCGGGGTCGCGCACTCGATCGTCGGGTCGGCGGAGCTGTGGATCGTCATGCTCGACGGGAAGATCGGCGTGGCGCAGGGCCTGTTCGGGTTTCTCGTGCCCGCGGTGCTGGGCAATGTGGTGGGCGGCGGGCTGCTGTTCGCGCTGCTCGCCCACGCGCAGGTCGTGCCCGAGCTCGACAATGGCTACGTCTATGGCGAGGAACGCCCCCGCGATCGCCGCAGCAGGAGGCGCTAGCCCAAGCCCTCTCCCCAAGGCGTTGCGACATGGGCGCACGGGCCTATGATCGCAGCGGGCTTTGCGAAAAGGGGCGGACATGAGCGAATGGGATGACGCGCGCGAGGGCAGGACGGCGCAGACCGGAGTGACCTTCCAGCGCCCGGCGATCGTCGCGGGGCTCTATCTGGCGACGCTGGTCCTTGGCCTCTCGGTCTTCGTCGGGCTGATCCTCGCCTATGTCTGGCGCGGGGAGAATGATGGCGAGCCTTGGGAGGAAAGCCACTTCACCTATCTGATCCGCACCTTCTGGATCGGCTTTGGGGTGAGTGTCGCGATGGTGGTAACCGTGCTGGGCGTAGCAGTGTGGATCGCCGCGGCGGACTCGTCCCGGAGCGATCCGTCCGCAGCGCTGGTCACGCTGGTGGTCGTCGGGTTCGGTTTGCTGACGATGATCTGGTATTGTGTGCGCAGCGTCCTGTCGCTGGTCGCTGCGGCCAACCGGCGGCCGATGCCCAACCCGCAGACCTGGTGGTTCTAGGCGGGCTGCACGCCGGGCCGGTGGCGATCCGCAACCGAACTCCCGCTTTTTTTGAATGACTTAGCCCGCGCCGTTTACCTCCTGTTGAGAGGTTTCGCGCGAAGATCGCGCGCATGGGTGAGGAGTCTCATTACCGGCGCACCGGCCTGCGCAGCGGCCAGCGTGGCACGCCGCGCGCGAACGCCCGCACATCCTCGTGGCGCGGCGCGATCACCCCGCTGACCATCGTGCTCCCGCTCGGCCTGTTCGCGGTGCTGTTCCCGTGGAAGGCCGTGATGGGAGAGGCGGCGAGCGACAATGCGTCCGCACCCGTGCCGGTCTCCGCGCAATTCGCACTGTGCGTAGGCGGATCGCGCCATACCTGCGTGGTCGATGGCGACACGATCTGGCTTCATGGCGAGAAGATCCGCATCGCCGATATCGACGCGCCGGAGATTTCCCAGCCGTCCTGCGAGGCCGAGCGGATCGCCGGCACCCGCGCGACCGAGCGCCTGACCCGGTGGCTCAACGAAGGCGCGTTCGAAGTCCACCCCAACCCCGACGGCCGCGACACCGACCGCTACGGCCGCAAGCTGCGCGTCCTTGCCCGCAGCGGCGAGAGCGCGGTCGAGACGCTGGAGGCGGAGGGGCTGGCTGCGCGCTGGGGTGGTCGCGGGCGGGTGTGGTGTTGAGGGTCATAGTGGCGCTGCCCTCACCCGGACGCTGCCCTTTGGCTCCACGAGCTCTTTAATTTTCAAATGTATATTCAACTTGACTTGCCGATTGGGCCCTCACAGCTTCTTCAGTCATGAAGTGGTTTTTTCGGACAGGACTGATTGCTGCAGCGCCCGCTCTAATACGCGGCCTGATCTATGCATTTGGCGAGGATGGCATGAGGCTACTGTCAGTAAGTGACCTCGCAGCCTTTTGCCTTGTCGTTCATTTATCGGTACTCGATGAGATTCGCCATCTGAAGACTACTGATGCCGATAAAGACTGGAAGAATGGTCACGAGAACATTGCGCGATTCTTCCTTGTCATAATTGGAGTATTTTACGCTGCAGATGTGGCAGATATTGGAATAGAAGCTTATCGGATAGGCTGGTCCATAGCTCTTGTTTCAGTCAGTATCGCCATCATGCTTGCTTTTAATGCTCGCAGGAAGAAGTTATCGTAATGGCCTTGCCAGACATCATCCTGAGCACCTTAGGGGGAATAACAGTTTTGACAGGCCTTGCCTTTTCGACTTGGAGCTTTATGAAGACACGCGCCAAGTATTATGATGAGTTCGTTGAGAGGCGAAAAAGACAGAAAAAATAGAGCGGGGTCGGATTGTGGCGAAGATTCGAAATTTCATCTACATGAATGAGCAAAAATTACGCTCCTTTAATGCGCAACTTTTTGAAGGCGTTACGGAAAAAGTTGTCTCATCCAGCGGCGAGCATACTCAGGAGAGCGAAGAGCAAAGGGGACCATTAGGCAGCGGTCGCGTTCTTGCTGACATAATAAGGAAATCATCTAACTATAGCGACCACAAATTCCTGGATGACTATGCATACTCCCTGTTCGAACAACGCATCTGGGCCGATGATTTGGTGAGCGAGGGTTACGAACCTGAAAATGCTCGCCCATTTGTTAGCGTCAGCGGCAGAATGCTCTTCGGTGATAATAAGAGAACAAGAGAGCTTCTGAACAGCTTCAATGAGATCGGCCTATCGTTCCATCTCATAGAGAAGCTTCAGGGCGAAATGAACTCCACTAAGAGAATGTCCAAATCCGAAAAAATTTCAGAGGCGAAAAATGCTGCCGGCAAGGGCCTGCAATTCAATGAAGATTACGTAGAGGCGATCAGCACTTTATTCGAATTCGGCTTTTCAGACACGCTAGAAGCAAAAATTGCAGCGGACGGAGTTCTATACAGCGCGCCAATAAAACGCGAATCTCTTAGAGATAGCGAAGTAGAAGTAATCCAGCGTTATTCGAGGATTTCGGAAAAAACCTTTACATTGGTAGGATCTGTTACCCAAGCAGAGGAAATCGAATCCCCAGTAGAGTTTGGCGCATCTGGTGCGGCAACGCTACGCGAGCAAATCCTGGGATTTGCAAATGCAATGCGAGAAATCGAAGACAATTTTTTCGGAAGAGCGGGAAACGAGATCATTGTAGATCCGATCGCGATCTATACTAGCCTCTAGCGGATTTTATTCCGCCGCCTGCACGCCCCCGGCATCATCCCCGAACAGCCCCGGACCGTCGTCCTCGGTGCGGTCGACTTCGTTCGCGGCCTTGGCCTTGTTGCGCTTGTCGAAGGTGCTCCACACCGTGTTCCAGTCGCCCTTGGTGGCGCCCTTGGAATATTCGGTGGCGCGCTGTTCGAAGAAGTTGGCGTGCTCCACGCCGTTGAGCAGCGGGGTCAGCCAGGGCAGCGGGTGCTCGTCGATCATGTAGATCGGCTGCAGGCCCAGCTGGCCCAGCCGCCAGTCCGCGATGTAGCGGATGTACTTCTTGATCTCCTTCGCGGTCATCCCGCTGACCGGGCCCATTTCGAAGGCAAGGTCGATGAAGTTGTCTTCCAGCCGCACCGACTTCTGGCAGATGTCGATGATGTCTTCCTTGACCGCCTTTGTGTAGCAGTCCCGCTCGCGCACGAATTCGTGGAACAGGCGGATGATGCCTTCGCAGTGGAGGCTTTCGTCGCGGACCGACCAGCTGACGATCTGGCCCATGCCCTTCATCTTGTTGAAGCGCGGGAAGTTCATCAGCATCGCGAAGCTGGCGAACAGCTGCATGCCTTCGGTGAAGCCGCCGAACGCGGCGAGCGTGCGGGCGATATCCTCGTCCGTGTCGACCCCGAACTGCTGCAGGTAGTCGTGCTTGTCCTTCATCTCCTCGTATTCGAGGAACATGCCGTACTCACTCTCGGGCATGCCGATCGTGTCGAGCAGGTGGCTGTAGGCCGCGATGTGGATCGTCTCCATGTTGGAGAACGAGGCGAGCATCATCTTGATCTCGGTCGGCTTGAACACCCGGCCGTATTTCTCGTGATAGCAGTCCTGCACCTCGACATCGGCTTGGGTGAAGAAGCGGAAGATCTGGGTGAGCAGGTTACGCTCGTGCTCGGACAGCTTCTGCGCCCAGTCGCGGCAATCCTCGCCCAGCGGAACCTCTTCGGGCATCCAGTGAACCTGCTGCTGGCGCTTCCAGAAGTCGTACGCCCACGGATATTCGAAAGGCTTGTAGGTCTTGCGGGCTTCGAGCAGCGACATTGGGTGTTCTCCGGGGCGCGGGGGCCTTCTTCGGTGTTTACGATCTTACTGGGTGAACCAACATAAGGAATCACAGCGGTGATTCGATAGCAAGGGCGGGCACTGGGTGGTGGATAAGCAGCACGGTCTGCCCGCGTCTTTGACGCAGATCACCGCCAGCCGGGGATTCCGTTGACCAGGAAATATATTATCGCGAACATCACGAGAAGGCCGCCCGCAACCCCGTAACCAAGCGCTGCCATTCCATCCCCCTCGAACGACCGCATCCAGCGCTGGTGTTCTTCCTCTTCCTCCAGCGCGGCGAGTTCGTCGGGCGACATCGCGTTGCGCTTCACCTTCTCCCACACCCACCCGCAGGCGGCGATGAAGCCGATCGTCAGCATCATCGCGGCAAAGCCCCACCCCCTGCCCATCATATGCTCGAGCTCGTCGGCGAAGTTTTCCTGAAAGATGATCAGCGCAGGCCAAGCGATCATCATTAGCGCGGTCCTCAGAAGAAGGGCGGTCGGCAACCTGGGCGAGTTGTCCTCGTCGTGATCGAGCGCAAGTATGTCCGCAATTTCGGTTTTGCCCGTCGCGCGCGCCTTGCGGATACGCCAGTCTCGCACATGCCACGCGGCCCACGGAAGCATGAGCACGACCGGCACCGTCAGTGCGAAGATGCCGAGCGGCCACAGCTCGCCCCAGCTCACATCCGCCGCGCCGATATGCAGAGCTACGTCTTCCCCCATGGGCTCAGAATGCCGCACTCACATCATCGCCGCAAGCGCACGCATGGCCGCTCTCGCCCGGCCACTTCGGAACGATTGCCCCGCCCCGTCCATTGGTTTCATGTAAGACAGGCCGACACAGGCCTTTGAAAACAAAGAACGATTGGAGCATTTTATGTTCGAGAAGATCCGCATCAAGGAACACATGGAAATCGTCGATTCGACCGGCCAGCACGTCGGCACGGTTGATGAGGTCGCAGACGAACGCATCAAGCTGACCAAGTCGGATGCGATGGACGACCAGCACCACTTCATCGCGCTCGACGCGGTCGAAAAGCTCGACGACAACCGCGTCGTGCTCAAGGAAGGCACGCCGCTGCCCGTCGGCCTCGGCAACAAGGCGACCACCCCCGCCTAACGACACTCGATGATTGACTGGCGAGGGCCATGCCCTGCCAGTCAGATTGCAAGAGCCCCGGCTTGCCAAGCGCGCGCCGGGGTTTTTCATGCGAGAAATCGCGTGCACCGACGGCGGCGCGGCACCGGGATTTCTCCCGGTAGCGGGCGGACAGGCCATCGGCCTACGACTAGAGAAGGTCTCTCAGAGCCTTTTCGGCCAGGTCGAGACGCTCGGCCAGACCGGGTTCCTCGTTCTCCAGCCAGGCGAGCGTGGCGTCGGCGAATGCAGCCATGCCGACCTGGGCGGCCAGCGCGGCCTGCACGCCGGCCACGCCCCGCGTGCGCAAGGCCGCGGCCAGCGTGGCGGACAACGCCTGGTGTTTCGCCAGCTCGCGTTCCTGAAGGGCTGGCGTTGCGGAAATGACCTCCTGCCGAGGCTTGGAGAAGGGGCGATTGGCCTCGATGAGCGGCATTACCGACCCGAACGCGCGAAACAGCGCGTCGAGCGGCGGCATGCCGGGCGGAGCGTCGGCAATCGCCTTGCTCAGCGCCTCTGCCAGCACTGACTGCCCGTCGAAAAGCACTTCCCGCTTGTCCCTGAAATGGCGGAAGAAAGTCCGCTCGGTCACCCCGGCGCGCTTCGCAATCTGCGCGGCCGTGGTGTCGTCGAACCCGTTCTGCCGAAACAGTTCGACTGCTGCCTGTTGCAGGCGGGCCCGCGCCGCCGATCCAGATTTAGCCATGCTTCTCCATTGTCAGTGACTGACATTGCGACTATGTCAGTGACTGACGCCAACATAGCCCTGGTCCGTCCCGGGCAGCAAGGAGATTGCAATGCGGGTATTTCTGACAGGCGCAAATGGCTGGATCGGCTCCGCGATCGCGCGCGAGCTCATCGACGCAGGTCACACCGTCATCGGTCTGGTGCGATCCGCCGAGAAAGGTGCAGACCTTGCCTCGATTGGCGGAACTGCGGTGGTCGGGTCGCTAGACGATCTCGACGCCTTGCGCCGGGGCGCAGCGGATGCGGACGGCATCATCCACACCGCGTTCGGCCTCGATATCTCGCGCATCGGCGAACTCGCAGAGGAAGACCGCCGGGCGATCGAGACCTTTGGCGACGTATTTGCCGGCTCGACGAGGCCGATCATCGTCACCGACGGTTTTCTGCATTTGACGGGCGAACAGGCGGAAGAAGCCGACCGGCCCGGGATATTGCCGGAATTTCCGCGCGCCTCGCAGCAAACCGCGTTCGCGCTGGCCGAACGCGGGATCCACGCCAATGTCGTGCGCAATCCCCGCTCGGTCCATGGCAAGGGCGAAACGCATGGTTTCGTCCCCATGCTGGCTGCCGTGGCACGCGAGAAAGGCGTGTCCGCCTATGTGGGCGACGGCGACAATCTCTGGCCGGCGGTCCACCGACTGGATGCCGCGCGCGTCTACCGCCTAGCGCTCGAACGCGGCGCGCGCGGCGAAGCCTATCACGCGGTCGCCGAGGAGGGCGTTCCCTTCCGCGAGATCGCCGAGGCGATCGGCCGGCAGCTAGGCCTGCCGACCCGATCGCTCACCCCCGACGAAGCGGAAGACCACTTCGGCGCACTGGCGAGCTGGGTCGTCAACAACGGACCGGCATCGAGCGAGTGGACGCGGCGCACGCTTGGCTGGACGCCGGTGCAGGTCGGTATCGTCGAAGATATTGAGCAGGCCGACTATACGGCCTCGTGATCACGCGTATCGCTGGCGCAGATCGGCCGGTGCAGGGCACCGCCGGATCCGCGCCACGCTGGCTTCACCCTACTGGCAGGCGAGGCATTCCTCGTAATCGGTCTGCTCGCCCGTGCCCGCCGCCAGCTCGTACTTCGCCGCTTCGGAGGTGTTGTCGGCCTCCACGCCGCCGGCGAAGCCTGCGCGCTGGATGCTCTTCGACCGCAGGTAGTAGAGCGATTTGATCTTCTTCTCCCACGCGTGGAAGTGGAGCATCATCAGGTCCCACTTGTCGACATCGGCGGGGATGAAGAGGTTGAGGCTCTGCGCCTGGTCGATCATCGGCGAACGGTCGGCCGCGAATTCGAGCAGCCAGCGCTGGTCGATTTCGAAGCTGGTCTTGTAGATCGCCTTTTCTTCCGGCGTCAGGAAGTCGAGGTGCGCCACGCTGCCGCCGCGTTCGAGGATCGAATTCCACACATTGGTCGAATCCTTGCTCTTCTTCGCCAGCAGCTCCTGCAGGTACGGGTTCTTGACGATGAAGCTGCCCGACAGGGTCTTGTGCGTGTAGATGTTCGCCGGGATCGGCTCGATGCAGGCGGACGTGCCGCCGCAGATGATGCTGATCGACGCGGTCGGCGCGATCGCCATCTTGCAGCTGAACCGCTCCATCGCGCCCATTTCCTCGGCATCGGGGCACGGGCCCCGCTCATGCGCGAGCATCATCGAGGCTTCGTTGGCCGCGGTGCTGATGTGCTGGAACATCTTGATGTTCCACGCCTTGGCCATCGGCCCTTCGAGCGGCAGGTTCTTGCTCTGCAGGAAGGAGTGGAAGCCCATCACGCCCATGCCGACGCTGCGTTCGCGGCTGGCGGAATACTTGGCCCGCGCCATTTCGGGCGGGGCACGGTCGATATAGTCCTGCAGCACGTTGTCGAGGAAGCGCATCACGTCCTCGATGAACTGCTTGTCGCTGTTCCACTCGTCCCACTTTTCGAGGTTGAGCGAGCTGAGGCAGCACACCGCCGTGCGATCATTGCCGAGGTGGTCGCGGCCCGTGGGCAGGGTGATTTCCGAGCAAAGGTTCGAGGTCGAGACCTTGAGGCCCAGATCGCGGTGATGCTTGGGCATCATCGAGTTCACCGTGTCGGAGAACACGATATAGGGCTCGCCCGTCGCCAGCCGCGTTTCTACCAGCTTCTGGAAGAGGCTGCGCGCGTCGACCGTCTTGCGGACCGAGCCATCGCGCGGAGACACGAGGTCGAATTCCTCGCCCGCGCGGACCTTCTCCATGAACTCGTCGGTGACCAGAACGCCATGGTGGAGGTTCAGCGCCTTGCGGTTGAAGTCGCCCGAGGGTTTGCGGATTTCGAGGAATTCCTCGATCTCCGGGTGGCTGATGTCGATATAGCACGCGGCCGAGCCACGGCGCAGCGAGCCTTGGGAAATCGCCAGCGTCAGGCTGTCCATCACGCGCACGAAGGGAATGATGCCGCTGGTCTTGCCGTTGAGGCCGACCGGCTCACCGATCCCGCGCACATTGCCCCAGTAGGTGCCGATGCCGCCGCCCTTGGAGGCGAGCCACACGTTCTCGTTCCAGGTGTCGACGATGCCGTTGAGGCTGTCTTCGACCGAGTTGAGGTAGCACGAAATCGGCAGGCCGCGATTGGTGCCGCCGTTCGACAGCACAGGGGTCGCGGGCATGAACCACAGGTTCGAGATGTAGTCGTACAGCCGCTGCGCATGCGCCTGGTCGTCGGCATAGGCATCGGCCACGCGGGCGAACAAATCCTGATAGGATTCGCCCGGCAGCAGGTAACGGTCTTCCAGCGTCTCCTTGCCGAATTCGGTCAGGTTCGCATCGCGCGCGGAATCGGTGACGATCTCGAACCGGCGCGGGTTGATCTTCTTGCTGTCGGAGGTGTCGGCGGCGCTCGCCGCGACCGCCCTGGCCATCGCCTCGGCGGTGGCTTCGGCGACCAGTTCGCCCGAGCCGCGATCATCCTTGTCCATCGTAACTGCCTTCTTCTGGGCCTTGCCGGATGCCTTTGCACCCTTTTGCCCTTTGCCGCCGGCGGTCTTGCCGCCCGTCGATTTGCCGTGGGGGCGTGCCGTGTCTTCGCCCATATTGGAAATATCGGCCTCGCCAGTGCTGAATTCCATAGCTCGCCCCTAACGCATTGCCCGAATGGTGCGCCGTGGTGACGCCCCATGCTGTTTCCTAAACCGCGCACTGGCGGATCTTGCCCGCACTATCACGCGTCCCCCGCGAGAGCCCTGCTCCCGGACCGCGTCCGTATCGCGAAGGACAGCAAACATGAATCAGCCAGCCGGGTGGCGCAAGGGTGGGGCGACTCAAAAAACCACGGGACGGCCCGCCAAAGGGTCTGGACGAGTCGTCAAAGGCACCGGGTGCGCCGATTCGGGAGCCGCGGTCCGGCGCAACCAAACTGTGGGTAAAAACCGCTAGGTGGATTCAGCTTGCCAGGCGGGTGCGCTAGCAGCGCCCGCTTCGCGAAAAGCGCTTCGAAAAAATGCATCGGGCATATCCTCGAACGCAAGAATCGACGAAAAAGGCCCCCGCCATTTCTGACGGAGGCCCCTTGCCGGAAAGACCGGCGAATGCGGCGCGAAGCCTTATTCCATTTCGTCGGCGCGTTCGTTGAGCGCGTCGGCACGTTCGTCGCCGATGTCGTCGATTTCCTCGGCGCGGGCGTTGAGGGCATCTTCCTGCGCATCGGTCGGCGCTTCGTCGGCGCGTTCTTCCATCGCTGCGGCCTGATCATCGCCGTAATCTTCGACCGCGTCGGCACGCTCTTCGAGCATGTCGCCACGCTCTTCGACGGCGTCATCCTGGCCACACGCACTCAGCGCGAGGGCGGCGACCGGCAGGGCGGCGAAAAATGCGAACTTCTTCATGACGTCTGTCCTTGCTGTTGCTTCCGCCCCGGTGGGCGGCACACCCCACCAATGGCTCAGCGCCCCGATTCAGCCATAATTAGCAATTGTTATGCCGATGGAAAATGGGATCAGGCCGGTATTGCGCCGCGACAGGCCTGCTTGGCGCGGTAGAGATCGCGGTCGGCGGCATCGAAGGCGCTGTTCGAATCGCGGTGGCCCTGCGCTCCGCCCAGCCGCGCCAGCCCGAAGGAGAAGCCCAGCGGCCGATCGTCGATCAGGGCGGCGGGCTGCTGGTGCAGCGCATCGCGAATCCGCACGAGCACCTGCCCCGCCGCATCGGGGTCGAGATCCGCAAAGTAGATGACGAACTCGTCTCCCCCCCAGCGGGCGGCGGTGTCAGCCTCGCGGGTATGCGCGCGAATTCCGCCGGCAATCGCGCGCAGCGCGCGGTCGCCCGCAGCATGGCCCAGAGTGTCGTTCACTTGCTTGAACCGGTCGCAGTCGAGCACCGCGATCGTTCCGCTGCCTCCGCTGGCGAGCACCGCCTGGAGACTTTCGTTGAGCCCGCGCCGGTTGCGCAGCCCGGTCAGCGGATCACTGCCGGCAAGACTGCGGACCTTCTCCACCCGCTCGCGCGTCGCCTGCGCGGCAAGCTCCACCGCGGCGAGCAGCTGGCCCGCCATGTCGGGGCCGCCTTCCGGAATGCGCTCCACCATCTCGCCGCGCTGCACCCGGCGCAGCTGTTCGGTCGCGATCCCGATCGGCTTGAGCAGACCGGCCATGCCCAGAATTGCCGCGCCGGTGCCCAGCACCGTGGCAAGCAGGATCGGCCAGAAAACCGCCCAGCTCCACGTACCCAGCCAGGCCATCGTGCCGGCAAAGGCGAGGATCGGCAGGTGGACCGAAACGAAGCACAACAAGAAGATGCGCAGGATGTAGTGGCGGGGAAACACCCGCCGGGTGGCACAATAGAACCGCACCGAAAATGGCCTCCGTGATGGAACGAGGCCTCCCGTCCGGGGAGCGGGCTATCAGGGAAAGGGTTAACGATTTCTCACCCCGGCCTGTCCGCCGACGGGGACGGGCTCAACGCGGTAGCAGCACGGTATCGCGGGCAATGCTGTCCGTCTGCGGATGGTCGAGAGTGAAGTGCAGCCCCCGGCTTTCCTTGCGTTCGAGCGCGCAGCGCACGATCAGCTCGGCCGCCTGGACGAGGTTGCGCAGCTCGATCAGATCGGTCGTGACCCGGAAGCTGCCGTAGTAATCGTCGATCTCGCTCTGGAGCAGGCGGATGCGGTTCGCCGCCCGTTCGAGCCGCTTGGTCGTGCGCACGATGCCGACATAGTTCCACATGAAGCGGCGGATCTCGGTCCAGTTCTGCTTGATGACGACGGCCTCGTCCGAATCGGTCACCCGGCTCGCGTCCCACGGGCGGATTTCCGGCGGCGCGTCGAGCTCGTCCCACATCGACAGGATGTCGCGCGCCGCCGCCTCGCCGAAGACGAAGCATTCGAGCAGGCTGTTGGAGGCGAGGCGGTTGGCCCCGTGCAGTCCGCTCTCGATACATTCGCCAGCCGCCCACAGGCCGGGCAGATCGGTGCGCGCATACAGGTCCACCAGCACCCCGCCGCAGGTATAGTGCTGCGCGGGCACCACCGGGATCGGTCCGGTGGTCATGTCGATGCCGAGGCCGAGCAGCTTCTCGTGGATCGTGGGGAAATGCTCCTTCACGAATTCGGGCGGCTGGTGGCTGATGTCGAGATGGACGTAGTCGAGCCCGAAGCGCTTGATCTCGGCGTCGATCGCGCGTGCCACGACATCGCGCGGCGCCAGCTCCAGCCGTTCGGGATCGTAGAATTCCATGAACCGCTTGCCCGTGCGCGGGTTGTAGAGCCGCCCGCCCTCGCCCCGCACCGCTTCGGTAATGAGGAAGTTCTTGACCTCCAGATTATAGAGGCAGGTCGGGTGGAACTGCATCATTTCCATGTTGGCGACCCGCGCGCCCCCGCGCCACGCCATCGCGATGCCATCGCCGGTCGCGCCGCGCGGCGCGGTCGAGAACAGGTAGCAGCGCCCTGCCCCGCCCGCGGCGAGCACGGTCGCGCGCGCCACATGCGCCTCGACCTCGCCGGTTTCCTCGTTGAGCGCATAGGCACCCCACACCTGGCCTGCGCCCGAATAGCGCAGCTCGTGCCGCCCGGTGATCAGGTCGACGCAGGTGCGGCCCGGCAGCAGGGTGATGTTGGGGTTTTCCTCCGCCGCCTTGAGCAGCGCGGACTGCACCGCCCAGCCCGTCGCATCGTTCACATGCACGATCCGGCGATGCGAGTGCCCGCCCTCGCGGGTCAGGTGCAGCGCGCCGCTTTCCTTGTTGAAAGGCACCCCCAGCTCGATCAGCCGGTCGATCGCATGCGGCGCGCGTTCGATCACGAATTCGACCGTCTCGCGATCATTGAGCCCCGCGCCAGCGACCATCGTATCGCGGATATGATCTTCGAAGGTGTCGCCCGCGTCGAGCACGGCGGCGATCCCGCCCTGCGCCCACGCCGTGCTGCCGCCGGTGAGCGAGCCCTTGGCGAGCACCAGCACCTTCTTCTCTTCGGCAAGGGCCAGCGCCGCGGTGAGGCCAGCCGCGCCCGAGCCGATCACGAGGACATCATGTTGCGCGCTTTGCTGTGTCATATCTGATGCAGCTATGACGGCTTTTGTCATTGGACAAGCGAGAAGGGATTGGGTTGGGCGAAGATAAACCGACAGCAGCAGGGATCGCATCAATGTCCAGCAAGCCTTTCGCCGCACTCTTCGCGGGCCTCGCCATCGCCGTATCGCCGGCAGCCGCGCAGGAGCCCGCCCCGAAGGTATTCCTCCAGTTTGCCGACGGGGCGCAATCCGCAAAGGTCGAGCGGACGGGCACCACCTGTTCGATGCTGTTCATGAACGCGGCGGACAAGACCGCGGTCACGGTGCTGATCGGCCGCACGAGTGTGACCAGCCAGCTGTACCTTCTGACGACGGCCGATGTCGGGACCGATCGCGAGGAGTTCGACTTCCGGCGCCTGACGACCGAGGGGATCGTCACCGATCGCAAGGCCTTCATCAAGAAGGAACAGGGGCCGGGCATCTTCGAATACGCCTCATCCCTCAACGCGCTGCAGCTCGATTTCGATGATATTCAGAAGACCGGCGGTTTTCTGCTGACCAGGCCGAACGACGAAAGCGCGGCCGTGCTCGTCAAGTTCAACGGTGTCGAGCGCGACCGGACCATCGCGGCGATGGGCGAATGCCTCGCCAGCCTGCCCTCGCACTGGTCGCTGGACGGCTAGGCCCGCGGCGCGAGCATTTTTCGCTTGATCGCACCGGGTTCGCGGTGTGCAAACACCCATGGACCCGGAAAAGCGAAAGCAGTTGGAAGAACGGCGCGCAGCGCTGAAGGCAAACCCGCAACCACCCAGCGTGAACGGGACCATCATCCCGCGCCTGATGGAACGCGGCGTTCCGCACGAGCCGCGCTTCGACGGGATCTGGACACCCCCTCACATCCGCATCGCGGGCAATGGCGTGTGGTGGCCCGATTGCCCCGAGCCTGCCGATAGCGACCACTGCTGGCTCAATGACGCGGACGACCCCGATGGCAGCCGGACCGCGCAAAAGCGCATCGATGTGATCGGCGCGATGATCGGCCGCGCGACCGACCCCGGCACAATGATCCGCTTCGGTTACGATACCGGCCTGGAGACCGACGTGGCGCTGATGGCAAGCGATGGAATCGCCCATCTCGACGTGCTGCTCGATTTCGGCTGGACGATCTGGATCACGGGTTATCCCGAGAACTGGCTGATCGAGCTGGATGGCGAACATATCGCGCGACTCGCCCTGCCGCCCGGCTCGTCGCGCTAGGAGCAGCCCCAGCGCGATCGGGAAGTGGTCACGCGGCCTGCGCGGAACCTGAGCCGGTGCCTGAGACGCCGCTGGAAGGAGGAGGAGTCGGCGCGGGAGGTCCGGCCCATGCGATGCCCGCATCGATACAGGTCCGGTTCCGGCCATTATGCTTCGCCGCATAGAGGCGCCGGTCGGCCAGCTTGATACACGCATCGGTGACGCCGCCCGTCTCGCTCGGCATCGCGATACCCGCGCTGAACCGCAGCCGGTAGCCGGGGGCGAAATCGAACTCCTCCAGCGCGGCCTCGCTACGGACCCGTTCGATGATGTCGAGCGCATCCTTCAGCCCGGTCGCGGGCAGGATGACGAGGAATTCCTCCCCACCCCAGCGCCCGACGATGTCGGTCGGACGGACGCATCGCTCGACCACCCGGGCGAACTGGCTCAGCACCTGGTCGCCCGCGTCGTGACCGAAGGTGTCGTTGCACGATTTGAAATGGTCGATGTCGAGCAGCGCGAACGAGGCACGCGGGTGCGGGGCATCCGGTCCGGGCAAGGCCGCGCCTACCCGCTCCAGCGTCGCGCGGCGATTGGCGAGTCCCGTCAGCGGGTCGGTCATCGCAAGGCGGCGGAAGCGGCGGCGGTGCCGCAGGAGGAAGAAGATCAGCGTGCCGAGCAGGAGCAGCGTGGTGGTCGAGCCCGCGATCACCGCGATCGCGAGCCGCAGGCGCGTGCTGCTCGCCCGCTCTTCCTCGGCGAGGAGATTCTGCAACTCGCGGGTCTGGAAGCGCGCCTGAAGGGCAGCCGCTCCACTTTGCATGTCGGCGTTGTGGAAGGTTTTGGCGGCCTCGTTCGCCTCGCGCATCTGTTCGTAAGCCTGCGCGTTGCGTCCAAGCGCGAAAAGAGCCTGCGCCCGGGTCTCCAGCGCCATGACCCAGTCGTCGGAAGCGTTCTCCTGCTTGCCCTTCGCGATCATGGGATCGAGGATCGCAAGAGCCCTGCCCGGATTGCCGCGCTCGACAAACAGTTTCGCCATCAGCGCGGTGGCTGGCAGGGCCATCGCCTCGTCCGGTTTGCCCAGGCCCTGATAGGCACGCTCGCATTCGGGTGCCGCATCGGCGATCTTGCCCCCTTCGGACGCAGCCTGACACACGCCGAGCAACGCGTAATCGACAGCATACTGGTTGCCGTAGCTGCGGGCCTGCTTTGCCGACTCCCTGAAATCGGCAACGGCATCGGTCCATTCCCCGTCCTTGAGCTTGGTATATCCGCGCACGAGCAGCTCGTTCGCGGCGAGATCGCTCATCCCCAGCTTCAGCTGGATGGCGAGCGCTTCGGAGTGCAGCTGTTTCGCATAGTCGAAATCGTGACTGTTGGAGACCAGATAGGCGAGCGCCGAAGCCGCCTCCGCGCGCGCGGGCGAGGACTTGTCGTCGGCGCTGTTGAGATAGGCCTGCGAGGCGAACGTGAAGGCTTCGCGCGGTTTTTCCTGAAAGCTGTAGTTGAAGGCCAGATCGACCGCGCGGCAGGTCTTCGCGCTGCTTCCGTCCGGCAAAGAGCGATAGCCGCGCAGGAGCGAGGACATCGCGCGCCGTTTTGCAGCCTCGTCCGGCAGATCATAATAGGCGTTCATCTGCAGCAGGATATTGGCCGGTGCCCGCTCCGAGAGCTTGCTCGCCGCGCTGCGCGCCTTTTTCAGCGCAGGCGCGGAATCCAGACCGCCCATATTCAGCGCCTTTGCCTGGACGATGTACAATTCGGCCAGCCGGCGCTTGTCCAGCGGATCGGTATCCGCGATTTCCTGCGCAATGCTGTCGAGCGCCGCGAGCGGGTTGCGACCGACCTCGATTTCGAGCCGGGAAATGACCGGGTCGGCGCTTCCCACGCAGGCGCTGGCCTGTCCGGCGCAAACGGCGCATGTCAGCGCAATCAGGAAAAAGGCCTGACGCAGCCATGCGGGCCGCAGGTGATACAAAGGTGGCAAATGTGCCATGCAGCCGTTCTAACGGCTGGTGATTGACCAATAGTTATCGCGCCGTGCACCAGTTTGCGGGCAAACCGGCGCAAAGTCAGCTTGTTACCCCGCGCCGGTCAGCTGGACGAACACGTCCTCCAGATCGGGTTCGAGGGTCGAGACATCCTGGATCGCGTAGCCGTGGCCCTGCACGATGGTCAGCACCTGGCCCGCGGTCATCCTGTCGCGGTCGTAAGTGACCTCCAGCGTGCGCGGCGCGGTGACTTCGGACCGGGTGAAGGCCGGATCCATCAGAGCGCCCGCCAGCGGCTTGTCGACCTCCAGCCGGATGATCTTCTCGCGCGCCATGCTGACAAGCTCGCGGGTCGGCTTGTTGGCGATCAGCTCGCCATGGTTGATGATCGCGATCCGGTCGCACAGCTGCTCGGCCTCTTCGAGGTAGTGCGTGGTGAGGACCACGGTGACGCCTTCCCTGTTCAGCTGCGTCACCAGTTCCCACAGCTGACGGCGCAGTTCGACATCCACGCCCGCGGTCGGCTCGTCCAGCACCAGGATCGGCGGGGAATGGACCATCGCCTTAGCAATCAGCAGGCGGCGCTTCATGCCCCCCGACAGCGTGCGGGCGTAGGCATCGCGCTTGTCCCACAGGTGGACCGCCTTCAGCAGTTCCTCGCTGCGCCGCTCGGACTTGGGGATGCCGTAGAAGCCACCCTGATTCTCCAGCACCTCGAACGGGGTGAAGAACGGGTCGAACACGATTTCCTGCGGCACGATGCCGATCGCGCGCTTGGCATTGCGCGGGTTCTTCGCCGTATCGAAGCCCCAGATCTGCGCGCTGCCGCTGGTCCGCGTGACCAGCCCGGCAAGGATGTTGATCAGCGTGGACTTGCCCGCGCCATTGGGGCCCAGCAGGCCGAAGATGCCGCCCTGCGGCACATCGAAGCTGACGCCCTTGAGCGCCAGCTTGCCCTCGCTCTCACCCTTGGCGGGGGCATAGCGTTTGGTCAGGTTGTCGATCGAAATTGCAGGCCGGTTTTCCATGCCGCCGCCCTAAAATGCATCGCCCCGCTTGGCCACCGCTTTGCGCGCGTCCTGTTGCGCACATGCTCTTGCCGTGCGGCAAGCACGAAGATATGCGCGTGCCTATGTCGATCATGCCGCCCCCGCCCGAGATCTCCAAGGTGACCACCCGCCGCGTCTGGTGCGATGGCGCGACCGACATTCGCACGGGCGAGAACTACAAGCCCGCAGCCCTCGGCCATCCGAAGATCTATCTCGAAATCGACGAGCACGGCTATGTCGATTGCGGCTATTGCGACCGGCGTTTCGTGCTCGAAGGCGGGCCTGCCGACGGTGTCGACCAGGCCAGCTTGCGCGATATTTCCGAAGGCGCGGACCCGGGGCACCCCTAGGGCCCCATCCCCAAATATCGGCAGAGCGACCCCGGGGGCAGGCCCGCCGGGAGCATCGGCGATTCTCAGGCGTTGTTCAGACTGGGTGCGCTATCACGCTCGCCTCAGAGGGACGATTTTTGCCGAGGATATCGCCATGACCAATCGTTTTCGTTTCGCCATCCCCATGCTTGCCGCGCTTGCCGTCGCCAGCACCCCCGCGCTCGCCGAAAGGCAGACGGGAGAGGAAAAACTCGCCAAGATGCTCGAAGGTCGCGAGGCAGGTCAGCCGCAGAAATGCATCATGGCCCGCCCGGTACGCAGCACGAAGATCATCGACGGTACCGCGATCGTCTACGATGCCGGCGGCACGCTCTACGTCAATTACACCCAGAATCCCGAGGATCTGGACGATGATGACTATCTGGTCGTACGCCGCCAGGGCATCAACCTGTGCCGCAGCGACATCGTGACCACGCGCACCCCGGCCGGTAATTTCTATTCCGGCAACGTCTTTCTGACCGATTTCATCCCCTACAAGCGGGTCGAGCGCGGCAGCTAAACCGCCCTATTATTTCTCAAACCAAAAGGCCGTCCGGAGCAATCCGGGCGGCCTTTTTCGTGTGAGCGGCAGATATGCGTCTAGCCTGCCCGCGCACGCCCGGTTCCGCAAAGTGCCTGCGCCGGACACTCACCGCACGCCATGCTGGCGGGGCGACAGAAGGCACGGCCGATCTCCTTCATCAGCAGATGATGCTCGTCGTAATCGGCGGCGCTCCATTCGGACGGCATCGCGGGCATGATCGCGGCGTAGGCGCGCGCGGTATCGGCCTTTTGCGGGACCAAACCCATCCGCTGGAGCACCCGGCGGTGGTGCGAATCGAGCACCAGAGCCTTGCGGTCGAGCGTGGAGGTATTGACCACCCCTGCCGCGATCTTGCGCCCCACGCCGGGCAGCTGCTCCAGCCACACCATCGCCGCGTCGGTCTCCATCGGTTCGAGATGCGACAGGTCCACCGCCCCGCGCCGCGCGACGAGATCGGTAAGGCACGCTTTCAGCCGCTCGCCCGCAACATTGGGGTAGGTCTGGGTGGCGAGCTGCGCCTGCAAGGCTTCGAGCGGCGCATCGGCCACAGCCTCCCACGACCCGTATTCGGCCAGCAGCCGGTCGGTCGCCGCATTGGAGGTTTCCGAGCGCGTGCGCGCGCCGATCACGCCCTGCACCAGCACCCATTCGGGCGCGCGCCTCTCCCTCGGCGCACGCTCGATCCGCCCGAACCGCTGGATCAGCCGCGGCTGAAGCTGGCGTAGCGTTTCGGTCCGCGGATCATCGCCAAGGGGAAGCTGCATCGCCCCGGCATAGGCTGGCGCTCGCAAGGACCGCAAGCGGCCTGGCAGATGATGGTCAGCCGCCCAGACCCGTCTTGGCGACGATCTTGCGGCCGACGAACCACGAGATCGGAACCGCGAGAACGAAGCCCGCCGCCGAGGCGACCGCAATCGGCTGCCACCCGGCCTGCATATCCATCGACAGGACGGCGATAACGGCGATGCCCATGAGAGTGGTCGCTACGATCGGTAAAAGGATCAGCGTTATTCGAAACATCAAACGGCTCCCGCATTGATGGCGATTGTGCCTCAATACAGCGGGCCTGCCGCAAGATCATTGACGCCGATCAAATCCGCGCGAGTCTTCGAGACGCGTCAGATGTCGATCGCAATCTTGCCGAAGTGCTTCTGATCCTGCTCGTGACGGAAGGCATCGGCCAGATCGGCAAGCGCAAAGCGGTCCGAGATCACCGGCTCGATCCCCGTAGCCTCGATCGCGGCGATCATGCGCAGCTGCATCGCGCGGCTGCCCACGGTCAGGCCCTGCAACCGCCCCATCTTGCGCATCAGTGCGGCGGTTTCGACCTCGCCCTTCTGTCCGGTGAGCACCCCAATGAGGTGGATGTGCCCGCCCGGGCGGATCGCCTTGATCGCCTGATTGACCGTGCCCGGGCCGCCGACCTCGACCACGTGATCGACACCTCCCGACCAGTCGAACGCCTCGTCGCCCCAGTCGTCATTGCTCTTGTAGTTGATCGTATGATCGGCACCCAGCTCGCGCGCCCTCGCCAGCTTATCGTCCGAGCTGGAGGTAATGATCACCCTCGCGCCCGCAGCCTTGGCGATCCGCAGCGCGAAGATCGAGACGCCGCCGGTGCCCTCCAGCAGCACGGTCTGCCCGGCCTGAAGATTGCCGTCCTCCATCAGCGCGCGCCACGCGGTCAGCCCGGCGCAGGGCAGGCATGCGGCCTGTGCGAAGTCGAGATTGGCGGGCATCCGCGTGAAGGCATGCGCGGGTTTCACCACGGTCTCGCAGGCAAACCCGTCGATCCCGTCGCCGGGCGTGGTCTCGAAACTGCCCATGGGTGGACGCCCATCCTGCCACTCGGGGAAGAAGACCGACATCACCCGGTCGCCGACCGCGAACTCCTCGACACCCGCGCCGACGGCCTCGACCTCGCCCGCTCCGTCGGAGAGCGGAATGCGCCCGTCGTCGGTGGGGATCATCCCCGCGACGACCGCATAATCGTGAAAGTTGAGCGAGGAAGCGTGCAGCTTCACCCGCACCTCGCCGGGGCCGGGTTCGCCCGGAGCGTCGATGTCGACGACTTCGAGCGAGTCGAGACTGGCAGGATTGCGGACTTTGACGGCTTTCATATCGGGCTCCAGTGTCTGGAAAGAACTTGCGTAGTGGGGCGAGGCTTCGCGCTCTCAGGCCGGGACCGGCAGCGGATCGGTGACGCGGTCGAGCGTAGGATAATCGACATACCCCTCGGCCCCGCCGCCGTAGAACGTGTCTTCGTTGGCCTCTTCGTATGGGCCGCCCGCTGCGATGCGGGCGGGCAGATCGGGGTTGGCGATGAACAGCCGGCCGAAAGCGATCGCGTCTGCATGGCCGTCGGCGACCCATTGCGCGGCTTCCTCGGTCGAGAATTCGCCATTGGCGACGAACACGCCGTCGAACCGCTTGCGCATGTCCTTCACGATCGCGTTGCCCTCGTCCGATCCGCCGCTGCCGGTATGGCCGTTGGGGCGCACGACGTGCAGGTACGCGAGCCCGCGCCCGGCGAGCTTGGCTGCCGCTTCCGGGTAGGTTTCCTCCGGCTTGGCATCGGACGAACCGCCCGGCCCGCCCATCGGCGACAAACGCACGCCGACGCGGCCTGCGGGCAAGACCTCGGTCACCGCGGCGACCACCTCGTCCAGCAGGCGCAGCCGGTTGTCGAGGCTCCCGCCATACTCGTCCTCGCGCCGGTTGGTGCTGCTGCGCAAGAACTGGTCGATCAGGTATCCGTTCGCCGCGTGCACCTCCACACCGTCGAACCCGGCGCGGGCCGCGCAGCGCGCAGCGTGGCGGTAATCGTCGAGCAGGCGCGGGATCTCGTTGAGGTCAAGCGCGCGCGCCTCGGGGAACGGCACGGTCGGCCCTTCACTCAGCCTGTCGCCGACGAAGGCCTCGCCCTCGGGCGTCCATACGCTGGCCGAAACGGGCGCGCCGCCATCGGGCTGGAACACCTGGTGGCTGATCGCGCCGACATGCCACAGCTGGCAGAAAATCCGCCCGCCGACGTTGTGCACAGCGTCGGTCACCAGCTTCCAGCTTTCGACCTGGTCGTCGGTGAAGATCCCCGGCGTCCAGGCATAGCCCTGCCCTTCGTGGCTGATCTGCGTGGCTTCGGAAACGATCAGGCCCGCGCCCGCGCGCTGCGCGTAGTAGAGCGCGTGGAGCGGGGTCTGCTCGCAGTCGCCCGCGGTCGAGCGGCTGCGGGTGAGCGGGGCCATCCACACCCTGTTGGGCGTGGTGATATCCGCCATGTCGAGCGGGTCGAGCAGCGGTGCGTGGGTATTGGTCATGGAAAGCTCCGGCAAAGATATGCGCCGCGCAAAACCACGCGGCCATTTGCCGATCACAACGCGGGCGCGAAGCGGAGCGTTCCGTTTCTTTTGCAGTGCAGCGCCGGGCTACTCCCGGCTGTCGACGATCTTCACGCCAAGTTCGCCCAGCGCGCCGACCAGCATCAGGAACGACCCGATGATGAACAGCCAGACGCCCAGCGTCTGATGCGATTCGAATGCAGGCAGGAAGAGGATGCTGCCGACGAAGAACAGCACGTTACCCAGCAGGCCGAGCGAGGTGTGGATCCAGCCGAAATCCTTGACGATCAGGCGGATCATATCTCTCATCGGTGCCTCCCGCTTGCTCCCATTGGCCGCTTGCTCCCATCGGATCGTGCCCCGGCAATGTCGGCGCACCGGGCTTGTTCCAGGCCGATCCTCCCGCTTCAGGCCGGGCCGAGAATCTCCGCCCGGCACGAGTCGCGGGAACTGCCATCCCGAACGGCAAAGCGGACCGTGCCGGAGGGCCCCTGCATCGCGACCACGCAACCCGGCAGGGTCAGCGCCATCGGATCGAGCGCCTGCCCCCGAACCACATAGCGCGCCAGATCGCTGTCGAAATGCCCGCCGATGCGCCGCGCCATCGCCGCCTGGATCCGCGCATCGGTCAACTCCTGCCCCGTATTCCCGTAGATCAGATCGGCAATGACCGCCTCGAGAGAGGACCCGCGTGCGCGGGCAAGCATGTCCCAGTGCCAGGCCAGCAGCGCGCCGCGCTGATAGGGCAGGCGCTGGGCTTCTTCGCTTTCGAAGATGCGCTCCGCCAGCTGGCCCGCAGGCAGCTCCCTCACGGGTGAGGAGAGGTACTCGTTCGCCAGATCGGACATGCCGGCGAGAAAGTCCTGCGTGTCGATCAGTCCCGCGGCGAGTTGCAGCTTCCACGCGAAATACTCGGTCGCGCCTTCGGTGAACCACATCCGCTGCGGGTCGGTTGCCTCGTCGGTGGGCCCCATCCGGCGGGTGATCCATTCGTGCACGATCTCGTGCGCGATCGTGTGGCGTAGCCGCTCGGCGTCGGCGTTCTCGCTCGCCAGCAACAGGAAGCTGCGGTGCAGGCCGGTGCCCACGACCGCCGAGCCCTGCGGCGGCGCGGGGATCGGGTTCACGGCGAACAGGTAGGATGCGAAGGGCGCGTCGGCGAACCGCTGCGCCCCCTGCTCGAGCATTCCGGCCAGCACGCCAGACATCGCGTCCGCGTCCATCGCGAAGGAACCGCGAATGGCGCTGCGGACCGTGGTGTTGCCCGCCTGCCTGATATCGAAGGCGAAGTCGCCGAGCGCGAGCACCGAATTCGCCAGATCCTCGAGCGCACAGCCGGTCGCGCAATCGCCGGGCGCAAAGCTGAAGGCCGCGCGCTGCGGGAGCGATTGCAGGTCGAGCGTCAGCGGCACCCCACCCTGCGACCATGTGGGAAGGACAGTCTTGCCGAGGAGGAAGGCGTGGTTCTGTGCGGTCCGGACGCGCATTCCGGGCAGCCGGTGGGTCTCCCAGTCGGGCTCCCCGCCGTAATCCTGCGCCACCGTATAGGTGATCCACCCACCGCCGGGGGCGACGCGGTAGGCCTCCCCCTCACCCGGGAGCCGTTCCAGCCCGCGAGTCGCGAGGTTCCCGCGCAGTTGCGACAGGTTTTCTTCCGGTCCCCAGGACTCGGGAAAGGACAGCACCGATCCCGCCGCGGATGCAGGCAGGTCGAGCCTTACCGTGATCGCCTCGAACCGGCCCGGCTGCACGGTGCCAAGCGAAAGCACGCCGAGCTGCGCGGCGGCGCGGTCATCTCTATCGGGCTGGGGAGGAAGGGAAGCACATCCGGCAAGCGCCAGAATGCCAAGAGCTGCCACCATCGCGCGAACCATCGTCGTACCCCCCGATACACCCGACTATTCCCATTCGATCGTGCCGGGCGGCTTGCTCGTATAGTCGTAGACCACCCGGTTGATCCCGCGCACCTCGTTGACGATGCGCGTCGCCACGCGGCCAAGGAACGCGCCATCGAAGGGGTAGACGTCCGCCGTCATCCCGTCGGTGCTGGTCACCGCGCGCAGGGCGCACACGCTGTCGTAGGTGCGCCCGTCGCCCATCACGCCGACCGTCTTCACTGGCAGCAGCACCGCGAAGGCCTGCCAGATCGCGTCGTAGAGGCCTGCGTTGCGGATCTCTTCGAGATAGATCGCGTCCGCCTTGCGCAGGATGTCGCAGCGTTCCTTGGTCACTTCGCCCGGGATGCGGATCGCGAGGCCGGGTCCGGGGAACGGGTGGCGGCCGACGAACATGTCGGGCAGGCCCAGCTCACGGCCCAGATCGCGGACCTCGTCCTTGAACAGCTCGCGCAGCGGCTCGACCAGCTGCATGTTCATCCGCTCGGGCAGGCCGCCGACATTGTGGTGGCTCTTGATCGTCACCGAAGGCCCGCCGGTGAAGGAGACAGACTCGATCACATCGGGATAGAGCGTGCCCTGCGCGAGGAAGTCCGCGCCGCCGATCCTGTTCGCCTCTTCCTCGAAGACGTTGATGAACTCGCCGCCGATGAACTTGCGCTTCTTCTCGGGGTCGGTCTCGCCTGCCAAACCCGCCATGAAGCGTTCCTCGGCATCCACCACCACCAGCGGGATGTTGTAGTGGTCGCGGAACATCGTCTCGACCTGTTCACGCTCGCCCTGCCGCAGCAGGCCGTGATCAACGAAGACGCAGGTCAGCTGTTCGCCGATCGCTTCGTGGATCAGGATCGCGGCGACCGAGGAATCGACCCCGCCGCTGAGGCCACAAATGACCTTCGCATCGCCCACCTGCTCGCGAATTTCGGCGATCTTGGTCGCGCGGTATTCGGCCATCGTCCAGTCGCCCGACAGGCCGCAGACATGGCGCGCGAAATTGGCGAGCAGCTTTGCGCCATCCGGCGTGTGGAACACCTCGGGGTGGAACTGCGTGCCGTAATAGCGGCGCTCGTCATCGGCGATCAGCGCAAAGGGCGCCCCGTCGCTGGTCGCCACGATGCGGAAGCCGTCAGCGAACTGCGTCACCTTGTCGCCGTGGCTCATCCACACCTGATGCCGCTCGCCAACCTCCCACAGGCCTTCGAACAGCACGCAAGGCTCGGTCACGGTCAGGAAGGCGCGACCGAACTCGCCGCCCTCGCCGGTTTCGTGACCCGGCTTCACCTCGCCGCCCAGCTGAGTGGTCATCACCTGCTGGCCGTAACAGATGCCCAGAATCGGCAGGCCCGAGTCGAACAGCACCTGCGGCGCGCGCGGGGAGCCTTCGTCGCACACGCTGGCGGGCGATCCGGATAGGATGATGCCCTTGGGCTTCATCCGTTCGAACGCCTCTGCGGCCTGGGTGAAAGGTGCGATCTCGGAATATACGCCCGCTTCCCGCACGCGGCGCGCGATCAGCTGGGTCACCTGGCTGCCGAAATCGACGATAAGGATGGAATCGGGGAGATGGTCTGGCTGCATGGCCGCGCGGTAAGTGCTGCCCCGCCGCCTGTCCAGCGGGTGCCGTAGCGGTGCAGGTGAGGCTTTATACCGCGAGTTGCATCGGATCGAACCTGACGCCCTCCTCCCAAATTTCCGAAAGCCTGGCGCAAAAGCAATATTGATGCCCATACCGGGCCCGAAAATGACCTGAAGCCAGCCCATAGAGTTGGTTGCAAAAAACTGCACTGCCCTGCGTGTTTTCTCACTTTCATAAAGCAGGGCGTAAGATTATTTCCCTTCTCGAGCCGGCGGTGGATCGACCTCTCCCCCCCTAAGATCCCCGTCGGCCAATTTTTCCTCCAGGCTGATGCGCCCCAAGCGGGCCTGCGTTGCCGGAGGGCGGTCCCTCCCTCTCCAAGGGGACCTCAAGGCCCGCGTGCTCCTCAGGGCGCGCGGGCCTTTTCGCGTGTGCGCTCGACATTGCGAAACGCGAGAGGCAGGGTTCCGCGCGGGAATGGAACAGGGGAGAAACGCAATGTCCAAGCCGCTTCTTGCAGGCGTGCCCGCCCTGCTGTTCGCCAGCGCGGCGCTGGCGCAGCCGGCCGGCGATACGCGCCCGGTGATGGTGATTCTCGCGCATCCGGACGACGAGCTGCCGATGGCCCCCGCGCTCTCCGCCCTCGCCCGCGCCGAAGCCGACGTGCGGCTGGTCTATGCGACCAGTGGCGATGCCGGGCCGGGCGTGTCGGATTTGGAACCGGGCGAAGCGCTTGCTGCCGCGCGCGAGGATGAAGTGCGCTGCTCCACCAAGGCGCTGGGCCTCGGTGCGCCGATGATGCTCGGCTATGGCGACGGAAAGCTGGCGGACGAGGCGCGCGGCACTCCCGATGGCGATGGGCTGATCGCCCGGCTCGCCAGCGAAATTGCGGCGGCCGGTCCCGAGACGATCATCACCTGGGGTCCGGACGGCGGATATGGCCATGCCGACCACCGGCTGGTCAGCGCGTTTACCAGCCAGCTGGTCGAGGCGATGCCCACAGACGAGCGCCCGGCGCTGCTCTATTTCGGCATCCGGGCGGATCGGCAGGCACCGGTCGCGGAACTGGCCAACTGGGCGAAGACCGACCCCGCGCTGCTCAGCGTGCGAATCGGCTATGACGAGACCGACCTGGCCGCTGCCGCCGCCGCAACCCAGTGCCACGCGACCCAGTTCGACGCCGCGAGTCGCGCCATGCTCGCCCCGGTGTTCGATCAGGCAATCTGGCAGGGCGCGGTCGATTTCCGCCCCGCCTTCGCTTCGGGAGGCGGCTCCGCGGACTGAGCGCGCGTCAGCCGGTCAACACTCCACCACGTTGACCGCGAGCCCGCCCTGGCTGGTTTCCTTGTACTTGTTGCTCATGTCGAGCCCGGTCTGGCGCATCGTCTCGATCACCTGATCCAGCGTGACGAGGCTTTCCGCCCCCGTCCGGTGCAGCGCGAGGCGCGCGGCGTTGACCGCCTTGACCGCGCCGATCGCGTTGCGCTCGATACACGGCACCTGGACCAGCCCGCCAACCGGATCGCAGGTGAGGCCGAGGTTGTGCTCCATCCCGATTTCCGCCGCGCTGGCGACCTGATGCGGGGTCGCGCCCCATAGTGCGGCGAGGCCACCAGCGGCCATCGAGCACGCCACGCCGACCTCGCCCTGACAGCCCATCTCCGCGCCCGAGATGCTCGCCCGCTGCTTGTACAGCAGGCCGACCGCACCTGCGGTGAGCAGGAACAGCCGTCGCTTCTCCGCACAGTCGGCATCATCGGCGGTCTTGCAATAGAAGCGGATCACCGCCGGGATGATTCCCGCCGCGCCATTGGTCGGCGCGGTCACCACGCGGCCTCCGGCGGCGTTTTCCTCGTTCACCGCCATCGCGTAGCAGTTGAGCCAGTCGAACAGCTGCTCCCGCTCGTTGGAGAGGGGATTGCCGGAAAGCTTGTCCCACAGATCGGGCGCGCGGCGCTGGACCTTGAGCCCGCCTGGCAGCACACCGCGCTGGGTGAGCCCGCGATCGATGCACCCGTCCATCGCCTGTGCAATCCGGTCGAGCCCGGCGACAGTTTGCTCGCGCGGGCGCATCGCGTCTTCATTGGCGAGGATCAGCTCGGCGACGGACAGGCCGTGCGCATCGCACAGCGCGAGCAGCTCCTGCGCCGAGCCGAACGGGTGCGGCACCTTCGCGCCCGCCTTCACCTGATCGTCCTTCGGCGGCTTCTTGAGCTGCGCCTGCGAGGCGACGAAACCGCCGCCGGTGGAGAAATAGGTGCCCTCTCGCAGCAGCTTTCCACCCGCGTCGTAGGCGCGCAGGACCATGCCGTTGGGATGCAGATCGGGGATGATCTGCCCGGCCAGATCAATATCGGCCTGCGGATCGAACGCGATTTCGCGCTGATCGCCCAGCCGCAGCCGCTTGTCCTCGCGAATGCTCGCCAGCGTGCGCGCCGCCTCGTCCGGATCGGTCCGTTCGGGCCGGAAGCCCGCAAGGCCAAGAATGGTCGCATCGACCGTGCCGTGCCCGATCCCGGTCAGCGCGAGCGATCCCTGCAGCTCGACCGCCACCCGCTTTACCTGCGGCAATTCGCCTGCTTTTTCGAGGGCACGGACGAAGCGCCGGGCGATCCGCATGGGGCCGACCGTGTGCGAGGAGGACGGGCCGATCCCGATCCGGAAGATGTCGAGTATAGAAAGCATGGCCCATGCGATGGTGAAGCCGGTGGGCAAGGTCAATGCCGATCCCGGCCGCGTGCCCGCCGTGCCCGAACACACGCCAAATCCGGCAGCACAGGGCCCGCATTGCGATTAGTGGCCAGCGCGGTTCGACACCCCGTGGAAAAGCCCGCGTTTTCGCCATGTTTCGTTTGGGTTTCAGCCCTCGTATGCCTATATTCGCCCAATGGACGAGAACACGAAGAATGGCCGGAATACCGGCGAATATGGTGCGGATTCGATCAAGGTGCTCAAGGGCCTCGACGCGGTCCGCAAACGCCCCGGCATGTATATCGGCGATACCGACGATGGTTCGGGCCTGCACCACATGGTGTTCGAGGTGTCAGACAACGCCATCGACGAAGCGCTGGCGGGCCATTGCGACCTCGTCCTGATCGAGCTCAATCCCGACGGCAGCGTCGCGGTCGAAGATAATGGCCGCGGCATTCCGGTGGACATGCACAAGGGCGAAGGCGTCTCCGCCGCCGAGGTCATCATGACCCAGCTGCACGCGGGCGGTAAGTTCGAGAACACCAGCGACGACAATGCCTACAAGGTCTCGGGCGGCCTCCACGGCGTGGGCGTCTCGGTGGTCAACGCGCTGTCCGAATGGCTCGAACTGGTCATCTGGCGCGACGGCAAGGAGCACTGGATGCGCTTCGAACATGGCGATGCGGTCGCCAGCCTCGAAGTGCGCGGTGATGCGCCGCCCGTGGACTCCAACGGCGACGAGAACGGCTTGAAGAAAGGCACGCGCGTCACCTTCAAGGCCAGCGAAGACACGTTCAAGAACGTCACCGAGTTCGATTTCGAGAAGCTCGAGCATCGCTACCGCGAACTCGCCTTCCTCAACTCGGGCGTGCACATCAAGCTGCGCGACCGCCGGGGCGAAGATGTACAGGAGCACGACCTGTTCTACGAGGGCGGGATCGCGGCCTTCGTCAACTATCTCGACCGCAACAAGGATGCGCTGATCCCCGAGCCTATCTCCGTCTCGGCGGAGAAGGACGGGATCGGCATCGACGTCGCGCTCGAATGGAACGATTCCTATTACGAGAACGTGCTCGCCTTCACCAACAACATCCCGCAGCGCGACGGCGGCACGCACCTTGCCGCCTTCCGCACCGCGCTGACCCGCACGCTCAACAACTATGCCGCCGCATCGGGCCTGCTCAAGAAGGAGAAGGTCTCTCTCAGCGGTGAAGACATGCGCGAAGGGCTGACCGCGATCGTTTCGGTCAAGCTGCCCGACCCCAAGTTCTCCTCGCAGACCAAGGACAAGCTGGTCAGCTCCGAAGTCCGCTCGCCGCTGGAAAGCCTGATGGGCGACAAGATGACCGAGTGGCTGGAGGAAAACCCCAACCACGCCAAGGCCATCGTCCAGAAGGTCGTCGATGCCGCCGCCGCACGCGAGGCCGCACGGCGTGCGCGCGAAATGAGCCGTAAAGGTGCCATGAGCGTCGCGTCGCTGCCGGGCAAGCTGGCCGATTGCCAGGAACGCGACCCAAGCAAGTGCGAACTCTTCCTGGTCGAGGGTGACTCGGCCGGCGGTTCGGCCAAGCAAGGCCGCGACCGCAAGACGCAGGCGATCCTGCCGCTGAAGGGCAAGATCCTGAATGTCGAGCGCGCGCGGTTCGACCGGATCATCTCGTCCAAGGAAGTCGGCACGCTGATCCAGGCGATGGGCACCGGCATCCGCGACGATTTCAACCTCGAGAAGCTGCGCTACCACAAGATCGTCATCATGACCGACGCCGACGTGGACGGTGCGCATATCCGCACGCTGCTGCTGACCTTCTTCCACCGCCAGCTGCCAGAGATCGTCAAGAACGGCCATCTCTTCATCGCGCAGCCGCCGCTCTACAAGGTCGCGCGCGGCCGCAGCGAGGTCTACCTGAAGGACGAGCGCGCGCTCGACCGCTATCTGGTCGCCGAAGGGTTGCAGGACCGCGTGCTCGACAGCGCGACCGGCGTGCGCGCCGGGGCTGATCTGTCCGCGCTGGTCGATCATGCACTGCGGATGCGCAACCTGCTCGCCTACGCGCCGCGCAAGTACGACACCGCGATCGTCGAAACGCTCGCGATGGCGGGCGCGTTCGATCCGGAAAACCTCGCGGCGGGTGACGCGCTCGACCGCGCGGCAGCACGCCTCCAGATGGGCGACACCGAAGCAAAGTGGAGCGGCGAGCGTTCGCCCGATGGCGGAATCATGCTCAGCCGCCTGTGGCGCGGAGTGACCGACACGCACCTGATCGAGGAGAAATTCCTCGAAAGTGCCGAGGCGCGCAAGCTGCACAAGGTCGCGGCGGAAAATCTCGACGCCTACGAAAGCGCTGCGAAGCTGGTGAAGCCGAGCGCGGTGGAGGATGCTCCCGAGCCCGACAGCGAGGATGACGGCGGCACGCCGGATCGCTCCGCTACCGTAGGCCAAGGCACGATCATTCGCCCGACCCAGCTGTTCGACGCGGTGATCGCGGCGGGGCGCAAGGGCCTGTCCGTGCAGCGCTACAAGGGTCTTGGCGAGATGAACGCGGAACAGCTGTGGGAAACCACGCTCGACCCGGACAACCGCGCGCTGTTGCAGGTGAAGATCGAGGATGCCGACGTGACCGACGAGATCTTCAGCCGCCTGATGGGCGACGTGGTCGAAACCCGGCGCGAGTTCATTCAGGACAATGCGCTGAACGTCGCCAATCTCGATATCTGACCAGCGTCAGACATCGGCTTCGCTTGGGGCCCTGAACGTCGCTAATCTCGATATCTGACCTGCGTCAGGCGGGTGCGCCCTCGCGCGCGCCCGCCAGCAGGCCCCAGCCGCGCTGCTGCGGACGCACGCCGTTGAGCAGCCAAAGCGCCAGGGGACTGCGGCGGACCAGCCGGTGCGCGGCATAGGGCAGCGCGAAAGCGCCCAGGCAGATCGCGATCCACGCCAGCAGTGGCGAAACCGCGGCGGTGATGCACACAATCGCCAACCCGACCACCACCGGGTGGTGCAGCAGGTAGATCGTGAAAGAGGCGTCGACCATCCGGTCGACCCGCGCCGAAGGCTTGCTGAACAGGCGCAGCAAGAGTGCGAGGATGGTCTGCACGAGGCACACCGACGACAGCCCGTCGAACAGGATGTCGAGCGCCATCCCGACCGTCGAGCGATCCTCCCACAGGCCGACATGCAGCACCAGCGCGAGCAGCCCGATGAACGCCACCGCCGGATCGAACCGAGCGAAGCGATTCCACAGCGCGGGCGACCGCCGCATCGCGACACCCAGCGCAAAGAACGGCAGGAAGATCGCCAGCGATCGCAGATCCAGATATCCGCCTGCAAAGCTCAGATCGCTGTGCAGCACGTGCTCGGCGACGACCAGACCCAGCTCGTACACCGCCAGCCCCGCCGCCAGTGCGATCACCGGCGGGGCCGCAAAGGCTCTTGCGCGGGCGACCAGCGGCCACACCGCCGCGAGCAGCGCGCACAGGATGAGCAGAGTGGGCAGGAACCACAGGTGCGCCAGCGGATGGGCCGCTGCAGCGGGGTCGACGATGTCGCGCGGCGCATATCGCAGGATCGCGGCCTGCAGCGGCAGGATGATCGCCATCCCGGTCAACAGCGGCACGCCCAGACGCTCGGCCCGGCCCTTGAGCCACGCGCCGCGAGAGCGTCGCTCCAGCAGCATAGCGGCGAAGAACCCGGCGATCAGGAAGAACCCGGGCATGCGGAAATCGCTCAGCAGCGGGGGGATGATGGCGAGCATGGGGTCGCGCGATCCGCTCATCACCAGCCAGTGCCCGCCTGCGAAGGCAAGGCTCGCATGGAAGGGAATGCCCAGCAGCATGAACAGCGCACGCGCGGCGTCGAGGTGGTGGTAGCGCTGCGCGCCGGAGGGCGACCCGGGGTCCATGGATCGCCGTTGCACCCGGCCCGGCGCAATGTCGCGCGCGCGAAATGCACCGTCTCCGGATAGGACGATGCGCGCGCCAATTCCTACCGCCCCCGCTCGACATGCGCGCGGGGAAAGTCCACGGCGCTGGTCCATGGATCATGATGCAATCATCCTCGGCGGTGGTGCCGCCGGGCTGTTCTGCGCGAGCGTCGCAGGCCAGCGCGGGCGGCGCGTGCTGGTGCTCGAAAAAGCCGACGCGGTGGGGAAGAAGATCCTCATCTCGGGCGGCGGACGGTGCAACTTCACCAATCTGGGCGCGGGGCCGGAGAATTACCTCTCCGCCAACCGCCATTTCGCCAAGTCTGCGCTGGCCCGCTACACCCCGCGCGATTTCCTCGATCTGGTCGAGCGGCACGGGATTGCGTGGCACGAAAAGACGCTCGGCCAGCTGTTCTGCGACGGGTCGGCGCGGCAGATCGTCGACCTGCTGCTGGCCGAGTGCGAAAAGGGCGGTGTCGAAATCCGCACCGGGCAGGAAATCGGCAGGATCGCGCGCGACGAGGCAGGCTTCTCGGTCGAGGCGAACGGCGAAACCCACCGCGCGCCTACGCTGGTCATTGCCACGGGCGGCCCGTCGATCCCGAAGATGGGCGCGACCGGCTTTGCCTATGATCTCGCCCGCCAGTTCGGCCTCAAGGTGGTCGAGCCGCGCCCCGCCCTCGTCCCGCTGACACTCGGCGGAGAAGACGTGCTGTTCCGCGAGCTTTCGGGCGTCTCCGCCCCGGTCGAGGCCACCGCCGGCCAGGGGAAAACGGCTGCGAAATTCCGCGAGGCCGCGCTGCTGACGCACAAGGGCCTCTCCGGCCCCGCGATCCTGCAGGCGAGTTCCTACTGGCGACACGGCGAGGTGCTGCGGATCGATTTCCTGCCCGATCTCACCCCCGGCTGGCTGAGCGAGCGCAAGGCGAAGACCCCGCAGGCGAGCATGGCACAGGTCCTGCGCGAGCATCTGCCCGAGAGACTCGCGGTCACGCTGGCAGATCGTCTCAGCCTGTCCGGCCCGCTCCAGGGGCTCTCCGACAAGGCACTGGTTCAGGCGGAGGAGCGGCTGCGCGGCTGGCAATTCCACCCCAACGGCACAGAAGGCTTCGCCAAGGCCGAGGTGACCGCAGGCGGCATCTCCACCGCCGAGCTTTCCTCGCAGACGATGGAGGCCAAGAAGGTCCCCGGCCTGTTCGCGATCGGCGAGGCGGTGGATGTGACGGGGTGGCTGGGTGGCTATAATTTCCAGTGGGCCTGGGCGAGTGGGCAGGCCTGCGGCGAGGCGCTGTAGCGGAGCGTTCCGTCCCCGCGCGGCCCATCGCGCGCCAACTGCCTTCTTGAACTTGCAACAGCGCTCGCGCATGCCGCGTCCCATGACCTTCGCAAAAGTTCTCGCCCCGCTCTTCGCGCTTTCGCTTGCCGCCTGCGCCACCGTCCCCGACCAGCGCGCAGCCGAGCCCGTGACCATCGGCATCGTCGGGCTCAACGATTTCCACGGCAATCTGGAGCCGATCACCCGGCCCGTGAAGCTGGGCGACGGGCGCGAGGCGAAGGCCGGCGGCGCGGCCTGGCTGGCCGCTGCGGTCGATGCGGTACGCGCAAAGCACAAAAACACGATGGTGATCGCAGCCGGCGACCTGATCGGGGCGAGCCCGCTGGTCTCCTCGCTGTTCCTCGATGAGCCGACGATCGGCGCGATGAACCGCATCGGGCTCGATTTCAACGCGGTCGGCAACCACGAATTCGACAAGGGCTGGCGCGAACTCAAGCGCGTGCAGGATGGCGGCTGCGAGAAGCTGACACTGCGCGATCCGTGCGCGGTCGAACCCGATTTTGCCGGCGCGGACTTCGCCTTCCTCGCCGCGAACGTTGCGATGGAGGATGGCGGCACGCTGTTCCCCGCCTACGGGATCAAGACGTTCGAGACCCCCGCGGGCGAAATCAGGATCGGCGTGATCGGCCTGACGCTGAAGGAAACCCCCACGCTGGTGACGCCCAGCGGGGTCGACGGGCTGACCTTCGGCGACGAGGCGGCAGCGATCAACCGCACCGTGCCGCTGCTGGAAGAACAGGGCGCGGATGCGATCGTGGTCGCGATCCACCAGGGCCTGTACACCGATGTCGGCTTCAACGACAAAAGCTGCGGCGGGGTCGCCGGGCCGCTGATCAACATTCTCAAGCAGGTCGATCCGCGCGTGAATCTGGTCCTCTCGGGCCATACCCATGCCGCCTATGTGTGCGATTTTTCGAAGATCGACCCGGCACGCAGCTTCCTCGTCACCAGTGCGGGCTATGGCGGATCGCTGCTGACCGACATTACGCTCGATTTCGATCCGGCGACGCATGATGTGGTGGGCGTCACCGCAGACAATGTCGTGGTGCAGAGCGCCGCGCCGCAAGACGCCAACCCCGACTTCGCCACGCTGATTCCGCGCAGCGACCTCACCGAATATGTCGCGCGCTACAGCGATGCGGCGAGCGCGGCGGAGCAGCGCCCGGTCGGCCGGATCAGCGGCAATCCCACGGCCCCCGGCCCCGCGACCGAGGAAACCCAGCTGGGCAATTTCATCGCCGACGCGCAGCTTTTCGCGACCCGCGATGCGGGCGCGCAGATCGCCTTCATGAACAATTCGGGCATTCGCGGCGCTGGGCTGGAGCCTGCGGCGGACGGCACGATCACCTTCGGCAGCATCTATTCGGTCCAGCCCTTCGGCAACACGCTGGTGACCAAGACCTTCACCGGCGCGCAATTGCTCGCGCTGCTCGAACAGCAGTTCGACGATGACGGCTTCGTGCAGACCTTCAGCCCGTCCGAAGGCTTTGCGCTTGTCTACGATATGAGCCGCCCGGTGGGATCGCGCGTCGTCTCGGTCACGCTCGATGGCGAGCCGATCAATCCCCAAGCCGATTATCGCGTCACGATGAACAGCTTCCTCGCCGCAGGCGGCGACAGCTTCACCGTGTTCAAGGATGGCACCAACGTGGTCACCGGCCCGGTCGATCTGGACGCGATCGAGGCCTACCTGGCGGGCAAGGACATGGTCGCCCTGCCCGCCACGGGGCGGGTCACCGGAGTGATGTAGCCTACACAGCTGGCGAAGACGGTACAGTTCACATAGCACCTGGGCGAAGCGCCGGAATCAATGATTCAATTGACCATCCCAATCAGAAATTCCGACCGATCAAATCTCAATTATCCTTGAAACTACCGATCTATGTGTCCTCAGCTAATTTCAAAATGAACGCGACAGTAAGCATTCCTAGAGAAAGAAAAGTAAGAAATGCGCCTCTTTCTCCAAGCAGGTAAAATGATAAGCATAAAGAGTTTATAAATAAAGCGCCTGCGCCAATTAGTAGAGAGAAATCTATTTTTTTATTAGGCCTATCGTAAACAAGCAATATACATCCCATGGAGAATGCATAGAAGAAAATCATGGCTAATATTGAAAGGGCCCTGCCGACAGTAAATTTATCACTGTCGATCATCATGCAGTTCTCCCACGAAAAGTAGGAATCGCAGACGCGAATTGTCCCGTAGACACTTTCGTATAATACGAACCCCATCAAAATGATGGATAATTCGAAGAACCAAACGGAGCCGCGATTCATCTCACATCCTGAACACGCCGAACGCCGGGCGATCCTCGATCGGCGCTTCGAGACAGGCGGCGAACGCCAACCCCAGCACGTCGCGGGTCTGCACGGGGTCGATCACGCCGTCGTCCCACATGCGCGCGGTGGCGTAGTAGGGATTGCCCTCGTCCTCGTATTTCTGGCGGATGGGGGCCTTGAACTCCTCGGCCTGTTCCTCGGTCCATGAATCCGCGTCGCGGTGGACTGTCGCGAGCACGGAAGCCGCCTGCTCGCCGCCCATCACCGAGATGCGGCTGTTGGGCCAGCTGAACAGGAACCGCGGAGAATAGGCGCGGCCCGCCATGCCGTAATTGCCCGCACCGAAGCTGCCGCCGATCAGGATGGTGACCTTGGGCACGCTCGCGGTAGCTACCGCCGTCACCAGCTTCGCGCCATGCTTGGCGATGCCTTCCGCCTCGTACTTCCCGCCGACCATGAAGCCGGAGATGTTCTGGAGGAACAGCAGCGGGATGCGCCGCTGGCAGGCGAGTTCGATGAAATGCGCGCCTTTCACCGCGCTTTCGGAGAACAGCACGCCGTTATTGGCGAGCACCGCCACCGGCATGCCCCAGATATGCGCAAAGCCGCACACCAGCGTGGAGCCGTAATCCTTCTTGAACTCGTGGAACTCGCTGCCGTCGACCAGCCGCGCGATCACCTCGTGCACGTCATAGGGCGCGCGCACATCCTCGGGGATCAGCGCGTAGAGGTCTTCCGCGTCGAACTTGGGCGGCACCGGCTCCTGAAGGTCGATATTGGTCGCCGCGTCGGTGTTCGCGCCCAGATGGCTGACGATGTCGCGCACGATGGTCAGCGCGTGTTCGTCGTTCTCCGCCAGATGGTCGACCACGCCCGACTTCTTGGCGTGCAGGTCGCCGCCGCCCAGATCCTCGGCGCTGATTTCCTCGCCCGTCGCGGCCTTCACCAGCGGCGGCCCGGCGAGGAAGATCGTGCCCTGATTGCGCACGATCACGCTCTCGTCGCTCATCGCGGGCACATAGGCCCCGCCCGCGGTGCAGCTGCCCATCACGCAGGCGATCTGCGGGATACCGAGGCTGCTCATCTGCGCCTGGTTGAAGAAGATGCGCCCGAAGTGCTCCTTGTCCGGGAAAACCTCCGCCTGGTAGGGCAGGTTCGCGCCGCCGCTATCGACCAGATAGATGCACGGCAGGCGGTTCTCCTGCGCGATCTCCTGCGCGCGCAGATGCTTCTTGACCGTCATCGGGTAGTACGAGCCGCCCTTCACGGTCGGATCGTTGCACACGATCATCACCTGCCGACCGCTGACGCGCCCGACGCCGCAGATCATCGAGGCGCCGTTGACGTCGCCTTCGTACATCCCGTTGGCCGCCAGCTGGCCGATTTCGAGGAAGGACGAACCGGGATCGAGCAGCCGCTCGACCCGCTCACGGGGCAGCAGCTTGCCACGCGAGACATGCCGCTCGCGATGCTTCTCGCTCCCGCCCAACGCCGCCTCGGCGACCTTGTCGCGCAGCTCTTCGGCAAGCGCCTTGTTATGCTCGAAGCGCGCCTTGGCATCGGGCGCTTCACGGTCGAGCATCGAGGTGAGGGTGGGTGCGGTCACTGCTGTGCTTCCTCTCGGCCCATAACGGTCGGTAGCGGTTCGGTCCGCTTTCCCTTCCTCCGGCCCTTTTTGTATTTGCTTTGATATTCGCGGCGTTGCTTCGTCACCTCGTAGAGGACGATCCCCGACGACGTCGCAAGGTTGAGGCTCTCGATCATTCCGAACATTGGAATCGCAACGCAGGCCTCGCTGCGCTCGACAGCCCGGTCGCTGATCCCGCGCTTTTCATTCCCGAACCAGACCGCAAGCTTGGTGTGCTCGGTGAAATCGCCCTCGTGAAGCCAAACATTGTTCTGCCCCTTCATGTGAGGCGATGTGACAATCGAATGGACATTGTTCTTTTCCAGATGATCGAAGCAATCATCCGTGGTGTCGAATCGCTTTACGAAGCTCCACTTCACCGCAGAAACGGAAGTTTTCGATAGAGAGGATCGCTCACGCATCTCCTGCCAATCGTCCGGCAACGCTTTCCGCGGATCCACGACGTACACTTTCTCGCAACCCAGCGCGTTCACGTTCCGGATCACGGTGCCAATGTTCTTTATGTCAGATGGTGCCTCAATCACCGCGATCAGGTTTTTGCAGACAAACGGCTTGATGGCGTCAGCTCGAGCTCGGACCGAAGGTTTTGATTTCTTCGGCTCTTCTTCACCTGAAACGACTGGCACGATTACGCCTCCTGATTAAATCCGCAGCGCAAGGGCTCACCGCTTCCGCACGAACTCGGCGCGCAGGACGAGGCCCTTGATGCCGGGGTATTTGCAGTCGATCTCCTGCGGGTCGCCGGTCAGTCGGATCGATTTGATCAACGTGCCCTGCTTGAGCGTCTGGCCCGCGCCCTTCACGTCGAGATCCTTGATCAGCGTCACCTGGTCGCCGTCGGCCAGCAGATTGCCGACCGCATCGCGCACTTCGACGGTGTCCGCCGCGGCCTGCTTCGCCGCCAGTTCCGAGGCGGGCATCCATTCGCCGCTTTCCTCGTCGTAAACGTAATCTTCGCTATCGCTCACCCTGCGGCTCCTATCAGTTCGCGGCCGATCAGCATCCGCCGGATTTCGTTCGTACCCGCACCAATGTCGAGCAGCTTGGCATCGCGCATATAGCGCTCCACCGGCCAGTCGAGCGTATAGCCCGCGCCGCCCAGCGCCTGCACGCTTTCTGCGGCCACGCGGAAGGCATTCTCGCTCGCCAGCAGGATCGCGCCTGCCGCGTCGAACCGCGTCGTCTTGTTCGCATCGCAGCTCTTGGCGACCGCGTAGGTATAGGCCCGCGCCGATTGCAGCGCGACATACATGTCCGCCACCTTGGCCTGCATCAGCTGGAACGAACCGATCGGCTTGCCGAACTGCGTGCGCTCGCGAAGGTACGGGATGACAGTGTCGAGGCAGGCCTGCATGATGCCCAGCTGAAGCCCGGCGAGCACCACGCGCTCGTAATCGAGCCCGCTCATCAGCACGCCGACGCCGCCGCCGACCGGGCCCATCACGCGATCCTCCGGCACGAAGCAGTCGTCGAACACCAGCTCTGCCGTGGGCGAGCCGCGCATGCCGACCTTCTCGATCTTCTGGCCGATCGAGAAGCCCTCGTCGCCCTTCTCGATCAGGAAGGCGGTGATCCCGCGCGATCCGGCCTCGCTGTCGGTCTTGGCATAGACCACCAGCGTATCGGCGTAGGGCGCGTTGGTGATCCAGAACTTGGTGCCGTTCAGGCGGTAGCCGCCGTCGACCGCATCGGCCTTGAGCTTCATCGAGACGACGTCCGATCCCGCGCTCGCCTCGCTCATCGCCAGCGAGCCGACGTGTTCGCCGCTGATCAATCCGGGCAGATACTTCGCCTTCTGCTCTTCATTGCCCCAGCGGCGGATCTGGTTGATGCACAGGTTGGAGTGTGCGCCGTAGCTGAGCCCCAGCGAAGCACTCGCCCGGCTGACTTCCTCGACCGCGATCACATGTTCGAGATAGCCGAGGCCAAGCCCGCCATCCTCGGGATCGACGGTGATGCCGTGCAGGCCCAGCTCGCCCATCTGCGCCCACAGCGCGTCCTTGGGAAACCAGTCCTCGCGGTCGATCTTCTCGGCCAGCGGGGCGATCTGCTCGTCGGCGAAGCGGCCGACGCTCTCGCGGATCATCTCCGCGCTTTCACCAAGCTGGAAGTCGAATTCAGGGGTTGCGCGCATGGGGGTATCCTTCTGTTTGCGGGTGCGCATAGCAAGCCCGCGAGCCCCCGCAAACCGGCCGGCAAAGTTTAACAAATATCATGCAATATAAACCTTTGGTGGCGGAACCGGTGCTGATGGTTATATCCTGTCGCTGACGGGATCATGGACACTCTTTTCGAAACCAAGAGCGCGGACGCGAATCGTCCGGATGCAGCGGTCGGTGCGCCGGGGGACCGCGCGCGTGAGCTTGCGCCCTTCGGTATCGATTCGCTGGAAGACGACTTCGAGCTCGAATCGATCGCCGCCTTCGCCGCCAAACTGTGCGGCACACCAAACGCTAGCGTCACCATCGTCGAGGAACGCCGCCAGCGGTTCCTCGCCCGCCACGGGCTCGAGAGCAACGAGACGCCGCGCTCGGTCAGCTTCTGCGCCCATGCGATGCAGGGGGACGAGCTGTTCGTGGTGCCCGACGCCACGAAAGATCCGCGCTTTGCCGATAATGATCTGGTCACGGGCGAGACGCACCTGCGCTTCTACGCGGGTGCCCCGCTGGTGACCGAGGACGGGACCGAGCTGGGCGCGCTGTGCGTGATCGACACCGAGCCGCATCCCGAGGGCCTGAACGAATTACAGCAGGAGGGGCTGCGTGTGCTCGCCCGCTCCGCCGTGCGCCGCTTCGTCAACGAGCGCGAGGCACTGCGCTCTCGCGACCAGGCGAAGGAGCGCGCGCGGATGCTCAATCTGGTGCTCGATTCGGTGCCGGGCATTGCATGGTCCGCCGACGAGGATCTGACCTTCGATTTCTTCAACGCGCGCTGGGACGAAGTCACCGGCGCCGAACCTCCCCGCTCCACCGCCGCTTGGGAGGCGCACATTCACCCCGAGGACTTCGGCAGGACCATTGCCAAGTTCGAGACGGCGGTGCAGCAAACGCGCGTGTTCGACGACGAGTGGCGACTGCGTCTGGCCGACGGATCATACCGCTGGGCGCTGAGCCGCGCGGTGCCGATCCAGCTGGGGAATGGCCGCTGGCGGTGGGTCGGCACGATCATCGATATCGACGATGCGCACCGCCTGTCCGAAAGCCGCGACCTGCTGGCGCGCGAGCTGTCGCACCGGATCAAGAACATCTTCGCGGTGGTCGCGAGCCTGATCACCCTGTCCGCCCGGCGCGATCCGGACCTGCGCTATTTCGCGCAGGAGATGACCGACAAGATCGCCGCGCTGGGTCGCGCGCACGAATTCGTCGCGCCCACAGGCATGGTCCGCGAAAACACGCTGCACGGCCTGCTCGATCAGATCTTCGCGCCGTATAATTCGCAGCACGAACAGCGAATCACGGTGACCGGCTCCAACCCCACGATCCAGGGACGCGCGGCGACCCCGCTGGCGCTGGTGTTCCACGAACTGGCGACCAATTCGGCGAAGTACGGCGTGCTCGCGAACGAGGAAGGCGTGGTCGACGTGACCATTTCGCAGGCGGATCACGACATGCTGCGGATCGAATGGCACGAACCCGGCGTGGCTCCGCAGGAGACCGGCAGCGAAGGCTTCGGCTCGCGCCTGCTCAAGATGAGCGTCGAGGGGCAGATGCAGGGGCGGATCGACCGCCAGTGGAGCGACGACGGCCTGTCCGTGGTGCTCGACCTGTCGCTTGCCGCGCTGGCGGGATAACGGCTCGCCGCATGGCAGCATCGCTCACGTTCGACAGCGTCACCAAACGCTATGATACTACCGAGGCACTGTCCGGTATCGACCTGACGATCGAGCCTGGCAGCTTCGTCGCGCTGGTCGGCGCGTCGGGCTCCGGCAAATCGACCCTGCTCAAGACCATCAACCGGCTGGTCGAGCCTACCACCGGGCGCGTACTGCTGGACGGCGAAGACGTCACCACGCGCGATGCCACCGCGATGCGGCGCCAGATGGGCTATGTATTCCAGCGCATCGGCCTCTTCCCGCATATGCGCGTGGGCGAGAACATCGCGATCGGCCCGCGGCTGGTCGGCGACAACCTGAGCCGGGAGCGGATCGGCGAACTGCTCGAACTGGTCGACCTCGACCCGGCGATGGCCAGCCGTCTGCCCGAGGAACTCTCGGGCGGCCAGCAGCAGCGCGTGGGCGTGGCCCGCGCGCTCGCGGGCGATCCCGATCTGCTGTTGATGGACGAACCGTTCGGCGCGCTCGACCCGGTCACCCGCGATGCGCTGGGCACCCGCGTGCGCGATCTGCACGACCGGCTCGAACTGACGACGCTGATGGTCACGCACGACATGGCCGAGGCGCTGATCCTCGCCGATCGCGTGCTGGTAATGGATGCGGGCAGGATCGTCGCAGACGAGACCCCGCAGGCACTCGCCAGCGGCGGCGGCGGAGAGGTCGCGCAGGGGCTGGTCGCAGTTCCGCGGCATCAGGCCGAACGGCTCAAGGAGCTTGAGACGTGAGCGGCGTGTGGGCCGCGCTGATGGGGCTTGGCGGCGTGCTCGCGCAGCATGTCATCCTGGCTGCCTGCGCGATCGGCCTGGGCATCGCGGTCGCGCTGCCGCTGGCGGTGTGGGCGAGCCGCAGCCAGACGGTCTCGCGCGCCGCGCTGGGTTTCGCGAGCCTCGTTCAGACGATTCCTGCGCTCGCGCTGCTGGCGCTGTTCTTCCCGATTTTGCTGAGCCTGCGCGCGGTCTTCGGCGAAGACCTGCCAACGCTCGGCTTTCTGCCCGCGCTGCTTGCGCTGGCGCTCTATGCATTGTTGCCGATTTTGCGCAACGCGGTGACCGCCCAGACCAATCTCGACCCCGGCGTGATCGAGGCGGCGGACGGCGTGGGGATGAGCTTCTGGCAAAGACTGCGGCTGGTCGAGGCACCGCTCACCGCGCCCTATATCATGGCGGGGATCCGCACCGCAGCGGTGTGGACTATCGGCGCGGCAACGCTTGCCACCACCATCGGCCAGCCGAGCCTGGGCGATCCGATCTTCGCCGGATTGCAGACGCAGAACTGGTCGCTGGTGCTGGCGGGCTGCATCGCCAGCGCGGGGCTGGCGATCATCGCCGACGCGCTGCTCGGCACGATCGAAGCGGGCTTCCGCCGCCGCGACCGCCGCCTGTGGCTGGGCGGTGCGATGGCGGTCGCCATCGGCGTTGCAGCGGCCTTCGTCAGCCAAGTCGACTGGAGCCGGGACGACGGGCGCGACACGGTGGTGATCGGGACCAAGCAGTTTTCAGAACAGCTGATCCTCGGTCGGCTGGTGGGGGCGCAGCTGGAGGAGGCGGGCTACAACGTCGAATATCGCGAAGGCCTCGGGTCGGCAGTGGTCGCGCAGGCTGTCGCCGATGGGTCGATCGACCTCTATTTCGACTATACCGGCACGATCTGGGCCAACCAGATGAAGCGGACCGACAATCCCGGTCGCGATGCGATGTACGAAGCGATCCGGAAATGGGAGCGCGAGGTGCAGGGCACCCGCGTGCTCGGCAAGCTGGGGTTCGAAAACGCCTATGCCTTTGCAATGCGCGAAGATCGCGCAAACGAGCTGGGCATTCGCACGATCGAGGATCTGGCGCGCGCGGGCCCCCAACTGGTCGCGGGCGGCGATCCCGAATGGTTCGAGCGGCCCGAATGGTTCGCGGTGCGCGATGCCTATGGCCTGAAATTCGCCAACCAGCGCAATTTCTCGCCCACCTTCATGTACGACGCGCTGCGCTCCAGCGAAGCCGACGTGATCACCGCCTATACCTCGGACGGGCGGATTGCGGCGGACAAGCTGCGCGTGCTCGAAGACCCGCGCGAGGCGCTGCCCAGCTACGACACGCTGATCATCCTCTCGCCGGAGCGGGCGAACGACGAACGGCTGCTCGCCGCGCTGCGTCCGCTGCTGGGCACGATCAATGTCGAAGCGATGCGCGAGGCCAACTTCTCGGTCGATCGCACCGACGGCGAGAAGAAAACTCCGCGCGAGGCGGCAAGCTGGCTCGCCAAAGAAGTCGGGCTGGAATAGCGGCTTTCCAGATCGGGCCGGCCAGCCCGCGTGGGAAAGCCGTCAGGTCAGGGCCGTGTCCACACCTGCGTCTGGCAGAAGACGGTCACGCAACCCTTAACCTCAAGCTTATTGGGCCCCTTGCGCTGGATCACCGAACGGTAGGTCTTGCCGGACTTCGGATCGTAGATTTCGCCCCGCCACTCGTCGCCATCCTGCCTGAAGCCGGTCAGAACCGGCAGCCCCATCAGCTTACGGCTGCGCAGCGACTTGTCGTTATTATGGATGTCGCGCTGGTCGGCCCCACCTGGCGGGGTCTTGAGGAACTTGGTGATTTTGCCGCACACGCTGCCGCCGCAATCGCCGATTGTGACGACCGCATCCTTGTCCTGCGTTACCCATTGCCCGCCGATGGGATCGGCGGCAAGGGCGGGAACGGCGAGCGCGGCCAGAGCGGCGGCACCTGCGAGCATCGTGGGGAGAAGTTTCTTCATAATCGCCAAACATCTATCAGAACGCGGCGTTCCGCAAGATGAACGACTAGCCCAGCCCGGCGCCTGCGGGCCATTGGGGGTGGGCAATGGCCAGAACCTTGAACAGATCGCCCATCTGTTGGCCCGAAACCAGCCGATGGAGCGCGGTTTCGATCTCTTCCGCGCGCTGCGGAGCGGCCTTGGCCAGCGCCGCCGCGCGCGCATCTATCCCGAGCGCGGACAGGAACGCGCCCTGCGTAGCGCTGCCCAGCACCCGCGCGCCCTCGCGCCGAGCGACCTCGGCCAGCGCGGCGAAATCGACATGTGCGGTCAGGTCCGCCGCGCCCGGCATTACCAGCGGGTCGACCTTCTCGTGGCGCGTGATCGCCTGCAGGGTGGAGCCGGTGCGGGGGGTGAGATGCCCGTAATCGATCATCAGCGCCGTTCCGCCCTGCACTGCAAGCCGCTGCGCGATATCCTGCAGGATCGCGGTCGCCGCAGGGCATGTCTCCACGATCACGCCGACCTCGGCATCGGCGCGATCGGCGGGGACCGCGCTGTCCATCGGCTGGTCGCCCGCCACGAAGCGGAAGTCGTCCTCTTCCCCCAAGCCGACCATGCGTTCGCGCCAGCCCTTCTCGGTGCGGACCAGCTGGCGGACCGGCAGTGCGTCGAAGAACTCGTTCGCCACCAGCAGCAGCGGACGCCCATTCGGCAAGCTGGTCGGGTCGTCGTGGAAGTGTACGCCGGGCACGGCCTCGGCCTGCAAGCTCCGCAATGCAGGCGATCCTTCGACGAAGTGCACTTCCGGCTGCAAGCCGAACCGCGCCATGCTGCGCAGCGCGTCCGCAGCAAGGGTGCCCCGCCCCGGCCCCAGCTCGACATAGATCGCATCCGGCGGGCTGCCCGCGCGGGTCCAGATGTCGGCCAGCCACAGGCCGATCAGTTCGCCGAACATCTGGCTGATCTCCGGCGCAGTGGTGAAGTCGCCCGCGCTGCCCAGCGGATCGCGCGCGGCGTAGTAATGCGCGTTGCTCTCCCCCATGAACCGCGCGACCGGCATGGGCCCGTGCGTCGCAATCAGCCGCCGGAACCGCTCGCCCAGATCGCTGTGCTCACCGCTGTGGGTCAGGATTCGCTCGTCGCGGGCGCATCGACGCGGCCCGTCCTGTTCTGCATCGCGTAGACGATCACCGCGATCCCGACGAGGATCATCGGAATGCTCAGCCACTGGCCCATCGACAGCCCGGTCCGCATCGCGAATTCGGTCAGCTGCGCATCGGGCTGGCGGAAGAATTCGTTGATGAAGCGCGCGGTCGCGATTCCGGCGGTGAACACGCCGACCAGCAGCCCGGGCTTCCAGCGAGCTTTGGTGAGCCAGAACAGCGACAGCATGATCGCCATCATCGCCAGCCCTTCCAGCCCCGCCTGATAGAGCTGGCTGGGATGACGCGCGAGCTGGCTGGGATCCGACGGGAAGACCATCGCCCATGGCACGTCGGTCGGGCGGCCCCACAGCTCTCCGTTCACGAAATTGGCGAGTCGGCCAAAGAACATGCCGAAGGGCACGTTGACCGCGATGTAATCGGCGACGCGCAGCCAGTTGAGATTGTTGCGATAGCTGACCCACAGCAACGCCAGAACAACGCCGATCACACCGCCGTGGAAGCTCATCCCGCCGTCCCACAGGCGCAGCAGGCCCCACGGCATCCAGCCTTCATGGCTGAAATCGACGAACAGTTCCGGGCGGTAGAAGATCGCGTAACCCAGCCGCCCGCCGAAGATCACGCCCAGCGTACAGTAGAACAGCAGGTCGTCGACATGGGTCTGATTCATCGGCGTGCCGGGCGCCTTGATCATCCGCGAGAGGTGCCAATAGGCGAGGACGATCCCCGCGATATAGGCCAGCGAGTACCACCGCAGGGTGAAGAAGCCGAGGTCGATCCCCGGCGTCAGGCCAAGGTCCGACCAGTAAATCGGCTGGTTTGCAGCTTCTGCCAGTAGTGACAGCATTCCATCGACCCCTTAGAGATGCGCCCGAACGATCCCGCCTTGCGCCAACGCGGCTTGCATTGGCACAGGCGGATGTCAGAAAAAAGGACATTGCTCGCACGGCCACAGCGGTCGGCGGGTCACCCGGAGAGAGGAAATCAATGGCGACCGAGCTCGACAATACGCTGGATACGATCATGGACGGGCTGGTTGCGCCCGGCGGCCCTGCGGAGACCGTGCCGTTCACCCGCAACGGCGTGACGATGCCCGCCTTCAAGAACGCCCCGCCCAGCCTGGCGCACTATTTCGCGAATTATTGCGCTGCGCATAAAGACACCGAATTCCTTGTCGATAATGGCTGCCGGCTGACCTTCGGCGAAGCCTACGATGCCGCCCTGCACGTGGCGGCGGGGCTGCTGTCGCAGCACAAGCTGGTCAAGGGCGACCGAATCGGCATCGCCGCGCGCAATTCCGCCAACTGGATCGTCGCCTATATGGGGATCACCATGGCCGGCGGCTGCGCCGCGCTGGTCAACGGTTTCTCCAGCGGCGAGGAAATGGCCGACGCGCTCAAGATGGTCGGCTGCCGGGTGGTTCTGGCCGATCGCAAGCGGGCCGAACGGCTCGAAGGCACCGATCACGGCGCGAAGGTCGTTCCGCTCAAGCATGACTGCAATCCGGCTGAAGGGCTGGCAGCGGTCTGGGGCGATCCCGCAGAGACGACCCTGCCCGAGCTCGGCCCGGACGATTACGCCACCCTGCTCTACACTTCGGGCTCCACCGGCCGCTCGAAAGGCGCCTATTGCGATCATCGCGCGGTGGTCAACGGCACGATGAGCTATGTCGTGCAGAGCCTGATGGCGCTCACCTACCTTTCCGGCAAGGGTGAGGCGTCGGCCCTGCAACCCTGCGCGCTGGTCGCCGTTCCGCTGTTCCACGTGACCGGCGAAGTGCCCGTCTTCCTGCAAAGCTTCGCGCTGGGCCGCAAGCTGGTGCTGATGAAGAAATGGGATGCGCGCGAAGCGTTGCGCCTGACCGAGGCCGAGAAGGTGACCTATTTCACCGGCGTGCCGCTGATGAGCTACGAGATGGCGACCCATCCGGACCGCGAGAAATACGACACCTCCAGCTGCACGTCCTTCGCCGCGGGCGGTGCGCCGCGCCCGACCGACCACGTCACTGCAATCAAGGACGCCTTCCCCGGTGGCTTCCCGCTGCTCGGCTATGGCCTGACGGAAACCAACGCGATCGGCTGCGGTAATTTCAACGAAAACTATCTCGCCAAGCCCTCCAGCACGGGGAAAGCCAGCCGACCGCTGGTCGACCTCGCCATTCTCGACGAAGCGGGCAAACCGCTGCCGGCCGGCGAAGTGGGCGAGATCGGCATCCGCACGGTCGCCAATGTTCTCGGCTACTGGGGCGACAAGGAAGCGACCAGCGCCGCCTTCACCGGCGACATGTATTTCCGCACCGGCGACCTCGGGCGGCTGGACGAGGATGGCTATCTGTTCATCGTCGACCGCAAGAAGGACATCATCATCCGCGGCGGCGAGAACATCAGCTGCCTCGAGGTGGAAGAGGCGATCTACGCGCATGACGATGTCGCCGAATGCTCGGTCTTCGGCCTGCCCGACAATCGCTACGGCGAGATCGTCGGCGCGGTTTACATGACGCGGGAAGGCGCGAGCCTGAACGAAGCCGAACTCGCCGACTTCCTCGAAACCAAACTGCCCCCGTTCAAACGGCCCGCGCATATCTGGCACGAAACCGAGCACCTGCCCCGGCTCGGCACGCAGAAGATCGACCGCAAGGCGCTGCGCGAGCAATACAGCAAGGACTTCGCCGCCGCTTGAGCGCTCCGCCCCTCTCCAACCAGCGCGCCATCGTCGACCGGCGCAAGCTTGCCCAGACAATCGGTGAAACGATCGGCGAGGCGGACGGCGATGGCCGCAGCGCGCGTGACGCAGTGCTCACCCTGCTGCGCAAGGCGTTGGAGAACGGACGTACGGAATTGTCGCGCCGGCTGGCCGAGCATCCCTCTGCCGGGCACGCGCAATGCGGGGGGCAGAGCTTCCTGATCGACCAGCTGCTGCGGCTGATCCACGATTTCGCGAGCGACCACCTCGCCCCCGTGCCCGAGGGCAAGCGTGCGCGGGCGATCACGCTGGTCGCGGCCGGCGGCTACGGACGCGAGGAACTGGCCCCGCATTCCGACATCGACATCGCCTTCTTCGTCGAGCGGGCGGACGATCCGCGCACGGTCAAACTGATCGAGGCGATCCTCTACCTGATGTGGGATCTGGGGCTGACGGTCGGCCATTCGGTGCGCACGGTGGACGACATCGTGAGCATGTCGAAATCCGACGGCACGATCCTGACCTCGCTGCTCGAATGCCGTTACCTGTGGGGCGACGAGGCACTCTACGAAGAGGCACGGAGGCGCTTCTACGCCGAGGTGGTGGACGGGACCGAGCGGCAGTTCGTCGCCGACAAGCTGCGCGAGCGCGATGCCCGGCACAAGCGGATGGGCGACACGCGCTATGTGGTCGAACCCAATGTGAAGGAAGGCAAGGGCGGCCTGCGCGACCTTCAGGCGCTGTACTGGATCGGCAAGTATATCCACCGGGTGCGCGACGCCGCCGAGCTGGTCGACGCAGGGCTTTTCACCACGGCCGAATATCGCAGCTTCCGCCGCGCGGAGGGCTTCCTGCTGGCGGTGCGCTGCCACCTCCACGAAATCACCGGGCGGGCGGAAGATCGGCTGACCTTCGATCTGCAAAAGGGAATCGCGCGGCGGATGAACTTCGCCGACCGGCAGGGCAAGGCCGCGGTCGAGCGATTCATGCAGTACTATTTCCTGCAGGCCAAACGGGTCGGCTCGCTGACCGGCGTGTTCCTCGGCCAGCTGGAGGAACAGTTCGCGAAGAAGCGCGCGCGGCGCGGCCTGCTCGCCGGGTTCAACGCGCGCCCGCGCATGGTCCGCGGCTACACCGCCTTCGCCGGCAAGCTCGCCGCGCCGGGCGACGACTGGTTCCGCAAGGACCCGATCCGCCTGATCGAGATCTTTCAGGTGGCCGAATCCGAACAGCTGGAGGTCGACCCGCGCACCATGCGTCAGGCCGATCGCGACAGCGGCCTGATCAACGACGAGGTGCGCGAATCCCCACGCGCCAATGCGCTGTTCCTCGATCTGCTGTGCGGCCGCAACGACCCCGAAACCGTGCTGCGGTGGATGAACGAGGCGGGCGTGTTCGGTCGCTTCGTGCCCGATTTCGGGCGGGTCAACGCGCAGATGCAGTTCAACATGTATCACCACTACACGGTGGACGAGCATACCATCCGCGCGATCGGTTTCCTCAACGCAATCGAAAAAGGCTCGCTGTCGGAGGAGCATCCGCGTGCGAGCAAGGAGATCCACCGGCTCAAGAGCAGACGAGCACTGTTCGTCGCCACGCTGCTGCACGACATCGCCAAGGGGCGCGGCGGAGACCACTCCGTTCTGGGTGCCGAAGTGGCGGAGAAACTGTGCCCGCGCTTTGGTCTCTCCGAGGAAGAGACGACACTGGTCGCATGGATGGTGCGCCAGCATCTTTTGATGAGCCACACTGCCTTCAAGCGTGACATTGCCGACCCCAAGACGGTCGAGGATTTCGTGGCCGAGGTCCAGACGCTGGAGCGGCTGCGCCAGCTCGCGATCCTGACCGCGGTCGATATCCGCGCGGTCGGCCCCGGGACGTGGAACAGCTGGAAGGGCCAGCTGCTGGGCGAACTCTACGACCTCTCGCACGAGCGGTTGCGGCTGGGCCACGCGACCAGCGGGCGCAAGGGCCGGGTCGCCGCCAAGAAGGAGGCGGTCCGCGCCGAACTGGGCGACAAGGCCGCGCTGATGGACACGCATGAGGACCTGTTCACGGCCCCCTACTGGATCGCCGAACCGCCCGACATCGCCGCGCGCAACATCGTCCAATATACGGTCGCGCGCGAGCTGGGCGAGGCGCTGTCGGTCCATTGCGAGGCCGACGACGAGCGCGGCGCGACGCTGGTTACCGTGATCGCGGCGGACCATCCGGGCATCTTCATGCGGATCGCGGGCGCGATCCATCTGGTCGGCGGCAACATCATCGACGCGCGCATTCACACCACGCGCACCGGCTACGCGGTCGACAATTTCCTGGTGCAGGACCCGCTTGGCCGCCCCTTCGGCGAGGACGACCAGCTCGCCCGGATCGAGCGCAGCATTGCCGACGGTCTGACCGGCGGCGTGCAGCTGGTGCCCAAGCTGGCCAAGCGCCCGCTGCCCCGGCGCGGCGCGGGCGCGTTCGAGGTGCAACCCTTCGTCGCGTTCGACAACGACGCCTCGCACCGCTTCACCGTGATCGAGGTCGGCGCCCGCGATCGCCCCGCCCTGCTCAACCGGCTGGCGCGCGCGCTGTTCGAACAGCACGCAATGATCCGCTCCGCCCACATCACCCACTACGGCGAGCGCGCGGCGGACACGTTCTACGTAACCGATCTGACCGGCGACAAGATCACCGATCCCGGCCGCCTCGAGGCCCTGCGCGCGGCCCTCTCCGACGCGGCCAGCGACGAGATGCAGGCCGAACTGGAGCCTGCTTAGCGTCCGCTACGATACTCGCTTGCGCAAAACGCAAGTTGATGAAGCACATGCAGCGCAGTGCGTGTGAAGAAGCGCGCCTGGAAGCGTCGCGAATTACGATGTGAAAGAGCGGGCCGGCGACGCTAGCACCGTGTGCACGGGTAGGAAAACGCGGGTGTAGGCAGTGTGGAGGGAACGAGAATGGCCGGTTTGCGCCCCGATTACAGGCGTTCAACATTCGACCCGAGAATCTCGTAAGAAACCTTTTGCAATCAAGGTATGGGCGTTGGCTAGAAGTAGGGGTGAAAAAGGGGGCGTTACTTATCCAGCATCCGCATTCCATGTATAGGCTGGCGAGTGTGAATGACGCGCGCCATATTCGCAATATGCTCAGAAGTTTATTCGGAAGACGTTTGGAAGGGCAGCCACCTGCGCCAGAGAGGGAGGAGCCGCAAGTTCCCGCCTTGGAGTCGCGACACGCGATTGGTCGACCTATTGAGCGGGTTCCCGTCTCGCTCGGGAGATACGAGAAGCTGGACCTACGCCACCGTCGCTTTGAGGACATGAACGCCAACAAAGCCGCGTTTATAGACTGTGACTTCTCATATTCTGTGTTTGAGCGCGCTTATTTTCACGCTGCTAGCTTTAACAATTGCAAATTCATCGGCTGCAGATTCTACGATTCCAACCTTCGTGGAGCATCATTCCCGGGCTCCGATTTTCGATACGCCATCTTCCATCGGACGCTTTTGGATTCGAATGAAATGGTCGCGATCCTTCCGCAGGAGCCTAATTTGAAGCGCGACATGCTGCAAAACCTGCGGGCCAATGCAGCCGAGACCGGCAACTTTAGAAGTCAGCGCACATTCGTTCTCGCCGAGATTGAAGCTGCAATGGATCATGAACTGCGGGCGCTGAAAGGGATCGAAGACTACTATCGCCGCAAGTATCAGGGCTTCTTTCCTAAGGCGCAGGCGGCGCTTAAATACTCCGGGTTGCGGTTCAGCGGCCTTCTTTGGGGGCACGGCGAGCGGCCGCTCTTACTCGTGGTGAGTGCGGCTCTCTTCATCGTCGCTCTTAGCTTAATCAATCTCTGGGCTGTGCTGCCGAGAATCGGATGGGAGGCAACCGGTTCCGGCCTAAGAGCCTGTCTTCAAAAGTAGTTGGGAGATATCAGCTGGTTGCGCTTGACGCGCTGGTGCATCGCTGATTCCGGGGTTTCGCCAGAAACGACCGAGGAATAAGCGATGTGGACCGATACCTCCCGGCAGCAGCATAGCCGCCCGGGTCTACGTTATCCAAGCGATTTGCGCGATGCCGAGTGGGCCTTGATCGAGCCTCTGTTGCCGCCCGCGAAACCTGGCGGCAGGCCGCGCTGCGCCGACCTGCGCGAGGTGATGAACGCGATCCTCTATCTGGCAACAAGCGGTTGCCAATGGCGGATGCTGCCCAAGGATTTCCCTCCGCTCTCGACGGTTCAACGCTATTTCTATGCCTGGCGCGACAGCGGCCTATGGCAGACGATCAATCACCTGCTGGTGATGGCTGCGCGCCAGATCGAAGGGCGCGAGGCCAGCCCCAGCGCCGGGGTGATCGATAGCCAGAGCGTCAAGACCACCGAGAGTGGCGGCCCACGGGGCTACGATGCGGGCAAGAAGATCATGGGACGCAAGCGTCACATCATCACCGATACGCTCGGACTGATGTTGTTCGTCACCATCCACGCTGCCAGCATTCAGGATCGCGACGGGGCGGTCGATCTCATCAAGGCAATCCGCTACCGCTTCCCGTGGCTGCGCCACCTCTTCGCCGATGGGGGCTACGCAGGCGACAAGCTCATCGGCGCGCTTCAAGGGCATGGGCAATGGACGCTCGAGATCGTGCGCCGCTGCGACACCGCCAGGGGCTTTGTTCTGCTCCCGCGCCGCTGGGTGGTCGAGCGCACCTTCGCCTGGCTCGGCAGATGTCGACGGCTCGCAAAGGACTGGGAAAGAACTATCGAAAGTTCCACCGCATGGACTACCATCGCCCACATCCGCCGCCTCACCCGCCTCATCGCAAGCCACTGCCAGATCGCATAAACTTCTGAGTCAGGCTCTAAAGGTTTTTGAATACTGCTTTCAGCAGTTCTGGGGCGTCATTCCCGACATAAAGTTTCGGGGATATCTTCTCATTGACTACGCGCTGATCGGCTTGCGGTACCTTTATACCGGGCTCTTCATCTCGGTACTCTTCAAATCGATTTCTCACCGCTGATGGGCGAACTTCTCGGAGTCTACGTCTTCGGGTCGGTCGCCCGTGGAGATCGCGATCCCAAGAGCGATCTGGACCTACTCGCGGTGGTGGCGGACGGCCAGGGCAAGGTCGATGAAAGAACTGTTTTTGCCTTCATTCCCTTGGAGCTGTCCGACTTGGAAGCGTCGATATCTTGGTACGGGCGGCGGCGCCTCGGCTCGATGTTCGAGAATGGAGAGCTGTTTGGCTGGCACCTATATCAAGAAGCGATCCCACTTTTCGAGGCGGAGCCAGTTTTCAAGGGGCTGGGCACGCCAGCGCCGTATGGCGACGCGGAGGCAGATGTGGCCTCCTTCAAGAAGGTATTGTCTGGTATTCCGGAGCAGCTGAACGGATCTCCTCAAAATGCGTTGTATGAGCTCGGGCTCGTTTACGTATGCCTTCGCAACATCTGCATGGCAGCGTCATCCAGACTCTGCGACCGGCCCGACTTCTCGCGCTACTCTCCATTCCGGCTCAGTGGGTTGCCTGCCTTGCCCATAACACAGGGCGAGTACGACCTAGCAATGAGCTGCCGGATGGCCGGCCAAAGAGGGGTGCGCCCACCGTCAGCTGTGTCGCGGTCGTTGGTGGCCGATATTCATGATAGATTGATGCCTTGGATCACCGAATTACAGCATCGGCTGGAGAGAAATTGATGGACGCTTCGACGCGAAGGACCAGATTCGAAGAGCGAGTAAGGGTAGAGCGTGAGTTCCTAGTGCCCGTGAACCAGCGCTTCGGGCAGCAGGCGCCGCTTGCGGGTATGACCGCAGGTGCTATCGAATTATGGCGTCGGCGCGCGTCCGATTTAAATTTGGGCGTGGACGTTGAACGTGTTGCCGCGCTGCTGCTGGAAGCGGCTGCAAGGGCCGAGTTGCTGGCCGATAATTCGCGCGACGTTTTCGAAGCTAGCAGGCATATCGCGCCAGACGGATTGGCGGCTCTAAGGGACTTATTAGAAGACGCTTTGAAAGCTGAAACCAGCTGACAGTCCGCAACCGGCCCACAAGCTACCCTACCCCATCACCCCCGCGCGCCGAACAGCGCGGACCCCACGCGGATATGCGTCGCGCCGAGCATGATCGCGGTCTCGTAATCTCCGCTCATCCCCATGCTCTGGGCCCACGCGCCGGGTTCGGGCTCGTGCCGCCGCGCCAGTTCGCCGAGCAGTGCGAAGAACGGCGCGGGTTCCTTGTCGGCGGGGGGGATGCACATCAGGCCGAGCAGGGGGATCTCCGCCTCGCGCGCCTGATCGATCAGCGCGGGCAGGTCGGCAATCGCGCAGCCGCCCTTCTGGTCTTCCTCGCCGACATCGACCTGGATGAAGCACGGCACGCGCCTGCCCAGCTTGTCGTATGCCTTGGCCAGCGCCTTGAGCAGGCTCGGCCGGTCGAGCGAGTGGATCACGTCGAACAGCGCGGCGGCATCTTCCGCCTTGTTCGACTGCAGCTGGCCGATGAGGTGCAGCTCAACATCCGGGAAGCGCTCGCGCAGTTCGGGCCACTTGTCCTGCGCCTCCTGCACCCGGTTTTCGCCGAACAGACGCTGGCCTGCTTCCAGCAAAGGCTCGATCCGTTCGACCGGGTGGGTCTTGCTGACCGCGATCAGGTTCACCTCTTTCCGCTCGCGCTTGGCGATTGTGCAGGCGCGGACGATCCGCTCTTCGACTTGTGTAAGGGCTGCTGCGCTATCCATCGCGCGCCGCTATAGCGGCTGGGCGATGCCGATCCAGCCCCGACCCGAAGAACTGCCACGCCTCTGGCTGATGTCCGATGCCCGCAACGACTCAGGTCTGGAGGATGCCCTCGCGCGCCTGCCGGAAGGCTCCGCGTTCGTCTTCCGGCACTATCATCTGGGCAGCGTGGCGCGACGTGAGCGGTTCGAAATGCTGCGCAGCATTTGCCGCAGCAAAGGCCTGCGCCTGATCCTGTCGGACCGCGCATCGGAGGCGCGTGCGTGGGGTGCGGACGGTGTCTATGGCCCGCCCGGAAGGCTCGGCGATGCTGCGGACATGCTGCGCATCACTACCGCGCATGATGCCGCCGAGCTTGCCGCTGCCGGGGCCGCAGATGCGCACGCGGTGATGATCTCCCCCGTGTTCGCCACGCGCAGCCATCCCGGTGCACCCGCATTGGGTCCGGAGGGCTTCCACGATCTCGCGCGGCGCATTTCACTGCCCGTTATCGCGCTGGGCGGGATGACGGCGGAGCGCGCCCGCGACCTTGGCGTTGCGCGCTGGGCGGCGATCGACGGGCTTTCCTGAGGCTCGCCGCGGCCCAAAAGCCTTGACCCGGCACCAGCCGAGGATTCATGATGCGTTCCCGTATTCCCCCCGCCCTTCCCTCGGGAGACTTCGCAATGGCCAGCAAGGCACTCGTTACGACCGAACAGGTCGACTGGCGCGACGCGCTGCGCCACTCGGTCAAGCGCGCGCTGCAGATGACCGGCGCGGTGATCCTGCTGGGCGCGATGCTGTTCCTCGCGCTGTCGCTGATCAGCTACACCCAGACCGACCCCAGCCCCTCCACCGCCGCTGCGCCCGATGGGCCGATCGGCAACTGGATGGGCACTGCCGGAGCATGGGCGGCGGAGCGCGCGCTGTTCCTGTTCGGCTGGGTCAGCGTGCTCGCCCTGCCGCTGCTCTATATCGGCGCGCGCGGGCTGTGGCGTGCGGCGAACGACGACGAGACGGTGGAGCGGCACACGCGCTGGTGGCGCCCGGCGGCGGCGCTGCTGCTGGCGATGACGCTGCTCTCGACCGTGGCCGCGCTGACCTTCGCCGATGCGGCGATCGCGCTGCCTGCGGGTGCCGGCGGACTGACCGGGCTGCTCGGCGCGACCCTGACCGAGGGGATCGCGACGCGGCTGGTCGGCCCGGCGGCGGGCTGGCTGATCCTGGCGGTGGCGCTGGTGTTGCTGGCGGTCGGGACCACGCTGGTCGCGCGGGTCTTCGCGATCGACTGGCGCGGGTTGCTGACCCTGCCCAGCCTGCCGCGCCGGATGCAGCGCGAACGGGCCGAGCCTGCTCCTGCCAGGCCCAAGCCGGAGCGGCGCACGGCCAAGCGCGCCCCGGTCGACGAACCCGTGATGGAGGAGCCTGCTGCCGAGCCTGCCGCAGCCCGCCGCGCGCCCAGGATCGTCGACCCCAAGGTCGCCCCGCGCAAGGCCGATGGGCACGCAATCACGCGGCAGAAGGACATGTTCGCCGCGTTCGATCTGCCCAGCCTCGAACTGCTGTCCGACCGCGGTGAGGCCAACGTGGTCCCGCTCGACCGGCAGGCGCTGGAGCGCAATGCGCGGCTGCTCGAATCGGTGCTCGACGATTTCAACGTGAAGGGCGAGGTCACCGCCGTGCGCACCGGCCCGGTGGTCACCATGTACGAGCTGGAGCCTGCTCCCGGCACCAAGGCCGCCCGCGTGATCGGCCTGTCGGAAGATATCGCCCGCAACATGAGCGCGGTGTCCGCGCGCGTCAGCACGGTGCCCGGCAAGACCGTGATGGGCATCGAACTGCCCAATGCCGAACGCCAGATGGTCGGCTTCAAGGAGCTGGCCGCCTGCGCCGACTTCGTCGATGCACCGGGCGACCTGCCGATCATCCTGGGCAAGGACATCGCGGGCGAACCCGTGATCGCAGACCTTGCCGCGATGCCGCACCTGCTGGTCGCGGGGACCACGGGCAGCGGTAAGTCGGTCGGTCTCAACACGATCATCCTCTCGCTGCTCTACCGCTTCACACCTGCCGAGTGTCGCCTGATCATGGTCGACCCGAAGGTGCTGGAGCTGAAAAGCTACGAGGATATCCCGCACCTCCTCTCGCCCGTCGTGACCGAGCCGGAAAAGACCATCCGCGCGCTCAAATGGACGATCGAGGAGATGGAGCAGCGCTATCGCAAGATGAGCGAGGTCGGCGCGCGCAACCTCACGGGCTTCAACGAACGCGTCCGCACCGCCAAGGCGAAGGGCGAGCCGCTCGGCCGCCGCATCCAGACCGGCTACGACCCCGAAACGGGCGAGGAGATCGTCGAGGAGAAGGAGCTCGATTACGAAGAGCTGCCGCTGATCGTGGTGATCGTCGACGAGCTGGCCGACCTGATGGCGGTGGTGGGCAAGGACATCGAGATCCTCATCCGCCGCCTGACGCAGAAGAGCCGCGCGGCGGGCATCCACCTGATCATGGCGACACAGCGCCCCTCGGTCGATGTCATCACCGGCGTCATCAAGGCCAACTTGCCCACCCGGATCAGCTTCAAGGTCACCAGCCGGATCGACAGCCGCACGATCCTGGGCGAACAGGGCGCGGAAACGCTGCTGGGCAAGGGCGACATGCTGTTCAAGCCCAATATCGGCAACCTGACCCGCGTCCACGGCCCCTTCGTGAGCGACGAGGAAGTGGAGGCCGTGGCCGAGCACTGGCGCCAGCAAGGCTCGCCCGCCTATGTCGACGCGGTCACCGAGGAACCGATGGACGGCGGCGGCGGCTTCGCCTTCGAGGACGAACTGACCGCGAGCGACAACCCCGAAGAGCGCAAGTACCGGCAGGCGTGCCAGGTCGTGTTCGAGAACCAGAAGGCGAGCGGCAGCTGGCTCCAGCGCCAGATGGGCGTGGGCTACAACACCGCCGCCAAGTGGATCGAGCGGATGGAGAGCGAAGGCCTGGTCGGCCCCGCCAACCACGTCGGCCGCCGCGACGTCTACCGCGACAAGGATGGCAACCCGCTCTGACGCCTGCGATTCGCAAGGCGCCAGCCCTGCCCGCCTGTAGGGTTCCTGACACACCTGACACACTGTCCTGGGGGAGAAAATCTCGCCCCGTGTGAGGCGAGATTCCGGCGACGGTTCGACGGTGTGAAAGAGCCGCGCTCAGGCTAGCGCCGCGGGAGCGTGTAGGACAGCGCGCACCTCATGCGACAGAGCGGGGTAAACGCGCAGGGCTCGATCGGTCAGCCCCCGATCCCGTCGAGCCGCGCGACAGCCTCTTCCGGCAGAGCGAGATTGGCCGCAGCCACGTTTTGGCGCAGATGGTCGACCGAACTCGTGCCCGGAATCAGCAGGATATTGGGCGAGCGATGCAGCAGCCAAGCGAGCGCGACCTGCATCGGCGTAGCGTCCAGATCCCGCGCGACGTTTTCCAGCGTTTCCGATTGCAGCGGATCGAAACCGCCGAGCGGGAAAAACGGGACATAGGCAATGCCCTCGCTCGCAAGATGGTCGATCAGATCATCGTCGCCGCGGTTGGCGAGATTGTACATGTTCTGCACGCACACGATCTCGGTCATCGAACGTGCAGCCTCGACCTGTTCGGGCAGGGCATTGCTGATCCCCAGCGCGCCGATCCGGCCGCGTTCCTTCAGCGCGATGAGCGGTTCGAGCATCGGCCTCACATCACCGGGAGTAGGCCCCGCGTCGCCCGCGCCGAACATCAGCCGCAGGTTTGCAATATCGATCCGCTCGATCCCGAGGTTATCGCAATTGCTTTCGACCGCATCGATCAGTTCCTGCGGCTCCATCGCCGGCAGCCAGCCACCTTCATCGTCGCGGAGCGCACCCAGTTTGGTCACGATCGTCAGATTATCGGGAAAAGGCGCAAGCGCATCGCGGATCACGCGGTTGGTGTGGTGCGGGCCGTAGAAGTCGCTCGTATCGATATGGTCGATGCCGAGCGCGAGTGCTTCGCGCAGCACAGCGATCGCGCCTTCGCGGTCCTTTGGCGGGCCGAAAACATGCGGTCCGGCAAGCTGCATCGCGCCGTAGCCCATCCGGTGGACGGTGCGGTGGCCCAAGGCGAAGGTGCCCGAGTTGGCGATGGCGTTGTCTGTCGTAAGCATTGGCAATTCCTTTATTCGTGATTGGTTTGGGGGGCCGGAGCCAGTGCGGCCGCGAGTACTTCGCGCAGCGGTGTGGGTTTGCGGCCGAGCAGGGTTTCGAGCGTCGGATCCACCGTGCTGAAATCGCCCCGGCGAGAGGCGCGGAAGGTGCCCAGCAGCATTTCGGCGTAGTGTTCGGGCACGCCGGCCGCGACCTTCGCCGCTTTCCATTCTGCGTCCGAAACGACGGTATGGCGAACCTCGCGGCCGGTGAACTGCGATGCGAGTTCGGCAATCTCGGCCATCGTCCAGGCGCGCGATGCCGTCAGCGGCGGGGTTGCCCCGTCGAAGGTCGCCTCGCCCGCGAGGAGTGCCGCGTCCGCCCGTGCGAGATCGCCGCGTGCCGTCCAGCAGACCGGGCCATCCTCGGGCACGCGCAATTCATTGCCCTTCAGATCCTCGCCGATCATCTGGAGACAGCTCTCGGCATAGAATCCATGCCGCAGCGCCGTGAAGGGCGTGCCGCTTGCCTCGAGGTCCGCTTCGCTCCTGGCGTGCTGGTCGGCGGGCGGAAAGGGCGATCCCTCGCGCGCGCCGGCGTGGGAGGTGTAGAAGATGCGTTCGACGCCTGCGTCGCTGGCCGCAGTGATCGCATTGCGGTGCAATCTGCGTGCCTCCTCGCCAAGCTTGTCGACCGAGACGATCTCCATCCGCTCCATCCCGTCGAAAGCGTCGGGCAGGCAGGCCGGATCGGCGAAGTCCGCGCGCCGCACGGCGACCCCCTCAGGTGGCGAAAGCGCCCCCGGCTCGCGCGAAGCGGCAATGATCTGCGCCGGTCCCGTGCGGTCCGAAAGATATTCGACGATACCGCGGCCAAGGGGACCATTGGCGCCTGTGACGAGGATCATGACTGCGCTCCTTCCGCTGATATGACCTATTCGTTATCAGTGATACGCAATCGACGCTATCATTGTTCCCGTATCGTCGATAATGATTGGCCATGACGACGGACGAAGCCACCGACACCGATACAAGGAGGGCAGTGCTCGACGCCGCTGCCGAGCTGATTGCGAGCGGCGGAACTGCTGCGCTGACGACGCGCGCGGTCGCCGCCAAAGCTTCGATCCAGCCGCCTACGCTCTACCGCATCTTCGGCGACAAGCGCGGGCTGCTCGACGCGGTGGCGCAAGAACGGCTGGCGCGGTTCGTGGCGGAAAAGGAAGCGCATCCGCCGCATCCCGATCCGGTCGAGGACCTGCGGCAGGGGTGGAGCCGCTACGTCGCCTTCGGGCTCGAGAATCCGGACGTGTTCGCGATCATGAACGAGATCGGTTCGCCCTTGGCGCAGTCCACTGCGTCGCTCGCCGGGATGGCGGCCCTGCGCCGCCGCGTGGCGCAGATCGCGCGGGCGGGTCGGCTTCGTGTCGCGGAAGAGCGGGCCGTCGCACTCGTCCATGCGTCCGCGGTCGGCATCGTGACCACGTTTCTGGCCTTGCCGCCCGAGGAACGGGACGAGCAGATGCTCTCCTTGGCCCGTGACGCGGCGATTGCTGCGATCGTGGACGAGAGGGCAGCTTCGCAAGCCTCCGGGCCGGTGCCCCACGCGATCGCCCTGCGTGCGCACCTCGATGACACGGACGGGCTTTCGACGGCGGAAAAATCGCTGCTGCGCGAATGGCTGGAGCGGCTAATAGAGCAGTAAGGAATATCCTCGCCGATCGTGCCGCCCGGCCTCCCGCAGCCAGTTCCAGCCATCACTGCGCTTCAGGAAAAACGCATAGATTGACGCGTCACGTGTATTGTAGAACGTGAGCCAGGGGAGCTTCCGCCGGCAAGCTGAGTGATCCTCACACATGCCCTTCCTGCAACCCGCGTAACCTTCATCGCAATTGCGCTCTGCGCACGAAAACTGCATCGCCCGGCATCAAGTCCCACCCGAATTGCACAGGAACGGCGCGGGAGCGCCTGGAGGCGAGAGATGAAACTCGAGATCAACGAACATGCCGCATGGGTGTTCAAGGCCGGCTGGAAGGGGCTTTGCCCGCGGTGCGGCAAGGGCAAGATGTTCAAGTCGTGGCTCAAGGTCAGCGACAGGTGCGACGTGTGCGGGCTCGATTACCGCTTTGCCTCGCCCGACGATGGGCCCGCGTTCTTCTCGCTGTGCTTCGTCGCCTTTCCCCTGGTCTTCCTGATGGTCTGGGTGCAGGTGGCGCTGGAACCCCCGATCTGGCTGCTGCTGATCATCGCGGTGCCGCTGATAAGCCTCGGCTGCCTGCTGCCGCTGCGCCCGATCAAGGGCTGGCTGGTCGCCTCGCAATATGTGAACCGCTCGGTCGAGGCGGGGACGGAGAAGCTGTGGGCGGAGATGCACGCGCGCGAGGACGAGCAGAAGCACGGCGAGGGCCGCGACTGAGCGGTACGCGCCCCGCCCGCGTCCTCAGCCGCCGAACCAGCGCCTGAGGCCGGCCGATCGCAGGCCGATCGCTGCGCCGGCAATCACCAGCAGCGCGGCAACACCCGTCGCGATGGCGACCGGCTCCGCGCGCTGTCCGCCCGCGGCGTAGATCGCCGAGAGCGCCCACAGAAACACGACCGCGTAGAACGGATTGCCCCGCCCCCTGACGAGCGCGAGGCAGGCGATGATCCCGCCGGTCAGCACCACCAGCGCCGAAATCAGCGGCGCGGCCTCTCCGCCATCGACGCCGTAGAACAGCAGCGTGGCGGCAATGTTGACGATGGTCGCGGCGGTCAGCCAGGCGGCCAGCGCGCTCAGCGGCAGCACGGCGAGCCAGCGCTCTCCGGTCGAAAGCTTCGGCTCCCACCGGGCGAACACCCGGTAGATCGCGATGAGGCATGACAGGGTGAGGATGATGATCACTGCGGAGAACACGGCCAGTCCGAAGAACTGCGTGTAGAGCGCCCACAGCGCATTGCCGAGGAAGGCACCCGCTGCAGGCAGGCGGATCTGCGCCAGAAGCCTGTTCGTCCGCTGCCCGGGCAGGGCCTGGTAGATCGCGAAGGCGATCGTACCGGCAAACAGCGGCCCCCAGATAGAGAAGGCCCAGCCCGCGGGCGTGATCAGCGTGCGCACCGCATTCGACTGCGCGCCGATCGGGTCGCCGATACCCAGCGCGGGCAGAGAGGTCGTGACGATCTGGAGCAGGGCCGCGACGATCACGGCCCCGACCAGTGCGGGACTGGCGTTCGTCGGGGTGTCGCTGGGTTTCATGATGGGAAAACCGCGGCGTACCGATTTCGTTTCTGCGAACGTGCGCTGCGAGTTCAGCCCGCTGCGTCATCCACCGCCAGCGGATCGATCAGGTCGTCGAGGAACAGTGCCAGCAGCATGGTCTGGTTGGCGACCCCGGCCTTGGCGTAGACTTGGCTGAGCTGGGACCGCACCGTGCCCTCGGCACTGCCGCGCAGGCGGGCTATGTCGGGAATCGTGCTGCCCTTGATCGCGAACAGCGCGACCTCGCCTTCCGACCGGGTCAGGTTCCATTCGGCAAAGCGCATCTCGATCAGCTGCGCCATCGCGCCGCGCGCCATGCCCAATGCCTGCTTGCTGCGCCGCGCATCGGCCAGCAGGCGCTGCGTGTAGCGCGCGCCGAGGATGGTGCCCGCCAGCAGGGCGATAGCGATGATGCATTCCATGATCGGTTCGACGCCGATGCCGGAGCGCATCTGCGCCGCGATGTCGTCGATCCCGTCGCCGAGGAAATAGAGCGCGGCGATCCCCTGCAACGCCACGAAGGCGGAGGCGGCGAGCGCGGCCCGGCGCTGGTTTCGTCCCGGTCGCGTGGCCTGTCGCGGGGTCTGGGGCAAGGTTGCAACACTCCTAAGCACACGCGGAAACAGCGCCGCATAAGCGCGTGCTTATAGATTTGGGCGCGCCGCCGTCCAACCTGTCGCCGCGGCGCGAAAGCGGGCCGGGCAGATGGAGATGGCGAGATGACGCGAGACGCAATGATCGAAACCGCGGCGAAGGTGCCCGCGGTCACCCTGGGGTTCTGGATCATCAAGATCCTCGCGACCACTCTGGGAGAGACCGCGGGCGACACCGTCAGCATGAGCTGGCTGGGCGAAACCTCGGCCAGCGCCGGGCAAGGCGGTCTGAACGGCTATGTCGTGGGCACCGCAATCTTCGGGGCGGCGCTGGCGATCCTCGCCTTCTTCCAGATCCGCGCCAGGCGGTTCCATCCCTGGCTCTACTGGGCGACGATCATCGCCTCGACCACGGCAGGCACCACGCTGGCCGACTTCGCGACGCGATCGCTGGGGATCGGCTATCCTGGCGGATCGATCCTGCTGTTCTCGCTGGTCGTCCTGTCGCTGATCGCTTGGCATCGCACGCTCGGCGGGATTTCGGCGGCCTCGGTCCATACCCGCGAGGCTGAACTGTTCTACTGGATCACGATCACCTTCTCGCAGACGCTGGGCACCGCGCTGGGCGACTGGGTCGCGGACGGATCGCTCGGTTATCTGGGCGCGGCGGGCATCTTCGGCGGCGCGCTCGCGCTGGTCGCGCTGGCGCACTACACCACGCGCATCTCCAAGCCGCTGCTGTTCTGGTCGGCCTTCATCCTGACCCGCCCGCTGGGCGCTGTGGTCGGCGATTTCCTCGACAAGCCGGTGGCGAATGGCGGGCTCGAACTGAGCAGGTTGGCGGCATCGGCCGTGCTCGCCGCGGCGATCGTGCTGCTGGTGACGCTGCTGCCGCAGCGGCCCGAAACGGTCACGCAGCAGGAGCGGCTGGAGAGCTGACCCGTCGCGGCGAGGCACACGAAAAGGCCGCCACGCTCGAGAAGAGCGGGCGGCCTTTCTGTTGGCAGTGGGTGGCGGTGGGCCTTACTCGGCCGCTTCACCCGGCGCGCCGTTGGCGGTCTGCGCCTCGGCCCGCTCCGCCTCGAGCACGCTGTCGTTCTCGAGATCGGCGGCGGTCAGCTTGGGGTGCTGTTTGATGCGGCTGGCCATTTCTTCCATCGTGCCGGCGGGCAGGGCGACGAGGCCGATCTTGGCCAGCGGCCCGTCACGATCCCACATGTCCATCCACTGGTCGAGATAGGCCTGAAGGCCCGGAATCGCCTGCAGGTGGGCCAGCTTGACGTAGATGTAGAGCGGGCGCGCGCCGGGGTACTTGAAGCTGGCGATGTTGTCGTAGGTCGGCTCGACCCCGTTCATCGGCAGGCCCTGCACCTTGCCCTCGTTCTCTTCGAGATAGGAATAGCCGAAGATGCCCACGGCGTTCTTGTTGCCCTGAATCTTCTGGACAATCAGATTGTCCTGCTCGCCCTGATCGACATATTTGCCGTCGGAGCGGACTTCGGTGCAGGTCCGCTCGAACGCGTCCTCGTCACTGTCCTTCAGGGCTTCCATCGCCGGGTCGGTTTCGCAACCCGCGGTCAGGACCAGTTCCTTCAGCGCGTCGCGCGTGCCGCTGGTCGACGGCGGGCCATAGACCAGGATCGGGGTGGCGGGCAGCGAGGGGTCGACATCGGCCCAGGTCTCGTTGGTCTGTTCCTTGCCGTAAGGGTTGGCGGCGAGCGCCTTGTACACGATTTCCGGCGTCAGGTTCATCATGATCCCGCCCTGCGCGCTGGCAAAGGCAATCCCGTCCAGCCCGACCTGGATTTCGGTAATGTCGTTCACGCCGTTCGACTGGCAGGTTTCGAACTCGCTCACCTTCATCCGGCGCGAGGCGTTGGCCATGTCGGGCGTATCCGCGCCCACGCCCTTGCAGAACAGCGCGATGCCGCCGCCGCTACCGGTCGATTCGATCAGCGGCGAACGCATGCCGGGATTGGAGCGCGAGAAGCTCTCAGACACCAGCTTGGCGAAGGGATAGACGGTGGACGAGCCGACCGCGCGGATCGATTCGCGGGTGCCGCCGCTGCTGTCGCACCCGGTCAGCATCAGGCCGGCAGCCGCCGCCATCGCCAGAACATGCGTGATTTTCATTGGGAAACGCCTTTCTCTCAAATTGGTAAGGCCTGCAAAGCCGGGACGGCTAGAGTGCAAGTGTGACACTCATATGACCGGACCGGTGGTGATCGCTCCTGCTCGCGCCGTCGCACTCGTGCCCGCTTTGCCTTGCCGTGGACCGCGCGCCAACCTAACGAGCGCGACGTAACGGAAAAAAGGCTTTTCTCACCCATGCGCATCGGATGCCCGAAGGAAATCAAGAACCACGAATACCGGGTCGGGCTGACCCCCGAAAGCGCCGGCGAGCTGGCCCGCCACGGCCACGAGGTTTGGATCGAAAGCGGTGCCGGCCTAGGCATCGACGCGACCGACGCGGAGTACACGGCCGCCGGTGCGCGCATCGTCGACGGGCCCGACCCGATCTTCGCCGAGTGCGAGATGGTGGTGAAGGTGAAGGAACCCCAGGCGGTCGAGCGCAAGAAGCTGCGCGAAGGCCAGATCCTATATACCTACCTGCACCTCGCCCCCGATCGCGAGCAGACGGTCGATCTGGTCGATTCGGGCGTCACCGCGATCGCTTACGAAACGGTCACCGGGCCCAACCGCTCGCTCCCGCTCTTGAAGCCGATGAGCCAGGTGGCCGGGCGGATGAGCGTGCAGGCCGGTGCCACCGCTCTCGAAAAGGCGCATGGCGGACGCGGCGTGCTGCTGGGCGGCGTGCCGGGCGTGATGCCGGGCAAGGTCGTGGTGATCGGCGGCGGCGTGGTCGGCTTCAACGCGGCGCAGATGGCTGCGGGCGTCGGCGCGGACGTGACCATTCTCGACCGCGATCCCGAAGTGCTGGAGCGGGTCGGCACCCATTTCGAAACCCGCGCCAAGACGCGCTTCTCCAACGCCGCCAATCTGCATGACGCCGTGTGTCAGGCGGATCTGGTGATCGGCGCGGTGCTGATCCCCGGCGCGGCTGCGCCCAAGCTGGTCACCCGCGACATGCTGCGCGACATGCAGAAGGGTGCGGTGCTGGTCGATGTCGCGATCGACCAGGGCGGCTGCTTCGAAACCAGCCAGGCGACCACCCATGACAACCCGACCTATGTGGTCGACGACATCGTGCATTACTGCGTCGCCAACATGCCCGGCGCGGTCGCGCGTACCAGCACCTATGCGCTCAACAACGTGACCCTGCCCCACGCGCTGCAGATTGCCGACCACGGCTGGAAGGCCGCGATGCGCGCCAATCCGCACCTCGCCGAAGGGCTCAACGTGTGGGACGGCAAGGTCACCTACAAGGCGGTGGCCGAAGACCTGGGATACGAATATGTTCCGGTCGAAAAGGCGCTTGCCTGATACGACAATGACCTGAGCGGGAGAGAGACGATGGGAATCCAGCAACCGGTGAATTCGGGCTTCGGCCGGACGAGTGAACCGCAGGAGGTGCTGGACGGCATCGATCTCTCCGGCAAGGTCGCGATCGTTACCGGCGGCTATTCGGGCATCGGGATAGAGACCGTGCGCGGGCTCGCCGGGGCGGGCGCGACAGTGATCGTGCCCGCGCGCGACCATGCCAAGGCGGTGGGCAACCTCTCCGATGTGGTGGGCGACGTCACGATCATGGCGATGGACCTCGCCGACCTCGCCACGGTGCGCGCCTTCGCTGCCGAGTTCATGGCGCAGCACGAGCGGCTGGATCTGCTGATCAACAATGCCGGGATCATGGCCTGCCCGCTGACCCGCGTCGGCCCCGGCTGGGAACAGCAGTTCGGCGTCAACCACCTCGGCCATTTCGCGCTGGCGCAGGCGCTGATGCCGCTGCTGGTGGAGACGGCCAGCAAGCCGGACAGCGACGTGCGCGTGGTCGCGCTGTCCTCCACCGCGCACAAGATGGGCGATATTCGCTGGGACGATCCGCACTGGGAAAGCGGCGAGTACGACAAGTGGAAGGCCTACGGGCAGGCCAAGACCGCCGACGCGCTGTTTGCCGTGGGCATGAACAAGCGGCTGGGCGAGCATGGCGGACGCGCGTTCTCGGTCCACCCCGGCGGGATCATGACCCCGCTGCAGCGCCACCTGCCCAACGAGGAGATGGTCGCGCTCGGCTGGATGAACGAGGATGGCGAACTGTCCGAGGACGCCGCGAAGATGTTCAAGAGCGTGACGCAAGGTGCCTCGACCACTCTATGGGCCGCAACCTCGCCGGCGCTGAAGGACCGCGGCGGTGAATATTGCGAGGACTGCGACATCGCGCAGCTGGCGGATAGCGAGAACCCGAGCCGCTACAACAATGTCCAGCCCTACGCGGTCGACGAGGACAGCGCGCAGCGCCTTTGGGCGATGAGCGAGGAGATGGTCGCGGCGGTGTGAGCATCGGTTGGCGCGTTGCGCGTCGCGGGGTGACCTCCGCGGCTCAGGCGGTGACGGGCCTGACCTTCGCACCCCCGCCCTACCGTTGGTCGATGCCGTATTTCTCGAAGAACGGCGTGATGCACCGCTCGAGTTCCTGCGTCGCGGCGCGTTCCAGCTCTTTGCGTGAAGCGCCCCGCTCCTCCATCTCCTGCAGAGCGTGTGTGCGATCGACAACGCCGTGGCAGCGGACGAGCTGGGCGCAAAAACCGCGATCGAACGCGGCATCACCGCTCGATCGGCGCAGATCGCAATAGAGCTCGCCGGTCTTGCGGCGGGTTTTGACCCGCGCGCGGAACTTGCGCAGCCGCTGTGCGGTGACGACGATCGTCGCGTCCTCCCCGGTGGTCGCTGTCTCTGCGGCTCTCGCCTCGGGTGCCGGGGCCTGCAGCGAGAGAAGCAGAACGGGTGCCAGATACAAGAGCATTTCCGTCTCCTCAGAACCGGATAGGCAACCCGACGAAGAACGCGTGGGCGGAGCTATCAAGATGCTCGTATTCGAAGCGCAGGTCGATCCGCTCGTCGAGCCTCACCTGCGCGCCCGCCCCTACGACGAAGCTGGTTCGCCACTCGCGCGCGTCCTCCACACCGGCCGCGTTGTCGATCGCATAGCGATCGCCGCCGAAGCCTCCCTTGACGAAGAACAGCGCCCGGTCGGCCGCGACCACGCCGATCCGCCCGGTCGCGCGATAGCCGAACCGCTCGTTCTGCTGGTAGCGCGCCCCGCCCACGAAGGTTTCCGGCGATCCGCCACCTTTCAGCAGCGAGACTTCGGCACCGATCCGCACCCGATCGCCCACGGCGATGTCGTACCCCGCCATCGCACCGCCGCCGATATCCCAGTCCCGGGTATAGGCACCGTCGGTTGCGCCCGTCTGCGCGTCGGTCTGCTCGATGTAGAAATGATGCTCCAGCACGCCGACCAGCGGCCCGGCGTAGGCGCCGTCGAACGGCACGTCCTGCGCATGCGCGGCAGGCGCAAGGATCAGCGAAGCTGCGGCCGCGGACACGGCGGCGCAGGCACGGCGGAAGGGGGAAGAAAGGCGCATCGAAATTCCTTCGTTGCGGATCGACGATTCGCTCCGTAGTGTTTTTCTGACACGGAGATTTCTTTCTGTAAAACGAAAAGATATTGATGCCTGACGAATATAATCTACCTCCGAGCCGAGCACGCGCCTGTCGCTGGGCGGCACTGTTTTTCGGTCTCATCGCCGTAATCGCGCTGGCCGCGCCCATCGCCCTTCTCGCCATCACCGGCGATCCGCTGACGAATTGGCAGTGCGGAAGCGATCGGGACTGCGCGTTCGAAAATGGAGCGTTGGCCGCGCTGGACGATGAGGTGCGGGCACAGGTCGCCGCGTCACCGTCTGCGCAAGAAAGCTTTGCGGATCACCTCGATCGCGTGCCCATCCACGGCGGGCTGGCGCTCTTGTCGATCCTGTCGAGCCTCCCCTTCGCGGCGCTGATGTTCGGTGTTGCGATGGCACTGCGCAGCTTCGGCACTTCCAGGGGAATTCCCGCGGCGATCAAGTGGCTGCGACTGGTCGCCTGGGCGGCCCTGGCGGCTGCGCTCGCACCACCCATCATCGGGCTGCTGCAAAGCGTGCTGCTGCTCCCCGGAACTCCCTACGGCCCGGGCTACGCGATCGAGGTCGAGGGCGGCCCGCTGCTGCTGCATTGCTTGCTGGCGTTCGCCACGATGGCGCTGGTGTGGGCACTGGACGCAGGCCACAGCGCCCAGCGCGATCTGGCCGAGATCGTCTGATGCCGGTGGTGGTCAACCTCGACGTGATGCTGGCCAAGCGAAAGGTCCGCTCGAACGAGCTGGCGGCCGCGATCGGCATTACCGAAAGCAACCTCTCGCTGCTCAAATCGGGCAAGGTCAAGGGCGTGCGGTTCGGCACGTTGGCGGCGATCTGCCGCTATCTCGATTGCAAACCGGGCGACCTGCTCGACTACGAGATTTCCGACGACGACCTGCCCGGCTGACGGGGGCGCTAAGAACCCGCCACAAACGGCGCGGCGATCTCTGCGGTGACGCGCTGTGGGCGCAGCGTCTTCGCATCGAGCATCGCCCAGCGGGTGAGCGCGGAGACGAGCACCTTGCCCGCATCGTCCACGAACCGCACCTCGCGGTCGAACTGCGCCCCACGCGGCGTGCCCGAAACACGGGTGCCGCCGTGCGCGACCTCGCCTTCGCGGATATTACCGCGATAGTCGATCTCGTGCCGGGTCACGACCCAGATGTAGCGCTCGCGGTGTTCGTCGGGCGCAACCGCGTGCCAGTGCGACACCGCGATGTCCTGAATCCAGCGGACCCACTCGGCATTGTTCACATGGCCGAGCTCGTCGATATGCTCAGGGCTTGCGGTGTAGTCGCGCTCGAAAGCCCAGCTATTTTCGGAAGTCTCGTCACTCACGCCAGCCTCCTCACGCTGCCTCCAGCTTGGCGTCCGGATCGACGCCGATGCTGCGCAGGTCCGCCTCCGCCTGCGCGGTGGTGGTGAAGACGAAGCTTTCCATCCCCACCGCCTTCGCGCCGTCCACGTTCTTTTGCAGGTCGTCGAAGAACACGCATTCTTCCGGCACCAGGCCGTAGGTTTCAGTCAGCCAGGTATACATGCGCGGATCGGGTTTGAGCGTGGAGTGATCGGCGGAGACGCACGCGCCATCGAACAGCGGCCAGAAATCGTAGCGCCCGCGCAGATAGGCGACGATTTCGTGCACATTGTCGGTGATCGCGTAGATCCCGTAGCCGCTCGCCTTGAGGCGGCGCATCAGCGGCGGGGTTTCCTCGATCAGGACGAGGCTTTCGAACAGCGCGGAGACCAGCCGGTCGCAGGTCTTGCGGTCGAACCCGTGGCGTTCGCCGAACATGCGCTGCGTCTCGGTCAGGCTCATTGCGCCGCGGTTGAGCGCGCGGAAGATGTCGCCGCCGAACAGCTCCTGGCTGGTGATCCCGGCGGGCAGGTCGTGGCCGAAGGCGAGTTCCACGATCGTCTGCGGCTCCCACCGGACGATCACGTTGCCGACATCGAAAACGACGTTGCGGATGGGGGTGGTGCGCTGGGTCATGAGGGGCTCGCTCAGGCTGGAGGGTTCTGGTCTCAGCCGGTCCCATAGAAGCGCAGCGCGCGCCGATCCACCGCTCAGTCGGCTACCGCCGCGCATCCGGGGGCTGCGCGGTCCACCCGGGCGAGCATGGCGCACAGATCGCCCTGCGGATCGTCGGTGCCCTGATAGACGAAGGCCTTCAGCTGCGCCGCCAGCTCCGCATCGCCACTCTCCGCGACCAGCTGGCCGAGCCAGTCGTCGACCGAGACGACACCGTCGCCGCCCGCATCCTCGCGGTTGGCCGCGACCAGTGCGGCCAGAAAATCGAAGAAGTCGCGCCCGCCGTTTGTCTGCGCCGCGCCTTCGGCGATCATGCCGAGCACCGTTCCGCAGGCGTAATTGGCGTCGTAGTCGCGCCGCGCGCTCGCTTCCGCCAGCGGCTTGTCGACCGACATCGCGAGGCAAGTCTGCCAGCTGTTCGCCAGTTCGGTGCCAGCGTTATATTCGGGATCGATCTGCTCGATCAGCCGGAAGGCGAGCAGGTTGGCTCCGCCCTCCATGATCCACGCATCGGCATCGGTTTCGTATTCGACCGTCTGGCCGAGCCAGAAATGTGCGCCTTCGTGGGCGATGAACCAGCGCATCCCCTGCAGGGCCTGCGTGCTCTCATTTACCAGCCCCTCGCCCTCCAGTCGCACGGTCAGCAGGCCCGGAAGCACACTGCCGCCCTGGCTGTACAGCTCCGGCGTCGGCCCAGCCCAGCTGGACAGCACCATCGGCTTGCCGCTGCCCGCCCGCTCGCCCAGCCGGTCGGCATAGATGGCGAAGGTCTGCGGAAGGAAATCGACCATCTCGCGGCGCAGCCACGCGGGCGTTGCCGGATCGATCAGCGCGGCGAGATGGTCGGTCGTGACAAGCCGGGGATCGCCGAAGACGACATAGGTCGCATCGTCGCGGGTCGTGGCGCTGTCGTAGGATTGTCCCTTGTACATGAGCGGGCCTGCCGCATCGCGGAAGACCATCTCCGTATCCGGTCCCTCTTCCGCAATCTCCTGCGTGTTGCCCAGCCAGGGCAGCACGGCGAAGTGCCCGGTGAACAGCGCCAGCGTGCCATCGGTAAACAGCAGCGCCGGGTCGTAATCCGCCAGCAGGTCCTGGGCGAAAGGTTCGAACCGCACGGTCACCACGCGCGGGACGGTGCCATCATCGGCCAGCAGCACGTCGGTCTCGTCGATTCGTTGCAGCGAAACGCCGTCCGACTCGACCGTCCAGCTCAATTCGCGCCAGCCTGTGTCCTGTCGGCGTGCCCGGTTGGAGCGGGGGAAGGCCCAGCCCTGCGCATCGGCGGGGAAGTGAAACGTCGCACTCCAGCCGTCCGCATCGTGCAGCACCTCGACCCGCACGGGCGTTTCGTCCGGCACATCCTGCGCGGTGGCGATGGCCGGGACGAGGAGCGCGAGAAGCGCGGCGACCATCACCACCAGGCGCTTCATGTCAGTCCACCACGTCCAGCTGGGTCAGGATGAAGGCGAATTCCTCCGCGGTTTCGTAGAGCGAGGCGAAGCGCCCGGACTTGCCGCCGTGGCCCGCGCCCATGTTGGTCTTGAGCAGCAGCGTGTTGGTATCGGTCTTGGTCGCGCGCAGCTTGGCAACCCACTTGGCGGGCTCCCAGTAGGTGACGCGCGGATCGTTGAGGCCCGCGGTGACCAGCAGCGGCGGGTAATCCTGCGCCACGACCTGATCGTAGGGGCTGTAGCTGAGCATGTAGGCAAAGGCCTGCTTGCTCTCGATCGGGTTGCCCCATTCGGGCCATTCGCCCGGGGTCAGCGGCAGGTCCTTGTCGAGCATCGTGTTGAGCACGTCGACGAAGGGCACATCGGCGACCACCGCACCCCACAGGTCGGGATCGGTGTTGACCACCACGCCCATCAGCTCGCCCCCGGCGCTGCCGCCGCTGGCGCTGATTTTGCCCTTTTCGGTGTAGCCCGCGTCGATCAGGCCCTTGGCCACGTCGACGAAGTCCTCGAATGTGTTGGTCCGCTCGTTCAGCTTGCCCTGCAGATACCAGCGACGGCCCAGATCGTCGCCGCCGCGAATATGCGCGATGGCGTAGGCCATGCCGCGATCGACGAGGCTGAGGCGGCTGGTCGAGAAGCCCGGCGGCACCGCATAGCCATAGGCGCCATAGGCATAGAGGTGGAGCGGGCCGCCCATCGGCCTGTCCTTGCGCGTCACCACGCTGACCGGAACCTGCGTGCCGTCGCGCGCGGTGATCGTCAGCCGCTCGGTCTTGTAGAGCGTTGCGTCGTAGCCGCTGGGGATTTCCTGCTGTTTCAGGAGTTCGAGCGCGCCGGTCTTCACGTCGTAATCGTAGACCGATCCCGGCGTGACCATGCTCTGGTACGACAGGCGCAGCTTCTGCACATCGTATTCGGGGTTGTTCGAGAGACCCGCGACGAAGCTCGCCTCCGGGAAGGCGATCGGAGTCATGTCATCCGCATCGTCATAGGCGCGCAGCTGGATCTGATCGAGCCCGGCAAGCCGCCCCTCGGTGACGTAGAAGTCCTTGAACAGCTCGAAATCGGTCAGGTAGAAATCGTCCGAGCCTTCGATCAGCGTGGTCCACTCGCCCGGAGCCGCGAGCGTCGCGGTCGCGAGGCGGAAGTTGATGTGGTTATCGTTGGTGTGGACGAACAGCGTGCCGTCGCGCACGTCGACGTCGTACTCCACGCCCTTCTGCCGCGGTTTGACCAGGATCTGTTCGCCGGTCGGGTTGTCGGCGCTGACAAGGCGGATTTCGCTGGTCTCGTTGTCGCCCGTGGCGATGACCAGCCAGTCTTCCTGCGCGGTCAGCCCGGTCCCAACGCCAAAGCTTTCATCCGCTTCCTTGTAGAGCGTGACATCGCTGGCGACCGGCGTGCCGATCACGTGCAGCTTGGCTTCGAGCGTGCGCCATTCTTCGGTCGACGGGCCGTAGACCAGCGCGCTGTCGTTCGCGACCCAGGTGAGGCCGCCGCGCAGGTTGGTCAGTTCGTCGGGCAACAGTTCGCCCGTTTCGAGATCCTTGATCCGCGCGGTGTACCGCTCCGACCCATTGTCGTCCGACGAGTAGGCGAGGAAGCGTCCGTCCTTGCTGGCCGAGAAGGCGCCGAGGCGGAAATAGTCCTTGCCCTCTGCCAGCTGGTTCTCGTCCAGCAGCAGCTGCGGCTCGCCGCCCGCGACCGGCTTGCGATAGTGCAGGCGGTATTCCTTGCCCTCTTCGAATTCGGACCAGTAGAGCCAGTCGCCATCTTTCTGCGGGACCGTGGAATCGTCTTCCTTGATACGGCCCTTCATCTCTTCGAACAGCGTGTCGACCAGTTCCTTGTGCGGCGCCATCTGCGCTTCGAACCACGCATTCTCCGCCTTGACGTAGGCAAGCACGTCCTCGTCATCGACGGTCGGATAGGACGGGTCCTTCAGCCAGTGATAGGGATCGGAGAGCGTGATCCCGTGAGTGGTGAAGCTGTAATCGCGCCGCTCCGCCACGGGGGGAGAGGTTGGCGCCTGTTCGCTCGAATTATCGCTCACGCTGGTATCGGCTCCGTTGGATTGCGCCACTGCGCCGACCGGCAGGGAGAGCGCGGTCAAGGCGATTGCGGCGGTAAAAAGCTTGCTCATTGGTGTCGGTCCCCCTGTGCGCGATGGCTCACGGCTTTGAAAGCCTTGCGTTGCTGGGGTATGACCCCAGATCGGGGGCAGAGCCAGACACAAGAACCACAGGATCGACAAAATGCTGATGCAGACCCACGAAGCCCGCCTTTCCGCCCTGCGCGAGGAACTCAAGCGGCGGGGTCTGGACGGGTTTGTCGTCCCCATCGCCGATGCGCACATGAGCGAATATGTCGGCGAGGATGCGCAGCGGCTGCGCTGGCTGACCGGTTTCGGCGGCTCGGCAGGCAGCGCGGCGGTGCTGCTCGACAAGGCCGCGATCTTCGTCGACGGGCGCTACACCGTGCAGGTGCGCGACCAGGTGGAGGAACGCCTGTTCGAATATCGCGGCGTGCCCAAGGACAATCCGGCGAACTGGCTCGCCACGAATGTGAGTGAGGGCGCGCAGGTCGGCTATGACGCATGGCTCGCGACGCCCGGCTGGGTCCGCTCGACCAAGGCTGCGCTCGAAAAGGTCGGCGCGAAGCTCGTCCCGGTCGACGGCAACCCGATCGACGCCGTGTGGCAGGACCAGCCCGCGCAAAGCGATGCCGAGGCGCGCGTCCATACCGACACGCATGCCGGCCGCAACGCGCAGGAAAAGCGCGCCGCGATCGCCGACTGGCTGGGCGAGGAAAAGCTCGACGGCGTGGTGCTGAGCGCGCTCGATTCGGTCGGCTGGGCGTTCAACATCCGCGGCGGCGACATCGCGCACACGCCGGTGACCATGGCCTTCGCGCTCGTCCAGCAGGACGGCACGGCGCAGCTCTTCATCGACGAGAACAAGGTCGGGCCCGAGCTCAAGCAGCACCTCGGCAATGCGGTCACCATCCGTCCGCGCAGCGAGTTCAAAAGCGCGCTGGGCGCGTTCGAAGGCAAGCGAATCGCGCTCGATCCCGAATATGGCGTGGCGGCGATTGCGCAGGCGCTCGAAGAAGGCGGCGCAAAGGTGGTCGAGACGCGCGATCCCACCATTCTGCCGCGCGCGATCAAGAACGAGGCCGAGATCGACGGCCACCGCGACGCGCAGGCGCGCGACGGTGCGGCGGTCTCCCGCTTCCTCGCATGGATCGAAGCCGAAGCGCCCTCGGGCACAATCGACGAACTGACGGCTGCAGCCAAGCTGCTCGAATTCCGCAGCGTGGACGGCGGGCTGAAGGATACCTCGTTCGACACCATCTCGGCGGCCGCAGGCCACGCCGCGCTGCCGCACTACAAGGTGGACGAGGACAGCAACATCGCGATCCCGCCGGGCAGCATCTTCCTGTGCGATTCGGGCGGCCAGTATATCGGCGACGAGCGCGCGGGCACGACCGACATCACCCGCACCGTGTGGGTCGGCAGTGCCGACGGCAAGGCCGAGCCGAGCGCGGAAATGAAGGACCGCTTCACCCGCGTTCTCAAGGGCCACATCTCCATCGCCCGCGCGGCCTTCCCCGAAGGCACCACCGGCGGCCAGCTCGATACGCTGGCGCGCATGCACCTGTGGGAAGCGGGCTGCGACTACGCGCACGGCACCGGCCACGGCGTAGGCAGCGCGCTGGGCGTGCACGAGGGCCCGCAGCGCATCGCCAAGACCACCGGATCGCAGGGCGGCACGATGGAACCGCTCGCCGCGGGCATGATCTGCTCGAACGAGCCGGGCTACTACAAGGCGGGCGAATACGGCATCCGGATCGAGAACCTCGTCCTGATCGAGGAGCGCGCGATCGAGAACGCGGACGAGGGCACGTGGTTCGGGTTCGAGAACCTGACCTGGGTGCCGATCGACCGCACGCTGATCGATGTCGACCTGCTGACGCCCGAGGAACGCGACTGGGTCGATCACTACCATGCCTGCTGCCGCGAAATCCTCAGGCAGCGCGTCGCCGAGACCGGCGACGAGCGGGCGGCGGACTGGCTGGAGCGGCACACCCAGCCGCTCTGAATGCCGCTTGCGGGGCGGTCAGTGTTCTCGTAATGTTCCTTTCGCGACATTCGCGATTCGGGAGACAGTTCGATGATCGGTTACGTAACGCTGGGCACCAACGACCTGCAGGGCAACGCGCCCTTCTACGATGCCATCGCCAAGGAGATGGGCGTTGGCCGGATGATGGACTTCGACATGTACATCGCCTGGGGCGAGCCCGGCGGCGCGGCAGGTGTCGCGCTGACCAAGCCATTCGACGGGAACGAGGCGACCGTCGGCAACGGCACGATGGTCGCGTTCGAGGCGAAGGATAAGCAACAGGTCCACCGCCTGCACGAGATCGCGCTGGCCAATGGCGGCACCGACGAGGGCGCACCCGGCCCGCGCGGCGAGGCGGACGAGAACGGGCTGGTGTTCTACGCGTCCTACTTCCGCGACCGCGACGGCAACAAGCTCAATGCCTTCTGCATGGCCCCTGCGGATGGCTAAGGTGCGAAAGCTCTCCGAAAATCCGGTCCATCTCGGCCTGGGGGCGACTGCACTGGCGCAGCCGCCCTTAACCGGGATGGACTGGTATGCGGATTATGCGCAGCGCACCGCCGCAGACGGCTCCGAGGGTCGGCTGGTCTCGCTGCATTCCTTTGCCGAGAGCTGGGACAGCTGGGAAATGCACCCGCGCGGGCACGAAGTGGTGGTCTGCACGGCGGGCATGATCACGCTGACGCAGGAATTTCCCGACGGGCGGATCGAACAGGTCACGCTGACGGCTGGGGAATACGCGATCAACGATCCGGGCGTGTGGCACACCGCCGATGTCGAGGCAGAAGCGACCGCACTGTTCATCACCGCTGGCGAAGGCACGCAACACCGCCCGCGCTGAGCAGCCCTGCGAGGGCCGCGCCCCTGCCCCGCTCCATTGCACCTGGGTGAACGGGGCACCGATCCTGCGACAATCCGTTACAAAGCGGCCGGTTCGTGGCAAACCGGCGCGACAATGCGCGGGTAGAAGAGGTGTCATGAGCTGCGAGGCGGGTGTCCGATCTCTCCCCCCCCTTGCCCGTCTCGCAGCTCTTCCACCAACAGGAGCACCCCTATGAAAACCCCCATTCTCGCCCTCGCAGGCATTTCGCTGCTCGCAGGCACCGCCGCGCTGGCCCAACCCGGCGACCGCACTCCCGGCCCGATGACCCGCGCCGAAGTCTCCCAGAAAGCCGCCGAGCGCTTCCAGCGCATGGACCTGAACAGCGACGGCGTACTCGATCTCGCCGACCGCGAACTGCGCCGCGAACAGCGGATCGCCCGGCTCGACACCGACGGCAACGGCGCGATCAGCAAGGCCGAACGCGAAGCCGCGCGCGAAGCCCGGCAGGAACGGCGCGCCCAGCGGATGGCCGAACGCGGCCAGAGTGCCGAAGCGGGCGAACGTCGGGCACGCGGCAAGCACCATCGCGGGATGCGCGGCTGGAATCGCGGCCGCGGCATGATGGCCAAGGCCGACACCAATGGCGATGGTCGCCTGACGCTGCAGGAGTTCCAGGCCCATGCACTGGCCCGGTTCGACCGCGCCGATGCGAATAGCGACGGCACCGTGACCCAGGCCGAACACAAGGCCGCGCGTGAGGCGATGCGCGCCCAGATGGCCGAGCGCCGCGAAGCGCGCCGCGCCGAGCGTGCAGGCCAGTAACCCGATGACGATGGCCGCGCACGCAGCCGACACGGCCGTCACCATCCTGCTCGTCGATGACGAGCGCACCTTGCGCGAACCCCTGGTCGACTACCTCGTCGGTCAGGGGTTCGTGGTGCTGGAGGCGGACAGCGCGGCGAGCGCGCGCAGCCTCCTGCGCGAAAAGAAGGCCGACCTCGCGCTGGTCGATATCATGATGCCGGGCGAGGACGGCCTTTCGCTGACCCGTCACCTGATCGAAACGCAGAACCTGCCCACCATCCTACTAACCGCGATGGGCGAGGCGACCGACCGGATCGTCGGGCTGGAAATCGGCGCGGACGATTACGTGACCAAGCCGTTCGAGCCGCGCGAGCTGGTTGCCCGCATCCGCTCGGTCCTGCGCCGCGCGGGCCGGGCAGCGACCGACGATGAGGGCGAGGACGCGCATTACCTGTTCGAAGGCTGGCGGCTCGATCCTCTCAAGCAGCGACTGACCGATCCGGAGGGCGCGGTGATCCCGATCTCAACCGCGGAATTCCGCATGCTGCGCGCCTTCCTCGACTACCCGCGCGCGGTGCTCGACCGTGATCGCCTGCTCGACATGGTCCAAGGGCGCGAGGCGCATCTGTTCGATCGCGCGGTCGACAACCAGGTCAGCCGCCTGCGCCGCAAGATCGAGGACGACAGCAAGAACCCGCATTTCATCCAGACCGTGCGCGGCGGCGGCTATCGCTTCGCCGCCGATGTCACCCGGGTGCCGGGCTGAAACAATTGGCGCGCTTCTTCCCGAAAAGCCTGTTGGGCCAGAGCCTGCTTGCGATCGCGGTCACCCTGCTGATCGGGCAGGCGGTTTCGGGCCTGCTGCTGTACCGCGCGGCGCAGGACCGACGCGATGCGGCGACCGTCAATGCCGCCGCGTTCCACCTGCTGCGGATGGTCAACCGCGAAACCGATTCGCCGCGCGACATCCGCCGCGCGCTGCGCCGCGCAGAGCCTGAGGGGCGGATCGACATCGGGCGCGGCAGAGGCGAGCGGCGACGCGGCCTGCCCCCGCGCCTGTCGGGCATGATTGCCGATGCTTCGCCACTGCTGCCCGACGAGCGGCGCGCAGCGGGCGAGGAGGCGCAGCTGCGCGAGATATTGGCACGGCAGGGCGTCGTTCCAGATGAGCTTGCAGTCACTATCCGCCCCGTTGCGCAAGATACGCTGCTCGCCGCGCTTGCGGACGAATTCCCGCGCTTCCGCGCCCGCTGGCGCGCTGGCCTGAGCGAGCGCGAGGTGATGGTCGCCGCGCTGCGCATGCCGGGCGAGAGCCGCTGGATCGTCGCGCGCGCGCTGCGCCCCCCGGTGGAGGCGGGCGTGCTGTGGCTGATCGCCGCGCAAACCGTACTGCTGTTCCTAGTGCTGCTGGCCGCGACCTATCTGGTTCTGCGCCGGATCACCCGCCCGCTCGCGCGCCTGACCGAGCGGGTGGAGAGCTTCGCGCGCACGCACGAGGCGCGCGAACCGCTCCCCGAACGCGGGCCGGAGGATGTCAGCCGCCTGATCGCGGCGCACAACCTGCTCGAACACCGGATTGCCGCGCTGCTGGACGAGAAGGACGTGATGCTCGGCGCAATCGGGCACGATCTCAAGACGCCACTCGCGGCGCTGCGCGTGCGGATCGAATCGGTTGCGGATGAAACCCAGCGCGCGCGCATGGCCGAGACGATCGAGGATCTGCGCCGCTCGCTCGACGATATCCTCTCGCTCGCGCGGATCGGACGCGCGAAAGACCCGCCTGAGGCGACCCAGCTCGCCGCGCTGGTCGAAAGCGTGGTCGAGGAGTTCGAGGATGTGGACCGGCCCGTCGCCATCGCGCACACCGATCGGATCGTCGCCCCGGTGCAGGTCACCTGGCTGCGGCGCGCGCTGCGCAACCTGATCGAGAATGCGCTGCGCTACGGCGGCACCGCGCAGGTCTCGCTCACCCGCGAGGGCGGGACGGCGGTGATCGCGGTGGAGGACGAAGGCCCCGGCATCCCGCCGGAGGATGTCGCCGCAATGCTCGAACCGTTCCGGCGCGGCGAGGCGAGTCGCAATCGCGGGACCGGTGGTGCCGGGCTCGGCCTCACGCTGACCCGCGCGATCCTTGCCGAACATGGCGGAGACCTGCGGCTCGCCAACCGCACGCAGGGCGGCCTGCGCGCCGAGATGCGGCTACCTTTATCGGCTTAGTTCGGCGCCGGCCCGCACCCGGAACCGCGATCCCTAACGCATCAACCCGCCGACGAGGTTGCGCACGAAGCTGCCGACGACCGGTCCCGCAAGATCGGTCGCGATCGAACCCGCAGCCGAGGTGACGCCCGAGGCCATCGGATTGGCGCGCGATTTCTTGCCCAGCACGGTGCGCGCGGCCATTCCGGCGGCGGACCCGGCGGCGACTTTGGTGCCGCGCGAGATCGCCTTCCCCCAGATGCTGGTGCTCTTGCGCTCCCGCTTGCGAACCTCAGCCTCGCCCTTCTCCTCGACTTCGGCGGCGGTCGCGGCGGCATCGAGCATCTTCTGCGCGATCACTTCCGCCGCGCTTTCGCGGTCGACCGGCGTATCGTACTTGCCCGCCAGCGGGCTCGCGCCGAGGATCACCGCACGTTCGCCGGGAGACAGCGGGCCGAGGCGGCTTTGCGGCGGCTTGATCAGCGTGCGCTGGACGACCGACGGCGCGCCATCCTCGCCCAGCGTGGAGACCAGCGCCTCGCCCGTCTTCAGTTCGGTGATTGCCTGCGCCACATCGAGATCGGCGTTGATGCGGAAGGTCTGCGCGGCGGCCTTGATCGCCTTCTGGTCGCGCGGGGTGAAGGCGCGCAGCGCGTGTTGCACGCGGTTGCCGATCTGCCCGGCAACATCGTCGGGCACGTCGATCGGGTTCTGGGTAACGAAAAACACGCCCACGCCTTTCGACCGGATCAGGCGCACCACCGTCTCGATCGTGTCCTGAAACGCCTTGGGCGTGTCGTCGAACAGCAGGTGCGCCTCGTCGAAGAAGAACACGAGCCTGGGCTTTTCCGGGTCGCCCACCTCGGGCAGCGTCTCGAACAGCTCGGCGAGCAGCCAGAACAGGTAGGTCGCGTAAAGCTTGGGGCTGCGCATCAGCTTGTCCGCGGCGAGAATGCTGATGAAACCGCGCCCAGCGGCATCGACGCGGAAGAGGTCGTCCACCTCCAGCGCAGGCTCCCCGAAGAACTTGTCCGCCCCCTGGCTCTCGAAGGTCAGCAGCGCGCGCTGGATCGCGCCGATGGAGGCCTTGGTGACGCGGCCATATTCGCCCGAGACTTCGTCCGTATGATCCGCCGCCCACGCGAGCAGGCTGCGCAGGTCCTCGAAATCGAGCAGCAGCAGCCCGTTGTCGTCCGCGTGGCGGAAGACGATCTGGAGCACGCCCTCCTGGGTCTCGTTCAGGTCGAGCAGGCGCGCGAGCAGCAGCGGCCCCATTTCGGAGATGGTGGTACGCACCGGATGCCCCTGCTCGCCGAACAGATCCCAGAAGATCACCGGGAAATCGGCATAGGCATAGTCGTCCATGCCCAGCTCTGCCGCGCGGCCTTCCAGCTTGTCGGCGTGCTTGAACTTGGCCGATCCCGGCACCGCGAGCCCCGCGAGGTCGCCCTTCACGTCCGCGACAAACACCGGCACGCCGGCAGCCGAGAAGCTTTCGGCGAGACCCTGCAGCGTCACCGTCTTGCCCGTACCGGTCGCGCCCGCGATCAGCCCGTGGCGGTTGGCGCGGTCGAGCCGCAGCTCCTGCGCCTCGCCATCCTGGTTGCGCCCCAGAAAAATCGTGCTCACGCCGCCAACACCCTTCTCTCACAATCCTTCGACGGTCTTCGCGGGGCACCTGCGAAGCGTCAAGGTGGTTCCAATTCGCGGTCGCTTCGATAGAGCGGATCACGAATGGCAACGGCGGACCCCTTCATCCTGCTCGACGATGCGCGGCCTGCGCATGATGGCGGCGCACGCCTGTTCGAAAGACCGGTCGAGGTGTTCCGCGCGCTGCGTCCGGACGAGGTCGAAACAACGCTTGCGGCAGCGCAATCCGCACAGGCGGAGCGGGGCGGCACGCTAGCAGGCTACCTCGCCTACGAGGCGGGGCTGGCGCTTGAGCCGAAGCTGCATCCTCTGGCCGATGCGCGCACGGGGGCGGCAGGGCCGCTCGTGTGGCTGGGGCTGTTCGATACCGAACAGAGAATCGCGGCGGACGCGGTCGGGGACTGGCTGGCGCAGCGCGCGCCCGGCCCCGCCACGCTCGGCCCGCTCGACCCGGCAATCTCTCCGGGCGAATGGCAGGAACGCTTCGCCGCGTTGCAGGACAACATCGCAGGCGGCGACATCTATCAGGCAAACCTCACCCTGCCGCTGACCGGGGCGTTCCGGGGCGATCCGCTGGCGCTCTATGCGAGCCTGCGCAAGGCCTCCAGCGCAGGGCACGGCGGCGTGGTGTGGGATGGCAGCCACGCGGTGGTCAGCCTCTCGCCCGAACTGTTCTTCGAACTGGCCGATGGCGATCTGACCGCCCGCCCGATGAAGGGAACCCGCCCCCGGCACGCGGATGCGCAGGCCGACCGGGCGGCCGCTGAGGAACTCGCAGCGTCGGAAAAGGACCGCGCCGAAAACCTGATGATCGTCGACCTGATGCGCAACGATCTCTCGCGCATCGCCGCGCCCGGATCGGTGCGGGTCGAGGAGCCGTTCAAGGTCGAGAGCTTCCCCACCGTGCACCAGATGGTCAGCACGGTACATGCGCAGATGAAGCCGGGCACGGGCCTTGCACAGATCGTCGCTGCGCTGTTCCCCAGCGGATCGATCACGGGCGCGCCGAAGATCCGCGCGATGGAGATCATCGACCGGCTGGAGCGCGATGCGCGCGGGCCCTATTGCGGCGCGATCGGCGCGTTCGATGCCGATGGCAGCGCCAGCTTCAACGTCGCGATCCGCACGCTGCGCCTGACCCCGACCGAGAATGGCCACGGCACCGCCGTGCTGGGCGTGGGCGCAGGGATCGTCGCGGACAGCGATTCGCTGGGCGAATGGCGCGAGGCGCAGATCAAGGCGGGGTTCGCGCGCGCCAGCAGCCCCGAATCGCGCGCACCCTCGTTCGACCTGATCGAGACGATGCGGTTCGACCCCGAAGAGGGCGTGCCCCTGCTCGAAGGGCATCTGGCGCGGATTTCCGCCAGCGCGAGCGAGCTGGGCTTCGCGTTCGACCGGCACGCCGCGCGCAACCAGATCCAGACGCTGTGCTTCGACCTCGCCGATCCGGCGCGTGTGCGGCTCGTCTGCGCGCGTTCCGGCACGACCGCGATCGAGGTTTCGCCGCTGCCCGTCACGCCGAGCGAACCGCTCGACTGCATCGCCCTGCCCCTGCCGGTCGATCCCGGCGACTGGCGGCTACGGCACAAGACCACCGACCGGGGCTTCTACGCCGATGCGCTGGCTGCCGCGCGGGATCTGGACGCGCACGAGGCGCTGCTGGTGCGCGACGACGGACTGGTCACCGAAGGCAGCTGGACCAGCGTCTTCGTCGAGCGCGACGGCGTGCTGGCAACCCCGCCCCGCGCGCTCGGCCTGCTGCCCGGCGTGCTGCGCGATTCGCTGATTGCCGAAGGCCGCGCAGTGGAAGCCGAACTCACGCTGGACGACCTCGAAAACGGGTTCTGGATCGGCAACGCCGTGCGCGGGTTGATGCGCGCAAGACTCGTATAAAAAGCTCCAATTTCACATGACCGATACGACCATCCCGATCCTCTACGAAGACGGCGAGGCACTTGTGATCGACAAGCCCGCAGGCCTGTCGATCGACCGCCCGCGCAAGGGCGGGCCGTGCCTCGACGATTATCTGGAGCAGCTGAAGCTGGGCTTCCAGCGCCCGCCGAGCGCGGTGCACCGGCTCGATACCGACACCAGCGGATGCCTGCTGCTCGCGCGCAATCCCAAAGCGCATAAACGCTTTTCCGCCGCGTTCGAGGCGCAGCAGGTGACCAAGGTCTATCACGGCATCCTCGCGGGAATTCCCGCGCAGGAAGAGGGCGTGGTCGAACTCGCGCTGTCCAAGATCAGCAGCGCGGAAAAGGGCTGGCGGATGATCCCGGCGAAAAAGGGCAAGCCCTCGGTCACCGCATGGCGGGTGGTCGCGACGCACGAGGGCCGCGCGCTGGTCGAGTTTCGCCCGGCAACCGGGCGCACGCACCAGATTCGCGTCCACGCGGCGAGCGGGATCGGCATCGCGCTGGTCGGGGATCCGGTCTACGGCACCAAGCAGGGCGCACCGCGCACGATGCTCCACGCCAGCGCGCTGACGGTCGAGCGCGAGAGCAAGACGGATATCGCGGCGACCAGCCCGCTCCCGGCGGATTTCCAAGCGCTCGGCTTCGGCGGCGAAGGGCCGGATGCTCCCTGACGATCTGATCTCTCGCGCACACGCGCTGGCGGAGGAACGCTTCGTCGCAGGCTCCGGGCCGGGCGGGCAGAACGCCAACAAGGTCGCCACCGAAGTGCAGCTGCGGGTCAACGCCTACAAGCTGCGCCTCTCCCCCTTCGCATTCCGGCGGCTGGGCGAGGTCGCGGGCAGCCGGCTGACCGATTCGGGCGACATCCTGATCGTCGCGCGAGAGCACCGCACGCAGGAAGCGAATCGGGCGCTGGCGCGCGAAAAGCTGGAGGACCTGCTGCGCGAGGCGCATCGACGGCCCAAGCAAAGGGCCAAGACCCGGCTCAACCGCGTGGGCAAGACCCAGCGGCTCAAGCAGAAGAAGGCACGCGGCGCGGTCAAGGCCAATCGCGGGAAGCCCAGCCGCAGCGATTGGTAGTGCGACTGCTTGCTTGACTTTTGAGGGCCTCGCGGCCAATAGCGCCTGCGATCGGGCGGTGCCGCGTGCGCCGCCTGTTGTTTTTTCACCCGATGCACATCGTAAGGTTCCCCATGGAGCCAATCACCGATGGCCGGGCCATTGAACTGGCAGGATTGAGTTATGGCGAAGCCCGCAACCGTCAAGATCAAGCTCGTGTCGACCGCGGACACCGGCTTCTACTACGTGACGAAGAAGAACCCGCGCAACATCACCGAGAAGATGACCTTCCGCAAATACGATCCCGTCGTGCGCAAGCACGTCGAGTTCAAGGAAGCGAAGATCAAGTAAGGACCGGGCGGAGCCGTTCGCGGCTTCCCCCTGCCGATTCGTCTGTCATTGGCGGAACCGGCACGCTCACGCACGGTTCACTCCGAGACCATTACGGAGGCCGTCATGACGACCACTTACAAAGCACTTCGCCGCCCGCTCGCCGGGCTTGCCAGCATCGCACTGATCGCCGGCGCACCGATCGCCGCGACCGTCGCCCTGCCCGCCCCTGCGCTTGCGCAGGCGGGTGGTTCGCTGGACGACGCGGTCGCGGCGCTGCGCGGCATCAGTACGATGCGCGCCAGCTTCACCCAGACCGACCGCAGCGGCCAGACCGTTCGCGGGACCATGACGCTCAAGCGTCCGGGCAAGATTCGCTTCGAATATTCGAAGGACGTGCCGCTGCTGATCGTGTCCAACGGCAAATCGCTGACCATGGTCGATTACGAGGTCAACCAGGTACAGCGCTGGCCGATCAGCAATTCGCCGCTGGGCGCGCTGCTCGACCCCAATCGCGACGTCAAGAAATACGGCAAGCTGCGCAATACCGGCAATCCCAACGTGCTCTCGGTCGAGGTGCGCGATCCCAAGAAGCCCGAATACGGCGTCATCACGCTGATCTTCGTGCGCAAGGCCGGTGCGCCGGGTGGGTGGGAGCTGACCAATTGGGTCTCGCTCGACGCCCAGAACAATCGCACCACGGTGCGGCTGGCGAATCAGCGCTACGGCGTGTCGGTGAGCGACTCCACGTTCACCTACAAGGACCCGCGCCGCGCATCCCGTCGGCCACGGTAAACCGTTCGTCGAGCGATGCACCCTGTGAGCGATCGAATGACTGCGGCGTTCATGGGGAAGCAAGGCTCGGCAACCTAGTTTCATTCTTGCAAGGCCTGATGAACCAGCGGGTTTCCCCCCTGTTGCCCCGCGGTTCCCTTCAAACACAGGCCTTGTCGCAAGCGTGACGAACGCGCGTAAGGAACCCCCGTGCCACAGCCCCCGGCGCGGGGGTTTTCTTATCTGTTTGGCTTCAAGCACGAGCGCGCGCATCCGCGCGCTCGGCTATCCTCGCTGACGCTGCGGGCGGCCTCGCAGGTGGCCACTGGCCATCTGCGCCTTCGGCCTCGACTCCGCCCTTGCCGGTCCGCCAAGGCGGACCGGTCTGGTGCGATCCAGGAATGTGGGCCGTCTTAATCTTCTTCCCAGCCGAATGCCTTGCGCATGATATCGGCGACCACGTTCTGCTCGATCACACCGTGGACCCGCTGCGATCCCGGGCCGGTGGCGAACAGCGCGACATCCTCGCCCCCGTGGGTTTCGGAGCCGAGCGGGACCAGCGACTGCTGCTGCGCCTGCGCGCCCGTCTCCGGCTCGCCGCGCTCTCCCTTCACCGCGCCCGGGCCATTGGCGTAGCCGAGCGTGGTATACGGCTGCCCGTCGCCTGCGATCACCGCCGCGTCATTGGCCGCACCCGGATGATCCTCGTCCCCGCTGGCAGGCGGATGGACCAGGCCAAGGATAGGATTGCCGCGCTTGGGATAGCCCGCGATCGTGAACACGTGGCTGTGATCGGCGGTGACCAGGATCAGCGTCTCGTCCGGATCGGTATTGTCGACCGCATACTGGATCGCGCGGGCGAACTCGATCGTCTCCTCCAGCGCGTAGCCCGCCTTGCCCGCGTGGTGGCCGTGATCGATCCGGCCACCTTCGACCATCAGGTAGTAACCTGCCGGATCGTCGGACAGACGGCGGAGGGCCTCGGCGGTCATCTCGGTCAGGGTCGGTTCGCTCGTGTCCGGCTTGCGGTCGAGCTGGTAGGTCATGTGGCTCGGCGAAAAGAGCCCCAGCACCGGCCTGTCGAGCGGTGCTTTGCGCATCGCCTGCGTATCGGCCACGAAGGTGCCGCCCGTGCGCGCGGCCCATGCGGCGGGAAGATTCGCCCCGGCGTCCTTGCGTTCGCCACCTTCACCAGTGCCCAGGAACTTGCGCGATCCGCCGCCCAGCGCGAGATCGAACGGGAAATCGACCAGCTGCTGCGCGAAGTCGGTGCACCCGAGCGCCTGCTGCGGAGCGGGCATGTCAGCGTCGGATTCCCAGTTGCGATCCGGGTTGTGGCCGTAAACTGCCGCCGGAGTCGCGTGAGTCAGTCGCGCGGTGCTGACGATGCCGACCGCCTTGCCATGGTCGAGCGCCTCTTGCGCGACCGTTTCCATCATGTGGCCCTGCGCCGCAGCGCAATCGCCGCGCGGCACGTCGGGCGCGGTGTTGATCACGCCGATCCGCGTCTTGGTCCCGGTGTTGAGCGCGGACGCGGTGCCCGCACTGTCGGCGACCTGCGCATCGGTGTTGTAGGTCTTGACCAGCGCGACATTGTCGAACTTTTCGAAGCTGAGCGAATTTTCCTCGCCCGTCTGGCCCTGCTGTTGCCCGGCAAGGATGCGCGCGGCGGTGATCGTTGAAATGCCCATCCCGTCACCGACGAACAGGATCACGTTCTTCGCCTTGCCCTGCGCTACTTGCCCCTGCTGCACAGGCGCGGCGGACTGCACCGCCGGGTCCGCGCCGTAGTAATTGGTAGTGGAGCTGCACGCCGCCAGCGGCAGCGCGATCAGCGCAAGGGCGGCGGCCCAGCGCCGGTGCGGGCGGGCGGAATGGCGGATCATGGCAGGCTCCCTCAAGTGAATGGCTGAAACGAATGGCCGAATCGGCGTTCCCATGCCCCTCGCCGAGGAATGAGACAAGCGTGCGACCGGTTGGCGCTTGTGATTCGTGCGCCTTGCGGGGGCCGGACCCCGCGCCTAAGTCCGCCGCCATGGTTTCTGTCACCACATGGAATATCAATTCGGTCCGCCTGCGCATGCCGCTGGTCGAGCAATTCCTCACCGCCCAAGCGCCCGACGTGCTGTGCCTGCAGGAGATCAAGTGCGTCGAGGAGCAGTTCCCTGCCAAGGCGTTCCGCGATCTCGGCTATGATCACATCGCGATCCACGGGCAGAAGGGCTATCACGGCGTCGCCACCGTCAGCCGCCTGCCGTTCAGGGAATTCTCCCGCCACGACTGGCAGGATAATGGCGAGGCGCGCCATATCGGCGTGCAGCTGACCGATCCCGTGCATCAGGGCATGGTGATCGAGAACGTCTACGTCCCCGCAGGCGGCGACGTGCCCGACCGGGAGGTAAACGCGAAGTTCGGCCAGAAGCTCGACTTCCTCGAACGCATGACGCGCTGGGCCGAAACGGTCGAGCAGCCGACGCTGATCGTGGGCGATTTCAATATCGCCCCGCTCGAAAGCGATGTGTGGAGCCACAAGCAGCTGCTGAAAGTGGTCAGCCACACGCCGATCGAGGTCGAGGCGCTGCAACGCTTCATGGATGCACACGGCTGGACCGATATCGGGCGCGAGCATGTGCCTGCGCCGGAGCGCTATTACAGCTGGTGGAGCTATCGCAATCCCAACTGGCAGACCAACGACAAGGGTCGCCGACTCGACCACATGTGGGCCAGCCCCGATCTGGCGAAGCAGGCCACGCGGCACACGATTCTGGAAGAAGCGCGCAATTGGGAGCGGCCTTCGGACCATGTCCCGCTGACGACGGAGTTCGAGCTCTGAGCGCGCAGGGCGCAGGCGGCAGCGCCCGCGCGCTGGCGCAGGCGATCGATGCGCTGCGCCATGGCTGGCCGATCCGGGTCGATGACGGCCCCGTATTGCTGCCGGTCGAGACTGCGGCAGAACCCGATGCGAGCGGCGCGCGGATGCTGATCGCGGCGGCGCGCGCGCAGACGCTCAAGCTGGCCAACCGGCGTGAAGCCGCCGTCCCCCACGCGCCGGTGCTGATCGAGGGGAGCGATCGCTTCACGCTCGATCTTGCGCGCGCGGTGGCGGACCCCGCGCTCGACCTTGCAAACCCGATGAAGGGTCCGTTCCGCGCGGTCGCGCTGCCCGAGGCAGAGTGGCCCGCGACCGCGCTCGAGATCGCCCGACGCGCGGGCGTGCTGCCCGCCTTCATGATCGACCCCGCACCGTGCGAAGAACCGCTCGATGTCACAACCGCCGATCTCGCCGCGTTCTCCGCGCCCGATACGCTGCGGATCGCAGCGCGCTCCCGCCTGCCGACCGCCGCTGCCGAGCAGGCCGAGATCGCGGTGTTCCGCTCGCCCGCGGACCTGCGCGAACATGCCGCGCTGATTATCGGGCGGCAGAACGCCGACCGTGTGCCGCTGGTGCGCCTCCATTCCGAATGCCTGACCGGCGACGTGTTCGGCAGCCTCAAGTGCGATTGCGGCCCGCAGCTCGATGCCGCGCTGGCGACCTTTGCCAAGGAAGCGGAGAATGGTGGCTATGGCGTTGTGCTCTATATGCGGCAGGAAGGCCGCGGGATCGGCCTGATCAACAAGCTGCGCGCGTACCAGTTGCAGGATCAGGGGCACGACACAGTCGAGGCGAACCTGCGGCTAGGCCTGCCCGACGAGGCGCGAGACTTTCCCATTGCGGGACGCATGCTTTCACTACTGGGGATTCCACGCATACGTCTGCTGACCAACAACCCGGCGAAGGTTACCGCGCTTGCCGAATCAGGCATCACCATCGTCGAAAGGGTTCCCTTGAGCGCGGGCATCAACCCCCACAACACACGCTATCTCGCGACGAAGCGCGACCGTTCCGGCCACCTTCTGCCATGAGATTGCCGACCATCCGGGAAGAAGTCGAAAACGACATCCCGGCAATTCGCGCTCTGACCCGCGCTGCCTTCGCCCATGCGGAACACTCGCAGGGGAATGAGCAAGACATCATCGATACGCTGCGACGCGACGGGGACCTGACCCTGTCGCTGGTGGCAACCAATATGGACGAGGCGGTAATCGGTCATATCGCGTTTTCCCCGGTCAGTATGTCCGACGGGACGCGAGACTGGTATGCGGCGGGGCCGATTTCAGTGATGCCGACGCGGCAACGTACGGGCATCGGATCGCAGCTTGCCGAAGAAAGCCTTTCGCGGATGCGCGCGTTGGGCGCCAAAGGTATCGTGCTGCTCGGCGAGCCAGACTATTATGCCCGCTACGGTTTCCGTCCCGATCCCGGGCTTGTCTTACCCGGTGCCCCGCCGGAGCATTTCCAGGTCCGGATGCTGGTCAGTGGCCCCCGGCCCGCAGGCATCGTCACCTACGCGTCGGCCTTCGGAGCCCAGCCCCCGCGGTCGAGCGCCGCACCGGAAATCAGATAGGCCGAGCTTTTCGCGATCGGCGCATTCCGGTTTTCCGACCCTGCTTACTTGGCATGTGGCTGCGGAAACGGCCGAAATGATCGCCCCGGCCCCGGCCCCGGCCCCGGCCCCGGCATCGACGTCAGCGCCGCTGGAAGGGCGTGAGGCCGGCACCCAGACGGTTGTCGTCGATCCGGAGGTTGGCCCCGGTCCAGTCCGCGACGAAGGCCGACTGGCGCGACAGCGAGGGCACGAAACGCGCGTCGTTGCCCGCGATCACCAGCCCGTCTGAACTATGGGTTTGCTCTTCGGCACCCACTGCGATGAACGCGGAGTAGTTCTCCTTGTCCTCGCCCTGGACGAACCAGTTATTGGTGATCTGCCCGCGCGCACCCTGCGGCAGGTCGATCATGTAATTGGTTTCGCGGCCATTCGAATCGTCGAAGCTGGAGGCCGCGATCTCGACCATCGCCGCGCGCGCCTTCACGTAATGGCCGCCCGTGCCCTGTTCGAACCGGCTGCGGGTCACGCGCAGGTGGCCGATATCGCCGGTATAGATCGAATGGGCGCAGCCGCCCGAGTTCTCGCAGGTGCCCAGCCGGGTGAAGGTGGATCGGTCGACCACCAGCCGCATCTGGTCGTCATGGCCGGTCAGGATGCCCTGCTGGCTATCGCGGAACCAGGAATTGGCCACAGTCAGCGTGCCCGCTTCCTGGCGGATACCCGCGCCATTGCCGTCCGCGACCGCGATATTGCTGAAGATAAGGCCCGAAACGCTCGCCTCGGTGCCGCGCAGGACCAGCGCCGCCTTGCCTTCGCACGCGGTGCCGGTGAACTCGGCGCTGCCCGGCTCGCTCGCAAGAAAAGCGATCCTTCCTGCCTGCTGCACCGCGCACTGGCGATAGGTGCCCGGCGCGATGGCGATGCTGCCCTCGCCCGATCCGATCGCATCGACGGCGGCCTGCAAGGTGGGGTATCCACGATTGGTCTCGACCACGACGAACGGGGGGTTGGGCGTCTGCGCCATCAGCGCCGCCAGCGGGATCAGCGCGATCGCCGCCACCGCGACCAGCGTGGCCAGAAGCATCGACGGTCGGCCAAGCACGGGCCGATCGACGAAGGTGGGGCTGATGCGGTCGCTATCGTGGGTCATGGGCGACAGGCGTAGGATGGAATGGTTAACAAGCCGCAAAGCCTTTGCATGCTGAATGGGCCGCATTTCCCTTTGCCCCGGGCGCGCAGCTCTGCTTAGTTTGCTCCAGCGCGCGCGGCGCATGCCTGCCGCCCCGCGCGGCATATTCCAACGGAGGATCCGCACATGAAATTCACGACCCGGATGGGGCTGGCTGGGGTGCTCGGCGCGAGTGCGCTGGCGCTGGCCGCCTGTGGCGATTCGGACGACGCGAGTGACGAAGTCGTTGCCGAAGATGTCGAGGTCGTCGCCGACGACGCGATGGACGGCGTCGCCGACGAACCGATCGAAGACGACTCGGCCATGCCCGAAGCGCCGCCGCCCGCCCCGGCGAGCGAAGGCCCTACCGCCGAAGAACGCGCCGAGGCCGATCGCGAGAAGATGCAGAGCGATGCCGAGGCTGCCACAGCAGCTGCCGCCGACATCCAGGCCGAACTTGACAACATGAAGACTGAAAACTGAGTATGACTCGGGGCGGCCCGCGTTCCGGGCCGCCCCGGCTTTCTGCCGCGATAAGAATATAAGGGATGATCATGTCGGGAATGGATGCCGAGGTCTTCGACCAGTTTATCGAACAGCTATGGCGCTACGTGCACGAGCGGCTGATTCCTGCTGAGAAAGACGTGATCGCGGCCAACGCGATTCCAGAAGAAATTCTCGACGAGATGCGCGAGATGGGCCTGTTCGGCCTGACCATGCCGGAGGAATACGGCGGTGCGGGGATGAACACCTCGCAATATGTCGAGACGATCCGCGTGCTGTCCTACGCCCTGCCGGCCTATCGATCGATCACCTCGATCAACCTCGGCATGGTGTGCACCGCGCTGAAGAAGTCGGGCACAGAGGCGCAGAAGGCCGAGTGGCTGCCCCGCCTTGCCGCGGGCGAAATCGCGTGTTTCGGCCTGACCGAGCCGGGCAGCGGCTCCGACAGCGCCGCGATGCAGACCACCGCGGTGAAGGACGGCAACGGCTATCGGCTGAACGGCTCCAAACGCTACATCACCAACGCGCCCTTCGCGAAGCTGGGCCTGATCATGGCGCGCACCAGCAAGGAGCCGCTGCCCAAGAACGCGCACGTTTCCGCGTTCCTCGTCGATATGGAAAAGGCGGGTGTCACGGTGGGCAAACCCGACAAGAAGATGGGCCAGGAAGGCAGCCAGATCGCCGACATCTATCTCGACGATGTGCATGTCGATGGCGACGCGCTGCTCGGCGGCGAGGAAGGCCAGGGCTTCCGCACCGCGATGATGAGCCTCGACAACGGGCGGCTCTCCGTCGCGGCGGCAAGCGCGGGCTACGCGCGCCGCATCCTCGATACCGCGATGCGCTACGCTCAGGACCGCAAGGCCTTCGGCGAACCGATCAACCAGTTCCAGCTGATCCAGGCGATGCTCGCGGACAGCGAGTCGGAAATCTACGCCGCCGAATGCATGCTCAAGGACGCGACCGCCAAGGTCGATGCGGACGAGCCCTCGCTGCTGCCCGCCGCGAGCACCAAGCTGTTCGCCTCCGAGATGTGCAACCGCGTGGCCGACCGCTGCGTACAGATCCACGGCGGTGCGGGCTATCTGGCCGAATACGAGGCAGAGCGGTTCTATCGCGACAGCCGGATCTACACGATCTACGAAGGCACCAGCCAGATCATGCAGCTGGTGATCGCCAAGGCCATGCTGCGCAACTTCGCCAATGGGGCGCAGGGCTGATGGCTCAGCTGCGCCGCGCCGCGATCGTCTCGCCGCTCCGCACGCCGGTGGGGCGGTTCCTTGGGACGCTGACCCCGCTTGAGGCGGGGCCGCTCGCCGCGATCATCATCAAGGCACTGGTCGAACGCTCGGGCGTCGATCCCTCGCGCGTCGACGATGTTGTCTTCGCACAAGGCTACGGCAGCGGCGAAGCACCGGCGATCGGGCGCTGGTCCTGGCTCGCCGCCGACATGCCGATCGAGACGCCCGGCTTCCAGCTGGACCGGCGCTGCGGGTCGGGCCTTCAGGCCGTGATCGAGGCGGCGATGATGGTGCAGACCGGCGCGGCGGACTGCGTGCTGGCGGGCGGCGTCGAGTCGATGTCCAATGTCGAGCACTACACCACCAAGGCGCGCCACGGCGCGAAGATGGGCGACCTCTCGCTCTACGACCGGCTGACGCGCGGCCGCCTGATGAGCCAGCCGATCGAGCGCTTCGGGGTGATCTCGGGCATGATCGAGACGGCGGAGAACCTCGCGAAGGATTACGACATCAGCCGCGAGGCGGCGGATGAATACGCGGTCGCCTCGCACCAGAAAGCCGCCGCCGCGTGGGACGCAGGCAAGTTTGATGCGCAGCTGGTGCCAGTCGATGTGCCGCAGCGCCGCAAAGATCCGATCCTCTTCGACCGCGACGAAGGCTTTCGCCCCGATGCCTCGATGGAGAGCCTCGGATCCTTGCGCGCGATCGAGAAGGACGGGATCGTCACCGCGGGCAACGCCAGCCAGCAGAACGATGCCGCCGCCGCATGCCTCGTCGTGTCGGAAGACAAGCTGGCCGAGCTCGGCCTCGAACCGCTGCTGTGGTTCGAAGGCTGGGCCGCCGCCGGGTGCGATCCGGCGCGCATGGGGATCGGCCCCGTGCCAGCCACCGAGCGGCTCTTCGCACGCACCGGTAAAGGCTGGGACGATATCGATCTGGTCGAACTGAACGAGGCGTTCGCGCCGCAGGTGCTCGCCGTGCTCAAGGGCTGGGGCTGGAGCGAAGACGATTCGCGCCGCGACATGCTCAACGTCAACGGGTCGGGCATCTCGCTCGGCCACCCGATCGGCGCGACCGGCGTGCGCATTCTCGCGGATATGGCACACGAGCTGCACCGGCGCGAAGGGCGCTACGCGCTCGAGACGATGTGCATCGGCGGCGGACAGGGCCTCGCCGCGCTGTTCGAACGCGCCGCCTGATGGCCACCGACTGGTCTGACTGGATCGGGCGCGAGGCGCGCGCTGCCGAACGCCTCGACGAGTCGCTCGCGGCACGCTGGCTCGCAACGCTCGACCTCACTGCGCCTGAGGATGCCGCGTTGCCGCAGGGCATCCACTTCGCCCTGTGCACGCCGCAGGCACCGACCGCGATGCTGGGCGAAGACGGGCATCCGGCAAGGTCGGACGACCCGGCAAGCCTCTACCCGCCGATCGACCTGCCCCGGCGGATGTGGGCGGGCAGCGAGATCGCGTTCCTGCGCCCCTTGATGCTCGGCGACCGGATCGACAAGCTCAGCCGCGTGGTCAGCCTTTCGGAAAAGGAAGGGCGCAGCGGTCGCCTCGCCTTTCTGGAGCTGGAACACGAGATCGCCGCCAATGGCGAGCCCGCAATCCGCGAGCGTCAGACGCTGGTCTATCGTGAGGCCGCCGCACCCGATGCGCCGCTGGTGCCGCCAGTGGTGGGCGAAAAGCTGTTCGATCCCAAGGCATGGGACCGGGTGCAGACGATGGTGCCGTCCGAGGCGCTGCTGTTTCGCTTCTCCGCACTCACCTTCAACACGCACCGGATCCACTACGATGCGCCCTATGCGCGCGAGGTCGAGCGCTATCGCGGGCCGGTGGTCCACGGGCCGCTGCTTGCGACTCTGCTGCTTCAGCTTGCGGCAGAGGTCGCGGGACCGGTCGCCTCCTTCGGTTTCTCCGCCCGTTCGCCTGCGATCGTGGGAGACACGCTGCACTTGGCCGTTCGCGAGCAGGGCGATACGATGCAACTGGCAGCCCTCAATGACGCAGGCGCGGTGCTGACCACGGCGCAGGCCAGCCGCTAGTTTGCGAGCGGTTCGTCGTTAAAATCGGCATAAATTGTTTCGTTACCCGCGAAGTGCTATCTGCACGGGCATGGACGCAGTACTCGAACGCAAGCCCGATTTTTCGCAAATACCCGTCATGCCCGACGACGTATTCACCGCGCCGCTCAAGCGGCCGGCGCATGTCGGGGAGGACTGGCTCGAACCCAAGCAGACCGAGTACGACAGCGAGGACGACCGGATCTGGGACGATCTGTTCGCCCGCCAGATGGAAATCCTGCCTGGACGGGCGGCGACCGCTTTTCTCGAAGGGCTGGAGCGACTCGACCTGGGCGCGGGCGGCGTACCCGAATTCGGCGAGCTGTCCGAGTCGCTCGACAAGCTGACCGGGTGGAGCGTGGTACCCGTACCGATGCTGATCCCCGATCACATCTTCTTCTGGCACCTCGCCAACCGGCGCTTCCCCGCGGGCAATTTCATCCGCACGCGCGAAACCTTCGACTACATCCAGGAACCCGACGTGTTCCACGATGTGTTCGGCCACGTGCCGATGCTGACCAACCCGGTCTTCGCCGATTACATGCAGGAATATGGCCGCGCAGGCTGGCGTGCGATGAAGCATAACCGCCTCAAGGCACTCGGCGCGCTGTACTGGTACACGGTCGAATTCGGCCTGATCATGGAAGGCGGGAATGATCTGCGCGCCTATGGCGCAGGGATTCTCTCAGGCCCGACCGAGGCTGTGTTCTCGGTCGAGGCGAAGAGCCCCAACCGGATCATGCTCAACGTCGATCGTGTGATGCGGACCGATTATGTGATCTCGGACCTGCAGCCGACCTATTTCGTGATCGAAAGCTTCGAGGATCTGTATCGCAAGACGGTCGAGCGCGATTTCGAGACGCTCTACCAGAAGCTGCCGCCGTCCTTCACCTACGCCAATTCGGCGGTGATCGACGTGGACAATGTGGTCAATGTCGGCACGCAGGAATACCTGCTGCGTGGCGGGCGCGGCAGCAGCGCACGGCCCGTATAGGGCTCTGCCCACACGCACCCCGGCACGGGTGCCTTTCGGACAAACAAAAACCGGCCCCGAATCGCTTCGGGGCCGGTCGAATTCATCCGACGGATGAAACCCGATTATTCCGCAGCAGCGGTTTCGTCGGTGGTTTCTTCGGTGGTCGCTTCGTCAGCGGCGTCGGTCGCCATGGTGTCTTCAGCCATCGCGTCGTCGGCGGCGTCGGTCGCCATCGCGTCTTCAGCCATCGCATCGTCGGCAGCGTCGGTCGCCATGGTGTCTTCAGCCATGGTGTCTTCGGTGGTGGTGTCTTCGGCGGTTTCGCCGCAAGCAGCGACGCCCAGGCCCAGAACGACGGTCGACGCGATCAGAGCGGCTTTGAAAGTGGTCTTCATGATTCTTCCCCTAGATTGGTTGGGGCTTCCGCATAGCCACGTTTTTGCCACACGGATACCCTGAATTTGCCTCAATCAGGATGGGATATGCAGATTTCTGCGGATTAGCGGCGGGCGTGCGAGGCCGCAAATGACACAATTGCGAGCACTGCCAGACCAATAGCGATCGCCACGAGCAGCGCGTTGGCACCCAGCGATCCGATCAGCGAGGCATCGCTGACGGCCATGCCAGACACCACGGTCGCGCCTGCACCCAGGGCGATTCGCAGCCACGCAGAGCGCGCATCGTCGGCACCGGTTACAAGCGCGACGATCCAGCCGATGACGCCGCCGCTACAGATGAGGATCAAAAAGCCTATCGCTCGATTCAACAAAAGTTAGGTTTCTGCACTTTTGTCGAACAGCCGAACCCGGGCTTGGTTCCCGCTCGTTTACCCCACCACCCTCAGCAAGGTGCGGATCGGGCGGCCGCGGACAAGGGCAAGCCCCTTGTCGGCTAGAATGCGAAGAGCCAGATCAGCGTGACCGAGCCGATCAGGATGCGGTACCACGCGAAAGGCGCGAAGCCGCGCTTGCTGACATAGGCGACGAAGGCCCGCACCACGACCAGCGCGACCAGGAAGCTGGCGACGAAGCCCAGCGCGATATGCGTCCAGCCGATCGTCGCGGTCCCTGCGAGAAGCTCCGGCTCCTGGACGATCTTGACTACCGACGCACCGAGCATGGTCGGCACCGCGAGGAAGAACGAGAACTCGGCCGCAGTCTTGCGCCCCACGCCCATCGCCAGTGCGCCCATGATGGTCGCGCCCGAGCGGCTGGTGCCGGGGATCATCGCAAGGCACTGGACGAAGCCGATTCCGATCGCCGTCTTCCACGACAGCGCCTCGACCCCCTGCTCCTCGCGCGTGGGGATGGCCTTCTCCAGCACGAGGATCGCGATCCCGCCCACGATCAGCGCGATGGCGACCACGGCGGGGCTTTCCAGCATCGCGTCGATCACGTCGAGGATCAGCAGGCCGATCACTGCGGCGGGCAGGAAGGCGAGCAGGATGTTGCGCACGAACAAAATCGCCTTGCGCTCTCCGCGCAGCAACCCGGTGCCCATGGTCCAGAAGGTTTTGAAATAGGTCACCACTACCGCGAGGATCGCGCCCAGCTGGATGATGATATTGTACTGCCGCCACAGCGCCGGGTCGTAGCCGAACCACGCCTGCGCGAGGATCAGGTGACCGGTCGAGGAGACCGGCAGGAACTCGGTCAGCCCTTCGAGGATGCCGAGCAGGATCGCGGTTACGATGGTGTCCATGGGCGACACGCTCAAAGACAAGGGGCCGCGCAAGTCAAGCTCGCGCGGCCCCACAGTGTCAGGATGACAGGCTTATGCCCGCTTACCAGATCCGGATCCGCTCTTCGGGCGGCAGGTACAGATCGTCCTGCGGGGTCACGTTGAAGGCGTCGTACCACGCATCCATGTTGCGCACGATGCCGTTGACCCGGAACTCTTCCGGGCTGTGCGGATCGGTCAGCAGGCGGGTGCGGGCCGCTTCCTCGCGCTGCTGGCTGCGCCACACCTGCGCCCAGGCGAGGAAGAAGCGCTGGTCGCCGGTCAGCCCGTCGATCACCTTGTCTTCCTTGCCATTCAGGCTGAGCTTGTAGGCGCGGTAGGCAAGGCTGAGCCCTCCCAGATCGCCGATATTCTCGCCCAGCGTCAGGCGACCGTTCACGCAGGTCTCGCCATCGTCGAGCGGGCAATAGCTGTTGTACTGCGCGACCAGTGCATCGCCCAGCTTGTCGAACGCGGCGCGGTCGGCGTCGGTCCACCAGTTGCGCAGCATGCCGGTGCCATCGGACTTGGAACCCTGATCGTCGAAGCCGTGGCCCATCTCGTGCCCGATGACGCCGCCGATCCCGCCGTAGTTCACCGCCGGATCATTGCTCAGCGCGAAGAACGGCTGCTGCAGGATCGCGGCGGGGAAGACGATCTCGTTCTTGGTCGAGTTGTAGTAGGCGTTGACCGTCTGCGGCAGCATGAACCACTCGGTCCGGTCGATCGGGCCGCCCAGCTTGGAAAGATTGTCCTTCCACTGCCAGCGGGCCGCAGCCATCCGGTTGGCGATCGGATCGCCCGGAGTGATGGTCAGCCCCTGATAGGTTTCCAGATTGTCGCGGTAGCCGATCTTGGGATCGAAGCTGTCGAGCTTGTCGAGCGCTTCTTCCTTGGTCGCCTCTCCCATCCAGTCGATCTCGCCGATCGACTGGCGCAGCGCGACACGCAGGTTGGCCACCAGCTCTTCCATCGCGGCCTTGTTTTCCGCCGGGAAGTACTCCGCGACGTAGGACTTGCCGAGCAGCTCGCCGAGCAGGCCCTCGGTCTCGCCGATCGCGCGCTTCCACCGGGGGCGCTGTTCGGGCGTGCCCTGCAGCACCTTGCCGTAGAACGCGAAATCCGCCTCATCGAAACGCGAGGGCAGGACCGAGGCGTTGTTTTCGAGGAATTCCTTGATCGTCCAGGCCTGCAGCACCTCGACCGGGGTATTCACCGCCAGCTCCATCAGCGCGGGCGTGCCGCCGCCGATCTTGTCGAGCGTTTCGTCCGTCAGGCCGAGCTCCTTCGCCTGCTCGAGGCTGGGCGGAAGGTCGCCGACGATGAAGCGGTCGGTATCGGCAAAGCCGCTCGCGGTGAGCAGCGCGGTGAGCGGGAAGCCACCGGCCAGTGCGCCCAGTTCTTCGGGCGTCAGCGCATTGTAGGTCAGGTCGCGGTTGCGGCGCGTCGCGCGGTCCCAGGAGACCTTGCGGGCAATGCTGTCTTCGAAATTGTACACGGACTCGGCCATCGCGGCGGGGTCGTCATAGCCTGCCTCTTTCAGCAGGAAGGTCAGGTATTCGCGATACTTGGCCTGGATCTCGCGGCCCTTGTCCGTCTCGTCGAGATAGTAGTCGCGGTCCGGCAGGCCGAGGCCACCCGATCCGACATAGACCGAATAGCGGGTCGGCTCCTTCGAATCGACGCTGACGCCGCCGCCCATCGGCGAGGAATAGCCCGGCGTGCCCCACAGCGTGGCGAGCTCCGCCAGTGTGCCCGCATCGCGGATCTTGTCGAGATAGGGCTGCGCGGGCGCAAGGCCGGCGGCATTGATCGCGTCGGTATCGAAATAGGAATTATAGGCGTCGACGATACGCTTCTCGTCCGACGTCAGCTGCGCGGCCGGCTTCTTGAGCAGGCTGTCGACCAGCGTGTTCACATCGCTGGTCGACTTCTCGCGCAGCAGGTTGAACGCACCGAAGCGGCTGTATTCCGGCGGCAGCGGGTTCGCATCGAGCCACTTCTGGTTGACGTAGGCGAAGAAGTCGTCGCCCGGATCGATCGTGTCGGACAGCAGCGAGGTGTCGACGCCCCATTCGCCGAAGCTCATCGTCGGCGTGGCGGTTTCGCCCTCGCTCGAGCCATTGTCCTGCAACAGCATCTCGATCCCGTCGGGCGCGTCCCCCTCATGGGCGGCGGCGGGCGCGGCGATCGCCAGCGCGGCAACGCTAGCGGTGGCTAGGAAGGTTCGGATCATGATTATGCCCCTTGTTCAAAGATTTGCTTCTATCGCCGCCCGCGATGAACGGCGGATTGCGCATGGTGCCGTCATACGCCCATGCGGGCCAGGTACAGCGACGCTCGTCGGGCCGAGTCTGTCGCTCATCGATTGAGGCAGCGCCGCAATCAGGCGGTGTCGCTGCGCGGCGCGTCGAATTGCAGCTTTGCGAGCTGCGCATAGAGCCCGCCGCGTGCGACGAGTTCGGAATGGGTGCCCTGCTGCACGATCCGGCCACCGTCCATCACCACGATCCGGTCCGCCTCGCGCACGGTGGCGAGCCGGTGCGCGATGACCAGCGTGGTCCGCCCGCGCATCACGTGGCCGAGCGCTTCCTGCACCAGCCGCTCGCTCTGCGCGTCGAGCGCGCTGGTCGCCTCGTCGAGCAGGAGGATCGGCGAATCGCGCAGGATCGCGCGAGCGATCGCGAGTCGCTGCTGCTGCCCGCCGGACAGGCGCGTGCCGTCCTCGCCCAGATTGGTGTCTAGCCCCTGAGGCAGCGCCTCGATGAAGTCGGCCGCATTGGCGAGGCGCGCGGCCTCCCAGATCTCCTCGTCGCTCGCATCCCAGCGGCCGTAGCGCAGGTTGTCACGCGCATTGCCGGAAAACAGCGTGCCGATCTGCGGGACGAAGGCCATCCGCTCGCGGATTTCGGCCGGGTCGGCGCTCGGCAAGGCAATCCCGTCAAGCCGGATCGTGCCCTCATCGGGATCGTAGAACCGCTGGGCGAGCATGAAGAGCGTCGACTTGCCCGCCCCAGACGGGCCGACCAGCGCGACGGTTTCCCCCGGCTCGATCTCCAGCGTCAGGTCGTCGATCACGACCTCGCCGGGGCGGCTGGGATAGGTGAAGCTGACATTGCGGAACGACAGGCTGCCGCGCGCGGGCACGGGCAGCGGCTGCGGTTTGGGCGGCGGGGCGATGGCCGGCTCTGCGTGTAGCAGCTCGGCCAGCCGGTCCGCCGCGCCCGCTCCGCGCAGCAGATCGCCATAGACTTCGGTCAGCGAACCGAACGCGCCTGCGACCAGCCCGCCGGTCAGCACGAAAGCGGTGATCGTGCCCCCGGTGATGACGCCTTCCGACACCGCGAGCGCGCCGCGCCACATGACCATCGTGATCCCGCCAAAGATCAGCACGATGACGATCGAGGTCATCGCCGCGCGCAGCAGGATGCGCCGTTTCGCGCTGTCGAAGGTTCGCTCGACCACACCGGCGAAGCGTTTGCCCTCGCGCTTTTCCTGGCCGAAGCTCTGGACGATCGGCATCGCGCTCAGCACTTCGGTGACATAGGCCCCGACATCGGCGACCCGGTCCTGGTTGGAGCGCGAAACCTTGCGAATCTTGCGCCCGAAGAACACGATCGGCGCGAGCACCAGCGGAATCCCGATCAGCAAGCCGAGGGTGAGCGAGGGCGCGAGATAGAGCAGCAGCAGGATGCCGCCGATTGCGGTCAGGCTGTTGCGCAGCGCGACCGAAACCGTCGTCCCCACCACGGTTTCGATGATCGCGGTGTCCGAAGTCATCCGGCTCGAAATTTCTTTCGGGCTGTTTTCCTCGTAGAAGCTCGGCGACTGGCGAAGCAGGTTTTCCTGCACCTTGAGCCGGATATTGGCGACCACCCGCTCGCCCAGCCAGCTGACGAAATAGAACCGCAGCGCGGTGCCGATGCCCAGCACCACCACGATCATCAGCAGGTACTCGAAGGCGTGCGCGATCTGCTCCGGCCCCGCGCTGCCGCCGAACGCATCGTCGACGATCACCTTGAAGCGCCACGGAATCGCTAGCGTCGCGGCAGATGTGGTGAGCAGCGCGGCAGCGGCGAAGGCGATCTCGCGCGGGTAGCGTGCCGCCTCACGGTAGACCATGCGCAAGGGGGCGAGCGAGCGAGCCTTGGGCGGGCCGGCCTCGGCTTCAGGTAAACTGCCCCGGCGCCGCCGGCCTTTGTGAGTCTGATCTTCGCGAGCCATGTGCGCCCCGCCTAGCCGCGCGGCGGCGGGAAATCCACGGTCGATGGACACCTCATCCACCTCGTACGTTGCCTATAATACATTGTGCGTTGCACAACGGCATGAACCCGGGCAGGCTATTGCCCAACCCGGAGGCGATTTTCGCCCCGACACTGAATGTAAGAGGCCCCCCGTGCTCTATCACGCTTACGAATTGCAGGCCGCCTGGCTGAACAGTGCCAGCGCGATGGCCTCGATCGGCTCCGAATTGCTGACCAATCCGCGCAACCCGATGGCCTATACCGGTATCGGACCGATCGCCGGCTCCGCGCTGGAGGTTTTCGCGCACGCCACGATCCGGCGCGGAAAGCCCGAATTCGACATCGAAAGCGTCACCGTGAAGGGCAAGGCCGATCCGGTGTCCGAGACGCTGGTGCTGCACCGTCCCTTCGGCGATCTCAAGCGCTTTCGCCGCGCAGGTCTTCCCGATGATGCACCTGCGGTTCTGATCGTCGCCCCGATGAGCGGTCATTTCGCCACCCTGCTGCGCGGTACCGTCGAACGGATGATCGAAAGCGCCGAGGTCTACATCACCGACTGGCACGACGCGCGCGACATCCCCCTCGCCGAAGGGCGCTTCGACCTCGACGACTACATCGATTACATCGTCGAGTTCCTGCAGGAGATCGCGCAGCGTAACGAAGGCGAGGCCGCGCATGTGGTCGCGGTATGCCAGCCCTCCGTCCCCGCGCTCGCCGCGACCGCGCTGATGAACGGCGTGAAGGACAAGGCCTCACCCAAGACACTCACCATGATGGGCGGGCCGATCGACACGCGCGAAAGCCCGACCACGGTCAACGACATGGCGATGAAGCGGCCGCTCAGCTGGTTCCGGCAGAACGTGATTGCTACGGTGCCCGCCCAGTACGCGGGCAGCGGGCGGCGCGTCTATCCCGGCTTCATGCAGCTGGCGAGCTTCATGAGCATGAACCTGGGCGGCCACATCCTCTCGCATTACGAGATGTACAAGCATCTGGTCGCGGGTGAGGACGAAAGCGCCCAGCTGACCAAGGATTTCTACGAGGAATATCGCAGCGTCTGCGACATGACGGCGGAATTCTACCTCCAGACGGTGGAAGAGGTGTTCCAGAAGCACTCGCTGCCGAACAACGAGCTGGAGCATCGCGGCAAGGTGATCGACCTGGGCGATATTACGCAGACCGCGCTGCTCGCGGTCGAGGGGGAGCGAGACGATATTTCGGGCATCGGCCAGACCAAGGCCGCGCTGCCGCTGGCGCGCAACCTGTCGGACAAGAAGAAGCGCTATTACCTCGCCGAAGGCGCAGGGCATTACGGCATCTTCAACGGCAGCAAGTGGCGCACAAAGATCGCGCCGGTGGTTGAGGAATTCATGGCCGAACACGGCTGATTGCAGCCGCAGCAGCTCGGGCACGCTAGGCTACGTCTGGCTTCGGCGTTCGCTTGAGGACGCGCCTCACGGTCCGCCCCACGACCACGATCAGCACGATGCTGAGCACCAGCAGCACGGCGGCGATGACCGCTGCGATCACCGGATTGGCGAAGGCCAGCGCCAGTAGCCCGACGGTGGCAACGTCTTCCGCGGTCGAGGCGACGACGTTGCTGACCGGTTCGGGACTGGTGTTGATCGCGGCGCGCGCGCTCGCCTTGCCCGCATGCGCGGCAAAGGCCGCCCCGCCGCCGAGCAGAAAGGCGACAACCTGCCATGTCGGATCGGACGGATCGATAATCGCCAGCGCCAGCAGCGCGCCCCCGATCGGTCGGATCAGCGAATGGACCGCATCCCAGATCGAATCGAGCCACATGACCTTGTCGGCGAGGAATTCCATCACCGCGCCGACGCCTGCGACGCCCAGCACCCATGGATTGGCGAGCACGTCGAGCACCTGCAGCTGCTCGGGCAGCGGCACCCACCCGGTCCGCATGGCGAGCCCGGTGATCAGGATCGTGGCGTAGAGCCGCCAGCCCGACAGCAGGCTGACACTACCCGCAAGGCCAAGGAGTTCGATGATTCCCATGGGGTCAGCCTAGCACATTTGCCGACGCCGCGCGCGCAAACGAATGTTCAGCGCCGCCGGTGCGCCGCCAGATCATAGGGCTCGCCCAACCGACCGACCGGGATGTCGAGCGCAGCGCAATCCCAATCGCCGCGCGTGGCGACCGCGCGGTAGGCGCGTTCGAGGAACCGCAACAACACCGCCTCGGGATCGTCGGCAGAGCGGACCGCCGCGTAGGGCAGCACGAATTCGCCCAGATCGGTGTGCCAGTAAGCTTCGGCAGGTTCGATGCCAGCCTTGTCCAGCCCCTCGGGCGTGGGGTAGCCATAGGCGTAGAACGCCGCTTCCTCGACCCCGCCACCGCCCGGCCAGAAGCCGAAACTGGCGACCTCGTGGCTATAGGCTTCGCGCGTAACCTCGTCGGGCAGGTTGGGAAAACCGCCGGGATGCAACGGTGCCTCGCGCCCAGAGAAACGAGTCACCGCAAGATCGAAGCTGCCCCAGAACAGATGCACCGGGCTGGACTTGCCGACAAAGCCGGTGCGGAACTCGAACAGCACCCGCGCAGCGTCGGAAAACGCGCGGTGGAGCCGCTGGACCGTGTCGCTATCCCACTCGCGCGGAGCATCGTCCTGCGCGAAGGGGATCGCCTCCTCGACCTCGTTGGGGCTGCCATCGATCGATGTGGCGATGCCCGCCTCGCGCAGCATGTCGCTCAGTTCGGAATGGAAGTCCGCCACGCTCTGCCCGGTGACGGCCATCGTCCGCTCATGCCCGTCCGATGTCGTCAGGACGAGACGCGAGGCGTGGCAATCGAGCAGGATCTCGGCTTCGCCCGCATCGGCCTGCACGGGGTAGGTACGAAAGCCGGTCGGCACGACCAGCATCGCGAGGTGCCAGCTGTGGTTGCACCACGGCAGGGCACGGGTCGGCAGCTTGCCGATCACCTGGAGGTAGGCGTGGACGGTGGCGTAAACCGATTTCTCGGCCTCGAAATCGAGCGCGGGCCACCGTCCAGCCATGTCAGTCTCCGTTATGCGAGGATCACAGGACCTCGAAGATGCCCGCTGCACCCATGCCGCCTCCGACGCACATGGTGACGCAGATGTATTTGGCACCGCGGCGCTTGCCTTCGATCAGCGCGTGGCCGACGCAGCGTGCGCCCGTCATGCCGTAGGGGTGGCCGATCGAGATCGAGCCGCCGTTGACGTTGAGGTCTTCGTCGGGGATGCCGAGCTTGTCGCGGCAGTAGAGCACCTGCACCGCGAAGGCTTCGTTCAGCTCCCACAGGCCGATGTCGCTCATCTTCAGGCCGGTGCGTTCGAGCACTGCGGGGATTGCGAAGACCGGGCCGATGCCCATCTCGTCGGGCTCGGTGCCCGCGACCGCCATGCCGACATAACGGCCCAGCGGGGTCAGGCCGCGCTTCTCGGCGAGCTTTTCTTCCATCAGGATGCTGGCCGACGAACCGTCGGACAGCTGGCTGGCGTTACCGGCGGTGATCGTGCTGTCGGGGCCCATCACGGGGTTGAGCGACTGCAGCCCTTCCAGCGTGGTGCTGGGACGGTTGCCTTCGTCCTTGGCGACGGTGACTTCTTGGTCGGAAACCTCGCCGGTTTCCTTGTCCTTCACCTTCATGGTGACGGTGACGGGCACGATTTCGTCATCGAACTTGCCGGCTTCCTGCGCGGCGGCGGTGCGCTGCTGCGAGCGGAGCGCGTATTCGTCCTGCGCGTCGCGGCTGATGCCGTAGCGCTTGGCGACGGTTTCGGCCGTCTGCAGCATCGGCATATAGACCGCGTTGTGCATCGCCATCAGCTCGGGATCGGGCATGACGCGCATTTCGGGGGTCTGGACGAGGCTGATCGATTCCTGGCCGCCGCCCGCGACGATATCCATGTTGTCGACGATGATCTGCTTGGCAGCGGTCGAGATCGCCATCAGGCCCGAAGAGCACTGACGGTCGATCGTCATGCCGGAAACGCCGATCGGGCAGCCCGAACGCAGCGCGACCTGGCGGCCGAGGTTACCGGCCTGCGCGCCCTGCTGGAGCGCGGCGCCCCACACGACGTCGTTGATTTCGCCGGCCTCGATCTTGGCCCGCTCGATCGCGGGGGCGAGCGAGTAGGAGCCGAGGGTCGCGCCCTTGGTGTTGTTGAAGCCGCCTTTGTACGCGCGGCCGATGGCGGTGCGGGCGGTGGAAACGATGACTGCACTACGGGTCATGGGAAGGGTCCTCTTGCTGAGTCCCAGCGGAAGCCGGGACCTCCTTATTCTTGCTGCCTGATCGCATGAGGTCCCAGCTTTCGCCGGGACTCACGCCAAGGATTTAGACGAAGAACATCGTCATCCATTCGCAGATCAGGGCGGGCTTATCCTCGCCTTCGATCTCGATCGTGATCTCGACCGTCTGCTGCCACTGGCCGGGGCGCTTCTCGGTCATTTCGAGCAGCTTCCAGTGGCCGCGGATCTTCTTTCCGCTCCGCACCGGGTTGATGAAGCGCGTCTTGTTGCCGCCGTAGTTGACGGCCATCTTGATCCCGTCGGGCTTGGGCAGGTCAGCTTCGGCGCTGAGATAGGGAATCATCGAAAGGGTCAGGAAGCCGTGGGCGATGGTGCCGCCGAACGGCGTCATCTTGGCCGCTTCCTCGTTCACGTGGATGAACTGGTGGTCGCCGGTTGCCTCGGCGAACTGGTTGATCCGGTCTTGGCTGATCTCAACCCAGGGGCTGGTGCCGATCTGTTCGCCGACCTTTTCAGCGATATCCTGCGGGCTCATGCGCGCCTCTCCTTTGCGTGGATTTGTGCGCGCTCCATGCCGTATGCCGGGCGCTAGCGCAATGGAGGCGGGCCTGTCGCTACGGCATCGGGAGCGGCGGCGCGCCGCTGTGCGGCCAGCCGCTCTCCCACAGTGGCACCCTGCGGCGAATCATAGCGCTTCGCATAGATTGCCAGCGCGATCTGGAGCCCTGCCAGCATCATGATGAAGGGCTGCCACGCGATCCCCTGAAACAGCGCGCCGACCAGATAGATCAGCTGCGCATATTGGAGCGCGATGGCCAGATGGCCGAGCCATTCGACCTGTGGGTCTGCCCGCCTGCGCATTCGCCGCCGGACCAGTTCCATCTGCAACAGGCCCAGCGCCTGGAGCAGCAGCCACGCGATCAGGCCGGGCCAGCCCTGTTCGCCCAGCATCTCGAAGATCGCCGAGTGATAGGCGCGACCCTCGTCCACCACCTTCTCGAACCGGGTGGTGGTCATGTTCCCCTCGCCCGTCGTCTGCGGCATGCGATAGGTGAAGCTGTTGGCGCGATAGGCCTCGAACCCACCGCCCAGCGGCCGGTCCTTCGCGTAGTCGATCGTCCATTCCCACACCGCCATCCGGGTCGAGGCGCTTTCGTCCTCCTCCGCAGTCATCATCGTGGCCATGCGGTCGGCATAGGATTGCGGCAGGAACGGGAAGGCGGCGACGCACAGCAGCACGCCGCCGACCGCGAGCAGCAGCTTGTGGCGGCTTTCGCGCAGGATCAGCAGGCCGAGCATGGCGATGCACAGCAGGCCCGTGCGCGCCTCGGTCCCGATCGGGATCAGCAGGCAGGCCCCTGCCAGACAGGCCGCGAAGATCTTGACCGGCAGGCTGGGGGGAAAGATCGTTCCGTAGCGGGTGAACCAGTAGAGCAATGGGATGATCGCGATCGCCACGGTCGAGATGGTGGAGCTCTCGTAGATGCCGCTATTGTCGTTCACGAACAGCGACAGCGTGCCGTAGCCGCCGCCGCCGAACACGGTCTTGATCCCGCCGGAAATGATGATCGCCCCGGCCGTCAGCACCATGACCAGCGCGGCGGCTTCGAAGCGCAGCTTGGTGGTCACGGTGAACGGCAGGAAAATCGCGAACACCAGCGTCTTCCACACCCAGTCCCACTTGGCGAGCGCGGGCTCGGTGAACTCGGCCCCCTGCAGCGTGAACCAGCTCCACACCAGCAGGAACAGCATCAGCGCCTGGCGGAAGGTAAAGGTCGGCTTCGTCTTCTTGTCCATCAGCAGCCAGCCGCCGAAGGCCGCCGCAAAGGCGATCAGCGAGACCGGCACGCTGGTGATGATCCCGAAACCCATCTTCTGCGGGGCGAGGATATCGACATAGAGATAGGCGCAGACCCACAGGAACGGGCGCTTGAGCCCGAACAGCAGGAGAAGGCCGAAAAAGCCGAGGAGGAACAGGTCGGTCATGCGCCCGGGTCGCTATCGGCTCCCGGTTCGAGCAGCGGATCCTCGTCTAGGTCGTCGCGCAGCATTAGCCGATAGGCCGCCAGCAGCAGCAATCCGTGGATCGAAACGATGACGATCATATCGATCACGGCGTGAATGCTCCATCGGGCAGGTGACGGGCACGGACCTTTCCGGGCCATCTCGCAGCCGCGCTATCAGGGCGGAGTTGACGCGGCGTTAAGGGCACCGCGCTAGGCACAGCCTGCCATGCGCGTTCTTCACGTCCTCGATCATTCGCTCCCGCTGCACAGCGGCTACGCCTTCCGCACCCGAGCCATCATGCGCGCGCAGCTGGCGGCCGGGCTGGATGTGCGCGGGCTCACCGGTCCGCGCCACAGCGCCGTCGGCCCGCAGACGGAAAGCTGCGAAGGACTCACCTTTCATCGCAGCGAGGGTGCGGCAGGCGGCCCTCCGCTGATCGGCGAGTGGCGCGAGGTTAAGGCACAGGCCGATGCAATCGTGCAGCTGGCGGAAGAATGGCAACCCGATGTACTCCACGCGCATTCGCCTGCGCTATGCGGTCTCGCTGCCGTCCGGGCGGGCAGGAAGCTCGATATCCCGGTGGTGTACGAGATCCGCGCCTTCTGGGAGGACGCAGCGGTCTCCAACGGGACCGGGCACGAAGGGTCGGCCAAATATCGCCTGACCCGGATGCTCGAAAACCATGTCGTGGGTCGCGCGGACGCGGTATTCACGATCTGCGAGGGGCTGCGCGACGATCTGGTCGCGCGCGGTTTCCCGCCCGGCAAGATCGGCATTTCGCCCAATGCGGTCGACCTGACCCAGTTCGGAGATCCTGCTCCGCGCAACGGCGAACTCGCCGCCCGGCTCGGCGTGAGCGACGGCCCGGTGATCGGCTTCATCGGCAGTTTCTACCCTTACGAAGGGCTCGACGATCTGATTGCGGCGCTGCCCGCGCTGCAAAGGCGCCACCCGGACGCGCGCCTGCTGCTGGTCGGCGGCGGGCCGGACGATGCCGCTCTGCGCGCACAGGCGGACGCCTCGAGCGCGGGCGACTCGATCGTCTTCGCAGGCCGCGTCCCGCATGGCGAGGTGGCCGACTACTATTCGCTGATCGACATTCTCGCCTTCCCGCGCAAACGCAGCCGCCTGACCGAACTGGTCACCCCGCTCAAGCCGCTGGAGGCAATGGCGCAGGGGCGTATCGTCGCCGCCTCGGATGTCGGCGGGCACAGGGAACTGATCGATCACGGGCAGACAGGGGTGCTCTTCCCCGCCGACGATCCGCACGCATTGGCCACCGTGCTGGGCGACATGCTCGATCGGCAGGCCGAATGGCCCGCGATCCGCGAAAGGGCCGGCAAGTATGTTGCGCTCGAACGCGACTGGGCGATAAATGCCCAGCGTTATCAAGCCATTTACCATCGCCTGCTAGGCAGGCCTTTGGATCGGTCGCCCGAAGGCGCGGCGTGGGCAGTTCCCGCTGGGAGAGCCCGCGCCAGCCAGGGCGGCACGCGATAGAGGACAAGCAGGGTGACCGAGAGCGATCACACCGCACAGACACACGCCGGCAAAGGTGCCGGATTTACGCAGAGCACGGCCTTCGTCATCATCGTCGGCCTGTGGTTCGCCGCGCTGTTCGGCGGCGGCTGCCTGCTGCTGCCTCCCGTATTGTTCGACGCGGCGTTTTCCGGCGAGCCGCCGTTCGGCCCCAACACGCGCATCATCTTTGTCGCGGTCGCTGCCGGGCTGGGGCTGCTGCTGGGCCTGTTCATCGCGAGCCGTGTGCGCAGCGATGACGAGCAGGCCCCCCGCTCGATCGAAACCAGTGCCGAACCGCGCAAGACCCGCAAGAGAAAGGCGCGCGCGCCGCTCGACGTTCGTGCCGCGCTCGGCATGCTGCGCGGCGCAGAAGACGAGGACGCGGACAAGGTGGCCGAGGAGAAGGAGCGCCCCGCCCCGCCTCCGCAAGATGCCCGCTACGAACTGACCGACGAGATCGGCCCGCCGATCGACGATCCCTATTTCGCATCGGCATGGAGCGATTCGGGCAGCCACGACGCCGATGTCCCGACCGACGAGACAGAGGATGCCGAGCAGGACGAATCCGTGCCGCTGCCCGGGCACGATCCGCAGGTCTTTGGCGCTGACGCAGCCCCGGACGACGGGAGCGACGACGCATGGCCGGTCGAGCAGGAAATCGCTCAGCCGACGCCCGTCCCGCAACCCTCGCGCTACAACCCTTTCGCCGATTTCGTGTCCAAGGAAGAGCCGGAGGACGCAGAGCCGCGCCGCAAGGAAGCGCCCGCTGCCCAACCGCTGTCTTTCGCGCCCGCAGCGCAGGCACAGCCCCCCCTCGACCTCACGCAGATCGAGCGGATGATGTCGCGCCCCACCGCGCCGCCTCCGCCCCCGGTCTGGCCCGCACCGCGTGCCGAAGAACCGGAATTGCAGGAGCTCGGAGTTGCAGAACTGGTCGAACGTCTCGCCCGCGCCCTGCAGGGTGAGGCCGAAGCGCAGGCTGGCACCACCCCGCCGCGCACCGGCGCACATCGCCACGAATCGGCGCTGGCGCCGAAATCCGTGCCCGATGAAAGCGACATCGACCGGGCGTTGCGCGTCGCGCTGGACCGACTGACCCGGCTCGACGACGTGGCCTGACAGCGCGCGGATTCGCTCAGGCGATCTGCCAGTCGACCGGGCCGAGGCCGACCTGTTCCAGAAACGCATTGGCACGGCTGAACGGTTTCGAGCCGAAGAACCCGCGATGCGCCGAGAGCGGGCTGGGATGCGGCGAGCGAATCACGCAGTGCCGCGTCGGCTCGTTCAGCTCCGCAATCCGCGACGCTTTCTTCTGCGCATGGCTGCCCCACAGGATGAACACCGCCGGCTGTTCGCGCGCCGCCACCGCCGCGACGCAGGCGTCGGTGATCGCGTCCCACCCGCGCCCCGCGTGGCTGCCCGCATTGCCCGCTTCGACCGTCAGCGTGTTGTTGAGCAGCAGCACGCCGCGCTGTGCCCACGCGGTCAGGTCGCCCGACGCGGGCGCCGGGATACCGCAATCATCCGCCAGTTCCCTGAAGACGTTCCGCAGCGAGGGCGGATGCGGCACGCCATCGGGGACGGAGAAGCTCAGCCCCATCGCCTGCCCCGGGCCATGGTAGGGGTCCTGCCCCAGAATCACGACCTTGACCTGGTCCAGCGGGGTCAGCTCCAGCGCGCGCAACCGGCAGCCCTGCGGCGGATAGATCGCCTTGCCTGCGGCTTCCTCCGCGCGCAGAAAGCCGCCCAGCTTGCGCGCCTCCGGCGTGGCGAGCACCGGGGCCAGCGTGTCTTGCCAGCTATCGGGTAGGTCTTGGCCCATGCCCCCTCGCTATTGGTCCGGGGGCCCAGAGGCCAGATGCCCTTCCCCTCTTTCCCCAATATGCCTAGGGAACGCGCAAGGGGCGGGCTGGCACCAGACGAAGAAAGTTCTCCATGGCCGTATATTTTCACGAGGAAGACCTGCCCGAGGGCGTGCTTGCCGAAGGCGCGGTGGCGGTCGATACCGAGACTATGGGTCTCATCACCCGGCGCGACCGGCTGTGCCTCGTGCAGATCAGCGACGGCAAGGGCGACGAACATCTGGTCCGCTTCGGCGTCGACAGCAGCTTCGATGCGCCCAATCTCAAGGCCGTCCTCGCCGATCCTGCGCGGACCAAGCTGTATCACTTCGGCCGCTTCGATCTCGCGGCGATCGAATACTGGCTCGGCGTCACCGCCGCTCCGGTGTTCTGCACCAAGATCGCGAGCAAGCTGACCCGCACCTATACCGACCGCCACGGGCTCAAGATGCTGGTCAGCGAACTGCTGGGCGAGGATATCTCCAAGCAGCAGCAAAGCTCCGACTGGGGCGCGCCCAAGATCAACGACGCACAGCGCGAATATGCCGCGTCGGACGTGCGTTACCTCCACCGGCTGCGCGATATTTTCGAAGAGCGGCTGGCACGCGAAGGGCGCACCGAAATCGCGCAGGCCTGTTTCGATTTCCTGCCGACCCGCGCGCGGCTGGACATTATCGGCTGGCCCGACACCGACATCTTCAGCCACGAGTAAGCCCGGTTAGGGTCTGAACCCATCATGCAGCACGATCAGGTGGAAGAAACGAGCGAGGCAAGCCGGCAGCGCCGCGGGCGGCAACGCCAGGCCGCGCCGGGCGGGTTTCACGATCGCCTGATCAAGATCCTCGCGGTCGCCCTGCCGATGGCGACCGGGGTGATCGTCGCCTTCCTCGTGATCGCCCCGTTCTCGCCGCGCGACGAGGTTTCCTTCGTGCTCGATCGCGACAAGGTGCAGGAAATCGACGAGCGCCTGAGGATCGACAACGCGACCTATCGCGGGTCGGACAATCAGGGCCGCCCCTTCTCGCTCACCGCGCGCGAGGCGGTGCAAAGGTCGAGCAAGGAAGGGATCGTGCGGCTGGACACGGTCATCGCCCGGATTCTGCTGCAGGGCGGTCCCGCGCAGCTGCGCGCGGAGGGCGGCGCGTACAAGATTTCCGACGAAGTGCTCGATGTGACCGGCCCGATTATCCTGAACGCGACCGATGGCTACAACCTGGTCGCGCGCGGCGTTTCGGTCGACCTGCGCGACCAGACTCTGGTGGGCGACGAAGGCGTATCGGGCGCCGTGCCCGCAGGCACCTTCTCCGCCGACACCCTGCGGGTCGATCTGGAGACCCGAACGATAACGCTTGACGGCAATGCGCGCCTGCGCATGGTGCCGGGCCGATTGGAGACCATGCAGTGATCCCGCGCCTCATCCGCCAAAATTCCCGACTGGCCGCACGATCCGGCGTGGTCGGCTTCGCGCTGGCCGCGTGCACTCTCACCGGCATCCAGCTGCACGCACAGGCGATTGCGGCGCATAATTCCAACGCGCCGGTGGATTACGCCGCCAACCGGATCGAGCTGCAGGACCGGCAGAACCGCGTGGTCCTGTCCGGCAACGTAGTGATCGAACAGGCCGACCTGCGGATGACTTCGGCGAGCACGATCGTCGACTATTCGGACGCCGGATCGCTCAGCATCCAGCGCATTTCCGCGACCGGCGGGGTCACCGTGACCCGCGGCAACGAAAGTGCGCGCGGCAATGTAGCGGTGTACGATTTCAACCGGCGGGTGATCACCATGACCGGCAATGTCCGGCTGAAGCGCGGGTCGGACACGCTCAATGGCGGGCGGCTGACGATCGATCTGCGCACAGGTCTTTCCAGCGTGGACGGGGCCGGCGGATCGGATGGCGGCGGCCGGGTAACCGGCTCCTTCTCCGTCCCCGAGGACTGATTTTCCTGTAACTTCGGCCCTAGAGCGGGCCGATACCGCATTAGATTAGCGCGAGGCGACCCGCGCGATCCACGCGATTTCCTGGCTCAGGAGCAGTTCGGCCTGCTGGCTGTTGGCGAGCAGCGCCTGATGCAGTGCGGTCAGGCGCGAGACCAGACGGTCGAGCCGTTTGCCACGCCAGATCCGCAGCTGTTCGGCCAGATCGCGCTCGTCCTTGAAGAAAATCCGCCGCGCGCGCTTTTGCGCATCGACGAAAGAGCCGACATCCTCGCCCGGGCGCATCCGTGCGGAAAGCTGCGCCAGGTGCGCCGCGCGCCGTTCGAACGCCAGCGCCACGCCGACCGGGTTCAGCGCCAGCGTATGAAGCCGCGCGAGTTCGCCGGGCAAGCGCTTGGCATGACCGCCCAGTGCGGCGTTGACGAGCGGCATGAAGCCGTCCTCCTCGCTCGACGCGCCGATCGCATCCCACGCGGCGGCATCGGCGGTCTTGGGCGTGTCGGGCGCTGCATCGAGGTATAGCGCCAGCTTCTCCACCTCGGCCTCGGCCAGCCGCCGGTCGAGGCCGGAGGCGCGGGCGATTCGCTGCGCCAGATCGCCTCCGAGCCGCAGCCCCGCCCGGTCGGCCAGATCGCGCACGGTATTGGCCATGTCGCCCAGATTGGGCGGATAGAACATCGCGACCAGCGTGCCCTTCGCACCCGCCACCAGCTTCGCGCTGCGCGACTTGTCGGTCGCGTTGACGGCCACCACCAGCACCGGGCAAGCCTCTCCCTCGGCCTCCAGATGCAGTTTCAGCGCGTCGTGCGCTTCCTCGCCTGTCGCGCGCACCAGAATGTGGCGCGCATCGCCGAACAGCGAGGAAGAGCGCGCCTCGTCCGCCAGCCTGACGGGATCGCGGCGCAGTTCCGCGCCGGACAGATCGACCCGCTCGCCCGCATCCTTCAGATTGCCCACGATCGTCGCGGCGGCGGCTGAAGCGGCGCTCTCGTCGGGACCGCACAGGAAGAAGGTGTGGCACTCGCGCGCCGCCTGTCCTGCGACCCGGCCGAAAGTGTTCTGATTGGCCTTGAGGGATTGCTGACCCGCCGCCGCCATGCGTCCGCGCGCCTCAGTCCTGCGCGCGTAGCGTCAGCGAGACTCGCGTCACGATCTGGTCGGCGACGACTTGGGCCAGCCGTTCGAGTGCCGCGCGTTCGGCGGCGATGGTGGCGTAGTCGCTCGACACGACGTCGATCCCGGCGTCGGACCCGGCGGTCGAATCGAGCAGGATCGCCCCGCTCGACAGGTCGACCAGCTGATAACGCGCGCGCAGCGTGCGCCGTTCGCGGCTGACGGTTTCGTCGCTCAGCAGGCCGAGACTGCCCAGCTCGTCATCGAGCAGGATATCGAGGCGGTAGCGCGGGGTCTGGCCCGCCGGGCCGATCGACAACCGGTCTTCCAGCGCGGTGGCGACCAGCCAGCCGTCGCGCCCCTCGATCGGGGCGACTTCGACCGCCGACAGATCGGCAACCGCCGCCTTGCCATTGGCTCCGGCATAGATCGGCTGGAGCCCGCAGGCCGAGAGCGCGAGCAGCGCGAGAAAGGCAAACGCGAATCGCATCAGGTGACGATATTCACCAGACGGTCGGGCACCACAATGACCTTGCGAATTTCGGCTCCGTCGATCGAGCGCTGGACCTTGTCGCTGGCCAGCGCCAGTTCCTCCAGCGCCTCTTTCGATGCGCCCTTGGGCACAGTCAGCGTGTCGCGCAGCTTGCCCTTGTGCTGAACCGCAATGGTCACCTCGTCCTCGACCAGCAGGCTCTCGTCGACCTCGGGCCACGGCGCCTTGGCGATCAGGCCCTGCCGTCCGATGGAATGCCATGCCTCTTCTGCAAGGTGCGGCATCATCGGCGCGACGAGCTGGAACAGCGTCTGGATCGATCCGGTGCGGGTTGCCGAAGGCTCCGCCTTCTCGAGCGCACCGACCAGTTCGTAGAGCTTGGCGACCGCCTTGTTGAAGTGCAGCGCCTCGATCGTCTCGGCGACGTCGTGCACGCTGCGCGCGGTCTTGCGCGCCAGATCGGCATCCTCGCCCTGCGCCGCCGGATCATGTTCGCCGACCAGACGCCACACGCGCTGGACGAAGCGCGCGCAGCCTTCGATGCCGCTTTCGGACCACGGCAAGTCGCGTTCCGGCGGGCTGTCGGACAGCATGAACCAGCGCACGGCGTCGGCACCATATTGCGCGATGATCGTATCGGGATCGACCACGTTGCGCTTGGACTTGGACATCTTGACCACGCGGCCGACGCTGACCGGGAAGCCGTCTTCCTTGAGCACCGCGCTCTTGGCGTCGCGGGTGATTTCCTCGGGCGCGAAATAGACCATCCGGCCCGAATCGGGCTCGCGCCGGAAATAGGTTTCGTGCGTGACCATGCCTTGCGTGAACAGGCTGGCGAAGGGCTCGGTAAATTCGACCATGCCCAGCCGGGCGAGCGCCCGGGTCCAGAAACGCGCATAGAGCAGGTGCAGGATCGCATGCTCGATCCCGCCGATATACTGCTCCACCGGCAGCCACTTGGCGACCTCTTGCGGATCGAACGGGCGATCCGCAGGCTGGCTGGCAAATCTCAGGAAATACCACGAGGAATCGACGAAGGTGTCGAGCGTATCGGTCTCCCGCACCGCCGCGCCGCCACATTTGGGGCAGGTGGTGTTCTTCCAGATCTCGTGCCGGGCGAGCGGATTGCCGGGGGTCTTGAAGTCGATATCCTCGGGCAGGGTCACCGGCAGATCGGCCTTGCGCACCGGCACCACGCCGCAAGCATCGCAGTGGACGAAGGGGATCGGCGTGCCCCAGTAACGCTGGCGCGAAACGCCCCAGTCGCGCAGGCGCCAGACGGTCTTGCCCTCGCCCCAGCCGTCGCGTTCCGCCCGGTCGATCACCCACTGTTTGGCGCTATCGACGTCCATCCCGTCGAGCGGGCCGGAATTGACCAGCACGCCCTCGCCCGGCTCTGCGGTCGTGCCCAGCGGGCGGTCCGCATCGGCGGCGCTGACGCCGACCACGCGCAGGATCGGCAGATCGTATTTGCGCGCGAAGTCGAAATCGCGCTGGTCGTGGCCGGGCACGCCCATCACCGCGCCGGTGCCGTAATCCATCAGCACAAAATTGGCGATGAACAGCGGCAGCTCGCTGCCCAGCAGCGGGTGGCGCGCGGTCAGGGCGGTCATATAGCCCTTCTTTTCCGCCGTTTCGAGGTCGGCCGCAGTGGTCCCGCCGCGCTTGCATTCCTCGATGAAAGCAGCTGCGCCTGCATCCTTTGCAGCAACCGCCTGCGCGATCGGATGATCGGGCGCGACCGCGACGAAACTGGCCCCGTAGATCGTGTCGGGCCGGGTCGAATAGACCTCTACCCGCCCGCCGTTCGAGAGATCGAACGCGAGCTGCAGGCCGCGGCTCTTGCCGATCCAGTTTTCCTGCATCAGGCGGACCTTGTCGGGCCACTTGTCGAGGCTTTCGAGACCGTCGAGCAGCTCTTCGGCGAAATCGGTGATCTTGAGGAACCACTGCGCAAGCTTGCGCTTCTCGACCTCCGCGCCGGAGCGCCAACCACGGCCTTCGATCACCTGCTCGTTGGCGAGCACGGTCTGGTCGACGGGGTCCCAGTTGACCTCGCTTTCCTTGCGATAGACCAGCCCTGCCTCGAACAGGTCGATGAACAGCGCCTGCTCGTGCCCGTAGTAATCGGGTTCACACGTGGCGAGTTCGCGGCTCCAGTCGAGCGCGAAACCCAGCCGCTTGAGCTGCGCCTTCATCGATTCGATGTTCTCGCGGGTCCACTTGCCCGGATGGACGCCTTTTTCCATTGCCGCGTTTTCCGCCGGCATGCCGAACGCATCCCACCCCATCGGGTGCAGCACCTCGTGCCCGCGCATCGCCTTGTAGCGCGCGAGCACGTCGCCCATCGTGTAGTTGCGCACGTGCCCGATATGGATCCGACCCGAAGGGTAGGGAAACATTTCGAGCACGTAGCTCTTGGGCCGGTCGCTGGCGCTGTCCGCACGGAAGCACTCGGCCTCGTCCCATGCCTTCTGCCAGCGCCCGTCGGCACTCGACGGGTCGAAACGCGTGTCGTTCATAGGTACGTCTTTTCGCGAAACAGGCGGATCAGCTCGAAATCGCCTGGCGGCGCAGTTCGCGCGCCTTGGTCAGGATAATGTCTTCCAGTTTCTGCACGGTCGCGGCCTGTACCGGCGCATCGACCCAGGTGCCGCCCTGGTTGACCTGGCGGCTGGCAGCGACGCGCAGGGCATCGGCGCGCAGATCCTGGTCGAGGATGGAGATGGTGAGCTTGACCCGCTCACCCGGGTTCTCGGGATTGGCGTACCAGTCGGTCACGATCACCCCGCCCGCGCTGTCCGCCTGCAGCAGCGGTGCAAAGCTGACTGCTTCGAGGCTGGCGCGCCAGAGATAGGAATTGACCCCGATCGTGGTCACCTGGCTCGCCGCCAGATCGGGATCGGGCAGTTCGTTGCCGCCGCCAGCGCAGGCGGCAAGAGCGGCGCACGCGCCGGCGAGCAGGCCGCAGCGAATCGCGGTGGAGGCGGAACGGGTCGAGGAGCGGCGCTGGATCATCTGTGCTGGCTTTCCACTGAAACTGGCCCAAGGAAATCGCCAGGGGCCCATGAGAATGGCGTATGGATCGGTCGGCAGACCGCGCGTATGTAGCCTCTATCGCCGCGCAACGGGCGCAGCAAGTGCGCGCCTGCCTTGCCGCGTACAGCAGCGCCAGGCGGCTTTACGCATCATGAACCCGGATTGCGATTGTGTGCCGCGTGCAACACCTGACATGCAAGTGCGCAGGGTCCTGTGGAAAAGCTGGCATCCGCCAGGGCGCTGTCCTAGTGTTCAGGGGAACCATTGGTCTGGGCAAAGCGCTTCCAGCTTTGTTCATCCTGCCGTAAATCGTGCGGCGCTAGAGTGAGTGTAATGAGCGTCAAGGTCGCCTCAGGACTACGCAAGCTGATCGTGCCCGCCTTGGGCGGCGCGCTGGCGCTTGTCGCGATTCCGGTGGTTGGCGTTGCTCTGGCAGAGGCCACGTCGCCTACGCTCGTCAGCACCATCGGTGAAAACGCGGGTCGTTTCACGCCCGCCTCGGTCGACCCTGCGCTCGCCCGCCGTGTGGCGGAACGCTACGCCGCCCGCCAGCAGCCGCTGCCCTTCACCCCCGCCGCAGGCAAGACGATTCCCGATCGCATGGTGACCGTGGCCGTACGGGTAGACAATGATGTGGCGCGCGCCGTTTCGGTCCGCTCGGCTATCGACGCGGCCCGTGGCGAGCCCGGTCGCCGCGATATCGCGATTGCGCCCTCTGCGTTCGACCTCGGTGTTGCCCGTGGATACCAGAGCTTCGCGAAGCCCGCAGCCGAGCTGCCCAAGTCCGTCTCGCGTATTTCCGTGCCCGACCTTGCCGAATTCCGCCCGTCGAAAGGCGTGAAGGAAGAACCGAGCCGCTTCCAGCCTCGGGTCTCGATCGATCAGGACCGCATGCGCGGTCGCACCTCGCGCACCCTCGACGGTCGCAGCGATCGCGAAGTCGATCTTGGCGGTGCCTACCGCGTCACGCGCAATCTCGACGTGACCGCAGGCGTCCGCCTGTCGGACGAGAGCGACCGGCTTGCACCGCTGACCAATGGTGCGGAAGACAGCCAGTCGGTCTACATCGGAACCCAGCTGCGCTTCTGACGCCCGGCTGATCCTCGCGCACCGACGCGGCGCAAATCTCTCTCTGCCATCTCTTTTTCTTTGCCCGCTGCTGCGGGTGGGCTACGTCTGGGCGAATAAGATAAGAAATACAGGGGAGAGAGTGGAATGGCACGTGTCGCTGTGGTGACGGGTGGAACCCGGGGTATTGGCGAAGCGATCAGCCTTGCGCTGAAGGAACAGGGCCGCACGGTCATCGCCAATTATGCCGGCAATGACGAACGCGCGCAGGAATTTGCGACCCGCACCGGAATTGCCGTGATGAAGTGGGACGTGGGCGACCACGAGGCTTGCCTCGAGAATGTCTCGCGAATCACCGAGACTCACGGCCATGTCGAGATTCTGGTCAATAATGCCGGGATCACCCGCGACGGCACGCTCGCCAAGATGAGCTTCGACGACTGGAACGAGGTGATGCGGGTCAATCTGGGCGGCTGCTTCAACATGGCCAAGGCGTGCTTTCCCGGCATGCGCGAGGGCAAGTGGGGGCGGATCGTCAATATCGGGTCGATCAACGGCCAGGCCGGCCAGTACGGACAGGTGAACTACGCCGCTGCCAAATCGGGTATCCACGGCTTCACCAAGGCGCTGGCGCAGGAAGGCGCGCGTTTCGGCATCACCGTCAACGCGATCGCGCCCGGTTATATCGATACCGATATGGTTGCCGCCGTCCCCGAAGAGGTGCTGGGCAAGATCGTCGCCAAGATCCCCGTCGGACGGCTCGGCCAGGCGGAGGAGATCGCGCGCGGCGTCGCCTTCCTCACCGCCGATGATGGCGCCTTCGTCACCGGATCGACCATGAGCATCAATGGCGGGCAACACATGTATTGAGGGTGCGCGGACGCGCCGCGATGGCGCGCCCGCATCCGCTCAATTGATGAAGTAGCCGACGACCCTCCAGCTGCCGCCGTCCTCCTGCTCGAGCGTCACCGACTCGGTCACGCCCTTGCGGTTTGCAAAATCGCTCCGGAACTGGACCACGCGATAGCCGCGCGGCGGTGCATTGACCGACTGATAACCGATCGCCTCGCGCTCCATCACCGCGCCCAGCGGAACCCGCGCCGCCTGCGACGCAGCCTCCCACCCCGCGACCGTGTTCTGCTCCCGGAACTGCTTGCCCGCCGCGGCGAAGCTGGCGCTCCAGTTGCTCGCGTCGACCATGGCAAGCCATGCGCGCGCCGCGTCCTCGGTCGCGTGATCGAGCGCCACCTGTTCGGCCGGGGTGTCCGCCATGGGCGGTTGATCGGCCGTCCCGGCGGCCAGGGCGAGTGCAAGAATAAGCGACATGAGAAGGCATCCTCCGATGATCCAGCCGCGCAGCTTGCTGGCGGCACGGGGGCCGGGATGGCGCCCGTTCGATGGACCGGAGATATCGGCGCCCTCCGCCGTGTTGGCTTCCCCCAAAGGATTGTACCCAAGGATTTCGGGGCCTTCATCCTCAAGCAGAATCCGCGCCGCCTCCCGGCTGCTGGTGACCGCAAGCTTGCGCCGCGCGGCACGCAGGCGATCATTGACCGTATGGACCGACCTGTCGAGCTCGCGCGCGATCGACTTCGCGTCATGGCCGCGCAGGATCAGGCGCAGTGCCTGCTTTTCCTTTTCGGTAAGTGCGTCGATCCCCTCGTGCATCATAGCATTTGTCTAGGCCGCCGAAGGATTTCCAGACACCCCAAATTCTTGGGGGCACACCATCGCGGCCCTTCACGGGGATTGCTCTTGCCGGGAACACCGCGCACACCTGACGCATGGTCTTTACGAGAGAGCGCGCCGGGTTTCGCGGCCTATTCGCCATGGGCCTCCTCGGCCTTTACGCGATGCTGGTCTCGACAGCGGCGAATGCGGGGCCGGTTTCCAGCCGGGTCTACGAGCCCGTGTCGCTCGCCGACACCCAAATGGAATTCCGGGGCGAGCCGCCACAGACGATCACCGCGCAAACCGCAGACGGCTTGACGCTTGCAGGTGCCTACTGGCCGCCGGACGATGGCGTGGACCAGATCGTGGTCGTGTTCCACGGCAATTCGTACAACCACCTCGTCATGGCGGTGCGTGCCGAGCCCTGGCGGGTCGGCGGGCGCGGGGTGCTGGTCGCATCCTATCGCGGGTTCGGCGACAATCCGGGCAAGCCATCCGAAACCGGCCTCTATCGCGATGCGGATGCGTGGATTGCGAAGGCGCGCGAATTGCAGCCCGATGCCCGGGTCTACCTCTTCGGCTTCTCGCTCGGCGGAGCAGTCGCGCTAGAAATGGCCGCCCGGCGCGATGCGACAGCGGTAGGCACCTTGGGCGCGTTCACCAGCCTCAAGGATGCGGCGCCCGCCCTACTACGCCCCTTCGTGACCGAGCAGTACGACAATCTCGAAACCATCACGCGCGTGAATGAGCCGATCCTGCTGCTTCACGGGACAAGGGACGAGACGATCGACCCGCACATGGCCGAACGGCTGGAGAAAGCCGGCGGTGCCAACGTCACCCGCGTCAATCTGGCAGGAGGCGGACACTGGGTGCCCTTCGATTCGATCGCCGAGAAAATCTGGCTGCAGTGGGAAGAGGCGGAGGCCGGTAGGCCTGCCGCAGCCGAGAAAGCACCGTGAAATATCATCCGCCCGTCAAACGGTCGGTCGAGATTGCAGGCCACAAGACCAGTATCACGCTGGAGCCGGTGTTCTGGGAGATGCTGCGCGATGCCGCCCACGCCCGCGGCGTACCGGTCAATGCGATCGTCGCGCAGATCGATGTCGAGCGGCTCGATGCGGACGAGCCCACTGGACTCGCCAGCGCGATCCGGCAGTGGCTGGTCGGTCAGCAACGGGGCGGAGACGCAAGCTAGCGCCCCGCCCCGTCGATGCACTCAATATTTCGCAGTCGCGTCGCTTGCCGGAAAGGTTTCGTCGAGAGCCTCGTCGGTCTGGCTCATCTTGTCACCCTTGGTCGCCGTGGCGGAGGAGCCTGCGTTGCGCACGCCCCCGCTCGGCTGGCCATCGGCGAAGGCGACGCCATTTTCGTCCTTATGGTTCTTGTAGGCCTTGTAGCCAAGATAGCCGAGGCCACCGAGGATTGCGGTTCGAATCAAACCCATGTCACGTCTCCGATACTGTTCTTACTTGGCGAACGTGGGAGAACGGGTTTGGGTCCGAATAATCGGCGCTAGTCGTCGCCGACCCGTTCGATCTGCGCGCCGATCGCCTGCAGCTTCTCTTCCAGCCGCTCGTACCCGCGGTCGAGGTGATAGATCCGGCGGATCTGCGTCTCGCCCTCGGCGGCGAGCGCGGCGATCACCAAGCTCATCGAGGCGCGCAGGTCCGTCGCCATCACTTCCGCACCGGTCAGGCCCGGCTGGCCCTGCACGATCGCGGTGCGCCCCGACACTTCGATATTCGCGCCCATGCGGCTCAGTTCGGGCACGTGCATATAACGGTTTTCGAAGATGGTTTCGGTCAGCACGCTGGTGCCCTCGGCCACGGTCAGCAGCGCCATCAGTTGGGCCTGCATATCGGTCGCGAGGCCAGGATAGGGCGCGGTCGAAAGGTTGACCGCCTTCAGCTTGCCATCGGCGGCGATGTTGACGCCCTTGGCATCGCTTTCGACATGGACGCCGATATTGCGCAGCGCATGCAGCGTGGCGGACATGTCGTCCGCCTTGGCCCCTTCGAGGCGCGCCTCGCCGCCGGTGATCGCTGCGGCGCAGGCGTAGGAGCCTGCCTCGATCCGGTCGGCCATCACCTTGTAGGTCGCCCCGTTGAGCCGCTTGACCCCGTGGATAACGAGGTCCGACTGGCCGATATTCTCGATCTCGGCACCCATCGCGACCAGCAGGTTGCACAGGTCGATGATTTCCGGCTCGCGCGCGGCGTTACGCAGGGTCGAGGTGCCGTTGGCGAGGACCGCCGCCATCAGAGCATTCTCGGTCGCGCCGACCGAGACGACGGGGAAGTCGAATTCGCCGCCCGGCAGGCCGCCATCGGGGGCGTGCGCGCGGACATAGCCCTGCGCCAGCTCGATCCGCGCGCCGAGCGCTTCGAGCGCCGAAAGATGCAGGTCGATCGGGCGGTTGCCGATCGCACAACCGCCCGGCTGCGACACGGTCGCCACCCCGGCACGCGCGAGCATCGGCCCGAGCACGAGGATCGAGGCGCGCATCTTGCGCACCAGATCATAGGGCGCCGTGGTCGAGGTCAGCCGCGTCGCTTCGAAGGTGACCACCCGGCCGAAATCTTCCGGCCGCGTTCCCGCGATGTTCACCGCCACACCGAACTGCGTCATCAGGTGCTGGAAGCCGTCGATGTCGGCCAGCCGCGGCAGATTGCGCAGCGTGACCGGTTCGTCGGTCAGCAGCGCACAGGGGATCAGCGTGAGCGCGGAGTTCTTGGCACCCGAAATCGGAATCGTTCCGGAGAGCTTTTGCCCTCCGATAATGCGTAGTTTGTCCATCCCTCGGTCGTGTAGCGGTCGCGCGCGCCAACACAAGTCGCAGAGGCGCGCGGGCGAGTGGTTAAGGCGCGTCATTGACGCTTGGCGCGCACGGACATAGTTTGCGATAATGGCACATAAACCGATCAAAAAGGCCGTTTTTCCAGTCGCAGGCCTGGGCACCCGGTTCCTCCCGGCGACCAAGGCGATCCCGAAGGAAATGCTCGCGATCGTCGACCGTCCGCTGATCCAGTACGCGGTGGACGAGGCGCGCGAGGCGGGGATCGAGCAGATGATCTTCGTCACCGGACGCGGCAAGACCGCGATCGTCGAGCATTTCGACATCGCCTTCGAGCTCGAACAGACGATGGAGGAGCGGGGCAAGGATCTCTCGATCCTCGATTCGTCCCGCGCCACGCCGGGCGACATTATCACCGTGCGCCAGCAGGTGCCGCTGGGCCTCGGCCACGCGATCTGGTGCGCCCGCGCGATCGTGGGCGACGATCCCTTCGCGATCTTCCTGCCCGACGAGCTGATGGTCGGCAAAGCAGGTGGGACCGGATGCATGAAGCAGATGGTCGACGCCTACGAAAAGGTCGGCGGCAATCTGATCAGCGTGCTGGAAGTGCCGCAGGAAAACGTGTCGAGCTATGGTGTAATCGATCCGGGCAAGGAAGATGGCTCCCTGACCGAGGTGAAGGGTCTGGTAGAGAAGCCGCCGGTCGCAGAAGCGCCGTCGAACAAGATCATCTCTGGCCGCTACATCCTCCAGCCCGAAGTGATGCGGGTGCTCGAAACGCAAGGGAAAGGGGCCGGCGGCGAAATCCAGCTGACCGACGCGATGGCGAGGATGATCGGCAACCAGCCGTTCCACGCCGTGACCTTCGACGGTGCCCGCTACGACTGCGGCAGCAAGACCGGCTTCGTCGAGGCGACGCTGGCGCTGGCTCTGGAACGCGAGGACATGGGGGATGAAGTCCGCGCGATGGCGGAACGCCTGCTCAAGGCGTAAGCCATGCGCCCCACTCGCGGCGGGGTCGACGATTTTCCTACCGCGGAGCGCTTTGCTAGGGCGAAAGACGCTCTTTCAAACCGTCAATCGTCGACGCGCGCCCGCCTGACGATGGGCTGAGCTCGGCTGAGCATAAAAGGGCCCCCGAAACAGGCGATATGTCGCCCTCGCCCGGTCGAGCCGGCCGACGACCGCGTGTTCTCAGCGACTTAGTGCGATCGGCCGGAGGGTGACACCCGGGTGACACGTGTCACCCTGTCACAGCCTCAGCCTTCCGCGCATATTCGTCGCGCAGCTCGCGCTTGTAGAGCTTGCCGTTGGCTTCGCGCGGCAGATCGGGCCGGAAATCGAACTGGCGCGGCATTTTGATGCTGCTCAGCTGGGGCTCCAGATAGTCGCGGAGCGTCTGTTCGAGGGCGTCTCCGGCCTGCGCCATGTCGACCGGCTGGATCACCGCGACCACGCGTTCGCCGAGATCGGGATCGGGCGCGCCGATTACCGCCGCATCGAGTACGTCCGGATGGGCGATCAGAAGGTTCTCGATCTCCTGCGGATAGATGTTGATCCCGCCCGAGATGATCATGTGGCTCTTGCGGTCGGTCAGGAAGATGAAGCCGTCCTCATCGACATGGCCGATATCGCCCAGCGTCATCCACCCGCGCTCGTGCATCACCTCGGCGGTTTTCTCGGGATCCTTGTGGTAGCTCGGGAGGGTTTCGTTCTCGAAGAACAGCAATCCCGTCTCGCCAGCGGGAAGTTCTGTCCCGTCGGGCGCGCAGACATGCACCTTTCCGTGGACCATGCGGCCGACGGTGCCCGGTTTGGCGAGCCAGTCCTCGCTCTTGACCAGCGACATGCCGATCATTTCCGAACCGGAATAATATTCCTGGATAATCGGCCCCCACCACTCGATCATCGCCTGCTTGATCGGCACCGGGCACGGGGCTGCCGCGTGGATCGCACGCTTGTGGCTGGAGAGGTCGTAGCGGGTCCGCTCTTCCTCCGGCAGCTTGAGCATGCGCACGAAGTGGGTCGGCACCCACTGGCTGTCGGTCACGCGGTATTTCTCGATCGCGGCGAGCGCGCTCTCGGGCGTGAACTTCTCCATGATTACCACCGTCCCGCCAAGGCGGTGTATCGTGCTGCACCAGCCGAGCGGTGCCGCGTGATAAAGCGGCGCGGGCGAGAGATAGACCAGGCTCCCGTCGGTCGGCATGCCAACGCCCATCGTGGCAAGGCCGACCAGCGCGTTGGGCGCGGTGATATCCTCGCTCGGCGGCGGAGGCGGCACGATCCCCTTGGGCCGTCCGGTGGTGCCCGAGGAATAGAGCATGTACTGCCCAGGCACGGGATCCTCGATCGCCCCGGCAGACTGCGCGGCGATCTCTTGCTGGAAGTCATCGCTGTCGACATCGACGATTCGCAGATCGGGCGCGATTTTTGCCAGTTCCTGCGCCACATCGGTAAACGCGGGCGAGGTCAGCAGCAGGCTGCATTCCGCATCGGCGAGGATATAGGCGATCTCGGGTGCGGTCAGCCGGGTCGAGATCGGCACCAGCATCGCGCCCATGCGCTGCGTGGACCACACGATTTCGAGATAGAGCGGGCGATTCTCCAGCAGCAGCCCCACGCTGGTGCGGCGGGTGATGCCCTGCGCGCGCAGCCAGCGGGCCATGCGATTGGCGAAGGCGTCGAGCTCGCCATAGGTGACCTGTTCACCGGACGTGGCATTGATGATCGCGGCATGGTCCGGCCGCGCCGCGGCGTGTGTTATCGGATGCATATGTCTCTCCCGTCGCGCAGTCTTTCGAATGGACAGGGAGCACGCAAGAAAAAAGGCGGCGCCGAAGCACCGCCTTTTTGTAAAACTCGGTTCTGGAAGAGACCGGAGGCTTACTCTTCCTCGTCGCCGCCGCCGATGCCGCCGGGGCCCATCGCGAGACGGAAGGCTTCCTGAGCTTCGGTCTCGACCATGAACGGGCGCGGGTCGACAGCGCGGCCGTCGATACGGACTTCGTAGTGGAGGTGCGGGCCGGTCGAGCGGCCGGTCGAGCCGACATAGCCGATCAGGTCGCCCTTGCGGACCTGCTGACCATCGGCGACGATGATCCGCGAGAGGTGCGCATAGCGCGTCTCGATCGCGTTGCCGTGACCGATCTGGATGTAGTTGCCGTAGCTGCTGAACCAGTTGGCGCGTTCGACGGTGCCATCCGCAGTGGCATAGATCGGCGTGCCGCTGGGCGCAGCGAGGTCGATACCCTTGTGGTTGGCGCGCTTGCGCAGAACCGGGTGGTCACGCATGCCGTAGCCGCTGGAGACGCGGGCATTCTCGAGCGGCATCCGCGAGGGGACCGATACGGTGGGGATGGCTACCGCCGGCGTGGTCCGTTCCACATCCAGCGTCTGCCAGCTGGCGAACAGCTGACGGAACTGCGCATCGCCATTGCCGAGCGGGCTCTGCGCCTGCTCTGCGGCGTCCGAAACATCGACCGCTGCGGCGGCGCTGCTGCTGTTGGCTTGGGCGGGGGTGGCTGCGATGGCAAATGCGGCACCGCATACGAGGCTGGCGCGCAGGAAAAAGCGATCAGTGGTCAGCAAAATATCCGTCCCTCTGTCGGCGGCGAAGCATGTTGCTCCGCCCGTTCCGATCCCTGGCGTATCCTCGATCCGTGAGACCCGCCGAGACCCCTAAAAGTTGGCGGGAACCACTCCCGCCCTCGTCTGTTTAGTTTGATAGGCGGGTCCCGGTTAACTTGCCAAGCGGGTCTTGGGCCCTGCGCGACGGAACGGCTGCATTGCGCGTTGAGTCGTTGAACCGCCGCTTAATCCACCCCGAAAATAGTCGGTTAACCTCCAGAAGGTCCGCTTTTCTGCGGCTCCTTGGCGATTCTCCACAAGCTGCGGTGAAATGCCTTGCGCGGTTCGTCGCCCGGGCGATCCGGCGGTCAAGCGAATGCGGAGCCTTTTGCACCGCATCCGCCCTGCAGAGATTCAGAGTGCCTTGACCGCGGTGAGCACGTCTTCCGCGTGACCCGCAACCTTCACCTTGGGCCAGATACGCGCGACCCTGCCCTGCTCGTCGAGCAGGTAGGTGCTGCGGACCATGCCCATGAAGGTCTTGCCGTACATCTTCTTCTCGGCCCACACGCCCAGTTCGTCTGACAGCCCGCCTTCCTCGGCATCGGTTGCAAGGTCGACCGTCAGATCGTGCTTGGCGATGAAGTTCTGGTGCTTCTTGGTCGAATCCTTGCTCACGCCGAGCAGCGCACAACCCGCCGCCTCGAATTCATCCTTCAGTGACGAGAAGTCCTTCGCCTCGGTGGTGCAGCCGGGTGTGTTGTCCTTGGGGTAGAAGAACACCACCAGCTTGCGACCGCGATAGTCGGACGGCTTCACGCTCTCGCCGTCGTGCCGCACCATCGCAATATCGGGCATCTGCTCGCCTTCGGTCACGCTCATCGCTCATATCTCCAGTCGTTCGTCGAACATCGTCTGCCAGGTTCGCGCGACCTCCTGCCGCGCCTCGGCCATGCGGTGCAAGAGCGCATCGATATCCGCGCACCCGCACGCCCGCGCGAGCGCTTCGCCGGATGGGCCCTGCGACACCGCGAGATCGGGCGCGAGCAGTCGCGCGGCGACGATCAGCCGGGTGAGAAAGTCGTGCGCCTCGGCAAATTCGCGCGTCAGCGTGCCCGCGTGGACCAGCGTTTCGCACACCTTCGCCAGCCGCGGATCGAGCGCGACACGGTCGCGCAGCTGGATGAAGTGGAGGATGAACTCGATATCGACCAGCCCCCCGCGCAGCAGCTTGGCGTCAAGCGGGCCCTTGGCCGGCTTGTGCTCCGCCATGTCGGAACGCATTTTCAGGATGTCCTGCCGCAGCGTGACCGGATCGCGCGGCGCGCACAGCACGTCGCGGATAATCTCCTCCACCTGGGCGCGCGCGGAGAAGGAGCCTGCGACCACGCGGGCACGCGCCAGCGCCATATGCTCCCACGTCCATGCCGATTCGCGCTGGTAGCGGGCGAAACTCTCCACGCTCACCGCGAGCGGCCCCTGCGCGCCCTGCGGCCGCAGCCTGGTGTCGATTTCGTAAAGCGGGCCTTCGGCGGTCGGGACGCTCATCGCCACGCTCACCCGCTGGGCGAGGCGATTATAATAGCGCGTCGCGCTGACGGGACGCTCACCGTCGCTCTCCGCCGCGTGGTCGCCGGTGAACAGATAGATGATGTCGAGGTCGGAGGCATGGGTCAGCGCCTCTCCGCCCAGTCGCCCGAGGCCGAGGATCACCATCTCGCTGTCGGCGATGCTTCCGTGGGTCCGCGCGTAATCCGCCACCGTCCCATCGAGCGCAGCCTGCAGCGCCGCCTCAGCCACGGTCGCAAACCCGGTCGCGATTTCGAGCGGGTCGTGCACCCCGCCGATCAGCTGCACGCCGAGGGCAAACCGCTGTTCGCCGGTGACCACCCTGATCCGGTCGAGCAGCGCCTCGTAGTTACCCTGGGGCTCGGCCCGCATCATCCGGCGACGCAGCGTGGGGACGCTCTCGGGAAGGTCGAGTGCGGAGCGATCGATCAGCGCGTCGAACAGGGCCGGGCGTAGCGCGAGATCGTTGGCGAGCGGCGGGGCAAGCGTGATGATCGAGAGCAGCTGGTCGAGCAATGCCGGGCGCGCTTCGAGCAGGCGAAACAGGTTGATCCCGCTCGGCAAAGCTTCCAGCAATCGTTCCAGCCGCACGATCGCGCGATCCGGTTCGGACGAAGCGGCCAGCGCGTCGAGCAGCGGGGGCAGGATACGACGGAACGCGTTCTGCGCATCGGTGCTGCGCAGCGCGCGGTAGCGCCCGTCGAGCCAGCCGGAGACCCGATCCGCCATCGCCGATTCGTCCGCCAGCGGGCTCGCCGCAACCAGTTCGCGCACCGGGCGCTGCTTGGCCGCGCCCGTCTCACTCGCTTCGAGCAGCCGGTCGAACGCTTGCGCAGCAGCGCTCATATGCGGTTCGAGGTCGGCCAGCAGACCGGCCCCGTCGGCAAAACCGTCAAGATGCGCAAGCCGCTCCAGCGCCTCGCCTTCGGGGACCGTATGGGTCTGCCGGTCTTCCATCATCTGGATGCGGTGTTCGACCACGCGCAGCCGGGCGTAGGCATCGGCGAGCTGCGTTGCGACGTCATGCTCGACGATATCCGCGCGGGCGAGCGCATGCAGCGCGGCACGCGTATCGCTGCTGCGCAGGCGAGGTAGCCGCCCGCCATGGATCAGCTGGTGGGTCTGGGCGAAGAACTCGATCTCGCGAATGCCGCCCCGCCCGCGCTTGAGGTCGAAGCCGGGGCCAAGCTTCGGCTCGCCACCATAGGCCTCGCGAATCCGCACACGCAGCTGGGCAATGTCGTCGATCGCGCCGAAATCCACGCTCCGTCGCCAGACGAAGGGCCGGATGCTGGCGAGAAACCGCTCGCCCCGCTCCACGTCCCCCGCCGCCGAGCGCGCGCGGATGAACGCGGCGCGCTCCCACGCCAGCGCCGCGCTTTCGTAATGCGAGGCGGCTGCGTTGACCGACACCGCCAGCGGGGTGACCTCCGCCGCCGGGCGCAGCCGCAGGTCGACCCTAAAGACGTACCCCTCATCGGTATGATCGGCGAGCAGGCGGACGATATCGCGAGCCATGCGCTGCGCTGTTTCTGCGGGTGACGAGCGCTCGCCATGCGCCAGCACAGCAGGATCGAACAGCAGGATCGGGTCGATGTCCGAACTGTAGTTGAGTTCGCCCGCACCATGCTTGCCCAGCGCGAGCGCGAAGAATCCATCGACACTGTCCATCGTCGTGCGCGCGCGCGCCGCCTCCGCGATCGCGCGGTCGAGCGAGCGATCGGCAAAGGCGGACAGGCGCGCCATCACCTCATCGAGCGACAGCACCCCGGCAAGGTCGCCGATCGCCAGCGTCAGCGCGAGGGCCAGCCGCTCTCTCCGCAGGGCAACGCCAATGTCCGCGCCGTCGCCCGCGTGCGCGCAGTAATCGAACGCGGCATCCAGATCGCCCGCCGCCAGCAGAGCGGCTAGCTCCGGCAGGCGTTCGAGGCTGCGTGCAAGGAAGGGCGCGTTGCGCTGCGCCCGGTCGATCGCGGATTGCCATTCGCCAGCCATTGGTTTGCCCTGCCCGTTGCCCCCGGTGGTGGCAAGCGCACTGTGGCAGCCCTCTCGCTTGCCCTGCGGCGCACAGTTTGCAACAAGCGCGCCGAAGCGAACTCCCCGGAGAACCTGAGATGAAACGCATTCTTGTCGTGGCGGCCGCCGCCCTCGCCCTTGCCGGTTGCGATGCCGCCGTATTGTCCGGTTCGGACGGGAATGACGACACGCTCGACATTCCAGAGATTGCCGATGGCGACATCTCCGAAAAGACGATGGTCGATGTCACCCGCGAGCTGTCGTCCGACGAGTTCGAAGGCCGCATGCCCGGCTCCGAAGGCGAGAAGAAAACCGTCGAACTGCTGACGCAGCGGTTCGAGGCGGCCGGCCTCCAGCCTGGAAACGACGGCAAGTGGACGCAGGACGTCCCGCTGGTCGAAATCACCGGGAGCGATTTCGCGCCGCTGTCGATCACCGGCGGCAAGGACGGCGGGATGGCGTTCGAATATGGCAAGGACTGGGTCGGTGTAAGCTATCGCGAGACCCCGCGCACCCGGATCAACAACAGCGAACTGGTGTTCGTCGGCTACGGCATCAACGCGCCCGAGCGCGGCTGGAACGATTACGAAGGGCTCGACATGAAGGGGAAGACCGCGGTCATCCTCGTCAATGATCCCGATTTCGGTGCCGAGGATCTCGAAGGGCCGTTCAACGGCAAGGCGATGACCTATTACGGGCGCTGGACCTACAAGTTTGAAGAGGCCGCCCGGCAGGGAGCCGCAGCCGCGCTGATCATCCACGAGACCGAGCCTGCCTCCTACGGCTGGAACGTCGTCGAAAGCAGCTGGTCCGGCCCGCAGGCCTACCCGCAGCGGGGCGAGAACGCGCCGGCGCTGACCGAAATGAACGGCTGGATTCAGAACGATGTCGCGCAGAAGATTTTCACTGCGGCGGGCAAGGATCTCGCCAAGTTGAAGGAAGCTGCGCGCAAGAAGGATTTCAAGGCGGTGCCGCTGGACGTGCAGGCGTCGACCAGCTTCGCCAACGAAACCCGCGAATACATGTCGCAGAACGTGATCGGCATTCTGCCGGGCACCAAGCGGCCCGAGGAATACGTGCTCTACACCGCGCACTGGGATCACCTTGGCCGCTGCACGCCCGCCGATGACGGCGACGACATCTGCAACGGCGCGGTCGACAATGCCACCGGCACCGCAGCGCTGGTCGCACTGGCCGAAGCGCAGGCGAAGGCGGGCGCGGCGGATCGCAGCATGGTGTTCCTCGCGGTCACCGCAGAGGAACAGGGCCTGCTCGGCTCGACCTATTACGCGCAGAACCCGGTCTTCCCGCTCGACCAGACGGTCGGCGGGGTGAACATGGACGCCTTCCTGATCGCAGGCCCGGCGCGCGATGTGACCGTGGTCGGCCCGGGCAAGTCGCAGCTCGACGAATTCCTCGCCGCTGCGCTGAAGGCCGATGGCCGGATCGCGACCGACAACCCCAATCCGGAAGCGGGATACTACTACCGTTCCGACCACTTCCCCTTCGCCAAGCAGGGCGTGCCGATGCTCTATCTCGACGGTGGCGAGGATCTGGTCGACGGCGGGCGTGAGGCCGGAGAGGCGGTCGCCAAGGAATACCGCGACAACCGGTATCACGGGCCCAAGGACGAGTTCGACGAGAACTGGGACTGGTCGGGCGTGATGGCCGACCTGCAGCTCTATTACCGTCTGGGCCGCATGATGGCGATGTCGACCAGCTGGCCCAACTGGGTCGAGGGCGACGAATTCCGCGGCATTCGCGACGAGAGCTGCGCCGCGACCAACGCAGGTTGCTGACCGGCTCGTGACCCAACAGAAGGTGCGCGCAATGCGGCTCCCCGCAGAGTGGGAGCCGCAGGACTGGTTGTGGATCGGCTTCCCGCATGATCCGGACGAGTGGGGCGATGCCTTCGCTCCCGCGCAGGAGGAGATCGCAGCCTTCGCCAACGCGGTTGCCGAGAGCGGGCAGGAAGTCCGCCTGCTGGTCCGCGATGCCGCGAACGAGGCGCGCGCGAAGGCGCTGGTGACGGGCGCGGTCCATCTCGAACGGCGCACCTATGGCGATGTCTGGCTACGCGACACCGGCCCGCTCACCGGCTTCGACGGCGCGACGCGTCGCGCAGTGCGCCCCGGCTTCAACGGCTGGGGCGGCAAATACCTGATGGCGGGCGACGATGCGATCGCGGCGGAGCTGGCCGGGGACGAGGGCCTGCCGGTCGACCGGCCCGACTGGATCCTCGAAGGCGGTGCGATCGACACCGATGGACAGGGCACGGTCCTGACCACCGAGCAATGCCTGCTCAACCCCAATCGCAATCCCGCACTCGGTCGCGAGCAGATCGAGCAGCGGCTGGCCCGCGATCTGGGCCTGACGCGCGTCGTGTGGCTCGGCGACGGGCTGCTCAACGACCATACCGATGGCCATGTCGACAACCTCGCGCGGTTCGTCGCTCCGGGTATGGTCGCGCTGGCCGAGCCCTTCGGCAGCGACGACCCCAACGCGGATGTTTATGCCGACGCCAAGGCCAGGCTCGAAGCCGCGGGGCTGACGGTTGCGGCGATACCCTCACCCGGCCTCGTCACGCGCGGGGACTGGGTCGAGCCTGCCAGCTACGCCAATTTTCTGATCGCCAATTCGATTGTCGCGGTGCCGACTTTCGGTGTGCCGCAGGATGAAGACGCGGTCGCCGCGATCGATGCGCTGTTTCCGGATCGATCCGCGATCGGCTTGCCGATGCGCGCAGTGCTGGCCGGCGGTGGCGGCTTCCATTGCGCCAGCATGCAGATGCCCAGCGCTCCGACGCGGTAGGACTTTCTTAAGGCGCACACGCCAAGCTGGTGCGCATGATCCGCTCCATCGCCATCGCCCGCCGGTTCGAGGCGCTTTCCGCCGCCCGCACGATCATCGTATCGGCCTGCGCGATCGCGCTGATCGTGGCCGAGCGCTTCGTCCCGGTCTTCTAGACGACCAGCTTGAGCAGCGCGGCCAGCGCCGCTGCGGCCAGCACCACACCCACGAAGATGCGCCACGCGCGGTCGGACACGTGCCCGTCCGCCCTGCGCCCCAGCCATGTGCCCAAGATCACGACCGGCAGCAGCATCGCGCCCAGCAGTGCGAGTCGCCACTCCATCCGCCCGAGCGCAATGCCCGATCCGATCCCGATCATCGCCGCGAAGGTGAAGATCAGGATCATCGAGCTCTTCGCCATCTGCCGGGGAATCGCGCGCCCGACATAATAGGGCACCACCGGCGGGCCGGGCATCCCGGCGAAACCTGTGAGAATACCGGTCGCCACGCCGGTCAGCCCGGTGGTCACCATGCCGGGCCGCTCAGGCTCGCGGACCGGGAACAGCATCGCGAAGAAGGCGGAGAGCGCAACCAGCGCGATCAGCAGGCGCGCGATGTTCGGCGGAGTCGCCGCGAGCAGGGCCAGGCCCGGCAGCGTGGTCAGCAGGACCAGCAGGATGATCGTCCACACGCTGCGCTCCGCCTCGCGCAGCAGGCGCGGCAGTTCGAGCCCGCCGATCAGCAGCGCGACCACATTGGTGGTCAGCACCGCCTCGACCGGGGTCAGCGTCAGCGCGAGCACCGGCACCAGCAGGATCGCGAGCCCGAAGCCCGCCAGCCCGCGAATGAACGCTGCCGTGAGCCCCGTGCCCAGCGCGACTGCGAGTTGCAGCCAGGTGAAACCGGCGAAGATCTCCAAGACGTCAGTCGCGCAGGTCGGCCAAGAGATCAGGCGGGGTCGCGCCGTCGCGCAGCATCGCGATCGCCTCGTCGAGGCTCATCACCCGCTGTTCCCTCTCGCCCAGCGTGCGGACGGCGACCGTGCCTTCCTCCGCCTCGCGCTTGCCGACCACCAGCAGGTGCGGGACCTTGGCGAGCGAGTGCTCGCGCACCTTGTAGTTGATCTTCTCGTTGCGAAGATCGCTCTCGGCGCGAATGCCCGCCGCGCGAAGCTTGGCCAGCGCTTCACTGGCGTAGTCGTCCGCATCAGAAACGATCGTCGCGACCACCGCCTGCGTCGGCGCGAGCCACACGGGCAGCTTGCCGGCGAAATGCTCGATCAGGATGCCGATGAAGCGTTCGTAGCTGCCGAAGATCGCGCGGTGGAGCATCACCGGGCGATGCTTCTCGCCATCCTCGCCGATATAGCTCGCGTCCAGGCGCTCGGGCAGCACGCGGTCGCCTTGGATCGTGCCGACCTGCCAGGTCCGCCCGATCGCGTCGGTCAGATGCCATTCGAGTTTGGGGGCGTAGAACGCACCTTCGCCCGGCAGTTCTTCCCAGCCGTACTCGTCGTTCATCATGCCCGCTTCGGCCACCGCGTCGCGCAGTTCCTGCTCGGCCTTGTCCCAGTCGGCATCCGAGCCGAAGCGCTGTTCGGGGCGCAGCGCCAGCTTGATCGCGTATTTGAAGCCGAAGTCGCGATAGACCGCGTCCGCCAGCTCGATGAAGGCGCGCACTTCCTCGACCACCTGTTTCTCGGTGCAGAAGATATGCGCGTCGTCCTGCGTGAACTGGCGCACGCGCATCAGCCCGTGCAGCGCGCCGTGCGGTTCGTTGCGGTGGCAGCAGCCCATTTCGCCCAGCCGGATCGGCAGCTCGCGATAGCTGGTAATGCCCTGCTTGAAGACGAGGACGTGCGCCGGGCAGTTCATCGGCTTGAGCGCCATCCAGTCGGCGTCCTTGGACACCAGCTCGCCCTCGTCCTCGGTATTGGGCACCTCGTCGGGGATGACGAACATGTTCTCGCGATACTTGCCCCAGTGGCCGGACTGCTCCCACTGGCGCGCGTCCATCACCTGCGGGGTCTTGATCTCGCGATAGCCCGCACCGTCCATCTTGCGGCGCATGTAGGATTCGAGCTGGCGCCAGATCTTGTAGCCTTGCGGGTGCCAGAAGACGCTGCCGTGCGCCTCTTCCTGCAGGTGGAACAGGTCCATCTCACGGCCCAGCTTGCGGTGGTCGCGCTTGGCGGCTTCCTCCAGCCGGTGAAGATGCTCGTTCAGCTGCTTCTTGTTGAGCCAGCCGGTGCCGTAGATGCGGCTGAGCATCGCGTTCTTCTGGTCGCCGCGCCAGTAGGCACCGCTCACGCGCGTCAGCTTGAACGCCTGCGGGTCGAGCTTGCCGGTGCTGGCGAGATGCGGCCCGCGGCACATGTCCAGCCAGTCGCCCTGGCGGTAGATCGTCAGTTCCTCGCCCTCGGGAAGCTCGGCGGCCCATTCGGCCTTGAAGCTCTCGCCATGGTCCTTGAACCACTGGATCAGCTGCTGGCGGGTCCACACCTCACGCTCGAGCGGGGTATCCGCCGCGATAATCCGGCGCATCTCCTCCTCGATCTTCGGCAGGTCTTCCTCGGTGAAGGCACCGCGTCCCTCGGCCGGGGCGAAGTCGTAGTAGAAGCCGTCATCGGTCGCGGGGCCGAAGGTGATCTGGGTGCCGGGGAACAGGTTCTGGACCGCTTCGGCGAGCACGTGCGCATAGTCGTGCCGGGCCAGCTCCAGCGCCTCGTCGACATCCTTGCTGGTCACCAGCGCCAGCTGCGCGTCGCCTTCGAAGGGCCGCGTGATGTCGCGCAGTTCGCCGTTCACGCGGGCAGCGATCGCCGCCTTGGCGAGGCCGGGGCCGATCGCGGCGGCGACATCCGCCGGAGTCGATCCTTCCGGCATCTCGCGCACGGAGCCATCGGGCAGGCTGATCTTGAGCAGTTCGGTCATTTTATCGTGCTTTCGTCCGAGCAGTGTTCGGGAGAATAAGGTTCAAGCGCCTATGGTCGGCACAGCGCGGCTAGGCAACGGTGCTCTCACCGCAGGTGTTGCGAAGCAGGGCCAGGTCGGCTTCCTCCATGCCGCCCCGCTCGCCCGAGAGATTGCCTTCGACATAGGCCGCCAGGGCATGTGCATCGGCGAGCGCGTTGTGCGGCACCGCACTCACGCCAGCGGTATCGAAGCCGGGCAGGCTGAGCAGCAGGCAGGCATAGCGGAACGGATCGTTGCGCTTGCCCTGATCGCGCAGCAGCATGCGGTTGAAGTGCACCAGATCCTCGGGCCAGTCGGCGATGAAGACATGCGGGCCATCATCCTTCCTGAGGAACTTCTGCATTTTCTTGACCGCCTGCAACCGCGCGACCGGCTCCTGGTCGAAATGCGGCACAACATACTCGCGCACCCAGGGCACGATCAGCTCGTGCGCATGCAGCACCTCATAGAAATGCGCGCCGTCCTGTCGCACCAGCGCGAGGCTGAGCAGTTGGCCGTCGGTGCCGTTGAATTCGGTGTCGATGTAATATCGCATGGGATTCCCGCCGCGCCGTCAAATCCGGTTGCAGGTTCGGGAAGCAGGCGCAGCGCCACCCGAACCCGGGTGGCGATAATCGCGTCTCAATACGCGACCATCCGCCCCCGGTTGCCCGAGGTCGTGGTGGTCGTAGTCGAGGCGATCACGATGGCCATGGGCCGGAATATAAGCCGCAAGCGCGCAAGGTCCAGCACGATATTTGACAAGGGCGCTTTCATATATGGAAAGGGTGGTTGACACGAGGCCCGAGTCGTGACAAGTGCGCTTTCCATAGAAGAAAGGAACCTTGACCATGAAAGCCATCGCACCTGTCCTTTGGGGCGCCGCCGTCATCCTCGTCGCGCTGCTGAACATCGTCGACGTGCTGCCCGACTGGGCGACGATCGCCGCTATTCTGACCCTGCCGTTCCTGGCAGTCGCCACCGGCACCCGCTGCGGCCTGGGGAAAGCAGCGTGAGCGAGGCGGCCCGGCTCCCGCTGCACCGGCGCCCGGCCTTCTGGGCGGGCGGCATCTTTGCTGCCTTCGGGATCATCTCGGCGCTGCGCATGACCGATGCGATCGGCAGCACGACCGGGTTCATCCTGATGGTGATCGCGATGCTGCAGATCATCCCGCTCACCCGGGCGAGCCTCGCCAAGCAGCGCTCCATCGGTCATCTCAGCCCCGCGATCGTTCGCTACACCCGCCGCTTCCTGCTCGCCAGCTTCGGCTACATGCTCGGCCTCGGCGTCGCGGTCACGATCGCGAACCGGGTCGATCTGAGCGAGATCGAGAGCTTCCTGATCGCGTTGCTGCCGGTCATCCCGGTGCTGGGGATGATCTGGACCATGGCGCGCTACCTGATCGAAGAAGAGGACGAGTTCCTGCGTCATCGCGCGATCATGGCGAGCCTGTTCGGGCTCGGCGGGGTGCTGACGCTGGGCACCTTCTGGGGCTTCCTCGAAACCTTCGAAGTGGTCCCGCACATCTGGGCCTGGTGGGTCTTCCCCGTGTGGGCAATCGGCATGGGGCTGGGCCAGTGCTGGATGGCGCTGGCCGACCGCCGCGCCAATGATGGCCTGGGCGACGAGTCATGAAGAACCGCCTCAAGGTTCTGCGCGCCGAGCGTAACTGGAGCCAGCAGGCACTGGCCGAGGAACTGGGCGTGAGCCGCCAGAGCGTCAACGCGATCGAGACCGGCCGCTACGACCCCTCGCTCCCCCTCGCCTTCCAGATCGCCGAGGTGTTCGGGCTGGCGATCGAAGAGATCTTCATCCGCGAATAGCTTGCCCTACCCCATGGCGAGCGTGTTCGACCCGAGCGCGCTCGCCATATTGTGCGTGCCGCCCAGCGCGGTGCCGCGCTGGCGCACACCCGAGACGAAGCGCCATTCGCAGCTGGCAGCCTGCGGGGTCAGCTCGACCGCCATGTAGCCACGGCGCGAGGTATCCGCCCATTGCAGCTGCGGGTTGGCATCGACCAGCGCACGCTCCAGGAACTGCGTCGGGATCTGCGGCAGATAGCCTTCGAAGCCGGGCGAGGTCACCGAAGACACGCCGAACTCGACGCCCACCGGCGTGCCGTCCTGCGCAAGGTCGAATGCCCAGCCGTTATGCGTATCGCCTGCCAGCACCACCAGATTGGCATCGGCGGCCAGCGCGGCGTCGAACACCCGCTTACGCGCGGCAGGGTAGCCATCCCACGCGTCCATGTTGAACGGGATGCCCGCCGCAGAGGCCATCGCCCCCGCCATCAGCCGCTGGCGCAGCGCATCGGGCATCGACTTTGGCAGCGCGTCCGCCAGTCCGGTCGGCGTGCTCAGATTGCCCATCAGCACCTGCTGGACCAGCACCTGCCAGCGCGTACCGGCGCGGGTCGACGCCTTGAGCCCGTCGGCCAGCCACGCCTCCTGCGCCGCGCCCATCATCTGGCGCGACGGATCGGCCCACGCGCCATCGTGGAACGCTTTCAGCGCAGCCATCATCTCTTCGGGCGTGGACTTGCCCGCCAGCACCTTGGCCACATCGAGCTGCTCGGACCGCGCAGTGAGCCGCGTTTCCAGCCGGAACAGCGTGGCGAGATCGCCGACCTGATAGGCCTTCCACGGATCGTCCGAGACCGGCAGCCACTCGCGATAGGCGCGCATCGCGGCGGCCTTGCGCGCGTCCCACGGCCCTTCGGTTTCGGGCTGGTGGTTCTGCGCCCCGCCTTCCCACGAATCGTTCGCGGTCTCGTGATCGTCCCACACGAGGATCATCGGATAGAGCTGGGTCAGCCGCTGCAGGTCGGGATCGGCGCGATAGGTCGCGTGACGCAGGCGATAATCGGCCAGCTGGACGATCTCGTTCTCGGGCGCGTCTACCCGGCCCGGCACGATCTGGTCGGGCGACGGGTAATGCTGTGCGTCATATTCGTAGTAATAATCGCCGAGGTGGACCAGCAGATCGAGGTCGTTGGCCTGCGCCGCATGGCCATAGGCGTTGAAATAGCCGAAGCCGAGGTTCGAGCAGGAGAACACGCCCATCCGGAACCGGCCGGTCGGCCCCTGCGGCAGGGTGCGGGTGCGCCCAGTGGCGGAGCGGGAGCCATCCGGCCCGACGAAGCGGTAATAGTACCAGCTATCGGGATCGAGCCCGCTGACCTGCGCCTTGGCGCACCAGTCCTTGCCCGGCGCGGCGACCGCTTCGCCCTCCGCCAGCACGCGGGTGAATTCGGCATTGTCGCTCACCTGCCACGCCAGCTTCGCCTCGTTCGAGCCGACGAAGCGGGTCCACAGCAGCACGCCGTCCTGGCTCGGTTCGCCGCTGGCGATGCCGTGGGTGAAGCCCTTTGCGCCAACCTGCGCGGAGAGCGGCATGGCGAGCAGGCCGGCCCCCATGATGCCGCCCGCAAGCAGGCTGCGGCGATCGAGTGAAAGGGCGGAGCGGGCAGTGCCGCTGGCGGGGGGAGGAGCGAGGAGGTTCGACATGGCATCCGCCTAGACCGGGTTCGTGAAACATCCGAGACACGGCCTGTCGCAGACCAGCAACGTCTGACACACCTGACACACTGTCCAAAGGCAAAAAACCTGCCCCCCGCCCAGCCCCGCGTTCAGACGCCACGCGAAGCGCAGGAACAGGATCGGCAGGGGCGGTCGCAACCGGCATGGCCCCAATGCTAGCGCGCCCCGTGCAAGTAGGAAAATCCGGCGTACGCCCGCACGCCCTCACCCGCCTGCGGGGAATGGACAGGCCCCTGCCCCGCCCGTACCCCACACTCATGAGCGACTATCATGCAATGCCCGACGGGCGGCGGATCGCCTACCGCCTGACGCAAGGCTCCGGCACCGCGCCCGCGATCGTCTTCCTGCCCGGCTACATGTCCGACATGGCAGGATCGAAGGCGAGCGCGCTGTTCGACTGGGCGGCAGCGAACCGCCACACCTGCCTGCTGCTCGACTATTCGGGCTGCGGCGAATCGGACGGCGACTTCGCCGATGGCACGCTGTCACGCTGGCGCGACGAGGTGCTCTCGCTGATCGAGGCTAAGCTGGGCGGGCCGGTGGTGCTGGTCGGATCGTCGATGGGCGGCTGGCTGATGCTGCTGGTCGCGCTGAAGCTTGCATCCCAATCTCCGGACCGGCTGGCCGGACTGGTCGGCATCGCCGCCGCACCCGACTTCATCGACTGGGGATATGACGACGCGCAGAAGGCGCAGCTGGCACGCGGCGAGACCGTGCTGGAAGACAACCCCTACGGCCCCGAGCCGACCCCGACGCATGCCGGGTTCTGGACCGATGCGCGCCAGCACCTGCTGCTGGGCGCACCGATCCCGATCACCTGCCCGGTCACCCTGCTGCAGGGCCAGCGCGATGCGGAGGTGCCGTGGGAGACCGCGCTCCGCCTCGCCGAGCGGCTGGTTTCCGACAAGGTGCTGGTTCAGCTGGCAAAGGATGGCGACCACCGCCTGTCGCGCGAAGAGGACGTGGCGCGGCTGCTGGCCACCGTCGGGCAGCATCTGCTGACCGCATGATCGATGCCGCGATCCTTGCGGGCACCCGTGCGACCATCTAACGGCGGCGATGGAGAGGCAGTGCCGTAACGGCACTGATGCACAACCAATGTCCCGGCAAAGCCGGGCGCGGAAGACAGGACCGATACATGGCAGCCGACCACAGGCAGTCCGAAGCCGATTTGTTGCAGCAGCTGGCCACCCGGATGCGCGAATCCCTGCTGCCGGTCGACCGGCCTTTTGACGAGGGCGAGATCGAAGCCGCCGCATCGCTGGTGCTGCAAACCGCCGAGCAGCGCCGGCCGGGCGAACCTGCCATCGCGATCACCAGCGTCGAATCCGGCACCCGCAGCAAGCTGCGGCTGGCGCTGGTCAACGACGACATGCCGTTCCTGGTCGATTCGATCTCCGCACAGGTTGCCGAGTTCGGCCTCTCGATCGACCGGCTGGTCCACCCCGTGCTGCGGGTCGAGCGCGATGCTCAAGGCAAGCTGGAAGACCTTCCCGGCAAGGGCGGCAACGCCCCGCGCGAATCGATGATCTTCCTCGAAACCGACCATGCCGACAACGAGGTGCAGGGCGAGCTGGAGCAGGCGCTCACCGCAACGCTCGCCGATGTGCGCGCCGCGGTCGCCGACTGGGAGGCGATGCGCAAGGCGATGCAGCACGACGCGACCAACCTTGCCGACAAGGAAGGCTCCGCGCTGCTCGACTGGCTGAGCGGCGGGATGCTGACCCAGCTGGGCCATCTGGTCCGCCATGCCGACGGGCGCGAGGAAAACACGCTGGGCATCTGCCGGGCCAGTGCGCGCGAAATCCTCGCCGACCAGTCCTACGCCCGCGCGTTCGACTGGTTCGACGATCCCGCCAACGCGACCGCGCGGATGCCGCTGATCGTCAAGGCGAACCGCGTTTCCAACGTCCACCGCCGGGTGCCGCTGGACCTGTTCCTGGTGCCGATACGCGAAGGCGGCAAGGCCGAGGGCAGGACCGTGGCGATCTCGATCCATGCCGGGATCTGGACCAGCGCCGCGCTGACCACCGATCCGCACGCGGTGCCGCGTCTGCGCCGCCAGCTGGGCGAGCTGATGGACCAGCTCGAATTCGATCCGGGTGGCCACGCGGGCAAGGCGCTGGTCCACGCGCTGACCGCGCTGCCGCACGACCTGCTGATCGGCTTCCGCGACGAGGACGTGCGCCGGATCGCGACCACCACGATGACGCTCAACGATCGCCCCCGCCCCCGGGTCGCGGTGGTCGAGGCGCCGCTGGCGCGGCACCTGTTCGCCTTCGTCTGGCTGCCGCGCGACATGATGTCGACCGAGGTGCGCCACCAGATCCAGGCCCTGCTGGAAGACCAGACCGGCTCCACCCTGCTCGACTGGAGCGTGGAGATCGAAGGCGGCGCGCTCGCGCTGCTGCGCTTCGTGCTCGATTTCCGCGAAAGCACCACTGCCTATCGCGAGGAAGACATGCAGGCGCGCGTGCAGGAAATGCTGCGCGGCTGGTCCGAAGCGGTCGAGACCGAGCTCGCCAAGGCATTCGAGGAGAAGGACGCGCAATCGCTGGCGCAGCGTTACGCGGACAACTTCCCCAGCTTCTACCGTGCCGATAGCGGCGCGGGCGAGGCCGCGCTCGACATTGCTCGGATGCGCGATCTGGCGAGCCACGCGGGCGAGAGCGGCGATGAGGCGCCCGACGAACGCGGGGTCCGCCTGCGCCGCAGCGAGGCCCAGCACGGGGGCAACCTGCGCCTCAAGATCTATCAGCACGAAGGCACGCTGCCCTTGTCGGAAGCGGTGCCCGCGCTGGAGAACTTCGGCCTCAAGACGATCAGCGAAGTGCCCACGCTGCTGGACGGCGGCGCGCTGGGCGCGATCCACGATTTCAACTGCGACCTAGGCCCCGGAGTCGACCCGGCGGAGCTGCTGGCCCGCGCGGAGCCGATCGAGACCGCGATCGCGGCGGTGCTCAACGGCCATGCCGAAGACGATGCGTTCAACCGCCTGGTGCTGAGCGTGGGGCTGGATGCGCGCGAGGCGGAATGGCTGCGTGCGATCTATCGCTACCTGCGCCAGACGGGGATGAGCTTCACAATCTACACCGTGGTCGATGCGCTGGCGAAGGCCCCGGCGGTGACCCGCGCGCTGATCGACCTGTTCGTCGCCCGCCACGACCCCGCGTTCGAGGGCGATCGCAAGACGGCCGAAAAGACCGCGCAATCCGCGATCAAGGACGGGTTGCAGAACGTCGCCGCGATCAACGACGACCGGCTGCTGCGGCTCTATCGCAGCGTGATCGAGGCGATGCTGCGGACCAATGCCTTCGCGCTGCATCCGGGGATCGCGCTGTCCTTCAAGTTCGATTCGGAAAAGGTGCCGGGCCTGCCCAAGCCGATCCCGTATCGCGAGATCTTCGTCTATTCGCGCCGGGTCGAAGGCATCCATCTGCGCGCCGGCCCGGTCGCGCGCGGCGGCTTGCGCTGGTCCGACCGGCGCGACGACTTCCGCACCGAAATCCTCGGCCTGATGAAGGCACAGCGGGTCAAGAACGCGGTGATCGTGCCGACCGGCGCGAAGGGCGGCTTCTACCCCAAACAGCTGCCCGACCCCGCGCATGATCGCGATGCGTGGGCCGCCGAAGGCAAGGCGAGCTACCAGATCTTCATCCGCTCGCTATTGTCGATCACCGACAACATCGTCGAGGACGAGGTGGTTCACCCCGAAGGCATCCGCATCCTCGACGAGGCGGACCCCTATTTCGTGGTCGCGGCGGACAAGGGCACGGCGAGCTTCTCCGACGTTGCCAATGCGATCGCGGAAAGCGCGGACTTCTGGCTCGACGATGCCTTCGCCAGCGGCGGCAGCCACGGTTACGATCACAAGGCGATGGGCATCACCGCGCGCGGCGCGTGGGTCTCGGTCCAGCGGCACTTCCGCGAAATGGGCGTCGACGTGCAGAGCGATCCGGTCAAGGTCGTGGGCTGCGGCGACATGTCGGGCGACGTGTTCGGCAACGGCATGCTGCTGTCCAGATCGATCCGGCTGGTCGCCGCGTTCGACCACCGGCACATCTTCATCGACCCCGATCCCGACGCCGAGGCAGGCTGGCAGGAACGCAAGCGGCTGTTCGACCTGCCCCGCTCCAGCTGGGACGATTACGGCAAGGAACTGATCTCGAAGGGCGGCGGGGTGTACCCGCGGACCGAGAAATCGATCACCCTGTCGAAGGAAGCACGCTCCGCGCTCGGCGTGGACCGGGCCGAGTTCGACCCTGAATCGCTGATCTCCGCCATCCTGAAGGCGCCTGCCGACCTGCTGTGGTTCGGCGGCATCGGCACCTATGTGAAGGCCGAGAGGGAGAACAATATCCAGGTCGGCGACCCCGCCAACGACGCGCTGCGCGTCAATGGTGAAGACCTGCGGGTGAAGGTGATCGGCGAAGGCGCCAACCTCGGCGTGACGCAGGCAGGCCGGATCGAGTTCGCGCTGAACGGCGGGCGGCTCAACACCGACTTCATCGACAATTCGGCAGGCGTCGACTGCTCGGACAACGAGGTCAACATCAAGATCGCGCTCGCTGCGGCGCGCCGCGCGGGCGAATTGTCGGAGGACGAGCGCAACAAACTGCTGTCCGAAATGACCGCCGAGGTCGCCGCGATCGTGCTCGAAGACAACCGCCTCCAGGCGCTCGCCGTGTCGATCGCCGAACAGGGCGGGGAGCAGGCGACCGCATCGACCATCCGCCTGATCGAGACGCTGGAAGATGCCGGCATGCTCGACCGGCGGACCGAGGGCATCGGCGAGAACGAGGTCTTCACCCGCCGCGCGGGCGAAGGCATCGGCCTGACCCGGCCCGAACTCGCGGTGCTGCTGTCGAGCAGCAAGCTGACCCTGCAGGACGCGATCGAGGCGGGCACGCTGGCCAGCGATCCGGAGATGGAAAGCACGCTGTTTACCGCCTTCCCGACCCCGCTGCGCACGCGCTTTGCCGAACAGATCCGCCAGCACCGCCTTCGCAACGAGATCATCGCGACCGCGCTTGCCAACCGGATCGTCAACCGGATGGGCATGGTCCATCCGTTCGAACTGGCGGAGGAAGAGGGCGTCGGGCTGCACGAGGTCGCGAGCGCCTTCGTCACTGCCGACCGGCTGTTCGACGTGACCGCGATCTGGGAAGCGCTGGACGAGGCTGCGATGCCCGAAGACGCGCGCCTTACCCTGTTCGACCGGGTGGCGATGGCGATGCGGATCCAGATGGCCGACGCGATCCGGGTGTGCGGCGACACCGCCAGCCCGAGCGCGATCGTCGAGGACCTGCGGCCCACGCTCGACATCTTGTCGCAGGGCACGGTCAACCTGCTGGGGGCGGAAAGCCGCCAGCGCTCCGCCCGGATGCGTGCCGAATTCGCCAAGGCGGGCGCACCGGAGGATATCGCGGCCGCGGTCGCCCACCTGTTCGACCTTGACGGCGGGATCGGCATCGCCAGGCTGGCCAAGGATCTCGACGTGGACCCGCGCGAGCTGGCCAAGGCCTTCACCGCGCTGGGCGGCGAGCTGGGCCTCGACTGGGCGCAGGGCACCGCTGCGCTGATGAGCCCGTCCGACGTGTGGGACCGTCTGCTGGTCGCCGGGCTCGCCCGCGATTTCCAGCATATGCGGCTGGAATTCCTGCGCCGCATGTTCGCGCAGGACGGCGATCAGGCAGGCGATCCGGCGGCGATCGTCGCCGCGTGGCTCGAACGGCACGAGGCGGCGGTGCGCCAGTTCCGCGGCATCATCCGCCGCGCGCAGGCGCAGAACCCGGTCGCCCCCGCCACGCTGGCGCAGATTGCCAGCCAGGCGCGCAACCTGCTGGGCCGGTAAGGGAGAGCGAGGGGATGAGCTTTGCGGATGTCCTGATCGTGGGCGGCGGCCACGGCGGCGCGCAGGCCGCGCTGGCGCTTAGGCAGCGCGGCTTTGAAGGCCACATCACGATCGCCACCCGCGAAGCTTTTCCGCCCTACGAGCGGCCGCCGCTGTCCAAGGATTATCTCGCGGGCGAGCGCCCGTTCGAGAAGATCCTGATCCGCCCGGAAAGCTTCTGGGCGGAGCGCAAGATCGAAATCCGCACCCGCACTGCGGTGGTGGCGATTGATCCGCAGGCGCGATCGGCCGAACTGGGCGATGGCAGCACGCTCGATTACCACACGCTGATCTGGGCCGCGGGCGGCGATCCGCGGCGCCTGCCGTGCGACGGCGCGGATCTGGACGGGGTCCATTCGATCCGCACGCGCGGCGATGTCGACCGGATTCGCGCACAGCTGGGCGGCGGGGTCAAACACGTCGCGGTGATCGGCGGCGGCTATATCGGGCTGGAGGCGGCGGCGGTGTTCCGCAAGCTGGGCCTGCCCGTCACCGTGATCGAGCGGGAGGACCGCGTGCTCAGCCGGGTGGCCGGGCCGGACCTGTCCGGCTTCTACGAGGCCGAGCACCAGCGGCAGGGCGTCGAGCTGCTGCTGGGCCACAATGTCGAATGCCTGCTGGGCGACGATCAGGGCCGGGTACGCGCGGTGGCGATCGAATCGGGCGATGGCAACCGCAGCGAGGTGGAAGCCGATCTGGTGATCGCCGGGATCGGCATCGTCCCCGCAGTCGGCCCGCTGCTGGCGGCGGGCGCGGCAGGCACCAATGGCGTCGATGTCGACGATTTCTGCCGCACCACGCTGGACGATACCTATGCGATCGGCGACTGCGCGGCGCATTCCAACCCCTATGCCGACAACCGGGTGATCCGCCTCGAATCGGTCCAGAACGCGACCGACATGGCCAATACCGTGGCCCGCCACATCACCGGCGAGCCCGAGGCGTACAACACCGTCCCGTGGTTCTGGTCCAACCAGTACGACCTCCGGCTGCAGACGGTCGGCTTCTCCCGCGACGACGACGATACGGTGCTCCGCGGCGATCCTGACAGCCGCAGCTTCTCGATCGTGTATCTGCGCGAAGGCCGGGTGGTCGCGCTCGACTGCGTCAACGCCACGCGCGACTATGCGCAGGGGCGGCGTTTGATCGAGGCGCGCAGCGAGCCGGATCTTGAGGCGCTCGCCGATCCCGAGGTGGCGCTGAAGTCGCTGCTGTAGCGCCCACCCTCAATACACGTCACCCCGGCCCCCGAGCCGGGGTCGGTGCTTTCTTTCGCAAGCCCCACCCGAAGAAGAAGCACCAACCCCGGATCAAGTCCGGGGTGACGGCGAGGATAGGGGAGCCAGCCTCTCAGCCGCCCACTGTGCCGCCTCCGCCACCACCGGATCGGGGTCGCTCAGCAGCGGCTCGACCTGCGCCAGCAGCGCGCCCTCCCCGCTATTGCCCGCCGCGATCAGGCAGTTGCGCACGAAGCGATCGCGCCCGATCCGCTTGATCGGCGACTTGCTGAACAGCGCGCGAAAACCCGCATCGTCCAGCTGCAGCAGGTCGGCGAGCGCCGGTCGTACCAGTTCGGCGCGCGGCAGGAAGGCGCGGTTGGCCGCCGCGCTGCTCGCGAACTTGTTCCATGGGCACACGCTCAGGCAATCGTCGCAGCCATAGATGCGGTTGCCCATCGCCTCGCGAAATTCCTCGGGGATCGGCCCCGAATGCTCGATCGTGAGGTAGGAGATGCAGCGCCGCGCATCGATCGTGTAGGCGCGGGGGAAGGCGTCGGTCGGGCACGCATCCTGACACGCGCGGCACGATCCGCAACGGTCCTCGTGCGGGCCGTCGGGCGTGAAGGGCAGCGTGGTGTAGACTGCGGCGAGAAACAGCCAGCTGCCGTGCTCCATGCTGACCAGATTGGTGTGCTTGCCCTGCCAGCCCAGCCCCGCGCGCTGCGCCAGCGGCTTCTCCATCACCGGCGCGGTGTCGACGAACAGCTTCATGCGCGTCTCGCCCAGCCCGCGCTTCTCCGTCTCGGCGACCAGCCAGCGCGCGAGCGCCTTGAGCGCTTTCTTGAGCACGTCGTGATAATCCTGCCCCTGCGCATAGACCGATATGCGCGCGCGGTCTTCCGGCTCCGCCGCGTCGAGGGGATTGTCCGCTGGGGCGTAGTTCGCCCCCAGCGCGATCACGCTGCGCGCCTCTGGCCACATGCCCTGCGGGCCGCTGCGCACCGAGGGATCGCGCTCCATCCAGCCCATCGACCCGTGGTGGCCCGCCTCCAGCCATGCAGACAGCCGCTCGGCCATGCGCGGGTCGTCGTGCGCGTCGGCAAAGCCGATGCTGGCAAAGCCCAGCTCGCGCGCCTTTTCGACGAGCTCGGTTTGCAGTTGGTCGATTTCAGAGCGTTCGCTCATCGACGGGCTTGCTCCTTCATGCGGACCGCGGCACGCTCCACCGCGATGACCGACCTGCTAGACCAAGCGCCCGCCAGCGACAAACCTCTCGAAAGCCACGACTATGCGATCGAGGCGCGCGGACTGGTCAAGCGCTTCGGCGAGACGCTGGCGGTGAAGGGCGTGGACCTGACCGTGCCGCGCGGGGCGATCTACGGCATCCTCGGCCCCAACGGCGCGGGCAAGACCACCACTTTGCGCATGATCCTGGGCATTATCGACCCCGACGAAGGCGTGCGCCGCATTTTCGGCGAGGATCGCCCGCAGCGGATCGCCCGCCGGATCGGCTACCTGCCCGAGGAACGCGGGCTCTACCCCGCGATGAAAGCGCCCGACGCGATCGCCTTCATGGGGTCCTTGCGCGGCCTGCCCCGCGCCGAGGGCCGCAAGCGCGGCATCGCGATGATGGAGGAATACGGCCTCGGCCACGCGGTCGACAAGAAGATCAAGGAATTGTCCAAGGGCATGGCGCAGACGGTCCAGCTGCTCGGCACGCTGGTGCACCGGCCCGAACTGGTGATTCTGGACGAGCCGTTTTCCGGCCTCGACGCGATCAACCAGGGCAAGCTGGAAGGGCTGATCCGCCAGCTGGCAGCCGATGGCACGACGGTGATCTTCTCCACCCACGTGATCCACCATGCCGAACGCCTGTGCAGCGATGTCGCGATCATCGCGGGCGGGCAGGTGCCCTATGCCGGATCGGTCGAGGTCGCGCGCGACCGGCTGCCGCCTCAGGTGCGGCTGGAGACCAAGAACGAGAGCGGCGCGTGGCGCAATGCCCTGCCCGCCAGCGCGACGCGCGACGGCGATGCGTGGATCTTCGAAGTGCCCGACACCGGGATCGAGCCGCTGCTGCGCGCGCTGATCGAAGGCGATGCAGGCATCCGCTCGCTCTCGATCGAGCGTGCGGGGCTGCACGACGCCTTCGTCCAGATCGCGGGCGAAGCCGCGGCCGAGGCGATGCGAAGCGATGCCCCCGCTGAGGAGATTGCGGCATGAGCAGTTCGGCACGTCTCTCCCTGTGGCAGGCCGCATGGGTCATCGCCCGGCGCGACTTTACCGCGATCGTGTTCAGCAAGGTGTTCCTGCTGTTCCTGATCGGCCCGCTGTTCTTCCTCGGGATTTCGGCAGGCGGCGGCTATGTCGGCGCGATGGCGGCGGACAGCGCGGACGAGCCGCAGCTCGCGGTCGCGTTCACGCCCGATGCCAATGCGGCAATCGAAAGAGTGCGCGACGAGCTGGAGCCGCTGGTCGGCATGCCCGATGTAACGCTGGTCGAGCAGGCCGACGGGGCCGATCCGCGCGCGCTGCTGGAGGATGAGGACCGCAATCTGCTCGGCGTGCTGTCGGGCAGCCTCACCGATCCGCTGCTGACCGGCCCGAAGGAAGACGTCGAGCGGTGGGAGGGCGAAGTCGCCATCATGGTCGGCGCGGCGCGCGGCGAAGCGATCCCGCAGGCGAATATCGCGATCGACATGACCGACGGCGCGATCAACCGCCAGACCGCACAGGATGCGACCGCGCGCGCAGGGATCGTCATGCTGTTCATGCTGACGATCTTCCTTGCCGGCATGGTCCTGTCCAACCTGGTCGAGGAGAAGGGCAACAAGATCATCGAGATTCTTGCAGCGGCGATCCCGATGGATGCGGTGTTCGTGGGCAAGCTGTTCGCGATGCTCGGCGTCAGCCTGGTCGGGCTGACCGTGTGGGGCGCGGCCGCCGGGGTGATCCTGATTCTCGGAGCGGGCGCACTGCCCGTGATTCCCCCGCCCGCGGTCGGCTGGCCACTGTTCTTCGCGCTGTTCGTGATCTATTTCGCGATGGCCTACCTGCTGATCGGATCGGTGTTCCTCGCGGTGGGATCGCTCGCGCCTACCGTGCGTGACGTGCAGACGGTCAGCATGCCGGCCACGATCCTGCAGCTGCTGATCTTCTTCCTCGCCAATTTCGCGGTCGGCCAGCCCGGTTCCGCGCTGGAGATCTTCGCCGCGATCTTCCCGCTGTCGAGCCCGTACATGATGGTCGCGCGCGCAGCGAAGGAAGGCGTCATGTGGTGGCACCTCGCTGCGATCGCGTGGCAGGTGCTGTGGGTCGCGATCTTCGTGAAGATCGGCGCCAGCCTGTTCCGCGCCAAGGTGCTCAAGTCGGGCAGCGCGGGGCGCGAGAAGGGCGCGGGGCGCAAAGGTCTGCTGGGGCTGTTCGGCAGCGCCTCCAATCAGTCCTGATTAGGAACCTATCTTGACTTGAGCGGCAGGTAGGGCAGGATGCCTCTTCGTCACGGTACGCCCATGAAGGCGCGCCGGACGCGAGAGAGGAATGCCCATGGCAACCACCGCACAATCCCCCGCTGGCACGCACCAGTGGTCCCGCTCGCCCAGCGCGCACAAAGCGCTTGAGGCGCATTACGCCGCCAATCCGGACACGCGGCCTGACTATCCCCACAAGTGGGATACCAGCCGCAGCGACATCTATTTCGAGAATCGGTGGGAGCCGATCTTCAAGGAAATGCGCGCGGCGGGCCCGGTGCATTACATCCCCGAAAGCCCCTTCGGCCCCTACTGGTCGGTGGTCGGCCACAAGGCGGTCCAGCACACCGAGGCGCTGCCCGACATCTTCTCTTCGAGCTGGGAATATGGCGGCATCACCATCCTCGACGATCTGCCCGACATTCCCGAAGAAGAGCGGATGCGGCTGCCAATGTTCATCGCGATGGACCGGCCCAAGCATACCGGCCAGCGCAAGACCGTGGCCCCCGCCTTCACCCCGGCGGAGATGAAGCGGCTGGAAGACGACATCCGCCAGCGCACCGGCGAAACGCTGGACGCGCTCCCGCGTGGCGAAGTGTTCGACTGGGTCAACACCGTCTCCATCCCGCTGACCACCGGAATGCTGGCGATTTTGTTCGACTTCCCGTGGGAAGACCGCGACCTGCTGACCCACTGGTCCGACTGGGCAGGCGACACCGAACTGGCGACCGTGCGCGCGCTTGACGAGACTCGGCGCGGGATGCTCCACGAGATGGCCGCCTATTTCCAGCTGCTGTGGGCCGAGCGGGCGCAGAAGGGCGAAGCGCCGGACCTGATCAGCCGGATGATCCATTCGCCTGCGATGAACCAGATGGAGCCCCAGGAATTCATGGGCAACCTGGTGCTGCTGATCGTGGGCGGCAACGACACCACGCGCAACACCATGAGCGGGATCGTGCATGCATTCGATCGCTTCCCCGACCAGCGCAAAGCTTTCGAGGAAGACGCGAGCCTGATCCCCAATGCGGTGCAGGAATGCATCCGTTACCAGACGCCCCTCAAGCACATGCGCCGCACCGCGACGCAGGATACCGAGCTGTTCGGCCAGAACATCGCGGCAGGCGACAAGGTGCTGCTGTGGTACAATTCGGCCAATCGGGACGAGAGCGTGTTCGAGGATGCCGAAAAGCTCGACATCACGCGCGAGAACGCCCGGCGACACCTCGCCTTCGGCTATGGCATTCACCGCTGCGTGGGCGCGCGGCTCGCCGAGCTGCAGCTGCGCGTGCTGCTGGAGGAGATGCACAAACGCCGTCTGCGCGTGCATGTCGCAGGCGATGTCCAGCGCGTGCGCGCCAACTTCGTCGAGGGCTTCCGCAAGCTGGAGGTCGAAGTCACCGAGTTCTAGCAAGGCGGCGCATCCGGCGGCGCGCGGGCTTCGTATCTCCTTCAGCGTCCCTACATGGACACTATGCGAGAGAATGATGCCATGACCCGACCGACCGCCAATCGCCGCTCCGCACTCGCCCTGTTTGGGGGCGGTGTCGCCAGTCTCGCGCTTGTCGCCTGCGGGCGCAGCGCCGAGGCGAAGAGCTTCCCCGTCAGCCGCAGCGAAGCCGAATGGCGCAAGCGGCTGACCAAGGCCGAATTCTACGTGCTGCGCGAGGAAGGCACGGAGCGCGCCTACAGCTCTCCGCTCGACAAGGAAAAGCGCGCCGGGACCTTCGCCTGCGCGGGCTGCGGCAACGCGGTCTATTCGAGCAAGCACAAATACGACAGCGGCACCGGCTGGCCCAGCTTCTGGCAGCCGATCCGCAGCGGGGCGGTGGGCACCTCCACCGACTACAAGATCGGCGTGCCCCGCACCGAAGTACACTGCGCACGCTGCGGCGGGCATCTGGGGCATATTTTCAACGACGGCCCGCGGCCGACCGGCAAGCGCCACTGCATCAACGGCGTCGCGCTGGACTTCAAACCCGCCTAGTCGCGCACTTCCCACACGCGGAAGCTGGCCGGCGCACCGGTTTCGACCCTCTCCAGCCAGTCCGGCGCATCGTCCGCCAGCAGCCGTGCGGCAAAGCTGCGCGCGCCGCCGCGCCGGGCGTACAGGTCGGGCTCGGCCAGATCGTCGCACAGCACCAGATAGTCCGCGCCATAGCTGCGCAGGATCGTGCGCGAGAGCTTGGGCTCGACCAGAAACGCTCCGATCACGTCGTGCATCGCCGCCTCGGCGCGGTGGTGCCCGGTGGCGATCACGCTGTGTCCGGTTTCGAGCAGCACGCTCGGCCCGATATCGAGCGGGGCGAAGACCGTGCCCTTCGGCAGTGCATTCAGGCGCGCGGCGCTGGCCTGCAGGTCGCACGAACTCTCGACGATACCCGCGGCCTGCGTTCCGGCGGCCTCACCACCGACCTGCGCGGTGAGAAGGGGTGCGGGCGGCGCGCTCGAGGCGAGGTTCTCCGCCAGCGCGACCGGGGCCATCGGCAGCAGCGCGAGCAGGGTCGCCACGCCGACCGCGATCTTGGGAGTCGGCTTGCGCGCAGTACGCAGGCGGTGCAGCGCCTCGCCCAGCAGCCAGGCGAGCGGAACCGTCGCCAGCAGGGATGCGAACGCGAGCGAGCGCGAAACCAGCAGGCCCAGCGCCAGCGTGCCCGCGAAAAGCAGCACGAACTCTCCCAGCTGCGCGCGCTGTGGCAGCGGGGCGCGCAGCCACAGCCGCACCGCAACCGCGAAGGCGAGCGCGAGCTGGAGCAGCGCCGGGATGATCGTGGCGGTCTGATCCCATACCGGGCGTCCCTCGATCACGTTGACGTACCAGTAATCGTGAACCAGCGGGTCGAGCGAGCCGAACGGCGTGGTCAGGCACGCGGGCGAGGCTGCGCCGAACAGGACGACGCCGCCTGCGCCGATCGCTCCCAGCGCGCCGAACACCGCGATCGGCGGCAGCGGGCGCGCATGGCTCAGCACACTGGTGCCGAGCGCGACGACGAGGAAAAATCCCAGATGCGCCGGGGTGATCGCATCGCAATATTGCGCAGCCTGCGGCCAGCCCCGGGTCGCGAGATAGAGCACGATCAGCCCGCCTGCGAGCGCCTGCAGGTAATGGGTCAGGCCAAGGCGCGTCGACGGATCGCGCAACCAGCGCAGCGCCAGGATCGCACCCACCAGTGCGGCCAGCGGCAGCCCCTCGATGGAAATCATCAGGCCACTCGCCATCGCAAGCCCCGCGACGATCGGCCCGCGCGGGTTGTCGCGTTGCGACAGGCCCCAGAAGGCGGCGGCGAAGCAGGCGATCTGCCAGCCATGATGGTCGATCCTGAGCGGCTGGAACTGATACGAGAGCAGCGGCATCATCCCCGCGACCAGCACCGCCCAGCCGCCGGTCTCACGCCCGAACAGGCGGATCGCGACCGGCGCGACGAAGGTCATCGCGACCAGCAGGGTCAGCAGCGGCACCGCAATCAGGGCCACGCCTTCGGCAGCGCTTTGCCCGACCAGCGGGGTCAGAGCGCCGATGACCAGCGCCAACGGAATGTCGACCAGCCGCGACCAGTGCATCGGCACCTCGCGCAAGGGATCGATCCGGTGCTGGTCGAGATCGAACCAGCCCTGCCCGCCCAGCAGATCGCGCACCTGCACGAGGCGCAGGATGTCGTCGGGATCGGGGAACTGCCAGTGCGCGATGCGCCCGACCGATACCAGCAGGAGAATGAGCGCGAGCAACGCCCACATCCGCACGATATGCGGCATATCGGCAAAGCTTGGGCGCGGCAGGCTGGTGCCCGCACTAGGCGAGCGCACGAAACACCACCACGTTGCGCAGCCACCAGGTGAGCGCGAAGCTGAGCACGATTGCAACCAGCTTGCCCGCGCGCGGATCGATCGACAGCGCCTGCGCTGCGGCGACGATGCCGGTAGTCAGCGCCAGCCCGGCGAGTGCGGAGACGACGAACAGCACCTTCTGGCGCGTGCGCGCGATCCCGCTCTGTGCAACGCGCCCGGTAAAGACCGCGCGGCTGGACAGCAGCCAGTGCGCGAGGATCCCCAGCGTATAGCCCGCCGCAGAGGCAGGCGTCGCGGCGAGGCCCAGCGCCATCAGGCCGAGGAAGGAACCCATGTCGACCGCCAGCGCCCCCACGCTTGCTAGCAGGTAGCGCAGGATCGTCAGATCGCTCAGCCGGTGCAGCATGGCCTGCATGTGCGTGCCCTTCCCAGTATCTCGTCAGGCGGCGCGGCGCTTGTCGGCGTCGGTTTCGCCATCCTCGACGATACGGGTCGGCACGTCGCGCATCGAATTGAGCGCGGCGGCCTGATCGCTCGTCACGGATTCACGGGCAGGCAGCGCCTTGTCCGCGCCCTCGTCGCCCGCTTCGTGATACTCGGCATCCTCGTTGACGCACCAGATGTCGTAAACGCGCGCGCCGGCGAGGATATTCTCGACCGTCAGCATCGCGGTCATCATCGCGTGGTCCTGGTTGTTGTAGCGGTGCATGCCGTTGCGCCCGACCAGGTGCAGCGTCGGATATTTCGCCTCCAGCTCGCCGCGCATCGCCGCGACATTGACGGCGTAATCCTCGTCATAGACGGGATAGGCCTTTTCCTGCCGCACGACCGCGCCGCCCATGACCTTCTTCGGGTCGAGCAGGCCGAGCACCTTCATCTCGGTGGTCGCAAGCTCGATCAGGTCGGCATCGTCCATCGACCACAGTCCGTCGCCTTCGAAGCAGAAATATTCGAGGCCGACGCAGGCCATCTCCGCGTCCGGGATCATCTCGGGCGACCAGCTGCGGAAGTTCTGCACGCGGCCGACCTTCACCTTGCTGTCGTGGATGTAGATCCAGTTGTCGGGGAACAGGTCTTCGCCTTGGACCATCAGCGCGACGGTCAGGAAGTCGCGGTAGCGCAGATTGCTGCCGTTCCAGCTGGTCTCGGGCAGCGGATGCAGCCGCGCGCCAAGCTCGCGCATCGGCGCAGAGCTGATCGCGTGCGCGGCGTTGACGACGATCTTCGATCCGTCCTTGCCCACCGCGCTCATCCGCCAGCCGCCCTCACCATCGCTGGCGAGCTGTTCGAGGCCATGGCCCATGATGACCCGCCCCTTGCCGCTTGCGATAATCTTGTCGCGCGCGGCCTCCCACATCATGCCGGGGCCCTGCCGCGGATAGCGGAAGCTTTCCAGCAGCGTCTTGGCCTGCATCCCGTCATTGGGCTTCCTGTTGAGGCCGAGGCTGCGCTTCAGCCCGTCGACCACCGCGCCCATCAGCGAAAGCCCCTTGATCCGCTGCGCCGCCCAGTCCGCGCTCATCTCGTCGCAGGGCATGCCCCACACCTTCTCGGTGTAGGTCTTGAAGAAGATCGAATAGAGCTTTTTGCCGAACTGGTTGGTGGTCCAGTCCTCGAAGCTCTTCACATTGCGGTTGGGGAAGGCACGCGCCCACAGGTAGCTGGCCATGCACATGGTCGAGCGCCACAGGCCGAGGTTACGCAGCGCCTCGAACGCGCGCAGCGGGTAGGAGTAGAACATGCCCTCGTAATAGATGCGGCTCATCCGCGGGCGCTCGATGAAGTCGTCGGGCAGGATCTCGTTCCACAGGTCGACGACCTGCTGGGACTTGGAAAAGAACCGGTGCCCGCCGATGTCGAAGCGGTAGCCCTCGTGCTCCACGGTGCGGCTAATGCCGCCCACGTAGGTCGCATCCTTCTCGATGATGGCCACGCTCTTGCCCGCCTTGGTCAGCAGGTAGCCTGCGGTGAGCCCTGCGGGGCCTGCACCGATGATCGCCACGTCTACATCGATTGACGGGACATTGAGAGCTGGTCGGTTCGCTTCGGTCATCAGACCCCCCGGTTGCGGTTCGCTTGACCGGGGAGTGAAGGAAATTGGTTAGGGAGCCGTAAACGAAAGCCCTGGCCGCGCGGCTACGCTATTCGAGAATTTCGAGCATCCGCTCATACGCCGGGCGCCAGTTTCCGCCCCATTCGGCCAGCCATTCCTCGCTGTAATAGGTCGAGGCGTAGCGTGCGCCGTCGTCGCACAGCAGGGTGACGATGCTACCGGTCTGCCCGGCGGAGGCCATTTCCTCGATCAGCTGAAGGCAGGCGAACAGGTTGGTGCCGGTCGATCCGCCGACCTTGCGGCCCAGCGTCTTCGACAGGGCGAACATCGCGCCGATCGAGTCGGCATCCTGCACCGCGATCATCCGATCGATCACGCCCGGCTCGAAACTGGGTTCGACCCGCGCGCGCCCGATCCCCTCGATCCGGCATTCGCAGCGACCGTCCAGCGTCTCGACCGCGCGGTCGGCGTAATGGCGATGGAAGACCGAGCCTGCGGGATCGGCGACGCACAGCTGCGTCGGGCGGCGCTGATAACGGATATAACGGCCCAGCGTGGCCGACGTGCCGCCGGTGCCCGCGCCGCACACGATCCACGTGGGATCGGGATGATCCTCCTCGCTCATCTGCGAGAAGATGCTCTGCGCGATGTTGTTGTTGCCGCGCCAGTCGGTCGCCCGCTCGGCGTAGGTAAACTGGTCGAGGTAATGCCCGCCGGTCTCCGCCGCGAGCCGCTCCGATTCCGCGTAGACCATGCCCGGATCTTCGACCGGATGAATCTGCCCGCCGTAGAACCGGATCTGCTCCAGCTTCGCCTCGGCGGTGCTCGCAGGCACCACCGCGATGAACGGCAGGTCGAGCAGTTTGGCGAAATAGGCTTCGGACACGGCGGTCGAGCCCGAGGATGCCTCGATCAGCGTGGTGCCCTCGCCGATCCAACCGTTGCACAGCCCGTAGAGGAACAGCGACCGGGCGAGCCGGTGCTTGAGGCTGCCCGTGGGGTGCGAGCTTTCGTCTTTGAGATAAAGCTCGATCCCCCGGCAATGCGGCAGCGGCACACGGATCAGGTGCGTGTCGGAGGAGCGGTTGTAGTCCGCCTCGATCAGGCGGATTGCGCGGTTGAGCCATGTTTCCCAGGTCATGCGCGCGCCTGTGCGACATGCGCCTGGCGAGGGCAAGGGCTCCACAATGGTGCGGGTGGTGGGACTCGAACCCACACGTCCAGAGGACAGGGGATTTTAAGTCCCCGGCGTCTACCATTCCGCCACACCCGCGCAGCCGGAGCGGGCGCGAATAGCCGTGTTTTGCTGTTATGGCGAGCGCCCGATGCGTCTCGGGCGAGGTCCGGGCGATCAGTCCGGATTGAGCGCGTTGCGCATTTCCTTGCCGGGCTTGAAATAGGGCACGCGCTTGGCCGGCACGTCGACCGCTTCGCCGGTGCGCGGGTTGCGCCCGGTGCGCGCTTCGCGCTCGCGGGTGGAGAAGGCGCCGAAACCGCGCAGTTCGATCCGTCCGCCCTCGGCCAGACGCTGGGCGATCTCCTCGAAGAAGATGTCGACGACCTGCTCGACTTCCTGAGCGCGCAATTCGGGGTTGTCCTGCGCAAGCTTCTGCAAAAGCTCGGATCTGATCATGCCTCGCGCCTCCCGTCTAAAGCGTGCCCGGCCGGTTCACCCGCGAATGCGTCCCGGCTCTTCAATACGACGACCCTAATGTGGGGGCCTTCGTGGCAAAACCGGTCCGATTTTGCAATGCACCAACATGATAAATGTGAATTTTAGTCCGACGAAGGGCACGTCGCGCCCATGGCCGGTCAGGCGTCGGCAGAGTCCAGCAGTTCGCGCGCGGACAGGCCCAGCCGGTCGAGCCGCTCGCGGATCGCGGGCCATTCGTCCTGCAGGAAGCCCTTGCGCTCCGCCGCGCGCAGTTTCGCCGCCGCGCCCTCGCGCACATACATGCCGACCCCGCGGCGCACCGCGATCAGGCCATCGGTCTGGAATTGCTGGAAGGCCTTGGCCACGGTCAGCGGGTTGGCACCATGCTCCGCCGCAAAGGCGCGGACCGAGGGAAGCATCTCCCCTTCAGCGAACACCCCGTCCATGATGTTTGCCGCAATCAGATCGCGCAGGCGCAGATAGACGGGGCGCTGGGAGGTGGGGCCGGTGTTCGCCATGGTGGTTCAGTGACATAACACAGCGGGTCGGGTCAAGGTTCCTGCGCGCCGCGCGCCGCGCGCTTGTTCAGCGCATAATCAGACATGCAGGCGTCACTTGGGCTTCACACGGCGGTTTTGCACGCTAGGGTGCGCGCCATAATGGGCCGGAGAAGAGGCGGCCCGACAGATACTTCGGGGAAGCAACTACATGAAAGACATGGCTTTGTGGAACGAGGGCGATTGGATCGCCGCGATCGCTGCCGTAATCCTGACAGCGTTTCTGGTGGTTGGCGCGCTTGCCATCACCAGGCCCAAAGAAGAGGTCCTCGGACATCCCAAGGGCCTCTACGTTCTGTTCTTCGCCGAAATGTGGGAGCGCTTCTCCTATTACGGCATGCGCGCCCTGCTGGTGCTCTATCTCGTCAAGCACTGGCTCTATTCCGATGGCGGAGCGAGCCTGATCTACGGGGCCTATACCAGCCTCGTCTACATCACCCCGGTGCTCGGCGGCTGGCTCGCCGACAAGTATCTCGGTCAGCGCAAGGCCGTGCTGTACGGCGCCGTCCTGCTGACAGCGGGACACTTCTTCATGGCGTTCGAGGGCGATGGGTCGGGCTATGCCAACGATCCCGCGCTCAACATCTTCTGGCTGGCGCTGGCGCTGATCATCGTCGGATCGGGCTTCCTGAAGGCCAATATCTCGGTGATCGTCGGCCAGCTCTATCCGCGCACCGACGTGCGCCGCGACTCGGCCTACACGATCTTCTACATCGGGATTAACCTCGGCGCGGCCGCCGGTACGATCATCGCGGGTTACCTGGGTGAAACGATCGGCTGGGCCTACGGCTTCGGCGCGGCGGGTATCGGCATGCTGCTAGGCCTCGTCGTGTTCGTCCTCGGCAAGCCGCTGCTTCGCGGCCAGGGCGAACCTCCCTCGATCCAAAAGCTCGCGAGCAAGGTTGCTGGCATCAAGCTGGAATGGGTGCTGTACCTTGTCGGCCTCGTTGGCGTGGCGATCATCTGGGCGCTCATCCAGTTCCAGGAAGCGGTCGGCTGGATCCTGCTGGCTTCGGGAATCTTGCTGCTCGGCTACGTGCTGCAGCAGGCACTCTACCGTCTCGAAGACAATACCGGTGGCATCAGCGCAGGATCGACCAAGCCGGTCTTCTTCGGCGGTGTGGTCGTCCTCCTCGTGACCGCGGCGGTCCTGTGGATCATGGGCGATGCTGGCTATGTCATCGGCGGTATCGGCGGCGCGATCGGCCTGCTGCTGGTCGTCGCGGCCTGCATCATGGAAGCGGGCAAATCGCGCAACGATGCGCGCGATCGCGTCTTCGCGATGATCTTCATCATCCTGCTGATGCCGTTGTTCTGGGGCCTGTTCGAGCAGGCAGGCGGTTCGGTGAACCTCTTCACCGATCGCTTCGTCGATCGCCAGGGCGTGCCGACCTCGCTGTTCCAGTCGATCAACCCGATCTACATTATCCTGCTCGGCCCGATTTTCGCGGCGCTGTGGCAGTTCCTCGGCAAGCGGGGCTGGGAACCCAACACCTACGCAAAAATGGGACTGGGCATCGTGCAGATGGGCCTCGCCTTCGTGGTGCTGGTCTGGGGTGCGAACGCCGCGGGTTCGGCGCTGGTGCCGGTGCTGTTCATCTTCCTGTTCTACCTGCTCTCGACCACGGGTGAGCTCTGCCTCAGCCCGGTCGGCCTGTCGGCGATCAACCGCCTTTCGGTGCGCCACATGGCCAGCCTGATGATGGCCGCGTTCTTCTTCGGCACCGCCGGGGGCAACTACGTGGCCGGCTTCATGGGCACGCTGATGGGCGAAGGCGGCGAAGGCGGCGAGATCACCCGTCAGGGCGCACTCGACGTGTACTGGAGCATGGGCCTGGTGGCCGCTGGCATCGGTGCCTTCGTCGTGTTGGTCAGCCCGCTGGTGAAGAAGCTGATGCATTTGGATACGCTGACCGACGACGAAGTCGGCGACGATCTGGAAGGCCAGCGCGAAGGCCCGGGCGAGGCGCAGGGTGCGGGTATCCACCCGACCACGCGGCCTTCCCACTAAGTCGGCGCAGAGGGGGGAACGATGCGCACACGGACACTGATCGCAACCGCCTGCGCGCTCGCGCTGGGGGCCTGTACGGGGATGGACGACGGCACGGGGGGCGAGACGCGCAGCGCGTCCGCCGCCTCGCCGTCGGTCGGTGCGGACGGGGGCACGCCCTACGCCTCCACCTACCAGCGCTATCCGGGGCGGCCGACCGCGCTGGTCGGCGCGACCGTGTTCGACGGCGCGGGCAACCGGTTCGACAACGCGACCGTGCTGTTTCGCGATGGCGAAGTGGTTGAGGTGGGCATCGGGCTGTCGACCGATGGCTACGACGTGATCGACGGCACCGGCAAGTTCGTCACCCCCGGTGTGATCGACATCCACTCGCACCTCGGCGACTATCCCACCCCGTCGGTTCAGGCGCATAGCGACGGGAACGAGGCGACCAGCCCGACCACGCCGGAAGTCTGGGCCGAACATTCGGTCTGGCCGCAGGACCCGGGCTTCAGCCGCGCGCTCGCCAATGGCGGGGTCACCGCGCTGCAAATCCTGCCCGGTTCGGCCAACCTCACCGGCGGCCGCTCGGTTACGCTGAAGAATGTCGCCTCGCGCACGGTGCAGGGGATGAAGTTCCCCGGCGCGCCCTACGGCATGAAGATGGCCTGCGGGGAGAATCCCAAGCGCGTCTATGGCAGCCGCGGACGGATGCCCTCCACCCGGATGGGCAACTTCGCGGTCAACCGGCAGATGTGGCTCGACGCGCGCGCCTATGCCGCGGGCGATCGCTCCAAACGCGACCTCGCCAAGGAGACGCTGGCAGGCGTGCTCGACGGTGACATCCTGATCCACAACCACTGCTACCGCGCCGACGAAATGGCGCTGGTGATGGATATGGCCAAGGAGATGGGCTACAAGGTCACCGCCTTCCACCACGCCGTCGAAAGCTACAAGATCGCCGATCTGCTGCGCGAAAACGACGTGTGCAGCGCGATCTGGGCCGACTGGTACGGCTTCAAGATGGAAAGCTACGACGGTATCCGCGAGAACGCGGCGCTGCTGTGGAAGTCGGGCGCCTGCGTGGTGATCCACTCGGACGACGAGAACGGCATCCAGCGCCTCAACCAGGAAGCCGCCAAGGCGCAGGCCGCCGGGCGGCGCATGGGGCTCGACATTCCCGATGCCGACGTGGTCGGCTGGTTCACGCTCAACGCAGCCAAGGCGATGGGCATCGACAAAATGACCGGCAGCCTCGAACCCGGCAAGATGGCCGATGTGGTGCTGTGGAACGGCGACCCGCTGAGCGTCTATTCACGGCCCGAAAAGGTCTGGATCGACGGCGCGCTGCTGTACGACGCGCTGGATCGCAGCCGCCGCCCGGTGAGCGATTTCGAACTCGGCCAGCCCGGTGCGGGAGACGTCAAATGATCCGCCTCGCTCTGCTCGGCAGCGCCGCCGCGCTCGCTCTTGTCGCTCCTGCCGCCGCGCAGGACTTCACCATCACCAATGCGACCGTCGCCACCGGCGACGGCTCCGAGCCGGTCGAGAACGCCACCGTGGTGGTCCGCAACGGGCGGATCGTCGCGGCGGGCGCGGGCATCAGCGTGCCTGCGGGCGGAGAGGTAATCGACGGCACCGGCAAGTGGGTGACCCCGGGGATCTTCTCCGCAGTCACCGATCTCGGCCTGTCCGACGTCGACGGCGTGAGCGAAAGCAATGACACCGCGGCGGGCAATTCGCCCTTCAGCGCCGCACTCGACGCGTCGACTGCGCTCAACCCCAATTCGCAGGACGTGATGGTCGCGCGCGCCGACGGGATCACCCGGGCAAGCGTTTCCACCCGCCCCTCCGCCTCGATCTTCGGTGGCCAGGGTGCGGTCATCGATCTGGGGGCCGATCCGGAGATGGTCACCCGTCCACGCGCGTTCCAGCTGGTCGATCTGGGCGAGACCGGCGCGCGCATTTCGGGCGGCAGCCGCACCAGCGCCCACGCGCTGCTGCGCAATGCGCTGCGCGAGGCGCAGTCCTACGGCGATCGCGCCGCCATCGGCGCCGCGACCGCGCGCCCTTCGGACACCAGCTTCGGTGACGACGTTCCGCTCGACCCGCGCCTCTCGGGCCGCGACAGCGAGCGGGCGGGCGACGTGCTGCTGACCCGCTTCGATGCGGCCGCACTGGTGCCCGTCGTGCGCGGCGAGCAGCCGCTCTACGTGGTTGCAGAGCGCGCTTCGGACATTCGCGAGGCAATCAGGCTCAAGCGGGACTTCCCCCGGCTCGACCTCGTCATCCTCGGCGCAAGCGAGGGCTGGCTGGTCGCGAACGAGATCGCCGCCGCCAATGTGCCGGTGATCGCCGACCCGCTAGACGATCTGCCGACCGGGTTCGACCAGCTCGCCGCGACGCAGAGCAATATCGGGCGGATGCGCGATGCAGGCGTCACCGTCGCGATCGGGCGGATGAGCGGCGGGACCGGCGAACAGCCGCGCAACGCGCGCCAGTATGCCGGCAACCTCGTCGCGCTGTCGCGGGTGCCGGGTGCCACAGGCCTGACCTGGGGTGAGGCGCTGGCCACGATCACCTCGATCCCGGCGCAAATCTCCGGCTTCGGCGGGCGTCTGGGCACGCTCAGCCAGAACGCTGCCGCCGATGTGGTGATCTGGGATGGCGACCCGCTGGAGGTGGGCACAGTGCCCGAAGCGGTGTTCATCGACGGCGTCCGCCAACCGACTGACACCCACCAGTCGGGCCTGCGCGAACGCTATCGCGACCTGAACGAGGCTGACCTGCCGCAGGCTTACGACTGGTGAGGTTCGCGCTCGCCCTTGCGGCGCTGGCGCTTCCCTGCACGGCTATTGCGCAGGATAGCGCTACGCCCGAACAGCCCGCGCACGATCTCGCGTGGCACAACCGTCAGCAGGCGGCGATTGCCGAGCTGAAGGCGGAGGATGGCTGGCAGGTGTTGCCCGGCGGGCTCAAGTGGCGTCGCCTCGCCGGAGACGGCAGCGGGCCGAAGCCGACGGTCGAGGATACGGTCACCGTGCACTATGCCGGGCGTCTGCTCGACGGGACGCAGTTCGACAGTTCCTACGACCGGGGCGAACCCGCGACCTTCCCGCTCGGACGGCTGGTGAAGGCGTGGCAGCTCGCGATTCCGCAGATGGGCGTGGGCGATACGATCGAACTCTATACCCCGGCGGATCTGGCCTATGGCCCGGTCGGCAAGGGCCCGATCCCGGGCAATGCAACGCTGGTGTTCAAGGTGGAATTGCTCGGTATCGAATAGCCGCATTGGCGCAGGGAGGGATTGTGATGGTCGACCCGCTGGTTTCGCTGATAGCCGCAAGCATCGCCTTCGTCGGCACGCATTTCGCGATGTCGCACCCGCTTCGCGCATCGATGGTCCGGCTGCTGCGCGATGGCGGCTTCATGATCGCCTATTCGCTGGTCAGCGCGGCTACGATGGCGTGGATGTATTTCGCCTTCGTCGCCACGCCTGCGGGCGCGCCGCTATGGGGCGGCTATGGCGACGGCGTGTGGATCGCGGCGAGCATCATCACGCTGCTGGCGCTGGTGCTGTTCGCGGGCTCGCTGATCGGCAACCCTGCCCTGCCCGCCCCGGGCGCGGAGAAGGCCGCGCTGCAGGCGCCGTCGGGCGTCTTCAAGGTGACCCGTCACCCGATGATGTGGGGCTTCGGCCTGTGGGCGTTCGCGCACCTGATCGCCGCACCGACATCGCGCACCGTGGTGGTTGCCCTCGCGATCGGAGTGCTCGCGCTGGTCGGCGCACGCCTGCAGGACCGCAAGAAAGAGCTGCTGATGGGCGATGCGTGGCGGCAGTGGGAGGCGAACACCAGCTACTGGCCCCGCCTAGGCCGCATCTTCTCTGTCGGGATCGTGCCGTGGATCGGCGGTATCGCAATCTGGCTGGGCGCGACTTGGTGGCACACGATGGATGCAGGCGTGTGGCGCTGGGTCTGAGCGCCCCGCGAGCAAGAACTACTCGCCCCTGAAATCGGCCCCGCGCTTTTCCAGCAGCGCGGCGACGCCTTCCGCGTGATCCGCGGTGTGGTGCATCAGCCCCTGCGTATTGGCCGCGAGTTCGAGCGCGCCATCGTAGCTCAACCCGCGCGACTGGCGCAGCAGCATCTTGGTCTGGCGCAGCGCGGCGGGCGGCATGGCGGCGACCTTGGCGGCGAGCGTCTGCGCCTGTTCCACCAGCGCGTCGGGTTCGACCACCCGGCTGACCAGACCCCATTCCTGCGCGGTGGCGGCGTCGATCACATCCCCGGTGAAGAACAGCTCCGCCGCGCGCGCATCGCCGATCACCCGCGGGAGCAGCCAGGTGCCGCCATCGCCCGGGACCAGACCGAGCTTGAGGAAGGTCACGCCGAACTTCGCGCTGCTGCTCGCGATGCGCATGTCGGCGAGGCAGGCAAGATCGCAGCCCAGACCGATCGCCGGGCCGTTAATCGCCGCGATCAGCGGAACGCGCAGGCCGTGCAGCGCGCGCAGGATGCGGTGGATATTGTCGCGATAGCCGTCGGCGATGGTCACCGGCGATCCGGCGAAATTGCCGGTGCGGTTCTGCATCGCCTTCACATCGCCGCCCGCGCTGAACGCCCGCCCCGCGCCGGTCAGGATCGCGCAGCGGATGGTGCTGTCGGCATTGATCGCGTCGCAGGCGGCCGCAAAGGCCTCGCCGTCCCCCGCCTGGCCGAGAGCATTCATGCTCTCCGGCCGGGTGAGGGTCAGCGTGGCGATTGCGCCGGTGGCGCTATGGTCGAGAACGGACATGCGCCTGCCTAGCGCGCTGTCCGCCGGTTCGTAAACCGCTACGCCGAAGCGCGCTCGCGTCCGCTAGAACACCCCGATGTCGTTGCTCAGCGAGACGAAGGTGCCGTCGGCGCCGAACCCGATCAGGTCGGCGTGGCCATCGCCATCGACATCGGCGACGATGCGCGGGAAGCGATCATTGCTGCTCCACCCGCCCGCACTATCACTCGAACCGAATGCTTCGAGCGCCTGCTCCCACGCGCCGAAGGTGCCATCGCTCTGGCCATAGGCAACGTAGACGCCATCACGGCCGAACCCGACGATGTCCGCCCGTCCGTCGCCGTTCACATCGGCGACCTCGCGCGGCAAGAGGTCGTCGCTGGACCACCCCCCCGCGCTAGCGGCGGTGCCGAATGCATTGGTCGCGAGGAAGTAGTCGCCGAAGGTGCCGTCCGTCTCGCCCAGCGCGACGAAGGCACCCGCCGACCCGAAGCCGACGAGATCGGCACGACCATCGCCATTCACGTCCGCCACGGTGCGCGGATAGCGATCATTGCTGGTGAAGCCGCCTGCGCTGGGCGATTCGCCGAAGGCGTCGATGCCGAGGAAGTATTCGCCGAAGGTTCCGTTCGCCTGACCGAGCGCGACGTAGGTGCCATTGGCAGCAAAGCCGACGATATCGGCCCGGCCATCGCCATTCACATCGCCCATGACGCGCGGATAACGATCCGCGTTGACCCAGCCGCCGGCTTCGCTGTTGGTCCCGAAATTGGCCGTTGCGAGCAGCGTAGCACCGAAGCCGCCATTGCCATCGGCCAGCGCGACATAGGTGCCGGCTGCCCCGAAACCGACGATGTCGGCATTCCCGTCGCCGTTCACGTCGGCAAGCATGCGCGGATAGCGATTGGCGTCCGCCCAGCCACCGGCTTCATCGGCCGCGCCGAAGCCCTGATAGGCCAGAGTGGGCGCAGCGAAATTGCCATTGCCAGTGGCCAGCGCGACGTACACGCCTGCCGATCCGAAACCGATCAGATCGGCACGCCCGTCTCCGTTCACATCCGCTGCAGCGCGCGGATAGATGGTGTTGTTGACCCAGCCGCCACCGGCGTCCGAATAGCCGAAACTGGCGATCGCCAGCGTCGGATTGCCGAACAGGCCGATATTGATCGTGCCGTCGCCGAACTCCGCACGCTCCACCCCGGACAGCGTATCGACGCCATCCGCGCCGGTGATCCGGACCCGCCCGTCATCCAGGCGCTCAATCGTGTAATCGCCGCGGTTGCCGCTGAAGCGGGCCACATCGGTGCCGAGGCCGCCGAAGATCTCGTCATCGCCCAGACCGCCGACGATCAGGTCATTGCCCGCTTCGCCCCACAGCCGATCATTGCCGCCACCGCCGAAGATCTGGTCGTTACCCGCGCCGCCGTCGATCTGATCAGCGCCGAGCAGGCCGGAGAGGATATCGTCGCCCTCATAGCCGAGCAGGATGTCGCGCCCGTCACCGCCGGTCAGCGTATCGGGGTTCGGGGTGCCGAAGAAGCGATCGGGAAGGTCGTAGACATATTGCGTATTCACCGCCGGGAAGCCGCTGTTGATGAACAGCTGACCGGTCTCGGCATTATACTGCAGAAGCTGCCCCTCGGTCTGCTCGGCGGCATAGAACGGGTCGCCCAGAGCATTGCCGGAGGGATCGAACAGCTGGATGATCGCGCGGTCGGTCTCCGCATCCTCCGGGCGGGACCAGACGATCGTTCCATCTGGCAGCACCGTCACGCTTCCGCCCGACACGTCGGGAACCACGACATCGGTTCCGATCGGCTGTCCATCGGTGCCATAGCGCCTTACGTGCAGTCCCTCGTCGCCCCAGACGACAGCCACGGTGCCGTCGGCAAGAGCAAATACATCGTTCAGGTAGGTGTTCGCCGAGGGTGCGATGCCGGTTGCGATGGTGAAGCTGCTGCCCACCCGTACGCCCGAGGCGTCAACGCGCTCGCCCACCAGATTGAATGTGCCGTTGCCACCCTGCGGCCCGGCGTCCAGCCAGATCGCAAAGCTGCCACTGCCGAGCTCTGCGGCCCGAACATATTGCTGGTCGCCCGACGGGTCCGACACCAGATTGCGGATCGTCGTGCTGCCATCGTCGAGAATCGCCACCCGGACGTCTCGCGTTTCGACACCCTGCTCGGTACGCTGGAGATAGTCGTAATAGACCTGCAGCGAGCCATCAGGGAGCCGGATCATGTCCGTGATATCGGAGGCGAACTCCGGCCACGGATACTGGTTCAGGAACGTGCCATCGGGCGCGAAGTCGAAGATGTAGCGCGGATAGCCGCTCAGTTGCGACGTCTGGAACGCGAAGCTGCCATCCTCGAACGCGACGCCGGTAAGCCCGTAGAATCCGGTGAACGTCGGTGACGCTGCGTTGCCGGCCTGTACAGGAGAGCCGACCGCATTCCCCGCGGCATCGAAGCGCTGCACGTACAGCGTGTGAAGGACGTCGGACGATTGGTTGCGCGACCGGGTGAGCTCGTAGAAGACGACCGTTCCGCCGTCCGGCATGGCCAGCTGGAAGCGATCTCCGATGTCGTAGGTATAATTGGCATCGGGCGGCGGCGGCGTGGGCACCAGAGTCCGCGAACCATCCTCGATAATATACTGGATATCACTCATCAAACCATCTCCCCGGAGGCGCCTGGCAGCGCAAGGCTGCGTGACTTCTACAGCAAAGTTCGGTCAGATATAAGTCGCTAGTCCGCCTCTTCTTTTCGGCAGGGAGGCAAGGCGGGCCTGCGCCCACGCCTGTTCGCCTCCCCGCCGAGTGGTGGCCCGGCGCGGCCCCGACTGCGTCGTCTGCAAGCTCAGCGCGTGGACGAAAATGTGATCCGGTAGGGCGCGGCGGGCATGCCCGTGTCGGCGGAGCGGAAATTCATGAAGCTGCCGTGATTGGCCCAGATCACATACTTCTGCCCGGGCGCTGCGACACACTCCATCGAGAAGGTCCGCCCGTCGTCGGACGCCCGAACCTTGCCATCGCACTGCGGCGGCGCGTTCTCCGGACCGCTGGCGAAGCTGAAGCTGTCGCGCTGCATTTCGCGATCGAACGTGACCGACAGCGTGAAAGCTCCGGGTTCGACGACCCCGCCGTCGGCCGGGCTGCTCGATACGACTTGCGGCGCGGTCGAGCCAGAAGCCGCAGGCTTGCCACCCGTCGACAGGGTGCCGGACGCCATGAGTATGATGAGAACGGTCAGTACCACGATGATGCCTCCTGTGATGAACGGCCATGGTCCTGACCGCCGCGGGGCGGCCCCGTCCATCACGGAAATCTCGTCACGATTTTTCTGGGCGGCGTAGATCCGCGCGGCCTCGCGGCTGCTGCCCACGCCCAGCTTGCGCCGGGCACTGCGCAGCAGCTCGTTGGCCGCCGCTTCGCTATCGCCGGTATGCGCGATCGCGCTTTTGACGGTGTGCCCTTCGGCCAGCAGGCCGAGGATGGCGCGCTCCCGGTCGGTCAGTTCGCCGGGTGCCGCCACCATTCGCGCTCTAGGCCCTCGCCTCTTCGACCCCTGCCGAATTGTGGCGCAGCGCAGCCAGCACGGTATCGAGGATGTTCGCGGCATTGAGCCCGGCCTCGTCGTACTGCTTCTTCGGGTCGTCCTGGTCCTGGAAGATATCGGGCAGGCGCATGGTGCGCACTTTCAGCCCTTCGTCGAGCAGGCCGGAATCGCTGGCAAAGGTCAGCACGTGCGCGCCGAGCCCGCCGATCGCGGCCTCCTCGATCGTCACCACGACATCGTGATCGCGCATCGCCTTCTCGATCAGCACGGTGTCGAGCGGCTTGGCGAAGCGCATGTCGGCAACGGTGGTCGACAGGCCGCGTGCCTCCAGCTGCTCCGCCGCGTCGAGCGCTTCGCCCAGCCGCGTGCCGAGCGAAAGGATCGCCACCTTGCTGCCTTCCTTGACGATGCGGCCCTTGCCGATCTCCAGCTTTTCCAGTTTCTCTGGAATCTCCACACCCGTGCCCGCGCCGCGCGGATAGCGGAAGGCGATGGGCCCGTCGTCGTATTCGGCGGCGGTGTAGGTCATGTGCGCCAGCTCCGCCTCGTCGGCGGCGGCCATCACCACCATGTTGGGCAGCGTGGCGAGATAGGTGACGTCGAAGCTGCCCGCGTGGGTCGCACCATCCGCGCCGACCAGCCCGGCGCGGTCGATCGCGAAGCGCACCGGCAGGTTCTGGATCGCAACATCGTGGACCACCTGGTCGTAGGCGCGCTGGAGGAAGGTCGAGTAGATCGCCGCGAACGGTCGCATGCCCTGCGCGGCGAGGCCGGCGGCAAAGGTAACCCCGTGCTGTTCGGCAATGCCGACGTCGAAGGTGCGCTCCGGGTGCGCCTTGGCGAATTTGTCGACGCCCGTGCCGCTCGGCATGGCGGCGGTGATCGCCACGATCCGCTTGTCGGTCTCGGCCAGCTTGGCGAGCGTTTCGCCGAACACGTTCTGGTAGTTGGGCGGGCCGCCCGACGATTTCTTCTGTTCGCCGGTGATGACGTCGAACTTGGAGACGCCGTGATACTTGTCGGACGCCTGTTCGGCGAACTTGTAGCCCTTGCCCTTCTCGGTCACGACGTGGATCAGCACCGGGCCCTGATCGGAATCGCGCACATTCTCCAGCACCGGGATCAGGTGGTCTAGATTGTGCCCGTCGATCGGCCCGACGTAATAGAAGCCCAGTTCCTCGAACAGGGTCCCGCCGGTCACCATGCCGCGGGTGAATTCTTCCGCCTTGCCGAGCGAGGAGTGGATCCGGCGGTGCATCTTCTTGGCGACCTTGGAGGCAAGGCTGCGCAGGCCGAGATATTCGCCGCTCGAGACAACGCGCGCCAGATAGGCCGACAGGCCGCCCACCGGCGGAGCGATCGACATGTCGTTGTCGTTGAGGATCACGACCAGCCGATTGCCCGCCTGTTCGGCATTGTTCATCGCCTCGTAGGCCATGCCGGCGCTCATCGCGCCATCGCCGATCACCGCGATCGCGCGGCCCGGCTTGTCCTGCAGCTTGTTGGCCATGGCAAAGCCGATGCCCGCGCTGATCGAAGTAGAGCTGTGCGCCGCGCCGAAGGGGTCGTATTCACTCTCGGAGCGCTTGGTGAAGCCCGACAGGCCGCCGCCCTGACGCAGCGTGCGGATGCGATCGCGCCGCCCGGTCAGGATCTTGTGCGGGTAGCACTGGTGGCCCACGTCCCAGATCAGGCGGTCTTCGGGCGTATTGAAGATGTAGTGGATCGCCACGGTCAGCTCGACCACACCGAGGCCGGAGCCCAGATGCCCGCCGGTCGTGCCGACCGCATCGATCATTTCGGTGCGCAATTCGTCGGCCAGCTGGCGCAGCTTGCCACGCTCAAGTTTCCGGAGGTCGGCGGGAAGATTGACCTGGTCGAGCAGGGGCGTTTCGGGACGTTCAGACATGACGGCCATGTCTAGACTCCCGCTTTCGGCTTGTCGATTCAAAGCGCTTCGTGTCCGGATCGACGTTTCAGCGGCTGCATTCGGCGCACAGGCCGCGCAGCTCGATCACCGGGCGCACGTCGGAATAGCCCGCATCGCGGCCCGCTTCGCGCAAGGCGCCGGTGACCCGGTCATCGTCGATATGATCCGCCGCGCCGCAATCGTCGCAGATCAGGAAGATGCAGTCGTGCCGGCATCCCGGGTGCGAGTTGACGAGGAAGGCGTTCGCGCTCTCGATCCGGTTGGCGAGGTTGCCGCGCACGAAGATGTCGAGAATGCGATAGACGCTGTTCGGCGCGACCCGGCTGCCGCGCTGATTGCTGAGGTTTTCGGCGATGTCGTAGGCCGAGACGGGCCGGGTATGCTTCGCCAGTTCATCGAACACCTCGGCGCGCATACCGGTCCAGCGTTCGCCCTGTTCTTCGAGCGAGCGTTTCGCGGCCTCGGCAAGGGCCTCGCCCTCGTGTTCCTTGTGCGTGTGTCGGTGTGCAGTAGCCATGGCCGACTAGATAGCGTGCCCCGGAGCGCCTTTCCAGTTCGCGCGTGCTGCTCGGCCTCAGTCTTTCAGAAAGCTGGCGCGGTAGACCGCCGGATAGAATTCCCTGAGCGCGGCGACCTTGGGCGCATCCCAGCGAACGATATAGCCGTGGCGCGGGTTCTTGAGCGCGAAGTTCTGGTGATAGTCCTCCGCCGGATAGAACGCCTGCGCGCGCACGATATCGGTCACGATCGGCTTGTCCCACACGCCGGAGCGTTTCATTTGTGCAAGATAGGCCTTGGCCACGCGCAACTGTTCGGCCGAGGTCGGTATTACCTCTGCATTGTACTGCGATCCGCGATCCGGCCCCTGCCGGTTGCGCAGAGTCGGGTCCGCGACCACCGAGAAGAAGATCCGCAGCAGCTGGTCGTAACGGATCTGCGAGGGATCATAGGTGATCTTCACTGCCTCGACATGGTCGGTCACCCCGCTGGAGACGAGCTTGTAGCTCGCCTGCCGCTCGGTCCCGCCGTGATAGCCGGCGACCGCGCTCTTCACGCCTTTGACGTGGCTGAACACCGCCTCGACACCCCAGAAGCATCCACCCGCGAAGATCGCGGTCTTGAGCCCGCTTTCCTTCGCCTTGGTCTGGGCTATCGGCGCGCGGACGTGGTTTTCCGCCGCCATCGCCTGCCCGCACCCGGCCAGCGCGAGCGATCCTGCAAGCAGCAGGCCGAGCATGCCGGAGGCAAGGCGGGGACGGCGTGCGGCCATCAGAAGAGCCCCAGCGCGAGGCCTTCTACCCCGCCGAAGCGGGTTGCTAGCAATGCGACGGCACCAAGGCCAAAGCCGATGCCGAAATTGCGGAGAAGGTCGGAACTGAAGAACTTCATGGGACTGCTCGTTCGTGTGTCTCAATAGCTACGTGAGCAATGGATGTAGGGATGCATCCCTGTCGTCGCGGTGAATTCGACGAACAGCTACGGCTAACCGTGCAAGACCTAGGACGGGGCACGCCCGCCCCGGCCCAATCAGTGGCGGAAGTGGCGCATTCCGGTGAAAACCATCGCCAAGCCGGCCTCGTTCGCGGCGTCGATTACTTCCTGGTCGCGCATCGAACCACCCGGCTGGATGATCGCGGTCGCGCCTGCCTCGGCCGCGGCCAGCAGGCCGTCGGCGAAGGGGAAGAACGCATCGGAGGCGACTGCACTGCCGACCGTGCGCGGCTCTGCCCAACCGTATTTCTCGGCAGCTTCGGCGGCCTTGATCGCGGCGATGCGGCTCGAATCGCGGCGGTTCATCTGGCCCGCGCCGATCCCGGCGGTCGCGCCGTCCTTGGCATAGACGATCGCGTTGGACTTGACGTGGCGCGCCACGGTCCACGCGAACAGGCAGTCCTTCAGCTCCTGCTGCGTCGGTTCGCGCGTCGTCACGACTTTCAGATCGTCGGTCGAAATGGTCGCGTTGTCGCGGCTCTGCACCAGCAGCCCGCCGGTGATCGGCTTGACGCTCAGCCCCTCGCGCCGCGGGTCGGGCAGGTCGCCGACGGTCAGCAGGCGCAGGTTCTTCTTCTTGGCAAAGGCCTCCCGCGCCTCGTCGCTCACGCCCGGCGCGATGACGACTTCGGTGAAGATCTCGCAGATCGCCCGCGCGGTCTCGCCGTCGAGCTCGCGGTTGACCGCGACGATCCCGCCGAACGCCGAGACGCTATCGCAGGCGAGCGCTTCGTTCCACGCATCGATCAGCGTGCCACGCTGGGCCACGCCGCACGGGTTGGCGTGCTTGACGATCACCACCGCGGGCTCCTGCCCGCCGAACTCCGCGCACAGCTCCAGCGCGGCGTCGGCGTCGTTGTAGTTGTTGTAGCTCAGTTCCTTGCCCTGAAGCTGCTCGGCCTGCGCGATGCCCTGCGCGTGCGGCCCGGTCGGCGTGTAGAGCGCGGCCTGCTGGTGCGGGTTCTCGCCATAGCGCAGCACCGTCGGAGCTTTGCCCCCGACCGAGAGGTAATCGGGAAATTGCTGCTGCTGGTCGGCAAAGGCGAACCACTGGCTGATCATCGCATCATAGGCGGCGGTCGCGGCGAAGGCCTTGGCCGCCATCTTGCGCCGGAAATCGAGGCTGGTCCCGCCCTTGCCGCTTTCCAGTTCCGCAATCAGCGTCGCATAATCCGCCGGATCGGTGAGGATGGTGACGAACTGGTGGTTCTTCGCTGCCGAGCGGACCATCGAAGGCCCGCCAATGTCGATATTCTCGATCACCTCGGGCCGGTCCGCGCCCTTCGCGACCGTCGCCTCGAACGGGTAGAGATTGACCACCACCAGATCGATCGCGCCGATCTCGTGTTCCTGCATCGAGGCGACGTGATCATCGTTGTCGCGCAGCGCCAGCAGCCCGCCGTGCACCTTGGGGTGGAGCGTCTTGACCCGCCCGTCCATCATCTCGGGGAAGCCCGTCAGGTCGGAGACATCGCGCACCTCCAGCCCCGCTTCGCGCAGCGCCCTGGCGGTGCCGCCGGTCGATACAAGCTCCACGCCCCGGTCGGCGAGGGCGCGGCCAAGCTGGGGCAATCCCTCCTTGTCGGAAACCGAAAGGAGAGCCCTGCGGATAGCGATGTCAGTCACGTGTTATCCCATCTTCTTGAACAACCAGGCGAAGCTGCCGCCGCTGCGCGGAGCCATCCCCTGCAATACGAGCTGCTGGATCGGCTGCGGCCGACCCTGTCCGTCGACGAAGAGGCTGTCTTCGATCGAGAGCGTGCCCGTATATTCACCCGCGACGCGGAATTGCCAGTGCGAACCGTCGGGCAGTGCGAGTCCTGCGCCCTTGCGGTCCTCCGAAAGGCGAGCGACGATCCCCGGGCCGAGATGGAAACGGATCGCGTAGCCCACCTTGCCGCGCTTGCCGCGCTTGCTCGCGGGCAACAGCACGTCTTCCCCGGCCAGCTCCGTCCCATCCTCGCGCAGCACCAGCACGCGCTTGTGGTTGAGGCCGAAGCGCCCGGCATAGCCGTCATGCGTCGCCTCGATCCGGGTCGCGCCGCCGCGCGTGCCGCCGACCGTGCGCCGGTCGACCTCGACCTCGCCCACGCCCGCGCCGAGCTTGCCCTTGATCAGGATCGCGGTCGAATTGACGTCTTCGAGAACCAGCGTGGAGTGCGCCGCAGTCGCGCGCAGACCCTGCTCGATCCGCGCGGGCACCTGCCCCCCGGCCCACGCCGCGCCGCCGCAATTGACGATCAGGCGCTGGCCTGCGGACGAAAGTTCGAAGGCGAGGGTAGAGGCGCAGCCCGACCGCGCGTAGCGGGCCAGAGGCGGCGGGGCCGCATCGAACTGCAGCACCGTCTTGCCCGCATGCGCCCTGTGATAGCCCCAGCCGCGCGGCTCCTTCAGCGGGCGGGTGCGCACCCCGCTCGCGCCGATCAGCTCGCTGACCCGTTCGGAGGCCACGGCACCCGCGCCCTGCCAGTTGCCCAGCCCGCCCTCGCCATGAACCACCGCAAGCAGCGGCGGGACCAGCAGTTCGGAGACGGCGCCGACGAACTTGGGCGGCTCGATCTTCATCGAGCGATAGCAGGCGGCCAGCTCGGTCAGCAGCTCGAGCATGTCCATCTGCGACAACGGGCTGCGCGATTGCACGCCGCCATCCTCGCCCACGAAATCGCCCAGCGCGCGGGCCAGCCCGGCTTCGGCATAGAGGCGGCGCGGCTTTCCTTCGGGCAGCAGCAGCCCTGCGGCGACCAGCCCGGCCCAGGCATGAATCTCTGCCTCCCGGTCGGGTGCCTTGGTGACATGGGAATCGAGCCAGTCGGCCGTCTTGTCCAGCGCGGCCAGCGTGCGTCCGCGCACCGCCTTGTTCGACAGGATCAGCGGCGCGTGGACCAGCCAGGCAAGCAGCCGCCTGCCCGCCGCCTCGACCTCCCAAGCATGGCCCTTGCCGGGCGTGGCGAAGGCATCCAGCCACATGCGGTGGATGCGCAGCGCGGTCGCCTCGACCTGCGGACGCGCGCCGGAGCCGGCCAGATCGCGCAGCCAGAGATAGGAATGCACCGCACGCTCCAGCGGCGGGGCCATCCGGGTACCGTTCTTGAAGTCGAGCTGGGCGATCGGCAGCTTGACCCCGTGGACCAGGAAATGCCCGGCCCTGAGCGCAATTCCCGCCGCCCGGTCGCCCGGCAGCGAGGGCGTGACGGTCGCGAGCACGCGGCGCTTGGCAGGCTTCGACAGCGGCGAGGTGATCAGCCGCCCGCGGATGCCGGCTGCGTAGGCCATGCGGACCAGCCGCTCGCCCGCACTGACCCGGGGCGCGCCGATTTCCTGCGGAACCAGCGCACGCGAGGGGGCCAGAACTTCAACCTGCGGGATATCGCGAGACGCGGGTGGGGTTTCGGCCGATGCCATGGGGAGCGGAGCGGGCGGGTCTTCCGGCGCGCTCAGCGCGGTCGGCTCGGGCTTGTCGGCCAGCGTCATGATCAACTGGCGCGCGGCGCGTTCCTCGCGATCGGGCACCTCTTCATGCGCGTCGTCCTGCGCGCTTCCTGCCGGACCATGCCCCACCCGTTCGACCATCAGCTCTCCCTGCCCTTCAGTCTTTCGATATTGGCGGCGTAGCGATCGGGTCCGCCTCTGAACGTCGCCGATCCCGCCACCAGCACATCGGCCCCGGCGGCGACGCAGCGCGGTGCGGTCTCCGCATCCACTCCGCCGTCAACCTCCAGCCAGATCTCCCGCCCGGTCGCGTCGATCATCGTCCGGATCGCCTCGATCTTGCGCAGCTGGCTGTCGATGAAGCTCTGCCCGCCGAAGCCTGGATTGACGCTCATCACCAGCACCAGGTCGACCATGTCGATCAGGTATTCGAGCACGCTTTCCGACGTGCCGGGGTTGAGCACCACGCCCGCCTTCTTGCCCAGCGAACGGATCGTCTGCAGCGTGCGATGCGTGTGCGGCCCGGCCTCGGGATGGATCGTAATATGGTCGGCACCCGCCTCGGCAAAGGCTTCCAGCCACTGGTCGACCGGGCTGACCATCAGGTGCACGTCGAACGGCTTGTCGCTGTGCGGGCGCAGCGCCTTCACCACGCCCGGGCCGATCGTGAGGTTGGGCACGAAATGCCCGTCCATCACATCGATATGGATCCAGTCCGCACCTGCAGCGTCGACGCTGCGCACCTCCTCCCCAAGCCGGGCGAAATCGGCGGAAAGGATGGACGGGGCAATCAGCGGTACGGTCATCTTGACGAAATCGGCTTGTATGACAGGCGGGAGCTTCGGCTCCCCTTAGCGCGCGGCGAATCGGAAAGAGACAGCAGCGACCACGTTTTCCCCCGCGAGTCGTCGTTATGCCGCAAGGATAAGGCAGTTCATGGCCAATTCACGGCCTTGCCGATATTGGACAGGGAAAGCGGGCAGGCTTGCGACGCGATCGCCATTGCCCCAAATCCCACACTCATGAACGGAAATAGATCGATGCGTTTCAGCCCCGTCAGCCTTGCTGCACGCGCCGCGTTCGCCGCCGCAGCGGGCAGCCTCGCCCTCTCGCCGGTCGCGGCGCAGCAGGTCACCTATGCCAAGGTGATCTACAACGACCTGAGCAAGTGCAGCAGCGGCGCGGGCCCTGCAATCCGGATCACGGTCACCGGCCTGCGCTCGAACGAGGGCGGCCTGTACGTGCGCACTTTCCGCGCGCGCGGCTCGGAATGGCTGCGCTCGCAGCGCTATCTGACCCGGCTCGAAACCAAGCCGCGCAAGGGCACGATGACGGTCTGCGTGCCGGTGGACAACGCGGGCGATTACGCGCTGACCGTGCACCACGATGTCAACGACAATCGCAAGAGCGACCTGTCGGTCGATGGCGGCGGCATCTCGAACAATCCCGAGGTCAAAACCCTGCTCGGCATCCCCCTCCCTCCGTCGCTCAGCAGTGCGCGTTTTACGGTCGGCTCGGGGGTCACCAACCTGCGGATCGATATGCGCTACAAGGATTGAGCGCTCCCGGCCGCATTATCCGCCAAGCGATCCTTGCGCTGGAGATCAAATCTCTGTCTGACCGGCGGGCAGCCCCCAGACTGAGGATGACTCATGGCCACGAAGACGAAGCCGGGGATCGAACCGGACCGTATCAGTTTGCTCGAAACGCTCGACCGGCGGCTGCGCTGGCTGTCCTCGTGGACGATCCACAACGCCAATAATGTGCGCGAGAGTCGCGATAACCTGAAGGTCGGCGGGCATCAGGCGAGCTGCGCTTCGATCAGCAGCATCATGACCGCGCTCTATTTCCACGCGCTGGGCCCTAACGACAAGGTCGCGGTCAAGCCGCACGCGGGGCCGGTGCTGCATGCGATTCACTATCTGCTCGGCAGCCAGTCGCGCGAACAGCTGGAGGCGTTTCGCGGCTTCGGCGGCGCGCAGAGCTACCCCAGCCGCACCAAGGACCGCATTCCGGTCGATTTCTCGACCGGCTCGGTCGGGCTGGGTGTGGCGGTGACCGCCTTTGCCAGCTTGGTGCAGGATTATCTGGTCGCCCACAGCGCGCTCGCGCCTGAAAAGACCGGTCGGATGGTCGCGCTGATGGGCGATGCCGAACTCGACGAGGGCAATATCTACGAATGCCTGATCGAGGGGTACAAGCACGACGTGCGCAATTGCTGGTGGATCGTCGACTACAACCGCCAGTCGCTCGACCATACCACCGCCGACCGCATGTTCCGCCGGTTCGACGACATCTTCCGCACCTGCGGCTGGCGGGTCGTCACGCTCAAATACGGCAAGCTGATGGAGCAGGCCTTCGAGGAGCCGGGAGGCGAGGCGCTGCGCGAGTGGATCGATACCACCTCCAACGCCGAATATGCCGCGCTGACCTATCAGGGCGGCGAGCAATGGCGCGCACGGCTGACCAGGGATATCGGCGCGCAGGAGGGTGTGGCCAAGCTGCTTGAGCGGCGCGACGACGAGGCGCTGGCGCGGCTGATGACCAATCTGGGCGGCCATTGCATGGAAAGCCTGACCGAAGCTTTCGACGCGGCCGACGACGACACGCCCACGCTGTTCATCGCCTACACCATCAAGGGCTACGGCCTGCCCTTCGCGGGCCATAAGGACAACCATGCCGGCCTGATGAACACCAGCCAGATCGAGGCGCTGCGCGACCAGCAGGGCATCGCCGAGGGGAGCGAGTGGGAACCCTACGCCGGGATTGGCGACAATACTGAATCCGCGCTGCGCGATCTGGTCGAAGGCACACACATCGCGCGCGACAAGGGTCAGGTCCACGCGCCCACCTTCGATGTGCCTGCGATCGCCGCACCCGAAGGCAGCGAGCAGGCGACGCAGACCGCTTTCGGCAAGATCCTGCTCGACCTCGCCAAGGGCGGTTCGCCGCTGGCCGACCGGATCATCACGACATCGCCCGATGTGACCGTGTCCACCAACCTCGGCGCGTGGGTGAACCAGCGCGGACTGTTCCGGCGGCAGCAGATGGAGGATGTATTCCGCAAGGCGCGCATTCCCTCGGCCCAGAAGTGGGAGGGCGATACGGCAGGCCAGCATCTGGAACTGGGCATTGCGGAAAACAACCTGTTCCTCGCGCTGGCCGCGATGGGGCTGTCGGGTGCGCTGTTCGGCGAGAGGCTGCTTCCCATCGGCACGGTCTACGATCCCTTCATCGCGCGCGGCCTCGATGCGCTGAACTATGCCTGTTACCAGGATGCGCGCTTCATGCTGGTCGCAACCCCGGCGGGGGTTACGCTGGGGCCGGAAGGCGGCGCACACCAGTCGATCAATCCGCCGCTGATCGCGATGGGCCAGCCGGGCCTGCGGCATTACGAACCCGCCTTCGTCGATGAACTGGCGCTGCTGATGGAGGAGGCGTTCGGCCTGCTTCAGGCCCCCGACGGCGAAGCGGTCTACTTCCGCCTCACTACGCGCGCCATCCCGCAGGTCGAGCGCACCGACGATGCGTGGCGCGAGGGGGCCAAGAAGGGCGCCTACTGGCTGCGAGAGCCGGGCGAAGGTGCCGAGGCTGCGATCGTGACCATGGGCGCGATTACACCCGAGGCCATCACCGCCTGCGATGCGATGGCGGACGACCTGCCCGGCCTCGGCCTGCTGGTGGTGACATCGCCCGACCTGCTGCACCGCGAATGGAGCGCGCGCATGGCGCAGGATGGCGCGGGACCGTCCCATATCGAAAGCCTGCTGTCGCAGCTGCCCGCCGGAGCGCAGTTGGTCACCATGCTCGACGGCTCACCGGGCGCACTCTCCTGGCTGGGCGGGGTCGATGGACGCCGAGTCTCTCCGCTGGGCGTGGATCGCTTCGGCCAGACCGGCGATCTGGTCGATCTCTACCGCGAATATCGCCTCGATCCCGACGCCGTGATCGCAGCGATGGCCAAGCTGTTCGCGGCTTGAGGCAAGGACGACCCAGATGACAACGCCCGTGCTTGCCCACGAGCTGGTGCAACAGCGCGACAGCATTCCTGTCGACGATGTCATCGATGGCCCCATCCTGGATGTCCACCCCACGGCAGAGAGCCCTGTCGGCGCGCTCCGTGTAATGCGGCGCAAGCTGAACGCAGGCTATTGTGGGCTCAGGATCTGTGGGCTCAGGATCGCAAAATAGCAGCGCGCGAAGATCTGTGTCGCTGTGTCGACGCCGATTGGCCGATTTCCCCCGCGGACATCCCTAATCACATCGAGATTGGACGCCCCGCACAGCGCCGCTGTACCAATACCAATCCTTGATTGGAAATGGTGCCCAGAAGAGGACTCGAACCTCCACGACCTTGCGATCGCCGCCACCTGAAGACGGTGCGTCTACCAATTCCGCCATCTGGGCACACGTGGCAGGCCGGTCATCGAAGGCGCGGCCGCCGGGTAGGCGCGGGCCACTAACCGAGGGAGGGCATGCCTGTCAACGCAAATAGAGAACACGCATGCCAGCCTTGCGAGGCTCGTCGCCATCCGGCAAAGCGGCGCTGCATATCAACCGCCCAATTGCCCCCTTCGGAAAGGCCTACCCGATGCCCATCACCAATCCGCTCGCCGACAAGGTGGTGACGATCTTCGGCGGCAGCGGCTTTATCGGCCGCCACGTCGCCGAAGACCTGCTGCAACAGAATGCCCGCGTGCGAATCGCCGCGCGCCATCCGGAAGAAGCGTTCTCGCTCAAGCCGCTGGCCAAGCTCGGCCAGCTGCAGTTCGCCCGGTGCGACATTCTCGACGAGCGCAGCGTGCGTGCCTGCGTCGAAGGGAGCGATGCGGTCGTCAACCTGGTCGGCACCTTCGAAGGCGACCTGATGAAGCTGATGGGCGAGGCTGCGGGCAATCTGGCGCGCGCGGCTAAGGACGCGGGCGCGAGCCGCTTCGTTCAGGTCAGCGCGATCGGCGCGGACCGCAACGGCCCGTCCACCTACGCGCAGGCCAAGGCACTGGGCGAGGAACTGGTGCGCGATGCCTTCCCCAAGGCGACGATCCTGCGCCCCTCGATCATCTTCGGCCCCGATGGCGGCATTCTGAACCTGTTCGCCGATCTGATCGCGAGCCTGCCGGTGCTGCCGGTGTTCGCGCCCGATTCGCCGCTGCAGGTGGTCCATGTCGACGATGTCGCGGCGGCGATCACCAAGGCGCTCCTCGACCCGTCCGAGTTCGGCGGCAAGATCTACGAGCTGGCCGGTCCGGACAAGTGGACGATGATGGAGCTCAATCAGCGGATCGCCAAGGCGCAGCGGCGCAAGCGCACCTTCGTTCCGATGCCCGACAGTGCCAGCGCCGCTTTCGCCGCGCTGCCCGGCACGCCGATGGGGACGGACCAGTGGCGCATGCTCAAGGCGGGCAGCACCGCCTCTGAAGGGGTGCCTGGCTTCGCTGCGCTTGGTATCCAGCCGCGCCCGCTGGAGCTGGTGATCGACCACTACATGGTGCGCTATCGCAAGCATGGCCGCTTTGCAGAGAAGATGGACAGCGCAGGCTGAGGGCGCCCGCGCGCAAGCTCAGCCTTCGGCAGGCGTTTCGTCGGTATCCGGCGTCTTCGCCTCGGCGATCAAGGCGATCGGTTCGACCAGCAGGATCGCACCGTCATTGCCGCTGATCCGCACGCGCTGCCCGGCCGGAGTGTCGGGCCCGCGCGCGATCCACTCGCTGTCGCCCAGCCGCACGCGCCCGCTGCCGCTCTCGATCGGCTGGACGACCAGCGCCGTCTCCCCGACCATCCGCCCGCCACGCTGGTTGAGCAGCGGATCGCTGCTGACGATCGGCTTGTCATTGAGGTAGCGGCGCGCGCTGTAGACCGCGATCAGAGAGAGCGAGACGAAGCTGACGATCTCCAGCGGCCAGCCGAAGGGCAGCACGAACGCCAGCGCGCCTGTGACGAGCGCGGCCACGGCGAGCCAGATGAGGTAGACCCCCGGCACCAGCAGTTCGAGCACGGCCAGCAAGAGGCCCAGCGCGATCCATATCCAGTAGTGGTCGATCCCGTCGATCATCGCCGCTTACCGATCACTGCGGATCGCCGCGGCCCGCGCGGGGCACTGAGGCGCGTTCGCGGGTCACCGGATCGCGCTCGCGCGAGAGCGGCACGCCGTTGTTGCCGCCGACCGGCGCGTTATCGCCCGGATTGATGGCATCGCGCACCAGTTCGCCGATCCCGCCGAGCGAACCGATCAGCTGGGTCGCCTCGACCGGGAACAAGATCGTCTTGGCATTGGGGCTGTCGGCGAACTTGCCCACCGCCTTGGTGTATTCCTGCGCGACGAAGTAGTTAATCGCCTGGTTGCCCGAGGATGCGATCGCGTCGGACACCATCTGGGTGGCCTTGGCTTCGGCTTCGGCGGCACGCTCGCGCGCCTCGGCATCTCGGAACGCACTCTCGCGTGCACCTTCGGCCTTCAGGATCGCGCTCTGCTTCTCACCCTCGGCGCGCAGGATGCGGCTCTGGCGATCGCCCTCGGCTTCGAGGATCTCGGCGCGCTTGAGGCGTTCGGCCTTCATCTGGCGGGCCATCGCTTCGGAAATGTCGCGCGGCGGGCGGATGTCCTTGATCTCGACCCGGGTGATCTTGATCCCCCACGGCGACGTCGCATGGTCGACCACGCTGAGCAGGCGGGCGTTGATCTCGTCGCGCTTGGACAGCGTCTCGTCCAGATCCATACTGCCCATCACGGTGCGCAGGTTGGTGGTGGTCAGCGCCATGATCGCGGGGTGCAGGCCAGAGACCTCGTAGGCCGCCTTGGGCGCGTCGAGCACCTGGAAGAACACCACCGCATCGACCCCGACCATGGCGTTGTCCTTGGTGATGATTTCCTGCCCAGGAATATCGAGCACCTGTTCCATCATGTTGATGCGGTGGCCGACCCGGTCGATCAGCGGAAAGATGATCGTCAGGCCCGGATCGGCAGCCTTGGTGAACTTGCCGAACCGCTCGATCGTGTAGACGTAGCCCTGCTTCACCATGGTAATGGCGGTCATCAGGAAGACGAGCAGCAGGAACACCAGCAGCCCGAGAACGACAATTCCACCCATCCGATCCACTCCTGATTTTACAGGATTACAGCGTAGCGGGCGGGGGCGACGAGGCCAAGTGAAACCGGGGTCTGGCGGGCGTATGCGGGCGTGTAACAACGAAAAAGGGCCGCCCTTGCGAGCGACCCCTTTCAATCCCGAGCCGCGCTATCGCGGCTCAAGGCGATTCCGATAGAATGAGCTTAATTGCTCACCGCATCGTCGTCACCCGAATCGGCCAGCGCGTAGGCACCAGCGATCACACCGGCGATCAGCGCCAGCGCGAGGAACTGGGTGCCGTAGCTGAGACCCGCGAGTTCGCTTTCTTCCGACGCCGGAGCGGCGGTGCGAACGGGTTCGGCCTGAGCGGCGATGGACCCACCGGCGAGAGCGAGCGCGGCGGCGGCAGTCAAAGTCTTGGCAATACGCACGTATCTTCCCCTCTTAAGAAGCTTCATTCAGCCCCATGCACAAGCGCCATCCCATGCACAAGCCTGTGGATTCGGCAGCGGAACACGATTTTGAGCGCTGTCGCATTCTTGCAACAGCGCGCCAGTCGTCACAGCGCAGTAGCGTAAAGCGCCATCAAATCAGCAAAGGCCTTCTCCGCAGCAGGTTCGGCATAGGCCGGGCTGTCCGGCACGGTCCAGCCGTGATCGCCATCATAGACCTCGATTCTAGCCGGACGTCCCGCCTCTTCCGCCGCCTCGCGCAGGATGCGCTTGTGATCGGGCGCCTCCGCGTCGTCGTTCTTCGCGATCGCGACCAAGTAATGCGCCTGCGTATCGTCGAAGGTGCGATGCGGGCTCATCGGATCATCCTCGCGCACCAGCCCGCCACCGTGGAAGCTGGCGACACCCTTGACCCGTGCGGGAACCGCCGCCGCCGTCCAGAAGGTGAACGGCCCGCCCATGCAATAGCCCTGCGTGCCGATCCCACGCGCGGTGTCGACTTCCTTTTGCGCATCGAGCCAGTCGACCGCTGCGGTCGCGTCGCTCATGATCGCCTGTGCAGTCAGCTTGTCGCGCCACGGCTTGACCTTCTGGAAGCCGCCATTGCCCGCGAAGGTGGCGAAATCGGCGAACTGCTCGCCCGCGACGTCGCGGTAATAGGGGTTGACCACCAGCACCGCATAGCCATGCCCGGCCAGCCGCCGCGCCATGGCGCGCTTCGCCTCGCGCAGGCCGGCAATATCGGGCCAGAACAGCACGCCGGGCGCCGCGCCGGAGGCAGGCGCGACGAAGAAGCCGTCCATCGTGCCTGCAGAGGTCTCGAAGGATACCTGACGCTCGGTCAGCGCCGGCAGCGAGGCATCGCCGCCGGAGCCCCCCGCCATCGGTGCGCAGGCCCCGATCGCGGCCACCCCGCCGAGGATGCCGAACTGCCGCCGGTTGAGCCCCTGCTTCGCCCACTGGGCCAGCTTCGCCTCATCACACATACGCGTGCCTCCCCTGAAATGAGCCGCGGCTCGGGCCCGCAGCGCGCCCGGTTATCGTGCTTGCCTACTGCTTTTCGAAGGCGGCGCTGATCGTCAGTTCGACCTCGTCGCTCACCAGCGGGAGCGCGTAGTCGACCCCGAAATCGGACCGCATAATCGTCGCGGTGCCTTCGAAGCCGATCGTTTCGACCTTTTTCATCGGGTTGGAGCCTGCGCCGGTAAAGCGGGCGTCGATGGTGACCGGCTTGGTCACGCCATTCATGGTCAGATCGCCGGTAATGCTGGCACTGGTACCATCCGCGCCGACGTCGACACTGGTCGAGACGAAGCGCGCAGCTTCAGGCTCGGCGCCGAAGAAATCGGGGTCGCCGCCATCCTTGGCGGGGCGCAGAAGGTGATCGCGCAGTCCTTCGCTGACCACGGTAACGCTGGTGATCGGGATGGTCACGTCGACCTTGGCGGAGGACAGGTCGGCAGGATCGATCTGCAGCATGCCGTCAACGTCGCCGAACGCGCCGAAATAGCTGTTGAAGCCGAAATGGTTGACCGTCCACGCGACCAGCGTGTGCGCAGGATCGGTCACATAGGTGCCGCCGCTGACCCGGCTGGCGTCCATCTGGCCCGGCACCTGCGGCGCGCCTTCCTGGAGAGCGAGAGCAGGAACGGTGGCCAGGCCGACGAGGGCGGCCACGGTGAGAGACTGGATCATGCGCATGGAAGAACCCTCCGGAAGGTGTGATAGCGAACGTGGGGCGGCTCTCGCGCAGATGCGCGGGTTTCGCGCGCGCGTGCCTCCCGGGATAAAGCGCGAGACCGCCTGTGGTTCCCGTAGCAGAGGGCCGGGTGCGTCCGCTCAGCGCCGGGTCAGCGCCTCCTCGCTTTCCGCCATCAGCGTGGCGATGATCTGCGCAACGGGCTCCTCTTCCTTGACCATGCCGACCGATTGCCCGGCCATCAGGCTGCCGTTCTCGACATCGCCGTCGATCACTGCGCGGCGCAGCGCGCCCGCCCAGTAGTGCTCGACCTGCAGCTGCGCCTCGGCCATCGCGATCTCCTCGCGGTCGAGCCGTCCGGCGATCTCGCGCTGGGTCGCGGTGAATTCCTCGGTGCCCTTGTTCTTGAGCGCGCGCACCGGGATCACCGGCAGCCGCGCATCGACCTGGACGCTGGCGACCGCTTCGCGGGCGGAGGCGCGGAAGAAGGCCTTCTTGAAGTTCTCGTGCGCGATGCTCTCGGTCGCGCAGGCAAAGCGCGTGCCGAGCTGGACGCCGCAGGCGCCCATCTCCAGATAACCGGCAATCGCGCTGCCGCGCCCGATGCCGCCCGCGACGAAGATCAGGTGATCCTGCGACAGTTCGGGCAGCATTTCCTGCGCCAGCACGCTGGTCGAGACCGGCCCGATATGGCCGCCCGCTTCCATCCCTTCGATCACCAGCGCGTCCGCGCCCGAACGCAATAGCTTCTTCGCCAACGCCAGCGTGGGCGCGAAGCAAATGACCTTGGCCGGGTTCTTTCCGCCCTTGATCGCCTCGACGCTGCCCTTGGGCGGGATGCCGCCCGCGAGCACCACGTGGGTGACGGCGTGCTTTTCACACACCGCGATCAGATCGAACAGCTGCGGGTGCATGGTAATCAGGTTGACGCCGAAGGGTTTGTCGGTGCGCTTCTTCGTCTCGGCAATCTCGGTATCGAGCAGCTCGGGCGTCATCGCGCCGCAGGCAATCACGCCGAAGCCGCCCGCGTTGGAGATCGCGGAAACGAGGTTGCGTTCGGAAACCCAGCTCATCGCGCCGCATAGTATCGCGTATTTGCTGCCGAGGAATTGGGTGCCGCGCGCCATCAGCGCGTCTGTCTTGGGAGTGTTGCTCATGCTGGCGCGGTTACGAGCGTCGAGCGCGGTGGGCAAGAACTACAACCAGCCCGAGTCCTTCAACTCCGCGACACGGGCACGCGAGACCGGCGCCTCCAACCCGCCGGTAAGCACCAGCCGCAGGTTGCGCCCGTCGCGCTTCACATCCTCGACTGCGTCGCGCGCGACCCACCAGCTGCGGTGGACCTGCGCGCCCTCGACCCCGCCCAGCTCGGCCACTGCGTCGCGCATCCTGAGCAGGATCAGTTCGGAGCCGAGCGCGGTATGCACACGCACATAGTGGTCCTCCATTTCCAGCGCGAGCAGGTCGCTGCCCAGATGCGCGGGCAGGCGGTCGAGAAAGCGGGCCTCTGGCGCAGGCGGAGTTTCGACCTGTGAAGGCGCGGGTGTCGGCGGCGGAGCGTCGGCCACAGGCATGGCCTTGCGCCGCTCGATCTGGTGGAACAGCACGGTCACACCGCTGCCGACCAGCAGCACGTAGGGGTAGGTCCGCGCAAAGTTGTCGAACGGAGGCAGCGAGAAGGGGCCCGGCAGCTGACCCGCCCAGAACACCGCCAATGTCACCGGCACGCTCGCCAGCAGGCACGCGGCGACCCATAGCGGCCATTCCGGCAGATCGAGCCGGGGGCCGAGGCTGGTGACCAACGCGCCGATCGGCCGGAAGCAGGCATATCCTGTCAGCGCGAGACCGACCCAGTAGAGGAGGCGGACGGACAGCGGCATCTGGAAACTTCCGAAGGGGCCCATCACCGCCAGCACCACGCCGAGCACAATCATGATCGACAGGTCGATCAGCACCTTGCGCAGCACCGGGTGCTGGGCAGTATCCTCGGCGCGGCGCTCGCTCGTGTCCATCGGCGCAAAGTGGCGGACCATTCGCGCTTCGTAAAGTGGCAAACATACGCGAATCCGGCGCTTTCACGAAGGGTCTGCGTCGTCCGCGAAGTCCGCGTTGCACGCGAACGGGCCTGAGGCATCCAGGGGGAGACAGACATCCAGGAGACCTTCGCATGACCACCCTCGCCGCCCCCGCAGCCCGCTCGAAGCCCCGGTTCGACAACGGCCCGATCCTCAAATCGATCATCACCATTGCCGGCGCGCTGATGACGGCTGCCATCGCAATGGCGGTCTTCAAATTCCTTGCCGGGCTCGCACCCGACGACGGCCGCTACCGCAACATCGCGATTGCTATCCACATCGTCACCGTGCTGCCCTGCGTTCCGCTCGGCGCCTACCTGCTGCTCTCCACCAAGGGCACGAAGCTGCACAAGATGCTGGGCAAGATCTGGGTGTCGCTGATGGTCGTCACCGCCATCGCGATCACTTTCGTGCGCGGCGGGACGGACTTCAGCTGGATTCACATCTTCGTGCCGATCACGCTGCTGGGTGCGTGGCAGGTGGTCCGCACGGCCCGGAAGGGCGACATCGCGAGCCATCGCCGGAACATCACGCGGATGTACCTCGGCGCGCTGATGATCCCCGGCCTCTTCTCGTTCCTGCCGACCCGCCTGATGGGGATGTGGCTGTTCGGCTGAGCGCCTAATCGTAGGTCAGCGTGACCCGGTCCGCTGCCTCTTTTGCGAGGCGGCGGGCTTCGTCCGTATCGCCCGCAGTTGCCAGCGCGACACCCATGCGGCGGAAGGGGCGCGTGACCGGCTTGGCGAAGATGCGGACATCGGAGCCGTTGGCCATCGCCTCCGCCAGCCCGTCGTAGGAGACGTTCTCGCTCTCGCGGTCGGCAAGGATCACCGCGCTGGCCGCAGGGCGCGCGCGGATCGTGTCGGGCACGGGCAGGCCCATCACCGCGCGTGCGTGCAAGTCGAACTCGGTCAGGTTCTGGCTGACCAGCGTGACCATCCCGGTGTCGTGCGGGCGCGGGCTCAATTCGGAGAAGATCACCGCATCACCGCGCACGAAGAACTCGACACCGAACAACCCGTGCCCACCCAAATTATCGACCACCTTGCGCGCCATCTCCTGCGCTTGCGTGAGCGCGGCCTCGCTCATGCCGTGCGGCTGCCAGCTTTCCTGATAGTCGCCGCGCTCCTGCCGGTGCCCGATCGGCGGGCAGAAGGTGACGCCGTTCTTGTGCCGCACCGTCAGCAGCGTGATCTCGTAATCGAAATCAATGAACTGCTCGACGATCACCCGCGCCCGGTCGCCGCGCATATTGGCCACGGCATAGTCCCACGCGGCTTCCAGCCCCTCGGCGTCCTGCACCGTGCTCTGGCCCTTGCCCGAGGACGACATCACCGGCTTGATGACGCAGGGAAAGCCCGTGTCCTCTGCCGCCGCGCGCACTTCGTCGAGGCTGGTCGCATAGCCGTAGCGCGAGGTCCGCACGCCCAGCTCCTGCGCCGCCAGATCGCGGATCGCATCGCGGTTCATAGTCAGCTGCGCCGCGCGCGCGGTGGGTACGACATGGACGCCATTGGCCTCGACCTCGGCCAGCACTTCGGTGCGGATAGCCTCGATCTCGGGCACGACATGGTCGGGCTTGTGCTTCTCGATCACGCTGCGCAACGCATCGCCGTCGAGCATCGAGAACACCTCGCGCGCGTCGGCCAGCTGCATCGCGGGCGCATTGTCGTAGCTGTCGCAGGCGATGACATAGGCGCCCAGCCGCTTGGCCGAGATCACGAACTCGCGCCCCAGCTCACCCGAGCCGAGCAGCAGGATTTTGGCGGTGTGGCTCACGCCGCCAGCCTCAGGCCGCGTCTTCCGCGTCGAGGCCGTAGGCCGTGTGCAGCACGCGCACCGCAAGCTCGGTCTCGTCCTCGTCGATCATCACCGAGACCTTGATCTCGCTCGTGGTGATCGCCTGGATGTTGATGCCCCTGTCGGCCAGCGCACGGAACATGTCGCTCGCGACCCCTGCGTGGCTCTTCATGCCCACGCCGACGACACTGATCTTGGCGATATGGCTGTCGGTGATGATCCGGTTGTAGCCGATCGCCTCGCGCTTGTCCTCCAGCAGGGCCTGCGCGCGGGCGAGGTCGGTCTGGGGAATCGTGAAGGTCACGTCGGTCTCACCCTTGTCGCGGCCCACGTTCTGGATGATCATGTCGACATTGATGCTGGCCTCGGCCAGCGGGCCGAAGATCTCCGCCACCGCGCCCGGCTTGTCGGGCACGCGGGTGAGGATGATCTTGGCTTCGTTCTTGTCGTGCGCGATGCCGGTGACGAGCTTGCGTTCCATTTTTCCCTCTTCGACCATCCGCTCCATTTCTTCCTCGGAGACGATCAGCGTGCCCGGCAGGTCGTCTGCCGGGGTCGCGCTGTCGTCCACGAAGCTGGAGAGCACCTGTATGCGTACGCCTTCCTTCATCGCGAGGCTGACAGAGCGGGTCTGCAGCACCTTCGCGCCGACGGAGGCGAGTTCGAGCATTTCCTCGTAGGTCACCGCCTTGAGCTTGCGCGCCTTGGCGACGATCCGCGGGTCGGTGGTGTAGACCCCGTCGACATCGGTGTAGATATCGCAGCGGTCCGCCTTGACCGCTGCCGCAACCGCGACCGCGCTGGTGTCCGACCCGCCCCGGCCGAGCGTGGTGACGCGCCCTTCCGCGCTCAGCCCCTGGAAGCCCGGGATCACCGCAATCGTGCCCTCGGCCATGCTGGCGAGCAGCGCATCGCTGTCGATCGCATCGACGCGCGCCTTGGCATGGGCCTCGATCGTGCGAATCGGGAGCTGCCAGCCGAGCCAGCTGCGCGCCTTCTGCCCCAGCGACTGGAGCGTCATCGCGAGCAGGCCGGAGGTGACCTGTTCCCCGCTCGCCACGACCACGTCGTATTCCGCCGGGTCGTAGAGGGCGTGCGCTTCCCGGGCGAAGTTGACCAGCCGGTCCGTCTCGCCCGCCATTGCGGAGACGACCACCGCAACCTCGTTCGCCGGCCCGCCGTCTTTGGGAGCCGCCTGCTTGCGCACGATCTGCGCCACGCGCCGAATGCGCTCGGTCCCCGCCATCGAGGTCCCGCCGAATTTCATCACGATCCGCGCCAAGGGCGAAGCCTTCCTCGCTGGTGCCACTTTCGGCGCGGTGTTAGGGAGCGGGGATGAGCGATGCAACAGCAACCATTCGCCCCGATGAAGCCGCCCATTTCGGCGCACTGGCAGCGGACTGGTGGGACCCGAAGGGCTCCTCCGCCATGCTCCACCGTTTGAACCCGGTGCGGCTGGGCTTCATTCGCGAGTCGATCGACCGCCACTGGGGCGGCGATATCGAGAGCGCTTCGCCGCTTGCGGGCAAGGCGGCGGTCGACGTCGGCTGCGGCGCGGGCCTGCTGTGCGAACCCTTGTCGCGCCTCGGCGCCGAGGTGACGGGTGTCGATGCCGCACCCGAGAATGCCGCCGCCGCCGCCGCCCATGCGGAAGCTGCCGGGCTCGACATCCGCTACATGGCGGGCGAGATCGGCACGCTGGACCTTGGCAGTTTCGACCTCGTCACCTGCATGGAGGTGATCGAGCATGTCGCGGACAAGCCCGCCTTCCTCGCTGCGCTCACCGCCAAACTTGCCGATGACGGCCTCCTCATCCTCTCCACCCCCAATCGCACCGCCGCCAGCCGCCTGCTGCTGGTCGGCGCGGCGGAGGCGGTCGGCGCGGTGCCGAGGGGCACGCACCACTGGGACGACTTCGTGACTCCCGATGAGCTGGCCGACCTGCTCGCCGATGCGGGCCTGACCGTCACCCAGACCCAAGGCATTGCCTGGCGTCCGGGCAAGGGCCTGCACCTGTCGGACGACATGAGCCTCAACTACATTCTGGCCGCGCGGCGCGCCTAGTCCGCCCGCACCAGCCCGGGATCGTCGGTGAAGTAGCCGTCGACTCCGGCGGCCTTGAGCAGTTTCACCAGCCCCCGGATGTCGCCGATCCCGTTTTCGCTCGCGTCCGATCGCAGCGATGCGGGCAGGAACACGTTTTCCTTTCGCACGGTCCACGGGTGAACCTTCAGCCCCGCCGCATGGGCATCGCGCACGAGGTCGGTCGGCGTGCCGTCGTCGTTCAGCACATGGCCCATCCACGGACCGATCCCGTCGGCATAGGTCGCCACTTCGGCGAGGCCGGTCGGCGTCATGATCCCCGCCCAGGTGATCCCCGGCTCGTCATAGGGGCCGCCTTCGGGGCGGATCAGCAGGATCAGCGGCGCGTCGATCATCTTGTCGAGCCGTTGCAGCGGCGCGATGTCGAACACTTGGACGAACACGTCCGAATCCGCGCCATCGAGTCCCTCTGCCTTGAGCTGCCGGACCAGCAGGTCGACCGTATCGATCCCGCTTTCCTGCAACAGCCAGGTGGGGTGCTTGAGCTCGGGATAGAGCCCGATCTTGCGGCCCGTTTCGGCTTCCTTCGCACGCTTGAGCGCGATGATGTCGGCAAAGGTCGGGATTGCGTAGAGCCCGTCGAAGCGCGCATTGGCCGGGCGCAGCGCGGGCATCCGCTCCTTCGCGCGCAGCGTCTGCAATTCGGCGAGCGTGAAGTCCTCCGCGAACCAGCCGTTGACCATCTGGCCTTCGATATTCTTGGTCCGGCGGCGGTCGGCGAACTCGGGATGGTCGGCGACATTGGTCGTCTCGCCGATCTCGTTCTCGTGCCGGGCGACCAGCACCAGATCCTTGGTCACCACCAGATCGGGCTCGATATAGTCCGCCCCCTGGTCGATCGCGCGTTCGTAGCTGGCGAGCGTATGCTCGGGCCGTTCGCCGCTCGCGCCGCGATGGGCGATGATCAGCGTGTCGCCATCGGCATTCACGGGGGTCAGGTCAGCCATGCCTTGCGCGCTCGCACAGGCGGGTGACAGGGCGATGGCCAGTGCCCCAAGCCATTTCAGCACAATTCATCCTTCCATTCCGGTTCCCTGAAGCCGACCAGCAGGCCGCCCTCATGTTCGAGTACGGGGCGTTTGATCAGGCTTGGATGTTGCACCATCAAGGCAATCGCCTTCTCTTGGCTGAGATCTGCCTTGTCGCCCTCGTCCAGCTTGCGAAACGTCGTGCCGCGCTTGTTGAGCAGCACTTCCCAGCCCGCGACATCGGCCCAGCCGCCGACCTCGTCGGCGCTCGGCGCGTCCTTCTTGAAGTCGCGGAAGCTGTGCTCGATGCCCTGCGCCTCCAGCCACTTCCTCGCCTTCTTGACCGTATCGCAATTGGGAATGCCGTTGAGCGTGGTGGTCATGCGTCCTCTTCGTCTGGCTCATCATGTTGGTAGTGGATCACCTGCGGGTCGAGGCAGGTGAACATCGTGTAGCGGGCATAGTAATGCTTCCTGCCCGCGCCCTGAACGCCGGCATGGTCCGGGTGGCAGCGCCACGCCTTGGCCGCCTCGCGCGTCGCCCATTCGGAGATCGTCACCGTCTCGCCATCATCGGCGGCGTAGGTCTTCACGGCGAGGAAGCCGGGCTGCTCGCGCGCGAGCGCCTCCATCGCATCGGCGTGTTCGGCATAGGCCGCCGCGTCGTAGCGGGCGCGTTTGCGGCTGCGGAAGACGACCAGGTACATCAGGCGATTCGCCCGCCAGCCGCCGCGCGCCTGACACATCTGACACACAGTCCAGAGACACAAAACGCCCCGCCGGGCAGGTGCCGTGGCGGAGCGTCTGGCAAGCGGTGGGCGTGGCTCGACATGCGCGCAGGTCTAGCGCGCCCGCCACGATTAGGACAGCGCCATGCGCCGCCCCGCCCGATGATTTTGCCTAGCCGAAGCGGAAATCGAGAATCCGGCCCGAGGAGCTGAATCCGCAGGTAAACTGGTCGCGCGACCGGTCGCGCACGTCGATCCGGCCCTGCACGGTAAAGACGCCGCGCTCGCGTTCCTCGGCATAGGTGATCTGGACCCGGCCATAGCGGCTTGCCTCGCGCCCGCAGGCGTTCACCGCCGCGCGCTCGAACTCACTGTTCTGGCGGTAGGAATAGCCGTAGCCGTCACCATACCCGTCGCCATAGCCGCCACCATAACCATCATTATAGCCGCCGCCCGGGCCGTAGCCGTCATCGTACCCGTAACCGGGGCCATAGGCGCAGCCGCCCAGCAGCAGGGTGCCGGCGAGCAGAGCGGGAATCATCAGTTTACGCATGGAATCTCTCCCCAAAATTGCGAGTCCACCATCCCCGCTGTTCGAATGGAGACTCTACGATCGGAGAAATCCTGTGTTCCCGCCGTGGCTTAGCAGCGCGAGGCTGAGCGGCGGGCATGGGGCCTAGGGCGCGTGGGCATCGGCGATGGCGACCGCCAGCGCATCCGCCGCGTCCGCCCCGGCGATCGTCACCCCGGGCAGCAGCACCTTGAGCATCGCCTGCACCTGGCGTTTCTCCGCCGCGCCGGTGCCGACCACCGACTTCTTGACGTAGCGCGCAGCATGTTCGCGCACGTCGAGCCCGTGCGCGCCGCACGCGGCCAGCACGCTGCCGCGCGCCTGCGCCAGCTTGAGCGTGGATTTGGGATTCTTGTTGAGGAAGATTTCCTCGCACGCCCCTCGCGCGGGCCGATACTGCTCGATCACCACCGCCAGCTCGCGCTGCAGCTGCGCCAGCCGCTCGGTCATCGGCGCTTTCGCATCGGTCGCGATCTGCCCGTTGGCGATGTGGGAGAGGCGCGAACCCTCGCTGCGGATCACGCCCCAGCCGGTGCAGGTGAGCGAGGGGTCGAGGCCGAGGATGATGGTCATTGTCTCGTCCCCAAGCCGTCATGCTGAACTCGTTTCAGCATCCCGTCCGCCACCCGCGCCGAAATCGAAGGTGGTAGGGCTGGACCCTGAAACAAGTTCAGGGTGACGCCCCCTCCACCAACAGTCGCAGCCTAGTCCAGCTTCTCCATCACCTCGTCGGAGATGTCGTAATTGCCCCAGACGGTCTGCACGTCGTCATCATCGTCGAGCGCGTCGATCAGCTTCAGGAGCGTGCCTGCGTTCTTCTCGTCCATGTCGACGGTCAGGTTGGGCTTCCACGCGAGCTTGACGGTCTCCGCCGAACCGAGCGATTTTTCGAGGTTTTCGGCCACTGCGTGCAGATCGTCCGGCGCGGTCCAGATCTCGTGGCCGTCGTCGCTCGACGCGATGTCTTCCGCGCCCGCTTCCAGCGCGGCTTCCAGCACCTTTTCCTCGTCGCCCGCATCGGCGGGATAGACGATCAGGCCGAGCCGTTCGAACCCATGCGCGACCGAGCCTTCGGTGCCGAGGTTGCCGCCGTTCTTGGAAAACGCGGTGCGGATATTGGTTGCGGTGCGGTTGCGGTTGTCGGTCAGCGCCTCGACGATGATCGCGCTGCCGCCGGGGCCGTAGCCTTCGTAGCGCACTTCCTCGTAGTTATCGCCGTCGTTGGCGGAGGCCTTGTCGATCGCGCGCTGGATATTGTCCTTCGGCATGGACTGCGCCTTGGCCGCGTTGACCGCGAGCCGCAGGCGCGGGTTCATGTCCGGATCGGGCATGCCCATCTTCGCCGCGACGGTGATCTCGCGGGAAAGCTTGGAAAACAGGTTGGACCGTTTCTTGTCCTGCGCACCCTTGCGGTGCATGATGTTCTTGAATTTGGAATGGCCTGCCATGGGAACCTGCAAAAAGTGATGCTTTTTAGGGACCCCGGACTGGAGCCCCGTCAGACAGTCGGCACTAGCGAAGGTCGGCGCGAACGACAACGCCGTGTCGCCTGCGCGTTTCGATTGGACTGTGCGAACTAGATCCGCACCGCCGTACCGCTGGCGCTCACCATCAGCATCGAGCCGGTATCGCCGATTACCTCGTAATCGAGATCGACGCCGACCACCGCGTTTGCACCCAGCTTCTGCGCCTCGGCCTGCATTTCCTGAATCGCGTCGTGGCGCGCTTCTTTCAGCACCTTTTCATAGGAGCCTGCGCGCCCGCCCACGATGTCGCGAATCCCGGCGAAGAGGTCGCGGAACATGTTCGCGCCGATGATCGCCTCGCCGGTCACGATGCCGAGGTAATCCTGCACCGGACGCCCCTCGACGGTGGGCGTGGTGGTGACGATGATGCCGGTTTCGGCGGTTCTCCACGGGCTGGCCATTCGCGCATTCTCCTTCTCATCGCAGGATAGCGGAAGCGATTTTGCGGGGCCAGCCCCGGGAGGCGCGATCAGCCCATGCCGAGCGCGGCCTTGTAGGTGTCGAGGATCATTTCCTGCTCGCTGCGGTCGTCGGGCTTCATCTTCCGCAGGCGCACGATCTGGCGCATGATCTTGGGGTCGTAACCGACCGCCTTGGCTTCGGCATAGACGTCGCGGATATCGTCGGCGATGCCCTTCTTCTCTTCTTCGAGGCGTTCGATGCGCTCGATCAGCAGGCGCAGGCGGTCGTCGGTGGTCTCGGCCATTTGGGGGTAATCTCCGGTAAGGGGTAGAATCGGTTGGCCGCTGGGTAGCCAGCAGGCGCCGGATCGTGAACCCGGCGCGTGCCTAATCCACGCGATTCTTCTTGAGGCTCGCCTCCATCCGGTCGAGCTGCTCCTGCGTGGCGGGGGTCTGGCGGGTCGCCTTCCACTCGTCCTGAGGCATCCCGTGGATCAGCTCGCGGGCCTGCGCCTTGTCGCCGTCATAGCCCGCATCGCGAATCCAGTCGGCCAGGCAATTGCGGCAGAAGCCGGACAGGCCCATCAGATCGATGTTCTGCGCATCGTGGCGATGGCGCAGGTGGCGCACCAGCCGCCGGAACGCGGCGGCGGCGACCGCATCGTCCAGCTGGTCGAGGGGATCGGGTGATTGCGCCATGGCGGGGCTCCTTTGGCTCTTGTCTTGCAACATTCCCCTGCCATAGCCGTGGGCCATGCCCAAGCCCGATCCCCAGCTCAGCCCCCGAAGCCGCAAGGTCAAGATCCTCGCCACCGTCGGCCCCGCCAGCAGCGATCCGGAGATGCTGCGCCGCCTGTTCCGCGCCGGCGTCGATGCGTTCCGCGTTAACATGAGCCATGGCGAGCAGGCGACTCACGCCAAGACCATCGCCGCGATCCGCGCGCTGGAGAAGGAATTCGACCGCCCGATCGCGATCCTCGCCGACCTTCAGGGGCCCAAACTGCGCGTGGGCACCTTCAAGGACGGCAAGGCGGTGATTCGCCATTCGGGGCACTTCACGCTTGATCGCGACCCTACGCCGGGCGACGAAACCCGCGTCCACCTGCCCCACCCCGAGCTGTTCGGCATCCTCGAAAAAGGCCAGCGGCTGCTGATCAATGACGGCAAGATCCGCCTGAAGGTGATCCGCGCGGACGAGGACGCGATCCTGTGCTCGGCAGAAGTCGGCGGAGTCATCTCCGACCGCAAGGGCGTCAACGTGCCCGATGCCGAGGTGCCGATCCCCGCGCTGACCGACAAGGACCGCAAGGATCTGGCCTTCGCCTGCCAGCAGGGCGCGGACTGGATCGCGCTCTCCTTCGTGCAGCGGCCCGAAGATGTGGCCGAAGCGCGCAAGCTGATGACCGCGACCGACGGGATGATGCCCGCGCTGTGCGCCAAGATCGAAAAGCCGAGCGCAGTGCGCCGCCTGTCCGAAATCGTCGACCTTTCAGACGGGATCATGGTCGCGCGCGGGGATCTGGGCGTGGAGCTGGACCCGGAAGACGTGCCCCCGCTGCAGAAGCGGATCGTCGACATGACGCGGCAGGCGGGCAAGCCGGTGATCGTCGCCACCCAGATGCTCGAATCGATGATCGAGAGCCCTGCGCCGACGCGCGCCGAAGTCTCCGACGTCGCCAATGCGGTGTACGACGGCGCGGATGCGGTGATGCTCAGCGCCGAGACTGCGGCGGGCGAATGGCCCGAGGAAACCGTCGCGATCATGGACCGGATCGTGACCAAGGTGGAGCAGGACGAGGGCTATCGCGCGCGGATGAAGTTCCTCGAAACGAAGGCCGATCCGACCACCGCCGACGCGCTCAGCCATGCATGCTCGACCATTGCCGAGACGGTCAGCGTGGCGGCGATCACGGTGTTCACCTTCTCCGGATCGACCGCGCGGCGCGTTGCGCGCGAGCGGCCTTCTGTGCCGATGCTGGTACTGACCCCGCAGAAACGGGTCGCCCGGCGGGTCGCGCTGCTATGGGGCGCGCACGCGGTGGTGACGCGCGACATCCTCAGCTTCGAAGAAATGATCGGCAAGGGCAAGCGGATGGCGCTGCGCCACGGCTTCGGCAAGGCGGGCAACAAGCTGATCGTGCTGGCGGGGGTGCCCTTCGGCACCCCGGGCAGCACCAACCTGCTGCACGTCGTCTCGCTCAGCGGGGACGAACTGAAGGGGCGGTGAGTTACGTCGGCGTCAGGGTCAACAGACGCAAGCGCCCAAGCGCCGGTCTCTCCATAAGAAAACCTTTATCCTATCGCTGTAGACCCGCCCCCATGCGGAGAAGGCGACAGTGGCGATAGCGATAGACCTGCATCTGACGATCCTGGGGGTGATCGTAGGATTGATCCTCGTGTCATTGCTCGTCCACCTTGCCTTGCGTCGTGGCTCCGCGCTCGGGTGGATGGCAGCGGCACTGCTGTGCGTATCGGTCGAGCTGCTGATCTTGCGTTACGGGGCGCATTCGCGAGTGGGCGTCGCAGCCATCGCCGTGCTGGTCCCCGCGATCTATTTCTTCGCCGCGCAGGCGATCCGCGAGGTGACCGGGCTTGGCCTCACGAGCCTTCGGGTCACCGGCATCGCCGCGGGTCTGATTGCGCTGTCACTCGTGCTTCTGACCATGCCGGTGCCCCCCACGGTGCAATACGTCCCTTTCCAGCTGGCGAGCATATTCCTCTTTCTGGACGGCACGCTCGCGCTTGCCCGAAAGCGCAACCGGGATGCGTTCGAAAACGGCCTGGTGGCGCTCGGGTTTCTCGTCATTACAGGCGTAATCCTGCGCGTGCCGATGTTTCCGGCCCTGCTGGACGAGCCCACCCCCTGGGCAGTGTTCGACGCTGCCCTGTTCGAGCGCGTCTACATTCAGTGCATGGGGGTGCTCAACGCGAGCCTCGCCCTGCTCATCGTCGCGCGGATCGTGGCAAAGGTGATCGTTGGATATCGTCACAGCTCCGAGCGCGACGGACTGACCGAACTGCTCAATCGCAGGGCTTTCGACGCACTGGTCGGCAGGCCCGCCACGGCCCCGGGCGCGATCATCATGTGCGACATCGACCGGTTCAAGCAGATCAACGACCGCTTCGGCCATCATGTCGGCGACGAGGTGATCCGATCCTTCGCCTGCATGCTAAGCGAGCACGGGCATCATGCAGGCCGCGTGGGTGGCGAGGAATTCGCGCTGCTGCTGCTCGATACCGGCCTCGACGAGGCGGCGGCGCAGGCAGAGCGGATCCGCAGCGCGTTCGACAGCCTGTACCATCCGGCGATCGGCCCCGACGTGCAGCTGAGCGCAAGTTTCGGAGTCGCCGCGTTCGAGCCCGGCAGCTCCGTTCGTGCAGCCATGCGCAGCGCCGACCGCGCGCTGTACACTGCCAAGCACACCGGCCGGAACCGCGTGACGGTCGCCCGCGAAGAAGACGCCTTGCCCGCACCGCTCCTCTCCGCAGCCTGAGGGCTCGGCGGGAAGGTTCTAGCCCCAGCCGCCCACAAACGCCGCGACGTTGCCGCCCAGCGCGTCGACCGCGTAACCGCCTTCCATCACCACCAGCGTCGGCAGGCCGAGCGTGGCGATCATCTCGCCCATCGTGGCGTAATCCTCTCGCCTTAGCCTGAAATGCGAGATCGGGTCTTCGGCGAAGGTATCCGCGCCGTAGGAGACGATCAGCAGGTCCGCACCATGCGCGCGCACCGTATCCAGCGCCGTCTCGAGCGCGGGCGCATAGCCCGCCCAGTCGGGGCCCTGCGGCAGTGGCAGATTGAGCGTCGCGCCCTCGCCCTGCCCGCTCCCGCGCTCGTCGGCATGGCCCCAATAGAAGGGAAAATCGGTCTTCGGATCGGCGTGGATCGAAGCGAACAACACCTCGCCATCATCGTAGAAGATGTCCTGCGTGCCGTTGCCGTGGTGGTAGTCGACATCGAGGATCGCGATCCGGCGCACCCCACGCGCCTGCGCTGCGCGCGCGGCGATGGCGGCGTTGTTGAGGTAGCAATAGCCGCCCATGTAATCCGCCCCGCAATGGTGCCCGGGCGGGCGACACAGCGCGAGGGCAGCGTTGTCTCCGCCCAGTACGGCATCGAGCGCGGTCAGCGCGCTTTGCGCTCCGCCATAGGCCGCTGCCCACGTTCCGGCGGCGACCGGCGTCGAGGCGTCCATTGCATAGGCCCCGATCTTTGCATCGATCCGGTCGAGCGCGAGCGCGCGGCGTGCGACCACCGGGAAGACGTAGCCCATCGCATCGCCCTCACGTCCGGCGGCGAGCCACAGGTCGTGCGCCTCGCGCAGAAAGGCCACATAGGCGGGGTCGTGGACCGCGAGGATCGGCTCGATCCCGAAGTCGCGTGCGGGCTCCCCCGGGCCGAGCGCGTCGAGCAGCGCGGCGAAGCGCGCCGGGCTTTCGGCGTAGTCCATCCATCCGCCATTATGCAGTTCGCGGATGGGCGCGTGGTGGGCCTGTGCGGGGTCGGAGAAGTGCCGCATTGGAAGCCTAGCCAGCCGCCCGCTCCAGCCGGGCGCGCGCTTGCGTCTCGCCGATCAGCGGCAGCAGTTCGCCCATGTCGGGGCCGTGGTCCATGCCGGTCAGCGCCTGACGCAGCGGCAGGAACAGCGGCTTGCCCTTGCGCCCGGTGCGCTCTTTCAGCGTGGAGGTCAGCGCGCCCCACGGATTGTCGCCCCATGTCAGCGCATCCGCCGCGTCGGCCAGAAACGCGCGGTCTTCGTCGGAGAATGCGGGCTGCTCGATCGGCCCGGTGACCAGCCGCCAAAGCTCGGCCGCCTCGCCGACATGCGACAGGTTGGGCCGGATAGCGTGCCAGCCCGCCTCGTCGATTCCCCCGGGCAGGCGATCCTGCACCTGCGCATAATCCATCTGGTGGACGATCGCCGCGTTGAGCCGCTCCAGCTCCGCCTCGTCGAACTTGGCCGGCGCGCGGCCGAAGCTCTCCAGATCGAAGCCTTCGATCAGCGTCGCACGGTCGGCGATCGGCTCGACCGGCTGACTGGTGCCCAGCCGCGCCAGCAGCGAAAGGATCGCCTCCGGCTCGATCCCCTGCTCGCGCAATGCCTCGCACGACAGCGAGCCGAGGCGCTTGGACAGCTTGCCTTCCTTGCCGACCAGCAGCGCGGTGTGGCCGAAGCGCGGGAAGCTGTCGATCACATCGCAGTGATCGGGCCCGACCCCGGCCGCATGCAGCGCGGTGAACATCTGCACCTGGACGGCAGTGTTGGACACATGGTCCTCCCCGCGCAGCACGTCGGTCACGCCCATGTCCATGTCGTCGATCACGCTTGGCAGCATGTAGAGCCAGCTGCCGTCGGCGCGGCGGATAACCGGATCGGAACGCTGCGCGGGATCGAATTTCTGCGGGCCGCGCACGCCGTCTTCCCACGCAATCAGTTCGTCATGGTCGAGCTTGAAGCGCCAGTGCGGGGCGATGCCTTCGGCTTCCTTCGCGGCGCGCTCGTCCTCGCTCATCGAGAGCGCCGCGCGGTCGTAGATCGGGGGCAGGCCGCGCCCCAGCGCGATCTTGCGCTTAAGCTCCAGCTCCTGCGCGGTCTCGTAGGCGGGATATACCCGGCCTGCGTCCTTCAGCTTGGCAAAGGCGTCTTCATACAGGTCGAGCCGCTGCGACTGGCGGAACTCGGCATCGGGTTCCAGTCCCAGCCAGGCGAGGTCTTCGCGGATCGCGGTGACATATTCCTCGCGGCTTCGCTCTGCATCGGTATCGTCGATCCGAAGCAGGAACTTGCCCGGCCCTTCATCGTCGCCCTTCCGGGCGAGCAGCCAGTTGTGAAGCGCAGTGCGCAGGTTGCCGACGTGGAGGCGGCCCGTGGGTGAAGGCGCGAAGCGGGTGACGATCATGGCAAGCAGCGCTACTCGCGCGCTCGCACGCCTTCAAGCGTGTGTCGCTGCGCGGGCTAGGCCACCTGGCAGCGGATCGGGTGGACGTTGGAGGCGATTTGCTCCTGCGCGGGCCGGTGATCGGGCTGAGTATCTAGCGGCGCAGCGGAGGGTCGGGCCGCCAGCTCGCTCTCCATCGGGCGCGAGATGTAATAGCCCTGCGCCTCCTGGCAGCCGTGCCGTTTCAGCCAGTCGTACTGCTCCTTCGTCTCGACGCCCTCGGCAGTGGTTTCCATGCCCAGCGCCCGGGCGAGCATGATGACGTTGCGGACGATCGCCTGGCAATCGGCGCGCTCCAGCATTTCCGAGACGAAGCATCGGTCGATCTTGATCTTGTCGAAGGGGAAGGCGCGCAGGTAGTTGAGCGAGGAATAGCCCGTCCCGAAATCGTCGAGCGCGATCCGCACGCCCAGATCGCGCAGGCGATGGAGCAGTTCCACATTGCTCTCGCTGTCGTGCATCAGCGCGCTCTCGGTGATCTCGATCTCGACCCTCTGCGGGTCAATCTGCGCTTCGACGATGGCGTTGGTCAGCACGGTGACGAGGTTCGGATTGCACATCTGCACTGGCGAGAGGTTGATCGCGATCCGGTGCGGCTCGTCCCAGCTGGCCGCTTCCTCGATCGCCTGGCGGATGATCCATTCGCCCAGCGGGATGATCAGCCCGGTCTCTTCTGCGATATCGATGAACTCGCCCGGCAGGATCCGCCCACGCACGGGATGTTCCCACCGAACAAGCGTTTCCTTGCCGGTCCACTTGCCGGTCTTGAGACACACCTGCGGCTGGTAGACGAGCGTGAACTGCCCTTCCGTGATCGCGGTGCGCAGGTCGAGCTCCAGATTGCGGCGGGCGTGTTCGTTGTGATTGAGCGAGGGGTCGTAATCGGCGAAGGTCGATCGGCCGGCGCGCTTTGCGGCATACAGTGCAAGGTCGGCCTGGCGCATCAGCTCTTCGCCGTCGATGCTGTCATCCTCGCTGTAGCCGACCCCGACCGAGGCGGACACGCGCACCGTCTGCCCATCGATATTGAACGGCTGCGCCATCGCTTCCACGATCCGCTCCGCACACTGGTGGACCGCTTCGAGATTGCGCACCCGGGTCAGCAGGACCGCGAATTCGTCGCCTCCCAGCCGCGCGGCGAGATCGTGTTCGCGGATCACGCCGAGAATCCGGCGCGCAGCCGCGCGGACCAGCCCGTCGCCGACATGATGGCCGAGCGTGTCGTTGACCGACTTGAAGTGGTCGAGGTCGATATAGAGCAGCGCGATCCGCCGCCGCCTGCCGGTTCCGGCAAGCATTTCGTTCAGGCTTTCGTTGAACAGATGGCGGTTGGCGAGCTCGGTCAGCTGGTCGTAACGTGCCATCCGCGCGACCCGCTGTTCGGTCTGGCGGCTCTCGGTCACATCGCGCAGCACACCGCGCACGGAGCCGTCGCTGGCCGGATTGCCGGAGATGGTCCACCAGCGCTTTTCTGTGCCCACGGTGATTTCCAGTGCAAGATCGCGGAACCGCACCCGGTCGAGCAGCAGCGTCGCCAGCCTCTCTCGCGCCGGGCCGGCATCGAACAGGCCGACCAGCTCGCGCCCTTCGAGAAAGTCGCGGTCGACCCCGGCGGCATGGCCGAAGCGTTCGCATACGTTCATCAGGCAATTGCCCTCGTCGACCTCCCACAGCCAGTCGGACGAGGACTCCTCGTATTCGTGGAGCAGCAGCTTGACCGTTTCGGCGGTCCGTCGCTGGTCGAACTGTTCGCGGCAGGACTGTTCGAACTGGCGCCCCTGCCGCCGGGTCGAACGGATCAGCGCGTAGCCGAACGCGAGCGCGAGCATGAGCGAGGGCCAGGAAAATTCGTCTCTCATGGTGAAGGACAGCACTGCTGCCGCCAGCATCGCCCCGCCCAGATAACTGGTCAGCGGCGCAGGCATCGAGCGGTAGGCGATCACCGAGGATGCCAGCAGTCCCGCGGTCAGGACCGCGAAGAACACCGGATGCGCATTGAACAGGGTGGGGAAGAACACCACCGCGCCCAGCACCCAGAACGCGGTTTCGGTGTTTGCGGCAATCTGCAGTTCACGGTGGAACTTGCGAAGGTGCGTGACATCGATCGTGTCGGGATAGAAATCCAGCGAGAGACGCCATTGGCGGAAATTGCAAAAGGCAATCGTTGCCGCCCATGGCAAGCCGTAGGTGGCGGCAGGATGGCCCCACAGCGCGACCACGCAGGCCAGCGCCGCGAAGGAATGAAGCGCGCACAGCGATGGCAGATGGGAGGTCAGTTCGCGCAGTCGCCAGGCGAGCAGAAGATTGCGCTCCCCCAGAATCGCCATCTGTTTATCGATCACACAGCGTCCCTCCTCGAGGGAAACGACTAGCCAGCAAGTCTTAAAGGACCATCAAACAGACTGTCCCGTTTTTGAAACAAAAGTGCTGGTTGACGACATTTTTTCTGCAGTGAATTGAACCATGGGTCGAATGACCGCTCCCAGGTTCAGCGCGCAACGGGTCGGCGCCTCGTTCGGCGAGCGTCAGCCCGCTCGCCGTCGCCGAACCTTTACTGACCGAACAGCGTCAGGCTGCGCCCATGGCCGGACAGGCGCACCCCGTTGTGCGGCGTACGCTCGATCCGGTCGGCGGCGCGGATCGCGTCCATCACCTCGGCCAGACGCGGCGGAGGCGCAATCTTGCAGACAGGCGCAGCCGGGTCGGGGCGGGTGTCGCCCGCGATCACTTCGAAGCGCGCGCCGGAGATGCGGTAGGCCACGTGCGCCCCGGCGCAGCGCGGGGTCCACCAGATTTCATGCTCGTCGGCGCTCAGCGCGATGCCGTAGGGTTCATCGAAGTCCTCGCCATCGATCCCGGCCACCCGCCACTCCCCTGCGAGCGTCGTTGGCGCGGCAGGGATTGCGGGGTGGAGCGCGATGCTCGCCCCCGCCCGTGACAGCATTACCGAACCGTCTGCAGCTTGTGCCACGCTCCACCGGCCTTGGAGCGCATCGAGCACGCGCGGCAGATCCTGCGGGTAACCGATCTCGCAGACGACCTGCTCGCCATCTGGTTCGGGCCGGGAGAATTCGATTCCGCTGCCCGCTGCGCGATATGAGATCGACTGGCCCGCGCAGTCCGGTTCCCACACCAGCGAATCGCCTCGGCCGGTCAGGGCGATCGGATGGGGCAAGGCCCTGCCATCGATCCTTGCAATCACCCACTTGCCGGAAAGGTCGGGCAAGAGCGCGGCATCCGGCGCGCCATTCGCCGCCGCCGCAGCGCGGGCCCCATCCTCTCCGGCCTGCCCGGAGGGGCCGACGCAGCCACTCACCACCAGCATCGCGGCCAGAAGGGCGGACGAACCGGCAAGGCTGACGGGTGTGGTGCGCATGGTCTGTATCCTGTGTGCCGCGGGAACGCATTCCGGCGTGAAAAAGGCCCCGGAAGATCGCTCTTCCGGGGCCCCTTTCTCTTCGCCGTGGCGTGAACCTGCGCTTACTCTTCGGCAGCGCCCGCTTCATCTTCGCCGGTCTGCAGGTATTCGCCCGCATCAGCGTCGGTGCCGTGGGTCGCGCCTTCCATCTTGGCGAGCGGATCGTCTCCGGTCGCCGCTTCCGGACCCTGCGCCAGTTCGGCCTTGCGCTCTTCTTCCGCGGTTTCGGCGGCGAGGATCGCTTCCTGAGCCTTCTTCCACGAAGCCTTGAGCGCGGCGTCGCGGCTCGACGCGGTGACCCGCATCCGGTTCATGGTCGCGCCCGTGCCCGCCGGGATGAGGCGGCCCACGATGACGTTTTCCTTGAGCCCGATCAGCGAGTCGCGCTTGCCCTCGACCGAAGCCTGGGTGAGCACGCGGGTCGTCTCCTGGAACGACGCGGCCGAGATGAACGAACGCGTCTGGAGCGAGGCCTTGGTGATCCCGAGCAGAACCGGCTTGCCCTGTGCGGGCGTCTTGTTCCGGCCAAGCTTCGAGTTGACCTCGTTCATTTCCTCCAGATCGACCTGTTCGCCCGGCAGCAGCACGGTGTCGCCGCCATCGGTGATCTCGACCTTCTGCAGCATCTGACGAACGATCGTCTCGATGTGCTTGTCGTTGATCTTCACGCCCTGCAGTCGGTAGACTTCCTGGATCTCGTTCACGAGATACTCAGCCAGCGCTTCCACGCCCAGCACGTCGAGGATGTCGTGCGGGTTGGGCGAGCCCGAGATCAGGGTGTCGCCCTTCTTCACGAAGTCGCCTTCCTGAACGTCGATGACCTTGGTCTTGGGGACCAGGTACTCGACGGCTTCACCCTCCTCCGGAACGATCGCGATCTTGCGCTTCGCCTTGTATTCGCGGACGAATTCGATCCGTCCGGAAATCTTGGCGATAATCGCGTTGTCCTTCGGAATACGCGCTTCGAACAGCTCGGCAACACGCGGCAGACCGCCGGTGATGTCGCGCGTCTTGGCGGCTTCGCGGCTGGCACGGGCAAGGATGTCGCCCGCTTCGACCTCTTGGCCATCCTCGACCGAAAGCGTGGTGCCCGGCGCCAGCATGTAGCGCGCAGCCTCGTTTTCCTCGTCGGTGCTGCCTTCGTTGAAGAGGGTGAGACGCGGACGCAGCTCTTCCTTCTTCTTGCGCCCTGTCGCCCGGTTCTCGGTCACGACGCGCTGGGCAATGCCGGTGGCATCGTCGACGCGCTCTTCCAGGGTCGAGCCTTCGACCAGATCGAGGAACTTCACCACACCCGACTGCTCGGTGATGATCGGCAGCGAGAACGGATCCCACTCTGCCAGACGATCGCCTTCGGAGACCTTCTCGCCATCCTTGTGCATCAGCACGGTACCATAGGGCACCTTGTGGATCTCGCGCTCGCGGCCTTCCTTGTCGATCACTGCCAGTTCGCCATTGCGGGCGAGCGACAGGATACGGCCCTTCTTGTCGGTGATCGTCGGCATGTCGCGATAGACGACCTTACCGTCGGACACCGAGTCGAGGTGGCTGGTTTCGTTCAGCTGCGCCGCACCGCCGATGTGGAAGGTACGCATGGTCAGCTGCGTGCCCGGCTCACCGATCGATTGCGCCGCGATGACGCCGACCGCTTCGCCGATGTTCACCGGCGTACCACGGGCGAGGTCACGCCCGTAGCAGGTGGCGCACACGCCCTGGTCGGCTTCGCAGACCAGCGGCGAGCGGATCTTGGCGACCTGCACTTCGGCCTCTTCGATCGCCTTCACCATCGGCTCGTCGAGCAGAGTGCCCGCCTTCGCGATGACTTCGCCGGTGGCAGCGTTCACCGCGTCCTCGGCCAGGGTCCGGCCCAGGATACGTTCTGCCAGCGATGCGATCACCGAACCGCCCTGGACGATGGCGCGCATGTCCAGGCTGTTGTTGGTCTTACAATCCTCGACCACGATCGTGCAGTCCTGCGACACGTCGACCAGACGACGCGTGAGGTAGCCCGAGTTGGCGGTCTTCAACGCGGTATCCGCAAGGCCCTTACGAGCCCCGTGGGTCGAGTTGAAGTATTCGAGGACGGTCAGACCTTCCTTGAAGTTCGAGATGATCGGCGTTTCGATGATCTCGCCCGAAGGCTTGGCCATCAGGCCGCGCATACCCGCGAGCTGCTTCATCTGCGCCGGCGAACCACGCGCACCGGAGTGGCTCATCATGTAGATCGAGTTGATCTGCGCTTCCTTGCCGTCACTGTCGATCGGCCGCGACTTGATCTTGTCCATCATGGCGTCCGCCACCTGGTCGCCGCAACGGCTCCAGGCGTCGATCACCTTGTTGTACTTTTCCTGCTGCGTGATCAGGCCGTCCTGATACTGCTGCTCGTAATCCGCGACGAGGGACTTGGTCTGTTCGACCATGCCTTCCTTCGATTCGGGGATTTCCATGTCGTCCTTGCCGAAGGAGATGCCGGCCTTGAACGCGTAGCGGAAGCCGAGCGTCATGATCGCGTCGGCGAACAGCACCGTGTCCTTCTGGCCGGTGTGGCGGTACACCTCGTCGATCACGTCGCCGATGTCCTTCTTGGTCAGAAGGCGGTTCACGATGTCGTAGGGCACCTTGTGGTTCTTCGGCAGGCACTCGCCGATCAGCATGCGGCCCGGGGTCGTGACGAAGCGCTTCATCTCGACCTTGCCGTTCTCGTCCGTTTGCGGGACGCGGGTGATGATCTTGGAGTGCAGCGTCACCGCATTGGTTTCGAGCGCGTAGTGAATTTCGCTCATGTCGGCGAAGCGCTGCAGCTTCTCGATCTTGTCGTCGCCGTCCTCGATGAACTCGGGCGTCTTCTCCTGCCGTTCCATCGACAGGTAGTAGATCCCCAGCACCATGTCCTGCGAAGGCACGATGATCGGCTTGCCGTTGGCGGGCGAGAGGATGTTGTTGGTCGACATCATCAGCACGCGCGCTTCGAGCTGGGCTTCGAGGCTCAGCGGCACGTGGACGGCCATCTGGTCACCGTCGAAGTCGGCGTTGAAGGCCGAACAGACGAGCGGGTGCAGCTGGATCGCCTTGCCTTCGATCAGCACGGGCTCGAACGCCTGGATGCCCAGACGGTGCAGCGTCGGCGCGCGGTTCAGGAGAACCGGGTGCTCGCGGATCACCTCGTCGAGGATGTCCCACACTTCCTTGCGCTCGCGCTCGACCCACTTCTTGGCCTGCTTGAGCGTCATGGAAAGGCCCTTGGCGTCGAGCCGGGCGTAGATGAACGGCTTGAACAGTTCGAGCGCCATCTTCTTGGGCAGGCCGCACTGGTGCAGCTTCAGCTCCGGACCGGTCACGATGACCGAACGGCCCGAATAGTCGACGCGCTTGCCCAGAAGGTTCTGGCGGAAGCGGCCCTGCTTGCCCTTGAGCATGTCGGACAGCGACTTGAGTGGACGCTTGTTGGCACCCGTGATCACGCGGCCGCGACGGCCATTGTCGAACAGCGCGTCGACCGATTCCTGCAGCATGCGCTTTTCGTTGCGCACGATGATGTCCGGCGCGCGCAGCTCGATCAGGCGCTTCAAGCGGTTGTTACGGTTGATGACGCGGCGATAGAGGTCGTTGAGGTCGGACGTCGCGAAACGGCCGCCATCCAGCGGCACCAGCGGGCGCAGCTCGGGCGGGATCACGGGGACGACTTCGAGGATCATCCATTCGGGGCGGTTGCCCGATTCGATGAAGCTCTCGACGACCTTGAGGCGCTTGATGATCTTGGCGGGCTTGAGCTTGGACTTGGTGGTCTCCAGCTCTTCCAGCAGGTCGGCCTTTTCCTGTTCGAGGTCGAGGTCCATCAGCAGGTGCTTGACGGCTTCCGCGCCGATCCCGGCGGTGAAGGCGTCTTCGCCGTACTCATCCTGCGCTTCGAGCAGCTCGTCTTCGGTCATCAGCTGGTAGCGTTCCAGCGGGGTGATGCCCGGCTCGGTGACGATGTAGTTTTCGAAGTAGAGAACCCGCTCGAGCACCTTGAGCTGCATGTCGAGCAGCAGGCCGATGCGCGAGGGCAGCGACTTGAGGAACCAGATGTGCGCGACCGGCGCGGCCAGTTCGATGTGGCCCATCCGCTCGCGGCGGACCTTGGTCACGGTGACTTCGACGCCGCACTTTTCGCAGACGACGCCCTTGTACTTCATGCGCTTGTACTTGCCGCACAGGCACTCGTAGTCCTTCACCGGGCCGAAGATGCGCGCGCAGAACAAGCCGTCACGCTCGGGCTTGAACGTGCGGTAGTTGATCGTCTCGGGCTTCTTGATCTCGCCGAAGGACCACGAGCGGATGCGCTCGGGGCTGGCGATGCCGATCTGGATCTCGTCGAAGGTTTCGGGCTTCGCGAGCTGGTTGGTGAATTTGGTCAGTTCGTTCATTTCTCAATCCCTCTTGGGGGTGAAATCCGTATCTCGATCAGTTGCCGGTGGCTGGGAGTTGAACCCGCACCCCGTCACCGGGGACCACTTGAGTGGTGCGTCTACCGTTCCGCCACACCGGCCTGATCTTTACTCCGCCGCGATCTGCATGCCGTCTTCGTCGTCCTCGTCCGCGATGGACTTGAGTTCGACGTTGAGGCCCAGCGAGCGCATTTCCTTGACGAGCACGTTGAAGCTCTCCGGAATGCCCGCTTCGAAGGTGTCGTCGCCCTTGACGATCGCTTCGTAGACCTTCTGGCGGCCGACCACGTCGTCCGACTTGACGGTGAGCATTTCCTGCAAGGTGTAGGCCGCGCCGTATGCCTGCAGCGCCCACACTTCCATTTCACCGAAGCGCTGTCCGCCGAACTGCGCCTTACCGCCCAGCGGCTGCTGGGTGACGAGGCTGTACGGGCCGATCGAGCGTGCGTGGATCTTGTCGTCGACGAGGTGGTGCAGCTTGAGCATGTAGATGATGCCCACGGTCACCTTGCGGTGGAAGGCATCGCCCGTGCGCCCGTCGAACAGGATCGACTGGCCGTCCGCATCCAGACCCGACTTGGTCAGCTGGGTGGTCACGTCGCTTTCACGGGCACCGTCGAACACCGGGGTGCCCATCGGCACGCCGCGGGTCAGGTTGCCCGCCAGCTCCGCGATTTCCTCGCCCGAGCGGCTGTCGATCGAGTCGTGATAGTCCTCGCCGTAGATCTCCTTCAGCTTGTCCTTGATCACCGCAGGCGGTTCACCGGGTTCGGCATCGGGGTTCTTGGCACGCCAGTCTTCCAGCGCATCCTTGATCTGGTGCCCGAAGCTGCGGGCCGCCATGCCGAGGTGCGTTTCGAAGATCTGACCGACGTTCATGCGCGAGGGCACGCCGAGCGGGTTGAGCACGATGTCGACCGGGGTCCCGTCGGCGAGGAACGGCATGTCCTCTTCCGGCAGGATGCGGCTGATCACACCCTTGTTCCCGTGGCGGCCGGCCATCTTGTCGCCCGGCTGCAGCTTGCGCTTAACCGCGACGAAGACCTTGACCATCTTGAGCACGCCCGGGGCGAGTTCGTCGCCGCGTTCGAGCTTTTCCTTACGGTCCTCGAACTTGGCGTCGATCACCTTCACGGCGTCGTCGTACTGGCCCTTGATCGCTTCGAGCTGGGCCTGGCGGTCATCGTCTTCGACAGCGAACTTGAACCATTCGTGGCGGTCGACGCTCTCGATCACCTCGTCGGTCAGCTCGGTGCCCTTCTTGATGCCCTTGGGCGCGGCCGAAGCGGTCTGGCCGACCAGCATGTCCTTCAGACGGTTGTAGGTCGCCCGGTTGAGGATCGCACGTTCGTCGGCGCTATCCTTGCGCAGACGCTCGATTTCCTCGTTCTGGATCGCGCGGGTACGGTCGTCGATCTCGATCCCGTGGCGGTTGAACACGCGAACTTCCACGACCGTGCCGGCAACGCCCGGCGGCAGGCGCAGCGAGGTGTCGCGCACGTCGCTGGCCTTTTCGCCGAAGATGGCGCGCAGAAGCTTTTCTTCCGGCGTCATCGGGCTTTCACCCTTGGGCGTGATCTTGCCGCACAGGATATCGCCCGGGTGCACTTCGGCCCCGATGTAGACGATGCCCGCCTCGTCGAGGTTGCGCAGCGCTTCCTCGCCCACGTTGGGAATGTCGCGGGTGATGTCTTCCGGCCCGAGCTTGGTATCGCGCGCCATCACCTCGAATTCCTCGATGTGGATCGAGGTGAACACGTCGTCCTTCACGATGCGTTCGGAGATGAGGATACTATCCTCGTAGTTGTAGCCGTTCCACGGCATGAACGCGACGAGGCTGTTCTTGCCCAGCGCCAGTTCGCCCAGATCGGTCGAGGGGCCGTCAGCGATGACGTCGCCCTGCTCGACCGTTTCACCCACCTTCACCAGCGGGCGCTGGTTGATGCAGGTGTCCTGGTTGGAGCGCTGGAACTTCTGCAGCGTGTAGATGTCGACGCCCGACTGGCCGGGTTCGACATCGCCGATCGCACGGATGACGATACGCGTGGCGTCGACCTGGTCGACGATGCCGCCACGGCGGGCGGTGATCGCCGCGCCGCTGTCACGCGCCACGGTTTCTTCCATCCCGGTGCCGACCCACGGAGCCTCGGCCTTCACCAGCGGCACCGCCTGGCGCTGCATGTTGGCACCCATCAGCGCACGGTTGGCGTCATCGTTTTCCAGGAACGGAATGAGCGATGCACCGACCGAGACGAGCTGCTTGGGGCTCACGTCCATCAGCGTGATGGTTTCACGCGGAGCCATCAGGTTGTCGCCGCTCTGACGGGCGGAGACGAGCTCTTCCACGAAGCTGCCGTTCTCGTCGAGTTCTGCCGAGGCCTGCGCGACGGTGTGCTTCTGCTCTTCCATCGCCGACAGGTAGACGACATCGCTGGTCACCTTGCCGTCCACAACCTTGCGGTAGGGGGTCTCGATGAAGCCGTACTTGTTCACGCGGCTGAACGAGGCGAGCGAGTTGATCAGGCCGATGTTCGGGCCTTCGGGCGTCTCAATCGGGCAGATGCGGCCATAGTGCGTCGGATGCACGTCGCGGACTTCGAAGCCGGCGCGCTCACGGGTAAGACCGCCCGGCCCAAGCGCCGAAACGCGGCGCTTGTGGGTGACTTCCGACAGCGGGTTGGTCTGGTCCATGAACTGCGAGAGCTGCGATGAGCCGAAGAACTCGCGCACCGCCGCCACGGCGGGCTTGGCGTTGATCAGGTCGTTCGGCATCACGGTCGACACGTCGACCGAGCTCATGCGTTCCTTCACCGCGCGTTCCATGCGCAGCAGGCCGACGCGGTACTGGTTTTCGAGCAGTTCGCCGACCGAGCGCACACGGCGGTTGCCGAGGTTGTCGATGTCGTCGACTTCGCCCTTGCCGTCCTTCAGACCGACCAGTTCCTTGACCACGGCAAGGATGTCTTCCTTGCGCAGCGTGGTCACGGTGTCTTCGGCGTCGAGTTCCAGACGCATGTTCAGCTTGACGCGGCCGACGGCGGACAGGTCGTAGCGCTCGCTATCGAAGAACAGGCCTTCGAACAGCGCTTCGGCGGTTTCCTTGGTCGGCGGTTCACCCGGACGCATGACCTTGTAGATCGCTTCCAGGCCCTCGTCGCGGTTCTCGGCCTTGTCGGCCTTCAGCGTGTTGCGGATCCACGGGCCGGTGTTGACCTCGTCGATGTCGAGCAGTTCGACCTGGTCGACGCCCGCAGCGTCGAGCACTTCGAGGTGCTCGGGCGTCACTTCGTCGCCCGCTTCGATGTAGATGCGACCGGTCGATTCATCGATCATGTCGCGCGCGGCGTAGCGGCTGAAGATTTCCTCGCTCGGCAGGAGGAGCGTTTCGAGGCCGTCCTTTTCCGCCTTGTTGGCGGCACGCGGGCTGATCTTCTGGTTGGCGGGGAAGACTTCCTCGCCCGTCTTGGCGTCGACCAGCGGGAAGGTCGGCTTGGCACCGCGCCATTGCTCGGCGACAAAGGGAATCGTCCAGCCGTCCTTGGCGCGCTGCCACACCACGGTGTCGTAGAAGTGATGCAGGATCTCTTCGCTGTCGAGGCCCAGGCCGTAGAGCAGCGAGGTCACCGGCAGCTTGCGCTTGCGGTCGATCCGGACGTTGACGATGTCCTTGGCGTCGAATTCGAAATCGAGCCACGAACCACGGTAGGGGATGACGCGCGCAGCAAACAGCAGCTTGCCCGAGGAGTGCGTCTTGCCGCGGTCATGGTCGAACAGGACGCCCGGCGAACGGTGCATCTGCGAGACGATCACACGCTCGGTGCCGTTGACGATGAAGGTGCCGTTCTCGGTCATGAGCGGCATGTCGCCCATGTAGACTTCCTGCTCCTTGATATCGAGCACGGAACGGGCTTCGGTGTCCTGGTCCACCTCGAACACGATCAGGCGCAGCGTGACGCGCATCGGCGCGGCATAGGTGATCCCGCGCTGGCGGCATTCGGTGGTGTCGTACTTGGGCGGTTCAAGTTCGTAATCGACGAAGTCGAGCTCGGCCGTGCCGGCGAAATCGCGGATCGGGAAAACGCTGCGCAGGGTCTTCTCGAGGCCCGAAACGTAGTCGATTTCCTTGTCGGAACGCAGGAACTGTTCGTAGCTTTCGCGCTGAACCTCGATCAGGTTGGGCATCTGCACGACTTCGTGAATATCGCCGAAGATCTTGCGGATGCGGCGCTTGGCAGTGCCGGTCTTGGCCGTGCCGCGCTTCATCGGAAGCTTGGCGTCGTCGTTCGCGCTCTTGGTCGCCATAAGTCGAGAGAACCTCTTCTGCCGTTCGCGCAGGAACGAAGGCAAAAGGCCCTCGCCACGCGCGAGTCATGAAAAATATCGCTGCACGAGGGGAACAGGCCATGACGCGGGCGGCATATCGGCAGGCGCACCATGCGTCTGCCGTTGGGGTCATACCGCCGCGAGGGTCTGGCCGCGCCGCTTCCTTCCCGGGATCCGAATCTCGCGCGTGATTCGGCCTTGCTCGAAGCTGACGTGTCCGCGCCATATAGGAATCTGCACGCCAAGTGTCAAAGGCAGGGGGAATTTTTCGTTTATCGATCAGGGATTTATCGTTTTTCGATATTTATCGATTGACGATAAGTGCGGGCGGGATTATTGAATATCGATATCGGACAACAAGGAGATCGATAAATGACCGACACCGCCAAACACATCACCGCCGCTCTTGCCGCGATCATCATCGCCGCCACCAGCATGACCGCCGTGGTCACCGTGCCGCCCGCCGAAGACGGCATGGTTGCCACCGTCCACACGATCGAAGTCGCCTGATCCGGCGCCCCGACACCTTCAGAACAGAAAGCCCCATCATGCCCAAGCTTGCCCAGAACCTCCTCGTCCTCACCGTCGCCGTGCTGGTCGCCGGTACCAGCCTGACCGCGATCACCACCGTGCCGCCCGCACAGGATGGCACCGCCACCGCCTACGCCAACCTCTCGCACAGCCCGCAAGAGCTGGCCTGACCCGACACCCGACGCCCGCCCCCACCATGGGGCCCGACAACAGGGGAGAACCATCATGACCAATGCCCTCAACGATCCGCTGCTGCTCATCGGCAAGATCTTCTGCATCTTCCTCCAGGCCGTCATGGCGCTCGCCACAATCGCCCTCGGCATCGCAATTCCCGTGATTATCTTCGCGCAAGGGACGATCCAGGCGGAAATCGCCAAGGAACTGCCCGGCATGACCGAGCAATTCCCCGGCCTGTTGATCGCCGCGATCATGGCCATCGGCCTCGCGATCGTCGCCATGCTGTTCGTCTTTTTCGGCAAGCTGCGCCGGATCATCGGCACGGTCGGCGAAGGCGACCCCTTCCAGCCGCAGAACGCCACACGGCTGAGCCAGATGGGCTGGCTGATGCTGGGCACGCAGCTGGTCGTCATCCCCGCCGGATTCATCGTCATGCAGCTGGCGAACTACGCCGACGCGATCGAGAAGGCCGGCGCAAAGGACTTCCACATGTCCTTCGACGATGGCGGGTTCGATATGACCGCGCTGCTGCTGACCGTGATCCTGTTCATCCTCGCCCGCGTGTTCCGCCACGGTGCCGCGATGCGCGAAGATCTGGAAGGAACCGTGTGATGCCCCCCTCCCCCGACACTCCCGACGGAGCTGCCATCATGGTGAAACTGGACGACCTGCTGCACGAACGCCGCATGACCCTGACCGAACTGGCCGAGCGAGTCGGCATGACGCTGGCCAACCTCTCCATCCTCAAGACCGGCAAGGCCAAGGCGATCCGCTTCTCCACGCTCGAGGCAATCTGCCGCGAACTGGAATGCCAGCCGGGCGACCTGCTCGCCTACGACACCCGCAGCGAAACCGCCTGAACCCGCGCGCGAAGCTCCCTGCACGCCCATCCGCACGGGAGCTTCGCCTTTCCCTCCAAGGCAGCCGATCCAGAGAAACACGCTAAGTCCCTGAACAATATTGCTTGGCGCGGGAACCGTGATGGAGCATGGGCGGTTGCCACCAAATCCGAATGCCGGGGGAATGGTCCCCCGGATCGAGAAAACAGGGGGAATTACCTTGAAGAAGATCATCGCAACCGCCGCCATCGCCACCTTCGCGCTCTCGCTCGCCGCATGTAACGGTGCCAACGAAGAAGCCGGCGAACAGGCCGACGACGTCACCGAAGCGCAGGGCGAAGTCCTCGACGCGCAGTCGGGCGTGACCGAAGCCCAGGCCGATCTGGCCGAAGAAAAGGGCGACGAAGCCACTGCCGAGCAGCTTGAAGAAAAGGCTGACCAGCAGGAAGAAACCGCCGACGAGATGTAATCTCGCCGGGTTTTCGGACCTGACAGAAGCGGCCGCGCGATCCTTGGGGATTGCGCGGCCGTTTTGCGTCGGGCCGCGATCAGCTCTCGCGGCAGCGAATCCAGTGGTGTCTGCCCTGGTAAAGCACCGATCCATCATAGGCATCGCCCTTGCGCACCGTCTTGACCACCGCCAGCCGCTCGTTCGCCTGCGGGTCAGTCAGCACCAGCCGCAACTCGCCGTCGTCGAGCCACCATTGCGGCGCATCGACGGACACGTCCCTGCCATCGACCTGCAACCTGTGGGCGAACAGCGCCGAACCCGCCGTGTGGCCGAACCCGACCGCGATCTCGATCGCCGGCTCGGCCGCAGTTCGGCACACAAAGCCCCCGGTCGCATGGGCCGGGCTGGCGAGCATCGCGAATACGGGCAGGGCGATCAGGAGACTGCGCATGGCAGCCTGTTGCCCGGACCCGCGTGAACCGGCGGTGGACGGCACGCGCCACCCGCTTTTGCTTGACTCCGCCCACGTTCTCGCTAAGTGCCCGCCCCGACCGCTCCGGCCATGCGCCCTGCGGTCATCCGTCCGAGACAGTTGGTGACCGGAATATGCCGGTCTTAATTTCCAGCCTAGACGGGGAAACGAGATTTACAGCGGCCCGCATGTCCCCATGCGCCGCAATCGCATCCGATAGCCGGATGCACCTCCTTCCCTTGTCAAACGGACCCATGGCCTCGCAGCTTTTGCGGCGGGGTCGAACGTGAGCCGGTCGTCTCCGCCTGTGCGGGGTCGGCCATAGTGAAGGAGTAAGCATGGATCGTTCGCAAAAAACCGATGCGGTCGCTCAGCTGAACAACGTCTTCAACGAGGCGGGCGTGGTGGTTGTCACCCGCAACCTCGGCCTGACGGTGGCAGAGTCCACCGATCTGCGCGCGAAGATGCGGGAAGCCGGCGCGACTTACCAGGTTGCGAAGAACCGTCTTGCCAAGATCGCCCTCAAGGACACCGACTACGCAGGTATCGAAGAATACCTGTCCGGTCCGACCGCCCTCGCTTACAGCGAAGATCCGGTCGCCGCGGCCAAGGCCGTGGTGGAGTTCGCGAAGACCAACGACCGCATCGAAGTGGTCGGTGGCTCGATGGGCTCGCAGGTGCTCGACGAAGCAGGTGTCAGGGCTCTCGCCTCGATGCCGAGCCTCGACGAACTGCGTGGCAAGCTCGTTGGTCTGGTCAACGCCCCCGCGACGAAAATCGCGCAGGTCGTCAATGCCCCGGCGAACAAGCTCGCTCGTGTCTTCGGCGCATATGCCGCCAAGGACGCTGCGTAAGACGTTTTTCCGCACGACATATCCGGTCGCGGCATGAGCCCGGCCACGCTATTTTTTGGAGTGAATTATCATGGCTGACATCGCCAAGCTCGTTGAAGAACTTTCGAAGCTGACCGTCCTCGAAGCAGCTGACCTCGCCAAGGCTCTTGAAGAAGAGTGGGGCGTGAGCGCCGCTGCCGCCGTTGCGGTTGCTGGCCCGGCTGCCGGTGGCGACGCCCCGGCCGCTGAAGAAAAGGACGAATTCGACGTCATTCTCACCGGCGACGGTGGCAAGAAGATCCAGGTCATCAAGGAAGTCCGCGCCATCACCGGCCTGGGCCTCACCGAAGCCAAGGCTCTCGTCGAAGGCGCGCCCAAGCCGCTCAAGGAAGGCGTCAACAAGGCCGAAGCAGAAGAAGTCAAGAGCAAGATCGAAGCCGCTGGCGGCACGGTCGAGCTCAAGTAAGCTCTTCTCGCTTCCGAGCGAAATCGAAGGGCGGTGCCAGCGATGGCGCCGCCCTTTTTCGTGGTGGCCGGAAGATCAATTGCGCCATTTCGCCGGACCAGCGATAAGAACGAATGACGGCGAATAATCTTGAGTGGCTCATGAACTGGTATGTTCGCGAGTGTGACGATTATTGGGAGCACTCTTATGGGGTCAAAATCGACACCTTGGACAACCCCGGATGGACGATCGCAATCGACCTACGCGAGACCTCGCTAGAAGGGCGCACCTTCGCGGCCGAGCATGGCGAACCTGCGGCTGACATTCATGAATGGCGTGAGAAGGGAAGCTGGTGGATCGCAAAGGCCAACGGAACCAGTTTCTCTGCCGCGTGTGGCCCGACCGACCTCTCTTCGGTAATCGGCCTCTTCCGCGACTGGTCGGAAAATTCGAGCGATTAGTGCCGACTGTACCGTCTAGGATTCGTGCCCCCGCACTCAATCCTATGAGATCGATGTCGAGCTGCCGCCGAATAGATCTCCCGCAAGGCACGTCATTGGCCGAGGCTCAGGTCACCCGGCCGCGCAGCACGTTGCGTTCCTTGCCCGCGTGCAGATCGTCCGCATCGATCTGCGCCTGCAGCCGCGCCATGTCGTTCTCGCGGTAATCCTGCTCGAGCTGCTCGATCGCGCGCGCGTCGGTGTCGAGATGCTCCAGCACTGCGCGGCCCATCGCAATCGCGCTTTCGCGCAGCTCACGCACCTGAAACGCGATCTGTGCCGGGGCCAGCTTCATCACGTGCCGCCGGTCGAAGGTGCGCACGAACAGCGCGGCGTCGGGGAAGGCCTCGCGGACCGAGGCGAGGAATTCGGCGTCGATCTGGTCGCCATCGATGCAGAAACAGATCAGCTTCGCCTCGCGCGCTCCGGCCTGGCGCAGCATGTCCATCCGCAACCCGTCCCCGAAGAACACCTTGATCCCGAACTCCTCGGCAGTGTCGATCTGCGGCACGTTCCTGTCGATCATCGTGACGTCGAGCCCGGCGGTGGCGAGCATTTGCGCGACCGTTTGGCCGAACCGGCCGAAACCGATCACCAGCGCCTGCGGCGTTTCGCCATCCGGCCCCTCGCGCTCCTCCCGCGCGCCGGCAGCAGGCGTGCGCAAACGCGCGGTCGCCATCATCAGGAACGGCGTGGTCGCCATGGAAAGCGTGACGATCGCGGTAAACAGGCTGGCGGTCTGCGTATCGATCACCCCGCCGCTTTGCGCGGCATTGAACAGCACGAACCCGAACTCGCCCCCCTGGCTCAGCAGCAGGCCGAGCGCGAGGGCGCTGCGCCACGGTAGCTTGACCACCATGCCCAGCCCGGTGATGATCGCGGCCTTGGTCGCCACCAGCGCCGCCGCCATGCCGATCACGAACAGCGGCTGCGCGGCGATCGCCTGCAGGTCGAGCATCATCCCGACCGAAACGAAGAACAGGCCCAGCAGGATCGAGCGGAACGGCTCGATATCGGCCTCCAGCTCGTGCCGGTAGGGCGTATCGGCCAGCATCACCCCGGCGATGAATGCGCCCAGCGCGGTCGACAGGCCGATCGCCTCCATCACCGCCGCCGAGGCGACCACCGCGAACAGCGCGGCGACGACGAACATCTCGCGCTCGCCCAGCCGCCCGATCAGGCGCAGCAGCGGGCGCAGCAGGAACCGCCCGGCGAGCACCAGGGCGACACAGGCACCCAGCGCGATCGGCAGCTGGACCCATCCGCCGGTGCCGCCATCCTCGCCCCCCTGCACGCCGAGCGCGGCGACGATCGCGAGCAGCGGGATGATCGAGAGATCCTGAAACAGCAGGATGGAAAACGCCCGTTCCCCCACCGGGGTACGCAGGTTGCCGCCCGATTGCAGCATCGGCAGCACCTGCGCGGTGGACGACAGGCCGAGCGAGAGGCCCACCGCCAGCGCCGCCGCCATCGGATAGCTGGTCGCGAGCCAGATCACCCCCGACACCGCAAGGCCGCACAGCGCAACCTGCGTCAGGCCGAGGCCGAAGATCGCCCCGCGCAACCGCCACAGCCTGCTGGGTGCCAGTTCCAGCCCGACCACGAACAGCAGCATGACGATGCCCAGCTCCCCGAAACTGAGCGTTTCCTCGCCGCTGCCCGCCAGCCCCAGTACCTGCGGGCCGACCACCGCGCCTGCGACAAGGTAGCCGAGCGTCGCGCCCAGCCCCAGCTTGCGAAAGAGGATCACGAACAGCAGCGCGGCGGCCAGCAGCACGACCCCGCTTTCGAGCGCTACGTGCGCGGAGGCTTCGCCGTGTTCCATGCCAGTGTGTTCCCCGGGTATCAGGTCGATCCGCAAAACCCATGGAGCGCATGCTCCCCCTAGGCAAGCGGCACGCGCACCAATATCCGGGCCGGCTTTTTATGGCTTACGAACCCAACCCCTCACGGGATCCGTCCCCCTGGCGCACCGAGATATTCGCCACGCTCCGGCTCAGCTGGCCGCTGGCGCTCGCCAACCTGCTGCAAATGCTGACCTATGCGATCGACGTGATCTTCATCGCGCGGCTGGGGGAAGAGCCGCTGGCCGCCTCCGCGCTGGCGGTGTCGGTGTTCGGGCTGATCGTGTGGGCGCTATGCTCGATGACGGGGATGGTCGCGGCGGTGATTTCGGCGGAGCTGGGCGCGCGGGCACCGGCCTTGCGGCCCGTTCGCCGTGCGACCCGCATGGCGCTGTGGCTCGCGGTGCTGAGCGGCGCGGCGGGGATGATCGCGTGCCTGGGGTTCGAGCAGTTTGCCCTGCTGACCGGGCAGGAGCCCGCGCTCGCCGCACTGGGGCAGAGCTACATGCTGATCCTCGTCTGGTCGGTGATTCCGTTCATCGTCAACAACGTGCTGCGCAGCTTCGTCTCGGCGCTCGACCGGCCGATTTTCGCGACGGCGATCACCGCGCTCGGCATCGGGGTGAACGCGGCGGGCAATTATGCCTTCATCTTCGGCAACTGGGGCGCTCCTGCCCTGGGCCTGCCCGGCGCGGCGGTCGCGACGCTGTTCACCTCGCTGTTCACCATGCTGGCCTACGTGATAGCGATCCGGCTCGATCCCAAGCTGCACCGCTACCATATCTTCGGGCGCTGGTGGGTGCCGGACTGGCCGGTGTTCTGGCAGATCGCGCGCAAGGGCACGCCGATCGCGCTGATGGTCAGCGCGGAAGCCGGGGTGTTCAGCGCGGCGGCCTTCCTGATGGGCAATATCGGCGCGGCGCAGCTCGCCGCGCACACGCTCGCGCTGCAGATCGCCGCGCTCGCGTTCCAGGTGCCCTTCGGTGTCGGGCAGGCGAGCACGATCCGGGTGGGCTATTTCTACGGCGCGCGCGACAGCGACGGGATGGCCCGCGCGGGCTGGGCCGGAATCGGCATCGCGCTGCTGTTCATGAGCGTGACCTCCAGCGCGATGGTGCTGGTGCCCGACTATCTGCTGTCGATCTATATCGACCCGTGGGCGGCGGCGAACGTCGCGATGGTCGCCTTCGCCACCCGCTACCTGCTGGTCGCCGCCGCGTTCCAACTGGTCGACGGGGTGCAGGCGGTCGCGGGCGGAGCGCTACGGGGCCTGCAGGACACGCGCGTACCGATGTGGATCGCGGTCTTTTCCTACTGGGTGCCGGGGTTCGGTACCGCGGTGGTACTCGGCTTCTGGACCCCGCTGGCGGGCGTCGGCGTGTGGCTGGGCCTGGCGACCGGTCTTGCTTTTGCCGCCGTGCTGCTGACCTGGCGCTGGGCGCGGCGCGAGGCGCTGGGCCTCACGCGCGTCCAGCCGGATGCGAAAAGGGTCAGGCCGCCTTCTGCGTGATTTCGCGCTGCGGGAAGGGAATGGTGATGCCCTTGTCGTCGAAGGTCGCCTTGGCTGCCTCGGTCAGGTCCCAGGTCAGCTGCATGTAATCGCCGGTCGCGCACCATACGCGCAGGCCGATCCCGACCGAGCTGTCGTCGAGCGAGGCGACGAAGGCCTGCGGTTCGGGGTCCTTGAGCACGCGCTCGTCCGCCTCTGCCAGACCGAGCAGCGTCTCGCGCGCCTGCTGCATGCTGTCGTCGTAGCCGATGCCGACGATCAGCTCGATCCGGCGGGTGGGATGGCGGTGCAGATTGACGATCGGCTGGTTCCAAAGTTCGGAATTGGGGACCATCACGAACAATCCGTCGAACTGTTTCAGCTCGGTCGTGAACAGCCCGATCCGCTGGACGGTCGCGGTGAACTTGTCGACGCTGATCGCCTCGCCGACCACGAAGGGGCGTTGCACGAGGATCATCACACCCGAGGCGACATTGCTGAGCGTGCCCTGCAAAGCGAGGCCCACCGCCAGCGCCATGCCGCCCAGCGCGGCGATGATGCTGGTCGTCTCGACCCCGAACTGGCTCAGTACGGTGACCAGCACCACCGCCCACAGCGCATACTTGACCATGTTGGACAGGAAGTTGGCGATGGTCGGTTCGAACTTGGAGGATTTGGACAGCGCGCGTTCGGCCCAGCGCGACAGCACGCTGGCGATCAGCAGGCCGATCACCAGCACCGCGAAGGCGCCGATGATCTGCATGATATTCGCCTGCAGCCACTCGATGATGCTGGTCACGAAGCTGAGGTCCACGCCGGGCGTATCGGCGCGCGGGGTCGGTGTTTGAGAAGCCATGCCTGTCCTGTTACCTGGGGTCCTGATCGAAATGCGGTGGCCCGCACTTATGTGGGCTACGCATGAGAGGCCCAGCCGGTCCCGCGAGGCCCGGTTCGCAGGCCGCCGCTCTCAGGCAACTTTTTATCCGGGCGACCGCTTGACGCGCCTTTGGCGGCTGCACATATGCCCCTCGCTGGCACTCTCCCCATGGGAGTGCCAACACCCGTTTTTCACCCTATCAAGAGGTATCAAGCATGGCATTTCGTCCGCTGCACGACCGTGTTCTGGTCCGTCGCATCGAAGCCGAGGAAAAGACCGCCGGCGGCATCATCATCCCCGACAGCGCTCAGGAAAAGCCGAGCGAAGGGATGATCGTTGCGGTCGGTTCGGGCGCCAAGGCCGACGACGGCACCGTCACCCCGCTCGACGTCAAGGAAGGCGATCGCGTACTCTTCGGCAAGTGGGGCGGCACCGAGGTCAAGATCGACGGTGAAGACCTGCTGATCATGAAGGAAAGCGACATCATGGGGATCATTTCCTGATCCGCTGATCGCAACGCTTCCTACCAATACCCTAATTTCAGGAGACAATTACAATGGCAGCCAAGGACGTAAAGTTCGGCCGCGAAGCACGCGAAGGCATCCTGCGCGGCGTCGACACCCTCGCCAATGCAGTCAAGGTCACGCTCGGCCCCAAGGGCCGCAACGTCGTGATCGACAAGAGCTTCGGCGCACCCCGCATCACCAAGGACGGCGTCACCGTCGCCAAGGAAATCGAACTCAAGGACAAGTTCGAGAACATGGGCGCGCAGATGATCAAGGAAGTCGCATCGAAGGCGAACGACGCCGCCGGTGACGGCACCACCACCGCCACCGTGCTGGCCCAGGCCATCGTGACCGAAGGCATGAAGTCGGTCGCAGCGGGCATGAACCCGATGGACCTGAAGCGCGGCATCGACATCGCCGTGACCAAGGTCGTCGAAGACCTTAAGGGCCGTTCGAAGGACGTCTCCGGCTCCAGCGAAATCGCCCAGGTCGGCGTGATCTCCGCCAATGGCGACAAGGAAGTCGGCGAAAAGATCGCCGAAGCGATGGAAAAGGTCGGCAAGGAAGGCGTGATCACCGTCGACGAATCGAAGGGTCTCGAATTCGAGCTCGAGACCGTCGAAGGCATGCAGTTCGATCGCGGCTACCTCTCGCCCTACTTCATCACCAACCCCGACAAGATGACCGTCGAACTGGATGATCCCTACATCCTGATCTTCGAAAAGAAGCTGTCGAACCTGCAGGCGATGCTGCCGATCCTCGAAGCAGCCGTCCAGTCGGGCCGTCCGCTCCTCATCATCGCGGAAGACATCGAAGGCGAAGCGCTGGCCACCCTCGTGGTCAACAAGCTGCGCGGCGGCCTGAAGGTTGCTGCGGTCAAGGCTCCGGGCTTCGGCGATCGTCGCAAGGCGATGCTGCAGGACATCGCGATCCTGACCAAGGGTGAAATGGTCAGCGAAGATCTCGGCATCAAGCTCGAGAACGTCACGCTGAACATGCTCGGCCAGGCCAAGCGCGTCACCATCGACAAGGACAACACGACGATCGTCGACGGTGCGGGCGAACAGGCCGACATCGAAGCGCGCGTCAACGAAATCCGCACCCAGATCGACAACACCAGCAGCGATTACGACAAGGAAAAGCTGCAGGAACGTCTCGCCAAGCTGGCGGGCGGTGTTGCCGTGATCAAGGTCGGCGGTGCAACCGAAGTCGAGGTGAAGGAGCGTAAGGACCGCGTCGACGACGCGCTGCATGCCACCCGCGCCGCGGTTGAAGAAGGCATCGTCCCGGGCGGCGGTACCGCGCTGCTCTACGCGTCCAAGGCTCTCGAAGGCCTCAAGGGCGACAACGAAGACCAGACCCGCGGCATCGCGATCGTGCGCAAGGCGATCCTCGCCCCGATCCGCCAGATCGCGACCAATGCCGGTCACGACGGTGCGGTGGTTTCGGGCAACCTGCTGCGTGAAGGCGACGAAACGCAGGGCTTCAACGCCGGGACCGACACCTACGAGAACCTGGTCAAGGCCGGCGTGATCGACCCGACCAAGGTCGTTCGCACCGCGCTGCAGGGCGCAGCCTCGGTTGCCGGTCTGCTGATCACCACCGAAGCGGCTATTTCGGAAGTTCCGGAAGACAAGAACGCCGGCGGCGGCATGCCCGACATGGGCGGCATGGGCGGCATGGGCTTCTAAGCCCCCCCCAACCACGCCTGCCGTTACGGCAAAGAAAAGGCCCCGTCGGAGCGATCCGGCGGGGCTTTTTCGTGGCGGCTTGCGCGCGGTGGGAATGCCCGGCGGCTACCCGCCCTTGCGGCTCGCCTCCGCTGCCGCGAGCACGTCCTCTGGCCAGGTCACCTGCGTCTGCGTCTGTGGGTTGAACACATCGCCCGGGTACTGCGCCGCCTCGGCTGCCGCGATTTCCTCCGCGGTCAGGAATTCGCTCGGCTCGAGCGCGAAAACGTCGAGCCCGCGGGCGATCTCGGTCGCGTAGATGCGGCCGTTGTACCAGTAGGCACTCCAGTAGCCGCCGGTGATCAGCTGCTCCGCATCCACCGGGCCGCGATCGAAATACGCGATCTCGACCGGGTTCTGCGCATCGGTGAAGTCGATCACGCTGATCCCGCCCTGATACCACGCCTGCACGAAGATATCGCGGCCCGGCACCGGGATGATCGAGCCGTTGTGCGCGACGCAGTTTTCCTTGTCGCTCTGCGGGGCGGGCAGTTTGTAGAGGCTGTCGAAGCTCAGCTTGCCGTCCTTGAGCGAATAGATCGCGTCGGCGCCCCAGTTGCGCGGATCGCCCGCCTGGCAGCGCGGTCGCCCGCCGCCGCCCCATTCATCGGTGAACAGCACCTTGGTGCCGTCGTTGTTGAAGGTGGCCGAGTGCCAGTAGGCAAAGCCCTTGTCCGTCACATCGTCGATCCGCACCGGCTTGAGCGGGTCGGAGATGTCGAGGATGATGCCATTGCCCGAGCATGCGCCCGCGGCGATGTTCTTGGCCGGGAACACGGTGATGTCGTGGCACTGGTTCGTAACGTAAGTGTCCTGCGTCGGCTCGCCCGCCTCGGTCATCCCGTGGTCGCCGCCGCGCCACAGGCCGGCGATCTGGCCGTCCTTGGCGAAGACGCGCGGGGAATCGACGATCCGCGATTTCGCCGGGTCGGCCAGCGGGATCTCGATCACGTCGATGCTGAACAGCGCGGTTTCGTCACCCGCCGTGTCGAAGCAGCCCGCCAGCTCCGCGTCGTCCCGGACATAGCTGGTGCCCGAGTTGTAGACCACGATCCGGCGATCATCCGCCGCGACGACGGAGTGCGTGTGGCTGCCCCGGCAGGTCTGCACCAGCCCCACCTGACGCGGATTTGTGATGTCGGAGATGTCGAAGATGCGCAGGCCGCGGAAGCGATCCTCGCTCACCCGGCCCTCGACCCCCTGCAGCCCGCAATCCTTGCGCGCGCGGCTGTCCTGCACGCTCATGATAAGAATATCGCCGACGATGCTGACATCGCCCTGCCCGCCCGGGCACACCACCGAGGTGACGAGGTTCGGCACCCCGTCCTCGCCCAGCCGGTAGGCATTCCACCCGTGATAGCTGCCCGCGACCAGCAGATCGCCCGAGAACGCCATGTCGGTATTGGCGAAGCTGAGCAGCGATCCGCGCTGGCCGAAGCGGTCTTCGCTCTCCTCGTCCTCATCGCGCGGATCGGCCTTGGTCGCATCGACCAGCTCTGCCTCTTCCTCGTCGTCCTCGATCCGCGGTTGCAGCTGCGCGGGGTTGGCAGGATCGAAGAACCCGGTCGGCTTGGGCATTGCGGTAACGATACGCAGGTTGGAAATCGCCTCGCCCGCATCGCGGAACCCCGGGGCGAGACCCGCGCGCGGATCGGTGGAGAGTTTGGCGCCGACCGCATTCATCCGGTCGATCTCGCCCTGCTGTTCGACTTTGATGTCGTTGACGAATTCGAACATCACCGGGTCGTAGGCGGTGCCCGGCTGGTTGAGCAGATCGTCGACCATGCGGATCGCGCCCTGATGGTGGCGGATCATCAGTTCGAGGAACAGCGCGTCGAATGCAGTGCCTTGCAGCGAGGCAAGGCGCTTCATCTGGTCCGGCGTGGCCATGCCCATCGCGGCCATATGCTCGGCATGGGTCATCCCGTCCATATTGGCGGCGGTGTGTTGCATCGTTGCAGGCAGCCCGCGCGAGGACAGCCAGTCACGCATGAAGGCGATCTCGTCGCCCTGCCCAGCGTCGATCCGGCCCGCGATCTTGACGATGTCCGGGTTGCTGGTGCGCCCATCGACCAGCTGGGTCATTTCGGTCGCCTGCTGGTGGTGCGGGATCATCATCTGCATGAAGCGCGCATCGGCGGGGGCGAAGTTCGTCCCGGCAAGCTTGCTCGCGTCCTCTGCCTTGAGCGACCTGTTCTCCTGTCCCGGCGCGCCCGGCTGGATAATCGGCGCATCCTGCGCCGCGAGCGGAACCGCCATCGTCGTGGCCAGAGCAATAAGGCTGGCGGCGGTCGCCATGGTGCGGATGGTCATGCTGGTATCTCCCCTGTTCGAGCGCGAACTTACCGCTTTTGCCCTTCATGAAAAGGCGGATCTCATGCCATTTACCCGCAACGATCCGCGCGCTGGCGTGTTGGTGGATGGAAAGGAGAGAATTGCCACTATGAAACTACCCCACAACGCCCATGTCGCCGTCGTCGACGGCAACCGCTTCATGCTCCTCCGGAACACCGGCAAGCCGTTCGAGCCGACATTGGAGAAGGTCGACCAGCCCGAACTCGATCCGAGCAATTTCAGCGCGGGCGTGCGCCACCAGGACGATGCCAGCCAGCGCAGCGGCGCGACCGATCTGAACGAGCTGGCCCATGGCGCGGCGGTCAGCGAATGGCTCAACGCAAAGGCCGTCTCGGGCGACCTGAAAGAGCTGATGGTGATGGCCGATCCCAAAACTCTCGGCGAGATGCGCCGCCACTATCATTCGGAACTGGAACGCATTCTGGTCGGCGAGATCGACAAGACCGTAACCGGCGAACCGCTTGAAAAGATCGCGAAAGTGATCGCCGAAAGCTGATCGAACGCGATTGGTTTCACGCTTTACCGCAGGATTGGCATGATCGACCGTGCCAATCCTGCGCAAGTGGCACTTTGGGCTTGAGCGCCCGTTAAGTGCGCGCATTAATGCTCTGCACACGAGTCACGGGCTATGGGGCAGAGCATGCTTAGGAAACTTGGGTCGACATTTGCACTGGCACTGGCAGCGGGCGCACTGGCGCAGGCACCAGCTGCCGCGCAGGACGCACAAAGTGCCTCGCTCGACGCGCAGGTTTCGCTCGAATCGCAATTCGACAGCATGCTGGGCACCGAGCTTCGGGCCCCCAAAACTTTCGAAGCAGTCTACGATTCCTCGTTCGAACGCCAGGTTGCCGCCCTTGCCGACGGCTCTCAGGGCCGGATCGGCGTCTACGCAGTCGATCTGACCACCGGCGCAGAGGTCGGCGTGCTTGCCGATCAGCGTTTCCCGATGGCCAGCACCAGCAAGGTTGCGATCGCGGCGACCTTCCTCGCTGGGGTCGACCAGGGCCGCTGGAGCCTGTCGAGCGAGTTCGAACTGCCCGGTCGCGGAACCTATATTTCCGCGCGCGAGCACCTCAATCTGATGATTACCCGCAGCTGCAATGATTGCACCGACGCGCTGCTGAACGCCGTGGGCGGCCCGCAAGCGGTCAATGCGTGGATGCGCAGCGCGGGAATTCTCGATTTCCAGCTGACCCGCAACATCGCCGCGCTGGTGCGCGAGGATGGGCGGACCGACCCCGCGACCGAGATCGATCTGCGCGACAGCGCGACCCCGCGCGCGATGGGCCAGCTGCTCGCCGGGATCTATCAGGGCCGGTGGCTCAGCCCCTCGTCCCGGCAGGTGCTGATGAACGCAATGGGCGACACGGTAACCGGCAAGCGGCGGATGACCTCGGCCCTGCCGATGAGCGCCAATCTGGCGCATAAGACCGGCACGCTGAGCCGGACCGCCAGCGATATCGGCATTTTCTACACGCCCGACGGCCGCCCGATCGCAGCCGCGATCTACGTCACCGGGCAGAGCGCCTCGATGGCGGTCGAAAACGGCAGCCGTGCGGAGAAGCTTAACGCGCGCCGCCTGCGGGACGAACGGATCGCCTCGATCACCAGCGCGCTGTACAATGGCTTCGGGCAGCAGCGCGAGCCGACCGACGGCCGGGTCTGGGCCACCGCCAATTACGGCGCCGGCGGCCAGTAAGTTTCATTTTCTTCGGACAAAAAAAGGGCGGCACCGAGAGGCGCCGCCCTTCTTTTTTCGCTGAAACGCTGGCCTTAGTCGGCAGCGGCTTCGGTTTCGGTTTCGCCCTGGATGTCGGCTTCCGCTTCGGTCGCTTCGTTTTCAGCAGCGTCGGTCGCGTTGTCGATGGCTTCGCCGGTGTCGTTGGCGGCGTCTTCGATGCCTTCGCCCATGGCGTCGACATTGGCTTCGGTGTCGGCAGCGGCGTTTTCGACGGTGTCGCCAGCGGCGTCTTCAGTGCTTTCCGAGCAAGCGGCGAGGCCGAGAGCGGAAACGGCGATGGCCGAAGCGAGAACGATCTTGCGCATAATCTGTAATCCTTTTCCAGATGGATCCTGCCGCGGTCTGAGCGCGGAGAGGATGAAACCTCCGGGTTCCGGCGGCTTCTGATTCGTAGATAGTGGCAAGAATGTGGCGGGGCAAGCCCAATTTCGCCACAAACTGTGACAAGCGCCTTTTTCCGGCCATTTTTCTGGGAATAATTTGCCGTGCGTAAGCTGCTGACGCCCTCTCGCCACACTGCTAGCAGGGAGGCATGGCCGACAAGCAGCACCTCTATCTCGTCGACGGTTCGGCGTATATCTTCCGCGCGTATCACCGCCTGCCCCCGCTGACCAATCCGGAGGGGACACCGGTGGGCGCGGTCTATGGCTACACCACCATGCTGTGGAAGCTGGCCGAGGATCTCGACAAGGCCGAGGGGCCAACGCACCTGGCGGTGGTGCTCGACAAGTCGAGCCAGAGCTTCCGCAACGAGATTTACGACCAGTACAAGGCCAACCGGCCCGATCCGCCGGAAGACCTCGTCCCGCAATTTCCTCTGATCCGCGACGCCACCCGCGCGTTCAGCCTGCCGATGATCGAGGAACCCGGCGTCGAGGCGGACGACATGATCGCCTCCTACGCCCGCGCCGCGGCAGCGCAGGGCTGGGACGTCACCATCGTCTCGTCCGACAAGGACCTGATGCAGCTGGTCGGCACCAGCGAGCAGGGCGGCACGATCGATATGCTCGATACGATGAAGAGCGCGCGGATCGGCCCCGCCGAGGTCGAAGAGAAGTTCGGCGTCGCGCCCGAACTGGTGGGCGACGTCCTCGCGCTGATGGGCGATTCGGTCGACAACATCCCCGGCATTTTCGGAGTCGGCCCCAAGACCGCGACCAAGCTGATCCAGGATCACGGATCGCTCACCGCCGCGCTCGACGCGGCTCCCGAGATGAAGAAGAGCAAGCTCAAGGAACGCCTGCTCGAACATCGGGCCGATGCCGAACTCAGCCGCATTCTGGTCACGCTGAAGGAAGATTGCGAGCTGCCGATCGCGATCGACGATATGAAGCTGGGCAAGATCCCGCCCGAACCGCTCGCCGCCTTCCTCACCCAACACGGCTTCGGCAGCCTGCTGAGGCGGCTGGAGGGCGGAAATGGCGGCCCCGGCCCGAAGACCCAGCTGCACCCCGCCAAGCCGCAGAACCCGGGCGAGGCGCATGCGCCGCAGGGCAACAGCCAGCCGCTGTCCGAGATGCCCGCGATCGACCGCAGCGCCTACGAGTGCGTGCAGAGTGTAGAGCAGCTCGACGAATGGATCGAGAAGGCCTTCGCCGCGCGGCTGGTGGCGGTCGATACCGAAACCAGCGCGCTCGACGCGATGCAGGCGGATCTGGTCGGCGTCAGCCTCGCCATCGGGCCCAACCAGGCCTGCTACATCCCGCTGGGCCATTTCAACGAAGGCGGCGGCGGGGACGACATGTTCGCCGAGAAGCCGCAGCAGATCGAGACCGAAGTGGCGCTCGCGAAGCTCAAGCCGCTGCTCGAAAGCGATGCGGTCGTCAAGGTCGGGCAGAACATCAAGTACGATCTCAACGTGCTCGCTCGGCATGGCATCGCGGTGGCGCCGATCGAAGACACGATGATCGTCAGCTTCGCGCTGGATGCAGGGCGCTCGCAGGACGGCATCGGCGGCGGCCACGGGATGGACGAGCTGGCGCAGCGCCATCTCGGCCATACCTGCCTGACCTTCAAGGAAATCTGCGGCACCGGCAAGAAGGCGATCCCCTTCGGCGAAGTGCCGATCGATCGCGCGACCGAATACGCGGCGGAAGATGCCGACGTCACCTCGCGGCTCTACACGCACCTCAAACCGCGGCTGGCGGTCGAGGGCGGCACACGCATCTACGAGCGGGTCGATCGCCCGCTGATCCCGGTGGTCGCCGGGATGGAGCGGCACGGGATCAAGGTCGACCGCCAGCAGCTCGCCGCTCTGTCGGAGCGGTTTGCGCGGGAAACCGCCCGTCTCGAAGGCGAGATCCATGAAATCGCCGGGCAGGAATTCACCGTCGGCAGCCCCAAGCAGCTGGGCGACATCCTGTTCGATAAGATGGGGTACAAGGGCGGCAAGAAGGGCAAGAGCGGGCAATACTCGACCGACCAGTCCGTTCTGGAGAAGCTGGACGCGACCGGCGCGCCGATCGCCACGAAAGTTCTCGAATGGCGCCAGCTCGCCAAACTCAAGTCGACCTATACCGACGCGTTGCAGCAGGCGATCAACCCGAAAACCAACCGCGTGCACACCAGCTACAGCCTAGTCGGCGCGCAGACCGGCCGCCTGTCGAGCACCGATCCCAACCTGCAAAACATTCCGATCCGCACCGAGATCGGCCGCGAGATCCGGCAGGCCTTCGTCGCCGACGAGGGCAACGTGCTGCTCGCCGCCGACTATTCGCAGATCGAACTGCGGCTGGCCGCGCACATGGCCGATGTGGCCCCCTTGCGTGAAGCCTTTGCCGCGGGCGAGGATATCCACGCGCGCACCGCGCAGGAGATGTTCGGCAGCGTCGACCGCGATACCCGGGCGCGCGCCAAGACGATCAACTTCGCGATCCTCTACGGCATTTCGCGCTGGGGCCTCGCCGGGCGGCTGGGGATCGAGGCGGACGAGGCGCAGGACCTGATCGACATCTACTTCGCCCGCTTTCCCGGCATCCAGCGCTATATCGTCAACACGATGGAGACCGTGCGCGAGTGCGGCTATTCGCAAACCCTGTTCGGCCGCAAAACGTGGTTCCCGCGGATCAATTCCAAGAACCAGGCGGAACGGCAGGGGAGCGAGCGTGCCGCGGTCAACGCGCCGATCCAGGGCACCAGTGCGGACATCATCAAGCGCGCCATGGCCCGCATGGGTCCCGCGCTCGCCGAAGCGGGCCTGAAGCCCGATGCGCCCGACGGGGTGCGGATGCTGCTGCAGGTGCATGACGAACTGGTGTTCGAAATGCCCGAAGGACTGGTCGAGCAGGCCAAACCGGTCATCCGGTCGGTCATGGCCGACGCCGCCGGCCCGGCGGTCGAGCTCAGCGTGCCGCTGGGGGTCGAGATCGGCACCGGGAAAAACTGGGACGACGCGCATTGACCGGGTCGTCCCCCTCATCATCCCGGGTCGCGCTCTTTCGCGTGTTTATCCGCCGGTGGTTCAACTGGCTGGTGCTGGGCGCAATGGCGGGCGCGATCCTGGGCGCGGTGCTGCTGCTGCTGTCGACGGGCGCGGCCGAGCGTGCCGAGCGCAATCAGGTCGAGCGGCTGGGCGACGTGCTGCTGATGCTCGACCGGATCGAACGCGCCGCCCTGTCCGCCGAAAGCGCGCAGCGCGGTTATTACATCACGCTCGATACGCGCTATCTCAAGCCTTACCGGACCTCGCGGCGCGATGCCGAGACGGCGATGGAGAGGCTCGCACGGTCGATCAACACCCGGATGACCGACGAACAGCGTGCCGAGTTCGTCGCGATCGAGGATGCCCTGAACGACAAGTTCGCCGAGCTCGACCAGACCATCGGGCAGGTCGAACGCGGCCAGCTGCGCGACGCGCGACGCCAGATCCTTGAGGGTGAGGGCTATGATGCGATGCAGCGCCTGACCGCCGCGATCGACCGGCTGGCGCAGATCGAGAACCGTCTGCTGGATGAACAGAGCGCGCGTGCTCAGGCCGCCGAAGCGCGCATCCTGCCGCTGCTGGGCCTGCTGCTGCTGCTGCTGGTGAGCGCGATCGTGCTCGGCGCGGTGCTGGTCGCACGGACCGCGCAAGCCGAGACCGAGGCGGCGCAGGCGCGCGAGCTGGAGGTTGCGCGCGACCGGGCGAACCTGCTGGCGCAGGAGCTCAACCACCGGGTCAAGAACCTGTTCGCGATGGTCCTCGCGATCATCCAGATGAGCGCGCGCGAAGCGAGTGATGTGACTGCCTACAAGGACCGGATCAGCGCACGGATCCACGCGCTGCTGACCGCGCACGAGGTCACGCAGGGCCACGGCACCGCCGCCGACCGGCTCAACCGGCAGGGCGGCGCATCGCTGCGCGCGCTGGTAGAGGCGACCGTCGAGCCGCACGTGTCGCAGGACAAGCGGCTGGTGCTGGAAGGCGATGATGTCGCAATCGACCGGGTGCAGGTCACCCCGCTGGGGCTGGTGCTGCACGAGCTGGCGACCAATGCGGTGAAATATGGCTGCTGGCGTGATGCCGGCGAGCTGACCGTGCGCTGGACGCGCAAGGGCAACCTGCTCCATCTCGACTGGCAGGAGGACTGGGATACGGCAGACCAGCAGGAAGGTGAACAGCCCGCGCAGAGCCAGGGCGGCTTCGGCAGCACGCTGATGATCGGGGCCGCACGCCAGATGGGCGGCGAGATCGAGCGGACCTTCGGCCCGCGCGGCGTTACGGTCAGCATCGCGTTTCCCGCGCAGCCCGGCAAAGCGGCGGCCTGACCGATGTCGATCCTTGTCTCCATCGCCATGCCCGACCTGCGCAGCTGGGCGGTGCCGGTCGAAGACATCGCCATCGCTGCGGCCATCCTCGGCGTGTGCGTGATCGTCGCGGTGGCGGCCCATCGGCTCGCCTTCGGCATCATCCGCAAGGCGACCGCGCATGGTCCGGCGCGCCACGGCCAGCCGGTGGTCGAGGCGATCCGCGCACCGGCGCTATGGCTGGCCGTGACCATCGCGATATCTGCGGCGGCGGAGCGGGCCGACGTGATCCGCCCGGCGTGGGATGCGCTGTCGGATTTCGTCGCGCCGGTGATCCTGGGCTGGCTGGTGCTGGCCTTCGTGACCGGCTGGGCCACCGCGCACGAACGGCGGATGGAACGCCGGCTCGACCCGATCCACATGCGCAGCCGCAAGACGCGGATCGAGATTTTCCGCCGCACCGCGTCGAGCCTGATCATCGTCATCACCATCGCGCTGGTGCTGGTGAACATCCCCGGCGTGCGGCAGGTCGGCGTCACACTGATGGCCTCGGCCGGCCTCGCCGCGCTGGCGATCGGTGCCGCCGCGCAGCCGGCGCTCAAATCCCTCATCGCCGGCATCCAGATGGCGCTGACCGAACCGATCCGGATCGGCGACATGGTGGTGGTCGACGGGGTGACCGGCCGGGTCGAGGAAATCCGCATGACCTTCGTCATGGTCCGCGTGTGGGACGAGCGCGTGCTGGTGGTGCCGACAGGCAAGTTCTTCGAGGAGAGCTTCGAGAACTGGTCACGCTCCGCCGACCGGCTGACCGGCGTCGTAATGCTGCACCTCGATCCGATCGCGGATGTCGCGCCGATCCGGCAGGCATTTCTCGATTTCCTGAAGGATCATCCGCAGTGGGACGAGCGCGATGCCGCCGCGCTGGTGACCGACGCCTACCCAGAAAGCATCGCGCTGCGTCTGTCGATGACCGGGGCGACGATCGGCGATGTGTGGGATCTGCGCTGCGCGGTGCGTGAATACATGCTGCAATGGCTGCGCGAGAACCAGCCGGTCGCACTGATCCGCCACCGGCTGGAGGTCGAGGCCGCGAACGAACGGGGCGGCTAGACGCGCGTTCACTGTCCCGTCACATCTTCGGCCTAAATTGGCGAAAGCCCTTACAAACCAGCCAGTTGGGATCACCCATGATCGCACGTCGCAGCTTCCTTGCCACCACCGCTGCGATGGGGGCGGTTGCGCTCTCCCCAGCCCGGCTGCTGGCCCAATCGAACACCATCACCATTCCCATCCGGCTGACCGACAAGCGCGTGCTGATCGACTGCCTGCTCAACGGGCAGGGGCCGTGGCCGCTGGTCGTCGATACCGGAGGGTCGGTCGGCCTGATGGAGCAGGCGATGGTGGATCGGCTGGGCCTCAAGACAGTGGGCAAGAGCCCGCTCGGCCTGATTGGCGCGCACCGGGTGTACGATATGGTGCTGGTGGACGAGCTTTCGCTGGGCGGCGTGGTGCGCCAGGCCGGCGCGCTTTTCGCCGCGACCGACCACGTCAATTTCATTGAGGATGCAGTCGGATCGCTCGCCGCCGGGGTGGTCACCACCATGGACAGCGAACTGGATTTCGGTGCGTCGCAATTGCGGCTCTATCCCTCCGGAGCGCCCGACCGCAGCGGCTGGACCCGGGTCGAAGATGCCTTCGTGCTGGAAGGCAACCGCTATGGCTCCAGCTGGATGTTCGCGCCGGTCACCATCGGGGGCCAAGCCTTCCCCATCGGCCTCGACACCGGCTCGCCGACCGAATTGCGGTTGAGCGGCGAGGCTCTGGAGAAAAGCGGCTTGTGGGATTCGCCCCGCTGGACACCCGGATCGCCCGACGGGAAAGCCCGCATTGTGCGGTTACCCGAGGTCGGATTTGGCGGCACGGTCCTGACCGGGCTGATCGCAACGCTCACACCCAAAAGCCCGTGGACGTATTTCGAACACGGACTGGTCGGCCTGCCAATCCTGCGCCGGTTCGATATCGCCACCCGGCCGGCGACGAAAGAGCTGTTCCTGCGCCGCAACACCCTGCCCGCACCCGCACCGGAGTATAACCGGGCGGGCATGTGGATCGATCGAGCCGGCAAGGACGTAAAGGTGGCGGTGGTCGGCCCCGGCAGCCCTGCGGCGGTCGCGGGGATCGTGCCGGGAGACCGGCTGGTCGGGGCCGATTTCCAGGGTCTGATCGCAGCCATGCAGGGGCCCGCCGGAACGGTCCTGCCGCTGGAGGTCAGGCCGAAGACGGGCGGCACCCGCCGGATCGACCTGACCCTCGCTGACTTTCTCTAGCCGCCGGGCGTATTCCCCCGGCGATCAGTCGCCGTGCTTAGATTGGCGGGTCGATTCCACCATGCCTTCGGTGATGAAGCCGATCGGCATGGGCTCCGCCGCGCGCTTCTTCAGCTCGCCGCGCATCTTCCTGTATTCGTCCTCCATCTTGGCGGTGACCGACGCGCGGCTGTCCTTCAGCGCCTCGGTGAAGTCGGCCATGGTGACCTCCTGCACGTCCGCGCCCGCACGATGCAGCGCGACCAGCCCGGCGCGGCGGACCACGTCCTCCAGATCGGCCCCGGTGAAACGCTCGGTGTCCTCGGCGATCTTCGACAGGCTGACATCGTCGGCCAGCGGCATGTTGCCGGTATGGATGCCGAGGATCTGCTCGCGCCCCTTCACATCGGGCGTGCCGACGTAGACCAGCTCGTCGAACCGGCCGGGCCGCAGCAATGCAGGATCGACCAGCGTGGGGCGGTTGGTCGCCCCGATCACCACGACAGACTGAAGCTCTTCCAGCCCGTCCATCTCGGCAAGGATCGTGTTCACCACTCGCCCGGTCACCTGCGGTTCCATGCTGCCTGACCCGCGCGCAGGGACCAGAGAGTCGATCTCGTCGATGAAGATCACACACGGGGAGACCGCACGCGCACGGCGGAACATCTTGGCGATCTGCTGCTCGCTCTCGCCGTACCATTTGGACAGCAGGTCGGAGCTCTTCATCGAGATGAAGTTGGCATCGGCCTCCTTCGCGACCGCCTTGGCCAGCTGGGTCTTGCCGGTGCCCGGCGGGCCATAGAGCAGGAAGCCCTTGGCCGCGCGGATGCCGAGGCGGTGGAACGCCTCGCGGTTCTTGATCGGAAGCTCGATCCCTTCCTTCAGCTTCTCGATCGCGTCGTCGATCCCGCCCAGATCGCTCCAGCTGACATCGGGCACCTGGACCATCACCTCGCGCATCGCGGAAGGCTGGACGCGCTTGAGCGCGGACAGGAAATCGTCGCGCCCGACATGCAGGCCTTCGAGCACTTCGGGAGGAATCGTCTGCGCATCGAGGTCGATCTGCGGCATGATCCGGCGGACCGCGTCGATCGCCGCCTCGCGCGCAAGCGCGGCGATATCCGCGCCGACGAAGCCGTGGGTGACGCGCGCCAGCTCCTTGAGGTCGACGCCCTCGCCCAGCGGCATCCCGCGGGTGTGAATGGCGAGGATTTCGCGCCGCCCGGTCTCGTCCGGCACGCCGATCACGATTTCGCGGTCGAACCGGCCCGGACGGCGCAGCGCCTCGTCGATCGCATCGGGACGGTTGGTCGCCGCGATGACCACGATATTGGCCCGCGACTCAAGCCCGTCCATCAGCGTGAGCAGCTGCGCGACGAGGCGCTTTTCCGCCTCGCCCGGCACGCTGTCGCGCTTGGGAGCAATCGAGTCGATCTCATCGATGAAGATGATCGCGGGGGCCGCCTGGTTGGCGTTCTCGAACACCTCGCGCAGGCGCTTTTCCGATTCGCCGTAGCCCGAACCCATGATCTCGGGCCCGTTGATGGCGAAGAACTCGGCATCGCTTTCATTGGCGACGGCCTGCGCCAGCCGCGTCTTGCCGGTCCCGGGCGGGCCATGCAGCAGCACGCCCTTGGGCGGATCGACACCCAGCCGGGTGAACAGCTCCGGATAGCGCAGCGGCAGCTCCACCATTTCGCGCAGCTGCTGGATCGTCTCCGAAATCCCGCCGACATCGTCGTAGTTGACCACGGAGCGGCCCGCCTTGGGCTCTTCGAAATCGGGCCGCAGCTCGATCTCGGTATTCTCGTCGATATGGACGATGCCCTTGGGCGCGGTGCTGATCACGCGCAGGCGGATCTGGGTGAGCGCATAGGCGGGCGCGTTGAACATGCGCTGCACTTCGGGCGGCATGTTCTGGACCGGCTGCTGCCCGGTGGTGGCGACCAGATCGCCGCTGACGATCGGCTTGCGGAAGAAGTTGCGCTTGAGCGCCTGGGTCGGCCCTTGCAGCCGCATCTCGCGGCTTGCGGGCGCGAACACCACGCGGGTCGCGGGGCGCGATTGCGCGGCCTCGATCTTCACGTGCTCGCCCGATCCGACCTCGGCATTGGCGCGCTGCAGACCGTCGAGGCGGACGACCGCAAGCGCCTGATCCTCGTCATGCGCGGCGATCACGATCGCGGCGGTCGAGCGCTTGCCCGACAGCTGAACCACGTCGCCCTCGGTCACGCCGAGCGTCTGCATCGCGCTGCGCGGCAGGCGTGCAACGCCGCGGCCGCTCTCTTCCTGGCGGGCCGCAGCCACCTGAAGGCGGACGATTCTTTCTTCGGTGGCGGTTTCGCTGTCGGCCATGTGTGCGGTTTCTCCCGGTTGTCGCCCATATCGGGGGGTATGGCGACCCTACATAAGTTGCGCTGCGGCTTATGGAATGGGCGAGCACGCGCTTGGGTCCGCACGACGCTGCGATTCGGCAGGCCGCGGCGGATTGCAGGCAAGAAAAAACCCGGCTGGCGAACCAGCCGGGTATGAAGTTTGGGAGAGGATGCCTGAAAGGCTCCATTGTTCTGCCGCAACGCAGTATATTTCGCAAGTGCGAAAAAGACATCGGGCATTGCAAAAGTTGCAATTCTCTTATGGTACTGATTTTAGGTCATTTTCATCTTCTCACGCCCGTTTCCGCCCTGCTGCGCCGCACCATTTTGCGTTTTGCGCACGGGATGACAAGGCACGCGCGAAGCCTTAAACCCTCCCCAAGCCTCACCCCAGACCTGCCGGAGTCCCATGCAGAAACTCTACCCCGATGCCGCCGCCGCACTCGACGGCGTGCTCAAGGACGACATGCTGATCGCCAGCGGAGGTTTCGGCCTTTGCGGCATCCCCGAAAGACTGCTCGACGCGATTCGCGACAGCGGGGTGAAGAACCTCACCTTCGCCAGCAACAATGCCGGGATCGATAATGAAGGGATCGGCAAGCTGCTGCGCACCAAGCAGGTGAAGAAGATGATCAGCAGCTATGTGGGCGAAAACAAGGAGTTCGAACGCCAGTTCCTCTCCGGCGAGCTCGAGGTCGAGTTCTGCCCTCAGGGCACGCTGGCTGAGCGGATGCGCGCAGGCGGCGCAGGCATTCCGGGCTTCTACACCAAGACCGGCGTCGGCACCCAGGTGGCCGAAGGCAAGGAGGTGAAGCAGTTCGACCGTGGCGAAGGGCCGGAGGATTACATTCTCGAACACGGGATCTTCGCCGACCTCGCCATCGTGAAAGCGTGGAAGGCGGACGAGACGGGCAATGTCGTGTTCCGCAAGACCGCGCGCAATTTCAACGTGCCCGCCGCCACCTGCGGCAAGGTGTGCGTGGTCGAGGTTGAGGAAATCGTGCCGACCGGCTCGCTCGATCCCGATTGCATCCACCTGCCCGGCGTGTTCGTGCAGCGGATGATCGTGGGCGCGCCCTACGACAAGAAGATCGAATTCCGCACCGTGCGCGAGGCGGCCTGACCGCCTCACTGCGATGAAACGCCTGCTCGCCCCGCTCCTGCTGTTTGCCATCGCACCCGGCCTGTCGGGCTGCGTTGCCGCCGCTGCGCCGATCGCGGCGGGGCTGCTGCTGGGCAAGCGCATGACCGACGACAAGCCCAGCGGCTATGATCGCCCCGGTGTGCAGAGCGCTAGCGCAAAAAGCGAGATCGAGGACGAGAATGTGGCGATGGCGGCACTGCCCGCTCCGTCCAGCGCCGCTCGCCCCGGCACAGGCTCGCCGACGGAAGGGGCAGGCCCCGGCCAAACCGAGACAAGCAGCGCGACCCTGACCAACCTTACCGCGCTGCCTCCACCCAGCGGCGCGCCGGGCGAATCGGCGACGGGCGGCTTCGAAGGCCTGTTCGCCGCCGCCACGGCAGTCGCCCAGCGCGATCCTTACGCGACCGAGCCGCGCCTGTCCGCGCTGCTCGCCGAGCCGGGCCAACTGAAGCCCGAACGTGCGCCCTGCGCCTTCGCACAGACCGCGGTTCTGGTCGATCTGGACCCCGGTGACGGCGAGGCCCCGCTGACCGACGATATCGCCGCCCCCAACGGGCTGGTCCGCGTGCTCGCCGCGCTGCGTGCGCAGGAAGTCGCGGTTCTGTGGCTCTCGCGCCATACCGCCGATCGCGCGGGCGCGGTCCGCAAGGCGCTGCTGCGCACCGGGCTCGACCCGCGGGGCGAGGACGAACTCTACCTCGTGCGCTACGAGAACGAGAGCAAGGATTCGCGCCGCCAGGATGCCAGCGGCGATTATTGCATCGTCGCGATCCTGGGCGACCAGAAGCGCGATTTCGATTCGCTGTTCGGATATCTCAAGAACCCGGACGATGCCTTCGCGCTCGATCCGCTGATCGGCGAGGCGTGGTTCCTCGGCCCGGCTCCGATCACCGCTGCGATCAGCGCACCCATCACCGCCCAGACACCTCCTTCACAAGGCTAGAGACATGACCGAGCAGACCCCCGGCTGGACCCGCGACGAAATGGCTGCGCGCGCCGCGCGCGAGCTTCAGGATGGCTATTACGTCAACCTGGGCATCGGCATCCCCACGCTGGTCGCCAACCACATCCCGGAAGGCATGCACGTGACGCTGCAGAGCGAGAACGGCATGCTCGGCATCGGTCCCTTCCCGCTGGAAGGCGAGGAAGACGCGGACCTGATCAACGCGGGCAAGCAGACCATCAGCGAGCTGGATCACTCCGCCTATTTCGACAGCGCGACCAGCTTTGCGATGATCCGCGGCGGGCATATCGACCTGACCGTGCTGGGCGCGATGGAAGTGGCCGAGAACGGCGACATCGCCAACTGGATGATTCCCGGCAAGATGATCAAGGGCATGGGCGGCGCGATGGATCTGGTCGCGGGGGTCAAGAAGATCATCGTGGTGATGGACCACACCAGCAAGCACGGCGACCCCAAGTTCATCCCCGAATGCAGCCTGCCGCTGACCGGTACCAATGTGGTCGACATGATCATCACCAACCTCGGCGTGTTCCAGCGGCCCGACCACGACAGCGCGTTCCGCCTGATCGAGCTGGCACCGGGCGTGACCGAAGACGATATCGCGAAGAGCACGACGGCGAACTACGAGGTCGCGCTAGAAACCGCGTGATGAAGTGGTGGATCGCGGGGCTGGCGCTGTCGGCCGTGCTGGCGCTGGGCGTGGCCATCGCGCTGACCTCGCCCCCGAAGCTGCTTTCGATCATCGATCGGATTTCTGGCGGGGGCACCGGCACGCATCGCGCGGGCACGGCGATCCCCTTCGGCAATCATGAGCAGACGCTCGACGTGTGGGTGCCCGACGCGGCGAGCGAGACACCGCGCCCGGTGATCGTGTTCTTCTACGGCGGCGGCTGGGTGAAGGGCGATCGCGATGCCTATGCCTTTGCCGGGCGCGCACTCGCTAGCCGCGGCTTCGTGGTGGTCATCCCCGATTATCGCAAGGTGCCGCAGGTGCGCTTCCCGGCCTTCGTCGAGGACGGGGCCGAGGCGGTGCGCTGGACTCGCGACAATATCGCCCGCTTCGGCGGCGATCCCGGCCGGATCGCACTCGCGGGCCATTCGGCGGGCGCGCACACCGCAGTCACGCTGGCGCTGGACCCGCGCTGGCTGAAAGCTGCCGGTGTGGCGCCCGATACCGTGAAGGCCGCGATCGGCCTGTCCGGCCCTTACGACTTCTACCCCTTCGACAAGAAGCGCTCGATCGACGCGATGTCGCACTGGCCGAGCCCGCGCGACACGCAGCCCATCGAATGGGCGCGCGCCGATGCACCGCCGCTGCTGCTGATCACGTCAAGCAAGGACACCGTGGTTCGCCCCTACAACACGGAGAACCTCGCGGCGAAGCTGCGCGACCTCGGCGCGCCGGTGCGCACGGAGAACTACGAGGACCTGAGCCACGAGGATGTGGTCGTGGCGCTATCCAAGCCGTTTCGCAGCAAAGCCCCGGTGCTCGACCGCAGCGTGACCTTCCTCGACCAAGCGATGTGATCCGCCCGGCTTGACCTCGCCACCGCGCTGGCCCAGCGAAGCGGCCATGTGGCTCGATAAACCCCGCAATCCGAATGCGCCGCTCGCCGGCCTCAAGGTGCTCGAACTCGCGCGCATCCTCGCAGGCCCCTTCGCCGGGCAGACCCTGGCTGATCTTGGCGCGGACGTGATCAAGGTTGAAGCGCCCGAGGGCGACGGGACGCGGCTGTGGGGCCCACCTTTCGTGGAGCGCGAGGACGGCGCGCGCGAGGCGGCCTATTACAACGGCTGCAATCGGGGGAAGCGTGGGATTACCGCGGATTTTCGCAATGCGGACGATCTCGCCCGGGTGACCACTCTCGCAGCCGAAGCCGACGTGGTGCTGGAGAATTTTCTGCCCGGCAAGCTGACCAAGTTCGGCCTCGACTACGCCAGCCTGTCCGCCTCCAATCCCGCTCTTGTCTACTGCTCCATCAGCGGCTTCGGGCAGGATGGCCCGCGCCGCGATGAGCCGGGCTACGACTTCGTGATCCAGGCGATGAGCGGGTTCATGGCGCTGACGGGCGAGCCCGAGGGCGAGCCGATGAAGCACGGCATGTCGATTTCGGACCTGTTCTGCGGGCTCTATTCGACCATCGCGATCCAGGCCGCGCTGGCGATGCGGGCGCGGACGGGGCCGATGGAGGGGAGGGGCCAGCATATCGACATGGCGCTCTACGATTGCTCGGTCGCGCTGCTCGCCCATCAGGCGCAAAGCTTCTTCGCCACCGGTGAGAACCCGCCACGCATGGGCAACATGCACGCGCAGGTCAGCGCCTATGGCGTGTTCCCGACCAAGGACGGCCCAATCGTGCTCGCGCCTGCAAACGACCGGCTGTTCCGCAGGCTGCTCGAAGTGTTCGAGCGGCACGATCTGCTGGGTGACGAACGCTTCGCCACCAACGAGGCGCGGATCGCCAACCGCGCCGAGATCGACGGGATCATCGCCGCGGAGACCGCGCAGTGGGATCGTGAAGCGCTGCTGCGCCATTGTCGCGAGGCGGGTGTCCCCGCAGGGCCGATCTACGAGGTTTCCGAAGTGTTCGAAGAGCCGCAGGTGCAGGCGCGCGGGATGACCTTCCCGATGGCCGAGGGGCTGACCGGCCTGCGCAGCCCGTTCAAATTCTCCGACGCCGAGCTGGCACTGGGCGAGCCTTCGCCCAGGCTAGGGCAGGACGACTAGCGCCTGATCGGGCCGAAGCGCCCGCGCGCGATGCCGCGCCACAGCCACTCGAACGGGCCTTGTCGGAAACGCGCCAGCCAGAGCGGCGACCAGATCAGCATCAGCACGATCGGCACGAAAGCGAGCGCAAAGGCTCCGCCGCGCGACACTGTCCCGTAGAGGCCCAGCCCCCAGGAATTGAACAGCAGCGCGAACACCACGCTGGTAAGAAGGTAGTTGGTGAGCGACAGGCGCCCGGTCGCGGCGAGAACGCGGCGCAGCGCGCTCTCCCGACCGGCGAACAGAGCCATCACCAGCGCGGCATAGGCGATCGCCAGCAGCAGATCGAAGGGCAGCGACCAGAAGAGCGAGACCGGACCGACCACCGCGCCGGTAAAGCCCGTCCACATATCCACCAGCATCAGCAGCACCAGCGGCGGCAGGGCGATCAGCGCGAGTTTTCGCGCCAGAGCAAGGCAGCGTGCGCGCGGCCAGCTACCCTGCAGGAGGCCGCTGCGCCACAGGCCTGCTCCCACCAACATTGTGCCCAGCGCGGAAGGGACGCCGGGCACCTGGGTCTCCAGCGCCGGGCCGAACCCGGCGATGCGGCGTGCAAACCGCTCGGCAAAACTCTCGGTACCGATCATCTGCCCGTAGCGGAGCGCATCCGGGTTTGCGCCGAAGGCCCAGTCGGGCAGCAGCGCCTGCTGGGTGCCCGGCTCTGCAGTTAGCCACTGGTACGCAATCAGCGTGCCGCCGATCACGTGCAGCACCATCAGGATGCCGCCCGCGACCAGCAATCTGCGCGCATCCAGCCGCAAGAACAGCGGCACGAACAGGCCCGCCATTGCGTAGAGCCGCAGCACGTCGTTATTCGCGAGCAGGATCGCGTGAGCACCGCCGATCGCGAACAGCACCAGCATGCGCAGCGCATGGTCGCGCAGCGGGTGACCGCGTCGGTCCTTTCCCGCACGTTCGATCAGGATCGCGACTCCTGCGCCGAACAGCATGGCGAACAGGCTGCGAAACTTGTCTTCCACCAGCAGGAAGCTGAGCGCCCAGTCAATCGCATCGAGCGCGCTCTCGCTGCCCGCCGCCGCCGGATTGAAATAGGCAGCCGGGGGCAGCGCATAGATATAGACGTTCATCAGTGCGATGCCCGCCACGGCAATGCCGCGCAGCGCATCGAGCGCGACGACCCGCCCTCCCGAGGGACCGGGCGCGGTCAGTACAGTGCCGCGCCGGTCCACCGGATTACTTGCCGACGGCAGCCTTCAGGTCGTCGACCAGGTCGGTGCGCTCCCACGGGAAGGCGTCGCCCGCTGCCGTCCGACCGAAGTGGCCATAGGCCGCGCTCTGCTTGTAGATCGGCTTGTTCAGGCCAAGGTGCGTGCGGATGCCGCGCGGGGTCAGTCCGCCCAGCTTGGTCATCCCGCGAATCGCATCTTCCAGCGCCTCTTCGGAGACCGTGCCCGTGCCGTGCAGGTCGACGTAGACCGACAGCGGCTCGGAAACGCCGATCGCGTAGGACAGCTGGATGGTGCAATGCGTGGCGAGGCCTGCTGCCACGACGTTCTTCGCCAGATAGCGGGTGATGTAGGCGGCCGAGCGGTCGACCTTGGTCGGGTCCTTTCCGCTGAACGCGCCGCCGCCGTGCGGGGCTGCGCCGCCATAGGTGTCGACGATGATCTTGCGACCCGTCAGCCCGGCGTCACCGTCCGGCCCGCCGATCTCGAACGCGCCGGTCGGGTTGATGTGCCACACCGTATCGCCGTCGATCAGGCCGTCGGGCAGCACTTCGCCCACGGCCTTCTTCACGTAGGCCTTCAGCTCGGCTTCCTTGTCGCCCTGGTCGTAACCCTTGGCGTGCTGGGTCGAGACGACGATCGCCATGGCTTTCACCGGCTTGCCGTTTTCGTAGCGCAGCGTGACCTGGCTCTTGGCGTCGGGTTCGAGGAACGGTGCCGTGCCCGACTTGCGGTCGTCGGCCAGCCGCTGGAGAATCTTGTGGCTGTAATCGAGCGTCGCAGGCATCAGGTCGGGCGTCTCGTTGCAGGCATAGCCGAACATGATGCCCTGGTCGCCCGCGCCTTCGTCCTTGTTGGACCCGTCGGTGCCGGCGTCCACGCCCTGCGCGATTTCGCTCGACTGGCCGTGCAGGTGGTTTTCGAAGGTGAACGTCTGCCAGTGGAAACCGGTCTGTTCGTAGCCGATTTCCTTCACCGTATCGCGCACGACCTGCTCGATCTCTTCGGCGGCACCCGGCTTCCACTCGCCATTATCGTACATCGGCGTGCAGCGGATCTCCCCCGCGAGCACGACGCGCTGCGTGGTGGTGAGCGTTTCGCAGGCGACTCGCGACTCGGGATCCTTGCTGAGCATCAGATCGACGATCGCATCCGAAATCTGGTCGGAAACCTTGTCCGGATGGCCTTCGGAAACGCTTTCGGAGGTGAAGATATAGCTGCTGCGCATTGGTCGACGTTACCTCGATATAAAGAGTTCTTTAAGTCTCGATGTGCGCCCTAAACCCGCCTGCGCCGGTTGACAACTAGGGAGCCGCCGAGGAGTGCGAGCGCCCAGATCAGCGCCAGCCAGTTGCCCAGCCGCGCGAACAGCGTCGGCGCCCCGGCGGGCGGCACCTTGCCTTCGATCCGCGCCTGCTCGCCCATTGCCATATGCTGGCGGACGACGCCCCGCGCGTCGATCACGCCGCTGATCCCGGTGGTGGTAGAACGCAGCACCGGCAGGCCTTCTTCGATCGCACGCATGCGGGCCTGCGCCAGATGCTGTGGCGGCCCGGTCGGCCCGAACCAGCCGTCGATCGAGGGGTTCACGATGTAGTCCGGGCGGTTGGTGCGATCGACCACCTGACCGGAGAAGATGATTTCGTAGCAGATCTGCACGCCCGCACGGCCATAGGCGCCCAGATCGAGCGTCTGCGGACCCGGGCCGGGATGGAAATCGATCGAGCCTGCCACCAGCCGCGACAGGCCGAGCGGTTCCAGAACGTCGCGAAACGGCAGATATTCACCATAAGGCACCAGATGCGCCTTGCGATAGCTGCCGGTGATCTCGCCCTGGTCGTTCAGCACGGTGACCACGTTGTAGGCCCCCGTCACGGTGTCCCCGTCCACCTCGAGATCGGTCGTCCCGGTCAGCAGCAGTCCGCCCTCGCCGATCACACGGGCGAGCCGGGCTCGCGCGAAAGCGGGGTCGCGCCCGGCGGTGGTCGCGGCGTAGAAACGCTCGGGATAGCCCTCGCGCAGATAGTCCGGCAGCACGCCCTCGGGCCACAGCACCAGCCGCTGATCGGGCTCGCTCGCAGGCGGGCGGGCGGATAGCGCCGCGAGCGTGAGGAAGCTCGGCTCGTACTGACGCGGATCGTTCAGCTCGTCCTGATCGAGATCGGGCTGGACCAGCGTGTAGTCGAGCTCACCCTCACGCCCAGCCCCCACGGGCCAGTACATCGCAACCGCAAGCAGGACCGAGGCGATCCCGAAACGCAGCCATTCGCGGCGCAGCACCTGGTCGATCAGCATCGCGGCCAGCACCACCGCGATACCCGACAGCGCGTAGGTGCCGGTCAGCGGAAGCAGCCCGGCCAGCCCCGGCCGGTCGAACGGGCCGAGCATGGCGAGGCTGAAGGGCCCCCAGGCATAGCCGGTGAACAGGGTCGCGCGCAGCCACTCGGTCAGCACCCAGGCCCCGCCCAGCGCCAGCGCATAGGCCAGCGTACTGCGACCACGCGCCAGCCGGTAGGCGGCGGCAAAGGCGATTGCGGGGTAGAGCGCGAGGAAGGTCGACAGCAGCGGCACCGCGAGCCAGCCGAGAATGGCGGGCATCCGGTCCTGATGGGTGAAGGCGGTCGCAATCCACGTGTTGGTGACGGTGAAGTGGGCGAGCGCGAACAGCCATCCGCGCAGGAATGCGCCCCGCACCGTCGGGCTGAAGCGGATCAGCACCGCCGCCGCGCCCAGCGCGAGCAGCGCGAGAGGCCACAGGTGGAAGGGCGGGAAGCCGAGCGCGGAAATGCCGCCCAGCACCAGCAGGGTCAGGCGTGGATGCGCCAGCGCGAAAGGCAGCGCCCGGTTCAGCACGGGGGCTGCCCGCGCCGTGCCGGGCGGGTCACCGGCTCAGTGCCGACCGCGCCACGCGACCACATTGGTCGGGCCACACGCATCGCGCTGTCAGCCTACCGCGCTCAGCGCCTCGTCATCACCATCGTCGGCCGCTTTGCGGGTCCGCCGACGCGGCTTAGCCGCTGCCTTGGCCGGCTTGGCATCTTCGTCGCCGTCGCCAGCCGTCGCCGCCGCGATGGCAGGCGGCAGGACGTTGGCGTCGATTTCGCCGTCATCGCCCTTGTTGTCGTCGCTATCCTTGTCCGCCTTGCGCGAGGTCTTGCGTGCCTTCGGAGCGGCGCGGCGCGGTTCGCTGCTGCGCTTGCGCACGAAGGGGTTGTCGTCGCTTTCGAACTCGTCGTCGCCATCATTGGCGTCGGAATCGGCATCGGACGACGTGTCGTCATCGTCGGAGCGATCGCGACCGCGCTGGCGTTCGCTGCGGTTGCCCTTCTTGGGCTTGCGCCGTTCGTCGTTGCGATTGTCGTCGCCACGATTGCCGCTGCTGCGGTTGTCATTGCCACGATCGTCGTCGTCTTCGTCGGTATCGTCGTTCGCACGGTCGCGCCCGGTGTCGCGCTTGGCGCGCTGTTCGTCCTGGCGGGCCTTATTGTCGGCGATGACGCGGAAATAGTGGTCCGCGAACTGCAGATAGTACTCCGTCTGCACGCGGTCGCCATTGTGCTGGGCGTCCTGCGCGAGCTTCTTGTACTTGTCCAGCAGCTGGGGTGCATTGCCCCGTGCGCGGCTGTCGATCCGGTTGGAGCTGTTACCGCCCCCGCCCTGATTGCGATTGCCGCGGCCGCGCCGCCGGTTGTTGTTGTTGCGATTACTGTTGTTGTTCAAGGAATTAGTCTTCCCTCGTGGTCGGGCCAATAGATGCGGCGTCGCAGCTGTGCTGGGTCCGCGGCCCACCTGTCCCTAAGCATGATCTTCGAACTCTTGCCGATCGCAAGCCCTTGAAGGAGCCTGGTCCCACCGCAAATGTCGGATCGCGACCCGGGCGAGAAACCGTCCATTTCTTGCCAGGTCGAGACCGGACTTACCGGTTGGCTTTCCCTTTGCCAACCCCTTGCGACATAATCATTGCGCGCGGGTGTCCGTTCAGGTCCCGGCGCATGGCGTTCTCAAGCCCTTGATTTTGCGCGAGTGCGGCGACTGCCTCATGCTGCGTACCGCCGATTTCGAAGATGGCGATCCCATCAGGCGTCAACAAGGGCGCGATTTGCGGGAGTAGGATTCGGTAATCGTCGAGACCTTCGGGCCCCGCAAACAGCGCCGATCCCGGCTCGTGCTCGCGCACGCACGGGTCGAGCGATGCGTCATCCTCGACATAGGGCGGATTGCACAGGACCAGGTCGAACGTGCCCAAATCGCGCTGCCAGCCATCCCGGCGCCAGCTGCGCCGCAGGAACCTGGCACGCTCCGCCAGCCCCAGCTTGCGCGCATTGCACTGCGCGACGCGCAGCGCGGGCATGGAGGCATCGAGACCAATCCCCTCCGCCTCGGGCCACTGATACAGCGCCGCCAGCAGCAGCGCGCCCGACCCGGTGCCGAGGTCGAGGATGCGCTGCGGCGGTTCGCCCGTCCCGAAGTGCTCCTGCGCGGCGTCGATCAGCGTCTCGCTATCCCCGCGCGGGATCAGGACGGCGGGCGTGACCTTCAGCTCGAACCCATAGAACTCGGCACTGCCGGTGATGTAGGCAACCGGCTCGTGTCCCAGCCGCCGCGCGAACAGCGGAGCGAAGCCATCGGGCACCGGATCACGCATATGGTGAAGCAGCATGGCCGAGCGTGAGCATCCCAGCGCGTGCGCCATCAGCAGCTCGGCATCGATCCGCGCCCATGCGACGTCGAGCAGGCTCGCCGCCTCGCGGATGACCTCGCCGACACTGCCCTTCAGGTCGACAGCATCACTCATTCATCGCCGCGAGCCGCTTGGCCTCGTCCTCGGCGATCAGCGCGTCGACCAGCTCGCCCAGCCCCGGCCCGGCGATGATCTGCGGCAGCTTCTGCAGCGTGAGGCCGATCCGGTGGTCGGTCACGCGGCCTTGCGGAAAGTTGTAGGTGCGAATCCGTTCGGAACGGTCGCCGCTGCCGACCATCGCCTTCCTCGCCTCGGCCTCCGCCCCCTGCGCGGCGTCGCGCTGCTGTTCGTAGAGCCGCGCGCGCAGCACCTGCATCGCCTGTTCGCGGTTCTTGTGCTGGCTGCGCCCGTCCTGGCAGGTGACCACGAGCCCAGTGGGCAGGTGGGTGATGCGGATTGCCGAATCGGTCGTGTTGACGTGCTGCCCGCCCGCGCCGGACGCGCGATAGGTGTCGATCTTGAGGTCGCCCGGATCGACCTGCACGTCGACCTCGTCCGGTTCGGGCAGCACCGCCACGGTCGCCGCCGAGGTGTGGATGCGCCCGCCGCTCTCCGTTTCGGGCACGCGCTGGACGCGGTGCACGCCGCTTTCGAACTTGAGCTTGGCGAACACGCCGGTGCCGGTGACGTGGGCGACGATTTCCTTGAACCCGCCCACTTCGGACGCGCTCATGCTGACCGGCTCGACCTTCCAGCCCTGCTCGCCCGCGAAGCGTTCGTACATGCGGTAGAGGTCGCCCGCGAACAACGCGGCTTCATCACCGCCCGTGCCTGCGCGGATTTCGAGCATCGCGGGCTTGGCATCGGCACTGTCGCGCGGGAGCATCGCGACGGCGAGCTGCTGTTCGAGCTCGGGAATACGCTGGTTGAGCGCTTCGAGCTCCTCTTCCGCCATGTCGCGCATCTCGGGATCGGCGAGCATCTCGTCCAGCCCCGCGACTTCCTCGCGCGCGGCCTTCAGCTCCAGCGCGAGCTTCGCGACCGGCTCCAGCTCGGCATAGTCGCGGCTCGCCTGGACGAATTCCTCGCCCTCCAGCTGGCCCGAGGCCATCCGCGCCTCGATCTCTGCGAAGCGGTTGGCGATCTGGTCGAGGCGTTCGGGAGGGATGGTCAATGGTCGTTCCGGTAGGATTTCTGGCACACCTGACACACAGTCCAGGGGTTAGAAAGTGGGCCCTGCGCGACGGGGCTAGTTCGGCAGGTGAATGTCGGGTGCGTGGGCGATCATGCAAGGCGCATTAGCGCGGGAAGGATGGAGTAGGAAAGATAGCGTGGCCCTCCCCCTCCACCGTCATCCCGGGCTTGCCTGCCCCTGCGCAGGCGGGGGCCCCGGGATCAGGCTTCTTTTGGCTTGGCTCGCGCGAAAGGAAACCCTGCCCCGGATCAAGTCCGGGGCGACGAGATGGGAAGCGACGGCACTTAAGTTCTACGTCATGCTGAACTTGTTTCAGCATCCAGCCTTCCGTCTGCAAGCCCATCGCGGGAGGAGGACTGGACCCCGAAACAAGTTCGGGGTGACACGCAAATCCTATAGCTGGTGCCGCATTGCATCCCACGCTGCCTGCACCTCTGTCGCGCGTGGATTTTCGCCCCGGAAGTTGGAGGTCGTTCCTTCGGCTCCGTCACGCAAACTCACGATCGCCGATGCAGGTGTCTTCACGGCCTTGTCGAAGCGCTTCTTGGGCGAACCACTCGCGATCAGATCTGCGGAGAACCCGAGCTCACGGAACCGGGCCAGCGCGCGGATGGCCGTGAGAATCACGTCATCGGATTCCGCAACCACCATCACATCGGCCGCGTTCGCTTCCTTCTCCCCCACCAGCATCGCCAGCCGCTCGATCCCCGCAGCCCAGCCGACTGCGGGCGTGGGCGAACCGCCAAGGCTCTCGATCAGCCCATCGTAGCGCCCGCCGCCCAGGATCGTGCTCTGCGAACCCAGCGCGTCCGCCGCAGCCGAGCCCTCGTCGGGAATGAACTCGAACGCGGTGTGGCGGTAGTAGTCGAGCCCGCGCACCAGACTTTCCGCGCGCACCCACTTCACGCCCGCGGCATCCAGACCGCTGGTTACCGCATCGAAAAAGCCACGCGCCTCGTCGGTCAGGAAGTCGTCGATCTTCGGCGCGTCGGCCAGGAAGCGCTGGTCGCGGCGATCCTTGCTGTCGAGAATCCGCAGCGGGTTCTTCTCCAGCCGCTCCTGCGATTCCTCGCTCAGCTCGTCCTTCACGCTACGGAAGTGCTCGACCAGCGCGGCGCGCCATGCCTCGCGGGAATCGCCATCGCCCAAAGTATTGAGGTGGAGCGTCACGCCCTCGATCCCCAGCTCGCGGATCACCTGATCGGCCATCGCGAGCAGCTCGACGTCTACTTGGGGCTCCGCCGCGCCGATGATCTCGGCGTCGATCTGATGGAACTGGCGGTAGCGGCCCTTCTGCGGGCGCTCGTAGCGGAACAGCGGGCCGTGGGTCGCCAGCTTCACCGGCGCGTGCTGTTGCCAGCCGTTAGTCAGATACGCACGCGCGATGCCCGCGGTGAATTCGGGCCGCAGCGTGAGCGATTCCCCGCCGCGATCCTCGAAGGAATACATTTCCTTCGAGACGATATCGGTCGTCTCGCCGATCGAGCGGGCGAATACTTCCGTCTTCTCGAACACGGGCATTTCCGCGCGGCGGAAGCGGTAAAGCTTGCGCACGCGTTCGAAGGTTTCGACCACGAAGGCGAAGCTTTCCGCCTCGGCCCCGAAAATGTCCTGCGTGCCGCGGATTGCCTGCGGTGTCTTTGTCTTTGCCATGATGGGCGAGCGCTTAGCGTGCGGGTCGCCGAAACGAAAGCAGGATACATTATTGCATGCGCGCGCGATTGCCCGCATGAACCCCGTCCATGAAGCATCCCGCCCTTAGCGCCGCCCTCCTCCCCTTCCTGCTGGCCACCCCGGCCCTTGCGCAGGGCGACATCCGCCCCGCGGGCAACACCGCGCCGGAGCAGGCGCAGCTGGACGACGCGACCCCGCTGCCCGCCGATACGCCGTGGCCGGGCGGGACGATCGCGCTGGATATCGACGCGACCGACACGGCGCGCGGCGTCTATCGCGTCACCCAGACCATTCCCGTAACCGCGGACATGCGCGAGCTGCGGCTGCTGTTCCCCGAATGGCTGCCGGGCAACCACGCGGCGCGCGGGCCGATCAACCTCGTCAGCGGCATCCGCTTCACCGCGGGCGGCAAGGTGCTCGAATGGAAGCGCAATCCGCTCGACGTGTACGAGTTGATCGTCGACCTGCCCGAGGGGACCGAAGCGGTGACCGCGCAGTTCGTCCACACCTCGCCGATCACCGGCAGCGAGGGTCGGATCACCATGACGCAGGAAATGCTCAACCTGCAGTGGGAGAAGATGAGCTTCTATCCCGCCGGGCACTACGTGCGACGGATCGCGGTGAAGCCGACGGTGAAAGTGCCCGCGGGATGGCAGGTGTTCACCGCACTGGATGGCAAGACGCGTGAGAACGACACGGTCACCTGGCAGACGGTCGATTACGAAACGCTGGTCGATTCGCCGATCTTCGCGGGCAAATATGCCGAACGCTGGGAAGTGGGCGAGAACGTGTGGTTGGATGCGGTGGCAGACAAGCCCAAATATCTCGACCTCGCGCCCGAAAACCTCACCCGCTTCGAACGGCTGATCGACGAGGCCGACGCGCTGTTCGGCGCGCGCCACTTCGACCACTACGACATCCTGCTCGCGCTGACCGACCGGATGGGCGGGATCGGGCTGGAGCACCAGCGCTCGGCGGAAAACCAATACGAGCCCACCGCGCTGATCGACTGGGACGAGATGGACTGGGACCACAACGTCGTCAGCCACGAGCTGGTGCATAGCTGGAACGGCAAGTACCGCCGCCCGGACGACCTGTGGACGCCCGACTATCGCACCCCGATGCAGGATTCGCTGCTGTGGCTCTACGAAGGGCAGACCCAGCTGTGGGGCTGGGTGCTCGCCGCGCGCAGCGGGTTGCAGACCAGGCAGACCTTCCTCGATGCCTTCGCGACCTATGCCGCGAACTATTCCGAAGGCCAGCCGGGTCGCGCGTACCGCTCCGTCGCCGACACCACCAACGATCCGATCATCAACTCGCGCGCACCGCTGCCCTACTCTTCGCTCGCGCGCAGCGAAGACTATTATGTCGAGGGTGCGCTGGTGTGGATCGAGGCGGACCAGATCATTCGCCAGGGCACCAAGGGCAGGAAGGGGCTCGACGATTTCGCCAAGGCCTTCTTCGGCGTGAATGATGGCGACTGGGGCCAGCTGACCTATGATTTCGACGAGATCGTCGCGACGCTGAACGGCGTCTATCCCTACGACTGGGCCGATTTCCTGACCACCCGCCTGCTCGAACCCAACCAGCCCGCCCCGCTGCACGGCATCGAAATGGGCGGCTACCAGCTGGTCTGGAAGGACGAGCCCAACAGCTACGACAAGGGCCGGATGGGCAACGGCAAGTACCTCAACCTGTTCTACTCGCTCGGTGTGAACCTCGGCACCGACGGCACGGTCACGGGCACGCTGTGGGACGGGCCGGCCTTCGATGCGGGGATCGTCAACGGCAACACCATCGTCGCGGTGAACGGCATCGCCTACTCGGGCGACACGATCGAAGAGGCGATCACCGCCGCGAAGGACACGGACCAGCCGATCGAACTGCTGGTCAAGCGCGGCGATACGTACCGCACGGTGGCAATCGATTACCACGGCGGGCTGCGCTATCCGTGGCTCGAACCCGTCGGCAAGGGCGAGCAACCGCTCGACCGCTTCCTGGAGCCGCGCGCGGGCGGCTGACCCGGACAATCAACGCCAACCCTCCCGCAGTGCACAAAACGCGTTGCGGCTTGCGGGCGGCTCCACTAGGTCGCGGGCATATCCTTCCAGCCCGATCGCGCGGGTGCCTGCACCCTGCCGATGGCGAGAGCGAACAGAGAGTAACAATGCGCATCGACAAGATCCCGACCGGCGACAATCCGCCCGAAAGCCTCAACGTCATCATCGAAGTGCCGACCGGCGGCGAGCCCGTGAAGTACGAGTTCGACAAGGAATCGGGCGCGCTGTTCGTCGATCGCATCCTGCACACGCCGATGCGCTACCCCGCGAACTACGGCTTCGTGCCGCACACCCTGTCGCCCGATGGCGACCCGCTCGACGCGCTGGTGATCGCACGCTCGCCCTTCATCGCGGGCTGCGTGGTGCGTGCGCGCCCGATCGGCGTGCTCAACCTCGAAGACGAGCATGGCGGCGATGAAAAGCTGATCTGCGTGCCGATCGACACGACCTTCCCCTATTACTCGGACGTCGCCGAGACGAAGGACCTGCCGAGCATCATCTTCCAGCAGATCGAGCACTTCTTCACCCACTACAAGGATCTGGAGAAGGACAAGTGGGTCCGTGTCGGCAAGTGGGGCGATGCGGCGGAAGCCAAGCAGATCGTGCTGGAAGCGATCGAGCGAGCGAAGGGGTAAGCGCCGCGCCCGGCTAGGCTTCCTGCCTAACCAGGCACTGAGCCAAATCTCGGAAAATGGACCGCACGCTCTGCGGATCGTCTTTTGCCAGATCGTGATCGGCGTTCAGAACGATGAGGCACTTCGTGCGGCCCGGCCGGGCGGCCAGATAGTCGCGGGTTCGCGGATCCTTGTTGCCGAGCACGATCCGCGAACATGCGCCGCGCGGGCGGACTTCGCGGAAAGCAAGGTCGCGCCCGCCGACATATCGCGGCACGTAATCGTGTAGCGGAAGCACCTGCGAATGGTCGAACGCGATGCCTGAGTCGGTTTTCGAGTAGATATTGAAGGTCGTCCATTCGCCGAAGGGCTCTCCCTTCGCTTCGGCCTCTTCTCGCTTCTCGACGTTCTCCCGGCGGTTCCGTTGCAGATGATGCTGCAGCCCGTCCATCACAGGTACGACGGCGAGGACGTTCATTCGCTCCAGCCTTTCCCGCCCGAGAGCGCCGAGCGCAATGTGATTGCCGAGACTGGTCGTAACCAGAGCCGGTTCCGCGCCCGCCTGATCGCGGTAGAAATCCACTGCGGCCGCCACGTCGGCGAACGCCATCTCGATTTCGTCGGCCGCCCCGAGCGTGCGTATGTTGGTGCCCCAGTAGCCGACCGAAGCGATGGTGAAGCCACGACCCATCAGATGGCGATAGGGCGAGACACGCATGTCGCCCCAGATGTTCGGGGTAAGCCCGGCATCCTTGAGTCGATCGAAAAACTCGTCGGTCGTCCCTCGCCGGACCAGAAAAGGCTCCCCTCCGGGGCCACCCACGACATCGATCACATAGCGCCCATCTTCGCTGGCAACTTCGAGGCGCGATTCGACCACCGGCACGAACGCGTCGCCCTCCCTGAGCGCGACCAGCGTGGATGTGACCCCTTGTGCGGTCCACGTGTCGCACTCGATCCGCGACGCGTTTTTATCCGCCAAACGCGCCACGCCTCCCACACAGGCATGCCAGTCTCTGGGAAGCCCCAGCTTCGGCTCATCGGAGCGCGAATCTACCAGTTCCTTGAACAGACGATCGCGGGTGGCGGCATCTATTCCGGTGGAAGCGGAGGTGAAGGCCCACAGAGCCCCTACTGCCAGGATACCCGCTGCCAGCAAGGCAGCGATAAGCGCCTTGGGTCGACGGATCATCGCCTCGCCACCGTCTCGACGGTTAGATAGGCTGGCGCGGTCAGCCAACTCACTCCACCGGTCTGCGGTGGTCGAGCAGGTCCTGCTTCTGCTCGCTGCTGTCGCGCTCTTCCTCGACCATTTCGTCGATCTCGTTGCGCGGGGTGACGTCGCTCGGTGGCGGGGCGGCGGCGCGCGGTTTGCGCGGGGGCGTGGTCTCGCCAACGGACCCGGCGTCGCGGTCGGCGATATTCTCGAACGGCAGGCTGGCGGAACGCGGGTCGAAGCGCAGGCGGTAGATCGGTTCGGGCAGGCCGAAGCCGGCATCCTCCAGCGCGGTCTTCACCGCCGGGATCGCGACGCTCTGCGCCTTGAACCAGTCGGTCTCGCGCTGGTCGATCCAGCCGAGGAAGCGGATCATCACGGCCGAATCGCCGACCTCCACGATCCGCGCCTCCGGCGCCGGCTCTGCCAGCATGAAGGGCAGGGCCTCCAGCGTGGTACGGCCCAGCTCTGCCGCGGCGGTCGCATCGTCGTCAGCATCCACGCCCAGCGTGAAGTCGAAGCGGCGCTGCGGATTGCGGGTGAAGTTGACGATCACCGCCTTGAACACGGCCGAGTTGGGGATGCGCAGATGGTTGCCCTCCAGCGTCATCAGCACGGTCGCGCGGCTGGTCAGGCGCACGACGCGCCCCTCGAACGCGTCGATCTGGACCAGATCATTGGCCCGGAACGGCTGGCGTAGCGAGAGCATCAGCGAGGCGACGTAGTTCTCCACCGTGTCGCGCATGGCGAAACCCAGTGCGATGCCGATCACGCCCGCCCCGCCCAGCACCGCGCCGAGCAGCGCGGTCGCCCCGATGATGTCGAGCGCGATGACCGCGGCGAAGATGATCGCGATGAAGCGGATCGCGCTCGCCACCAGATCGGCGAGGAAATCATTGGGCGTGACGAGCCGCCAGAGGAACTTGAGCGAGGCGAGCAGGTATCCCACCAGCAGGATCGCAAGCCCGATCAGCAGCGCGACCCCGATCAGCGGCAGCATGCCCGCCGCGGCGCGCAGCCGGTCGATCAGCGCGGTGACGATATCCGCCGTCCCCTCCAGCGAGGTGTCGCGCGCGATCTCGTTCTCGACCGTCACCACATCGAAGCGCGCGGCGATCGCGCCGGCATCGTCGATCGCTTCCTGGCTGGGGGCGGAGCCGGTCAGGCGCACCACGCCCTGATTCACCGCGACCTCGACGCCGGAGAACGCCTCGACCTCGGCATAGATGTCGCGCAGGCGAGTGGCGATGCGGCTGTCGGCCTGCGGATCGCGCTCGTCCGACAGCGCGCCGGTGGCGGTGGGCGTGGGCTGCGGCTCGGCCTGTTCGGGCACCAGACCCGGCAGCGCGGCGGCCAAGGGCGTGGCCACGGGCGCGGCGAGACATGCCAGCCAGAGCGCGGCGAGGAGTCGCAGCAGCATGGTCAGCCCCGCATAACCCGGCCAAGGCCGCGTGCGGGCATCAACCGGGGAAGGCCGTGCCGAATCCCAGCGCGAGCAGCATAGGCACGCCCACGGTCAGCAGCCACAGCGCCACCTGATCGCGCCGGAACGCGCCCTTCAGGGCTGGATCGTGCGCCTTTGCGTCGTCGATATCGGTCCACCGCTTTTCGAAAAATCGCAGCACAGGGATGAAGGCGCCGACCATGATGACCAGCAGCAGGTAGACAGTGATTCCGTCGAACGCGTGCTTCATCTTGGGCATGGTGATGAAGATCAGCAGCGCGGTGGTGATCAGCAGCGCCCAGGCGATATTGTCGCTGATCGCAGCGGGCCAATCGGCCTCGGGCCGCGTGTCAGCTGCAGTCTTGGTCCAGGTGTTCATGTGCGGCATCCTCTCGATCGCCCCCGTGCCGGGCACGATAGGGCGAGTGGCCCGCGCGCTCAAGCATGGAGGCCAAAGGCAGGCGCTTGCCTATTGCGACTTTCGCCGCGCGCCCCATCTGCTAGGCGTATTGCCATGGCAGAGATCGACCCCGCCGACATTGTCCAGAAGCCTTCCGAAGTGGAGGCCAACGCCGCCCCGCCGATTCCGCAGGGCGGGCTCGAAGTCGTGTCGATCGCCAAGAGCTACGACAAGCGACCGGTGCTGACCGATATCTCGCTGTCCGTCGGCAAGGGCGAAGTGCTCGGCCTGCTCGGCCCCAACGGCGCGGGCAAGACGACCTGCTTCTATTCGATCATGGGGCTGGTGAAGCCCGATAGCGGCCGCATCCTGATGGATGGCGAGGACGTGACCGGCCTGCCGATGTATCGCCGCGCGATCCTGGGCCTCGGCTACCTGCCGCAGGAAACCAGCATTTTCCGCGGGCTGACCGTCGAACAGAACATCGCCACCGTGCTCGAACTGGCGGAGCCCGACCGGCAGGCGCAGCGCGACGGGCTGGAGCGGCTGCTCGACGAATTCGGCCTGACCAAGCTGCGCAATGCGCCCGCGATGGCGCTTTCGGGTGGTGAACGGCGGCGGTGCGAGATCGCTCGCGCGCTGGCGGCGAACCCTTCGATCATGCTGCTCGACGAACCTTTCGCGGGGATCGATCCGCTCTCGATCAGCGACATCCGCGATCTGGTGATCGACCTCAAGAAGCGTGGGATCGGCGTTCTGATAACCGATCATAACGTTCGGGAAACGCTCGATATCGTAGACCGCGCCTGTATCATCTACGGAGGCCAGGTTCTGTTCGCGGGCACCCCGCAAGACCTGGTCGCAGACGAGAACGTGCGCAGGCTCTACCTTGGCGAGAATTTTACCTTGTGATTTTCCGGCGGTCCGAAACGTGATCGCGCATGGAAAACTCGGGTCCGCCGGGGCGGCACCAGCCGGGCGCAAGGGTCGGCGCAAGTCGAACCCGGATGGACGCCAAACCTGATGTCACTCGCTCCGCGCCTCGACCTGCGCCAGTCGCAATCGCTGGTGATGACGCCGCAGCTGCAGCAGGCGATCAAGCTGCTGACGCTGTCCAATCTCGAGATCGAGGCATTCATCGGCGATGCGCTGGAAGCCAATCCCCTGCTTGAACTGGGCGAGGCACCGCGCGCGGAGCGCAGCGATGGCGACAGCGGCGACATGGCTGAAACCCCGCGCGAGGAACGCGAGGCCGATACGCTGATCGCGGAAGGCGCGGGGCAGAGCGACGCACCGACCGACCTTTCCTCCGCCGAGCTGGAGATCGACCGGGATACCGGCGACGGCAGCTGGGGCGCGGCCGAAGGCTTTGCCGGCGACGGTGAGGAGGGGCTGGGGATCGACCAGCGCGGCGCGGTCGAGCTCTCGCTGGCCGAACATCTCCATGCCCAGGTCGGGGCAATGGCCTACAGCCCTGCCGAGGCCTTCATCGCGCGCGCACTGATCGACCGGCTGGACATGGCTGGATACCTGCCCGATCCGCTGCGCGAAGTGGCCGAGGCGCTGGGCGTCCCGCTGGCCGAGGTGGAAGATGCGCTGATCCTGGTCCAGTCGCTCGATCCATCGGGCGTGGGCGCGCGGGATCTCGCCGAATGCCTCGCCATTCAGGCGCGCGAGGCGAATCGTTACGATCCCTGCATGGCGCGGCTGATCGACAATCTCGATCTGGTTGCGCGCGGCGAGATCGCCCGGTTGCAGAAGCTGTGCGAGGTCGATGCGGAAGATCTGGCCGAGATGCTGGCGGAACTGCGCGGATACGACCCGCGCCCCGGACATGCCTTTGGCGAGCAGGCTGGCGGCGCGGTGGCACCCGATGTGCTGATCGACCGCGCGCCATCGGGTGGCTGGCGAGTCGCGCTAAACGAGGCGACGCTGCCGCGTCTCGTGGTCAACCGCCCTTATCTGGTGGAGCTGCGCGACGGCTGCCGCGATCGCTCCAGCCGCGCATGGCTGAAAGACAAGCTGGAAGATGCGCGCTGGCTGATCCGCGCGCTCGACCAGCGGCAGAAGACCATCCTCGCCGTGGCGAGCGAGATCGTCACCCAGCAGGAAGGCTTCTTTCTCCACGGCGTCAGCCACCTGCGCCCGCTGACGCTGAAGCAGGTCGCCGAAAAGATCGAGATGCACGAAAGCACCGTCAGCCGGGTGACCAGCAACAAGTTCCTCCACTGCCCGCGCGGCACCTTCGACCTCAAATACTTCTTCACCAGCGGTGTGGGTGGCGGCGAGGACGGCGAAGGCGCGAGCGCGGCGGCGGTCAAGGCGCGGATCAAGGCGCTAACCGATGCCGAGGATGCCAAGGCGATCCTCTCGGACGACAAGCTGGTGACGCTGCTCAAGGCCGAAGGGTTCGACATCGCGCGGCGCACGGTCGCCAAATATCGCGAGGCGATGGGAATCGGCTCCAGCGTGGAGCGGCGCCGGGCGAAGAAGCTCGCCGCGATCGGCTGAGCCGGGCTTCAGTCGCGCCGCAACACCGCGAAATAGGTCACATTGTCGTCGGTGTCCTGCACGTCCGCTGCCAGCACATTGAGGTTGTACAGCTGCGCCGCACGGGTCGAGGCGAGTGCGGCGCGGGTAAACTGCCGTGCTTCAGCCACCTCGCTTGCGGCCCCGGCGGTGTCGCCCGCTTCCTCTGCCCGTGCGCCGATCTGCGCCAGGAAGCGCGTGCATTCGGCCAGCGCCATCGGATGGCTCGCGACCACCTCCACCTCTTCCAGCCGGGTGCCGGGCACTGCGAGGCAGTGGAACACGACCGGCTGGGGATGCACGTCGAGCCGGGTGACGGGGAGCGAGGCGAGCAATTGCTCCACCCCCGGCACCGCGCCCGCAATCGAGTTTTCGAACGGGATGACGGCCCTGTCGCAGGTGCCCGCGATCAGCGCGTCGCACGCGGCGCGGAAATCCCTGTAACCAACCGGCTCGGCGCCGGGGAAGCGGCCAAGGCACGCAAGTTCGCCGAAGGCACCGGGGTGCCCTCCATACGCAATACGCATCTCGGTGTCCGGATCAGGCGGCGCGGCGGGCCAGCGGGACGACCCGCTCGATCGCGCACAGGTGCAGGTCGCCGGAAACTGCGATCGGGCACACTGCTTCGCCCCGGCCCAGCCGGGCGGCGAGTTCGCTCTGTTCGAGCACGGCGTAGCTGCGATCCTTGCACAGCCGGTCACGCGATAGCCGTCCGACTGCCAGCGCGGAACCACGCCCGCCTTCGCCCAGCAACCCGTCGATGATGGTCAACTCGGGGTCGCCGGCCAGCGCGGTCCACCAGTCGCCATCGCCGATCTCGATCATGGCGATCGCCTTGCCCGTGCGCGCACGCTCCAGCGCCGCTTCGGGCGAGGCGCTCTTGCGCACCGGGATGATCGTGCCGAACCGGGCGCGTGCCATCAGCTGCATGCGTTCCGGGTGGCGGGTGGCGTGCAGCGCGATCTCGATCGGGCGCTGGGCCTGCAGATTAATCGCCATCAGCTCGCGCCAGATCGCGGTCAGACTGACTTCGGGGATGCGGCGGGTCATTGCGTCGAGCCGGGCGATAATGCTCGCCTCGCGTGCGGGCCGCAGCAGCAGCTCGTCGCTATCCTCGTCTGTAACATCTTCCGATTTGGCGCTGGCGATCGAGGCGGCAAGGTCGAGCCGCTTCTCGATCAGAGCCAGCAGTTCCTCGTCGAGCGTATCGATCTCCTGGCGCAAAGTATCGATGGTGCGGTGATTGGCGGCATTGGCAGACATGGTGAATTCGCTTTCGGTTCGTCACCGGCGCGCGACGCAATGGGTCGGCACGGGTGGTTATCGTTCGTTTGTCTCGATGGTGGCCGCTTTTCGCGCAGGGCCTCGCGCGGGTCCCGATACGCCGCTCAGGCGTACCGGCCGCTAAACGAACCGAAATAATAGCCGTAATAGGAGAAACGCGCGCCAAGCGGCACGGAAAGCTGTGTCGGGGCCGAAGCGGGGATTGCGAGATCCCGATGCTTGGTCATGACCAAATTGCTCCCGAGGCAAGGATTGAAATCAAAGCGCTGCCTCCCACGCCTTGTGCGTAACGAAATAACGCAAGCTTTGCCGCACTGCAACCTCGTATATCGCACAGGCGCGATGCTGTGGCATTCGGGTGACTCACGCAGCGCCCGACCCACCCGACTCGCAATTCTGCCGTTTCTTCGTGCGACTCGCCGGTTTTTCACGCTTTACACGATGTTAACCTTTTCCGTTCAGACCTTATGTGGTTAATAAGCGCAACACCTTCTGCGGGGGGCGTTGCAGCACATTCATCGGGCCAAAGGGGGCGACCCAATGCGCGTATTGCTGATCGAAGACGAGCCGAGCACGGCGAAGGCGATCGAGCTGATGCTCACGACCGAGGGGTTCAATGTCTACAGCACCGATCTGGGCGAGGAAGGCCTCGATCTGGGCAAACTGTACGATTACGACATCATCCTGCTCGACCTGAACCTGCCGGACATGCACGGTTACGACGTGCTCAAGAAGCTGCGCGTCGCCAAGGTGCAGACGCCGGTTCTCATCCTCTCGGGGATTTCCGAGATGGACAGCAAGGTCCGCTCCTTCGGCTTCGGGGCCGACGATTACGTGACCAAGCCGTTCCATCGCGAAGAACTGGTCGCCCGGATCCACGCCGTGGTCCGCCGTTCCAAGGGCCACAGCCAGTCGGTCATCCGCACCGGCAAGCTGGCGGTGAACCTCGACGCGAAGACCGTGGAAGTCGACAGCGCGCGGGTCCACCTGACCGGCAAGGAATATGCGATGCTGGAGCTGCTCAGCCTGCGCAAGGGCACCACGCTGACCAAGGAAATGTTCCTCAACCACCTGTATGGCGGGATGGACGAGCCCGAACTCAAGATCATCGACGTGTTCATCTGCAAGCTGCGCAAGAAGCTCAGCCATGCGTGCGACGGCGAGAATTACATCGAAACCGTGTGGGGCCGCGGCTACGTGCTGCGCGATCCCAACGAAGAGGCCGAAGCCGCGTAAACTACGGCATCGCTAGGTTTTCAGGACATTGATGGGGGCGTCGTGGTTTCACGGCGCTCCCATTCTTTTAGCGTGCGCGGGCTGGAGAGGCGGGCGAAGTCGACCCCGCTGGGCTCCTGAAACACGCGCAGCCCGAATTCGGGCAGGATCGCCAGCAGGTGGTCGAAAATGTCCGACTGGATCGATTCGTATTCCGCAAACTGGGTGGTCGCCGCGAAGGTGTAGATCTCCAGCGGCAGGCCGGCTGGCGTCGGCTCCAGCTGGCGGACCAGTGTCGTCATCTCGTGATTGATCTGTGGGTGGGTGCGCAGAAAGGCGAGCACATAGGCGCGGAAGGTGCCGATATTGGTGATCCGCCGCGCGTTTACCGGATTGTCCTCCCCCGCCATTTCACGCGCGTTCCAGTCGCGCAATTCCTGTTCCTTGCGGTCCAGATAGTCGCGCAGCAGGCGAAAGCGGCGCAGATCGGCCAGTTCCTGTTCGGTCAGGAAACGCAGCGTGTTCTGGTCGAGATGGATCGCGCGCTTGATCCGCCGCCCGCCCGATTCGGCCATCCCGCGCCAGTTGCGGTAGCTCTCGTTGATCAGCTTGTAGGTCGGGATGGTGGTGATCGTCTTGTCGAAGTTCTGCACCTTCACCGTGTGCAGCGCGATATCGATCACATCGCCATCCGCATTCTGCTGCGGCATCTCGATCCAGTCGCCGACCCGTAGCATGTCCTGTGCGGACAGCTGGACCGATGCGACCAGGCTGAGGATCGTGTCCTTGAACACCAGTAGCAGCACCGCCGCCATCGCGCCGAGGCCTGACAACAGCAGCAGCGGCGACTGCTCGATCAGCGCAGCGACGCCGAGGATTGCGGCGGCGGCGAAGACCAGGATCTTCACGACCTGGAGGAAGCCCTTGATCGGACGATTGCGCGCTTCGGGACGACGCTTGTACAGCTCGTTGACGTAGGTCAGCCCGGTCGTGATCGCCAGCGCGACGACCAGCACGATGGTCGCATTCGCGACGTTGGAGATCACCGCCTCCAGCTCTTGCGGAAGGTGGCGAACGAACACGATCCCGCGCGAGATGATCAGCAGCGGAATCGTGGTGACCAGCCAGCCGACCGCCTTGTCCGGCGTCTTGGTCCGCTTGTCGAGGAAGGGTGCCGCCAGCCGCAGCACCACCTTCTTGAGCACCAGATTGACGAGGAAGGCGATCCCCAGCAGCAGCGCCACACCGCCCAGTGCCTCGACCAGCGGGGGTTGCCCTTCGAGATAGGTGAACATTTCGCGCATCGTGCACGCCGCCTAACGCGAACCGCCCGGCTGCGTCACCCCCGTCCGTCGGCGCACACAAGAAATGCTTTGCGCGCAGCCAGCCGATTTCGCTTGGAAACCCCTGTCGCGTCTGCGCATTTGCTTGGCGCTACACAACCTTTCGCAGGGCCCTATGTCGTTTCTGTCTGACTATTCGGCCCAGATCGGGCTGGTGGTGCTGGTCCTCACCTTCATCGCATTCCTGATGGAGCGGCGCCCGCCGGTGGTGATCGCAGTGGTCTCGGGCGCGGTGATGCTCGCGCTCGGCTATCTTCCGCCCAAGGAAATGCTGGCGACCTTCGCCAACTCGGCACCGATCACCATCGCGGCGATGTTCATCCTGACCGGCGCGCTGCTGCGGACGGGCGCGCTGGAGGAAGTCTCCGGCTGGGTCATCCGCCGGACCACGCAGAGCCCCCGGCTGGCCACCGCCGAGATCGGGCTGGGCACGATCGCCGCCTCGGCCTTCATGAACAACACGCCGGTGGTCATCGTGATGATCCCGGTGGTCAAGAAGCTGGCGCAGGTGCTGAAGACGGGCGCGACCCGGCTGCTGATCCCGCTGTCCTACCTGTGCATTCTCGGCGGCACGATGACGCTGATCGGCACTTCGACCAACCTGCTGGTCGATGGCGTCGCGCAGCAGGCCGGGCAGGCGCCTTTCGGCATTTTCGAGATTACCGCAGTCGGTTTCGTCGGGATGATCGCCGGGGTCGCGGTGCTGCTGGTGCTGGGCCCGCTGCTGCTGCCCAACCGCGGCCCGCGCATGGGCGACGAGACGCGCGAGAGTGACATCTACCTCACCCACCTGACGCTGATGGCGAGCAGCAAATATGTCGGCCGCGCGCTGGCGGAGAGCAATATCGGCAGGCGCCCCGGCGTGCGCGTGGTCGCGATCCAGCGCGGGACCGACCTCTACCGGCGGGATCTGGGCGCGTTCGAACTGGCCGCCGACGACCAGCTGATCGTCAGCGCCAGCCCGGAGGAGATCACCTCGCTCGCCGAAGCGCCCGATTTTCGCACCGGGCTCGTTGGCCTCGGAGGCGGGGTCGAAACCGCCCGCGACAAGCGCCCGGCGGACCTCAAGGTGATCGAAGCGGTGGTTTCCGCAACCCACCCTGTCGTCGGCCAGCGGCTGAAGGAAATCCCGCTGCTCTCACGCCTGAGGGTCCGCGTGCTCGGCATCGCGCGTCCGCACCATCTGCCCGGCCCGTCTTTGGGCGAGACGCGGGTGCGCGCGGGCGACCGGCTGCTGATCGCGGCGGGGCCGGACGCGGCGCAGGCGCTGCAGGGCAATGTCCAGCTGACCAATGTCGGCCTCACCTCGGCGCAGTCCTTCCGCCGGACGAAGGCCCCGATCGCAATTGCCACGCTGGCCGCAGTGGTGGTGGGCGCGGCGGTGTTCGGCCTGCCGATCGAGGCGCTGGCGGTGGGCGGCGTGGCGCTGGTGCTGGCGACCCGCTGCATCGAGCCGAGCGATGCCTGGGCCAGCCTCGACGGCAGCACGCTGGTGCTGATCTTCGGGATGCTCGCGTTTGGCACCGGGCTCGACAACGCGGGCACCGTCAAGCTGATCGTCGACACGCTCCAGCCGCTGCTCGGCACGAGTTCGCTGCTGGTGCTGATCCTGCTGGTCTATGGCGTCACCAGCACGCTGACCGAGGTGATCACCAACAACGCGATCGCGGTGATCATGACCCCGCTCGCCATCGGCCTCGCCGATGCCGCGGGGCTCGATGCGCGGCCGCTGATCGTGGCGGTGATGTTCGGCGCCAGCGCCAGCTTCGCGACCCCGATCGGCTACCAGACCAACACGCTGGTCTATGGCGCGGCCAACTACCGATTCTCCGACTTCGTGAAGATCGGCCTGCCGATGAATATCGTGGTCGGGCTGGCAGTGTCCTTCGCGATCTGGATTTACTTCGGCTGAGGCGCTAGCCGCACCCGCATGACCGCATACAAGGACGGCGATCCCACCACCCTCAGCCGACTCTACGGCCGCAGCGTCGGCAAGCCGCTGCGCGCGCGCCAGCAGGCGCTCGTCGACGATCTGCTGCCCAAGATCTCCGTGCCCGAAGAAGGCCCGGTGACGGCAGAGCGCCTGTTCGGCGAGGATTGCCCGCTGCATTTCGAAATCGGCTTCGGCGGGGGCGAACATCTCGCCTACCGCGCCGACCTGCTGCCCAATCACGGCTTCATCGGGGCCGAGCCCTTCCTCAACGGGGTCGCGCAGGCGCTGACCCATGTGGAGGAACAGCGGCTCCCCAATATCCGCCTGCACGCGGGCGACGCGCTGGAGGTGCTCTCACGCGTCCCCGACGGCGCGCTGACGATGGCCTATCTGCTCCACCCCGATCCCTGGCCCAAGGCGCGCCATGTCAAGCGGCGGATGATGAACGACGGGCCGGTGCAGATGATCGCCGACAAACTGAAGCCCGGCGGCGAATTCCGCTTCGGCACCGATCACCCGGTCTACGTGCGCCATGCGCTGATGGTGATGCGGCGCTTCACCGATCCGGCGACCGGCCCGTTCGAGTGGGTGGTCGATGGCCCGAAGAGCTTCCAGCAGCGCCCCTCTGGCTGGTGCGAGACCCGCTACGAGAAGAAGGCGCGCGAGCAGATGGGCCACGAGGTGTGGTACTTTCGATTCAGGCGACGCTAGACTACGCTGATGTTGTAAAAACAACGACTTAGCGCAAAACACTTACGCCAGAATTGCCTCCAATTCGCCCCTTTTTCCGCTTGCGTGATTACCCGGTGATTGCCAGAAAAGGCCACGAGGTATCGCATGGCAACAGGAAAAATCAGCAAGCGCACGGTCGATTCGCTCCCGGTTGGACCAAAGGAAAACTATCTTTGGGACACCGATCTCAAGGGCTTTGGCGTCAAGATTACAACTGCTGGATCAATCAGTTACATAATCCAGTTCCGAATGGGCGGACGAGAAGCGAAGACCCGTCGTTTCACGATCGGATCACATGGATCGCCTTGGACACCGACTACTGCACGCTTGGAAGCTGAGCGATTGTTGGTGATTGTTGCGCAGGGCATTGATCCGGTTGATGCGGAAAAGCAGCGCCGCCGGGAAGCTGTCGACCTCGCCTTCTCGAATTACGCTGACCTCTTCACTCGCTCCTGCAAACGCGAGGGATGGCGTCGCCTCGTGGAGCGATCCATTCGCCTCTACCTCAAGCCCACATTCGGAATGAAGGCGCTGCCAGCGATTACGAAGATCGACGTCGTTTCGGTTCTCGATCAGATGCCGCCCAAGCAGGTGGCAAACCGGCGAAATGTCTTTGCCGTTATGCGCCGCCTGTTTCGCTGGGCCGTCAGTCGCGGAGATATCGATCGCAATCCGATGGAGGGCATGGAAACGCCGCCTCCGGTCAAGCCACGAGAGCGCTGGCTCAAGGATGGCGAACTCCGCCATATCTGGAATGCGGCGCCGGAATGTCATCGCTGCTTTGGTCCAATTGTCAGGCTTCTGATCGTAACCGGACAGCGCCGTGAAGAAGTCTCCGGGATGCACTGGCAGGAGCTCAGTCGCAGCGAAAGATTATGGACCCTGCCCGGATCTCGAACCAAGAACGGAGAACCTAACTCCATTCCCCTCAACGATCTTGCAATCGCCGAGCTCGACCGGGAGGCTCGCGGCGAGAGGTGGCCGCGTAAGGGCCGTGTTTTCGCGACAGCTAGCGGGGCGGGCTTTACGGGATACGCCAAAGGGAAGGTGAAGCTCGACAGCCTGATTGAGGAACGTTGCGAAGAGCCGCTCGAAGCCTGGCGCCTTCATGATCTACGACGAACCCTCGCAACGAACTTCCAGCGGCTTGGCGTTCGGTTTGAAGTCACCGAAGCCGTTCTCAACCATGTGGGCGGATCTCGCGCCGGAGTCGCCGGCATCTACCAGCGCCACGACTGGAAGGACGAAAAGCGCCAGGCGCTCGATGCCTGGAATGACCACCTCGCGACGGTTCTGTCCGAGAGTGGGGAGACGACCTAAAATATTGGCGAGGGCTAGGGCGTCTGCTGGTTCAAACGTCCGACAAGAGCGGGTACCAGATCCTCAATGTGTTGATGATATGCGCGTACCGCTCGGTTTGAGCCATCGAACCCTTGCTGCGCTTTTCGCTCAATTTGCTCAAGGGCATGCGGCGCGCCAGGCCAAATCACCGGCTCGAGTTCACGTAGCGGCTGGAGTCTGTCGCTAATGCGTTCGACCAAATGTACGCGAAACCGATTGCCTGAGCTTGCCGCGATGTCTCTGAAGGCGCGCGCCAATCGGTCGGCATAAGCACCTCGCGTGTCGTTTGATCCTTCGTTGATTGTCAGTGATTTGTGATCGTTGTCGGGAGCCTGCTCCAAAAGCAGGGCGTTGACTTGCAGAATGTCGCGCAAGGCCTGTTCGGTAAGCAGCGGTACGCGAAATCCTTCGCCGGGCGTGAGGTCGACCAGCCCTTCACCGACAAGCTGGTTCAGGCTGTCTCTTACCGGCGTCATGCTCACTCCGAAATCGTCAGCGAGTCGCATCGCCTCAAGCTTCGTACCGGCCCGGAAGCGCCCTTCCAGCAATGCATCTTTCAACCGCCTGTACGTAGGCTCGAGGACGTGAGCGGGACTCATCGTCCGCCGCGGCGCGTCTTGGCGAACTCACGAACCGCTTCTTTCTGGTCGGGGCGCAGACTATCGGTTGCCTGAGGGAATTCGGGCACCTTGTCGCTCAGCAAAACCGACGGGCATTGCCCTTCGAAATTACCCAGGTTCGGACGGTGCTGCACATATCCGGCGAGCTCGGCGAGTTCGGGAGAGAACTCTTTTGCTACTGCTGGTGGATAGGCCAGCCAGAGATTCTCGTAGGGTTTGAGCCAGCCGAGACTGTAGCCGATTACGACACCGCGGCGGACATCCTCGGTCTGGTTTGGTCCCGCTCCATGGACGGTGGAGCCGAGAAAGCAGATCGCATCGCCGGGCTTGCAAACAGCTACTATGGGATCGTCGAGACTTTCGAGATTGTCGACAGGCTTCCTGTGCGTCCCGGGGTAGATGCGTGTCGCGCCATTGAGGCGAGTAAATTCGGTCAGCGGCCAGATGACGTTGAGAAGATATTCGTGATCGCCCTTGCGGCCTGCCCACATATCCTGATCGCAATGCGGAAACTGTTCTATCTCGCCGGGATGGATCGCGATCGCCTGGGCGACATTGAGCTGTATCCGGTCGCAGGCGCTGCCGAGAATTGCGCGGGCGAGCGATAGGACTAGCGGCTGCAGGACTAGATCGCCTGCGACCTGCGACCGGCGAAGCAGGCTTCCAAACCGTTTGGTCCGATGGCCATAGAAGTCTCCCTTGCCGAGGGGCGCCTGCGCAAATGCACCTTCCAGGTCGGCATCGAGTGCGGCGATCTGTTGCTCGGCGACAAGCTGCGGAATGATGCAATAGCCATCCTCTTGCAGCTGATCGAGCCAATGCGCCTCCCTCGGCCCAGTCATGCTGCCAGCTCCATGCCGCCATAGGCTTCCGGCTTAGGATTGCGGCAGTAGATCCCTGCGTTGGCGAGTTGCGCGCGTGTATCTTGGTCGATGTCGATCCGAAGAGCGACAAGCTGCTGCCCATCGATAGAAACGCACGGTCCAAGCTGCTGGCAGCGCCAGCCGAACTGGGCGATCTGACGGAACCAGGGCACTGGGGCGACCGCCGAATAACCAGAGATCCCTTCCGATATTGCAAAATCGGCGAGTGCGGAGACGAGCTGGTTGCGGACACTCCGGCGATCAGCGCGCGGCAACGTGGGATCGATACAGAATCGGGTAATCTCGCGAAATGCCTCATCCTGCGGAACAGGTCCGGTGCACAGCTGCGGAAAGAGATCGCGTAAGATATGAGGTCCATCAGAACGCAGGAGCCGGGCCGATGCGCGATGCTCGCACTTTTCGCCGGTGAGGACGAGATAGGCGGCCGAGGGCGTATCGAACTGGTCGATTTCAAAGGTCCCGTCGAGCACCGGAACGTCCCACCCAAGAAGATCCACGAACACGCGCTTGCGCGCCTCGAACATGGCGCGAAGTGCCGGATCGACCAAGTTTGCACCATTTATACCGCTGCTTTGCTGCATGAAGATTACCTGTGAACTTGATGACTGCTCGCATCTCATCAAATCCGGATAGGCAGCGACATACCAAGAACTGGGGAGGGCCACATCTGGCGCTCTACAGGGGAGAGTTTACTGGCCATCCCACCTTTGCGATGAGCGTCAGCGTTTGAAAATCATCAAGATACGACAGGTATCTTATCGGTCCGATTCTGTTCATCCCGGGAAGGTCACAAGCTGGCTATGAATGCAAAAGTCATCACGAACTTCCAGCTTGGCAGCCGCGAATCCTCTTCGGCGCCTGATGTCTTGCCCCTCGCTACAGAGCATGCGCTGCAATCCGCCGGAGCTGCTTTCCATGCGCTCGCCGACACCATGCCGCAGATGGTATGGTCGACTCTTCCCGACGGCTCCCACGATTATTACAATGCGCGCTGGTATGAATTCACGGGTGTCCCTGTCGGATCAACCGACGGCGAAGGATGGGCCGGGATGTTCCATGAGGATGACCAGGCCGACACATGGAAGAAATGGAACCACAGCCTCGCTACCGGCGAACCGTACGAGGTTGAATATCGCCTGAGGCATCACAGCGGCGATTATCGCTGGATGATCGGTCGTGCGCTGCCGATCCTCAACGAGGAGGGTGAGATCCAGCGCTGGATCGGCACTTGTACGGATATCGACGAGCAGAAGCGCACCGCCCTCCAAAACGAAATCCTGAGTCAAGAGCTCAGCCATCGCATCAAGAACATCTTCGCGATTGTTTCCGGTTTGATCAGCCTGACAGCGCGCGCAAATGAAGCGTTCGGTGAAGCGTCGCGCGACCTGCTGGGCCGGATTTCCGCGCTGGGGCGCGCGCACGAATTCGTCCGGCCCCACAGCGAAAAGTCCCAGCCCGAGGGCAAGGAAGTGACCCTCGCCACGCTGCTTGCGACGATCTTCGAGACCTATCCTGCCTTTTCCGAAAGAAGGATTGCTATTTCCGGCCCCGATATCGCGGTCGAAAGCCGCGCCGCCACGCCGGTTGCATTGGTGTTCCACGAGCTGGCTACCAACGCGATGAAGTACGGAGCTCTGTCCAATCCCGAGGGAAGGATTTCGCTGGACCTTTCAACCGAGGACGAGATGGTCCGCTTCCGCTGGAGGGAACACGGAGCTCACATCGACAAGGCGAGTGAGCCTCAAACGGGTTTCGGAAGTCGCCTCATCGAGTTGGCCGTGAAGCAACAGCTAGGAGGCAATTACGAGAGAACCTGGCATGACGATGGCGTTGAACTCGTCATGGATGTCCGAAAAAGCAGGTTGCAGGAGCCTAGTTAAAGAAGAGCCTAAGACGGGCTGGCGGATCGATTTTTTCGCCCTTCCGGACCGCAATGACATAGTCGAGAACCTGCTTGAGAATGCTAAGATCGACCGGTTTTTCCAGCGCGCCCAGCGTTCCGCTCACCCCTTCGCCGAGTTGTGCGGGATTGGCGGTTACGAAAATAACCTCGATCCCGAAATCCGCAGCAAGCTTCTCGCCGATCCTCGGACCAGTGGCTCCATCGGCCAGATTGACATCGACGAGCGCCACATCGATCGCGTCTGAAGCCTTTGCCAATGCCGATTGCATGTCGTCGGCTATGCCTGCGGATTCATGACCGAGATCGTGAACCACCGCCTCCATTTCGACAGCTATGAGGAATTCGTCTTCGACAATCAGAATGGTGGTCGGCATGGAAAGCTATCAAAAGTTAAATGACGAGGCTCTGTAGTGAGGGGACGGACAGGGCGCATATTCGTTCCCTCGCCTCGTCGCATCCGGCTTCGATCGAAATAGCTTCAAGACGCGCACCCGTTCCGACGGCATAGCTTCACTATCGGGCGCCAGGACCACGACCAAAGAGCGTATCTATGATGGGGCATTCCGGAACATCACCGCCTTCGCAGCGGGCTGATACATCGGCTAGCGTGCGCTCCAACCTAGTCAAATCAGCAATTTTAGCTCGCACGCTGGCCAGATGGTTATTGGTCAGATCCCGAACCTCGCCGCAGCTGTAGGGGTGCGAATCAACGAGGCTGAGCAGGCTTTTGAGCTCCTCGATCGAAAAACCCAGATCGCGGCCGCGCAAGATAAAGCCGAGCCGCGCCTGGTCGCCGGGTGGATAGAGCCTGTGCCCGCTTGCCGTACGCTCGGGAGGCTGAAGCAGACCGATGTTCTCGTAGTAGCGGATTGTCTCAAGGTTGCAGCCCGACCGTCTGGCCAGTTCTCCCCGTTTGATCACTTGCGATGCTGTCATGAGCCATATGCCAATTAGTGCTTGAACCTGTAGTTACTACAGGGAGTACATTGGTTTCCATGGTCGATCAAATGCACAAGAACGCGCAGCGCTTATGGGCGAGCGGCGGGACGCTCGGCGCGATACTCGCCTCGTCCTGCTGTATTGCCCCGCTGTTATTGCTGAGCCTTGGCATCAGCGGCGCGTGGATCGGCAATCTCACTGCGCTCGAACCGTACAAATGGGTATTTATCGCCATTGCGGTTGTCTTTTTGGCCCTTGGATTCCGGCACGTCTATTTTCGGCAAGCCGAACCTTGCGAAGACGGAACATATTGCGCGCGGCCCGGAGCAAACCTGCTCGTCAAAAGCTCCCTGTGGCTGGCGACCGTATTGGTCGCTGCCTCGTCCACGGTCGAGTGGTGGGCGCCGCAATTCTACTAGGAGTTCGAAAGATGAAGAAGACGATGATCGTCGCAGTTGCGATACTGGGACTGGCCGGAGCGGGTATCTGGGCAGCGACCTTGTTTCCGCCAAACTCCGACGAACGGGTTCAACAAAATTCCGCGCATCTGCAATCGGCAAGTTTTGCGGTCGAGAATATGACCTGCGCGACCTGCCCGATAACGGTTCGGCGCGCGATGGAAGGCGTGGCAGGCGTGCACGAGGTGACTATCGATTACGAGACCAGGACGGCGACTGCGCAGTTCGATCCTGAGCGAACAACCACAAGCGCGATCGCCGCGGCGTCGACCGAGGCCGGATATCCGGCGATCCTTTCAGAGAGCGCGCTATGATCGAACTGAAGTCCGAGATCACATGCCCTACTTGCGGGTACAAAAAGCTCGAAAGAATGCCGACGGATGCCTGCTGGTTTTTCTACGATTGCAATGGTTGCGGTGTGAAACTCCGCCCCAATGCGGGCGATTGCTGTGTCTTCTGCTCATTCGGCACCATCCCCTGCCCGCCGATCCAGGAAACGCGTGCCGATCGCAAGGGCGCCACATGTTGCGGAGGGCGGTGAGATGAGTACGCGAAACTTCGATCTTATAGTGCTGGGTGTTGGTATGGCGGCCGTAAATGCCGCCAACAAATGCGCCTCAGCCGGTTGGTCGGTCGCGGTGGTCGACGAACTGCCTTATGGCGGCACCTGCGCCCTGCGCGGCTGCGATCCGAAGAAAATGCTCCGCCGCGGGGCGGAAATCATCGACGCAGCGCGGCTCATGCACGGCAAGGGCATCGAACCGAACGACATCGCCATCAACTGGCCCGATCTGGTCGCCTTCACGCAGACGTTCACCGACAAAATGCCCGGTCGGATCGAAAACGGTCTGGAGAGCAACGGCGTCACTACCCTTCACGGGAAAGCGCGCTTCGTCGGCGAAGATACCGTCGAAATCGACGGCGAGGGGCAGTTTCAGGCAAACCATTTCCTGATCGCAACGGGTGCCAAGCCGCGGACGATAGATGTTCCCGGCTCCGAACACCTTACCGACAGCACCGAGTTCATGCGGCTCGATGCGCTGCCCGAACGCATCCTGTTCATCGGCGGCGGCTTCATCTCGTTCGAGTTTGGCCATATCGCAGCACGCGCCGGCAGCGAGGTGTGCATGATCGATCGCGGCGAGAGACCGCTTAAAGGTTTCGATGCCGATCTTGTTGAAAGACTCGTCGCGCGAGGCGAGGAAGTCGGCGTCCAACTGCGACGGCGCACGTCACTCAAATCCATCAAGAAGGACGGGACGGACTTTCTTGTCACGGTAGAAACGGGTAGCGAAACGAAAGATTTGCGCGCCGATCTCGTCGTCCAAGGCGCGGGCCGCGTCGCGGCAATTGATCAGCTCGATCTGGCCGCAGCCAATGTCGAGGCAGGTGACAAGGGCGTTGCGGTCAACGCCTACCTGCAAAGCACGTCCAACCCGAAAATCTACGCTGCCGGGGATGCCGCCGATACGCAGGGTGCCCCGCTTACGCCTGTCGCGGTTTTCGAGGGCAAGGTAGCTGCGTCCAATATGCTCAAGGGCAACCGGACCAAGCCGGATTATTCGGGAGTTCCGAGCGCTGTATTTACCGTACCGGAGCTAACCCGCGTTGGCATGCTCGAACAGGATGCACGAGAGGCCGGGCACGATATCCGCGTCGTCGAGAATGACACCGGCGACTGGTATTCCAACCTTCGCGTTGGCGAAAGCTGCGCTGCAACCAAGGTTATAATCGATAAGGACAGCGACACTATCCTGGGCGCCCATCTGCTCGGACCCGAATATGGCGAAATCATTAATTTCTTCGGTTTGGCCATCCGACTTGGACTGACAACAAGCGATCTCAAGAAAATGGTATCGGTGTATCCGAGCGTGGGCTCCGATCTTGGCTCCATGCTATCGTAGTTGCGCCTCGCTTGGTCCAGTAAAGCCATCAACCGGGTAATCCCGTTTGCGATCGACAGTCGAAATCTCGATAGAGGTCAGATGATGACCTTTCTCGCATATCTCGGTGCTGCAATTGCTGAAATTGCGGGCTGTTTCGCTTTCTGGGCGTGGTTGCGTATGGACAAGTCGGCTTGGTGGCTCGTTCCGGGCGTGGCTTCACTCGTCCTTTTTGCCTATTTGCTAACGCTGGTCGATGCCGAGCATGCAGGTCGAACTTATGCTGCCTACGGCGGGGTCTACATTCTGTCCGCGCTTTTGTGGCTTTGGATCGCAGAAGGCGTGAAGCCCGATCGGTGGGACACTCTGGGCGTGGCGATCTGCCTTGTAGGCGCCGGCGTCATCTTGCTCGCCCCCAGACCGGTATGAGGCACATCCGCATCAAGCCAAAGGGAATATACCACGCGTCCGATTGGCGATCGCTACCAGCGACAACATGACAGGCACTTCTACGAGGACGCCTACCACCGTAGCCAAAGCAGCTCCGCTCCCTAGGCCGAACAGGCCGATCGCAACCGCCACCGCCAGTTCGAAAAAATTGGACGTGCCGATAAGAGCGCAGGGCGCGGCTACTGCGTGCGGGACCTTCCACGCTTTGGCCCAGCCATAAGCGATGAAGAAGATGCCGTAGCTTTGGACAACAATGGGCGCTGCAATCAGCGCGATCAACAGCGGTCGGGCGACAATGGTTTCCGCCTGGAAGCCGAACAGCAGCAACACCGTCAGCAGCAGGCCGATGATCGAGAGCGGCTTCATGCGCCCCGTGAATTCGGACACCGCCGCTTCATCGCCGCCATGGGTCGCGAGAAGCCGATGCCGCACAATGGCACCGGCTGCGAGCGGCACGACCACATAGAGCGCGACCGAGAGCAGCAGCGTCTCCCACGGGACCGCAATGTCGGTCACGCCCAGCAGCAGCGCGACAATGGGCGCGAAGGCCACGATCATGATGAGATCATTCGCCGCGACTTGCACCAGCGTATAGGCAGGATCGCCCCTGGTGAGCTGCGACCATACGAAGACCATCGCGGTGCAAGGGGCCGCACCCAGCAGGATCAGCCCGGCGATGTATTGCTGGGCATCGGCAGGCGCGATCAGGTCGGCAAAGACGACCTCGAAGAACAACACGCCAAGTGCAGCCATCGTGAAAGGCTTGATGAACCAGTTCACTACCAGCGTGATGATCAGGCCCTTTGGCTTGTCACCGACGCGACGCACCGCGCCGAAATCGACCGCCACCATCATCGGGAATATCATCGCCCAGATCAGTACTGCGACGACAAGATTGACCGAGGCGTATTCGATGCCCGCTAGCGAGGCGAATAGCTCTGGCGCTGCATTGCCGAGCGCAATCCCGGCGAGGATCGCGCCGCCGACCCAGACCGAAAGCCATTTCTCGAACAGGCCTAGCCCCGCCGCGCGGGCGTCCATGTCAGCAGCTGCAGCGGTCATTGTTCATCCGCCTCGTGGCCAATGGCTTGCAGCTTTTCGCGCAGGGCAATCTGCTCGAAGCTGGCAATCGGCAGCGCCAGCATCAGGTCGATACGGCGCTTCAGCATGCGAAACGCATCGAGGAAGGCCGCTGCCTTCTCTGCATCGCTGCCCTCGACCGCCGCCGGATCAGGAATGCCCCAGTGCGCGGAAGTCGGACGACCCGGCCATACTGGGCAAGTCTCGGCCGCCGCGCTGTCGCAGACGGTGAAGATCAGATCGAATTCTGGTCCTTCGGCAAACTCGCTCCAGCTCTTTGAGGAATAGCCATCTGCCGGATAGCCCAGTGTCTTGAGCGTATGGATCGCCCAGGGATTCACTGTGCCGATCGGATTGCTTCCGGCGCTGTAGGCCTTGAATCGACCCTCACCGTCTTGGTTGAGGATTGCCTCACCCAGGATCGAACGAGCGGAATTGCCCGTGCACAGGAACAGCACGTTCAGCGGTTGATCTAACATCAGTTACCTCAGCAGCAGGACGTCTTGGCAGGTGCCAGTTGCGGCGCGCAGCAGGCGCCCAAAGTGGCAATGGCAGATGCGAGCTGGTCGAGGTCAGGACTGCCGCCATAGGTCGTGCTCTCGCCATCGGTCAGAAAAGCTTCCCAGACGACGCCATCTGGATCGGCGATCCAGCTCTTTTCCGACTGCGCGTAGCAGCAAGTCGTCGCGCCTTCTTCGAGCACCGGGCGGTCAGCAGCCTTGAGGCGGCCATAGACCTCTTCGAGTTCGCTCTTGTCCTCGACCTGCAAGCCGACATGCTCGATGCCTTTGGCAGCAGCCTCGCGCATCGAAATCGCGAAGTTGATGCGCGGATCTTCCAGCATCCACTTGGCATAGTCGGCCTTCACCACGTCGGGCTCGGCACCGAACAGGCTTGAATAGAAGGCAATAGAGTGGTCGATGTCGGTCACGCCGACATGCACGTGAAAGCGTTTCATCAGGCGCTCTTTCGTTGAGGAGAAGGAAAGCATTCGGTATCCTGGGAACAGGACATGCCGCCGCAGCAGTTCTCGGTGAGGTAGCCCATCAGGCCATTCATCGCGGCATAGTCCGCCGAATAGATGATCGAGCGGCTTTCGCGCCGCTGGGTGACCAGCCCCGCATTGCCCAGTTGGGCAAGGTGAAAGCTCATTGAAGACGGAGGCACTTGGAGTTTCTCAGCTAGCACCCCAGCGGCAACGCCTTGCTCCCCGGCCTGCACGAGCAGGCGGAATGCGGCGAGGCGATGCTCCTGTGCCAGAGCAGATAGGGCTCGGATCACGCGGTCGGCTTGCATCGCTCACTCCAATGATTCGATAACTATTAAAATATCGAAATGCCGAGAGAAGTCAAATTGCTTTCTGAACGGTTGCGAAATAGGCAGTACGGCCATGTTCGAGTGATTGAGAGGCAGTGGCGCGAAAACTAGCCTGTGTCCCGCCAACGGATAATGTCGGCAAACCCGATCAACCCGTCGAACAGCGCCGCGACGACGAGGGACTGTTTACAATGGACCTGGTAGCGCTCGCGGGCCATCTTAAGATGCTGAATGACGGTTTCGGTGCTGATTTCGAGTATCATGGCCGTTTCAGCTGCAGTCTTCCCTCTTGCAACCCAAAGCAGACACTCCCGCTGCCGATCGGTCAGGGAAGGGACCTTCTCATCGAACTTTTCTGAACTCAGGCCCAGCGCACAGCTCAAAGCCAGCGTCCCGATCATTTCCGCGACGGCGAAGCGCCGTCGGGGCAGTTCTCGCTCGGGTCGAACAGCAAAGGTGCAGGTGCCGCGCCCTATCCCGGGCAAATGCCGCGGAACAGTATAACCATTGCCAATTCCGCATTCCCGGCCGACATTGAGCATTTGACGGTCGCCGCGCGTGAGAGGGACGAGTTCGTCAATCCAGTCCCAGGCGAAACCGATGATGGTCTTGTCACAGGCTCTTCGCACCGGATCCTGCCCTGCGAGGTCGAAGGCAATATAGACTTTCGCCCATTCGTCGGGATAGTCGTGCAATAGCAGGCCCGGTGCCTCGCACGATGTCGAACGCATCTCCAGGCTAAGCGCGAAGTGGTCGAAGCCAAGGCGCCGGGAAACCTGTTTAAGCGCACCGTCGAGTTCAGTGTCCGAACGGACATTGATAAGTTCAGTTGCGAATTCCTCCGCGAGATATGCGTACATAGACCTGCCGTTCGATCGGCAGCACGCAATCCAACACGCCGCCACCTGACCGCCTGCTCGGTGCCGGATCAGACGGTTCCATTCCACCTGTTCCAGCAGTTGCAGTTGCGACCCTCAAGGTCCGGTTCCAATCCGGGCGCGCCGCAAAATTCAGCAGCATGCCCCACGAAAAACCATAGTGCATTCAGTGCGTTTGAAAAGAGCGGAGCCGGCTTTGGCGAAGCAAGCCGAGATAGCCGTGCGACGCCATTCGCCGCGCCTCAACCACGAGACGCTGGGTCTGGCGGCGTTGCGATGACGATTTCCAGTCAATGGCGCGCTGCGCGGACAATCCCCGATAAACAATGGTTCCAGCGATATCTTTTAGCATAACACCCTCAGGCGCCCGGGATAAAGCATCAAGTATGGCGAGCAGCAAGTGGAAGCGGTGGGACTGATAGGCAGTGGGCTGCAACTGGTTTCGCACGCTGGGAGCAGCGGAACCATCTACACAGCAGTGAAACGCATCGAGCGCCGCCAGCCTGATCGGAAACGACTGGTCCCGAGGGATCAGATAATTGTCTCCACCCAACCGGGCGGAGGCCATAACGAGCAGCCGATGGCGAGCGCCACCACCGGCGAGGACCAGATGATCTCCCGCATTGCTGGTTCGCTTGGAGATCAGGTCGCACGTTGCGCGCGCCGCCTTGACTGCGCGCCCACCGCCAAGAATTACCACATGAGCGTTTTCCTCGGCTTGCCAGATCGCCGGATGGCTGCGAGCTGAAAGGTCGGGATCAATCGGGAAATTCAAGGCCCCATGAACGCGCCATTCGGCGGCAAGCTGGGGATTGCGGGTCGAAACCGCTTTCGCTGGCGATCCGTGCGTATTGTTGCCGGTACGCGGCATTGCGGCGCAGGAATTCCTGCGCGAAATCCGAATAGTCGAATGCGCCTGTCCGGTCGTTGCTGTCAAATGGTCGATCCATGGAGCACCTCCTTTCTCGCCGATTTCGCTAGAGGCGCCAGCACCGCGCCGACATTCCATGACCTAGGGGGCCGCCTCCCCAATATTGGGCATATTTGATCAGGCGCTCGCCGAGACCGTTGCTTTCTTAGGGAAGGCGACGACCGCCGCCACAAGCGGGTCCAAAACGGCTCTACTTACCTCTTGCAAGCCATTCCTATGTTGGGCAGATTGACAGCGCGCGGATTGATATTCTGGCACCATCCGCGTGGATCTTTCCGCCGGACATCATGCACGCCGGTCCATCGCAGGCCCGGCGGCCGGACCGATCAAGGGGCACAAACTAGGCCCCGGACGGCGGCACAGACCTGGAACCCGCACGCAGTTCGCCACGGCGAACTCAGGTTGCGGTCGCCTCCAAGTTCGAAGCATGACTCAAATTGCCGCCGAAATTCGGCACCAATCTCCCCAGTGCGTGGGTCCCGCATATTGCGCTGCAAAGGTAAGCCGAACGGTCGGTCGCCGCCGCACACTCGATGCCCTCTACCGCGAGGAACGGGCTGGACTGATCGCCTATCTTGCGCGCCGCGTGGGCTCCGAACGCGCCCGCGACCTGGCACAGGACGTGTTCCTGCGTGCGGCGACCAGCAAGCAGCTGACGGAACTCGTCAATCCGGCGGGCTTTCTGAGGCGGATTGCATTCAACTTGATGGTGGACGAGGCGCGGCGGCAAAAGTGCCGGGTCAGGACCCAGCCACTTCTGGAGAACGCAGACGCGCCAAGCCGTGCTGCGCAAGAAGATGCCGTGCATGTCCGTGAAACCCGGCAAGCGCTGGAAATCGCGCTCGCAGAGCTCCCCGAAAAGTGCGCGCGTATCTTCGCGATGAACCGCTTCGAGAAGAAATCCTACCGAGAGATACATATCGAACTCGGCATCGCACTGCCGACGGTCGACTATCACATGATGAAAGCTCTTGCGCATTTGCGTCAAGCGCTGGGTCACAGTTGGTGACTGCAGGCATCCGGCCAAAAGGGACCACTCAAAATTTAATTTCAATTGAAACTAAGGTGCTCGCAAAAGTGAGCGTCATCTTCTGTAGCGGCCGGTCCGCGCCAAAACAGGGAGATATCAATGTCGTCGACAATTCGCACACTTTCCGTCCTTCTAACCGGGGCAGCATTTGCAGGTGCCGCTCCTCCTCTTTTCGCCCAAGACAGTCCAGGCGAACAGGCACAAGATGACGCTGCCGAGGTTGGCGATACAGCTTTGGACGAAGAGAGTTCCGCGATCGTTGTCACGGGAACGCGTATCCGAGGCGCACGGGTCGTAGGTGAAGTCATCGAGCTTGATCGCGAGACGATCGTCGAGACGGGCCAGGTGGACCTCGGCGAAGCGATCCGCAACCTACCCCAGAATTTCTCGGGCGGTCAGAACCCTGGGGTTGGTTCGGGCGGCGGCATCGGCAATGAAAATGTAAATTCAGCATCGTCTCCCAATCTGCGCGGGCTTGGGCCCGATGCGACGCTGACATTGCTCAACGGTCATCGCCTTCCATACAACTCGGCGTCCCAGGGCGTCGACATCTCCGCCATTCCGCTCGCCATTGTCGACCGGCTCGAGGTCGTCCCCGATGGAGCTTCAGCGCTCTATGGCTCGGACGCGGTTGGCGGCGTTGTGAACGTCATCCTGCGCCGCGACTTTGAGGGCGTGACAACCTCGGCCCAGATTGGAGCGAGCACCGATGGAGGCAACTTTCGCCAACAGGCCGACATAGTCGCAGGCACAATCTGGAACAGTGGCGGCTTCGTCTTCGCCTACGACTTCGCGAACAATTCCGGGATTGAGGCGAGGGAGCGCGCCTATGCAGGATCACTGCTACCGGAAACCTTGCTTTATCCCTCAAACCGGCGCCACGCCGTAACATTTTCGGCGCACCAGAGCTTGTCAGAAGGCGTGGAGGCCAATCTCGACGCGCTCTATTCGTATCGCGAATCAACCACCATTGATGGCACGCCGGCCCAGCGCATTCGGCGTGAGCCCGACCTCGAGACCTTTTCCGTAGCGCCGTCGCTGCAGTTTGACCTTGGGCCGAGTTGGAAGGCCAATCTCGCGGGTGTCTTCGGGCGCGATCGAACCCGCTTCCAGACCAGTTTCATTCCAGAGACAGGTCCGGCGCGCGTCTCTACGGGAAGCTACCTGCATCAGATCACCTCGCTGGAAATGGGTGCGGAAGGCCCGGTTATCACTCTTCCCGGCGGCGAGACGCGCTTGGCTGTCGGCATCGGATTTCGTAACAATCGACTCGAGTACTCTCTGGAAAGCGCGATCCTCAATGCGCAATTCGATGCAACGCAGCGGGCTCGCTTCGCCTATGCGGAACTGTATGTTCCATTCGTGTCGGGTCGGAACGCCGTCGATGGAATCGAGCAGCTAACGCTATCCGCTGCAGTTCGCTACGAAGACTATCCCGGACTCGACCAGCTCGCCACCCCGCGCCTTGGGATTACCTATTCGCCAAGTGGTGATCTGATGTTCAGAGCGAGTTGGGCACGCTCGTTCAAGGCTCCCACGCTTTTCCAGCAAAACATCTTTTCTCAGGCCATTCTGGTGCCTGCTGCGGTGTTCGGAGCGGGCACCGGCTCCGACACAGTCTTTCTGAGCGGGGGCGGCAATCCCAACCTCCGTCCCGAGCGCGCCCGAAGCTGGACGGCGGGATTCGAGTTCCAGCCTGCGGCAGTCCGAGGATTGACCGCCTCCGCGACGTGGTATGATATCCGCTATGACAACCGCGTCGTTGCGCCGATCGCTGGATCGATCGCAGCTGCTATCAACAATCCGGGCTATGCCAGCCTCATCGATTTTTCACCTGATCCGGCCGATTTGGCCGAACTCATCGCGGGTGCCCAGTTCGGATTGGAGAACTTTACAGGCCGCCCGTTCGATCCTGCAGATGTTGTCGTTCTGTTCGATAACAGGAACATCAATGTCGCGGCGTGGAGCGTAGAAGGGCTGGATGCCAGGATTGCCTGGAACCGCGATCTCGGGAATGACCGCTCGATAGGATTGGATCTCAACGGCAGCTGGTTGCGCAGCAGGCAAACCATCACATCCGAACTACCTGAAGTCCAGCTTGCCGGTACGACTTTCAACCCGCCCCGCTACCGCGCGCGTGGAGCAGCAAGATATCGGGCAGGCCGCCTTACCGCCAATGCGGCAGTCAGTTATATCGGTGCGCTCGTCGACAGACGGCTTGCAACCGTGCAGCGGCTGTCACCAAGCGCAACTGTCGATCTTGGCATGCACTATGCGGTCATTCGCGGCGACGACCGTGATCCCGGCCTCGAGTTCTCGTTGACCATTCAAAACCTGTTTAACGATAAGCCGGACGTGATCGGCCAAACCGGTCCCAACACAACACCCTACGATTCAACCAATTATTCTCCGATCGGGCGCTTCATCGCGTTTGGCGTAAGGAGGCATTGGTAATGACTGCGCTCCTTACCCTAGCGCTCAGCCTGACGATCGTGCCGACAGCTGAAGATCCGCCATCGGCCGAAGATCCGTGTGATGCACTGCCCATCGCCCAGGAAACGGCAAATGCGGAATTAGGTGAGTGGACAGTGGACGGACAAGTCCGGATTGCGGATATTGGCGCACCGGTCGGAACTCCCAATCGAAGTGTATTTGGCATCTCGCCTGACGACAGCCAAATTGCCTTCACCGTCCGTCGCGCAATTCCCGAGACGAATAGCTATTGCCAAAGACTGCTGGTCGCGCCGTTGAACGGCGAAGGTTCTCCAATCGAGGTGGCGCGCGGCGGGGAATTCATTCGCGACGATTTCCGGCTTCGCGACTTCACCGCGATACTGGCCGGTTGGCCTAGGACAAGCGCGCCGCGATGGTCGCCGGATGGCATGCGAATTGCGTATCTGAGGAGAGAAGCCGGTTCGACACAGGTTTGGTTGGCCAGCCCAACCGGGCAAACGGGTGCGGTCCGAGCAACCAATCTGGCCGACGATGTCGACGATTTCGCCTGGGCTCAGGACGGAATGGGTCTCATTGTCAGCACAAGGCCTGCAATTCGCCTCGCCGCCGCGGCAATCGCCAGCGAAGGCAGACGCGGCTTTCTCTTCGACGCGCGGTTTGCGCCGCAGGCAGCCGACCGACCGATACCGACCGGCCATGCCGATCCGATCTATACATGGGTTTCGCTTCGGGACGGGTCATCGCGACCTGCAACCGAAATGGAGCAGGTGCTTATTGCCCCGCCGCGACCGGCAGCGATACCGGACAACGCACGAAATGTTCGATCAGGAGAGGGCGGATTTTCGGCCTGGCTCGAAGCAGAGTTCCCCGAGCGTCTCCTCAGCCCGACGCGGCTGGTTCTGGCCGCTCCGGACGGCAGCCGAAAAGTCTGCCCTGTCACGCAATGCGACGGCATCCGAGAACTGTTCTGGTCGGCCTCGGAGCGCGCCCTTTTCCTCGTCCAGCGTACTGGATGGGCCGACAGCCAGACGGCATTGTTGCGCTGGGATCCCCGCGATGCTGCGCCTCGCCAAGTCCTGATTTCCGATGATGTGTTCATCGGGTGCGCCCCTCATGCCAACGAACTTATTTGCGGGCGTGAGGGCAGCACACAGCCTCGCCGATTAGTGGCGCTCGACATGCGAACGGGATCAGAACGACTGATCCACGATCCAAACCCGCAGCTTGAGAACATGGAGTATGGCTCCGTCCAGCGTTTCCGCTTCCGCCTGGCAAGCGGTGTCGAGAGTTTCGCCGACCTTGTCCTGCCGCCCACTCATCGACCTGGCGAACTGCATCCCCTGATCGTGGTGCAGTACCGGAGCCGGGGCTTCCTTCGCGGAGGAACCGGGGACGAGGTTCCGATCCAGCCTCTCGCCGCACGCGGATTCGCGGTCCTCAGTTTCGACCGGCCTGATTTCCCGCCAGAGGCGTATCTGGCAACAACCGATGCAGAAATACGGACATTGAGCGAAGATGACTGGGCGGACCGGCGCCAGGTGCAGGAAGCACTAGAGCTCGCTGTACGACGCGCCGTCGAGACTGGTGCGGTCGATCCAACGCGCATGGGGATCAGCGGATTCAGTGATGGCGGATCGACCGTCCAGTGGGCGCTGATCAACTCGGACCTTTTCCAGGTCGCTTCGATGGGATCGTGCTGCGAGGATCTCTACTCCTTCGCTCTCGCTGCAGGGCCACGGTTTACCGAGTATTTGCGGGACATGGGTTATCGCTATTTCGAGCCCGGTGCCGAAACATTCTGGGAGCCCATGTCGCTCATACTCAATGTGGACCGGATCGATGTTCCAATTTTGATCCAGGCAGGGGACAGCGAGTACGAAGGCAGCCTCGATGTCGTTGAAACCTTCTCGCATAACAATAAGGCTATCGAACTCTACGTGTTCCCCGATGAGTCTCATGTCAAATGGCAATCGTCGCATCGCCTGGCGATGTACGAGCGCGTCGTCGAATGGTTCGAGTTCTGGCTTATGGGCAGGCTGAACTGCAATCCTTCAAGAGAAGCACAGTACGCCCGCTGGAGCGCCATGGAGGGTGCCCCGCCCACACGCGACCTTCGCTGCCATGCTGAACCATTAGCGGGTCCATGAGCGAGCCCAATTCTCGGCTTCGAGCAGGTCAAGTATGCGACCGAACATGCTGTTGTCGTCTCGTTCATCAGTGCGCAGCGCGGCTTCCACGGCATGGCGGTCGATTACCCCGTTCGCGGCGAGCAACCCATCCAGCAAGCGCTCGGCGATCGAATTTCGGTTCAGGGCGAAAATTTGCCTTACGAAGCTGTCGGGTCCGGCCTTCGATGTTCTGGCCAGCACGGCAGGCGGCAATTCCTGTGCGAATGCCGCCCGGGCCAAAGCGCGGTTCCTGCCGCCGTGTGCCCATATCCAAGTCGGAACACCGAGACAAAACTCCATGAGCGGCTGACTCATTAGTGGCGAAAATCGAGGCGGGCCGGCGGCCAGTCCATGAATGTGGTTCTGTGCCCGCATGATCAGGACCATATGGTCGCGTTTTCCCGAACCTGAGATCCCTAGAGGACTCAGCCAGGGCACGAGTGGCTCGCTGTACGCAGCGTCAGTTCCGCAGGTAAGCAGACTCGCATCGACCGGCCAGCTTTCCCTCGTTCCCTTACCAAGCCGTCTGCGAAGAACTGCGGCGACCATGGTGGGGACCGAGCATCCGGTGATATGGCACATGTCAATCAGGGAGCGCAGCACGCCTGTCCCCAGACCCTCCGCTGCCAGCCGGTCGGCTACCGGCGCAGAGGAATGGAGGAAACAGAACAGATTGTCGCCTCCGTTGCCATCGTAGATGACCGAGGCGCCGAGGTCCGCCATCGCATCGACAAGCAAGGCGTCAAGAATGTGCTGGAATGAACGTCGGGCCGGTCGCGGCAACCCCCGGGAGGAAGACCTCGAAGGATCGTAAAACGCCGGGTCGTATATCCGTTCGACACACCGAACCCCGAACCATTCCGCCACGCGATTGGCGTATATGCGCTCGTCGCCGGACGGATCCGGAGTGGCGAGAGTAACGCAATCGAAGCGTTCGCCCGAATGGGCCAGAGCAGCGCAAATGAATGACGAATCGACGCCGCCCGATGCCGCTACGCTTGCTCTTCCAAACATGCCGCTCCAGCTTTGCAGCACTGCGGCGCCGAGCTCCTTCAGTTGCGCGGCGTAATCCGTGAATGCCGGGATCGGCATTCGTGGGAGAAAGTCGGTTGCATGCCATATCCTACGGATCTGCAAACCCTGGCGCGCGGCTTGGTGCGGCTGATGTCGGAGGGCGGGACGACGAGATAGAGTGTGACCGGTCGGCCCTGTGCCACCAGGTCCGCGATACGCCATTCGCAATGCCGGGTGACCCTGGCGATCACCGGATCGCGGTACAGCCCAAGGAACGACATGGCGGTCGAGAGCACGCCCGAGCGTTCGTTCTCCGACTTGTTGAGCAATTCTCTCGCCGCGCTCGCGACAACCGGATGGATGCCGTCTTCCCCCAGATGCGGCGTGTGCATCATGGCGGTCAATGTCGCCTCGATCGATCGGCGCGGATCGGAGAGGAAGTTCGCCACACCGGCGAGCGTCTTGTCAGGCTCGGCATAAAGCACATGCAGAATGGCCCCGACGAGAAGCGCATGGCTGGTCTTTTCCCAATGGTTGCGCCGTTCGAGCGAGCCTTCCGGGTCGACCAGCACGTCGGCAATGTTCTGGACGTCGCGCACCTCGTTGATGCCGCGCCGCACTTCCATCAGCGGATTATAGGCTGCCGACGCTTCATTGGTCGGATCGAACAGAAGCGTGCGGCTGAAGCTGGACCGGAAACCAGCGGTCAGCTCCCAGTTCTCGCCCTTGATGTCATGGACGATCGCCGAGTGCGGCCAGGTCAGCAGCGTCGGCACGACAAGGCCGACCCCCTTGCCGCTGCGCGTCGGTGCGAAACAGAGTACATGTTCTGGCCCGTCGTGGCGAAGATAGAGATTGGCGTGTTGGCCGATAATGACGCCCTTGCCCGCCAGAAGGCCAGCGCGCGCGATTTCGGAACGGGTCGCCCAGCGCGCCGAGCCATAGGTCGCGCTGTTCCTGATTTCTCGGGCGCGCCAGACCGACATGCCGATCGCGACCACGACCGACACGAGACCGCCCGATGCAGCAATCATTCCGCCGGTTTCGAAGATGCGCGGCGCATAGGCTTCGTAGCTGAACCACCACCAGAAGATGGCATAAGGCGGATAGACAGGCGCTCCGGAAACACTGAACCACGGCGCGCCCAATTGCGCCTGATAGCCGAGCGCGTATGCCGTCCACTGAGTGCCCGCCCAGACGCCTGCGAGCGTGAGAGCGAAGACGACGAGTATCTGACCCCACAATATCCGGGTTGCCGACAAGGCTGTCTCCTTTCGTGAAAGGCAGCACGGCGGCTTTGCATCGCATATTCAAGTCAGAAGCTGCGTGATCGCAGGCTGGCGTAGCGAAAGCGGGAAGCGGCTAGATTGCTTCCCAATCAAAGGCAGGATTGCCGGACCAGGTCAGGCGATACATCGCCCCTTGCGCGACCGATTGCACGACATTGGGCCACAAGGCCGCGATGCAGGTTCCGCCCGCATGGCGGACCGAAGAATAGATAATCCCGTTATGGCCGGCGGCGCGCGCCTGCGCCGCTAGAGCATTGCCGACCGGATAGCCTTTCGTCTTGTCCGGATCGAGTGCGGGGTGATCAGGCACGCCGCGCAGATCGATAAAGACCCCCGCCATGCTGGCGATCATCTCGCCATATTCGACAACGGCATCGAAATCGTCGGCATCGGCGAGCGCCTGCGTCAGGTGATGACCGACCTCGGCGATGCAGGTCTCGACATCGAGCGCGGCATACCATGCGCCGCGGTTCGCGGGGTTGAAGCGATTGGGCTCGCGCGGCTTGGCATAGGCGAAGCTCGCATTGATAAATCTGGCATGCGGCACGCCGTGAACCAGCTCGTCGGCTGTCAGCCCGCCAAGCCCGCGCTCTTCGGCGATCAGGCGCGAACTCGTCGCCCCCTCGATTTCAGCGAGCAGCGCAAGCTCTTCACCATTGTCGGCTAGCGGAGCCATGACCGCTTCGCGCAAACGCGCGCTGGAAACGAGCCGGACCGTCCGCTCGAAGGCTTCGCGGATCTGCGGCGGCTCGCCCTCCTCCTCAGAGCCCGCCACGAAGCGCGTCGATATATTGCCTAGTCTCTAACATGCGCGGAATACCGCCTTCGATCATTGCCTGGATGGGCGAGCGGCGATCGAAGACCGGAGCCCTGTTTTCGAGTTTCGGCCAGCGGTCGGCCATGTCGTTGGCAAACAGCAGGTGCAGCCCCTTGAACAGGCCGATCAGCGCCGACGCGCGGGTCAACTGGTCCTGACCGAGCGAGCCCTCCCATGTTCCGGCTTTCATCCGGTCCCAGGTGCTTTCGGACACGCCGAGCAGTGCAGCACCGTCGGCGTTGCTCGCACCCCAAGCCTCGATGAGCCGCAGCACGGCTTTTACCGCAGCGCTGGTGAGGCGGCTGCGATCACCGTCGCTTGCAAAGGTCTGAAGCCCCGGGGGAGCTTCGGCATGTTGAATCGCTGCACTTACCATATCGCATCTCCTGATGCGTTTATAAGCATCATATGGTGCGTTTGTCAAGATTTCCGTTTAGATGCCGGTGCTCATCAAACCGCCGGCCCGCGCGAGCGCGCAAAGTTCCAATCGACACCGCCGCGTGCATTAACCTTGCCAGCGACTTCTTTTCCAAGATGCCGCTCGAGGTCTTGCCTCCAGGGCACGAGCTGGAAACCCACTCCGTCATCGATCATGGCGAAGCGACCCGACGCCAGCGAAATGCGCTCGCGGTAGATGCCGGAAATGTGATCGCCTTCCGTTACCGGATTTGCCAGACGACCATGACGCGCAGCCAGCGCTTTACCTGCCGCGTCCAGTTCCTGCTTGCGGAGCGCTCCGAGAAGGTTGCGCACCAAGGTCACGCTCCTACCATGTCGCTTCGCAAGACTTTGATCGACGAGCCAGTCACGGCGCTCGTCAAGAGCCTTCCGGACTTCATTGCCGAAGCCGCCTCCCAGCGACGCGGCTCGTGCCGACAGCAGCTGCCGGTCGAGCCAGGTCGCCCCGCGCGCGTCAATCTGCCGCTCGAGCGGCAGGTCCGAGCGCACCAGCAGGCTTTCGCGCCGCCGCCCCTTGCGGTCGGTCCATTCGCTTGTCTCGACGATCGCGCCGGGTGCTGCATCGCTCGTCTGGTCAAGATCGGGGAAGCGAAGATAGTGGGCGCGACCGTCCACTCCTTCGACGATCGCATAAGCCTCGCCTGTCAGCTCGTTATGGAGACCGCGCTCGACCAACCTGCCGATGACTCGGCGGTTCTCGTCTTCTCCATGCAGCGCTAAGGATGCAAGGGCGCCTTGTGCGCCGCGTCCACTCATCGCCTTGTGCAAGGTCTTGATGATGTCGCCGCGCTCGCCAAGCGCGCGCAAGGTCGGTTCGAGATCTGCGGCCAAGGTCCAGCGCGCCGCCCCGATCCGCTCGGCCAATCCCATGCGTTCGAGCGTTCGTGCGCGGCCGATAAGGAATGCGCGGTTGCTGCGCCGTGTCGCATCGACTTCGGGGGACAAATCGACCACGCCGAGATCGTCGCGTTGCTTTTGCAGCCGGCGGTCGAGTGAGGTCCAGCGCTCGGCATCGACCTCGCGGCGAAGCGCTAGCTGAATATCGCGCTCGCTGCGCGGCCCGAGTTCGATAGTGACGCGCTCCTGGGCACGGGCCCGCATGCCTTCGCTGATATAAGAGCGATCAATCACCAGGTCCCTGCCATCCGAGGCAACGCCGCGGACCAGAACATGGACATGCGGGTTGTCGGTATTCCAGTGATCGACCGCCACCCAGTCGAGGCTGGTGTCGAGGTCGCTCGCCATATCTTCAAGGAGCTCGCGCGTGAAAGCGCAAAGGTCAGCCATCTCGCTCGCGTCTTCCGGCGACACGATGAAGCGGAAGTGATGCCGGTCGTCTCCGCAGCGCGCGGCGAAGGCATCGCCATCGACCTCATCCGACGAGGCATCGAACATCTGGGCATCCGATCCGTCACGGGTGACGCCGTCGCGTTCGAGATAGGCGATGTGGCGAGCGAGCGGTGCAGAGCGGAAGCGGCTGCCGCCATGACGAACGACGCGCGCCTTGATGATGACCCGCCGCTGGAAAGCATGGGGGCGGCCTCGGAACGCAGCCCTTTTGCCGCGTCCCAGATGTCCGGTTCCGCCGCCAGCCCGGCCTCGCGTGAGCGGTGTATAGCCTGACCGGCGCGAAACCTGCAGCACGCGTCCGACCAGCGAACCGGCCTTGCGATAGGCGCGCGCATCGCTGTCTCGCGACTGACCCGGCCTGATGTTGATTTCATCGTCAGCCATAGACAGGAAAATCGGCAGACGGCGCTTTCAGCATTGAAAAGCCTAAGGATTTCGGTCCAAGCGCCTGCAGGCGCACAGCAGAGATGGCGCATAATCTCCCGCAAAACCAACCACCTGCACCCCGACCGACGGCGGTGCTTTTATCTCGCCATCCCTCCTTTCTTTTGATGCGTAAGTCTCCGCTTATACGCCCGGTTTCGCCTGGAAACGCATGCCTGCGCGAAGGTGCGAGGCTCGCTTTCATTGGGAGGAGACCGTCGAAGCAGGCGCGAATAGATCGTGCGCGGGCTGTTCCGGACGCGCGAAGGGGTTCGCTGCGGGACCGGGCATAGCCACCTCGTCCAACTCTTCTCGCCCAGCGCGGGGCGCCTGCAAGACGCCAGCCGGAGCATTCCCGGCTTGTAAAGGCACCGCCGCAAACATGCGCTCGGACTGCAACAGCGGCGCAATCCGGGCGACATAGAGGCGTGTTTCGAGTGGCAGCGAACGCCGTCCGGCAAGCCAGTCTTCGTAGCGTCCCGGACCCGCATTGTATGCAGCGAGGAAGCCTTGCGCGCCGTAGCGATCGTACATTTCGCGCAGGTAAGACGTGCCGGCCAGAATGTTGTCGCGCGGGTCGAACGGGTCTTGCCCGAGGGAGAACCGGGCGCGCTGCCGCGACCAGGTTCCGGGCATGAGCTGCATGAGACCCATCGCTCCTGCTCTGGAAACCGCCCGCACCCGGCCCGCACTTTCGGCGCGGATCACCGCGTAGATCCAGTGCTCGGGAATGCCGAATTGCTGCGATGCTTCGCTGACATGCGTCGCAATCTCGACGCGCGGGGAAGGTCGGACAAACTGCTCCGATTGTGCAAAAGCCTGCCCGGGACTCGCCGCCAGCATGGCGGCCAGGATCCCCGGCAGAAGATGCGGGCGGAGCACGGAATCAGTCCTTTGCCGGGCGGCGCGCGCCGCGCGACCATATCAGGACATGGCTCTGGTCGTCAGAACTGAACAGATTGGCGCGCAGGGGCCGCGGCAATACCGGATCGTCGATGACGAGCGTGACGAAATCGCCTGCCTTGTCGCCGACATGTTTCCAGCCTGCACCCACCTCGTAGGTTTCCTCGCCTTCGCCTGCCATGATGCGATAGTCCGGGGCGTTCTCGGTGTCGCCGGGGTCGGCGGCCACCAGGGTCAGCGGTGCGTCGATGGTCAGGGTTTGCAGCCGCCCTTCAAAGCCGTCGGGTGTGGCTGCAAAAGTGCCGATACAGGTCATTGTGCGTCTCCATCATTTACGTTGGGAATGGGAAAGTCGGCGGGCGAGGCGAGCAGGACATAGTCCCCGTCGCCCGCTTCGTTGGTCCAGACGGGCCGCGCGCGCCCGATGACATCGGCGCGTGCGACCGGGCCGAAATAACGCCCGTCAAAGCTGCCGGGGGCGCGCCTGTTCATCACGAACAGTTCATCCGCAGCGATAGTCCGGCATCCTTTCCAGACGGGCAGTTCGCGTCCAAGGCTGTCGCGCCGACGCGCCGAGCCCGCAGGTGTCCCATTGATCTCGATGAGCAGGTCGCGCCGGCAGACCGTATCCCCGCCAAGCGCCGCAACCTCCTTGATGAGCGGAACGCCCGCAGGAAGATAGCCGCGCGAGGCGAGGTATTTCTGCAGCCTGAAAGCAGGATCGATCGCGACGCGGTCGCCCCTCTGGAGACCGGTCTTTCCGCCGATTGAGTACAGTCCAACCGGCACGCTGGCCGTCACGTTCCAGACCAAAAGTCGCGAGAACGGGATTGCGATGCTGGCCAGTGTCGCTGCCGCGACCATGCCTGCCAGAAAGGCGGTGCGCCGCCTCATGATTGCAGCTTTCGCCGCCGCAGCCAGTCGCGATGGCGCGCAGGGGAATAGAAACGTACTTGCATGCCCCCTGCCAGCCTGTTGTGGACATGATGCCAGTGGTCGGGAGCTACATCGCAGGGATCGATGCCAACGTCCTCGATCGCATCGATCAGCGCAAAGACCTGGCGAACCTTTGGCCAGCTTCGCACCGAGAGCAGGATTTGCGCGCCAGGATCGACCTGCGGCAGAGTGGTGAACGGCTCGCCGAAACCGGCGGCTTGGGCGATCGTGAGTGTGGAGCCAACGGTCCCGTAGTCGTTCGAAGCCCACCGAACCAAGGCAAAGACCTGTCCCGGAGCATAGCTTTCGATACGCGTCCGGCGATCGAGGATGCGCTCTGCAACGGGCTTGCCGAACCGAAGCCAGTCTTCCTGCACGCCGCCGCGCCACACCAGCGTGACATGCGTAAGTGGCGGATCACCGGAACCTGCCTCGACCGGTTCCGGAGGCGGAAGCGAAGCGCGCGCTGCGCTTTTGCACAGGCGTGGCTGTGTTAGCAGGAATCTGAAAGATTCCTTGTTAGCATTGTTAAGGGCTTCGCAGGCGCCGCGTTTTCGGCGAGTCGCGCAGGCTCCCGGTTCCCGATAGTCCGGGAATAGGGTTCCCGATCGTCCGAACGTCATGGTTCCCGATAGTCCGAACATCACGCACCCTTTTCCACAGGGGGCAGCCCGATACGGCGCCGCGCGGACGCGAAGGGATCGACAGGCGCTGCAACGAACAGGAGCCGCTCGCGGCCGAACTGGTGCTCAAGAGCGAGATTGTAGCCGGGGAGCGACTGGCGGCGAACGATGGCCCGCACTTCGAAAGCGAAACGCTTCAATGGCGAGAGCGCGCCGGACTTCAAATGCAGGTGCGAAATGTCGAAACTCCACCCGCCCTTCTGCTTCCCGCCATGCTTGCGTACGATGCGATAGAGCCAGCGCTCAAGACCGCCGGTAAGCGCGAAATAGGCCGGGTCGATGGTCAGGACGAGCGCACGATCGAGCACGCCCTCGTAGAGCCAGTCCGGCACGATCATTTCGATGCCGAGCGCGCGCCCGTTGTCGTCGAGCCGTTCGCGCCATTCGTTGATCCAGGAAAATCGTCGGCGGCGTCGCGCCCCGGCCTGCCGGATGGAGGTGGCAATGCTGGTCGACTGCAAGCGGTCGAGCGCCGCCTTCAGGCGCTCGTAGCCAGCCTTTCCGGTTCCGCGCCGGGTGAAGGTAAGGATTTCATGGGGCGTCGCCGCGATAAGGCGCGAGGTGGCTTTGCCGGCATCGCGCGCCTCGACGATCTGGCTCGCTACCCAGATCAGTACATCGGCGTCCCAGATGGTGGCCATGCCATGTTCGGCGGTCGCTTCGACCAGAATGGCGACCTCGCCCATACGAAAGTCGATCGGCTGCACCCGCTTCGTCTTGGCGAGGCTGAAGAAAGGCCAGGCCATCAGATCCTGCGCATCGCGCGCGGCGATGTCGCTGCCCGCGCCGACGAACAGGTCGAGCTGTCCGGCCCCGCCGTCCGATGTCTTCAAGGAGCGCATGGTACCGCTTCAGCGCCGGACCGGACCGGTGTAGCCGTCGATCCGCTTGGCAGGATGAACGACGCCCTTGCCCGGATCGCTGGTGGAACGGCGCAAGCCCTGCTCGGCCCAGGCGTCGAGATCTTCGGGCCGGTAAACGATGCGGCCGCCGAGCTTGTGGTAGACCGGCCCTGTTCCATAGCATCGGTGCTTTTCGAGCGTGCGCGGCGAAAGCCCCAGATGCACCGCGGCATCCGGGGTGCGCAGGTAGCGGGGACGGACCGGATCGGGAACGGCGGGCATGGGGTTAGCTCCAGGAGGCTTGGGTGGCTGCGGCTAACTGCCGCTGATTGCGGAGGGTGATGGCGCATGCCCTGGCAATGGGGGGAGCGACACGATGCCGCGTTCGGATTTGTCGCCCCTACCGATCTGAGCTCGGCAGGATCGAGGAGGGGCGGCATCCGCGCAGAACCCGACGCTATCGCGCTGCCCGGCAGGCTTTCGGCTGCAATGCCGAAGGCTCAGAGCAATGAACCGCACCTGCGAGAGAGGCAGTGGCCAAGGGCCTGTGGGAAGCAAGGCAAGCGGGACCTGTCGCGGCCGTAGCTTCCCGCTCGCCCGACCCGCTGCCGGTTCGCAAGTGCATGCGGGGCCCCAAAAACACGTAATGCCGCACCCTCAGGAGCGTATCGCCAGATGCGCGGGACAGAGTGCGTCCCCAGCCCCGCTCCATTTATCCCGATCGCCAGTTGGCCAAGCCGATGTTTGGAGAACCGCCGATTGCTGCTGGATCGAAACTTGAACCTGTAGCTCAGCCCATAAGAGACACGAAAAAAGGGCAGGAACCGCTGCCGGTCCCTGCCCTGCAGAATGCCTCAGAATTCGTCGAGCATTCCGCCATGGACGGTATGAACGACCCGGATCGCAAGATGCGGGGGCAGCGCATTGTAGTCGCCTTCGTCGACCGCGCGATATCCGAGTTCGTCATCCTCGATAACATGCTGGTCGAAGAAGCTGTGCAAGGCCCGTTGCTCAGCTGTTTCCAGAGCCTCGAAATAATTGCGCGAAGGCAGTGTGCATTTCGTGAAATAGGTCATGATAATCCTCCTGAAATCTGTCGCGAGACGACAGGAGGTTGGCCGATGGGCCCGGGCAGACCGGGTCACAGGATCGCCTGACAGGGCGACCGCGAAGCGGCGCAGGGGGAAACGGTTTTGTCCGGTGCCGGATGCAATCCGGCGGCGGACAAAATGGTGGGGCCCCTGCCGTCCTTGATGCGGGCGGCGCGGGACCATCATGCTGGAAATGCGGTAAGCCAGGCCAATCCAGTCCACCTCAAACGACCGTTTCAGATGATCGCTGCCATAATGGGTCGGGCCCTCCGGGCAGCGCCTGGCTATTCCCCGGAGAAAAGACCGAGCGAAAGGAAGGGTGAACAGCGAAAGAGGCCCTGCCGTTTCCGGCAGAGCCTCCTTTGGCTGGTTCGATGGCGCCGGATCAGTCGATCGGAGGGGCGTCCTGGTTGTCGCCGCCATTGGCCCGCGAGAGGAAATCGACCTTGTCGGCAAGGATCTCCGAGCCATACCGCGTCACACCGTCCTGGTCTTCCCACTGCGTGTAGTGGATGCGGCCCTGGACCGAGACCAGCTGGCCTTTCGAGCAGTACTGACCGACGGTCTTGGCGAGGCCGTTGAAGCAGGTCACACGGTGGAATTCGCTGTCCTTGGCGGTGTAGCCGTTCTCGTCCTTGTAGGTCTTGCCGTCCTTGTCGCGTGCAGGACGATCGGTGACGACGGTGATCCCGGTGACGCTGGTGCCGCCCTTGGTCTCGCGGGTGTCGGGATCGCGGGCGATGCGGCCGGTGAGGATTGCGATATTGGTCATGATGAAATTCCTTCAGTTCCTCAAACCGGAGACCATCTCCGGCTTGCGAACATCCAGAAGAAGCAGGGCATGGGAGGACTGCACCGCAGGCCTGAAGGGCCGAAGGGAAACCTGTTCATGACGAGTGGTGCGGGCAGGCGGCGAAGCCGCCAACACGGCCGGAAAGGAACGGGTTGCGGCTCCTCAGCTGACCTGGTTCAGGACTGTTCGCGAAGAAAGCCGGATGGGTATCGGGTGCGGGTCTGAAGGTGCCAGGACCCTGCTGCAATCAGCTTACCTCATTGCCTTCCGATGCCGCCAGGAGATCCATGAAGTTGCGGGCTGCTTCCCGGTCTTCCTCGTTCTCGAAGGCCACGTCGAGGTCGGGGGCAGACCCGAGCAGGTAGAGCATGGCCCACAGGGCAAAGCGTTTTCCCCGGTCCTGCTCCAGACCGAGATCGACCTGGCATCGCTCGATCCCCGAGGCCAAGGTTTCTGCGCCAACCGCTCCAGGATCGGCAGTGCCAAAATAGCGCATGAGAAGCGTATCGAGGTCCATCGCACTCTTTTCGGATCATCGGTCGGGCCGCGGCGAGGAAGGCCAGCATTCGTGGCCCGGTCATGCGTCGCTCAATCAGCGGTGGGTTGCTCGCGAAGCCGCCGGGCGCGCTCGACGAAGTGCTCCATCTGGGTGGCGGCATGCAGGGTAAGCGGATGCGGCTTCGCATCGGCACGCGGGGATATGAATTCCGCGATTTCTTCGATTGCTGCAAGCTGATCGGCGCTGGCCTTCGACAGAAGGCCGAGCACCATGTTCTCAAGGGCGATCACCCTGATGCGCAATTGGATGATCTCGGCATCGGAAAGTGGCGGAATATCCCATTTCTCGCAATCGGCAGCGAGCGCTTCCTGCGGCCCGCAGGGCAATGCCCCGCCTTCGTCTTCCCAGCGCGACAGCGCCCCGGCTTTTCCCGTTTCCGACATATGCGGTTCCTTTCATAGCCAACGAGGCGATCGTCTGCACGCTGCTCACATAGCACAAAGCCCTACCGGGATGCGCCTGGCACGGCGACAGCGAAGCCGGGCAAACGGAACCCCGCGCGGGTTGGTCTTCACGCGGGGTTCCTGAACGACCCCTTGGGGGCACCTGCGACCCGCAGGGCTTCGGGGGGAGGCGGGGCCGTCCTTTCCTGATCTTGCGTTGTTCGTTGCGGTTTCCTGCCCAGGGTATCTCCTGAATAGCCGTGTCACCGGGGAACGCGCCCGATCACATGCTGTCCATGTCGTGATCGGCCATCGAGGACATGTCATGGCCCGCATGGGGATCGGCGGGCGGGGTCGCCTCGCTCGCGGGTTGCGTGCGCGTTGCTGGCGCTGCGGGTGTGGCAGTTGCGCGTGATGCGGGCGGGACAGCGCGCCGTGACGCAGGCGTGGCGGCGCCAATTGTCGAAAGAGCGTCCTGACGTGCGGCCGCTGCCTCATTTTCGGAGGGAGAGGTTGCCGGGTCTGCAAGACCCGCCTCGGGTGCCGTGCCAGGCATCACCGCAGTTCCGCCCATAGGCGAAACCTCAGCAGCCGGTGTGCTCTCCTGCGCTTGGTCACAAGCGGCGAGAGCGAACGTCAATGGCGCGGTCGCGAGAAATGCTATCGCGGTGTTCGATTTCAGAATTCGCATGTTATTCAACTCCTTCAGAGCCACGAAACGCCAAGATGGTCCGGTCCGTGCGCGAGCTCGCCGCCAAGGAACCCCTGGATGAGAACGAGTGCCGCCATGGAGAAGATCGACGCGCGCAACCATGCGCGGCTCTGGCTCGGCCTGCTCGCGAGGTATGCCATCGCAATACCGAGAACCGCGATCAGCATACCGGTCCATCGATGGACTTGCATGACAGTATCGCCGCCGAACCACAGACCGGTGTGAATCCATCCGAACAGAACTGCGACGACTGCGCCGATTGCTCCGCCGTAGACGAGTACGCGCACCGCACTTTCCAGGCCCGCTCCTTTCCGGCGCATCACGAACAATTCGGTGGCCGCAGCCATGAGAAACAAGGCGATCGGGAAATGGATCGTTGCCGGATGCAGCTTCTTCAGTACGGCCATGACGCCGGCTTCGCCCTCATTCGCATGGCCACCGGCCTCGTCATGACCTCCGCCCGCTTCATCGTGCGCGCCGGAGGACTCGCCAGCATCCGCAGTCTCGCCCATCTGCGCCATGGCCGCCTGGTCGTGCACATCGCCATTGGTGGCAGCAGGCGCGGCGCTCGCCTCTTCGCCGTGCTTTTCGTCGCCATGAGCCTGAACTGGTCCGACGAAGAGCAGGCTTGCGGCGAGCAGCGCCAGAAATGAGGGGGCTTTCATGTCTCGTATGTCTTCCGACCCTGCAGTTAAAGTGCGACCTATGTGCCTGATACGCACGGCAGCCGCGTGCCCCTCACATTAATTTGATGGTATTGGCGCGACAGAAGAGCGTCTGCGGGATCAGGTCCGATGCCGGCACGATCGCGATCGTCGAACGCATTCGGCTCCTGGCCCGTTGGGCCTGGCGAACGGGGGTAAGGCGTTCGCCCACGCACATTAGCCCCATGGGCTCAGGCGAGCTTGCTCTTCTTTGCGCGGCGGCGCAGCCTCGGCATCCGGTTCGCCAGCAGGACGAAACCCGACAGGGCTATGATCGTGCCGCCAATACCGAACAGGAGCAGCCACCAACTGTTGATGCGGTCGCGCTCGGTCCAATCCATGATGTGGAGGCCCCAGATGAAATCGAACAGGCGCCATGTATCACTACGCGCCGGCCCGAGGGTACCGCTGCTGGCATCGATGTAGAGGCGCGTCGAAGCCTCGTCAGCATAGGTGACCTGCCAGGCCGGAAAAGGGCCGCGAAACTCGGTTCCGACGGGGTCATCGACGATCCGTGCGGCCTCGATGGTCGTGCGCGGCCCGGTCCATGCGCGCAAGGCGATGGATTTTGCCGTTGCCGCCGAGATGGGGGAGAGTTTACGCCCAGTCACCGGATCGTGGAGGCTCACGCTACCGTCAACCTTGCGGACCTCGGTCACGGCATCGCCGTCGAGCGAACGTGTCGTTACCGCTGCAAGAGTACCGTCGTTTGCGACCCAGGCCGGGAGCGGGGCATCGGCGGGCAGCGCCTCTTGTTCACGCGAAACGACATGTTCGGAGCGAACTTCTTCCAGGTCGAGAAACGACATGAGGGCGCCGGTTCCCATCCACAAGAGAACCTGGACACCGACGAAAATCGCCAGCCATTTGTGGATCTTGCTGCCGAGCACATGCAGGCGCAGCTTCAGCGACGGCGTTGCCAACCGGTGCTACCTCTTCGAAAGCCGTAATCAGTTGCGCGGCGCGCGCGACGAGGAATGGTACTGGACGATTCTCCAGCCGTCCGCATCGTGAGCAAGCACCGATGTCGCCACGCCGTCGCGCTCTATCACCCGGCCATCGGTAAGTTCGATGCGATAGCCATACGTCTCATTAGCATGGGCCATGTGCCCCATCCGGGTGACGGTCAGCGTGGGGTCGGTAAAGGTGAAGCTCACAATCGCGTCGAGCTCGGGGCCCAAATGGTGCTCCATGTAATTGGCAAAGCTTCCTTCCGCCTTGCCATTCTCGAAGATCGCCGAGTCCTCGTCGAAGAGCGCACGCATTGCCTGCGCGTCGCGCGCTTCAAGAGCGGTGCGATAGGCCTTGAGGGTTTCTTCAGCGCCCGCGACATCGTCCGCCGAAGCGTCCATCGCGTGCATCTGATGGTTCGCATGGGAAGAGTGGTCCATCTGCTGCGCGAAGGCTGGCAGCGGTATCAGCGTGGCAACAAGCGCAGTCGCCGCGATGCGTGTCAAAGTCTTGGTCATGGAAGTTCTATCCTTTTTGAGATTTCAGAACCAGAATCGCACACCGACGACATAATTGGTGACGCTCGGATCCTCTCCGGCGGCCCGCGCAAAATCCGCGCTGTCGCCGATGCGCCATTCCTGGGAAACGCCGACATAGGGCGCGAATTCGCGTGCGAACTCGTAGCGAAGACGCAGACCTGCCTCGATCCGGTCGAGGCCAGCGCCAATGCCGAGTTCGGGAATATCCTGAGCGGAAAGTGCGATTTCGGCACGCGGTTGAAGGATCAGCCGCTGCGTGATGCGCTGATCAAGTTCGCCCTCAAAACGCGCCGTCACATCGCCCTTGGTGGAGACGAAGGCCGCGGCATCGACCTCGAACTGGTAAGGCGCGATCCCTTGGATACCGATAACCGCGTGCGTGCGTTCCGGACCGGTCAGGTCCTGGCGAACACCCGCCTGGAAATCGAAGAAGGGCGCAATGGCGCGGCTCCAGAGCGCCTGGACCTCGGCGCCTTCTATGGGTTCGCCGAAGCTGCCCTCACCCTCGGACTTGAACCAGAATTTGTCTGTGTCGCCGCCATAATATCCCTGGATGTCCCACAGATATCCATCCTTCCCCTCGCGGGCGCGGTACTCGAGCCGGTCGCCCTGAAACCAGAAGCGCATTCCTCCGTCGGTCTCGCGGACAAGCTCGCGGCGCGCTTCGTTCATGGCTTCCTCGCCCCAGATGGCGACCGCCGCGCGCGCTGGGCCGCTCCCTGCTTCTGGAGGAGGCGGCAGCAGCGGGATATCATCGTCCGAGCCCATCTGCATCGCCGAATGGTCCATGCCCTGCCTGTCCTGCGAAGGCGTCTCCCCATGGTTCATCTGGCTGTGATCCATCTGCCCATGGTCCATCGACGAACTGGCCTCCGCCTGACCCATCTCGCCGTGATTCATCTGCGAATGATCCATCGCGCCTTCGGCGGGCTTGCCCTGCGGCATCGAGCCGTGATCCATTCCTTCATGACTTTCGGGCGATGCCTGTGGACGGGCAGCGTCCACAGGCATTGTCATGCCAGAATGGCCATCCTGAGCGGTCATCGCACCATGATCCATGGTTGAGTGATCCATCTGCGAGCGGTCCATGGCGGCTTCAGGTTGAGCAGCCGGTTCGCATGCTCCATCTGCAACCGGATGCCCCATCGCGCGATGGCGCTCGGCTTCTTCCTCGCACTTCGTCTTCGCGTCAGCCTGCGCCTCGGCGCTTTGCTGCGGCTCCGCCGGCGAATGACCGGCATGCTGCGCCGCCGCGGGGGAGGCGAGAACTGAGCCGGCTGCGACCGATGCGAGCAGGCTGACAATACGAATTTTCATGCTTCGCTCCCGTCGGGATTGGCGACCGTGACGATCTGAAACATCCCGGCATGCATGTGGTAGAGAAGGTGACAGTGGAAGGCCCAGTCGCCCGGCTCGTCCGCCGTCAGGTCGAACTGCGCGCTGCCACCCGGCTGCAGGATTACCGTGTGCTTGAGCGGTTGACGATCGGCCGGCGCGCCATTGACCAGCTCGAAGAAATGACCGTGCAAGTGAATGGGGTGCGCCATCATCGTGTCGTTGACGAGCTTCACGCGCACGCGCTCGTTATAGGCGAAACGGATCGGCTCGTCTGAGACGGCGGAGAACTTCTTGCCGTCGAACGACCACATGTAGCGCTCCATATTGCCGGTCAGATGAATTTCCATTCGCCGGGACGGCGTGCGGCCCTCGCGGTGTGGAGTCAGAGCGCGCAGCTTGCGATAGTCGAGCGTACGATGCGGCACATCGGCGAGACCGATGCCGGGATCGCCCATGCGGTCGACCGGGTTCATCGAGACCATGTCGAGACCGGGCCCGACCTTCACATCGGGCGGCAGAAGCGACGTGTCGCGCATCTGCATCCCCGACATGCCGGCCATGCCTGCCATCTCGGATTGGCCGGACGAACCATGATCCATCCCCGCCATGTCGCCGCCACTTCCGTGGTCCATGCCCGACATGCCGGCATCGCCAGACGAGCCGTGGTCCATGCCGCTCATGCCCATGTCGGCCATGGTCAGAAGCGGCGGATCGCGCAGCGGCGGAATGGCGGCGCGCGCGCCGGGTGCGCTCGCGAGTGTGGCAATACCCATGCCCGAGCGGTCCATCGACTCCGCGACCAGCGTGTAGGCTTGTTGCGCGCCCGGCGTCACGACGACGTCGTATGTCTCGGCCACACCGATCTGGAACTCGTCGACCTCCACCGGCTCGACGTTCTGCCCGTCCGCCTGAACGATGGTCATCGGCAGGCCGGGAATGCGAATATTGAAGAAGGTCATGGCGCCGGCATTGATGAAGCGCAGCCGCACGCGTTCGCCCGGGCGGAAGAGGTATTCCAGATTGTCGAGCGGGCCATGGCCGTTCAGAAGATAGGTATAAGCCGCGCTCGACACGTCGAGGATGTCCGTCGGCATCATGCGCATTTTCGCCCACATCCGGCGATCCTCGCCCGAAAGCGGGTAATCGTCGGTCCAGGTGTTCTGGTTGTAGTTGAAGTAGCCTTCGCCCTTCTTGAGCTTGTCGAAAATCGTGTGGGGCGACATTTCGCTGAATTCGCTCAGCACCACGATATATTCGCGGTCGGCCTGGACCGGATCGGGTCCGGCGGGGTCGACCACGATCGCGCCGTAATGCCCGGCCTGTTCCTGCAGGCCGCTATGCGAGTGCCACCAGTAGGTACCCGACTGGCGAACCGGAAATTCGGCGGTGAAGGTCTCTCCCGGTTTGACGCCGGGAAAGCTCACGCCAGGCACTCCATCGAGCTGAAACGGCACGAGCAGACCGTGCCAGTGGATCGAGGTATCTTCCTCGAGCTGGTTATGGACATTGAGCCGGACGGTCGTGCCTTCCTGCAATCGCAACAGCGGACCGGGGATCGTGCCATTGACGGCGATCGCGCCGCCGCGCCTGTTGCCGGTCGCGAAGGCCGATCGGGCAACGGTGAGGTCGATATTGGGGCCGGATATCTCGTCCAGCCCCTTGCGGGCGTTACCTGCGAGGATGTCCGCGCCCCGTGCCCAGGCAGGCATCGCCCCGGCAAGGCCGAGCAGACCCATTCCTCCTGCTCCGGCTCCGAGAAACTTGCGTCGATTGACGGCGATCATAAAGGGCTCCTGACTTGGCGTTTACCGTTACTTACGCGCGCGCCCAGCCAACCCCTCAAAGTTTTTCGAAGCGCTCCTTCAGCCTGTTGCGCGCGCGATATACGCGGGTTTCGATCGCCTTTTCGGTCGTTCCGAGAAGATCGGCCGCCTCGGCCTGGCTACGCCCCTCGATGGTCACGAGCACAAGCGCTTCGCGCAGCCTTACAGGCATTCGCGCGATCTCGGCCTGAACGAGATTGAGCTCTTCCCTGGAAACGGCCAACGCTTCAGGACCCGGCAAATCGTCGGCGATGGAATGGAGTTCGTCATCACCCGACAGTCCGAAAAAGCCCGCGACCTTGCGCCTGCGCAAACGGTCCCGGCAGCGGTTGAGGACGACGGTTGTCAGATAGGGTCCGATCGGCTTGTTCGGATCGAGCCGATGGCGCGTCAGCCACACCGAAGCGAGGCTGTCCTGAACAACGTCCTCTGCCTGAGAAGGAGAGGAAAGCATGCGTGTCCCCAGCGCGAGAAGCCGACCCGTTTCATACTCGACGAGTTGGCTGAAAGCCCGCTTGTTTCCAGCCCTCGCCTGCGAAACAAGGGCCTCATCTGGATTGTCGCCCGCCCCCGACATGGCGCTTCAGTCGCGCGGGTCGCGGGTCAGGGCGTCGGAGACCTTGCGGTCGAACTGGCGTTGCTGCTCGGGTTCGAGAATTGCACGCATGTCGAAGACATGGCGCACCGTTGCCTTCTGCAGATCGCCCATGCGTGCATGCACCTCGTCGATCGCGGCCGAGACCTCGGGGCCGTATTCGTGCTCGCTTTCCATCGCCTGGGCGAGCCGGGCATTGGCTGCGCGCGCCGATCCTTCGAGCCGTGCCCTTTCGACCGCGAAACGGGCCTCGAGCGCATCGAGACGCTGCTCCTGGTCGGCCGTCAGGGTGAGCTCGTCGTGCACGAAATCGTGGAGGCCGGAGCCAGCCTCGTGATTGGCCCAGCGATCCGCGGCAATCGCGCCGAGGCATCCTGCAAGTGCTGCGAGAAGCACCGCGAGAACGATATGCGTCGTCTTCAAACCTTATTGCTCCACATGGAGGAGCGCCGATGGGGACAGCTGTTCGCCGAGGATAAGACTCTCGCCAAATGACGCGGAAGACGTGCCATAGCCGCCGGGCCAACCGCTCGTTCCGGCGCCAGCTCCAAGCCCGACGACGAACAGACCGACGAACAGAGCCGTCCTGCGGCGTCGGTCGGCGATTTCGCCAAGCTGTCCGGCGCGCTGCCAAACGCCATCCATGAAGTCGGCGGGGACCTCGCTGGTGGTGGTGGCGGAAAGGGTTCCGAGCACCGCATCAAGAGAGTGATTGTCACGCATCCGAAAAACTCCTGTGGGTTCCACGTGCCCTATACGCGCTCGCCTGCACAATCCCTTAGAGCCTGTCTTCAAAAGTAGTTGGGAGATATCAGCTGGTTGCGCTTGACGCGCTGGTGCATCGCTGATTCCGGGGTTTCGCCAGAAACGACCGAGGAATAAGCGATGTGGACCGATACCTCCCGGCAGCAGCATAGCCGCCCGGGTCTACGTTATCCAAGCGATTTGCGCGATGCCGAGTGGGCCTTGATCGAGCCTCTGTTGCCGCCCGCGAAACCTGGCGGCAGGCCGCGCTGCGCCGACCTGCGCGAGGTGATGAACGCGATCCTCTATCTGGCAACAAGCGGTTGCCAATGGCGGATGCTGCCCAAGGATTTCCCTCCGCTCTCGACGGTTCAACGCTATTTCTATGCCTGGCGCGACAGCGGCCTATGGCAGACGATCAATCACCTGCTGGTGATGGCTGCGCGCCAGATCGAAGGGCGCGAGGCCAGCCCCAGCGCCGGGGTGATCGATAGCCAGAGCGTCAAGACCACCGAGAGTGGCGGCCCACGGGGCTACGATGCGGGCAAGAAGATCATGGGACGCAAGCGTCACATCATCACCGATACGCTCGGACTGATGTTGTTCGTCACCATCCACGCTGCCAGCATTCAGGATCGCGACGGGGCGGTCGATCTCATCAAGGCAATCCGCTACCGCTTCCCGTGGCTGCGCCACCTCTTCGCCGATGGGGGCTACGCAGGCGACAAGCTCATCGGCGCGCTTCAAGGGCATGGGCAATGGACGCTCGAGATCGTGCGCCGCTGCGACACCGCCAGGGGCTTTGTTCTGCTCCCGCGCCGCTGGGTGGTCGAGCGCACCTTCGCCTGGCTCGGCAGATGTCGACGGCTCGCAAAGGACTGGGAAAGAACTATCGAAAGTTCCACCGCATGGACTACCATCGCCCACATCCGCCGCCTCACCCGCCTCATCGCAAGCCACTGCCAGATCGCATAAACTTCTGAGTCAGGCTCTTAAACTTCTTTTTTTTGAGGGAATGTCCCCCGCCATACGTAATCGAGACGGGTCTGCCAGAATCGGGTCGAACCCGGGATGAATGGGAGCGAACGCGTGAACAATATCACCGCGCCTGAAGATCACGGCGAATTCACGCCTCTTCTTGGCAAGAGCTTTCTGACGCCGCTTTACGACCGGGCGCTCGGTCTGTTCACCCGCGAACATCTCTGGCGACAAAAGATTGTCGAAGAGCTGCACCTTGTCCCCGGCGACCGGGTGATCGATGTCGGCAGCGGAACCGGTACACTTCTCAAGGCCTTGATGACGGATTGCCCGGAAGCGGGTCTGATCGGTGTCGAACCCGACCAAGAGGCGCTCGCGCTTGCGCGGCGCAAGTTTGGGGCGGGAGCCGATCTCGTCAAATGGCACAATGGCTTTCTCGAAAGCCTCGAGCTGCCCGCAGGGTGGCAGCCGAACAAGATCGTCAGCAGCCTCGTCCTTCACCAAGTTCCCTTGCGCAAGAAGCAGGCAATCCTGGAAATTATCGAAAGCTTGCTCGTGCCAGGCGGAACCGTCTTGATCGCCGATTATATGAAGCAGGAGAGCCCACTCATGCGGAGCCTCTTCCGGGCGACCGTCCAGTCGCTTGACGGCATTAGCGACACGCAGCCCAGCGCCGACGGCGAAGTCGAAAAACTGTTCGCCGAAATCTTCACCGAGCCATGCCTGCTCCACCGGCTCCCGACGGTGACCGGGACGATCTCGCTATGGCGCGGATACAAGAAAGGAATTGCACAATGATCTGGAAAAAGCCTGCCCTGTTCCGGCGATCGGTTAGCGGCGCGGCCTTGCTCGTGCTGGCAGCCTGTTCGAACGTGGCTCAGGCAGCGACCTATACGATGTTTAGGGACCCCGGATGTGGATGCTGTCTCAACTGGGCAGGCCATCTTGAAGATGGGATGAACGCGAAGGTGGCATCGGTCGATAGCAACGACATGGCGGCGATCAAGACAGCGCGCGGCGTACCGGAAGAATTGTGGTCGTGCCACACGATGGAGGTCGATGGATACATCATCGAAGGTCACGTGCCCGCCGAAGCCGTCGCCCGACTTTTGCGCGAGCGGCCCGACGGCGTTGCCGGTCTAGCGGTTCCGGGAATGCCTCTGGGATCGCCCGGCATGGAGGCCGGAAACCGGATCCAGCCCTATGAGGTCATCGCCTTTGGTCCGACCGGACAGAGCGTCTTCGCATCTTATCGGTGATTGTAAGGAACTGACGCCAGTGGCCGCGCGAGAAATAAGGGCGATGTCTCGTTGAAGAACAATCGCGCGAGAATAACACAGAAGCCCGGGACACCGGGACGGGCGCTAAGATGCCTGTCGATCATCCCGCTGGGTCCGGGGCCGGCTGCCCCGACGGTCCCGGACCCTTCCGTTTGCATAATTTTAGGACGCACGAAGTGGGAGAAATGCGATGGTAAAAGGATCAATCAAGAACTCGATATTCGCATGGGGCTGGACGCTCAGCGTGTTCCTGCTTGTCAGCTACCTCCTATGCATTGCCTTCGGAGTCCTCGCACCCGAGCGGTTTCACATGCACCAAGCCTGGGCTCCGTTGCTGCCATGGTTCGAATGGCTGACCCTGTCGGGATTTCTCGCAGGAGCGGTGGGCAGTTTTCTCTACGGCTGGTACATCGCACTCATCGCGGTCCCGCTGCACCGGTTTTTCCAGGCCCGGTTTTCCTGATTTGACGCGCTGAATATTAGGCGCACTCAGCGTGGACTGCCGTGCCTTGACGCGCCGCCATCGGCATCGCTGCAGGAAGAAAGAGCGCGCCGCCGGAAATCGATAGCTCATCGCGATTCCGGGGCCAGCCCAAGGATGGCTCATGCCCCGCCAGAAAATTTTTTGAGGGGTGAGCCGCTTCGCAACGTACTGCTTGTCGTGATGTTTCTCGGACGGGAGGACATCGACAGGGGAAAGACTTGCAGACAGATGGCAACGATCAACATGGGAAGAGTGCTGGATCGATAACGCTGCTTGGCGGTGTCGCAATGGGAACCGGCGTCATGATCGGCGCTGGTATTTTCGCACTGACCGGCCAGATTGCCGAACTGGCTGGACCGCTATTTCCGCTTTCTTTCATAGTCGGCGCCCTGGTCACTTCCCTAGCCGCCTACAGCTACATCAAGATGTCGAACCGCTGGCCCTCCTCTGGCGGCATCGCGATGATTCTTCAGAAGGCCTACGGACCGGGTGTTGTTGCAGCATCGGCATCGCTCCTGATGGCGCTGTCGATGGTCATCAACGAAAGCCTGGTCGCTCGGACCTTCGCGACCTATGCCTTGCGGCCCTTTGGGCTCGAGAGCAGCGGCATTCTGGTTTCCGTCGCAGCGCTTGCGCTCATCGTCTTCGCCTATTTCGTGAATGCGGCAGGCAACAAATCGGTCAGCGGTTTCTCTCTCGTCATGTCGGCGATCAAGATCGGCGGCATCGCCCTGTTCGCGATTGCGGCGATCTGGGCCAGCGGCTTTTCGGGCGGCGCCTTCTCAGAGCCAGTCGCGCTTTCAGGTCTCGACGCGTTGCTCGCGTCGGTCGCCTTCTCGATCCTCGCGTTCAAGGGTTTCACCACCATCACCAACAGCGGCGGCGAAATCATCGATCCGCACCGAAATGTTGGCAGAACCATTATCATTTCGATCACAGTATGCGTGGTCGTCTACCTTCTGGTCGCGGTGGCGGTCGGAGCCAGCCTCGGCACTTCGGAAATAGCCCAAGCACGCGATTACTCGCTTGCGGCAGCTGCGCGCCCCGCGCTCGGAGAGCTTGGGTTCTATTTCACAGTCGCAATCGCGATCGCAGCCACGACCTCGGGTGTCATCGCCAGCGTTTTCGCCGTTTCGCGAATGCTGACGATGCTGACCGAAATGAAGATGATCCCGCATAGCCATTTTGGGATGAAGGGACCGATCCGCAGTCACATGCTGGTCTATACCGTCGTGGTCGCCGGCACGCTCGCGGTCCTGTTCGATCTTTCGCGGATCGCCTCGCTCGGAGCGTTCTTCTATCTCGTAATGGACATGCTCGTGCATTGGGGCGTGCTGCGCGGTTTGCGGGAAGAGATAGGCGCGCGTGCCTGGATCCTCTGGTCGGCGCTCATGGCGGACGGCGTAGTCCTGACAGCTTTTGCCCTCGCCAAGCTTAAAACCGACCCTGCGGTCGTTGCCTATGCGGTCGCAGGTATTGCCGCAGTGTTCGGAGCCGAATGGTTCTATCTACGTCGGAATCCTGCGCTGCGTGAAATGCCCGCCACAGACGATGGAGATCATCGATGATCGCCGCACTAATTCTCGCCATTGCACTTTTCCTGGCCTCGGTCGGCGTGCATCTGTCGATCCTCGGCGCCGGGCATCGCCTGCTCCACGCACCCGGAAATTTCTCCGCCAAGCTTCGGGTCGCGCTTCTCGTCCTGGCATCGCACCTGCTTGTCGCGACGCTCTTCGCTGGCGGTTTCTGGCTGGGCGCGGAGCTGGGCCTCGGCGGGTTCGACAAGACGCCGGCGATGAGTGCGATGGACTATTTCTATTTCTCGCCGATCAACGTGACCACGCTGGGGCTCGGCGACATCTACCCGACCGAGCACCTGCGCGTCATTGCCGGCGTCGAAGCCTTGACCGGCTTCGCGCTCATCAGCTGCTCGGCACAATTGTTCTGGACCATGATGAAGGAAGGAGAAAACGCATGACTGAAAGCTCATCCCACTCGGATAAGGGAGGGGGCGGCAACTACTGGCGGTTTATGGCCATGGTATCGACCTCGACCGTGATCATGTTCTTCCTGATGTACGCCAACAGCTTCGACATGGACGACGTGTTCTGGAGCGAGACGCGCTTCTGGATGATGTTCGTCATGGGCGCGATGATGATGGTGGTCATGCTGCTCTTCATGTGGGGCATGTACAAGGACCGGACCAAGAATTTAATCATCCTGGGTGTCGGAGCCGTCGTTTTCGCACTCGCGCTATGGCTCGTACGCAGCCAGACCACGGTCGACGACACCGAATACATGGCGGCGATGATCCCGCACCACTCGATCGCGATCATGACCAGCGAGAGAGCGAGCCTGAAGGATCCGCGTGTCCGCGAACTTGCTCAGGCCATCATCGTCGCGCAGCGGCGCGAGATCGCCGAGATGAAATATCTCATCCAGGACATCGAGGAGAACGGTCCGCGCACCGAAGAACGCCTGCCCGAGGAGATGCAGCAATGAACAAGATCGCACTTCTGACGCTTGCAGCCCTCCCGCTGGCGGCCTGCAACACCAATACCGCCATCGGCAATGATCGCGAAGCGCAGCTCGATCCTCCGGCAACGGCGGCGCCGATAGAGAGTGCTGCGAGCGCTCTTGCCAATCTCAGCCCCGGCCTCATGTTGCCCGAAACGATGAGCGACGCGGATCTTACCGCGCTGGGAGCCGAGAACACGTGCCAGTTCCGCCTGACCGAGGTCGCGTTCCCGTCGTTCGTCTACGACAACAGCGGTCGCGGGGCGATCAAGATCAATGGCAAACTGATCCCGGTCACGGCAAGCGCTTCGGGTGAGTATGCGGATGGTGAGCTTCGTATCCGTACGCGCCTTCTCGATGACGAGGGAGACGCGGGCCTGCAGATGCAGGAGCTGATCGTCGCCGGACCCCGGATGAAGGACGAGTTCGGGTTCTGGGGTTACACGACCTGTGGCAACAGCGAGGCGTGAAGACGAGCGAGCGGGCGCTAGCGTCCGTCGGTGCCCGCTCCACGATCACGATCAGCCCGGCACGCGCCGCCGAATTCATAATGAGGTACGACCGTGGAAGCTGAACCTGTGACCGATGCAGCCCCCCTTGCGGTCTTCGGTGCCGGAGGAAAGACCGGCACGGAAATATTGCGCCATGCGGTCCGCAAGGGCATCGCGGTACGAGCGTTCGAACACACCCTGCCCGAACCATCGGACAGGGTCGACAATGTCGAGTATTTCCAGTGCGACGTTCTCAATGACGACTTCAGCAGCGAGCTCGAAGGTTGCCGTGCGGTCATTTCCGCACTCGGTATAGGATTTAGCCCATCCACGGCGATCGATCCGCCTCCGCTTTACACGGAGGGAACCCGCAGGCTGGTGGAAGCGATGTCGGCGACCGGCATTTCCCGGATCGTCGTGATATCGGCGGCGTTCGTAGAGCCGCAGCCCAGCGTTCCTGCATGGTTCGAGCTCACAGCAAGACCAGCCTTGCACAATATTCTCGAACAGATGCGCGCCATGGAAGATCTTCTGGAGCGCGCGACAGGCCTGGAATGGACGGCGGCGCGACCGGGCTGGCTCCTCGACGAACCCTATACGGGCGAAGCCGTCATTTCCGACGAGCGTCTTGCCGAGGGTTGCTTTCGTTGCCGGCATGCCGACCTCGCGGCAGCGATGCTCGAATTCGTCTGCGAGAACACCTGGGTCAACGCCAAGCCCGCTATCGCCCGGCCAGAAGCAGACCGCTTCGAGAATGTCTCGGCACTCAAAGCCGAACTCGGGATCGACTAGATCGACGCGGTCTCACGGAAACACTCCAACAACGAGGCAAAATATGCTGCTCGAGAAGATAAAGACCCCCGGTCTCTCCCACCTTTCCTATCTGATTGGTTCGCAGGGCAAGGCAGCGGTCATCGATCCGCGCCGGGACTGCGAGATTTATGTCGAGCGTGCCCGCGCCGAAGGGCTGGAGATCACGCATATCTTCGAAACGCACAGGAATGAGGATCTCATCACGGGATCGCCGGTATTGGCCAAAATGACCGGTGCCCGCGTTCTGCACGGTCCAAACCCTGCGGACGAGATTGTTTTCGCCGACACCGCGCGAGAGGGCGACGCTTTCGAGATCGGGAAGTTGCGGATTTCGGTGCTCGAAACTCCCGGTCACACCGACGATCATCTCGCCTTCGTCTTTCACGACGACGATTATCCCGAAGGACCGGTCGGCGTCTTCACCGGCGATGCGCTCTTCGTGGGCGACGTCGGCCGAACCGATTTCTATCCCGAGCGCGCGCGGGAGGTCGCGGGCCTCCTGTACGATTCATTGCAAAAGATTTGCGCTCTGGGTGACCAGACGATCATTTACCCCGCGCATGGTGCAGGCTCCGTCTGCGGTTCGGGAATGGCGGACCGCGAATTCTCGACCATAGGCCACGAACGTCGCAATAATCCGCGGCTCCAGATCGCCGATCGCGAGGAATTCATCGAGGCGAAGCTCGCCGAGCATCATTATCAGCCGCCCTATTTCAGGCTGATGGAACGCCTGAATGTCGAGGGAACATCTCCCGCGCCACGGATCCTGCGACCAAAACGCCTCATGCTCTCGGACATTCGCGAAATCGACGCCGATCATGTCGTCGACGTGCGGGATCCGCTTGCATACGCAAGCGGGCATCTGCCCGGTTCGATATGCCTTCCGGTCGGCATGATTTCGGCGTTTGCGGGCTGGTTCATCGGAGAAGGCGACACAATCGCACTCGTCGGATCGGCGGAAGACCAGCTGGCATCGGTCATGACGCACCTCGTGAGGATCGGGCTCGATTCGATCGTCGGCGGCTATGTCGGTATCGTCCCGGCTGCTGCGCAAGGAATGGAGATAGCGAGCCTGCCGATGATCGGGACGAGCGAGGTTCAGGATCGTCTCGAGCGCAAGCGCGACAACTGGACCTTGCTCGACGTGCGTGACCTCGATGAGCGGCGCAGCGGCGCGATCGAGGGATCGAAACACATCTACGTGGGCGAGCTCAATTCCCGCTTCGCCGAGCTCGATCGCGAACGCGCCTATACCGTCATGTGCGCCAGTGGCATGCGTGCCAGTGTGGCTGCGGGCTGGCTGCAAAGCAAAGGATTCGAAAAGCTCGACGTATATCTGGGCTCGATGGGTGCCTGGCAGCACGCGTCGTGATGAACCAGCGCACCGGACTGGAGGTCCTTGTCTTGCGCTCCTCAAAGCTTTACGCCCTTTTTATGCGAGTCTTGCGCTCCCTTGGACTGTTACTGATCGCTTGCGGGCTGTTCGTTCAATCGGCAGCGCATGCGTCTGCCCTGCCTCAGGCGCTCGATGCAGGCAAACCGACCTGCGCCGAGATGGAGATGATGGCGGGAGCAGCTTCCATGGACGATCATGACGGCGTGCCTTGCAAGAACCTTCGGCTGGATTGTCTCGTGGCATTCGGCTGCATCCCGCCCCTCGTTCCAGGGGGTGATGCGAGCCTGGTCGGAGAAAGACCGGCGCAGGCTGCTCAATTCAGCGGTTTGATCTCCAATTCGCTCGCAGCCATAGGACTGGGGCCAGAGCCGCCACCTCCGCAATTTCCGGCATGACCCGCGTGCAGGCTTAAGCCTGCGCGCTCCTGCCTCTGGATGAACGGCCTGCGCTTGACGCGAGCCGGTGATCCGGAACGCGTGCCTGACGCGCTCCTTTTGCGGATGAATGATCATGAAACGAATAAGCTGGACCGCGCTTCCGGTCCTGCTGGCCCTCGCGCCGGCGAGTAATGCCCAGTCGGTGGGCTATGAAGAAGCTTTGCGAGCAGCAACGAGCAACCAGCCCCAGGTTCGAACAAGTGAGCTGCGACTGGACGCCCGGCGCGAGATCGCCGACGCTGCCGATGAACTGCCAGACCCGCGCCTTCGCGCGGGCATCCAGAACCTGCCGGTAAGCGGGCCGGCTGCGTTCGAGCTGGATCGCCAGCTCCCTACGCAAATCCAAGTCGGTATCGAACAGGAGATCCCCAATCTCGCGAAACGTCGGGCCCGGTCCGGAATCGCGGACGCCGACATCGACCTTGCCGCAGCACAGTTGCGTCAAACAAGTTACAGGGTGCGCGTCGGAGCAGGAATGGCATGGATTTCGTTGGCTTATGCCCAACGGGCTCTGACGGTCGCCGACGATGCACTTGCTGAAATCGAGAGGCTCCTACCATTCGCGCGCAGTTCTGTCGCCGCCGGTTCGGCCAGACCCGCCGAAAGTCTGGAAGTACGCCGTGCCGTGCTCGAAGTCGAAGACATGCGGACCAGGATCGAAGCCGACCGAGAGACCGCTCAGGCCATGCTGTCGCGCTATACGGCTCTGTCGAACGCTACCGCGACCGGAACCATTCCTTCGGCCGATCTCGATCCCGAAGGTTTGCGGGCCATGCTTCAAAGCAATCCGGAGCTTGTCGTGGCGCTTGCGCAGGTCCGTCAGGCGGAAGCGAGAAGTGATCTTGCACGATCGGAAAGGCGTCCGGATTTCGGCGTCAACGTGAGTTATGGGCGGCGCGATCCCGACTTTGGCGATGCGATCTCGCTGATGGGTTCGATCACGCTCCCGATTTTCGCCGACCGGCGCCAAAACCCGCGCATAGCCGCCGCCGAAGCCGAAGCGGCTGCGGCACAGTCCGCCAGAGCCGACCGGCTGCGTGAACTCGAAGCCCAGTTCGAGACCGATCTCGCCGCATGGCGCAGCGCTTATCGACAATGGCAGCGCGCGACGGACGAATTGCTCCCGCTTGCCGAAAGCCGCGTGGACCTCGAGCGCGCGAGCCTTGCCGCGGGCCGGGCCGAACTGCTCGATGTCGTCGACGCCATCAAAACGCTCGCCGTGCTGCGGGTGGACATTCTGCAACGCGAGGAGGCGACCGTCGAAGCCGCCGCGCACCTGCGACTGACCTATGGGGAGTATGGCCGATGAGAGCCACAATGGGAGCCGCGTGGCACAGGCTGTCGCCGCGCCAGAAATCCTGGACGATGGCAGGCACAATCGCGCTCATTAGTCTTGCCGCCGGCTATGGTCTCTCGCAGCTCGGTGAAGGCCAGGGTGGTGCAGGCGACGCGGGCGGCAGTGCGACCGAATGCGAGGAGGTCCTTTACTGGTACGACCCGATGGTACCGGGGCAGCACTTCGACGAGCCGGGCAAGTCGCCCTTCATGGATATGCAGCTGGTGCCAAAGTGCGCGGGCGAGGAGGCAACCGCAGGTGTCAGGATCGATCCCGGCCTGGTGCAGAATTTCGGCATCCGCACCGCCGAAGCCGAGTACGGTGTTCTCGAGCCGGAAGTAACCGTCACCGGCGTTCTGGCCTACAACGAACGCGACGTCGCGATCGTCCAGCCACGTGCCGGAGGCTATGTACAAAGAACCTATGGCCGCGCGCCCGACGATGTCGTTGGACGGGGCGCTCCGCTCGCGGATATTTTGGTTCCCGAATGGGGCGGAGCGCAGCAGGAGTATCTGGCTGTCCTGAATAGCGGTGATCAAGAACTTGCGCAGGCCATGCGCGAACGCATGCGCCTTTTGGGCATGCCTCCAGGCCTGATCTCATCGGTAGGGCGCAGTGGACGTCCGCAGTCCACGATAACCGTTACCGCGCCGATTGGAGGTGCTATCACATCGCTCGGCGTGCGACCGGGGATGACAGTCATGGCCGGACAGACGCTCGCCGAGATAACCGGTTTCTCACCGATCTGGCTCGAAGCCGCGGTGCCTGAAACGCAGGCGGCGAATGTACGCGTCGGGCAACCTGTCAGCGCGACGCTGACCGCATTCCCCGAGGAACGCTTCTCCGGACCCATTGTCGCTATCCTGCCGAGCGCGGAGGATGCAAGCCGTACGATCACCGTTCGTGCGCAACTGCCCAATGCATCCGGTCGCCTCAAGCCGGGCATGTTCGCACAGGTCTCGCTGACCCCGGACACACGCCGCGCGCTGCTGGTGCCGTCCGAAGCCGTTATCAGGACCGGACGTCGAACCATCGTGATGGTGAAGCAGGACGAGGGCGGTTTCATGCCCGCCGAGGTCCGGATCGGCCGCGAAGCGGGTGGCAGGACCGAGGTTCTGGCCGGTCTGTCGGCCGGCGAACAGGTCGTGACATCGGGTCAGTTCCTGCTCGATTCCGAAGCAAGCCTTACCGGACTCGACGTCCGTCCGGTCGATCAGGCAGATGACGCTTCCACCGGCGGCGAGGACGAACCAGCGACCTTCGGTGCCACCGGCACGATCCAGTCGATCGCCAATGGTTCGGTGACGCTGCGGCATGGTCCTGTGCCCCGGCTCGATTGGCCCGCGATGACCATGACCTTCCGCACGAAGAGCGCGGCGCAAATGCGCGGGCTCGAGACGGGCGACAGGGTGCGCTTCACCTTCACCCAGCAGGATGCCGGCCCCCGGATCGAGTCTATCACGAGGGCCGGACAATGATTGCTCGGATAATTGATGCCTCGATCGCCAACCGCCTGTTTATCGTTCTCGCCGCCGTCGCGGTAACGCTGGCCGGTTTCTGGGCGGTGCGCACGACGCCGGTCGACGCGTTGCCCGATCTGTCCGATGTGCAGGTTGTGGTCCGGTCAAACTATCCGGGGCAGGCCCCCCGGATCGTCGAGGACCAAGTCACCTACCCCCTGGCAACGACCATGCTTTCGGTGCCGGGGGCGAAAACCGTCCGCGGCTACTCGATGTTCGGCGACAGCTATGTCTATATCATCTTCGAGGACGGTACCGACCTCTACTGGGCGCGATCGCGTGTGCTCGAATATCTCAACCAGGTGCAGAACCGCCTGCCCGATGGCGTCACGAGCACGCTTGGGCCCGATGCAACCGGTGTGGGGTGGATCTACGAATATGCGCTCGTCGACCGGACCGGCGGGCACGACCTTGCCGGACTGCGCAGCCTGCAGGACTGGTTCCTGCGCTACGAGCTCAAGACGATTCCCGGCATTGCCGAGGTCGCCAGCGTCGGCGGAATGGTCAAGCAATACCAGGTCGTGCTGGAACCTTACCGGATGGCATCGCTCGGCGTGACTCACGCCGAGATCGTGAGCGCAATCCAGGCCGCCAACCAGGAAGCGGGCGGCTCGATCGTCGAGATGGGCGAAGCCGAATATATGGTCCGCGCCTCGGGCTATCTCGGCGACCTCGAGGATTTTCGGCAGATTCCACTACGCACTGCGAGCGGCGGCATTCCGGTCACGCTTGGCGACGTAGCGACAATCCAGGTAGGCCCCGAGCTGCGCCGTGGCATCGCCGAGCTCAATGGCGAAGGCGAGGTTGCCGGGGGCATCATCGTTCTGCGGCAGGGCGCGGATGCGCGAAGCGCGATCCAAGCCGTGGAACTCAAACTCGACGACTTGCAGGCAAGCCTTCCCGAAGGCGTCGAGATCGTCACGACCTACGATCGCTCTCAGCTCATCGATGCGTCTATAGAGAACCTCACCACGAAGCTCATCGAAGAGTTTATCGTCGTGGCGCTCGTATGCGCGCTGTTCCTCTGGCACGCGCGTTCGGCACTTGTCGCCATCATCACCCTGCCTTTGGGCGTGCTCGCGGCCTTCATCGTGATGCGCATCCAGGGCGTTAATGCCAACATCATGTCGCTGGGTGGAATAGCCATCGCGGTCGGTGCGATGGTCGATGCCGCCGTCGTCATGATTGAGAACGCGCACAAGCATCTCGAGCGATGGGAACACGAGAATCCCGATACCGCGCTCGCGGTGAAGGAACGCTGGCGGATCATCGCCGATGCATCGAAGGAAGTGGGACCGGCGTTGTTCTTCAGTCTGCTGATCATTACGCTGTCGTTCCTACCGGTCTTCACCCTGCAGGCGCAGGAAGGGCGGTTGTTCGCTCCGCTCGCTTTCACCAAGACCTATGCCATGGCGGCCGCGGCCATTCTGTCGGTAACGCTGGTGCCGGTAATGATGGGATGGCTGATCCGTGGGAAGATCCCTTCGGAGGATTCCAATTTTCTCAACCGCTGGCTGACGAAAATCTATCGTCCGGGGCTCGACTGGGTCATGCGGCGCCCAAAGGCAACGCTGGTGATCGCGGCGCTGATCTTCCTGACCACCGCGATCCCCTTCACCCGGCTTGGCGGCGAGTTCCTCCCGCCGCTCGATGAAGGCGATTTGCTTTATATGCCGAGCGCGCTGCCCGGCCTTTCCCCCGGCGAGGCTTCGGCGCTGCTGCAGCGCACCGATCGCCTGATCAAGTCGGTCCCCGAGGTGGAAACGGTGTTCGGCAAGGCGGGGCGCGCCGATACAGCGACGGATCCGGCTCCCCTGACGATGTTCGAAACGACGATCCGCTTCAAGCCGCGCGAGGAGTGGCGCGAGGGAATGACGCCCGATCTGCTGGTCGAGGAACTTGACCGGGTCGTTCAGGTGCCGGGCCTCGCCAATGTCTGGGTGCCGCCGATCCGCAACCGGATCGACATGCTCGCGACCGGGATCAAGAGCCCGATCGGGGTCAAGGTTTCAGGCGACGATCTCGATCAACTCGAACGCGTTGCACTCGATGTGGAGCGTATCGCCAAGACCGTGCCTGGCGTGAGTTCCGCCCTGGCGGAGCGCCTGTCGAGCGGTCGCTATGTCGATGTCGATATCGACCGGATGGCGGCCGCGCGATACGGGCTCAACATTGCCGACATCCAGCAGATCGTCTCTGGTGCAGTTGGCGGTGCCAATGTCGCACGGACGGTCGAGGGGCTGGCGCGCTATCCGATCAATGTGCGCTATCCCCGCGAAATCAGGGACAGCGTCGAGGAACTCAGGGCCTTGCCGGTTCTGACGCCGTCCGGCCAACAGATCACGCTTGGCACTGTCGCCCGTATCGCCGTCAGCGACGGTCCGCCCATGCTCAAGAGCGAACAGGGCCGACTGACCAGCTACATCTACGTCGACGTCCGGGGCCGCGATCTTACTTCGGTGGTCGCCGATCTGCAGGAGGTCGTCGCCGCGGGTGTCGATCTTCCTGCCGGCGTCAGCCTGTCCTATGCGGGCCAGTTCGAATATCTGACGCGCGCCTATGAGCGACTGAAGGTCGTGGTTCCCGCGACGCTTGCGATCATTTTCCTGCTGCTCTATCTCATTTTCCGGCGCTGGGACGAAGCCTTGCTGATCATGGGCACGCTGCCCTTCGCGCTGACGGGCGGATACTGGTTGCTCTATCTGATGGGCTACAACCAGTCGGTGGCGACTGCGGTCGGTTTCATCGCGCTTGCCGGCGTCTCCGCCGAATTCGGCGTAGTGATGCTGATTTACCTGAAAGCCGCACTGGAGCGGCGACGCGGTGATCTGAGCGCCGAAGAAGTAGACGAGGCCATCCGGGAAGGCGCGCTCCTGCGCGTGCGGCCCAAGGCGATGACCGTCGCAGTCATCCTTGCGGGTCTCTTTCCGATCCTGATCGGCACCGGCGCGGGCTCGGAAGTCATGAGCCGCATCGCCGCGCCGATGGTTGGCGGCATGATCACCGCCCCGCTCCTGTCCATGTTCCTGCTTCCCGCCGCCTATCTGTTGTTGCGGCGCCCCCGTCCGGAAAAACCGGCCAACCCTCAAGGAGAAGAAGAGTGCGTACCCCAACCTACATGATCCTGCTCGCGGCACCGCTGGCGCTTGCAGCCTGCGACGCTGCAGACGACAGCTCAGAGACCATGATGTCAGACGACATGGCGAACTCGGACAGCATGCCCATGTCAGGCGAAATGCCGATGGCGGAGGAGACCGGCGGCGAGCAGAGCGCCAGCGCGGAGGGAACGGTTACAGCCATCGATTCCGAGGCGGGCACGGTGACCATCGAGCATGGTCCGGTCGAAAGTATCGGATGGCCCGCGATGACCATGACCTTCGAAGCCGACGCGCAAATCCTCGAACAGGTCAGTGTCGGTGAGGGAATAGCCTTTGAATTTCGTACTGGAACCGAAGGCAGCGTCGTTACCTCGGTAACGCCGCGATAGGACGGTGGGTGGGAGGCGCTCGGTTGCGCCGGTGCCTCCCACGCAAAAACAGGTGAATATGCCAGGTATCGACAGGCCCGACTTTAAGGATCGCCGCGACTTCATCAAGAGCGCCGGCCTCGCGGCGACGGGTTTCGCCGCGCTGCCGCTGCTGGGTTGCGGTACGCAAAGCAGGATGTCGCTCGATCAGGGAGGCGAAAGCAATCCTCTTGCCATACCTCGGCTACAGGCAGGAACGATCGAACGGGGCGAGCGTGTCTTTCGCCTGTCCCTGACACCGGGCGAGAAAGAATTCGTGCCCGGCACGGCGTCACCGACGATCGGTATCGACGCATCCTATCTCGGCCCGACCCTCGAAATGCGCCGCGGCGAACAGGTTCGCTTTCACATCGACAACAAGCTTGCCGAAGATGCGACCGTTCACTGGCATGGTTTCGAACTTCCCGCCACAGCGGATGGCGGGCCGCACCAGCTCATACGGCCCGGTGAGCGCTGGAGCCCGTCCTTCGAAATACGCCAGCGCGCTTCGTTATACTGGTATCATTCGCATCTGCATCGCCGGGCCGGACCACAGGTCTATGCCGGACTTGCTGCCCCGATCTACGTGCGCGACGAGGAAGAGGATCGCCTCGATCTGCCGAGCCGGTACGGTGTAGATGACATACCGCTCGTCGTGCAGGATCGCGTGATCGACGGCGCGGGCCGCCTTGTTTACCCGCTCGATATGCACTCGCGGATGATGGGGGTGATGGGTGAGCGCATCTATGTGAACGGAACGGCCAATGCCGTTTTCGAGGCCGCCGCCGGTCCGCTGCGCCTGCGGCTTCTCAATGGATCGAATGCGCGGTTCTACACCTTCTCGCTCGAAGGTGATCGTCCGATGCAACTCATCGCAAGCGATGGCGGCCTGCTTGCCGCGCCAAGCGAGGTTCGCAGTCTTACCCTTGCCCCAGGCGAACGCGCACAAGTGATCGTCGATCTTTCCGAAGGGCGCCCGCTCCGGCTGATTGCCAGCAGCCCTGCTAACGCCATGGGCATGATGGGCGGGCAAGGCGGGGGTATGATGGGCGGCGGAATGATGGGAAACCGGGCCGATCGCGAGAGGCAGGGGCGCACGTTTTCGATCCTCGATATGCGCCCCTCAGGCGCGTCAACTCCAGTAATGCTCCCGCCCACTCTGGCCGCGCTTGCTGCGCCAGACCCCTCACTCGCCGTTCGCAGCCGCCGTTTCGTGCTCGATATGGGCATGATGGGCCGGGGCATGTCGATCAACGGCGAAACCATGGACATGGACGTCATCAATCAGCGCGTACCGGTGGGTCAGTGGGAAATATGGGAAATCGCCAACGCATCGATGATGGCCCATCCCTTTCATATTCATAACGTGCAGTTCCGCTTGCTCGACCGGGACGGTCGGCCTCCGCGGGCGGAAGAGGCGGGCTTCAAGGACACCGTAATCGTCAACCCGCGTGAACAGGTCAGGCTGCTGTTGCGGTTCGAAGAAAATACCGATCCCGACACTCCCTACATGTATCACTGCCATATCCTCGAGCACGAGGACGCAGGCATGATGGGGCAGTTCGTGGTGATGGCCAATTAGGGGAGAACGACAGATGAGCGATGGGCACAATGCAATCGAGGGTATGGCGACCGACCCCGTTTGCGGAATGAGCGTGAAGATGGACGGCGCCCGCTTCGTCGATCGACACGAGGGTGGCGACCATTACTTCTGCTCCTCGCGCTGCCTCGACAAGTTCCGCGCGGATCCGGAGATGTATCTTTCGAAGGCGCACCTCGATGCTGTCGAGGATGTCCCGGAAGGTACCATATACACCTGTCCGATGCATCCGGAGATCCGGCAGCCGGGGCCGGGCTCTTGCCCGATATGCGGGATGGCCCTCGAACCCGAAACGGTCACTCTGAACGAGGGCCCCGATCCCGAACTCGTCGACATGCGGCGAAGGTTCTGGTGGAGCGCGCTCTTCACGCTGCCGCTCTTCGCCTATGCGATGGGCGACATGATCCCGTCGCGACCGTTCGATCAGGTCATCGAACCCGCTATCGCGCAGTGGCTGCAGCTCCTGCTGGCAACTCCGGTGGTGCTTTGGGGCGGCTGGCCCTTCTTCACCCGCGCGCTGCAATCGGTCCGGACCATGAACCTCAACATGTTCACCCTGATCGGCTTCGGCGTCGCCATCGCCTATCTGTTCAGCCTTGTGGCAACCCTCGCCCCGGACATCTTTCCCGAGGCATTCCGCGATCATGCGGGCCGGGTCGGCGTCTATTACGAGGCCGCAGCGGTTATCACGACCCTCGTGCTGCTCGGGCAGGTGCTCGAGCTCAAGGCGCGCGGATCGACATCGAGCGCCTTGCGAGCGCTTCTCGAACTCGCACCCCCGACCGCGATGAAGATCTTCGGTCGCGGGGACGAGCGCGAAGTACCGCTCGATGAATTGACGTCGGGGGACCTGCTGCGCGTGCGTCCGGGCGACAAGGTCCCCGTCGATGGCACGCTCGAGGATGGAAGCAGTGCCATCGACGAATCCATGATCAGTGGCGAACCCATTCCCGTCAAGAAAAGCGCGGGCGATCCCGTGATCGGGGGCACCGTAAACCAGACCGGCAGCTTCACCATGCGCGCGACGCAGGTCGGCGCGGACACCATGCTCTCGAAGATCGTGCAGATGGTCGCGGAGGCCCAGCGCAGCCGGGCACCGATCCAGCGGCTCGCCGACCAGGTCACCGGATGGTTCGTACCCATCGTCGTCCTTGTCGCTATCGTGAGTTTTGTCGTCTGGGCCATCTGGGGACCGGCACCGGCCCTTGCCTACGCGCTCGTCAACGCGGTCGCCGTTCTGATCATCGCGTGTCCCTGCGCGCTCGGACTGGCGACGCCGATGTCGATCATGACCGGTACCGGCAAGGGCGCGCAGCACGGGATCCTGATCAAGAACGCCGAAGCGCTCGAAACGCTGGAAAAGATCGATACGCTGGTCGTCGACAAGACCGGAACGCTGACCCGGGGCAAGCCTGATCTTGTCGACGTAAAACCGCAGCCAAATTTCGACGAGCAGGAATTGCTGAGCCTTGTCGCTGCCGTTGAGAGAGGAAGCGAGCATCCGCTCGCCCACGCGATCGTGGAAGGGGCTCAAAACAGGGGCGCTGCCATTCTCGACGCTTCCGATATCGAATCCGTGACCGGCGAAGGTATCCAGGCAAATGTCGACAAGCGCCTGGTCGCGATCGGGAATGAAAAGATGATGGAGCGTATAGGGGCGCTCGAAGAAGGCTGGCGGTCAACGGCGGACGAAGGCCGAAGCCTCGGACAGACGGTGATGTTCGTGGCCGTGGACGGGGCACCGGCAGGCCTTATCGCGGTCGCCGATCCGATCAAGGCAACCAGCCGCACCGCTATTGCCGCGTTGCATGAGCGCGGCATCAAGATCGTGATGCTTACCGGCGACAGCGAAGCCACCGCGCGTGCGGTAGCAAGCCAGGTCGGTATCGACGAAGTCGAAGCGAACGTCTCGCCCGAGGACAAACATCGCAAGATCGAGCAGTTGAAGAGCGATGGTCGCCGGGTCGCTATGGCCGGCGACGGCATAAACGACGCACCCGCGCTTGCCGCTTCGCATGTCGGCATCGCGATGGGAACGGGTACCGATGTCGCGATCGAAAGCGCGGGCGTGACATTGGTGCGCGGCGACCTCGTCGGCGTTGTTCAGGCGCTCGTCCTGTCTCGGGCCACTATGCGCAACATCAGGCAGAACCTGTTCTTTGCCTTTGCGTATAATGCGCTCGGCATACCGGTCGCAGCAGGTGTCCTCTATCCATGGACCGGGTTGCTTTTGAACCCGATGATCGCGGCCGCAGCGATGAGCCTGTCTTCGGTATCGGTGATCGGCAACGCCCTGCGCCTGCGCGGCCTCGCTCTTCCCAAATTCGATACCTGAGCGATGGGGACGGGACGGAGATCGCAGGAGTGACGAATCAGACGATGCAGGATCAGGACCAAATCTCTGAGGAATCGCGCGAATGGCGCGGTGCTCATCCAGCCCTCTGGATCGCGATATTCGGAATTCTCATCGCTTTCGCCTGGGAGATGCTCCAGCTTCCTTTCTACCAGTCGGGAGGTCTGTCGCCTGCCGAGGCAGCACGTCGCTGCGGCCTGGCCTCGTTCGGCGATGCCGGGATCATGGTGGCCGCTTATCTCGGCGCCTCTGTCGGCAGTGGTAAAACGCCGTGGCTCGTAGACTGGCCGATCTCGCGTTTTGTCGTGTTCCTGGGAATCGGCCTGGGCATTACTGCCATGGTCGAAGTGCTGGCTGTCGGTGCCGACTGGGGGTGGTCCTATAGTGCAATCATGCCGCTGGTGCCCGGAACCAAAATCGGTCTCATACCGATCGCGATGTGGGTCGCGGTTCCCACAGCCTCCTTGTGGCTCGCGCGCCGTCTCGGCACCGGACCCCGCTGATCGCAAACCGGGATCACCTATCCCTCGACAGCTGCCGGCTGCGGTCCCGATGGTGATCGACTTATCCGAAATCCGGCAATCAGAGCGAGCAGCGTGAGCAATTGCGCGCCGATCGTCTCGACAGTCGGGAAGAAGCCGAGTTCGGCGAGGCGCGGCAAGCCGGCAATGAAAGTGGCGGAAAGAACTCCGGCCTCCTGGAAAGCGCCCACGCCCTTGCCCGCGAGAATGACCGCAAGGATCGCAATCAGGATAGCACTATAGCGGAAGAACTGGGTGATCGGCAGTTTGCGGCTGTAGCGCAGCATAACCCATGCGATGAACGCTAGCAGCGCGACTGCGGACAAGGCACCTGCCAATATGATGCCGCTGCTCTGCGGGTTCCACAGGGCAGCGTAGAACAGAATAGTCTCGAACGCTTCCCGGTAGACGACCACGAATGCAAGACCAAAGAGAAACCATGCCGATCCGCGCGAAAGCGCCTTGCCCATTTTTTCCTGGATATAGCGCCGCCACTCCTCGGCCTGGGATTTGCCGTGCATCCAGATCCCGACCGATACGAGAATGACAGCCGCAAGCAGCGCGCCGATCCCTTCGGTCATCTCGCGGCTCGCCCCGCTGATGCTTACGAAGTAGGTTGCTACGACCCAGGTGGCGACACCTGCGAAAAGAGCAGCGATCCACCCACCATGGATATAGGGCAATACCTCGGAGCGCTGCGACTTTTTCACAAAGGCGATCATGGCGATCACAACCAGAATTGCTTCGATCCCCTCGCGCAGGAGAATGGTGAACGCCCCGAGAAAGGTCGAGATTTCGCTGGCCGCCTCAGGAGCCAACGCTTCCTCGGCTCTTGCCAGCAGACTATCGATGCGAGCCCTTAGTTGCTGTAGTTCGGATGGATTCGCACCGGACTCTATTCCGGCCCGGAATTGCCCGAGCGCCTGTTCTACCTCCCGCATCAAACCGCCATCGCGCGTTGCCAGGAGGGCCTCCAGGGGTTCAAACCCGTCGAGATAGGCAGACAGGGCAAGCTGCCGCGCTTCCTCTCGGTTGCCAGCCCGATAAGCTGACAGGCTGCGATCGAGCGTATCGCGAACGAAGGCGAGCGAACCTGCGTCATTTGCCTGTCCCACCGCATCGGGATTGGCGCGAAGATAGGCCATGACGGCGAGCGCACGGTCCTCACCGATCTGCTCGGCCAGACTTTCCGGTGTGAGCGCGGCGAGCGTCTCGAGATCGGGGACAAGCTGGCGTATGCCATCATCTTCCCGCCAAATACGCTCGCCCTTGGCCACATCTTCAAAAGCAATGCTGCCGGCATGGAATGCAAGCGCCCAGCGATCCTCGTCGGACAGCGATGCGAAGCTGGCCATGGACGTTCCTTCCAGCCCTTGCGTGATGACCTGGTAAAGCCCGAACGCACTGCGCTGCCGCGCCCGGTCGATATCGGTGAAGTCGATCGGCGGGGGATCAAGTGCCTGCATTGCGGCCGGTGGCGCACTTCCGGCGGCGCCGTGACACGAGGCGCAGTTCTGCGCGAAGAGAGTGCGGGCGCGGTCAAGGTCGGGCGCTTGCGAAGGGGCAAGCGGAACCGGGTAGGCTGTCAGCAACGAGGCTGCCAGCGCGCGCGCTAAGCGCCCAACTCGCTCGGCGGGTTCCTTATTGGCGATCAGAGCTCGCAGCTGGTCCGATCGGCGGATGAGTGCTTGATTGTCTTTAGTATCCGGCAATGCAGCGATCTGCCGCGCCACGACATCGGAAAACTCCACCATTTCGCGATATTCGAATTCGTCGGCAACACGTCCCTCGGAAACGGCGGAGGCGTAGTCGACCGCGATATAATCGAGCAGACGCCATGTGGTTCGCACGTCGGGTTCTTCCGCGTTCGCGGTGACGGACAGACACAGCGCAAGCGCCAGCAGAATGAGCCGCAGTGCCGGATGGACGGTGGCGGAGACGATGCGATGCATGAGGGGTCTCTATATCTGTTGCAATTAATTCGCAATAGCAGGGTGTAGACGGAAATGTATTTCCTCCAACCCCCGATCGCGGGGATATTCTGGAGTTTAGGTAGAGCGCAGTTCGCCACGGGCCTGTTTGGAGACTTCGGCACTTCCCCACACCGCCAGTCCTGCCATGATGCTCGCCACAACCAGATCGGGCCACGCACGGCCGGTGCCGAAAACGCCAATCGCTGCCGCCAGCACGGCGATATTACCGATCGCGTCGTTGCGCGAACAGATCCACACCGAGCGCATGTTCGCATCGCCCGAGCGATACCGGAACAGCATCGCGGCGACGGCGAGATTTACCGCCAGAGCAAGAGAACCGATGGCGCCCATCGTTCCCGGGTCGGGCGACGCCCCGACAAAGAAACCCCAGATGGCCGAGCCGAGCACCCACAGGCCGAAAGCCAGCATGGTCGCCGCCTTTACGAGAGCCGCACGCGCGCGCCAGACGAGCGCCATCCCCGCTACACCGAGACTGATAGCATAGTTTGCCGCATCACCGAGAAAGTCGAGCGCGTCGGCCTGCAAGGCGCGCGAATCCGCAGCAATGCCTGCCACGATCTCCACGCCGAACATGATTGCATTAAGGCCCAGTGCGATCCACAGAATGCGCCGCCATGTCGGATCGTTGTTGTTTGCACCGGCCTCATCGGGGCCGCAGCAGGTCTTTCCCATTTACTCGACTCCTTGCGTCGATCCGCCCTATGCGCCTTGTAGTAACTACAAGGTCAAGCGGCAGGAGCCTTTGTCATGAGAATTGGTCAACTTGCCCGGATAACCGGCGTCAAATCCGAAACAATCCGCTTCTACGAGCGTGAGGGTATCCTCGCTGCCCCTCCACGCACGCGGGCCAATTATCGCGATTATGGACCAGCAGAGGAAGCGCGCCTTAACTTCATACGGCGCGCGCGTGATCTCGGCTTCTCCATGGCACGCATCAGGGAATTGCTCGATCTCTCCGATGATGCCGACCGGTCCTGCGCGGGCATCGACGCTCTGGCCAGAAGCCATCTCGGCGAGGTCGAGCGCAAGATCGCGAGCCTGGAGGCGTTGCGGACGGAACTTGGGCGTATGATCGCTGCCTGCGAGCAAGACACTGTAGGCGATTGCCGCATCATCGATGCACTTGCGGGTACCGCCGAGCCTTGATGTCCGCGCCTCGTGCGCCAGTTCGGTCAGGCTCGCCAATGCACGGCTTTTGTCGGCCGCCCATAAGAGACTTAACTTCGGGAAAGGCCGACGAGTGCGAAGCTGCCCGTGTCGCCATCCCGGGTCTGTCGAACGGGCTATGATGCCGCCGCAGGCCAGTTCCAGACGGCCATTTTTTCAATGCTCATATCCGCCATAGTGTAGGGGATCCCGCCGACGCCAAGCCCGGAGCGGCGCAGCCCTGCAAAAGGCATCCAGTCCACGCGGAATGCCGTATGGTCGTTCACCATCACAGCCGATCCCGCCAGAGACTGTATGCAATGATTGGCGATTGACAGCCGATCGCTGAATACAGCGGCCTGAAAGGCGTAAGGCAGGGCATTGGCCTGCTCGATAGCCAGGTCGATATCGTCATAGCCATACACGCAGATCACGGGGCCGAAGATTTCTTCCCGGGATATCTTGGCACTTTCGGGAGGATCGACAATGACGGTCGGGGAGAAAAGAGTGTCACTCAGACGGCTTCCCCCGCACACCAGGGTGCCTCCTGCTGCGATGGCTTCATCGACCCAGCGTTCGACGCGGTCAACTTCCTCCGTTCGGATCAGGGGTCCGCATTGGGTCTCAGCATCGGCGGGATCGCCCACTACCAGCTTTTCGGCAGCTCGCCTTAGGTCATGAGCGAAGTCTTTCAATTCTGCAGCAGGGACGTACACGCGCTGCACGGAAACGCAGACCTGACCCGAATGATAGAACCCGCCTTTGAGCAACGAGGCGATCACTGCTGCGCGCTCCACGCCGCTGTCCACGATTACCGGCGCCGCGCCGCCGTGCTCGAGAGCAATGCGGGTTCCCGGCGCCAGCTTCGAGCGAAGCATCCAGCCGATCTTCGCAGAACCGATGAATGAGAAGAACTCCGTGCGCGGATCGGTTACCATTCTTTCGGCAATATCGTTGCCGCAAGGTGCGAACCGGCACCAGGCCTCGGGCAGGCCGGCTTCATGAAGAATGCTCACAAAGCTCTGGCATGACAGAGGCGTTTCCAGCGCAGGCTTGATGAGAACGGGGCACCCGGCTGCTACCGCCGGTCCAACCTGATGGACGATCAGGTTGAGCGGGTGATTGAATGCCGAGATCGCCACGACAGGACCGATCGGCTCGCGGAAGGTATATGCCGTCCTTCCCGCACCCGCTTCTGTCAGGTCCATGGGGATCTCGTGACCGCCGCCATCGCTGAGCGCCTGAACGCATAAGTCGACGCTGTTGATCGCGCGACCGGCTTCCACGCGCGCATCGACCAGCGGTTTGCCGCCCTCCCTGACGATCTGGAGAGCCAGATCCTCGGCTCGTTCGCGCATGATATCCGCAGCCCGCCGGAGGATGGCGACACGCTCGTGCACGGCAAGCCAGCCATGGCGGTCGCGGTGGAGCAACTGCGCTTCATTCAGCCATTCATCGATTTGAGGCCAGTCGACAAGCGGCACTTCTGCAACCGGCTCGCGGTCGAACGGATTGTGAACGATCGTCTTCATAGCTCGCACACCTTTGCGCCGAGTTCGTCGATCAGCACCTTCTTGTTTTCGGAGTAGTCGACGGGCAGATCGACAAGGTGCACGCCGCCCGCCTCGAATGCGGCGTTCAGGACCGCCACAAGATCTGCGCTCCGCTCGACCCGGTGACCGGTCGCTCCATAGCTTTGTGCGTAGGTGACGAAGTCGGGATTGGAAAAGGTTAGGCCGTAGTCCGGAAAGCCGAGCTGGTCCTGCTTCCAGCGGATCATGCCGTATGCCGCATCGTTCAGGACGAGTACGACGAGGTTCAGGCCCAGCCTGACGGCCGTTTCCAGCTCCTGCGAGTTCATCATGAACCCGCCATCGCCGCATACCGCGAGCACTCTGCGCCCCGGCGACAGCATCGCCGCCATCATGGCCGATGGAAGGCCTGCGCCCATCGTCGCCAATGCATTGTCGAGAAGGATGGTACCCGGTTCATTCGCAATGTAGTTTCTGGCGAACCAGATCTTGTAGATACCGTTGTCGAGCGCAACGATATCATCGCGCGCCATTACGCTGCGTACGTCGGCAACCACGCGCTGGGGGACCATCGGAAAACGTTCGTCGTCGCTGGTCTCGGAAATGTGCGAAGCAATCTCGTGGTGCAGCACAGTGTAATAGCTGCGATCGCACTGCAGCTTGCCATCCAGACGGTTTCCCAGCCGCTCGACCGATCCGGCGATGTCGCCGATGACCTCGAGCTGCGGGAAGTAGACCTGATCGACTTCGGCTGCCTTGTAATTGATATGGATGACGGTCTGCCCGCCCGGCTCCATGAAGAAGGGCGGCTTCTCCACCACGTCGTGACCGATATTGACGATCAGATCGGCCTTTTCGATTGCGCAGTGAACATAATCGCCCGACGATAGCGCCGCGGTGCCCAGATAGAGCTCGCTATCTTCATCGACCACGCCCTTGCCCATCTGGGTGTCGAAGAATGGAAAGCCGGTATCAGACACGAACTTGCGCAACGCTTTCGAAGCGCGGCGGCGGTTCGCTCCGGCACCGATCAGGAGCAATGGCCGCTCAGCCGCGATGATGCGCTCGGCCGCTTCGTCGAGCGCAGCATCTCCGGCGACCGCATAACGCCTGTAATGCGGAGGTATGACCGGTTCGATCGTTTCCTCTTCAGCGATATCTTCCGGCAGCTCGAGCAGTACAGCGCCCGGCCTTTCTTCCTGCGCCAGACGGAAACCTTCGCGAACGAGCGAGGGAATGCGATTGCCGTTCACGATCTGGGTCGAAGCCTTGCAGAGCGGCGTAAACAGGGAAACGACGTCGACAATCTGGAACTGGGCCTGTTTCGATGTCTTGATCGGTTTCTGCCCAGTAATAATGACGAGCGGAAAGGCCCCGAGCGCGGCATAGGCCGCCGGTGTGGTCAGGTTCGTGGCACCAGGCCCGAGCGTTGCCAGGCACACACCTGCCTTGCCGGTCAGGCGGCCATAGGTCGCCGCCATGAAGCCAGCGCCCTGTTCGTGACGGGCCAGAACCAGCGTGATGGCGGAAGTTCGCAGCGATTCCAGGAGATCCAGGTTCTCTTCGCCTGGAACGGCGAAAACATATTCGACGCCCTCGGCCTCGAGCGCGGCGACCATAAGATCGGAAGCTTTCATTCGTTGGTCCTCATTTTACGGGTTGCAGGGCGGTTCATGTCGTGCGCTGCCAAGCAGCTTACCCACAGCGACCGACCCGATCGCCGCGCTTGTCAATGGTCGCGGTCATGGTCGTGATGATGGTTCTTCTCGACCTGATGGTCCGGGATCATGTCGGGATCACAGTCTGCAGCGAGACAGGCTTCGAACGTTGCATGGGCGATGGCGTGCTGCGTCTCGAGCATACCGCGAGCCCGCGCCTTCACATCCTCGAAAGCCTGCAACGAAGATTCGGCAGGAACGATATGCGCCTCAAGCGCGCGATAATGCTCACTGATGCTCCAGACATGGACGTGATGGACGTCGGCCACGCCTTCTGTGTCACGCAGGTCGCTCACAATGCGATCGAACTCGCTTTCGTCCGGCACCGCACCCATCAAGAGCCGCACCGTGCGAGGCAACAAAGTGACGCCCTGCCAGATCACATAGGCAGCAATGACCACAGTGATGATCAGATCGGCAATATAAAGTTCGTATCGCAGAATGAGTACGCCAGCCACGATCACACCGACCGACGCCAGCGCATCGGACACATTGTGCAGAAAGGCGGCTTTCATGTTGAGGGAGTTCTTCGAGCTGGCGTAAACCATCACCGCCGTAACCACGTCGATCACCAGCGCTATCCCGGCGACCCAGATTACGGTCCACCCCTCAACGGGTTGAGGGTCTGCGAAACGGTTGATCGCCTCGACGAGCAGATAGAAACCGATGATAAGCAAAGTCGTCAGATTGATGAGCGCCGCCACGACTTCCGCACGAGCATAGCCGAAGGTCATAAGCTTGTCGGCTGGCCGGCGCCCGATCCGCCTCGCAAACAGAGCCAGTCCAAGCGATGCCGCGTCGCTGAAATTGTGCAGCGCATCGGCGATCAGTGCGAGCGAACCCGACAATATCCCCCCGATGATCTGGGCGACAGTCAGCAGGACGTTGAGGGCGACGGCCAATACAAGGCGGCCGTCGCTCATGCTTTCTTCGCCGTGACTGTGCCCGGCATGACCGCCCGATTGTGCCACTACCTGCCTCCTTTTTCTGTTCTCTTGGTCGTCGTAACGGACTGCGCGGGGGAATGCTGGAACGTGCTGTTCGAGACATCGAGTTCGCGCGACAGTTCTCCAAGCGCCGAGATCGCGAGGCCGAGCAGCGCGAACCCTCCGACGAATGCCAGGAGCGTAATATGATTGGCGGCGACCGATCCGGTTCCCATGCGAAGCAGCGCGCGCGCCGATGCAACTATAAGAAAGCCCGGGATAATAGCCGCTAGCCAACCTCGCCCGTTGTCGGTGAATCCGTGCAGCGCCCAAAAGGTCAAGAGAGCGATCCCGATGAAAAACAGGGAAAAGAGGACAAGTAGCGCAAGCTGGTCCATCCTGCTCACTTGGGCGGATCGGTATTCATCGATCGCCTGGCGTCCTATTTCCAGGTTCGCAAAAACAAGCGCTGCAGACACCGCCATTGCTGTCGTCGCGGATGCAGCAGCGGCAGCACCCAAGATAACGCTGTAAGGCAGGATATCGGACGCCATCGACACCGAGATGCGACGTACCAGGGTTGGCCTATCGGAGCATCGCTCAGGTCCGTCATCATCCGGTCTGAGTTTTGCGTATCGACCAAGCTCGTTGAAAATCAGAAGCAGCAGGCCGCCCGCCAGCATCAAACCAGTGAGTGTCCAGCGGGTGAGAGGAGATTGTCCCAGCGGAAGAGTTAGCAAGACGGCAAGGGCGGCAAAAGCACCCGAAACGCCGCCCGGCAGGAGCGGATGCAGGAAGCTCCAACTGCCTTTTGCCAATTTGCCGCCAATCATGACCCCGATGCCTGATAGCATCGCCAGGACAAGGACCCGCGAAAGGTCCTGCGCGGCAAACAAGGTATCGATTAGCGTCAATTCCTCTTCTCGCCGTGGACGGTTCCCGCCTCGTCGTGCACATCCATATGCGTATCGCGCAGGATCTGCACTCCGCCGTAAAGCGCTATGCAGGCGACCGCTATTCCGACCACTAGGTCGGGCCAGTTGGCACCGGTAATCAGCACAACGATGCCGGCGATGATGATCCCGCCATTGGAGATGAAGTCGTTGAAGCTGAAGGTTGTCGCCGCCCGCATATTGACGTCCTTGTTCTCCACCTTCTGCAACAGGCGCAGGCAATAGAGATTCACCAGTCCCGCGACGAACGCCATCGCCATCATCAGCATGCCGCCCGGATCGGAACCTTCCACGAACCGTCGGTAAGCATCGAAAATGACCCCAGCGGAGAAGACCAGCAGCATGATGCCGGAGAAACGCGCGGCCCCGCGTTTCCAGGTCCGCGAGCGGGTTAGCGCAAGCAGGCTGAGCGCATAAACGATTGCATCCGATGAATTATCGAGGCCGTTTGCCAACAGCGCGTTGGAATCGGCAAAATATCCGACCGCGAAGAAGCCGATCGCGATGGCGACGTTAAGCCACAGGACAACCCACAGGGTCTTGCGCTTTTCGGGCGACCCGGCATCGACCTCATGACCGCCACTCATGCTGTGTCCTCCCCGGTTCGTACCCAGCTTTCCGCATGACTACGCTGTGATGGCCGGAAGAACTTCATTTCGGCGCGGAAGAGCGAGGATGACATTTTCGTGCCCCACTCTTCCCATTTGCTGTCGCCGATTATGGCGATCCGGCCGAAGCAGTCCTTATGCCGGACGTCGAACTTGAGATCGCGCCAGAGACCTCCGAGGTCCCAGCCCGAAAAGTCAGGCGCGAGCTCGATTACCATCGGGACGGTGCCGGCCTCGCGCTCTGCGATACGTTCGAATTGGGGAACAAAGCGGTCATAGTCTTCATCCCCAAGCCTGCCTCCGGCGCGTATCCAGAGCAGTCCGTTCTCTTCCTTCAGTGCCAGCACCGTATTCTCCTTTCCCGATCGGTCATGCGATGTCCTTCAGCTCGGCCTCTTCATCGCTCGTCACATTGCGACGCGGACGGTCCCACCACTTCTCGCGCCAGCTCCGCCCGTCGTCGGAACGGTGCAGTACAAGCCGCGCGATTGCGGGTAGGACGAACAGCGTGAGCGCGGTCGCCGTGATCAGACCGCCAATGACGACCGTAGCCAAAGGACGCTGCACTTCGGCCCCTGTTCCGGTTGCGAGAGCCATGGGTACAAAGCCGAGCGAGGCCACCAGCGCGGTCATCAACACCGGCCTCAGGCGCGCGAGCGCACCATCGGCGATTGCCTCATCAAGCGGCATACCGCTTTCAAGGCGCTGCCGGATTGCAGTCATCATGACGAGACCGTTGAGCACAGCCACACCGGACAGGGCAATGAAGCCAACCGCCGCCGATACCGAGAAGGGCATGCCTCTCAACACGAGAGCAAACACACCGCCCGCCAAGGCCATCGGGATGGCGCTGAACACCGCCAGGGCCGGAACCCATCCACCAAGCGCCATGTACAGCAGGAGCAGGACAACGGCGAAGCAGATGGGCACCACGATCGCGAGCCGAGCCTGCGCTTCCTGCAGGTTCTGATACTGCCCGCCCCACTCGATGAAGGAGGCAGGGGGCAGATCGACCTGGGCCGAAACACCTTCCTGCGCTTCTTCGACGAAGGAACCGAGATCGCGTTCGCGGACGTTGGCGGAAACGATGACGAGCCGGCGACCCTGTTCGCGCCGGACTTCGGCGAGACCATCAACAACCTCAAAATCGGCCAGCGTTCGCAGCGGAACCGTGACGCCGTTTTCAAGGACGATCGGCAGGGCTCCTAGCTGGTCGAAATCGTCGCGCGTTGCGTCTGCCAAGCGGACGACGACATCGAAGCGGCGGTCGCCTTCGAACACCAGGCCCGCCGGTCGGCCGCCAAGCGCGATGGCAACGGATTGCGCCACGTCCTCGACCGTGAGACCGTACCGCGCGATGGTGGGACGATCGAAAGCGATGTCGAGCGTCGGAAAGCCCGTCACCTGCTGCACCTTCACATCGGCCGCACCCTCGACAGCGCGAAGTACGCCTGCAACGTCGCCCGCCGCTTCGGTCAGTGCGGTGAGATCGTCGCCGTACAGTTTGACCGCCACATCGCCGCGTACGCCTGCGATCAGTTCGTTGAAACGCAGTTCGATAGGCTGACTGAACTCGTACAGGTTCCCGACAAGACCGCCAAGTGCACTCTCCATCTCGCCAACGAGTTCATCCTTTGGCAAATCCGGGTCTGGCCACTCCTCACGCGGTTTCAGAATGACATAGGCATCCGATGCGTTGGGCGGCATGGGATCGCTGGCGACCTCTGCCGTACCGGTTCGCGAGAAGACCAGCTCGACCTGCGGAAACTCCTCGAGCCTGTCTTCGACCCGCCGCTGCATCGCCAACGAGCGTTCAAGCGAGGTCGAAGGAATCCGAAGCGATTGCACCGCTATGTCGCGCTCGTCGAGCTGGGGAGTGAACTCACTGCCAAGAAAGCCGAACATTATTGCCGCGACTGCAAACAGGCCAGCACCAGCACCGATAACCGGCCAAGGGCGCGCAATGGTCTTGCGAATAGCGGGACCGTAGCGACCCTTTGCCATACGGATCGGTTTCACCTCCTTCTCGGTCAGCTTCTTGTTAAGCAGGACCGCGATCATGGCGGGCACGAAGGTGAGTGACAGCACAAAGGCCGAAGCCAGCGCTAGCATGACCGTAATCGCCATTGGCGAAAACGTCTTGCCCTCGACCCCGGTGAAGGTGAGCAGCGGCGCATAGACCAGCAAAATAATTGCCTGTCCGTAGACCGTCGGCTTGATCATCTCCTGCGCGGCAAGCCGCGTCTCGGTAAGGCGTTCGCCCAGGCTGAGCAGCCGGCCTTCGCGATGCTGGCGCGCGGCAAGCCGCGCGACACTGTTCTCGACGATGATCACCGCGCCATCGACGATCAGGCCGAAGTCGAGCGCGCCGAGGCTCATCAAATTGCCCGAGACGCCCAGCCTGTTCATGCCGATGGCCGCCATCAGCATCGAGATCGGGATGACCAGGGCCGCGATGATGGCGGCCCGGATATTGCCGAGCAGGAGGAACAGCACCGCGATAACCAGCAAGGCGCCCTCGACTAGGTTTTTTTCGACCGTGGCGATCGTCGCATCGACAAGCGAAGAGCGGTTATAGACAATTTCTGCCACCACGCCGTCGGGTAGCGATGCGCGCACCTCTTCCAGTCGGTCTGCCGCCTGAGCCGATACGGTGCGGCTGTTCTCTCCGCTGCGCATCAACACAGTGCCGACGACCGCTTCCTCGCCATTCAGCGAAGCAGCCCCCGTGCGCAGATCGCCCCCGATTTCGACATTCGCTACATCGCCGATGCGGATGGGTACACCCTCGCGCGTCGCGACGACAGCCTCCTCGATATCGGCGATTCCGCCCAGTCGGGCATCGACGCGAACGAGCAGGGCTTCATCGGCCCGGTCCACGAAATTGGCGCCCGCCGCGAGATTGGCGGCCTCGAGCGCATTGATCAGGGAGTCGAAAGACAGGCCGTAGCCTGTAAGCCGTGCCGGGTCGGGCTGAACGAGGAATTGCTTCTCGAATCCACCGATGGAATCGACCCCGGCCACGCCGTCGATCGAGCGCATGAGGGGTGCCACGACCCAGTCCTGCACAGTGCGCAGATAGGCAGCCTTGGCGACCTCGCTTTCCAGCCGGTCGCCGCGCTCGGTTATGAAGCTGCCATCTCTTTGCCAGCCAGTCTGGCCGCCTGTGGTCGCTCCCTTGCCGCCGGGATGCTCGTATTCGATCGTATACATGAGCACTTCGCCAAGCCCGGTGGAAATTGGCCCCATGGTCGGCTCCGCCCCTTCAGGCAGCGAGGCGCCGATCGGCGCGAGACGTTCGTTCACCTGTTGGCGAGCGAAGTAGATGTCGGTGCCTTCCTCGAAGATGGCGGTGACCTGGCTGAAGCCGTTGCGCGAAATCGATCGGGTCATCTCCAATCCCTCGATCCCGGCAAGCCCGGTTTCGATTGGAAAGGTCACCTGCGTCTCCACCTGCGAAGGCGAAAGCGCAGCCGCGCTGGTATTGATCTGCACCTGTGTGTTGGTGATATCCGGCACCGCGTCGATCGGCAGGCGCAACAGATTGAATGCGCCATAGATTGCCGCGAAAATGGTGAGGACGATAATCGCCCAGCGGAATCGCACGGCAACATCGAGAATCATCCCGATCAGGCCATGGTGGTGGCTACCCTCGTCCGAATGGGACGACGTTTGATCAATGGCCATGTTCTGCGCCCTCCTTTTCGAGCTCGGCTTTCAGCAGGAAGGCGTTGGCAGTTGCGATCTGCTGGCCCGGCTCAAGCCCGGACAGGATCGTCACCATTCCAGCGGAACGGCTGCCAGTTTCTACCGCGCGCGCCTGGAAGCCGCGACGCGTTCGGACAAACACGACGTCGCGTCCCTCGAACGCCTGCACTGCATCTTCAGGAACCGCGATAAGGGTCTGATCCACTTCTCCCGAAGGGCGGATACGAGCCTGAAGGAACGAGCCAGGCTGAAGACCTGGAACAGCGCGCGAGATGCTGAGAACAGCTGTCGCGCTTCGGCTTTCAGGATCGAGCGAAGGCGTGACAGAGCGTACGCGCGCGCCGATCTCGCGACCATCGCCAACAATCAGTGCTGCCTCATCGCCGGGCTGGATGCGCGAGGCATCTTCCGAAGGTAGTGCGACTTCGACCTGGAGACCGTTCGGATTGACGATCTGATACAGTTCCTCGCCGGCATCGACGAAGGAGCCGAGTACGATCGGCGCAGCCGTGACGCGTCCGGATAGGGGACTAGTGACGGCGAGCGACCGACCGTCACCGCTTACCCCGGCAGCGCTGACCGCGGCCTGGGCCCGGTTAAGCTCGGAACGGGCAACATCGAGGTTGGCACGGGCAGCTTCGAGATCCTGCCGGGCAGTTACATTCGCTTCGAAAAGGCGACGTTCACGATCAAATGCCGACGACAGTTCGGTCACGCGAGCACGAGCTGCACTGAGCTGCGAGGCGAGCGCAGCAGCATCGGCGCTTTCAATCCGTGCAACGGTCTCGCCCTGGCGGACATAATCACCAAGCGTCTTGCCCACAGTGCGTACCACACCCGATGCGCGCGCATCGATACGCGCACTTGCGGTCGGACTAGCGGCTATCGTGGCCGGAAATACCAGGTCGACGGATGCACCATAACGTACAGTACCGATTACAATTTCGGCAGCCCGAATCTGTTCTTCGCCGATCAGAACGAGGCCCTCTGGCAATTCTGTGTCGGCTGCTTCTTCGACGCCACCGGTTTCGACTTCACTGTCAGGCCAGAGCATCAGCAGCAAAGCTGCAGCGAGAATGACGATTCCGGCGATGATCGCCAGTTTCTTGCGGTTCATTTGAATATTCCTCATTGTGCGGCCAGCCGGATCAATTCGGCAGCAGCCTGCCCCCGGTCCTGCTGGGCAGCGATCAAGGCTTCACGAATTGCATCGCGCGCTTCGGCAGCGCTCAACACCTCGATCAACGGAAAGCGGCCGTTGCGGTAGCCGATGCGGACAAGCCGCAGCGCCTCTTCGGCCTGGGGCAGCGATGTCCGGGAAAGCGTTTCGACGCGCGCCTCAGCAGCGAGATACTGCGCCCGCGCCCGGGTTACTGATTGTTCAAAATCCGCCAGTGCCACGGCCTCGCGTGCATTTGCGGCTCGAAGCCTCGCTTCTGCAGCCGCGATATTGCCCTGATTGCGATTGCTGAACGGAAGCGGGATCGAGACGCCTACAAGGAATGCGCTGTCGTTGCTTTCTTCGAAACGGCGCACACCGGCGGAGACGACCGGATCGGGAACGCGCAAGCTGCGCTCACGATCGATATCTGCCGCAGCAGCCCTGCTTTCAGCGCGCGCCACCCGCAACTGGAGCCCGCTCGCCGCAGCCAGTGCAGCTCCAGGTGGCCGGATGTCCGGAAAGTCCGCCGGGACTACAGGGGGCACGTCCTGAACGCCCCAGAGAGAAGCGAGAGCAGTGCGCGTCGCGAGACTGGCCGCTTGAGACGCTTGCAATTCGGCGCGCGCCTCTGCCAGGGCCGCCTCTGCACGCAAGGCGCGCAAAGGTGGCTCACGGCCTACTTCGACCAGCAGTCCTGCAATGCGGGCGAGCTCTTCGTTCCGTTCGACCACATCGCGGGCCAGTTCCACGCGCGATGCAGCGGCCGCCGCTGCGACATATCGCTCGCGGACGAGGTAGCCGAGTTCGACATCGGACAGGTCGGCGCGAAGGTTTGCAAGCTGTGCTTGCGCCCGGGCAGCTTCGACCCGGGCCCCCCGCTTGTTGCCAAGTTCAAGGCGCTGCCCCACCGCAAGCGTGTATTCGGTAGCCCGCAGTCCGGAAAAAGCGCCGCTTCCGGCGATATTCTCGACCTCGAGCGAAACTTCGGGGTTCGGTCGGAGACGCGCCTGCCTGACGAGCGAGCGAGCGGCATCCGCTTCGGCGCGCGGTCCCACCATACGCGGGTTCGCGGAGATTGCATCGACTTCGCCCGTTACACCTGAGCGGCTCAGCGCGTCTTCAAGCGTCAGAAGCTCCTGCTCCTGCGCGGCCACGGACGTGGCTGTTGCGACGAGAAACAACCCTGCAATCAGGGTGTCTCGCCAATAAATGGCTGACATTTTGGAAGAATTCCTCTGCTAACAATCGAACGGGCGCTGCACCGGGGCAGCGCAACGACGATTGTCAGTCGCGAGGAGGACGTTTCAGTCGGGTACTGACATCCGAGACGGATGCCGCAACAGGAGGCGCTGCAAGAATGACCGACGCAAGTGGAACCTGTTCTTTGTGGATTCCGCCAGCAAAGCTCGCGCCGTGATGACAATGACCATGACCGCAAACGCCGTGTTGATCGGCTGGCACTTCGGGATCGCCCTGATCGCCATCGACATCTGAGGTTGCCGATCCCTCGTCAGCTGCAATCCATGCCGCCGCATCGCCCGGAGCCACTTCCGAGCCGCAGGCAGCTGCATCCGCCGCAGTCGCAAAGATCATCGCGACCAGCATGAGCAGGACGACGAGCGGGTTGAGGACAAGGCGGCGATAACTGTAAGTCATGAATTTGGGCCGCCATTAGCAAAGACAAACCGAGCTGCCTAGTGTAATATTCTGTCAGCGTAGATCCATTATTGTGATACTATAACACAACACCAGTGCTCTTATATTGTCGAAGGAGGACCCGGCGGGGGCGTAAAGCCAGGCGAATTTGCATCGGACTGCAAGAGGCAGCTGGCCTACCGCACGAAACAAGAACCAATTAGCGCGCCAGCGACATAATCGTCGCCGGCGCGTAGCAAGTTCGACGTTCAATCATATCGTTTTGGGATGCTTGCACCCAAGCTGCGCCGGTCAACGACGGTGATACGCCGGGCCTTGGCGTCAATCACTAGACGCTCAAGAACGCCATTGCCGGGAAGCGCGACCACATAGCGCGGATTCATCTGAAGCATCTGCTCATTGCGCTTGAACCCGGCTCGTGCCCCCAGCCGTCTGTCGAGTGAAAATACCAATTGCTGTATATCGTGCCGTTCGGCCCAGCTGGCCGCAAGCCGATCAACGCCTTTGGTGTCGCCGCCGTGCACCAGAAACATGTCGGGCACATGATCACGTACCTTGTCGAGCGTTGACCAGACCTTGGAGGCGAAAGCCTTGGCGTCTTCCGCGGTGGCAAACGAAGACCGGCCACCGGAAAAGACGATTGGCGTGCCTTGCGGTGTATTGGCATCCCGGCGGCGCTCTGCACGAGCCCGCAGGAAGTCACGTGCATTGACGACAGCGGACGTCATATGGGCAGCGTGGTTCGAACGCGAACCGGTCGTGGGACGCCAGGACGATCCGATCTCTTCAAGATAGAGCGTAGCGGCGGTTTCGCGCATTTTCTCGAATGCGACCATGCTGGCTTCGGCGGCCTGGGCACGTTCGACCTGCTCTTCCAGATTGCTCGTGTGTACTTCCGAGCCGTCGGCAGAAGCTAGCAATGCTCGAATTTCGTCGCTGGCGCGGTCGAGCCGCGAAGACTTCCGACTTGCTGCACGGTGGAAGAGATTGACGAAACCCCAGGCGATATCCTCGGCATCCGCCTCCAGGGCCGTGTCGGAAAAGATCGCGAAGAGGTCGGACCATACGGCGCCAAGCGTCTGCTCGATCGCGTCCTCGCACGGAAAGTCGGTCTGGTTGAAGGGGGCCGGCCTGATGCTGAGGCCTGAAAGGTCAAGGCCGCTCAATTGATCAATGAAGCTGTCGTACATGGGGTGTCTCCTGATCGCGCGGACATGGAGAGGAGGCACCATTGCCTCGGCCCTGTCCGCCGGAGCCCGATCAGGGCCGGGACAAGGGGCATGACGCACCGCGTAGCGGGAAACCTGCGGCCCTAAGGCTGGCGCGGGCAACACGGGCCGACGGGCCGCAGGTTGCGGCGCGCCCCGACCGGCCCAAGGGCCTCTCCCGGCGGACAGGGATGAGGCAGGATCAGGACCCGACGTCGCTATCAGGGCAGGAGCGCTCGAAGATCGCTTCGCCATTCGAGAACCGACCTACCAGGCGCAGCTCGCCGAACAGGTCGATGAACCTTCCTGACACCTGGGCGAGCCAATGCCGTGCCCTCGGCACGCGCGGGTTGTAGAGATCGGCTTCCCAGTAGCGAGCGTCATCGCGCTCGGCGAGCCAGATCGCGGCGAGCCCGCAATATGTCGATATGCCGCAATCGGCGAAGGCGTTCCGCAGGAGGATGCAATCCTCGCGGCCGCGCCATCCTTCGAAGCGTTCAAAGGAAGGAAAGGTCGCCTTCGCAGTATCGATGATCTCGTCGACGAGGCACTCGTAGGCCCAGTCGACATCTGCGTCTTCGCCGTCGTCGAGCAGACGAAAGGCAACCACGGATCCGGCCGGATAACTGACAGAACGTCCCATCTCACTGCTCCTCAGGCTGCATCAGCGAGATCAATGTCGGGCTCGCTTTCGTTGGATTGGTGACCCCCAAGGTCAAGCAACAGGCTGGCCGCTTCCTCGGCCTTGGCCGCAGCGGTCAGGATCGCGCGCTCATCCGATTTGAGGATCTTGAGCCAGGACGCGATGTAGCTGGCGTGATGGTCGAGGTGGGTGACCGGCAGACCCAGTTCTGCCCCAAGGATGGCCGAGGACAGTTCGGCGATCAGTTCTTCGGCAGCATAGGCGTCGCTGCCGAAGCGGTTCTTGAGATCGCGGTCGAGCCGCGAGGAATGCCCCGTCCAGTGCGACAGCTCGTGTGCAAGCGTCGCGTAGTAGTAATCATAGGCTTCGAAGAGTTCGGCTGGCGGCATCGTGACGCGGTCGCGCAGCGGTTCGTAGTAGGCCTGGGCACCATGATGGCGCAGGTCTGCGCCGACTTGACCGAAGAAGGCATCGAGCCGGTCTTCGCGTCCTTCAGGCTCGAGCGCGGCAACCAGCGGCTTGGGATGATAGAATGCGGGGAGGCCGTCGCACTGGTCCGCGTTGAACACGGCATAGGCCTTGAGCACGCGCCGGTTCTCGGTGTCCGTGTCGCCTTCGGCGTTCTCGACCTCCTTGGTATAGCTCTTGTAGAAGATCGCGATGGTCGATTTCTCGCCCTTGCGGACCTGTCCGCCTAGCTTCTGGCACTGGCGGTACGTCATCCAGTACGGCGAAGCGAAACCGCAGCCATCGGCCACCATCCAGAGCCAAAAGGTGTTCATTCCGCGATAAGGCGTCCCGCAGGAGCGCAAGGGCCGCGAGACGGGCACACCGCGCCACGGCTTGACCCAGGGCTTTGTGCCTTGCTCGAGCTTTTCGATGATCGCGGCGGAGATGCGCTGGGCAGGCGATGTCGAAACGGTGCGGCGGGACTTGGTCATGGGAGATCTCCTGATCGCCGGAACGGAGTTGTCCCGGCTCAGGAAGAGCAAAGCTCCCTCCTCTCTCCTTCAATGATGACCGCAATGCGCCCTCAATTCGGGACGTTCAGGCTTCCTGCGGATGCCTGAAAGCGGCCCGGCAGCTTTGCTCCGGTAATGATTACCGCGAATGTCCGATTAGGACTCGTTTGCAGTCGGGCCGCTTTTGCAGTCGGGCCGCTTTTATCGTGTGTGTGCGATTAGCGGACAATCAGCTTTGAGGCGCTCCGACAACACGCGGAAAGGTCTGAAACGGGGGGAACGGAATGTCTAATTTGTTGTTTATTTTGGTCAAAGCAGACATAAAAACACCTACCAGTCAGTTTTGAGGACCTACAGTGAACATCGAGATCGAGCGGAACCCTTCGAAAGCTGAGGCGGACCTGCTCAGTCGCGGGATTAAGTCATTCAACGAAGAAACCGTTCGCGATCTCGAGCCGGCCGAGGAAGAGAAGCGGTTTCACGTGATGGCTCGAGATGACGAGGGATCATTACAAGGTGGCATCCGCGCAACATGCTATTGGAATACCCTTCACATCGAACTTCTTTGGATTTCCGAGACTGCGCGCGGCAGTGGAATCGGGCGTAAGCTGATACAGAAAGCCGAGGCTTTTGCGCGCGACAATGGTTGCGAAAATGCTTTAGTTGAAACGACCAGCTGGCAGGCAAGGCCATTCTACGAAAAGAACGGCTACAACCACATGGCGACCCTTTCCAACCGACCCAAGGGACACTCTTCGCACTATCTCAAGAAGGTGCTGATTTGATTTTCGGGCGTCCGCTTTCGAGGTAGTTTCCGCTCAAGTTAAACAACCGCGCTTAGGGTCGTTAGCCGAACGGCAGCTTTCAGCATTCAGCCACCTAAAAGCGGACCGTCTTCAACCGGCCGAAAATTTGACATGGAAAAGGCGGCCCGTCCCGATTGGGACGGACCGCCCGCCGAGTGACCTAGACCTGTCAGGAGGGGTCAGGCAGCCTGCTCGGCAATTTCGTCAGTCGCGTCGTCGCTGACCGGCTCGTCACCTTCAGCGGCAACCGGTGCGACCTGCTCGGAACCGGCGAAACGCATCATCGGCGGAACCCAAGCCTGTGCCCGTTCCTTGACCTCGGCCTCACCGATGAAGTTGCCGGAGAATATGCGCTCGGCAGCGCTCGCCAGTTCGGCCTTCTTCGATGCGGCATAGCGACTGACGAGTTCGGGACCACCGGCGGCATCGAGCGCCTCGAGCGTGCGAGCCTTGGCCACACGATCGAAGTAGTTCGCCGCCGTGGGACGCCACCAGTGTGCGGTCTCGATTTCGAGCAGTGAGCCCAGCTCCTCGTGCAGTGGCACCGAGCGCTCCCCTTGGCAGGCAAGGCTGGCAACCAGAGTGCGCGAGACGACATGGCCAAGCCAGTCCGAGCGTGCCTCGTCGGAAAGCGCCCGGAACCTGGCAAACCGCTCGACATCGCTTTCACCAGCACGCCAGCTTTCATCGAGCGACCCGGCGAACTCGGCCAAGGCAGCGCTCGCCGGTGCATCCTTGGCCTCGAACCCGGTGACAGGCCCAGCCGCAACCGATCCGACCAGCGTCGACGCATTCTTGGCGCGCCAGTCGTGTCCATCTGCATCTGCGAGCGTGAAGACCATGAAGTCGAGCGCCAGTGCCGGATCGTTGGCGAGGTGGATCGCCAGGATATCGCGGCGCTGCATGGCCAGTTCGTCGAGTAGGCGTTGCGACAGCGAACTTCCTTTGGGCTTTGCCGCGCCACTTTCCTCGATGGCCTCGACAACGCCTTCGTCAGCGATGACTTCGGTTTCGGTGTAGTACTGTGGGACCAAGGTCGGCTCGCCATTGCGCGAGAGGACGAGGAAGGCGCCGGCCTCCGGTTTCAGTTCGTCGGCGAGTACCGGCGGCCGGTCATTGATCGCGCGCATGGCGCGGTCGATGACGACGAGTTCCTGTTCTGCCTTGGCGACCTGGTCCTCATCGCTTTCCTCGTCTTCGAGCACGGCGGCGACGCGGTCGCAGTCGGCCTCGAGCTCGCCGAGCTCCTGCACTTCCCGGTCGGTCATTGGCGCAGGCTCGCAGGGCAAGCGATTGAGGCCGTCGACAAGGTCATGACTGACATAGGTGCCAAGCGTCGGCCGAACCCAGGCAAGGCCATATTCGATCGCGACCTTTTCTGCGGCTTCTTCCATGGCCTTGTGTGCGAGGTCCTCGAGCAGCGCGACATCGATCCAGCTTTCGCTGGCATCGTCGTCGAACAGTTCGCGTTCGATCCGGCCACCCGCAGTGAGGTAGGCATCGCGTCCGACGAGAACCGCTCGCGGATCGGAGCCACGAACAGTTGCGTCGAGCACCATGCGGCGGATCGTGTCAGGCGTGATCTGGTACCAGGCGTCCTGCAGCTCGGCATAGACATGCGCTTGGCGCTCCACGTCGGAGATCGCGCCGTAGGCTTTGGCCATGTCGAGCGTAATCGTGCCTTCGGCGAGCGCTTCGAAGACGCAGGGTGCGAGACTTGCTAAGCGCAGACGCCCTTCGACGAATCGGACGGTGAGGCCGAAGCGGCGCGCCACGTCTTCGGTGGTAGCGCCTGCCTCGATGATCGCCGCGAAAGCCTGCGCTTCGTCGGCCGGGTTCATCGCGAGACGCTGGAAGTTCTCGGCAAGGCTGGCCTCGCGAACTTCGCTTTCCTCGCCTTCGATGACGAGGCAGGTGACCTCATGGCTTTCGGACAAGGGGCCCTCTTCGGCCAGTGCCTGCAGCGCGGCGAGACGCCGGCCGCCGGCCTCGACCTCGAACTTGCCGCGCTTTCCTTTGCGCACGACGAGGTTCTGCAGCAGACCGCGCGCACCAATGTCTGCCCGCAGCTGGAGGTCAGCCAGCACATCGCTCGACTTGCGAACGTTGCGCGGGCTCGGGACGAGCTTCTTCAAGGGAATCGACTGGATCATGGGTGTTCTCCTGATGGAATGAAGGCGCAGGTGAGGATCACGAGGCCCACAAGCCCAAAGGGCTCCCTCCACTCTCTTCAATGGCTGTGGCGACCATCTATACGACCGGGATGGGGCGATCAGGGATCGGCTGAGATCCGTCCATGAGAGCAGTTGTTCTCGATGCGCGAACTCATCCGCAGGCCAGTCAGCACCGGGCACAGGCAGATTAGTCGCCCGGACTTAAGGAAGGACGTGATCAGGCTCTGACGCTACGCGACACGGGAACTTGTCGATTCATTCAGTCACACGGAGGGGAGGAGAGGAAGGGAAACTAGGGCGCAATCGGAGGCAGCGCTCAGATTCATTCGGACCCTGACCTCTTTGGCGGAGCCTATGCCTGTCCGCTGCTGAGCAAGCGCTCTTCGAGAAGCGTCCGAAAATCCCGACGCGCATCAGCAATTACGAACACGGTCACCTGACCGGGTGCTGGCTCAGGCTGATACCCGTAGATGATGCGGAACGGAAAGCGCGACAATTGCCGAAAGTCGGTGATCCCGAGAGCCTCAAGTTCCGGTGGAACCGGTCCTTTCTCAGGATTGTTCACAAGGGAGCCGATAGACGCGACAAGGTCATCGAGCAGTGCGTCCGCACCATCGTCGCCATCCGGCCCGCGCTGCGTCAGGCGGCGCTGCCAGATACCCACCAGATCGCGCTCCGCACCGGAGGTGATCTCGATCGCTACAGCGGCCGCCATCATTCAGTTTGACTTACCTCGTACGCGATCCGCGAGGCCTGCCACCGGGCGGGTCCGACCGGCGGCAACATCGGCCTGTCCGAGCGCCAGAAGTTTAAGCAGAGCGAGCGTTTCTTGTGCGCGCTCGTAGCTGGCGACATCCTGCAGAACTGCCTTGGCTTCGCCATTCTGCGTGATGACCATTGGCCCGGCGCCATCTCCAATCTCCCGGATAATTTCGGCGCTGTGGGCCTTCAGATAGCTGATCGGTTTGATGCGCTGGTCCAGCTTCATAGAACACCTTAGGACTGAATTTGGTCTCTATATAGACCAGTTTAGGGCAAATGAGAAGTTCAAGGCTCGATTGCGATGCTTTGGAGGATCTCGCTTGCTCTCGACACCGGTGCAAATAGCCGCGTGCGGTAACGGATGATCTCGGTGAAGCAGCCCTTGCCCTTGTACCAGTCGAGGCGTTCCGGCGAGAATCCGGTCAGTTCAAGGCGCTGCTCGCCTCCCACCAGCGAGCGCTTTACGGTCAAGGCATCGTGGCTTGCGAGGCCCAGCGGTTTGCCGCTGACGAGGACGAGGTCGCCGATTTGCTCTGCCGATGGTCCGGTAACTCCGGAAAGGCCAAAGGTATCGGCGATCGAAGCGAGATCGATATCGAGCACTTCGCGGCCGATGATCGACTGGCCGTCCTCGGCAACGAGCCGGGTGACGCGGACATGATCGCCGGGCAACCGTTTCCAGACTGGCAGCAGCAGCCCTGTGGCGAGATGGACGCGCTCGGTTACAGGCGAGGTGACAGCCTCCTCCTCCTCAGCCCGCCAGGCGCTGGTGAACGCGGTGACGCCGATTTCTTCCCAGGGGCTCTCACCGAGTGCCTCAAGGGTCCAGTTGGCTGACTTGAGCGGTCGGAGCAGGCGCCGACGTTCAATCACGGCCCCGTCGTCGGCGATGAGGAGCCGGGCTGGAACAGACAGTGCGACCTTGCCCGAGCGCGCATTGCGCATCGGGATTGCATGCGGGCCCCCGATCTCATGCATCCGCATCAGGCGCTGCAAGCGCAGAGGGCGCAGGTGTCTGGTCACTTCGAGCGAGACGAGGCGGGTTTCCGCTCCAGTCACAGAGTCTGTGCGCAGGAGTTCATCGGCGAGGACCGTAAAACGATCGACCCTCACGGTTTCCAGTCCCTGGTCGAGCGTTCCAGCCTCGCGCGCGGCTTCGATCCGCGCTTCGACGAGGCCGAGATATTCATCGAATATGGCGTTCTGGAGCGCAATCGGCAGCGCGAGGATGCGATTGAGCCAGCGCTGGATCGTGGGGAGACTGTCGGTCAGCCCGCCATCGGGGTTTTCAAGCCGGAGGCCGGTGCGCTCGACGAAGTTGCCAAAGGTGGTGGCTTCGAGCTTACCGTCATAGAGCAGCTGGAACCAGCGGCTGAGCGCGTCGCGCGCATAGTGGCTTTCAAGATTGTCGGCCGGGTCAAACAGGTTCTGTCCGCCGGTCTGGCGCTGGCCGCGCGTGAGCGCGCCCAATGCGTCGAGCCTTCGCGCAATGGTCGATATGAAGCGGCGCTCGCCCTTCACGTTGGTGGTGACCGGGCGGAACAGCGGGGCGGAGGCCTGGTTGGTACGGTTGGTGCGGCCGAGCCCCTGGATCGCGTTGTCGGCGCGCCAGCCCGGCTCGAGCAGGAAGTGAACCCGGCGCTGCTGGTTCCGGCAGCCAAGGTCGGCATGGTAGGAACGCCCCGTGCCGCCCGCGTCCGAGAACACCAGGATGCGCTTGGTTCCTTCCATGAAGCTTTGGGCTTCGGCAACATTGGCGCTGGGGCTACGCCGTTCGAGGCGCTGCTCACCATCGCGGCCCTGAACCAGCCTCCGGGTCCGGCCCGTGACCTCGGCGACGGCGTCGGTTCCAAAGTGCTCGATAATCGCATCGAGCGCAGTGGCGATGGGCGGCAGTGCGCAAAGCTGTTCGATCAGCGCTGCGCGCGCAGCAATGGCGCGCGGGCAGAAAACGGGATTGCCCTTCTCGTCGCTCATCGCTTCCGAGCGGAGGTTGCCGTCCTCGTCGGCGAAGACCTGCATCAGTCGCACCGGGAAGCTCTTGGCGAGATAGTCGATGACGTATTCACGCGGGGACAGGTCGATATCGAGCGCTTCGCGTTCTTCCAGGGTGAGATCGGCAAGACGTCGATCGAGCATGGCCTCGGCGGTCGAGACCAGCTGCACGACAACCGAATGGTCTTCGCCAAGCGCTGCTTCCATCGCAGGGATCAGGCTCGGCAGTTTCATCGAGAGCAGGAGCTGGGCAAAGAAGCGCTGCTTGGTGCCTTCGAAGATCGACAGCGTTGCCGCCTTGGCGTTGCGATTGAGCGTATCGCCGCTGTCCTCGTCGACCACGCGGGTTGCTTCGAGCGCAGCTTCGAGGTTGCGGTGAATGATTGCCCAAGCATCGGCATAGGCATCATAGATCCGCACCTGTGCTTCGGTCAGGCTGTGTTCGAGGATTTCGTGCTCGACCCCGGCGAAGGACAACGCACGGGCGAGATAGAGGCCCTGGGCCTTGAGGTCGCGGGCGACAAGCTCCATCGCCGCGACGCCGCCGGCGCGAATTTCGGTCATGAACGCTTCGTGGGTCGGAAAGGCGGTCTCGGGTCCCCAAAGGCCGAGCCGGGAGGTGTAACCGAGATTGGCGATATCCGAGGCACCTGTGGCAGACGCGTAGAGCACGCGGGCGCGCGGGAGATGGTTCTGCAGCCTGAGGCCCGCCATCCCCTGTTCGGAGCCCTTGACCTTGCCGCGGGCCGACGAGCCGCCGAGAGCATTGGCCATGGCGTGGGCTTCGTCGAAAGCGATCACGCCGTCGAAATCCTCGCCCGCCCAGGCAAGGATCTGGTCGAGCCGCGTATCCTCGGCGCGGCCCGAGCGCAGCGTCGGATAGGTGACGAAGAGAATGCCTTCGGACATCGTTACGGGCTGGCCGAGTTTCCAGCGCGAGAGCGGCTGGAGATCGAGCGGCAGCCCGCCAAGCGCTTCCCAGTCGCGGCGTGCATCTTCGAGCAGCGCCTCGTTCTTGGTGATCCAGACATGTCGGCGCTCGATTGCGAGCCAGCGATCCATGATGACCGCGGCGATCTGCCGTCCTTTGCCCGCTCCGGTTCCGTCGCCGAGGAAGAAGCCTTGGCGGTAGGAGTGTCCGTCCTCGGAGAGTTCCAGCGAGGTGCCTTCCTGGCTCACCTTGAACTGACCCGGAAGATCGCGCGCAAATGCCTGGGCAGCGTAGACCAGTGTCTCGCATTGCGCTTCGGACAGCAGGCCATCGGCCTGCCAAAATGCGGGAAGGCGCGGGCAAACATCGGGCTGCGGTGCCGCGACCGAACCCATGGCGACCGATTCCACGAGCGGGGTGGGATGAACCGGCGCGCCTTCGAACGTGATGCGACTGGGCCGGTAAGGTAGGTAGATGCCGGTCTGTTCAGGTACCGGCGCGGGGTCGGCCAAGACCGAATAGGCAAGATTGGTCGCATTCGCTTTAGCTGCTGGTGTCGCGGCGAACGGCGCCACCGGCCGGACCGGCGCGCGATGGGTCGACGTCTTGCCCACGAGGCGCACTGGCTTGCCGACTGGCAGGCGATGAGTCCTGGCGGATGTCTGCGCACGGGGCGGAAGCGCAGTGACAAGCTCGTGGAGCGCGATCAGGTCGGCAGTATCTCCGTTGATTGCGGGGGAAGACGCAACCGGCGTCTTGCCGAACACGACCAGGCGAACGGCTATCCCCGTCCCTGCGCGGCGAAACATCTGCTGCAGCCGGACATCGAGGAACAGCGACGCTTCATCCTGTACCTTGGCGAAGGTGGAAGCGTCGAAGCCTTCAGGCATGATGGCGACAATCCTCGCCCCATTGGCAACGGCCCGGATCGCGCTGCGCAGGTGGCGCTGCGCCGTCTCGCCGTCCTTGCCGCGTTCCTGGCTGCGGGCGAACGGCGGGTTCATCAGCACGACCGACGGAACATGGCCGCGAAGAAGGTCGGCAATCAATTCCCCGTCATGCGCAGTGGTTGTGGCCAAAGGGAAGATGTGCGCCAGGCCGTCTCGTCTTGCCAGGTCGATCTCGTTGAGGAGCAGCGAAGCGTTCTGAACGCTGCCCCAAAGGGCAAGGGCGCCATTGCCTGCGGACGGTTCGAGCAGCGTGTCTTGCGAAGAAACAGCTGCGGCCTTCGCCATCAGCCAGGCCAGCATCGGCGGGGTCGAGAACTGCTGGAGCTCGACCTGTGCTTCGCTGCGCACATGCCGCGGCGGCAAGGCTGATTCGAGCCAGTCGAACCGCGCTTCGGCTTCGTGCACGCTTGTTGCCTGATCGATGCGTGAAGCTTCACGTAGCCAGAGTAGTGCGCCGATCTCGACTGCGTTGTTGTAGTCATCGGTGGTCCAGGCGCTTCCCCAGTCCAGGGCGCCGGTTTCCGCGGCGAAAAGCCCGGAAATGTCGGCACGGGTAAGATGACGCCCCGAGGCAAGAAGCTCGGCAATCCTGACGCCGACGGCGTAAGCCAATGGCACTGACGAAAACTGCTCGCCGGCGGGAAACAGGTCTGATTGAAACATGGCAATTCGTCCTCCTGATGAGGGCATCGGGACACGCCCTCTGCCGGATCAGGAATTCGAGAAGCCCACTCTCCTCTACGGCGCCGCCTTGCGGCGCAGCCATGCTGCCAGTTCATCGTTCCAGTCGGTGTCGCGAGAGGATGGTTTGCGGACTTGGATCGTCCGTCCATCGCGGGCATAGGCGGCCAGTCCACGCGACGCGGCCAGCTCGCCGCCCGCATCATGATCGACGAAAAGGTGAAGCTCGGTCACGCTCTCGGGCACGCTGACGAGACCGAAGCGCTCATTGCCCAGGGTCGCCCAGACGGGAATACCGGTGAGCGCATAGGCCGACATCGCGCTTTCGATGCCCTCGGCGAGGCCGAGTTTGCCGGAGGCCGGAGCAAAAAGACGGACAGCAGCTTCACCGAGCGCGCCGAGCGCGCGCTTCGGCTTGTCGAAATCGGCCTTGGCATTGCCCGAAAGGAATGTGCGATGGACGGCGATCGGCCCCTCGTCGAGGCTAACTGCCGCAATCATGGCGGGCAAAAAGCGAGTGCTTCCCTTTGGACCAAGCGGCGTTCGTGGATGGAAGCGGAGCGCCGGAGATGCGGCGAGGATGCCGCGGCTCTCAAGATATGCCTTTGCCGGGCTGGCACGCAGTGGTTGAGCATCGCGCCAGATCCTCAGCGCTGCCGCCGAGGGCTTGCGCGTTCTGGTCGGCTCGGGACCGCCGGTAGTCGCAGAACTTGAAAAGAGCGAGGTTGCGTCGACACCTTCACTCGCCAGAGCAGCCAGCACGCTCTGCTGATCACATCCCGCAAAACAATGGAAAAGGATCGCTTTTTGGCCGAGCGACACACCGAGTGACGGCGTACGGTCGTCATGCGCAGGGCAGCAGGCCATGCCCTTTGTGCCGGACCATTTGCCGCCCCGGTTTTCACAGATGCGGCGGGCGGCTTCTTCCAAAGAGCTTATCTTGGCGGAATATAGGTGGGACATGGCACATCGCGATCCTTTCGGCTCGCTCACAAAGGCCCTCCTCCCCTCCAGCCTTCCTGTATTGTGAGAGCAGGTTGGAAAGGAGTCACTTCTGCGTTTCGACCCCGTCGGTTTGAGCGTCGCATCGCCATTGCCGCTCAGCCGCGAGGTATACCTATCTGCCGCGGCGGCTTCTCACTTGCGCCATTGATTCTTATTGCTGCCCCATGTCTGGGTCAGTTCAGATCATGTGATAACTTGGGCCCCCTATCGAGAATTTCGATCCGATCTTTCCTTCTGTAAAGCGCGTCGCGCCTTCGGAAGGTAGTCACGCCAAGTCCGCAGATGAGTGATATGGCTGATTTTTTTGGGCTTGCTCATTCCCGCCATCGCAGCAATCGCCATTCTGCCATGACCAACCTTACCTGCCTCACGAGCGAATAATGTCTTCGCGCGTTCGATTTCCTCGTCTGAATAATGCATTCGATGCTCCATCGGGTTGAACCTGCAAGAGCGTTCGAACGAAATTCGGCGAACCCTCTGCAGGGTCCGCCGGTTAACCTCCAACTGGAGGACGGGACCTCGGAATTCTTCCGAGGCTGTCGGCTTGTGCCGACATGCGTGACGTTTGCGATATAGTCGCCGAGACAATTCGTGCAACTGCACAGCGACTTTTGAAGCACAATGGTCAAGCCACGGCCTAGCGACCGCTCACCAGCGCCTCTCCACTCAGCCATGGCCATTGTAAGCCTCGTGCAGGAGGCGTTGAAGCATCTTCCTTCGGTAAATCTGCTTCGAGCGAAAGAGCACAAAAACATGACATATCATTTCCATTTGCGGAATTTCACATGATATGTCATATATCGGGTCATGCCCCGTTCGTCTCGTGCTGCTAGCGGACTACCGCCCCAGAGCCAACGTGCGATTACACGGCTAGGCAAGGATATCGCCCTGGCTCGCCGCCGGAGAAAACTTCCCCAGCGTTTAATGGCCGAGCGCATGATCGTCTCGGTTCAAACGCTGCAACGCCTCGAAGCGGGAGATCCTACCGTGGGCCTCGCGGTTCTGGCGAGCGCCCTACATGTCCTTGGGATGACACAGCGCCTTGCCGAGCTGGTAACCCCAGACAGTGACCGGGCTGGCATCAGCGAGGATTTGTCCCGCCTGCCCCAGAAGACCCACGCTGTCAGCGACGATGATCTGGATTTCTAGCAAGCCGTGACGACCATCCGCACCTATGTCTTCGTGCATCTTGAGGAGGGGCCTGTTCCGGCAGGCCTTCTCACGATGACCGACGAACCGCGCAACCAGTTTGCTACCTTCGCTTACGGGCGGCGTTATCTGGAACGCGCTGACCGTATTGCGGTCGATCCTGTAGCTCTGCCGTTGCACGAAGCTGGAACTTCTCGAACATTCAGGACGGAAGAAGGCTTTGCCGTGTTCGGTGGCATTCGGGATGCTGCTCCCGATGGCTGGGGCCAATACCTGATGTACAAGGCGATGGGCGATCGCTTGCCGAGCGAAATCGATCTCATTCTGGCCTCGGGCGAACATCGTGTAGGGGCGCTCGCCTTTGGGCCGACATCCGCCCAGCCGGAGAGAATTACGCCATGGGGGGGTGGCCCTGCTCCGGGCGAAGAGTTCACGCTCGCAGAGCTAGCGGAAGCCGCCGAACGCGCGCAGCATGTCGACGAACTCGACGAGAACTTAAGAGCCTTGCTGGCAGCCGGATCATCTCTGGGCGGCGCCCGGCCGAAGGCTGCTACAAAAATCGGCGACCAACCCTGGATCGCGAAATTCCAGAAGCGGGGAGACAGCTTTCCCGAATGCAGGGTCGAACTAGCGACAATGCGGCTTGCCAGCGAGTGTGGTCTCGACGTTCCGCCACTCGACTTCCGCTGTGTCCTTGATCGCGACATCTATCTGATCGAGCGGTTCGATCGGATTCCTCACGGCAACTGGCTGGAACGCAGGCCCTTTGCTTCGGGGCTCACAATGCTCGGGGCGCATGAGAGCGAGGTCAGCAGCTTCAGCTATGCGGATCTCGCAGGAGCGATCCGGCAATTCGGAACCGAAGTGCGCCAGGATCTACATGAGCTATTTCGTCGAATGCTGCTCAATATCCTCGTCACGAATGATGATGATCACCTACGTAATCATGGCTTCCTGTTCGATGGTGAGGGTTGGCGGCTATCGCCGCTTTACGATGTAGTGCCGAAACCGCAGCTGGGACTGGAGCGACGGCTCGTCCTCGGCGTGGGGCCGGAAGGCCGCAATGCAACGATCGAGAATGCTCTCGCCGGTGCCGCGGTCTTCGACCTCAGCCATGATGACGCGAAAGCAATCGCCGAAAACATGAGCAGAACCGTAGCGACACGGTGGGAACAGCTGTTCACGGAGGCTGGGATAAGCGCGGCTGACCGCAAGCGTTTCGCAACCTGCTTCCGATTGGCAGCGCCTGCATCATGATCGCAATCGCAGAAATCCGTTCATGGCGGCGCGTGCTTACCAAATTTGGCATGGTGATTACCCGGTGATTGCTAGCCGAAAAAACAGGGATCAAAAAATGCTGATTAGTGATTATATATCAGTGTATTATGATAGTATGATCACTAAGGTGTGGTACTTCCGCTTCCGGCGAGTTTAGGTCAGTGACTTAGCTTAAAACGCTGCGTCAAAACCTCGAAAACGGGGAGGCCGAAGCTCTGCGGGAGCACCCGCCGACCATCAGCCGGCAGAAGGCATCGTGAGATAGCCAAGCACTGCGCGCCGAACCCGCTTCGCCAGTGCGTGCTGGTCGGTTTCGCCCCGTTCGCCGGCGGTGTCGACCATTCCGCGCAGGATCGCCGCCACATCGGCGGTGACGACATTTAGATCCTCTTGGCGCGGCATATCCTCTCGGGCGAGGATGCCGCCGAGAATGGCAGAAAAACGTGCCCGGACGGCTTGGGTATCGGCATCGAGCGGCAGGCGAGACTCCTCGAAGTCGAGCAGCCGCGCCAGGCGTGGGCGCCGGACCTGGTGGCCGACCGCGGCCCGGATCACGGCGTCCAGCGCTTCGCGTCCCGAAAGCGCCCTTGCCGCGCTTTCCACTTCCGCTAGCAACCGTGCGGTCTCGCGCCCGATCAGCGCGCCGAGCAGCGCATCCTTGTCCGGAAAATACTGATAGAGCGTGCCTATGCTGACGCCGGCGCGCTCTGCCACGGCATTGGTGTTGAAGCCGCCATGGCCATGCTCCTCCAGAATGCGAGCCGCGGCCTCGACAATCGCGTCAACGGTGTGACGCGCGCGCGCCTGCGAGGGCTGTTTGCGAGGGCGTGCGCGCTGATCGGTGGCATGATTGGTCATGAGGTCCAATGCGAGTAGCGTAACTGAGCATCCGCTCGCATTTTAATCGTGGCAATCAACGACACAAGGATGCTCCAATGAACACGCAACCCGCGCAGTTCGAAGCTGCGCTCACCACCTTCTTCATGGTCAAGACCTCGCCCGAATGGCTGGGCTTCTCGTTCGAGACGCGACTGTCGCACGCCCGCGAGACGTTCCAGCCCATTCTCGACGAGTTTCGGGGCCGGATCCGGCTGAACTGGTACGATGTCGAATTCTACACCGCGAAAATCAGCGATATCTGGACGATCGAAGCGGCCGACCACCACAGCTATCAATTGTTCTGCGAGAAGCTGCGCGAGACCCCGTTCTGGGACCGGTTCTTCCTCGTGCATGATATCTTCCCCGGCGAGCTGAACGCCTGGGCGAAGAATTACGAGGTGGAAGCGCTGCGATCTTGAGGTCGGGTACGTCCGCTACCGCTGCACATGACGCGAAAGGCCGCCCGGTTGCCCGGACGGCCTTTTCGTAACTGCTGAAATGGCGATGCGTCAGAAGCGCAGGCCGACACCCGCGACCACCTGATTGGTGGTCACATCGCCAACATCGCCGCCTACATCGCCATAGCGCGAACGGCGATATTCCATCCGCGCCTCCAGCGGCCCGGGCAGATCCAGCTGCACGCCGCCGCCGAAGCGGAAGCCGGTGGCGTTTTCCTCGACATCGGCGAAGGAACCAGCGGTAGTGAACGAACGCGTGTCGAGCGCGGTATAGCCGACCTTGCCATAGGCCGAGATCGCCCCGGTGATCGGGACACCCGCGCGGGCACCGAGATAGTACTGCCCATCCGATTCCAGCCCGTCGCGCGCCCCGGCGAAGCTGTCCGGAAATTCGGTCGAGCTGCCGCTGGCCGAATATTCACCCTCGACCCCGACGAACACGCCGCCGAGCGAGAGATCGTAGCCGGCAGCAATACCATAGACGACCGAATCCGCGTCTGCGGTCACGGTATTGCCGCTCGATTCGACCTCGACGCCTTCATAACCGGCGATGGCCTGGACGTAGAGACCGCTAGGTGCAGCATTCCCGTCCTGCGCCAGCGCCGGTGTCGCAGCCAGCGCAGCGGCGATGCCGGCCATCGCTGTGCCAATCTTTGCAGTGGTGCTTTTCATCTGCGTCCCTTTCGCATGGAAGTATCGCTTGGCCGCACTTGTGAACGAAGATGGTTTCCAGGCGGTTAACCAGTGCCCGCCGCGCGCCGCGCCGATCCCGCCGTTTCGGAACAAGCAACCGGGTTCATGCGCTTTTCAGGTATACCCCCAAGGAGAGAGACACATGGCCCTCAACACCCTCAAAGACGTCTACATCGACCAGCTGCAGGATCTTTACAGCGCCAATCGCCAGTCGATCGAGGCGACCCGCAAGCTGGCCGACAAGGCAAGCGACGCCGAGCTGAAATCCGCGCTGAAGGATGGCGTCGACGGCATCGAGCGCGGGATCGAGACCCTGAAGCCGATCATCGAAGGCCACGACGCCAAACCGACCGGCGAATTCTGCAAGGGCATGGAAGGCATCGTCAAGGAAGTCGACGCGCATGTCCTGAACACCGATTTCGGGGACGATGCGGTGCGCGATGCGATGATTATCAGCCAGTACCAGCGGATGACCCACTACGCGATCGCCGGCTACGGCTGTGTGCTCGCGTTCGCCAAGCGGCTCGAACTGGCGGGCGAAGTGACCAAGCTCGCCGAATGTCTCGATCAGACCTACGAAGGCGACCGGCGGATGACCGCCATCGCGGTCAACGACGTCAACAAGGTCGCCGCCTGATCGGGCCTGACCGACATTATCTCGCGGGCGTCCGGCAATCCGGGCGCCCGCTTCGCATCCAGCAACCGAAAGGATCGGCATGAGCGACACCAGGAAAATTCTTATCATCGGCGCATCGCGCGGCATCGGGCTGGGCCTGACCCGCGAATTCGCGGGCCGCGGCTGGCATGTCGTGGCGAGCGAACGCACGCCCAGCGATGGCCTGCGCGATGCGGCGCAGAGCCACGAAAACGCCGTCGAAATCGTCACGGTCGATGTGACCAAGCCCGACACCTACCAGGGGCTGGCGAGCAAGCTGGGCGAGGGATCGCTCGACGCGATCATCGTCAATGCGGGGATCACCGGCGCAAAGCACCAGTCCGCCGAACAGGCGACCGACGAAGAGATCGCCCATGTGATGCAGACCAATGCCTACGGCCCTGCAAGGGTCGGCAAGGCGCTGCTCCCGCTGCTCAAGGACGGCGGCACGCTCGCCTTCATGTCCTCGCTGATGGGATCGATCGCGGACAGTTCGGGCGGGTACGAGTTCTACCGCGTGAGCAAGGTGTCGCTCAACATGCTCGCCAAGGGCATTTCGGAGCAGCAGGCTAAGGAGCGCAGCATCGAAGTCCTCTCGCTCCATCCCGGCTGGGTGCAGACCGATATGGGCGGGCCCAATGCGTCGATCACGGTTGCGGAAAGCTGCACCGGCCTTGCCGATGTGGTCGAGAAGGCCGGTGGCGGCGGTTATCGCTTCGTCGACTACAAGGGCGAAGCGATAGCCTTTTAGCTTTACGAGCGGTTCCTGCGGCTCCCGCTGCAAACCGCCTAGTCAGTCGAGAGGATCGGCGGCAGGCAAGTCCCCAGGCGGAGGATACCCGATCTTGAAGATCGTTCCGCCTTGGGGATCGTCGGCGAAGCTGATCAGGAACGCCTCGCTCTTCCCGCAGAGATCAACGTCCCAACGCTCGTAGGCGAACGCATCTTCGGTGCGATAGGTGGTGTTGGCCGGGACGTAATCGGGCAAGGTCTTCACCGCGACCGTTCCGATATCCCGGCAGCCGTCCCTCGCGAAAGCGAACTCGGCGATCGTCTGCAGAGTATCCTTGAGCAATACCGAATCCGCAGTCGTCGTCCCGACTATCCTCACCTGTTGCTGGGCTAAAAGAGGGGCGGGTGCAGCGAGCGCAACGCATGCTGCCATGACCAAATTCGCCCCGCTGCGCCTCACTCCACGATCCCCGCCGCCGCCAGCACTGCCAGCGTCAGCACGTCGGGCACGTTGGCGGTCACGGGGACGATCTGGACCGGCTTTTCCATGCCGACCAGGATCGGGCCCACCGTCGCATCGCCGCCCAGTTCGCGCAGCAGCTTGGCCGAAAGGTTGGCCGATTGCAGGCCGGGCATGATCAGCACGTTGGCCGGGCCCGACAGGCGGCTAAAGGGATAGAGCTTCATCACCTTCTCGTTCAGCGCGGCGTCGGGGGCCATTTCGCCCTCGTATTCGAAGCCGGGCTGCATCTCGTCGAGGATGTGGACCGCGTTGCGGATGTTCTCCAGCCACTTGCCCGACGGATTGCCGAAGGTGGAGTAGGAGAGGAAGGCGACGCGCGGTTCATGCCCCATGCGCCGGGCAACCGCTGCGGTCTCGCACGCGATATGGGCGAGATCTTCCGAACTGGGCCGCTCGTTGATCGTGGTATCGGCGAGGAAGGTGGTGTGGTTCTTCCCGATCATCATGTGGATGCCGAAGGAAATCCCGCCCGGCTTGGGGTCGAGCACCCGGCCGATCTCGCGCGCGGTCTGTGCATAGGTGCGCGTCAGGCCCGAGATCAGCGCATCGCCGTGGCCCAGCGCGACCAGCAGCGAGGCGAAGACGTTGCGATCCTGGTTGACCATCCGGCGCACGTCACGCTCGGTATAGCCGCGCCGCTGGAGGCGCTTGTACAGGAACTCGACCATTTCGGGCACATGCTCGCTGTCGGCCGAGTTCTGGATCTCGAAACTGCCCGGGTCGGAGACGCCGAGCATATGCATCTTGTCCGCGACCGCCTTGGTCCGCCCGACCAGCACCGGGGTGCCGTAGCCGAAATCGCGGAACTGGATCGCGGCGCGCAGCGCGACGTCCTCTTCCGCCTCGGCGAAGACAACCCGCTTGGGATTGGCCTTCGCCTCCTCGTACACCTGTGTCAGCACCGAGGTCGTGGGGTTGAGGCGCGACTTGAGCGCGAGGCGGTACGCCTCCAGATCCTCGATATGGGCCTGCGCTACGCCCGACTTCATCGCCGCTTCGGCCACTGCGGACGACACGACTTCCATCAGACGCGGGTCGAACGGGGCGGGGATGATGTAGTCCGTGCCGAACTTGTGGCTCTTGCCATAGGCGGCCGCGACTTCCTCCGGCACGCGTTCACGCGCCAGCGCGGCGATCGCTTCGGCGGCGGCGATCTTCATCTCTTCGTTGATCGCGGTCGCCCGCACGTCGAGCGCGCCGCGGAAGATGAACGGGAAGCCGAGCACGTTGTTGACTTGGTTGGGATAGTCCGACCGGCCCGTGGCGATGATCGCATCGGGGCGCACGGCCTTGGCGTCTTCGGGCATGATCTCGGGCACCGGGTTGGCCATCGCGAAGATGATCGGCTGGTCGGCCATCTTCTTCACCCACTCCGGCTTCAGCGCGCCGGCAGCCGACAGGCCGAGGAAGATGTCGGCCCCCTCCAGCGCCTCTTCCAGATTGGTCGCCTCGGTCGGCACCGCATGCGCGCTCTTCCACTGGTCGACATCCGCGCGGCCCGGCGTGATCGGGCCCGAACGGTCGCACACGATCACGTTTTCATGCGGCACGCCCATCGCCTTGATCAGCGCGGTGCAGGCGAGCGCGGAGGCACCCGCCCCGTTGACCACCATCCGGCAGTCCTTGAACTTGCGCCCCGTCAGGTGGCAGGCATTGATCAGCCCCGCCGCCGCGATGATCGCGGTGCCGTGCTGGTCGTCATGCATGATCGGGATGTTCATCCGCTCGCGCAGAGCCTGCTCGATGATGAAGCATTCGGGCGCGGCGATGTCTTCCAGATTGATCCCGCCGAAGGTCGGCTCCATCAGCGCGACCGCTTCGATGAACTTGTCCGGGTCTTCGGTGTCGAGCTCCAGATCGATCGAATCGACGTCGGCGAAGCGCTTGAACAGCACCGACTTGCCTTCCATCACCGGCTTGGCCGCGAGCGCGCCGAGATTGCCCATGCCCAGGATCGCGGTGCCGTTGGTAATCACCGCGACGAGGTTGGAGCGCGCGGTGTACTTTGCAGCATTCGCCGGATCATCGGCGATCGCCTGCACCGGCACGGCGACGCCGGGCGAATAGGCCAGGCTCAGGTCGCGCTGGGTCGCCATCGGCTTGGAGGCGATGATCTCGATCTTACCGGGCCGCCCGCTCTCGTGATAGAGCAGCGCCTCGCGCGTTTCGAAATCGGCGTTGGGCCCGGCGGCGGGCGCAGCCCCGGGTTCGGTGTTGGGTGCCCCGTTGTCGCCGGTGCTCTTTTCGTCAGCCATGTCCGCCCTCGTGCAATGCGTGTTCGGCCCCGCCCTAACCTCGCAAGCCGTAAAGGCATAGGGCCAAAGCCGGTGTTTGCATTCGAATGGCGTCCGACCGGACGAACGAAACGCGACAGCCCGATTTTTCCCCAAGACCAAGCATCGGGGCGATGACCGCACGGCGCGGACGCGGTAGGCCACGATCCGATGGCGGCCAGCAAACCCACTCCGATGATGGAACAGTACCACGCGCTCAAGCGCGAGGCGGGCGAGTGTCTGCTGTTCTACCGCATGGGCGACTTTTTCGAACTGTTCTTCGACGATGCGAAGATCGCCGCCGGCGTGCTCGACATCGCGCTGACCAGCCGGGGCGAAAGCGGCGGGGAGGCGGTGCCGATGTGCGGCGTGCCGGTGCATTCCGCCGACGGCTATCTCGCCCGCCTGATCCGCGCCGGGCACCGCGTCGCGATTGCCGAGCAGGTCGAGACGCCCGACGAAGCCCGCGCGCGCGCCAAGGCAGAGGGCAAGCCTTCGTCCAAGGTGCTGGTCGCGCGTAAGATCATCCGCTTCGTGACCGCAGGCACGCTGACCGAGGATACGCTGCTCGAACCGCGCCGCGCCAATCAGCTGGCGGCATTGTGCGAGCTGCGCGGGCGCGTGGGAATCGCGGCCTGCGACATCTCGACCGGACGCATGGAGCTGGAGGAGTGCGAGGCCGACGGGGTGGCCGCCGCGCTCTCCCGCCTCGGCGCGCGCGAGATCGTTGCGCCCGAAGACTGGGCCGATGCGCCTTACGAGGCCATCGCGCGCGCGCCCGGCGACTTCGCAAGCGAGCGCGGGCGCAAGCGGCTGGAAGAGCTGCACGGGGTCGCCACGCTCGACGCGTTTGGCACGTTCTCGCGCGCGATGCTCGCCGCGGCGGGAGGCCTGCTCGCCTATCTCGACCATGCCGGGCGCGGGTCCATGCCCTTCCTGCTGCCGCCGACGGTCAACGAAACCGGCGCAGTGATGGCGATCGACGAGGCGAGCCGCACGAGTCTGGAGATTACCGCGACCCAGAACGGAGAGCGCGCGGGCAGCCTGCTGGGCACGGTGGACCGCTGCGTGACCAGCGCGGGCGCGCGCCTGCTCGCCGAAGACCTCTCCGCCCCGCTCGCCCGCCGGACCGCGATCGAGGCGCGGCTCGCGCTCGTGCGCCTGTTCCACGAGGACCCGATCCTGCGCGGCGACACGCGCGAGGCGCTGCGCGCGATCCCCGACATCGCCCGCGCGCTGGCGCGGCTGGTCGCCGACCGGGGCAGCCCGCGCGATCTGGGGCAGGTGCGTGACGGGCTGGCGCAGGCGCGCAGGCTCAACGATGCGCTGACCCGGCTGCGCGATCACCCGCCGCTGCTCGACGAACTGCTCCCGCAGCTGACCGGCCACGGCGCGCTGGTGGACGAGCTGTCGCGCGCGCTGGTCCCCTCCCCGCCGACCGAGCGCGGCAATGGCGGATTTATCGCCGCCGGATACGACGCCGCGCTCGACGCGCTGCGCGAGACAAGCGGCAATGCGCGCCGCGCCATCGCGGCAATGGAGGCGCGCTATCGCAGCGAAACGGGGATCTCCGCGCTCAAGATCAAGCATAATGGCGTGCTGGGCTATTTCATCGAGGTGCCCGCGCGCCATGGCGACGCGCTTATGGGGCCGGACAGCGGCTTCACCCACCGCCAGACGATGGCCAACGCGGTCCGCTTCAACTCGGTCCACCTGCACGAGGAGGCGAGCCGAATCGCCGAGGCGGGCGGGCATGCGCTGGCTGCCGAGGAGGCCCATTTCGAGGCGCTGGTCGAAACCGTGGTCGCCGCACGCGAGCGAATCGCGCAGACCGCCGATGCGCTGGCGCGGATCGATGTCGCCGCAGCGCTCGCCGAGCGCGCGGCGGAGGGGGACTGGTGCGCGCCGCAGATCGACGATGCGCCCTGCCTCGAAATCGTCGCCGGGCGGCATCCGGTGGTCGAGGCAGCGCTGGCCAAGGCGGGCGAGCGCTTCGTGCCCAATGATTGCGGGCTCGCAGAGACGGACCGCCTGTGGCTGATCGGCGGGCCGAACATGGGCGGTAAATCGACCTTCCTGCGCGCCAATGCGCTGATCGTGCTGCTAGCGCAGGCGGGCAGCTACGTGCCCGCGACATCCGCGCGGATCGGGCTGGTCGACCGCCTGTTCAGCCGCGTCGGCGCGAGCGACAATCTCGCGCGCGGACGCTCCACCTTCATGGTCGAGATGGTCGAGACCGCCGCAATCCTCGCCCGCGCGAGCGAACGCAGCTTCGTGATCCTCGACGAGATCGGGCGCGGCACCTCGACCTACGACGGGTTGGCGCTGGCCTGGGCCGTGGCCGAGGCGATCCACGAGAACAATCGCTGCCGCTGTCTGTTCGCGACCCATTACCACGAGCTCGCCCGGCTGGCGGAAAGCTGCGACGCGCTCTCGCTCCACCATGTGCGTGCACGCGAATGGCAGGGCGATCTGGTGCTGCTGCACGAAGTGGCCGAAGGGCCTGCCGACCGCAGCTACGGCCTCGCGGTGGCCAAGCTGGCCGGCGTGCCGCCCGAGGTGGTCGACCGCGCCAGCGCAGTGCTCGCCAAGCTGGAGAAGGGGCGCGAGGAAACCGGCGGGCTCGCCGCAGGGCTCGGCGATCTGCCACTGTTCTCCGCTGCGGTTCAGGCCGAGCAGCAAGAGTGCGACAGCCTGCGCGACACCCTGAGCGCGCTGGACGTCGATGCGCTGTCCCCGCGCGAGGCGCTCGACATGCTGTACCAGTTGAAGCGCGAGGCGGGCGAAAGCTGATCTTGCGCAGATTTGCCATCGCGCGCGAGGCCGCTAGGTTCTGAACGCATGGCACAGGACGATCCCCCCGAAGATCCGGACAAGAGCACGCAGTGGGCGGAATTCCGCACGGATCTGGCTGAGGATCGCAACATCATGGCGATGGAGCGGACTTTCGCGGGCTGGATGCGCACCGCCTTCGCCGCGATCGGCATCGGGCTGGGGTTTCGTGCATTGTTCGGCAGCTGGGACCCGTCATGGATGCCCAAGCTGATTGCCAGCCTGTTCATCCTGGGTGGCGGATGGCTGGCAATCACGGCGGAAAGGCGCGCGTGCAAGACGCTGGAGCGGCTCAGCACGCACGAATTCGCGCCGATCCCGACCCCCAATTTCCGCGTAATGGCATATGGGGTCGCGATCGGCGCGATCGTCGTCACGGTCGGTCTGTGGATTTTGGTGGAAGGCTGAAAAGCTCCCCGGCGCGTATCAGGTGCCGTCGCCGCGCAGACCGTCGAGCTTCGCAGGCTTGCCGTACTTGTCGACATTGTCGTCGTGGTTCGGCTCGCCCCGATAGGCCGACATGTCGACCGTGTTGCCGCGCTCCATCTGGTTCATGTGGTCGACCACATCCTGCGCGTCCGGCGCGGTCAGGCCGCTGGGCGCATGCTCGCTGTCGGAATTGAGGATCGAGGTCGAAACACCCTGCGCCTGATCGGCGACGGTCTGGGCCTGGTCATAGGCACCGACCTGCTCCGAATTCTCGTTCTCGGGCGCAAGATCGTCGGTCTGGCGACGCTCGCCGTCGAAGTCGGAAGGCAGGGTTTTCTTGTTGTTGTCGGCCATGAGGAATCTCCTTTCCTCATGAACGGGCGGAGGGTTTGAGCGGTTCCTTGCGGATTCAGTGTCGCGGTACCAGCCCTCGCCCCTGCCCGGCCGACCCATCGATGGTATCCTGTGGGTTGGCCGGGCGGGGGTGAGGGCTGGTACCGTAAAAATCAGCGCGTCGGCACGGGCGCATCGCCCGTATAGTCGTAGAAGCCGCGGCCCGTCTTGCGACCCAGCCAGCCGGCTTCGACATATTTCACCAGCAGCGGCGCCGGGCGATACTTGGTGTCGCCGGTGGTGTCGTGCAGCACGCGGATGATGTCGAGGCAGGTGTCGAGCCCCACGAAGTCCGCCAGTTGCAGCGGGCCCATCGGGTGATTGAGGCCTAGGCGGCACCCCAGATCGATATCCTCGATGCTGGCGGTCGACTGGCCGAGCACGAAGATCGCCTCGTTGATCATCGGCAGCAGGATGCGGTTGACGACGAAGCCCGGCTCGTCCTGGCTCAGCACCACTTCCTTGCCCAGCAGGTGGGCGAATTCGATCGTCCGGTCGGTCACGTCCTTGTTGGTCGCGAGGCCGGGGATCACTTCGATCAGGCCCATCACGGGCACCGGATTGAAGAAGTGCAGGCCGATGAAGCGGCCCGGATCGGGCGACCAGTTGGCCATTCGCGTGATCGGGATCGAGCTGGTGTTGCTGGCGAGGATCGCGCCCTCGCCCAGCACCTTGCCCGCGTTCTCGAAAATGCCCTGCTTGATCGCTTCCTTCTCGGTCGCGGCTTCGATGATCAGGTCGGCCTCGGCCATCGGCGCAAGTTCGCCGGTGGGGGTGATGCGGGCGAGCGTGGCTTCGGCCTCGGCCACTTCCATCTTGCCCTTGCCGACCAGCTTGCCGAGCGCGCGCTCGATGCCCTTGTGCGATTCTTCCGCGATGGCGAGATCGCGGTCGCTGAGGAATACTTTGAGCCCGTGCTGGGCGATGGTCTGCGCGATGCCCGAGCCCATTTGGCCCGCACCGATGACACCGATGGTCTGCATGAGATTGTCCGTCCTTCGCAACTGCAGCAAGGACGGCTGGCTAGCGATCAAGCCGCCCGCTGGCTAGCTGTCAGTTTTAGCGATTGGCTCCGGGCGTCCAGGTGATGTCCGCCTTGCCACCATCATTGGCCGCACGGGCAAGCACGAACAGCAGGTCCGACAGGCGGTTGATATAGTGCAGCGCCGCCGGGTTGACCGGCTCCAGCTCCGCCAGCGCGGTCATCGCGCGTTCCGCCTTGCGTACGCTGGCGCGCGCGACATGCAGCCGTGCCGCGGCCTCGCTGCCGCCGGGAAGGATGAAGCTGGTCAGCGGTTCGAGATCTTCATTGGCCGTATCGATCGCGCGCTCGATCCAGTCGACTTGGCCGCCCACGATCCGCAGGACCATTTCGCCCGGTTCGAACCCTTCGCCATCGAGCGCGCCCTTGGGCGTGGCGAGATCCGCGCCCAGATCGAACAGGTCGTTCTGCACCCGGCGAAGAGCCGCGACCCCATCATGCCCGGCGTCCAGCGCGCAGATTGCGAGGCCGAGCGCGCTGTTCGCCTCATCAACCGCGCCGATCGCTTCTATACGGGCGGCGTGCTTGGGGCTGCGCGAGCCATCGACGAGGCCCGTCGTGCCGTCGTCGCCGGTGCGGGTGTAGATCTTGTTGAGCTTGACCATGCGGGCCGAATGGCCGCGTTACTGCGACACTGCAAGCAGGATGGCGACCACCAGGATCGCCAGACCCTGATACTTGATCCGGTCGAACATCGCCTTGTTCTGCATCAGCTGCATCTCGCTCACCGTCTCGCCGGTGTTGTTTTCCAGATCGATCTTGGTGGTCTTCAGGAACGCGACGACGCCGCGGATCAGCGACACGACGACCATGATCGCAAGGAAGATGATGGCGATGACGAGAAGTGTTTGCATATCCTATATATGGGGCTTTCCGAGCGAAATTCCAATCGGCCATTCCCCCCGCCTCAGCCGCGCTGCCCACGCGGGCCCATCCTCGCCCGCTTCGCGATGGTCCGCAAGGGCGGGTGAGCCACGGCGCTTGGCGAGTTTGCGCCCCTCTTGGTCGAGCAGCAGCGGGTGATGATGCCAGCGCGGCACCGGCAGGCCGAGCAGCGCCTGCAGCACGCGGTGGACCGGAGTCGCGTGGAACAGGTCGAGCCCGCGGGTGACCAGCGTGACGCCATCCGCCGCGTCGTCCACCGTCACCGCGAGGTGGTAGCTCGCGGGCAGATCCTTGCGGCGCAGCACCGGATCGCCCAGCCCGTCCGGATCGAGAGTCTGCTCGCCCACGATGTCGTCATGCCAGCAGAGCGGGCCGGTGATCGCCAGTGCCTTGCTCAGGTCCATGCGCAGCGCGGCGGGGGCATCGGTCGGCACGTCCCGGTGCCTGCAGGTGCCGGGATAGATCGGCCCCTCCGGCCCCGCCTCGCTCGCCGCAGCCGCGATTTCGGCGCGGGTGCAGGTGCACGGATAGAGCACGCCGAGCGCATCGAGCTTGTCCAGCGCCGCCTCGTACCGCGCCAGCCGCGTGCCCTGTGCGGGCACCTCGTGCCATTCGAGACCCAGCCAGGCGAGATCCTTGCGGAACTCCTCTGCCAGTTCGGGGCGACTGCGCGGTCCGTCGATATCCTCGATCCTCAACAGAAAGCACCCGCCCGCCGCGCGCGCCAGATCGTGCGCGACGATAGCCGAATAGGCGTGCCCCCAGTGCAGGGGGCCGTTGGGGCTGGGGGCGAAGCGGGTCACGGTCATGGCTTGACGTCTTTAGCGGGCATCGCGGCCAAGTCGTCAAAAAGGACTGTGGAAACCATCTTTGTAACAGGCTTGACGCTTTTGCGAGCAAATGGTCCTTTCATCGCATCAGGGAGGACACAAGCAAGTGTTCAAAGCCGATCTGATCGACCGCGCGGCCACGTTCCGCAGCGTAGATGAAGACCCGACGAGGAATTTGTCGGCGTGCCCGACTCTGGTTCTCAACGCGGACTACACCCCGCTGTCCTATTACCCGCTGTCGATCTGGCCGTGGCAGACCGCGATCAAGGCGATCTTCCTTGAGCGGGTCGATGTGGTCGCGAGCTACGACCGGCAGGTGCATTCGCCCTCGCTCGATATGAAGCTGCCCAGCGTCATCGCGCTCAGGCAATATGTGAAGCCGTCTGAATTCCCCGCCTTCACCCGCTTCAACCTGTTCCTGCGCGACCGCTTCATCTGCCAGTATTGCGGCAGCCCCAGTCACCTGACCTTCGACCACGTCGTCCCGCGCCGCCTCGGCGGGAAAACCACGTGGGAGAACATCTCTACCGCCTGCGCGCCGTGCAACATGAAGAAGGGCGGACGCACGCCGAAACAGGCGGGCATGAAGCTGATGGTCGAGCCGATCAGGCCGACCAACTGGCAGCTGCAGCAACACGGCAAGAGCTTCCCGCCCAACTACCTCCACGAAACCTGGCGGGACTGGCTCTACTGGGACATCGAGCTGGAGGAGTGAGAGGACCGCTGCGTCCGCTTCCAATCCGCCGATTCTTGCGGGTGGCAACCGATCCCATTACCCTTCCTCCCAACAGGAGGTAATCGTGACACAGCACCCCATCCTTGTTGCTACCGATTTCAAACCCCGTTCGGACCGCGCCGTGGATCGCGCCGTCCAGCTTGCCCGGGAAACCGGACGCGAACTGGTGGTCGTCCACGCGGTCGAAGACCCGGACGTCATCCGGGTCGGGCCTTCGCTCGAGGAACGGGTGGCCTCGGTCATGCCGGAGAATGTGGGCGATTATCGCTGCCTGTTTCCCGAGGGATCGGCGCCCGCCGCCATCGCGCAGGCGGTGGAGGACGAGGATCCCTTCTGCCTCGTCATCGGCGTCGCGCGCTACAATTCGGTCGGCGACTTCTTGCTCGGCACAGCGGTCGACATGCTGCTGCGCCGGTCGCCCTATCCGGTGCTGGTCGCCAAGGAACGGCCGCGCGCAGCTTACGAGCATATCGTCATCGGGACCGACCTGTCCGACGCCTCGAAACGCGGCGTGGAGGCGGTCGTCCGCATGTTCCCGCAGGCGCAGCTGCACCTCGTCCACGCATTCCACGTCCCCTATGAGGCGTGGCAGAACGCCGAATATGTGCGCAATGAACTGGCAGCCGCGGCGCAGGAACAGTGCGACGGCTTCACCGAGCAGCTGGATATTTCGCAGGCATGCCGTGAGCAAATGACCATGGAGCAGGTCGAAGGATCGCCGCTCACCGCCATCAACAGGACGATTCGCAAATACGACGCGCATCTGTGCGCGCTGACCTCGCATGGCTACGGCGGCTTGCGCCAGGCGCTGATCGGCAGCACGGTCAGCGATCTGCTGAAGACCCTGACCATCGATACGCTGGTCATCCATCCGGAGCATGAGAGCGCGGCCTGACGGAAATCTGGCCCGCCCGGCTGGTGCCGCCAGGCGGGGATAGAGTGGCCTCGCCCTACAAGCGCACCATCCGCATCCCGCGTTCGCCGTAGCGATCGCCCTGCGCAGCGCCGGGAGGGACCGCTGCCGACAATTCCGCCAGGTCGGCGTCCGACAGTTCGAGATCGGCGGCGGCCACCGAGTCGCTCATCGTGGCGATGCGCTTCACGCCGGGGATCGGCACGATGTGGTCGCCCTGCGCGATCAGCCAGGCGAGCGCGACCTGAGCCACGCTGGCCCCGTTGCGATCGGCGATGGTGCGGATCGTATCGACGATCGCGAGATTGGCGTCGAAGTTCTCCTCCGACCAGCGCGGGTCCTGCCGCCGCCAGTCGCTCTCGCCCAGATCGTCGCGGCTGCGGAAATTGCCGGTCAGGAACCCGCGGCCGAGCGGGCTGTAGGGCACGAAGCCGATGCCCAGTTCCTCGCAGGAGGGCAGGATGCCGTCCTCGACGCCGCGCTCCCACAGCGAGTATTCGCTCTGCAGCGCGGTGATCGGATGGGTCGCGTGCGCGCGGCGCAGCGTTTGCTCGCCCGCCTCGGACAGGGCGAGGTGGCGGATTTTCCCCTCCGCCTTCAGGTCCGCCATCGTGCCGACGACATCCTCGATCGGCACGCTCGGGTCGACGCGGTGCTGGTAGAACAGGTCGATCGTGTCGATCCCCAGCCGCTTGAGCGATGCCTCGCAGGCGCGGCGGATATTGGCCGGGCTGCTGTCCGCACCGGTGATCTGGTCGCCTTCGAAGCGAAAGCCGAACTTGGTCGCGATGACGAGGTTGTCGCGCTTGCCGCGAATCGCGCGGCCGACCAGTTCCTCGTTCTGGAACGGCCCGTAGATTTCGGCGGTGTCGAAGAAGGTGACGCCCAGGTCGATCGCGCGGTGGATCGTCTCGATCGCGTCGTCCGCGTTCGCCTCGCCGTAGACGATGTTGCCGCCCGCAACCATCGGCATGCAGCCGATCCCGATGGCGGATACTTCGAGGCCCTGGCCCAGCGTGCGGTACTTCATCGGTCTTTTCCTCAGGTAACGGCGGCTCTGGTCGCAAATTCGTCGCGCTGCCACTCGCCGCTTTCCAGCACTTGCGCGAGATGGCGCGCGGCTTCCGCAATATCCTCGAACCGCAGGTACGCCGGAGCGAAGCCCAGCCGCAGGATATCGGGATCGCGAAAATCGCCGATCACGCCGCGCGCGATCAGCGCTTGGCTCAGCGCGTAGGCGTTTTCGTGGCGGAAGCTCAGCTGGCTACCGCGTTGCGCAGGGTCGCGCGGGCTGACCAGATCGAGATCGAGGCCGGCCACGCATTCGCGGAAGAACTCACTCAGCGCGCGCGATTTGGGGACCAGCGCCTCCATTCCGATCTCTGCGATCAGCTCCACGCCCGACTCCAGTGCCGCCATCGCCAGTACCGGCGGCGTGCCCGCGAGCAGGCGTTTGACGCCTTCGCCCGGCTCATACTCATCGGAAAAGGCGAAGGGCTGCGCGTGGCCGAACCAGCCGGTCAACGGCTGCGAGAAATCGCCGTGGTGCCGCTCGGCCACGTAGGCGTAGGCGGGCGCGCCGGGGCCGCCGTTGAGGTACTTGTAGCCGCATCCCACCGCGAGGTCGGCATTCGCGCCGTTCAGATCCACCGGCACCGCGCCGCCCGAGTGCGACAGGTCCCACAGCACGATCGCGCCGACATCGTGCGCGGCCTTGGTCAGCCGCTCCATGTCGAACATTTCGCCGGTCTTGTAGTGGACGTGCGTCAGCAGCAGCAGCGCGACGCTTTCGTCAAGCGCCTCGATTATCTTGTCGCGCGCGGCCAAGCGCTGTTCGACCTGCGGCTGACCCTGGATCATGTAGAGGTCGGTCGGGAAATTGCCCGGCTCGCTGAGCACCACCTTGCGGCCCGGATTGAGCGACAGAGCCGCGCCGATCAGCTTGGCGAGGTTCACCGAGACCGAATCGCACGCGATCACTTCGTGCGTCTGCGCGCCTACCAGGGGCGCGATCTTGGCACCCACACGCTGGGGCATTGCGATCCAGTCGCCGCCGCCGCCAGGCAGTTCGTTCCAGCTGCGGATCAGACCCTCGCCCCACTCGGCATCGATCACTTTATGCAGGCGTTCGCGGCTTGCCTTGGGCAAAGGGCCGAGCGAATTGCCGTCTAGGTAGATCACCCCCTCGGGCAGATCGAACCGATCGCGGAAATGCGCGATGGTATCGGCGGCATCGAGTGCACGCGCACGCTCAAGCATCGGGCAGCTCCCGCAAAATCGCGCGGCACAGGCCCGCATCGCCGCCGCCGACCTTCAGCGGCAGAGCGATCAGTTCGTACAGGCCCGCAGGCACGTCATCGAGCACCAGCCCTTCGAGGATGCGCATGTCGTGCTTCAGCACCGCGAGATGCGCGTCCATCGTCTTGCTTTCCTGCGGATCGACCGAGGGCGCGTCGGTCCCGATCAGGACCACGCCCTGCGCCGCGAGCCATTCGATCGCCTCGGCCCCGATGGGGAGCCAGTCGCTGCGCCATTCCTCATGCGGGAAAGCATCCCAGGTGCGGAACAGCACACGGTTGGCATATTCGAGATCGGGCAGGTCGCCGATATCGATCTCCCCTTCGACGCCGCGCGCATCGACCACGATGCAGGTGCCGAGATACGGATCGAGGCTCATGCTGGCTGCATCCGCACCATCCGCCGCGTAGTGCAGCGGCGCGTCGGCATGGGTGCCCGAATGCGTGCTCATGGTCATCCGGCCCACGTTGACCGGCGATCCGTCCTCCATCTTCCACGTCCGCTCGAACGCGAAGTCGGTATCGCCCGGCCACACGGGCAGGCCCGGACGGAGCACCTGCGAGATGTCCCAGATCTTCACAGAACTGTCCTCACGGACAGCAGCTCGGGGAAGAACACCTCCTTCAGCACGCCTTCGAGATAGCCGACGCCCGAGGTGCCGCCGGTGCCCTTCTTGAAACCGATGATCCGCTCGACCGTCTTCAAGTGCCCGAAGCGCCAGCGCTGGAAGTGGTATTCCAGATCGACCAGCTTTTCCGCCAGCTCGTACAGGTCCCAGTGGTCGTGCGGGTTCTGGTAGATCGTCACCCATGCCGCCTCGACCGCATCGGATTTCTCCCACCGCTCTTCGCGGTCGCGGTTCAGCACATCTGCGGGAATGTCGAAGCCGCGCTTGGCGAGCAGGCGCACGGTCTCTTCGTAGAGGCTAGGCTTGGCCAGCTCCGCGCGCAGCTTCGCAGCCACTTCGGGCACCGCCTCGTGCATCGTCACCATGTTCGGTTTTCGCCCGCCGAGGATGAATTCCATCAGGCGGTATTGCGCGGACTGGAAGCCGCTGGAGGTGCCCAGATGCGGGCGGACCAGCGAATAGTCGTGCGGGGTCATCGTGCTCAGCACGTTCCAGCTCTGGATCAGCTGCTCCTGCGCGCGCGCCACGCGGGCGAGCATCTTGAACGCGGGGCGCAAGCGGTCCTCCCGAATCGCCTCGCGCGCGGCCTCCAGCTCGTGCAGGCACAGCTTGAGCCACAGCTCGCTCGCCTGATGGACGATGATGAACAGGAGCTCGTCCTGCGCATCGGAGCGCGGATGCTGCGCGGCGAGAATCCGGTCGAGATCGAGATAGGAGGCGTAAGTGACGCCGTCATTGTCGGTCGTGTCTGGCATTCACCCGCCCTAGCGGCTTGCACGCGCGGCGCAAAACCCGCTCAACGATCGACCACCGTTACGTGCGGGTGATGCTTGGACAGGTAGTTCTTCACGATCTTGAGATTGCGCGAGTTGGAACGGAAGGCGAAGTCGGCCACGTCGCCCACCAGCGGGACGAAGCCGATCACCCCGTCGACCGCGACGTTCCCGATCATCCGCGACATGTGCCACTTGGACATGCCGAGATTGCGGGCCTCCCACACGATGTAGGCGCCCATGGCGACACCGAAAATGTCGCCCACCACCGGGATCAGGCCGACGATCGCGTCCATCCCGACATCGTAGTTGATCCCCGGGATGGTCATGCTGCGTTCGGTCAGCTGTTCCATCATCTGGATCCGCCGATAGACCGATGCAGGGTCTTTTCCGGCAGGCATCTCGATGCCCATCAGGTTGATCGTCTGCGTCTCACCCATTGGAAATGTCCCCGTTCTACCAGGCCTCTACCCCTGCCAACGCATAAATGGGGTGTCTGGACCACGAGTTCTCGGAAAAACCTTCCAGCCCGCTGCGGACCAGCGACCAGCGGACCGGCGCGCCCAGCGGAATATACACCTCGCGCGCGATCAGCGCACCCTCGGCCTCGGCCAGAAGCGTCGCGGAGCCCTCGCCCGGCTCCGGCCGCAGCGACTGCGTCACCAGCTCGTCCGCTTCGGGCGAGCAGGGGCCGCGCAGCAGCTCGCAATTGAACTGGTTGAGGAACCAGCGTGCGCTGGGATAGCGCGCCACCCGGTCGATCATCACCAGATCCGCCCCTTGCGGAAACTGGACCCGGCGAAGCTCCACCCCGATCGTCGCCAGGTCGAGCGAGAGCGCGCGCACCAGCACGTCGCTGCCCGGCCCCTCGGGCACCCACAGGCGGACGCGCGGTGCCTGCCCGGTGCGGCGCTGCCAGTCGACCACCTGCTGGCGCGCGCGATCGCGCCGCTGATCGATCGAGAGCGACGCCCAGCGTTCTCCGGGCGACACCGTATTGCCCGGCAGGCCGACGGGCACGACTCGGGTCGAGGGCTGCCATCCACCCAGACTGAACCCCTCGGCCAGTGCCGCGCGGTCGATCGCCATGGACAGCGCCTCGCGATTCTCGACCTCGGCGAAGAAGCCCTGTTCGTTGCTCACCAGCATCCCGAACAGGCCCAGCGCGGGGTCCAGCCGGATGGTCCCGCGCGACAGCGGGCCGGTATCGGCCAGCGGGAGGGTGAAGACCGTCCCGTCGAGCAGCGCCGCCGCCTTCCCCTGGCTGAATGCCTCGTTGGCCTGCACCCCGGGCAGCGCCCGCAGGCGGACGGTCTTGCCCAGCTCCTCGGGCTCGCGCTCGGGCAGACCGATCGATTCGGGCGGGGTCGGACGCAGGATCGCGAGGTCGCCTTCACGCTCCAGCCGCATCGGCGCGATCGATTCGCCGTCATGCATGATCGCCAGTTCGGGCTGAGCGAGCAGTTGCAGGAATTCGGGCATCGGCCCCGTCAGGCGGATTTCGATCACCCGCGCGGTCATCGCGCGCACATCGTCGATCTTTCGCAGGTCGAGGCCGAGCGAGGTGCCGCGCAGCTGGCGGATCGTCGCCAGCAGGCTGGCGCGAGCGTCCTCTGCGGTCAGTGGTTCGCCATCGGACCAGGTTAGCTGGCGCAGCCGGAAGATGTAGCTGCGCCCATCCTCGGTCACGATCCAGCTTTCGCCCAGCGCGGGCACGACCTCACCCTCCGCATTGAGCGCGACGATGCCCGACGCGGTCGCATCGCGGACCAGCTGCGCCCCGGGCGAGAGGCGCAGACCGTCTTCGAAAATCGAATCGGGGGCACCGATGACCACCACCGGCAGGCCGTCTTCTTCCCCCGTATCGCCGCATGATCCCAGCGCGACCGCCATCAGCGCGGCGGCAAGCCACCGCAAGCCAGGTGGGGGACGCCCGGCGGGCGCGAAACGATTGGGGATGAACTGGCTCGGCACGGCAACCGGCCCTTAGCAGGCCGACGCGCCGGGGTCAGCGCGGTTTCGTGCTAGATCTTGCGGATCGAACGCGGCGAGGCCTGTTGGGCCGACGGCGGCGCGATCGAGGAAGGCCGGGTATAGCGCGGCGTGCTGTCGCCCGCGGGTGCCGGAGCCTCGCGAACCTTCTTCGAATCGATTTCACTGTCGAACACGATGCCGAAGCGGTTGTCCTGCGTCCACGCGACCGAGCCGGTGACGCGGCCCACATTGCGCAGGTCCACGGCCAGACGCATGCCCCGTTCGACGTACAGATCGGCCTCTGCCATCATCCCGCCGTCGGAAAGGTTGCGCACCTTCACGCGAGTCGACTGGCCTCCGTCGGCCAGGGTCAGTTCCGCCGTCAGGAACAGGCTGTCGCGCTTCACAGATCTGGTATCGATGGCGTTCATTCGGTCGTCTCGGTCTGTCCGGGTCGCAGTGAGGGGCCTGTGACGGCCCTTTGCTGCATCTAGCGCGAGACAGGCTAAGAAAGTTTAAACACCGCTTTACCGCAATTCCCCGCGGCCCGTGGGCGGGATCAGTCGTTGCGGGAGATTTTCTCGCGCCGCTCGTGCGCTTCCTGCGCCTCGACCGTCATGGTCGCGACCGGGCGCGCGATCAGGCGCTGCAGGCCGATCGGATCGCCGGTGACTTCGCAATAGCCGTATTCACCCGCGTCGATCCGGCGTAGCGCGGCGTCGATCTTGGCGATCAACTTGCGCTGGCGGTCACGGGTACGCAGCTCGATTCCCCAATCGGTCTCACTCGACGCGCGATCGGTCAGGTCGGGTTCGCGCAGCGGCGCATCGGCAAGGTTCTGCAAGGTGCCGCCCGCTTCGGTGCGCAGCGAATGCTTCCATTCGATCAGCAGCTTGCGAAAGAACTGCTGCTGCCGCTCGTTCATGTATTCTTCGTCGTCGGAGGGCGTATAGTCGTCCGGCAAGGCCTTGTTCGCCTTGGCCAGAATTTCGCTTTCGCTGAGCGCTTCTGCGGCCATCACGTCCTCTATCTCTTCCGGTCCCACCCGTGACCGGCTCCTCTCATTGCCGTCAAGGCAAGCAGCGGAGCCTATGGCGGCGGCTCTTAGCAGGCATGCGATGCCGAACAAGCGCTTATCCCCGAAAGTGAAACTAAGTGTCGCTGCGCGAACGAATGCACGCCGAACCGAACCTGCGCATCCGTCGCGGCTGTACCTTGCGCAACCGGCAGAAAGAGGCGCGGCCATTAACGGCCTGTTTACCATGACCAGCAAGAAGTGAACGGGCGGGCTGCAACCCGTCTAGAAGGGGATAATGAGGACAGGGGAATTACCATGCGACTGACCAGTGTAGAAATCGAGACGGCCACACCGGCCACCGACCAGATTGCCGACCTAACGATCGCGCGGCTGATCGCCGCTGCCGCCGATGGCGATGGGCAGGCGTGCTACGAACTGGGCGTCATCTGGTCGACCGGGGGCCACGGGCTCGACTGCGACCTGATCGAAGCGCACCAGTGGTTCAACCTCGCCGCCGCAAGGGGCCATCAGGAAGCGGCCTGGTGCCGGGCTGACATTTCCGACGAGATGACCGCCCGCGAAATCGCCGAAGCACAGCGCCGCGCGCGCCAGTGGATGATCGAACATCGCAAGAGCGCCTGACGACTAGCTTTTCCTGAAGGGCGTTCGCTCTTCGAGGAAGTTCTGTTCCGCCGCGATGCCCTGCCGCTCGCGCTCGAGGAACTCAGCCACCGCGGCGCGCAGGCCCGGATCGGCTATATAATGCGCCGAGCGTGTCTGCACCGGAGCATATCCGCGCGCGAGCTTGTGCCCACCCTGCGCCCCTGCCTCCACACGCGACAGCCCGCGCGCGATCGCCGCGTCTATCGCCTGATAATAACACAGCTCGAAATGCAGGAAGGGGATGTCGACCAGGCACCCCCAGTAGCGCCCGAACAGCGTGGTCCCGCCGATCACGTTCATCGCGCCCGCAACCGGCTGTCCGTTCAGATACGCGAAGATCAGCAGGATCTGCTCACCCATCCGCTCGCCCAGCAGGGTAAAGGCCTCGCGCGTCAGATAGGGCGTGCCCCATTTGCGCATTCCGGTATCCTGATAGAATTCCCAGAACGCGTCCCACACATCCTCGGTCAGGTCGGCGCCGGTGAGGTGGCGAATCTCGACCTGCTCTTGCGCCTTCGCGCGCTCCTTGCGCAGATTCTTGCGCTTGCGACTCGCGAGCGTATCCAGAAACGCGTCGAAATCCTTGAATCCGTCGTTTTCCCAGTGGAACTGCAGGTCGCTGCGAATCAGCCACCCGGCACGCTCGAACAGCGGGACCTGATCGGGTGAGAGGAAGGTCGCATGCGCGCCCGACAGGGAATGTTCGTGGCACACCTGCTCGGCCGCGTTCAGCAGCGGCGCGGCGAACGCCTCGTCTTCGAACAGCAGGCGCGGGCCCGTGGCCGGGGTGAAGGGCGCGGCGATCTGGAGCTTGGGATAATAGCGCCCGCCCGCGCGCTCGTACGCGTCGGCCCAGCCCTGGTCGAACACGTATTCCCCGCGGCTGTGGGACTTGAGGTAGGCAGGCAAGGCGGCGTGGATCGTGCCGCCGTCGTCCGCAATCGTGATCGGTGCAGCCTGCCAGCCGGTGCCCGGTCCGACGCTGCCCGAATCCTCCATCGCGGAGAGGAACGCGTGGCCGACGAAGGGATTGTCCTCGCCCGCCACCCGGTCCCACGCCGCCGCGTCGATACCGGCGACCCCGCCGTGGATGCGTGCCGTGAGCTCTCTATCCGCCATTATCGCCGATATGGGAACGCATGGGGCGCTTCGCGAGCCGCTAGTGCTGCGGGCGCAGCGCGATGATCGCGTCGACCTCGACCGCCGCACCCAGCGGCAGGACCGGCACGCCGACCGCTGCGCGGGCATGGCGGCCCGCTTCTCCGAACACGTCGAACATCAGTTCGGACGCGCCATTGGCGACCTTCGCCTGATCGGTGAAATCGGCGGTAGAATTGACGAACGCGCCGAGCCTGACGACACGCTCCACCCGGTCGAGCGAGATGCGCGCGCCTTCCAGCTGGGCAAGAATCATCAGCCCGCATGCCCGCGCGGCTGCAACCCCGTCTTCCAGGCTCACGTCATCGCCCAGCCGCCCGGTGACCAGTTCGCCATCGACGAAAGGCAATTGCCCGGAAAGATAGGCGAGGCCGCCATGCACCGCGACCGGCACATAGCTGGCAACGGGGGCGGCAGCCTTGGGCAGGGTGATCCCCAGTTCGTCGAGGCGGGCCTGGATGGTCATGCGGGCTTCTCCAATCGGTTGAGTATCCATGGCAGCGCTTCGTGCCACGTATCGATTCGGGCGTGCGCATCGCCCGCCTTGGCTCCGCATGCAATATGCGGGGCGAGGCCGGGCTCGCCGCACAGGTGCAACCGGGCAATATCGGGCGCATGCTCGCGCGCCGAGCTGTGGTGCTGCGACAGATCGTCGATGAACACCGCGCGGCTGGGGGAGTATTCCTCCAGAATCCGGGCGATCGCCCCGCCCTTGGGGCCTTGGTTGGTGTAGACCTTCACGTCGATACCGTGGCGAGCGAGCTGGCGCGCGCGATCCTCCTGCCGGTGGTCCAGCAGGTTGGTCAGCACCACCACATCGGCCTGCTCGGCCAGCGTGCCATAGGCCTCCACCGCGCCCGCGATCGGCTCCTGCCGTTCCATTTCGGTATCGAAGAAACCGTTGAGCAACCGCCAGATGTCCTTCTGCTCGACCGTCTCGCCGCTCTCGCGGCGGGTCAGCGCGGTGGTGAAATCGGGCGCGTCGAAGGCGAAGTCGATGGCGTGCGCCTCGCCCAGCCAGTCGCGGAAAGGCGCGACCATGTGCAGCAGCACTTCGTCGCAATCGGTGATGACCAGCGGGCGGCTCATGCAGACAGCTCCCGGTGCGCGGCGATGATCACCGCCGGATCGACATTGAGCGCATCGGCGGCGAGGACCAGATCGGGCTCGTGCGCGGCGAGGAATTCGAGGACCGCAGCCTGCACGCTCTTGTCCTCGATCCCGTGGCGCAGCCGTTCGGGAGTCAGTCCGGTCAGCGAGAGGAGACGGTCGGCCCGCCGCTCGTCGGTCAGGATCCAGCCCAGCGCGCCCAGTGCCAGCGCTTCGGCATCGCTATGACCGCCGTGGGAGGGGTCCGGTGTCGTGGGCGTTGTCATAGGGGGGGCTGGTGGCCTATCCGATAGCGGGGGAAATCAGGAGTTGGGCGAGACGTGGCAAAACGCATCCTTGTTGTCGAGGACAACGATCTCAACCGCAAATTGTTCTGCGATGTGCTGCGCGCCAAGGGCTACGAGGTGCTGGGCTGTGCGGATGGCAATTCGGTGATCGCCTCGGCGCACCAGTTCCGCCCCGATCTCGCGATCATGGACATCCAGCTGCCGCATGTCTCCGGCCTCGACCTGATCGCGCAGATGAAGGCCGATCCCAAGCTCGCGGGCGTGCCCGTGCTCGCGGTGACCGCCTATGCGGGCAAGGGCGACGAAGACCGGATCCGCGCCGCAGGCGCAGAGGATTACCTTGCCAAACCGGTCTCCATCGGGCCCTTCTCGGCCAAGGTTCTCGCGCTGATCGGCGAGTAGCGCCGCCTCGCGAAAGCTTGACAAATCCGGGCCGAAAGCGCTTTGGCGGGCCCTTCCCCAATTCTTCTTAGAGGATGCCCGCGATGGACCGTGCCGAGATCGACCGGCGAATCCGCGACCTGATCGAACCGTTCAACAAGAACGGGGTCACGATTACCGATGCGACCACCTTTCAGGGCGACCTCGAATTCGACAGCCTGACCGTGATGGACTTCGTCGCCGCGATCGAGGACGAGTTCGACATCATCATCTCGATGAACCAGCAGGCCGAGATCGAGACCTATGGCCAGCTGGTCGATGCCGTGAAGAAACTGGTCGACGCAGGGTGATCGCACGATGAGTGAAGGCATCAGCCAGCCGGACGCGCCCGTAGTGCGTGAAGGCCGCGCCAAGGGCGATCTTTTCGCCAAGTTCGACGATCTGATCGCAATGCGCGAAGGCCTGCTCGCCAGCGGGGTGGAAGATCCCTTCAACCTGGTGATGGAAAAGGTCCTCTCGCCCACCCGAGCGATCTGCAACGGGCGCGAGACGATCCTGCTGGGCACCTACAACTACATGGGTATGACCTTCGATCCGGACGTGATCGAGGCGGGCAAGCAGGCGCTGGAGGAATTCGGTAGCGGGACCACCGGCAGCCGCGTGCTCAATGGCACGTATCAGGGCCACAAGGAGTGCGAGGACGCGCTCAAGGAATTTTACGGAATGGACCATGCGATGGTCTTTTCCACCGGCTACCAGGCCAACCTCGGGATCATCTCGACCATCGCCGGCAAGGGCGATTACGTGGTGCTGGATATCGACAGCCATGCCTCGATCTACGATGGCTGCGCGATGGGCCGGGCCGAGATCGTCCCCTTCCGCCACAATGATATCGAAGCGCTCGAAAAGCGTCTGAAGCGCATTCCCGCCGACGCGGGCAAGCTGGTCGTGCTCGAAGGCGTCTATTCGATGCTCGGCGACGTCGCTCCGCTCAAGGAGATGATCTGCGTCTCCAAGGATGCCGGCGCGATGGTGCTGGTGGACGAAGCGCACTCGATGGGCTTCATCGGCGAGCATGGCCGCGGCGTTGCCGAAGCGCAGGGCGTTCTCGAAGATGTCGACTTCGTGATCGGCACTTTCTCGAAGAGCGTCGGCACGGTGGGCGGCTTCTGCGTATCCAACCACCCCGATTTCGAGATCATGCGGCTGGTCTGCCGCCCCTACGTGTTCACCGCCAGCCTTCCGCCGAGCGTGGTCGCCACCGCCGCGACCAGCATCCGCAAGCTGATGCACGGCGGCAACAAGCGCGCGCACCTGTGGGAGAATTCCCGCACGCTGCACAAGGGCTTGAAGGACCTCGGCTTCCAACTCGGCACCGACGAGCCGCAGAGCGCGATCATCGCCGTCATCATGCCCGACCTGACCAGGGGCGCGCAGATGTGGGAGGCGCTGCTGAAGGAAGGGCTCTACGTCAATCTCGCCCGCCCGCCCGCAACGCCCGCCAACATGACGCTGCTGCGCTGCTCGCTGTGCGCCGAACATAGCGAGGAAGAGGTCGCGACCATCCTCGGCATGTTCGAGCGCGCGGGCAAGGCGACCGGGATTATCTGATCAGCCGGCATCCAGCGCATGGCGCACCGGCTTGATCGGAATGCGCAGATAGGAAACGCCGTTGTCGGTCGCTTCGGGGAAGCGGCCGGCGCGGATATTGACCTGGACCGAGGGTAGCAGCAGCCGCGGCACGGCAAGGTCGCTGTCGCGCGCCTCTCGCATGGCGACGAACTCGTCCTCGCTCACGCCGTCGTGCACGTGCACGCTGCTGCGCTTCTGCTCGCCGACGGTGGTCTCCCACGCATAATCGTCGCGCCCCGGTGCCTTGTAGTCGTGGCACATGAAGAGGCGCGTCTCGGCCGGCAGCGCCAGCAGGCGGCGGATCGAGTGGTAGAGCTGGTGCGCATCGCCGCCGGGGAAGTCCGCCCGCGCGGTGCCGAAATCGGGCATGAACAGCGTATCGCCGACGAACACCGCGTCGCCGATCTTGTAGGCAATATCCGCCGGGGTGTGGCCCGGCACATGCAGCACCTCGACGGTGAGCGAGCCGATCGCGAAGGTCTCTCCATCGGCGAACAGGTCGTCGAAATCGGACCCGTCGGCCTTGAGGTCGTCCATCCCGAAGACCGGGCGGAAGATCTTCTGCACGTCGCGAATATGCGCACCGATGCCGATACGCGCGCCGGTCTTCGCCTTGATGAAGGGTGCCGCGCTCAGATGGTCGGCATGGGCGTGGGTTTCGAGCACGCGCTCGATCGTCACGCCTTCCTCTTCGGCGGCGGCAAGGATCGCTTCGGCAGAGCGCACGTCTGCCTCGCCCGAGGCGAGATCGAAGTCGAGCACCGGGTCGATCACCGCGCCGTGGGCGGTGTCCGGATCCCAGACCAGATAGCTGACCGTGTTGGTCGGTTCGTCGAAGAAGGCGCGAATGCGGGGGTTCGTCATGATGAGTCTCCGTCGGGCTTGCTGTTGACGCTTGACATATATTAGCGATTGCTTATTTAGCAAGTGCTAATGGAAAACGATACTCTTCTCGCCCCCGCAGACCTCGCCACGTTCGAGGCCAATGCATCTTCCGTTGCCGAGCTGCTCAAGGCGCTCGGCAACACGCGTCGCCTGATGGTGATGTGCAAGCTGGCCGAACATGGCGAGATGCGGGTGAACGCGCTGGCCGAGGAGGTCGGCCTGTCCCAGTCCGCGCTCTCGCAGCATCTTGCGAAGATGCGGGCAGAGGGCCTGGTCGACTCCCGGCGCGAGGCGCAGACCGCCTGGTACCGCATCGCCGACCCGCGCTGCCGCACCCTGCTGGCGACCCTTCACGATCTCTATTGTCAGGAGTGACCCCCATGACTTCTACCCCCAACACCCCCAAAACCGTCTCCCCCACCGAGGCACGGCGCATGATGGCCGAAGGCGCAAGACTGGTGGATATTCGCGGGACCGACGAGTTCGCCCGCGCCCGCGCTCAGGGCGCGGAGAATCGCCCGCTGGACCAGATCGAGCGGATCGATTGCGACGGCCCGATCGTGTTCATGTGCCGCTCCGGCATGCGGACCGGCAGCAATGCGCAGCGGCTCGCCGCCTGCCATGATGGCGAGGCCTTCCTGCTCGAAGGCGGGCTGGAAGGCTGGCGCAAGGCCGACCTGCCGGTGGAGGAAGACCGCAGCCAGCCGATCGAGATCATGCGGCAGGTTCAGATCGCTGCCGGATCGCTAGTCCTGCTGGGCGTGATCCTGGGCCTCGTGGTCGCGCCGGGATGGTTCGCGCTGTCGGGCTTCGTCGGCGCGGGGCTGGTCTTCGCAGGCACCACCGGCTGGTGCGGCATGGCCTACCTGCTCGCAATCATGCCGTGGAACCGGCAGGCCGCAGCGGCCTGACGCGATCCATGGACCTGGCTCATATCCTCATCACGCTGCTTTCCGGCGGTGTCATCGGCTTCGTGCTGGGGCTGGTCGGCGGCGGGGGCTCGATCCTCGCCGTCCCGCTGCTGGTCTATGCGGTGGGGATGAAATCGCCGCACATGGCGATCGGCACCGCCGCGGTGGCGGTCGCGCTCAACGCGCTGGTCGGGCTGATCGGCCACGCGCGCAGCGGCAATGTCCGCTGGCAATGTGCGCTCAGCTTCGCGCTCGCCGGGTCGGCGGGTGCAGCGCTGGGCGCGGAGGCGGGCAAGGCGGTCGATGGTGAAAGCCTGCTCGGCCTGTTCGGCGGGCTGATGGTGGTGGTCGCGCTGCTGATGCTGCGCGGTCGCTCGGCAGCCGAGAACCCGCTGGTGCGGATGACGCGCGAGAATGCGAAATCCATGCTCTCGCGCATCCTGCCGATCGGCTTCGGCACCGGTCTGCTCGCGGGTTTCTTCGGGATCGGCGGCGGCTTTCTGATCGTGCCCGGGCTGGTCTTCGCGACCGCAATGCCGCTGTCCCTGGCGATCGGTAGCTCGCTGGTCGCGGTCAGCGCCTTCGGGATCACCACCGCCGGGTCCTACGCGCTCTCGGGCATGGTCGACTGGACGATCGTCGCCTGGCTGGTCGCGGGCGGGATCGGCGGCAGCGTGCTGGGTCGCGGCGCCGGGGCGAAGCTCGCCACGCACAAGCGCGCGCTGGAGATAGGATTTGCCGTTCTGGTCGCGGCGGTGGGCGTGTGGGTGATCGTCAAGTCATTCGGCTGAGATAGCGCGGAACCGCTCGCGCCGCCTTTCGTCTGACAGGGCAGAAGGAGATTCTCTAATGGCGAATATCAGCACTGGCAGCGCAAAGTACGAAGGCTTCGGCAAGGACGGCAAGGGCCATGTCTCGACCGGGTCGGGCGCGCTCAAGGACCAGCCCTACGGCTTCAAGACCCGGTTCGAGGATGAGCCGGGCACCAACCCCGAAGAACTGATCGCAGCGGCGCATGCCAGCTGCTTCACCATGGCGCTGTCGTTCCAGCTGGCGGGCAAGGGCCACTCGGACGGCACGATCGAGACGACCTGCAAGGTCACGCTCGAAAAGGATGGCGAGGGCTTCAAGGTGAGCAAGTCGGCGCTGTCGGTGACCGGCGGCGGCGACGGGCTCGACCAGGCGACGTTCGAGGAATGCGCCAAGACCGCCAAGGAAAACTGCCCGCTGTCCAAGCTGCTCGATACCGAGATCACGCTGGACACCACTTTTAACGGCTAACCGTCTTCCCCCGTGGGCGGGTCGGCGCTGAGCCATCCGCCCACACCCACCGCGAGCATCATGCCCACCAGCTGCGCGGCGATGAAGCCGGGCACGTCGACCGGCGCGATCCCGGCGAAGGTGTCGCTGAGCGAGCGGACCGCGGTGATCGCGGGATTGGCGAAACTGGTCGAGCTGGTGAACCAGTAGGCGGCGGTGATGTAGAGGGCGACGCTCGCAGGGACGGACCCGGGCAGCCGCTTCAATGTGACGAGGATGGTGAGGACGAGGCCGAAGGTCGCGATCGCCTCCCCCGCCCATTGGCCAACGCCCGTGCGCGCCTTGGTCGATAGCTGCAGGATGGGCAGGTCGAACATCAGGTGGACCGCCAGCGCGCCCAGCGCACCCGCCAGCAGCTGGACGAGGATATAGAGCAGCGCGATGCGCACCCGCGTCTCCCCGCGCAGCGCGAAGGCCATGCTGACGGCAGGGTTGAAATGCGCGCCCGAGATCGGCCCCAGCATCGCAATCAGCACGTAAAGGATTGCCCCGGTGGCGATCGTGTTGGCGAGCAGCGCGACGGCGACATTCCCGTCCATCAGGTTTTGCGCCATTACGCCCGAGCCAAGCACGCCGGCGAAGAGGAAGAAGCTGCCGATCGCCTCCGCGGCGAGGCGGCGTGACAGGGCGTGCTCCGCTGGCGGAGCCGCCTCGGCGACGGCGCTCACAGATCCTCGATGCTGTGGACCGCGGCGCACGGATCGTTGGCGTCGGTTTCGTCACCATGGCCGACTTGGGTCAGCACCAGCACTCCGCCGATCACCAGCGCGACGAACGCGGCGGTAACCCACGGCAGGTATTTGTCGATGAAGACCTTGATCGGCGCGCCGAAGATGCGGAACAGCAGGCCCACGGTGAAGAATATCATCCCGCGCCCCACCAGGCTGGCGAGGATGAAGGTGACGATATTCATGTTCACGAACCCGGCGGAGATCGTCAGCAGCTTGAAGGGCACCGGAGTCGATCCGGCGACCACGATCGCCTCCCAGTCGTATTCACGCAGGTAGCAGGCGGCGCGCGGGAAGCTGTCGGTCATCCCGATCACGCCGATCAGCCATTCGCCGACCAGATCGTACAGGCCCCAGCCGATGAAATAGCCGAACAGCCCGCCCACAACCGAGGCAAGCGTGGCGATCACGCCGAAGCGAATCGCCTTCTTCGGCTCGGCAAGGCACATCAGGCCCAGCAGCGGGTGCGGCGGGATGGGGAAGAAGCTGGCCTCGACGAAGCAGAAGAACGCGAGCCACCACTGCGCATAGGGATGCGCCGCCTTCTCCATCGTCCAATTGTACAAACCGCGCAGCATCGCCGCTCCCTCCCAGATTTCGCCAGCGCTTAGGCCAGCCGCCCACCCCGCGCAAGCGCGTGCGTGGATCGGATAATTTACCAGATAGGTTATTTTAGCATTGACATCGTGACGCTCTTTGGTTAGAGGTAGGCGATTGCGTACTTTACAAACCCAACCCTTCCCGCTATAACCAAACGGGTAAGGAGCAAGCAGAATGTCGGTACTTTCCAGCCCCCATTTCCACGACGAAGCCAAGGCGTTTGAATACCTTGAAAGCATCGTGTGGGCGGATGGCGTAACCTGTCCGCATTGCGGCACGGTTGGAGGCCGCGTTTACGACCTATCTGGCGTTCGCACGAAGCCGAGCAAGAAGAACCCGGAAGGCAAGCTGCGCCACGGCCTCAAGAAGTGTGGCGAGTGCCGCAAGCAGTTCACGGTGAAGGTCGGCACGGTATTCGAACACGCCCGCCTGCCGCTCTACAAGATGCTACAGGCCGTTCACCTCATGGTGTCGAGCAAGAAGGGCATCAGCGCCCACCAGATGAGTCGCATTCTGGAAGTCCAGTACAAGAGCGCGTGGTTCCTGATGCACCGCATTCGTGAAGCGATGCGCTCCGGCGATCTGGCGCAGCCGTTCGGTAACGGCGGTGGCGCTGTCGAAGTTGACGAAACCTACATCGGCTTCAAAGCTGGCGTATCCACCCGCCGTGGTTGGGCGCACAAGCGTGCTGTTGTCGCGCTGGTTGATCGCGACAGCGGCAAGAGCAAGTGGTTCCACGTTTCCGGCACCACCGCTGCCGACATTCACCCGATAGTGCTTGATAACATCCACCGCGAAGCCCGTCTCATGACGGACGAAGCCAAGATGTATCGCAAGATCGGTCGCCGCTTTGCCGAGCATGGCACCACCATCCACGCGACCGGCAACTATGTGGACCTCAAAGACCGCACCATTCACACCAACACGGTTGAAGGCGCGTTCTCGATCTTCAAGCGCGGTATGCGCGGCGTGTACCAGCACTGTGCCGAACACCACCTGCACCGCTACCTCGCTGAATACGAGTTCCGCTACAACACCCGCACCGCCAACGGCTTCGATGATCGCCAGCGCGGCGCGGAAGCGGTGAAGGGCATCGTCGGCAAGCGTCTCACGTATGGGGTCGCTAACTGATTGCGGCCAAGACAGCCGGAAGACTGAACGCAAGACTGCCAGAAGAGCGCGACGGAATGGAAGATGGCGAACGGCGCGACGGTTATAACCGAAAGTTAGTTCTGGGGACTAGCGCGTGGAAGAAGTGCAGACACGCGCTTGACCGCTCGCGCGAATCATGCGTAGATGCATGAAAGCCCCAAATCCCACTTAGGGACTCGGGGCTTCCATACGGTCAAAGCGCTGTCCGGAAAAACGACGCGATGACCGGCTTGTTCTAGCGAGGTTATTATGCCCGATGCGCTTGACTCCGTCAAGGCGTTCGCCCTTGAAATGCGCCGTTCTGCCCAGTCTGTGGAAATCGAAGACCCGCCGCGTGGTAAGCGCCTTTTGGAGCGTGCTGACCACTTGGACTCGGTCGCCTCCGAACTGGAAAGCGCCCGCAAGCGCTTACGCGCCGTGCCGACTGATTACGGCGACTTGTCGGACCTCCCCCCAGAAGTGATGGAACAACTCAACTTGTCCAAGGTGGATGAGCTTGAGCAACAGATGCGCGATATCATCGCTTCAGCGAATGGTGAGGAAATCGGCATCGATCCAATCATCATCGAACTCTACCGCCGCCACAAGGTGGTGCAGGAGCGTCGCTTCATCATGAACAAGCTGTACCGAATGGGTCAAAAGGGCCTCATCCATAGCGTCGATGGCAAGAAGGGCGTCTACTACATTCCGAAGGCCCCCGCCCAATGGGGGGCAACCAACTACGACGATCTAGACGAGGATATACCCTTCTGATGTGCGAACGCCCCGTCACTAGGACGGGGCGCTCTAGAGTGGGGCTGACCTGGTGTGGGGTAGTGACTTCCCATCTCCGACCCCGGGGGTTCGATTCCCCCCAGCTCCACCGCTCTGGCTCCTATATAGACGAACCATTAATGCCCCGCAACGCGAACAAGGACACCTCACCGTGACGGAGAAGCCACAGATCGAGAAGTTCAAGGAAGCTGCACGCGAGCTTGAATGCGACGATGACGAAAGGCGGTTTCGCGAGCGCCTTGGCAAATTAGCCAAGTCAGATAAAACAGCCGCCCAAACGAAAAAGCCCCGGCATTAGCCGGGGCTCCCGCTAACCTGAGAGCAGGTCAGCATCGATGCTGGGGCATATAGCGTGAGTGATTCGGAAGGTCAAGAGTCGAAAGAGCGGAGGGCGGCGCTCTACGTGGATGGATTCAACCTATATCATCCGATCAAGGAAAGCGGCCAGAATCACCTAAAATGGGCATGCCTCTGGAAGCTTGGCGAGATGCTAGCGACTGGCGAAAACTGCCGATTGGTGAAAGTGGTGTTTTGCACTGCCATGCCCCTGCATCTGCCAGAATCTCTAGCCAGACATCAGTTGTTCAATGCGGCACAAATTGCCCGCGGTGTGGATGTAATAAAGGGGCACCATGTGCCTGTAGGTGATGGGTACTCCGAAAAGCAATCTGACATAAACGTGGCCCTATCGCTCATCTGCGACGGGGAAGACGACATTTATGATGTCGCCTTTCTTCTATCCGCAGACTCCGATCAAATCGCCACCGCGCGGTTCTTTCGGAAACGCTTGGCCCCCAAGGGCAAGGCCCTCTTCGCAGCGATACCACCCGACAAGACAGTTCCTGTGGAATATAAGAGTCTCGGGGTGCCGAAGCGTCAAATCTCCTTCGTGATGATGGAGCGCTGCGTAATGCCCGCTCAAGTCCAAGGGAAAGCTGGCTTGATTAATCGCCCCTCGGAATACGAGCCTCCGCAGGGCTGGGTGCATCCGGCTGACCGGCCTAAAGTCAGGCCGCCCAAACTGAAAGCCGGAACTCGATGGAAAACCGTCGCCAAAGGATAGCGCCTAACCGCCCTTGTAAAAAGTTCTGTCCTACAGCGTCACGTTCGGGTCTGGATCGCGCGATGTGCAAACCTGACCGATCCGAACTTGAAGCGACGATGCTGGCATTCATTCTGCTGGCACCGCTTGGGTACTGGATAGTGCGGACAGCCTTTAGCCTGATTGGTTAGCTGACTCACGCATTTCTGCCATTCTCAGGCTTGGGTTCGTAAAAGACACAATCGCCTAGAGGTACGGAACATCGCGATGGTGCGGGCGGCAGCGGGATCGACCGCCGTACCAATCGCCAGCCCCCGGGGTCATCATGTCATGACAAAAACACCACTGGGCGCGCCTGCAAGGGAGCGCGCCAAACGCTCGCGCCTGATCGACCGACAGACGGGCGCGCCGGCGGAAGGCCCGGTCAGCACCCACTGGCGGACCTATTTCCTCGAAGCGCTGGCCGCGACCTCCAACGTGTCCGCGTCGGCAAGGGCGGCGGGCGTCTCCCCCAGCCGCGCCTACAAGACCCGGCGCGAACATGCGGATTTCGCCGCCGCATGGCGTGGCGCGCTGTACGAGGGATACGAGCATCTGGAGATGGAAGTGCTGGCAAGCCTGCGCGGCCACGATCCCGACCGCAAGCTCGACATCACCAGCGCAATCCGCCTGCTCGCCGCACACCGCGAGGCCATCGCCACCGAGAGGGCGAAGCGCCACGGGCAGGACGAGGCGGAGGTGTTCGCCTCGCTCGAAGCCAAGCTTGCCACGATCCGCGAGCGCCTCGCCAAGGACGGCGCCGCATCGCAGACCGATGGCGGCGATGGGCGCTGACTGGCTGGGCGACCTGCTCAAACTTGCCCCAGAGGCGCGGCTCGACTGGTACGCCTCGCTGAGCAAAGGAGATGCCCACGCGATCGCCCGCTACTGGCCGCTCTGGGCGCGGGCGGAACAGATGCCGCCGACAAGCGACTGGCACACGTGGCTGATCTGCGCCGGGCGCGGCTTCGGCAAAACGCGGGCGGGTGCCGAATGGGTGCGCATGCTCGCGCGCACCGATCGGCACGCCCGGATCGCGCTGGTCGGTGCCTCTCTGGCCGAGGTGCGCAGCGTCATGATCGAAGGGGAGAGCGGCATCCTCGCGGTGTCGCCGCCGGATTATGCTCCGCAATGGGAGCCGAGCCTGCGGCGGCTCTCGTGGCCTGGCGGCGCGCGCGGCTATTGCTACTCCGCCGCCGAGCCCGAATCCTTGCGCGGTCCACAGCACAGCCACGCGTGGTGCGACGAGATTGCCAAGTGGGACAATGCAGGCGAGCGTGCCACGGCGGCGTGGGACAACCTGCAGATGGGCCTGCGCCTGGGTGAGCACCCCCGCGTCGCTGCGACCACCACACCGCGCGCCGTGCCGCTGGTCCGGCGACTGCTGGAGGAGGCCGAAACCGGCGACGTCGCGGTAACGCGCGGGACGACATGGGACAACGAGGACAACCTCCCCACCCGCTTCGTCGACCGGATGCGCCGCCAGTTCGCCAGCACCACGCTGGGGCGGCAGGAACTCGACGGCGAACTGCTGAGAGATATCGAAGGCGCGCTGTGGACCCGCGCCATGCTGGAGATGTGCCGCATTCCTCCCCCTCCCCTTCAGGGGAGGGGGTCGGGGGGTGGGGCAGCGACCAAGACCAACGGTCTCACCCGCATCGTCATAGGCGTAGATCCCCCCGCCAGCGCCCACGGCGACGCTTGCGGCATCGTAGTCTGCGGCATCGACGAAGAAGCGCTCGCCATCGTCCTCGCCGACGAAAGCGTGGAGCGCGCCTCGCCCGAAAAATGGGCCCGCGCTGTCGCACGAGCCGCCGAGAAGTGGGAGGCCGACCGTGTGATCGCCGAGGCCAACCAGGGCGGCGCGATGGTCGAAAGCGTGCTGCGCGCGGCGGATGTGTCGCTGCCGGTGAAGCTGGTCCACGCCAGCCGCGGCAAGGCCGCCCGCGCCGAGCCGGTCGCCGCGCTCTACGAAGCAGGCCGCGTGCGCCACGCCGGGCTGTTCGCGAAGCTGGAGGACCAGCTGTGCGGGCTAATCGTGGGCGGCGGCTACGAAGGCCCGGGCCGCTCCCCCGACCGCGCCGACGCGCTGGTCTGGGCGCTGAGCGAGCTGATGCTGGGGAAGAGCGGAAGGCCGCGGGTGCGGGGGATGTGAAAGAGCCTACCTCGCAGCTAGCCCTTCAGACCTTCCACACACGTCCGGAACGCCTTGAACTCGGGAATGTCCTCGCTCGTGTCCGCCTCAATGCGCTGCGCCGTTCCGCCGACCGCGTAGGAAAAGCGCCCGGGCGTCTCGCTCAGCATCCATGCGAGGTCGTCCACGCTCATGTCGGCGATGTAGCCCTGGGCGTAGTCGCCCGCGAAGCCGTCGCGGTAGGTCACCGGGCCGCCGGTCGAGAAGTCGAGACGCATGTAGAAATAGCCTTCGCGCTGGCGTCCGGGCGTGTCGACCGCGGCCTTGAACATGAGGCCGATGATCGCCGAACCGTCCGTATCGGCGCGCATCAGCAGCGCCTTGGACCCATTGCCCACCTCGATGCGGCACGTGGCATCGGAGACCTCGACCACGCGGTCCTGCGCGAGCGCAGGCTGGGCCATGGCCGCTCCAGCCATCGCTGCCAGAACGATTGATAGACCTAATTTCATCGCTTCCCCCTTTCGGGCCAACCGCCCGGGGGACTGCCTGATCCCGGGAGACGCCATGTCCATGTTTACCGACCTGATCTCCGCCTTCAAGGGCGGGGGGAGCGCCCGTGTGCCTATTGCGCGCGGGTTCGCCTCGCCTTGGGCGAGCGCGCTGGAAAGCCACGCGCCGCCGTTCGATTATTCGACCAGCCTGCAGGCGGGCTATGCCTCCAACCCCGTCGCGCAGCGCGCGGTGCGGATCGTGGCCGAGGGCGTCGGGGCCGCACCCGTTTCCACCGATGCGGACGAGCTGCTCGCGCTCGTCACCGCGCCCAGCGCGGGCCAATCGCTGGTCGAGACGATCGCGGCGCACCTGTTGCTCCACGGCAATGCGTTCATCCAGATCCTGAAGGACGCAAGCGGCAGGCCGGTCGAGCTGTTCGCGTTGCGGCCCGAGCGGGTGGCGATCCGCCAGCGCGCCGATGGCTGGCCCGAAGCCTTCGCCTATCATCTCGGTGCGCAGACGCATGTGATCCCGCTGGAGGACGAGGATGGGTGGCTCGAGCTGATCCACCTCAAATGCCTCAACCCCGGAGACGATCACTATGGCGCGGGCGCTCTGTCTGCCGCCGCGCAGGCCATCGCGATCCACAATGCGGCGAGCCGCTGGAACCATGCGCTGCTGGAAAACGCGGCGCGACCCTCGGGCGCGCTGGTCTACCAGCCGGGCGACGGACAGGGGCTGACGGCGGACCAGTTCGAGCGGTTGAAGGCCGAACTCGCCAGCGCCTTCCAGGGCCAAGGCAATGCCGGGCGGCCCATGCTGCTCGAAGGCGGGCTGAGCTGGCAGAGCATGGCCCTGAGCCCCGCCGACATGGACTTCGCCACGCTCAAGGCGGCGGCGGCGCGCGACATCGCGCTCGCCTTCGGGGTGCCGCCGATGCTGCTCGGCCTGCCGGGCGACAACACCTATTCCAATTACCGCGAGGCGAACCGCGCGCTGTGGCGCCTCACCCTCCTGCCGCTGGCGGACAAGATCTTCGGTGGGATCGCCGCGGGGATGGCGCCGTGGTTCTCCGATGCGCAGATCGCGGTCGATCTCGACCGGGTGCCCGCGCTTTCCGAAGATCGCGAGCGTTTGTGGAAGCAGGTTAGCGAGGCGGATTTCCTCACGCCCGAGGAACGCCGCGCAATGCTCGGCCTCGCTCCGCAGGAGAACCGGTCATGACCACCGAAGACATGCTTACCGCGCTGCTCTCGCAGGCGCGGGCCGAGGGCGCGGAGCTGGTCACGCTGCGCGCGATTGCCGAGGAAGCGGGTGAGCTGGGCGCGGCGCGCGCGCTCGCCCGGATCGGCCTGTCGGACGAGGCTGCCTCGGGCGATATCGACGAGCTGCGCGAGCTGCTGCAGGCCTGGCGCGATGCCAAGGCGAGCGCGTGGAAGGCCGCGATCGAGTGGCTGGTGCGCGGCGTGTTCGCGGCGCTTCTGGTCGGGATCGCGGTGCGGCTCGGTGTCGCGGAGCTGGTGCGATGAGGATCGCCGGCTATGCCGCGCTGTTCGACATTGCCGATGCCGCGCGCGACACCATCCGCCCCGGTGCCTTTGCCGCCACTCTGGCGCAGCGCCGCGATCCCCTGCCGCTGCTGTGGCAGCACGACCCGCGCCAGCGGATCGGCTGGGTCGAGCGGGTCGGCGAGGATGCGCGCGGCCTGCGCGTGGTCGCCGCGATCGACCGGCCCGCCAGCCGCGCGGCTGCTCTGCTGGCGGCACGCACGGTGTCCGGCCTCAGCTTCGGGTTCCGCGCGCGGTCGGCGCATAGCGGACCGCAGGGGCGCGAGCTGATCGCGCTCGACCTGATCGAGATCAGCCTCGTCACCCACCCGCTCCAGCATGGGGCGCGGGTGCATCTGGTCGCCTGACTTCCTCCGACCCCGTCAAACCTCGCCTGCCCCACCCCAACCCCCTCCCCTGCAAGGAGAGGGGGTCTTTCCCGTGCCAACGAAAGAGAGATCGCCATTATGGACATGCCCTTCCCCACCACTGCCCCCGCCGCTCAGCCCGCTCCCCCATCCAGCGCGGACACCACCGCGATCGACGCCAGCTTCGATGTCGTCGCCCGGCAGGACCGGGTGGAACAGCAGGTCGAGGATCTTCGCACCGAAGTCGACGAGGTTAAGCTGCGGGTCGACCGGATCGCCCAGGGCGCACAACGTGCGGCGCAGCGCCCCGCACTTGCCGCCACCAGTGCCGCCCAGACCGAGGTGAAGGGCTTCGTCGATGGCTATCTGCGGTGTGGCAATACGCATGAGATCAAGTCGATCTCCGGCACCAGCCCGAGCGATGGCGGCTATGCCGTGCCGCGCCAGATCGATGCGATGATCGCCCGCCAGCTGACCGAGATCAGCCCGATCCGCGCGCTGGCGCAGGTCGTCCAGACCGGCAGCGCGGGCTATCGCAAGCTGGTCGCCACCGGCGGCACCGCCAGCGGCTGGGCGGGCGAGACGGCCGAGCGGCCCGAGACCGACACGCCCAGCTTCGCGGAAATCGCCCCGCCCAGCGGCGACCTCTACGCCAACCCGGCGGCGAGCCAGGCGATGCTCGACGACGCAGGCTTCGATCTGGAATCCTGGCTGTCGAGCGAGATCGCGATGGAGTTCGCCCGCGCCGAAGGTGCCGCCTTCGTCAACGGCTCCGGCACCAACCAGCCCAAGGGCTTCCTCAAGGCCCCCACCAGCACGCTGGGCGATGCCGCGCGCACCTTCGGCAGCGTGCAATATGTCGGCACCGGCGATGCGACCGGCTTCGGCACCGATCCGGAAGAAAAGCTGATCGACCTCGTCCACACGATGAAGGCGGGCCACCGCCAGGGCGCAAGCTTCGTGATGAACTCGACCACGCTGGCCGAGGTGCGCAAGCTCAAGACCAGCGACGGCGCATTCCTGTGGCAGCCCGGCCTGATCGAGGGCCAGCCGGACCGGCTGCTGGGCTATCCGGTGGTCGAGGCGGAGGACATGCCGGACATTGCGGGCGGCGCGTACCCGATCGCCTTCGGCAATTTCCGCCACGGCTATCTGATCGCCGAACGCAGCGCGACGCAGGTGCTGCGCGATCCCTTCACCAACAAGCCCTTCGTCCACTTCTACGCGACCAAGCGGATCGGCGGGCAGGTGCTCGACAGCGCAGCGATCAAGCTGCTGCGGATCGAGGCCTGACGCCGGGCGGCGCGGGCGGGCCCTTCCCGCAACCGCGCCGCCGCGCCCGCGTCGGCTCCCCCATTCCCCCGGCCGACGCGGGCGCCCTTTTCACGACGATCATTTCAGGAGACCGCCATGATACGCACGGTGCTGGCGACCGGCGATCTCGCGCCCGCGCTGGCCGAGCTCAAGCATTGGCTCGGCATCACCCGCCCGGCCGACGATGCCCAGCTGACCGGCCTGATCGGGGCCGCGATGGAGGCGTGCGAGCGGTTCACCACCCTCACTCCGATCGCCTCGACCATCGAGGAGGTGATGGAGGCGAGCCATGAATGGACGCGGCTTGCCAGCCGACCCATCGCGCGGCTCACGAAGATCGAGCGGCTGGCCGATGACGGCACCCGCACCGCGCTGGGCGAGGAGGATTACGACCTGCATCTGGCGGGTGACGGCTCGGCGCAATTGCGGCTGCGCAGCGGTCCTTACCTGAGCCGCGTCGTGGTCACGCTGGAGACGGGCCTTGCGCCCGACTGGCCCGGTCTGCCCGATGGCTTGCGCCACGGCATCCTGCGCTTCGCCGCCTTCCTCCACCGCGAGGGCGAGGCTGCGGGCGGCGAGCCACCCGCCGCGATTGCGGCGCTGTGGCGGCCCTGGCGCGTGCTGAGGCTGGCGTGATGGCCGGGATGATCCGCGTGCGGATGCCCGCGCTCGACCGGCTGGCCCATGCGCTGGAGCGGCGGGCGCTCAAGCGCCTCGAAGCTCGCGCCCGGGCCCACAGGCTGAGCGGCGATCCGTGGCGCTCGCCCGACCGGCTCTGGCCTCATTTCGGAGACGACTGATGGAAACCCGGCTGCGCGCCGCGCTGCTCGATCACCTGCGCGCCGATCCGGCGCTGATGGACGCGATCAATCTGGTCGACGAGGCGGAGGTGGAGCGCGCCTCGCCCCCGTGGCTCGCACTGGTCGCCTCCGCCTCGACCGACTGGGGCACCAAGACCGAGGCCGGGCGCGAGGTGCGCATCGCGCTCGAACTGCGGCTGCACGGCGACGATCCGGCGAGCGGCGGGGACATCGCCGCACGGGTCGATGCCCGCACGCTCGCCCTGCCTGCGCAGCAGTCCGGCTTCCGCGTGGTCAGCGCCGCCTTCCTGCGCGGCCGCGCCGAACGCCGCGCGCTCAATGCCCGCGCATTGCTGCGCGAATACCGTTTCCGCCTGCTCGCTTCCGACTGATCCCGAAAGGACATCCCATGACCGCACAAAGAGGCTCCGCCTTCCTCCTCAAGATCGGCGACGGCACCCAAGAAAACGGGGGCCCGCCCGCCTACCAGACTGTCGCCGGGCTGCGGACCACGCAGCTGGCGATCAACGGCGACAGCGTGGTGGTGACGCACAAGGAATCGGGCGGCTGGCGCGAATTGCTGTCGGGCGCGGGCACCCGCTCGGTCTCGGTCAGCGCGGGCGGCATCTTCCTCGGCTCGGATGCCGAGGCGCGGGTGCGGACCCACGCGCTGGCGGGCACGATCGATGACTATGAATTGTCGTTCGAGGATGGCGCGCGGCTGCGCGGGCGCTTCCTCGTCCAGCGGCTCGACTATTCGGGCGATTTCAACGGCGAGCGCAATTACACGATCCAGCTCGAAAGCTCGGGCCCGGTCGTCCCGGCATGACCCCGGAACAGGTCCGGGGTGACGAACCCAATCCGCCCCCCAACCCCCTGCGCGGGGAAGCGGCGATCCGCATCGCGGGCGAGACCCATGTGCTGCGCCCCAGCCTCACCGCGCTGGTCGCGGCGGAGGAAGAACTCGGACCGCTATTCGCGCTGGTCGAGCGTGCAGCCAATGGCGAGCTGCGCCTGGCCGAAATCGCCGCGCTGTTCTGGCACTGCCTGCAATCGCGCGAGGGGCTGACCCGCGAGGCTGTGGGCGAAGCGATTCTGGCGGGCGGGCTTGCCGCCGCCACAAAGCCGCTGCGCGCGCTGCTCGGCGCGATTCTGCAGGGCCGATGACCCGCGCCTTCTCCCCCGGCGTGCCGCCGCTGGCAGCGCTCGCCGCGCAGGCGCTGGGCTGGACGCCGGACGCGTTCTGGCACGCCACCCCCGCCGAACTCGCCGCCGCGCTCGGTCCGACTTCGCCCGTTGGCGATGGCGTTGACCGAAGCGACCTCGACAGCCTGATGGAGCAATATCCCGATGCCTGACCTTGCAGCCGACCCGGTCGACGCAATGCTGATCGACGTGCGCGCCAACACGCGCGGCTTTGCCGAGGATGTCGCCCGGATGCGGCAAGACCTCAACGGCGAACTCGTGGCCGGGTTTTCACGCGCGGGCGACGTTCTCGAACGCAGCCTGCTGAAAGCGATCCGGCGCGGCAGCCTCGGCTTCGAGGATTTGCAGGCCTCCGCCAGCAAGGCGATCGACCGGATCGCGAGCCAGGCGCTCAAGCTCGGGATCGGTCAGATCTTCGGGGCGAACAATCCGCTGGGCGGGATCGTCGGCACTTTGCTGGGCGGTGTGCTCGGCCTACCCGGCCGCGCGACCGGCGGCCCGGTGAGTGCGCAGCGCGGCTATCTGGTCGGTGAGCGCGGGCCCGAACTCTTCGTGCCTCCGTCGGATGGGCGGGTCGTGCCGCTGACAGCGCATGGCGGCGGTGCGCGGCGGGTCGAGGTGGCGATCCAGCTGGCCGCGCCTGCGGGCACCGCCGCGCCGATCGCGCTCGAACGCTCCAGCCGGCAGATCGCGGCGGCGGTGCGCCGGGCGATGGAGAACAGCTGATGGCCTACTGGCTTTGCGCTGCCCGCAACGGGCAGGAGCACGACCATATCCAGCGCTTCGACCCGCGCTTCTGGACGGTCAATTTCCCCCGTCCGATGATGGCAAGCGTGGTCACCACCGCGCCCGATGCGCTGCGGCTGACCTGCGAATTCCATCACGCGGGCGAACTCGCGGGGTTGATCTGGGAGAGCGTGGATAGGCTCGACCATCCGCTGCATCGCTACGCGACCGACCGCGATTATTCGCACACGGTCCTGTCCTTCCGCTGGCGCAGCGGCGGGATCATCCCGCTCGACGCAGTCAATGGGCCGACGCTGACGATCGAGGGGCGCGATGCGAGCGGCACTGCGCGCAGCTGGTATGTCCGGCTGTGGAACTACGCCGAGGGGTCGCCCGAGGACGCGCGGGTGACGCTGCCGTTTTCGGCACTGGTGAGCGGCTTCACACTACCCGGAGAGCCCGTCCATCCGCAGGACATCGACCGCATGTTCATCTCGCTGGTGCCGCCCGGCTACGTGCCGGGCAGCGCCGATCCGCTGGCCCAGCGCGCCGATGGCTGGGTCGAGCTGAGCGATATTGCCTGCGACGGCGCGCATGCGATGCTGGAGATCGGCGAGAGCATGCTGCCCGAGCATGGCGAGCAGATCGCGACCGCCTATGACGACTGCTTCAACCAGACGCCTGCGCGGCTGATCCGCCAGATCCGCCAGCTCGGCTATCGCGGGCGGGTGGTCCACTATGTCGGGATGAGCCATTATTTCCGGCTCGAACCGCTTGGCAGCGGGCATTACGTCAGCCTCGCGGGCGGCGTGCTCAACGATGCCTGCGCTGCGTGGCATCGGGCTTTTGCCGAGGAGGCGCAGGCCGCCGGGTTCGAGGTCATCTGGTCGCTGTCCTACGAGTTGTTCGACGCGCATTGCTGGAACGACTGGAAACAGCGAGCCTACGATGGCGCGCCTGCGCAGACCGGGTGGGAGCCGCCCTCTGCGCTGCTCTCGCCCGCGCATGCAGGGGCGATGGGCTACCTGCGGCAGGTCGCGTCGGCGTTCGTGCAGATCGCGCAGGCCGCCGGATTGCCGGTTCTCTTCCAGATCGGCGAGCCGTGGTGGTGGGTCATACCGGGCAGCTTCGGACCGTGCCTCTACGACGATGCCGCAAAGGCCGCGTTCGGCGGCGATCCGCCGGTGATCGCGGATATGCGCGCACCGCTGGATGAGGCGCAGAAGGCACTGCTCGATCAGGCGGGAGCGCTGCTCGCCGCCTCCACCGCCGCGCTGGCGCAGGCGGTGCGCGATGCTGCCGGGGGTGAGGCAGAGGTGCTGCTGCTCGCCTTCACGCCGACGATCCTCGACGGCCAGATGCCCGAGATCGAGCGTGCCAACCTGCCGACCGGCTGGGCCTGGCCCGCCTTCGATCGCTTGCAGTTGGAGGATTACGACTGGCTGACCGCCGGTGCCGATGCCCGCCGCCGCGCGGCTCACGCGCATGTCGATGCGCGGCTCGGCTACCCGATCGACCGGCAGGACTATTTCGCGGGCTTCGTGCTGAACGCCGAAGATGCGCCCGCCTACTGGGCGCGGATCGACGCCGCGCTGGACGAGGCGCGCATGCGCGGCGTGACCCAGCGGTTCGTCTGGGCGCTGCCGCAGATCGCACGCGACGGATACACCCGGCTTGCCCCGCCCCAGCCCGACCAGCGCGAGGACCACATGCAGAACTTCGACGACGTCCCCTATCCGCTCACACTCGGCACGGATGCCAGCGCGAGCCCCGAATTCTCGACCTCGGTGCTAGTCACCGCCTCGGGCCACGAACGCCGCACCGCGCAGTGGGCGGACGCGCGGTTGCGCTTCGATGTCGGACCTGGGATTCGTTCGGAGAGCGAGCTGGCAACCCTGCTCGGCTTCTTCCGCGCCCGCCATGGCCCCGCACGCGGCTTTCGCCTCACCGATCCGTTCGATTTCTCGTCCAACGGCACCACGGGCGCGCCGACCCCTGCCGACCAGCTGCTCGGCCTCGGCGATGGCGAGACCACCCGCTTCGCGCTGGCCAAACGCTACGGTGAGGGACCCGAGCCGCAGGTCCGGCGGATCACCCGGCCCCACAGCGGCACGGTGCGCGTCTCGGTCGGCGGTCAGGAGACCGCAAGCTTCACGCTCGATCCGCTGGGCTTCGTGGTGCTCGACGATGCCCCGGCGGACGGAGCGGAAGTGCGCGCGGGCTTCCTGTTCGACGTGCCCGTGCGCTTTGCCGAGGACCGGCTGGCGATCAGCGCCGCCGGTTTTGCCGCCGGGCAGGCACCCAGCGTGCCGCTGATCGAGATCAGGGAGGCGGCATGAGCGAGGTATTCGAGACGGACCGCCTCGCAACCCGCGCCTTCTTCTGGCGGATCGAGCGGCGCGATGGCGTGACGCTGGGCTTCACCAGCCACGACCGCGACCTGATGCTGGAAGACGTGCGGCTGCGCGCCGCGCCCGGCATCCGCCCCGCCGCGCTGCGCCTGACGGGCGAGATTGCAGGCGACGACGCGCAGATGGACGGCGCGATCACGCACGACGCGATCTCGGCGGCCGATCTGGAAGCGGGCCGCTTCGACGGCGCAGCGGTGACGATCGGCAGCATCGACTGGCAGAGCGGCGAGGCCCAGGCGCATTACTGGGGCACGATCGGCCAGACGGAAGCCGTCGCCGACGGTTTCTCCGCTCAGCTGCATTCGGCCAAGGCTGCACTGGAGGAAGACCCGGTCCCGCGCACCAGCCCCGGATGCCGCGCGCGCTTTTGTGGGCCCGGCTGCAACCTGTCGCCCGTACGCTTCACGGTAGAACGGCAGGTCGCGACGATCGAAGCAAGTGCCAATGCGGTCGGCTTTGAAGAGCTCGCGAGCGCGGATTTCGTGTTCGGGGAGCTGCGCTGGCTGGAAGGGCCCGCGCTCGGCCTGCGCCAGACCATTATCGCCGATGAGGCCGGAATGCTGGTGCTCGACAGCAGCATTCCGGCCGGAGTGCGCGAGGGAACCCGCGCCCAGCTGCGCGAGGGCTGCGACCGCACTATCGCCACCTGCTCCACCCGCTTCGCCAATGCGGTGAACTTTCGCGGCGAACCCTTCCTGCCAGGCAACGACCTCGTCGCCCGCTACCCATCGCGCAGCTGATGGACAGGGCATCCCAGATCGCACGCGCGGCGGGCGATCTGGTCGGCACACCGTTCCGCTTGCAGGGGCGTGATCCATCGACCGGGCTCGACTGTATCGGGCTGGTGCTGGCCAGCCTCGCCGCGGCGGAGATCACTCTCGCGCTGCCAGCGGATTACCGGCCGCAACGCCGAGGCTTCGCGCTTCCCTATGAAGCGCTGGCAGCAGCGGGCCTGATCGCAATTCGCGCACCACGCCGCGCGGGCGATGTCCTGCTTCTGGAGACCGGCCCGGCGCAGGTCCATGCGGCGGTCGCCGTAAGTCGGCACCGAATCGTCCATGCCCACGCCGGGCTTCGCCGGGTCGTCGAAAGCCCGCTGCCCGATCACTGGCGCGTGCTCGCCTGCTGGCGGCCCGCTGCCAATCCGCAAGGAGATACATGATGGCAACGCTGATCCTGTCCACGGTCGGCACCGCGCTCGGCGGGCCGATTGGCGGGGCGATCGGGGCGGTGCTGGGCCGCGCGGTCGACAGCGCGGTGATCGGCACGCCGACCCGCCAAGGCCCGCGCCTGACCGAGCTGGCGGTGTCCACCTCCAGCTACGGCCAGCCGGTGCCGCGCGTGTTCGGCACGATGCGGGTGCCCGGCGCAATCATCTGGGCGACCGAACTGGTCGAAAGCAGTCAGACGAGCGGCGGCAAGGGGCAGCCGAAGACCACCACCTACAGCTACGCGATCTCCTTCGCGGTCGCGCTGTCGAGCCGGCCAGTCGCCGCGATAGGGCGTATCTGGGCCGATGGCGCATTGCTGCGCGGGAGCGCGGGCGACCTGAAAGTCGGCGGGGTCATGCGGCTGCACAAGGGCACCGGAGACGACGAAGTCGATCCATTGATCGTCGCAGACAAGGTCGCGCAGGGCTGTGCCTTCCGCGACCTCGCCTATCTGGTGTTCGAGGACCTGGAGCTGGCCAGCTTCGGCAATCGCATCCCAGCGCTCAGCTTCGAGGTGACCGCGCCCGACGGTACGCTCGACGTCGTCGACCTGCTTGAAGACATCCCGCTTGCGGCTGGCGCTAGTGCTCCGCTGGCGGGGCTGCGGGGCTTCGCCGATCAGGGCGGGTCGCGCGCGGACCTGCTGGCGCATGTGGGACAGGTTTTCCCGCTGACGCTTGGCGCGACCGCCGAGGGCCTATCCCTGTCGCCGGTGGAGGTCGGCGAGCCGATCGCGCTGCCACCGCCGGTGGTCGGTCGGCTTGATGGGGAGAATCGCGCCGAGCCTCGCGTGCGCCGCGACGCGTCCAAGCGCGAGGTGCCAGCGGCCTTGCGCTATTACGATCCCGCGCGCGACTACCAGCCCTCGCTCCAGCGTGCGCCGGGCGTCGGCGGGGCGAGCGAGCAGATCGAGTTCCCCGGGGCCTTTGCCGCACCGGACGCACAGGGACGGATCGCCGCGCTGCATCGCCGCGCCCTGACCGCACGCGACAATCTCGAATGGCGGATCGCAGAGCCCGCGGCGGGAATCGTGCCGGGGGCCGTGGTGACGCGCGCTAGCCACGGCGATGTCTGGCGCGTGAGTAGCTGGGAATGGCACGCCGACGGGATCGACCTGGGGCTGGAGCGGATCGCGCGGCTCCCTGCGGGGCGCTCGGTTGCTGATCCGGGCTCCGGCCCGCCCCCGCTCGATGAAGTGCCGGGCGAGCTCGTGCTTCGCTATGTCGAACTGCCGTGGGACGGATCGGGCGATCCGGCGACGCCGCAACGCTACGCCGCGCTCAGCATGGCGGGTACTCGCAGCCCGATCGCGCTGTCGGCGGTGGAGGGCGATGCGCTGCTTCCGCTCGGGCAGGTGGGCCGTGGCGACACGGTCCAGGGTGCCAGCGTTGCACCGCTCGCGCCCTCCCCCAGCCTGCTGTTCGAGGCGGAGGCCACGCTGGAGATCGCGCTGGTCTCGGCCGGCATGCAGCTGCAATCGGTCGACATGCCCGCGCTGCTGGGCGGCGCGAACCGGCTGCTGCTGGGCGAGGAAGTGCTCCAGTTCCGCCAAGCCGAACCGCTCGGCGATGCGCACTGGCGCTTGACCGGCCTACTGCGCGGGCGCGCAGGGACCGAACATCACGCAGCTGCAGGCCACCCGCAGGGCACTGCCGCAATCCTGATCGACCACCGGCTGGTCGCGCTCCCGGCGCAGGATCACATGGAGATCGCTGCGCTTCCCGGTGTCGGCTTGACCGAGCCCGTCTACGCCGCGCTTGGCTCTGCCGGCGTCACGCAGCGCCCGCTCACCCCTGTCCACCCGCGGGTCGATCTCACAGCGGCGGGCGATGCGATGTGGAGCTGGGTGCGCAGGGCACGCGGAGGCTGGCGCTGGCAGGACGGAGTGGACATGCCGCTGGTCGAGGAGCGCGAAACCTATCAGGTCGGCCTCGGTTCGCTCGAAACGCCACATGCGCTGTGGGAGGTGACCGGGCCGAGCTTCTCCCTAACCCAGACCCAACGGGCAGACTTGCGCGCACTCCACCCGTTAGCGGCGCTGTGGGTTCGCCAGATCGGCACCCGTGGTCTGTCGCCCCCCGTCCGCCTTCCCACCGCCCCATCCCAGGAGACCAACTGATGTCCATCCCACTGGAACTCGCAGCGCGATCGCCGCGCAACGCTCTGCCTTTCCTGGTCGTCGCCCAGGCGCAGAAGGAAGCGACCGTGAACGAGGCACTTGCGCGGATCGACGCGCTGCTGCGCCCCGTCGTGGAGGGGGAAAGCGATGCACCTCCGGCGGAGCCTGCGGAGGGCACGGGCTGGATCGTGGGTGCGGGAGCACAGGGCGAGTGGGCGGGGCTTGAGGGCGCGCTCGCGTTCAGGGTCGCAGGCAGCTGGATATACGCGCAACCTTCGGAAGGCACCGTTGTATTCGACCGCGCGCTGGGCGGCTTGCTTCATTGGCGCGATGGCTGGCAGACGGTCGCGTTGCCCACAATCCCCACTGGCGGTGCAACGATCGACACGGAAGCGCGCTCCGCGATCGGGGAACTGATCGCACAACTTCGCGCCTTCGGCCTGGGGATTTGAGAGCGCCGCCGGGAACCGCCGGTTTGACGAAGCGTTGGCGGGCCGGGAGGAACAGGGATTGATCCCGGCTTCCATCAAGAGACGTTCTCGCTGATGAGGCAATCTTGCAACAGTGTCTTCGCTTTACGGAAACGAGGGCCTGTCTGCTTGCCTCGGAACTGGGGAAAAGTTAAGTGGGGGCCTCCTGGTGGCTCCCAATCATTACAAAGGGGAATTACAGTAATGCGCAATATCGTCATCGGAATGGCGATGGCTTCGACGATGCTCGCATCGCCGGCACTTGCACGTGACAGCCAATGGTACGTGCAGGTCGAAGGCGGTCCGATGCTGGTCGAAGACCTCGACTTCGACGTCAATGGCGTCGAAGACCAGCTCACCCAAGATTACGACGCCGGCTATGACTTCGGCGGTCTCGTTGGTTACGATTTCGGCCCGGTCCGGATCGAAGCCGAAGCGAGCTACCGTGAAGCCGACGCCGACCAGCTTATCGTCGGCACGCTCGGCTTCCCGGCCGGTGCCGGTACGCGCCTCGCACCCGCAGGCCAGTTCCCGGCGAACGGCTACGTCAACTCGCTGAGCTTCATGGTCAACGGCTTGGCCGACTTCGGTCCCGATGACGGCCTGCAGGGCTTCGTCGGTGGCGGTGTCGGTGTCGCCCGGACCAAGGTCCAGACGACCATCAACACCAACGGTGCGCCGGGTCTCGACGATTCGGACACCGGGTTTGCTTGGCAGATCCTCGCGGGCGTTCGCGCTCCGGTGACCGATCGCATCGATGTCGGCCTGAAGTATCGCTTCTTCAACGCCCAGAACATCGAAATGGTCGATCGTCTTGGTGACGTGCTCGAAGGCCGCCTGCGCTCGCACTCGCTGATGGGCACGGTGACCTACAACTTCGGCGCACCGCCGGCACCGCCGCCCCCGCCGCCGCCGCCGCCGCCGCCGCCTCCCCCGCCGCCGCCGCCCCCGCCGCCCCCGCCGCAGGTGCAGTGCAACACGGGCCCGTACATCGTGTTCTTCAACTGGGATCGTTCGGACATCACTCCGGAAGCAGCCTCGGTTCTGAACAACGCGATCTCGGCTTACCAGAACTGCGGCAACGCTTCGGTCATGCTGGCCGGTTACACCGACCGTTCGGGTACCGTTCAGTACAACCTCGGCCTCGCGGCACGTCGTAACGCTTCGGTCCGTCAGTACATGACCGGCCGTGGTATCCCCGACGCCCGCATCAGCAGCGAAGCCTTCGGTGAAGCGAACCCCCGCGTTCCGACCGCCGACGGTGTCCGCGAACTGCAGAACCGTCGCGTGGAAATCACCTACGGTCCGGGTTCGGGCATGTAATCGAGCGGACTTCCGCGACGAAACACTGGAAGGGGCCGGAGCAATCCGGCCCCTTCTTCGTTGGGCAGGTGAAAACGGAGGAGATCACCTGTCATGACACGTCTTTCCAGGCTCACACGCGTTGCCCCGGCCGCGCTCGGGCTCACCTGCGCCGCCGCACTCGCTGCATGCGCGACCACACCGGTACCCGGCGAAGAACTGCTCGCCACCGCCACCCTGCTCGACACGGACGGCAACCCCACGGGCGAAGCGCGCCTGCTGGGCGTTGGGGACCGCGCGGAGCTCGCCGTCACGGTCGAGGGGCTCACGCCGGGCGAGCACGGTTTCCACCTGCACACCACGGGCCGCTGCGCCCTGCCCGACTTCAAGTCGGCAGGCGGGCACCTCAATCCCGCCAACAAGGGCCACGGCCTGCTCGATAATGACGGCAGCCATCTGGGCGATCTGCCGAACTTGGTGGTCGCAGCGAACGGCACGGCGAGCGTGCAGGTGCCGCTCGACGGCACACGCACTTACGTGATCGACCAGATCTTCGATGCAGACGGCACCGCCGTGGTCATCCACGCGGACGCCGACGACGGGCGCACAGACCCGTCGGGCAATGCCGGTTCGCGCGTGCGCTGCGGCGTTCTCGAACAGGCCTGACAAGCAGAAGGGGCGAGGCCAACACGGCCCCGCCCCAACGCTTCACTTACAGGATTTTCAGGCTTCGGACTGGCCCGCTGCGAGCACGCGCTCCTGCGCGGCCGGAACCAGCTTCAGCGCCGCAACCAGCAGGACGAGCCCGATCGGCGCGACCCACAGGGTGCTCAGCATACCCAGGCCAAGATTGCCATCCGCCTTGGACGAAACAAGCCCGGCGAGATACGGCCCAAGCGCCAGCCCAACCAGCGTCGTCGCCAGGAAGAATGTGGCCGTCGCCACCCCGCGCATACGGGGCAGAACCAGCGACTGGCTGGTCGCGGCGGCGGCGCCAAGCGCGCTCGACGCGAACAGCTGGGCAACCGCCGCTAGCACCAGGAACAGCGCTTTGCTGTCGGTAGTAAACATCACCCACACCACAGGCACCGGCGCGAGCAGCCCGAACAGCACGACATAAAGCCGCCCGCCGGGCAGCTTGGTAAACAGCCAGTCTGCCATCCGGCCGCCGGCGATGACTCCGAGGAACCCGGTTACCGCTGCCGGCGCACCCAGCAGCAGGCCCAGCTCGCTCTTGGAAATCTCGAACACCCGTTCGCCGTAAGGCGCGCCCCAATAGGACGTGGCGTAGGAGATGAAGGCAACCGTGCCGTAACCGAGGATGGTGCACAGGAAGGCCGGCGAGCCCCAGGTCAGCGCGAAGGTCTGCGGGTCGCGTGACCGCAGCGCGCTCGCCCAGCTGAAGATCGCGTAATAGCCGACCGCCAGCAGGAACCACTGGTCCGATATCGCCAGGTCGAAGCCCATCCCGCCCATAATGAAGCCCTGCCCCGTCTCCGCCAGCAGGGTGATCAGCCACGCGGCGGTGAAGAAACCAACCAGCCCGACGAGATTGATCGCCAAAGCCGTGGGGCTGCGCCGCGCTGCGCCCAGAATCGTGAAGGGCGGAATGATCTGCAGCAGCTCCTCGAAGAAACCCCGGAACGGCTTTTCGACCGGCTCTGCCGGCATCCCGTCGATAAGTCCGCGCACCGGCTCTTTCAGCGTGAAGACCCAGATCGCGAGCAGAATGCCAGGCAGGCCGACGGCGATGAAAGCAGCCTGCCATCCGGCGAGGCCCAGCGGGCCTCCATTCGGATAGGCCGCGTTCCAGTTCTCCACCACCAGCGCGCCGATCACCAGCGAGATGCCGCCGCCGACATACAGGCCCGAGGAATAGATCGCGAGCGCGGTGGCGCGAAGGCGCGCGGGGAACCAGTCCGAGATCAGCGAGTAGGCAGACGGGCTCGCAGTCGCCTCGCCAATCCCGACCCCAACGCGCGCGCCGGACAGCATTGCGGCGTTCTTCGCGAAGCCGGACGCCGCGGTCATCAGCGACCACAGCCCCAGACCGATCGTCATAAGCCTGACGCGGTGCCAGCTGTCCGCCAGCTTGCCCAGCGGAATGCCGAAAAGCGCGTAGAAGATCGCGAAGGCGGTGCCGTAGAGGAAGCCCAGAAACGCGTCGTCGACGCCCAGATCCGCCTTGATGTCGTTCGCCAGGATCGAGAGGATCTGGCGATCGACGAAGTTGAGCACGTAAACCAGCACCAGCACGCTGAGCGCGTACCAGCTATAGGCGGGCACCTTGGCATCTGGTGCCGATGCGGGCTTGTCCGTCGCGTCCATTCATCCCCCTCGTCGTTTTTCTTATGTATCCGCCGGATAGGTCAGCCCGTCGGTCAGCCCCGCATCGGCGAAACCCTTGCGGCGCAGACGACAGCTATCGCACAATCCGCACGGCAGGCCATCCCCTCTCGGGTCGTAACACGACCAGCTGAGTGCAGTATCGAGCCCAAGCCGGTTCGCCTCGCTCGCAATCTCGGCCTTGCCGAGGAACTGGAGCGGGGCATCGATCGCGAAACCGCCGCCTTCGATCCCCGCCTTTGTGCCCAGTCGCGCCGTTTCGGCGAAGCTCGCGATGAATTCGGGGCGACAGTCCGGATAGCCCGAATAGTCGAGCGCATTGACCCCGATCACGATCCGCCCTGCGCCGATGCTTTCGGCAAAAGCGGTGGTCAGCGCGAGGAAGACGAGATTGCGGGCGGGCACATAGGTGACAGGGATCGTGCCATCGACGCCATCCTTGGGCACGTCGATATCGGCGGTGAGCGCCGATCCGCCGAACTTGCGCAGGTCGAGCGTGATTTCGCGATGGCTCGCAAGTCCCAGCGCCTTGGCGATTTTGCGCGCCGCCTCGATCTCGCGCACGTGGCGCTGGCCGTAATCGATCGTCAGCGCGTGGACTTCGTGCCCCCGCTCGCGCGCCAGAGCGGCGGCAACCATGGAGTCGAGCCCGCCCGAAAGCAGAGCTGCGGCGACATTGTCAGGATTTGTGCCCGTCATAGGCTTCGCGCTAGCGGCTTGCGCAATCGATCCGCAAGCCCGAACAGCGCGCGCGCATCACTTGCAGTCGCCCACCCGCCGGCCTTCCGCGGCAAAGGCGAAAGGCGAACCACGTTCGATCCCGGTGGTCCGCAGCTGGATCAGCTCGGGCGATTCCCACCGAATATCGGTCTGGCCATAACCATTGCCGTTGCAGCTGTAATGGACGGTCGCGCTGACACCATTGTCGTCGATCACGTTGCGGCTGCAGCGCATCCCGCGATGGCGCAGCTGGACCAGATCGCTTTCGCGCCGGAGACAGATCCGCCGCGTGGTCGCGCCTTCGCCCCGCTCGCGGATTTCCCACGTGCCGAGATGGAGCTTGCCGAACAGGGTGGTGGAGCCGCCCTGCGCGGCAAGCGGCGCGGCAAGGCCCACGCCCCCCGCGAGGGCGAGCGCAAGGGAGATGGTGATCCCGCGTCTCGTCATTGCCCTATCCCTTTCATATTCGACGATTCCATAAAATAGAGACGCATTTATACACCTCATTGCCCGCATGGGACATGAACGGGCTAGAGGTCGATTGTGAAAATTCGCGAACAGAATGCACAATCGACGAGTATCTCGCCCGCTTCATTGCGCATTTCGACGCGTTCTTCCTCGGGAAATCGACCAATGACCGATGTGTAATGTTCGACACTGCATCGGCAACCGCGCTTCAGCTCACTTCCCGGAAAGACACGGACTTCGTCCTCTTCATGGAACAGCCGCCAGACCAGCGCTTCGAGCGGGAGCGCCTCGTCGAGCAGTTCCTCGTGCCGGATCGAGCCTGCCATCGTCTCGACATGCTCCCAGTGCGGGTGGGAGACGCGAACATGCAGCCGTTCGCGCCCGACCTCGCCATCGGGAAGATGCTGCGCGAGCAGGCCTGCAGCGAGCGTGCGCTCGCCTTCGGTCTTCACCGCGACGCGCACCAGCGTGGGGAGCTGTTGCGACTGAAGGAAATAGCTCTCGCACGCGGCAGCGAGGCTTTCGCCCTCCAGCGGCACGATCCCCTGATAGCGCCCGCCACGCTTGGGCACGTCGAAGGTGATCGCGAGATAGCCTTTGCCGAACAGCGCCGGGAGCGAGGGATTGGCGCCCAGCTTGGCCAGCGCCTCGGCGTCGAAATCGGCATAGCCGCGCACCGCGCCCTGGCGAAAGTCGCAGACCAGCAGCTTGACGATGCCCGCCTCGGTCTGGGCCTGCATGGTCATCTGGCCGCCGCCTTCGCCCTCCGCGCTCTCTTCGTCATCCTCGTCGATCAGCGCACCGACCAGCGCGGCAACCACGAGCGCTTCGGCGAGCAGGTTGCGGATCGCAGGGGGATAGTCATGCGCGGCGAGGATTTCGTCGAGCGTGCGGTCGAGCCGCACGAGCCGCAGCCGCGTATCCCGCGAGGGGATCGACGCGCCCAGCAGGTGGTCGGAGAAGGTTTCGCTTGTTCGGAGAGTATCGGTCACGGCGGGCTATATAAGAACGCCCGCCGTCTCCCCAAGACCCCCCGCGATTCAGAGCTTGCCGAAAGCCCAGAGAAGCACGGATTTCTGGGCGTGGATGCGGTTCTCCGCCTCGTCGAACACGCGGCTTTGCGGCCCTTCGATCACACTTTGCGTCACCTCGTCGCCGACATGCGCGGGCAGGCAGTGGAGGAAATCCGCCTCCGGCTTGGCCAGCGCCATCAGCGCGTCGTTGACCTGAAAAGGCTGCATTGCGGCGATCTTGCTCGCGGCATTCTCCTGCCCCATCGAGACCCAGGTATCGGTGACGATCACGTCCGCGTCCCTCGCGGCGGCCTCAGCATCCTGCGTCAGCGTAATCGTCGCGCCGCCCGCGCGGGCCGCTTCGACGAACGCCGCCTCGGGCTCGAAACCTGCTGGCGTGGCAACACGCACGTTGAACTTGAAGATGCCGGCGGCCTCGAGGATCGAGTGGAGCACGTTGTTGCCATCGCCCAGCCAGGCCAGTTCCAGCCCCGGCAGCGCCTTGCCATGTTCGATGATGGTCAGCAGATCGGCGACGATCTGGCACGGGTGCGACGCGTCGGTCAGCCCGTTGATCACCGGCACGCTGGCATGGCGGGCCATTTCCTCGACCTTGGCGTGATCGTCGGTCCGGATCATGATCGCATCGACCATCCGGCTGAGCACGCGCGCGGTGTCGGCGATGCTTTCGCCGCGGCCGAGCTGCATCGAGCCGCTCTCCATCACGATAGCGCTGCCGCCCAGCTGGCGCATCGCGATGTCGAAGCTGACCCGCGTGCGGGTCGAGCTTTTCTCGAAGATCATCGCCAGCACATGCCCGGCGAGAGGTGCATCGGCATCCGCCTTGCCCTTGGGCCAGGACTTGCGCGCACCCTTGCGGTCGATCGCGTCGCTCAGCATCGCGGCGAGGGCATCGCCGCCTGCGTCCGAGAGGTCGAGGAAATGCCGCGTGCCCATCAGCTGGCGTCCGGCACTTCGTAGTCGGCCGCACCGGCAGACAGCTTGTCGAAGAACTCGTCGATCTCCGCATCGCCCACCACCAGCGGCGGAAGCACGCGCAGCGTGTTGTCGCCTGCCGCCACGGTCAGCAGCTGGTGCTTGTCGCGCAGGTGCTGGAAGAACGGGCGGCTTTCGACCTTCATCTTGATGCCGAGCATCAGGCCTTCGCCCCGGACCAGTTCGAACAGGTCGGGATAATTGCCGATGAACTGTTCCAGCCGCGCCTTCAGCCGCGCGCCCTTATCGCGCACGCCCTGAAGGAATTCGTCGTTGGCGACCGCTTCCATCACCGCGACGCCCGCCGCCATGGCGAGCGGGTTGCCGCCGTAGGTGGAACCGTGGGTGCCGAAGGTCATCCCGCGTGCGGCATGTTCGGTCGCAAGGCACGCGCCCAGCGGGAAGCCGCCGCCGATGCCCTTCGCGCTCGCCACGATGTCCGGCTTCACGCCGTAGAGTTCGTGGGCGTAGAACTTACCCGTGCGCGCGACGCCGCACTGGACCTCGTCCAGCACCAGCATCAGGCCGTGTTCGTCGGCCAGATCGCGCAGACCCTGCATGAACTCCTGGCTGGCGGGGCGGATGCCGCCCTCGCCCTGGATCGGTTCGACCAGGAATCCGGCGGTCTGCGGGCCGATCGCGGCCTTTGCAGCGGCCAGATCGTCGAACTCGCAATATTTGAAGCCCTGCAGCAGCGGCAGGAAGCCGTGGTGCATCTTGGCCTGGTTGCTCGCGCTGATCGTCGCCATCGTGCGCCCATGGAACGCGCTGGTGAAGGTGATCAGTTCGGTCCGGGCGGGGTCGCCATCCTCGTGCTGGTGGAACGCGCGCGCGGTCTTGATCGCGCATTCGACCGCCTCGGCGCCCGAATTAGTGAAGAACACCGTATCGGCGAAACTCGCGTCGACCAGCATCTGCGCCAGCTTTTCCTGATGCGGGCTGCCGTAGAGGTTGGAGACGTGCATCAGCGTCTCGGCCTGGCGCTGGATCGCGCCGATCAGCCCTTCGTGGCTGTGGCCGAGCAGGTTGACCGCGATGCCGCTGGCGAAGTCGAGATAGCGCGTGCCATCCTCGTCGATCAGATGGCAGTGCTCGCCCTTCACGGGGCGGACGTCGCAACGGGGATAGACGGGCATCAGGGCGGGGATCGACATGGCAACTCCGGAAAATTCAAAACGGTGAACGACAAATGGCGGCCCCGCGAGGGAACCGCCATTCGCGAATGACCGGCGATCTATTGCGTCAGCCGGGCCGGGTCAAACTGGTGAGCATGACCCGGGCCGGTGCGCGCCTTATTCCTGTACGGGAACGAGGTTGACCGCCGAATACTTGCCTCGTCGGTCGACTTCGAGATCGAATTCGTAGCGTTCGCCCTCGTTGATCTGCGACAGGCCCGAGCGCTCGACCGCGCTGATGTGCACGAAGGCATCGGGCTGGCCGTCGTCGCGCACCAGGAAGCCGAAGCCCTTCATCGAATTGAAGAACTTGACCGTGCCGGTCGCCTTCTCGCCCGTCAGCTCGCGCCGCGGAGCACCGCCGGCCGCGCCGGGGCCGCCATCGCGGGGAGCGGCTACGGCACCACCGGTGACGGGGATGACGTCGCCCACGACCTGCAGATCCTGCGCGGAAATCTTGCCGCCACGATCGACCAGGTTGAATTCGAGCTCCTGCCCTTCGGCAAGGCCTTCAAGACCGGCGCGTTCGACGGCACTAATGTGCACGAACACGTCGTCTCCGCCGCCTTCCTGCTGGATGAAGCCGAAGCCCTTCTGGCCGTTGAAGAATTTCACCTGGCCCTTGCCGGTGCCGACGACCTGTGCGGGCATGCGGTTGAAACCGCCGCCACCGCCAGCGCCGCCGCGCGGACCACCGCCGCCGCCGCCGAAGCCGCCACGGCCACCGCCGCCCGGTCCGCCGCGATCCTGGAACCCGCCACGGTCCTGAAAACCGCCGCGATCCTGGTAGCCACCGCCACCGCGATCGTCGAATCCGCCGCGATCCTGGAACCCGCCGCCGAAATCACCGCCGGGAAACGGCTCGAAACCGTCTTCTCCGATGTTGTCCCGCTTGTCGCGCCCGCGACGACGCCCTTTATCGTAACCCATAACTCGCCAAAAACCTTGCTACTTCCACCCGCCCGCAAAACGAAATCCCGTAAAGGCGCAGACGGCCGCCTCCCGGCATTGCTGGAGTGGCAAACGATCGACGTTCATGCCGCCAGTCCCCCACCAACTGGCCCCACCCTTATCGCAGAATGCGCGCGGGCGCGAACCAATTCGCAATAGGATACTTGATTCCGCAAGATTATGACAATTTCGAAGGCTTGCGCGGCTTTGGGAGAGCCTGCATGTCTCGTCCGGGATGGAGGGGCCGATGCGCTCGATAGACTTGGCAGGACGCGCAGCGCACACCGCAAAGAGGCGATTCGCCCCCAAGCCCGGCGGGAGCGATTGAGCGCCGATGGACAGTCAGCTTCTCCAACTGGGCGGATCGCTGCTCGCGATTCTGGTGCTGGCGGGAATCGCCTGGGCGCTCAAGCTCGGCCAGCCGCGCACCATCGATACCGCCGAGCGGGCTCTCACCCTCGCCCGCGAGGCGGATACCGCCTTCGATCCCAGCGAAGCTGCGGTGGGGCGCGACGGCTCCGCCGCGATCCTCGCCGATTCGGCCGGCCGGATCATGGTGCTGCGCCGCCATGGCACCCACTTCGCCGCGCGCGTGCTGGAGCCGGGCACCCCTGCGAACAGTGAGGGCGATATCCTCACCATCGTGCCGCGCGACCGCCGCTATGGTCCGGTGGTGCTGGATCTCGGCCCCGAGGCGCAGGCTTGGGCCTCGCGCATCGAGGCGCTAGGAAGGGCGGACCATGCCTGACTTTTCGCCCGTCGATTACGCCATTCCCGGCTTCGTCCTGCTCGTTCTGGCAGAGATGCTGTGGGCGCGGTTCAAGGCGCCGCATTCCTACGAGCCGAAGGATACGCTGGTCAGCCTCGCCTTCGGCCTTGGCAGTACGGTCGCGGGATTGCTGCTGGGCGGACTGGCGCTGGCGGTTTTCCTCGCCGCCTACGAGGTGCGCTTCTTCACCATCGGCTGGGAATGGTGGGCGTGGCCTTTGTGCTTCGTGCTCGACGACCTCAAATATTACTGGGTCCATCGCTTCGGCCACCGCAGCCGGTGGTTCTGGGCGAGCCACGTGAACCATCATTCCAGCCAGCACTACAACCTCTCCACCGCGCTGCGGCAGACCTGGACCGGCGCGTTCACGCTCGGCTTTCTCTTCGCGCTGCCGCTGGTGCTGCTGGGCTTCCACCCGGCGATGATCGCGATCTGCGGCGGGTTCAACCTGATCTACCAGTTCTGGATTCACACCGAAGCGATCGACCGCATGCCGCGCTGGTTCGAGGCGGTGATGAACACGCCCAGCCACCACCGCGTCCACCACGCGACCAACCCGCGCTATCTCGACCGCAATTACGCGGGCGTATTCATCGTGTGGGACAAGATGTTCGGCACCTTCGAGGCCGAGCGCAGCCACGAGGAAGAGCCGATCCGCTACGGCATCGTCAAGCAGCTGGGCAGCTTCAACCTGCTATGGGCGGTGTTCCACGAATGGATCGGAATGCTCGGCGACATCTGGCGCGCGCCCTGGAAGCACAAGCTTTCCTACCTCCTGCGCGAGCCGGGCTGGAGCCACGATGGCAGCCGCGAGACATCGGACATGATCCGTGCGCGCTGGCAGGAGCAGCAACAGCGTGCAGACGCCGCGCCGGTCGAGACGACTCAGGACAAGCCGCAAAAGCCGATTGCGGGGCCACGCCGCGCAGCCTAACCTTTCCGTAAACGGAGAGAATATTCCGTACACGAGAGAGGACGGGCGCATGAACCAATACGACTATATCGTCATCGGCGGCGGCAGTGCGGGGAGCGCGGTCACCGGGCGGCTGGCGGTGGACGGCCATCGCAGCGTGTGCCTGATCGAGGCGGGCGGACGGAACAACGACTTCCGCGTAAAGACGCCCGGCATGATGCCCTTCCTCAGCGGCAGCCAGAACTACCGTTACGAAACCGTCCCGCAGAAGGGGCTCGGCGGGCGCACCGGGTTTCAACCGCGCGGGCGCGGGCTGGGCGGCTCCAGCGCGATCAACGCGATGATCTATATCCGCGGCAATGCGTGGGATTACGACAACTGGGCCGCGATGGGCTGCGATGGCTGGGCCTACGACGACGTGCTGCCGTGGTTCAGAAAGGCCGAGGCGAACGAGCGCGGAGAGGATGAATATCACGGCGCAGGCGGCCCGCTGTTCGTATCGGACCAGCGCTGGACCAACGAGACCAGCCGCGCCTTCGTGGCAAGCGCCGCCTCGCTCCAGTATCCCGAACGAGACGATTTCAACGGCGAGAAACAGGCAGGCTTCGGCATCTATCAGGTGACGCAGCGCAAGGGCGAACGCTGGTCCGCCAGCCGCGCCTATGTCGAGCCAATCCGCAACCAACCGAACCTCGATATCCGTACCAAGACTCTGGTCGAAAAGCTGGTGATCGAGAATGGCCGGGTGACCGGCGTCATGGTTCGCAAGGGCAAGCATCGCGAATATCTCAACGCGAGGCGGGGGGTGATCCTGTCGGCGGGTGCGTTCAACTCACCGCAGATCCTGATGCTGTCGGGCATCGGCCCGGGGCGGCACCTCAACGCAATGGGGATCGAGGTCGCGCTCGATCGCCCGGCAGTGGGAAGCAACCTGCAGGACCATATCGACTACGTATCGAGCTGGGAGAGCGAGAGCCGCGTGCCGATCGGCAACAGCCGCGAAGGCACGCTGCGCATGCTGGGCGCGATTGTCGAGCACCGGCGCAAGCGCACCGGGGTGATGACCACCCCCTATGCCGAGGCGGGCGGATTCTGGACCGTGATGCCCGATGCCCCAGCGCCCGACGTGCAGTGGCACTTCGTCCCCGCAATGCTGGAGGATCACGGGCGTGAGAAGGTGAACGGCCACGGCGTCTCGCTGCACGCCTGCGTGCTGCGCCCGGAAAGCCGCGGCACGGTGCGCCTCACCAGCCCCGACGCGGCAGACGCGCCCGCGATCGATCCCAACTTCCTCGACGATGATCGCGATATGGCGGTGCTGCGCGAAGGCGTGCGCCTGTCGCACCGGATTGCCGAGACCGCGCCGCTGGCCGATTACGGGCTGACTGATCGCCATCCGGTCGACCTTACCGACGATGCCGCGCTCGACGCGATGATTCGCAGCCGCGCGGACACGGTCTACCACCCGGTCGGCACCTGCCGGATGGGCTCGGACGAGGAAGCGGTGGTCGACCCGACGCTCAAGGCGCGCGGGATCGAAGGGCTGTGGATCGCCGATGCCTCGATCATGCCCAGGCTGGTCTCGGGCAACACCAACGCCCCCTCGATCATGATCGGGGAGCGGTGTGCGGACTTCGTGATCCAGGCGGAGAAGGCAGGCTAGCGCCGCCTACCCATCGGGGAAGGCTGCGTCTAAATCCCGCTCGTCTCGCTCGCCCCCTGCGGCGCGAGCCGGGGCAGGCCAAGCTCGGCGAAGAAGTCGCCGCCGGTCTCCAGCGGCGGCGGGGTCGGGTCGATCGGGCGGCACGTGCCCGGCTCGATCGAGGTCTCCAGACACACGAAGCGGTTGTAATCGAACCGTGCGCGTGCCCATGCACGGGCGCCGTCGATCGTGTTGTATTCGCCGTAGACCGCGTAATCCGGGCTGTTCTTCTTCTCGCTCTCACGCTCGACATTGCGGAGCGTGCCGGGGCGATAGCCTTGCCCCTCGGCAACGAAATAGCTGTTGAGCCGCAGCAGCGCGTCGAGCCGCGATTCCCCCGCCCCCTCGCCGAAGGCAATGCCGCCGAACCGCTCATACGCGGCGATCAGCTCGCGCGTGCGCTCCTGCTCGAAGAAGTCGACCGCGTTGACGCCCACGGCTTCGAACGCCAGGTCGATCTGCTCGGGCGCATTGGCCACGCTGCGCACCGTGCCGACAAAGGCCTCGCGATCGCAGCGGCCATTCCATACCGATCCGTCGGCAGTGTCGAACAGGCGGCAATTGGCACCGTTGCGGCGGCCGATCAGGCTTGAGGGGCGCATGCCCCCGGTGCCGCGATACTCGCCCTTGACGATGTCGCCGTCGAATTCGAGTTCGGCCTGGAAGCTGCCGCCGATCAGTTCGGGGCAGCCGCCTTCGCGCTTGGGGCACTTGGTGTCGGTGCGCCGCGGCGTGCCGGGCACGGTCGCGACCACTTCTCCGCTGTGATTGCCGAAATACTGGATCTTGCCGTGGAAGTCGGCGGGCAATGGATCGGATGCGGCGGCATTGGCCACCTGGGCCGCAGCAGGGGCGGACCCCAGCGGGGCGAGAGATCCTGCGAAAAGCGAAATTGCGAGTATCAACGAACGCATGTGAGGCTCACTCCCGATCATTGCTGTCGGCGTTAACCATACCATGGCGCGCTTTGCGGCAGAAGCGCTGGTTCGCCCGGCAGCCGATTGGGCCCGCCGGGTGATGCGGATCAGTCGAGCGGCGTGCCTGCAATATAGCGATCGGTGGCGCGGGTGGGCAGGCCATCAATGCTCGACGTGCGCCCTGCCATCTTGGCCTCCCATTGCTCCGGATCGGCCTGTGCGTGGGCTTTCTTGAGCGTCGGCCGCTCCGCCTCGTAGGCCATGAAGGGCACGCCCCAGCCGCACGAGGTCTGCACGCTTTCGACGTCGATTACGAAGATCTGGCGCGTGCCGGGCAGCAGCGTGAAGTGCCCGGCCAGCCGGGCCCACTCGGCATCCTGCGGCAGCACGGGACGGCCCCGGCCGTAGATCCGCAGGATCAGCGCGGGCTGCTCGAAATTGCAGAACATCAGCGTGATGCGGCCGTCAGCCGCAAGGTGCGCATGCGTCTCGTTGCCCGAGCCGCCTAGGTCGAGATAGGCGACCCGGTCCGGCGCGAGCACTCGGAATGCGTCGTAGCCCTTCGGGCTGAGGTTGATCCGCGCGTCTTCTGCCGCAGTGGTGACGAAGAACACCGGCTGCTTCGCGATCATCGCGATATGCTTGGCGCTCAGCGTGTCGAAGAAGTCGGCCATGGGGCAGATTTATCCTACCCCCAACGATCCGTCACCCCCGCGCACGCGGCAATGACACGGGCATTACCGCTCCTTGGTCGCGGAGAACTTCAGGTCGGGGTTCTTCTCCGCCTGGTAGTTCACATCCCACGGGCTCTTGGCGAGGAAGACCATGTCCCCGTCGCGATCCTTGGCCAGGTTCGCGCGGTTGAACTTCTCGAACTCGTCGAGCGCCTTGTCTTCGCCCTTCACCCAGCGCGCGGTCGCGAAGGGTGCGGGCTCCAGCGCGGCCTCGACCTTGTACTCGGCGGCGAGGCGCGAGATCAGCACTTCGAGCTGCAGCTGGCCGACCACACCGACGATGTGGTTCGCGCCCAGCTCCGGGTAGAACACCTGGATCACGCCCTCTTCGGAGAGGTCGTCGAGCGCCTTGCGCAATTGCTTGGTCTTGGTCGGGTCCTTCAGCTGCACGCGGCGCAGGATTTCCGGCGCGAAGTTGGGCAGGCCGGTGAAGCGCACCTCGTTCTTCTCGCTCAGCGTATCGCCCACGCGCAGCGTGCCGTGGTTGGGGATACCGATGATGTCGCCGGGGTAGGCATTGTCCGCGATCTCGCGGTCCTGTGCGAAGAACAGGATCGGCGAATGCACCGCGATCGGCTTGCCGAGGCCGCTGGGCGTCAGCTTCATGCCGCGTTTGAAGGTGCCCGAAACCTGCCGCATGAACGCGATCCGGTCGCGGTGGTTGGGGTCCATATTGGCCTGCACCTTGAAGATGAAGCCGGTTACCTCATCGCGGTCCGGCGCGATCTCGCCCTCGTCGGTCGGCTGCGGGCGCGGGGCGGGCGCGTATTTCGCAATCGCATCGATGATCGCTGTGACGCCGAATTCCTTGAGCGCGGAGCCGAAATAGACCGGCGTCAGGTCGCCATTGCGATAGGCCTCGAAATCGAATTCGGGGTAACCCTCACGCGCCAGAAGCCCCTCCTCGGCCACCCGCGCGACGCCGTCTGCGCTGAGATATTCGCCCAGCTTCTCGTCCTCGGGCCCGTCGACCTTGACGGTCTTGCCCTGGAATTCCTTGCTGTCGCCCTCGGGCAGATACAGCTCGTTCTCCTCGAAGTCGTAGACGCCTTCGAACAGCCCGCCCATGCCGACCGGCCAGCTCATCGGCGCGGTGTCGAGCGCGAGCTTTTCGGCAATCTCGTCGAGCAGTTCGAACGGCTCGCGCCCCTCGCGGTCGATCTTGTTGATGAAGGTGATGATCGGGACCGAGCGCAGGCGGCAGACCTCGAACAGCTTCAATGTTTGCGCCTCGATACCGGCGGCGGCATCGAGCACCATGATCGCCGAATCGACCGCGGTCAGCGTGCGGTAGGTATCCTCGGAGAAATCCTCGTGCCCCGGCGTGTCGAGCAGGTTGAAGGTGATCCCGTTCCGCTCGAAGGTCATCACCGAGGACGTGACCGAGATGCCGCGCTGCTGCTCGATACTCATCCAGTCGGAGCGCGCCCGCCGCGCGGCCCCGCGCGCCTTGATCTCGCCCGCAAGATGGATCGCCCCGCCGCGAAGCAGCAGCTTCTCGGTCAGCGTGGTCTTACCCGCGTCGGGGTGCGAAATGATCGCGAAGGTACGGCGTTCGGAGGTCATGTGTTCAGCGCAATCTGAGTGAGGGGCAGTTGATATCGATGATGTCGCGCAATGCCTCTTGCTGGATGAAATCGTGGAGGAGAAGCAGCGGCGCGAGGCCTGTGACTAACAGGTATGCGGTCCAGTGTCGTAGGCGAATAGCGGTAACACCAGCCGCAAAGAAGATCGCCATTCCGACCCAGACATAGGATGCCGGGCCCATCACAGATTCCGAGCAATCCGAGATCAAATGGGCACCAGTCGAACTGAGCGCGAAGCCAAACGCTGCAAGCGCAATCAGCGAACAGAAGATGGCTAGTAAAGTACGGCCCATCAATCCCGCGCCACGCGGAAGCCCGCGAAGTCCTGCGTCACCGGCATGATTTCCAGCCGGTTGACGTTGAGATGCGCGGGCAGTTCGGCGACCCAGCGGATCGCTTCGGCAATATCCTCGCCCGTCATCGGGTGCGCGCCGGAATAGAACTCGTCGGACTTGTCCTGGCTGCCGGTGCGCACGGTGGTGAATTCGGTTTCGACCATGCCCGGCTCGATGCTGGTCACACGCACGCCGGTGCCGTGCAGATCGGCGCGGATCGCCAGTGTGAAGTGGTTCACGAAGGCCTTGGAGCCCGCATAGACATTGCCGCCGGGGTAGACGTAGCTGCCCGCGACCGAGCCGATATTGACCAGCGCGCCCTTGCGCTCGATCAGGCCGGGTAGCATCTTGCGCGTCAGCCGGACCATCGCGGTCACGTTGGTGTCGATCATGGTCTGCCAGTCGTCGAGATCGGCGTCCTGCGCAGGATTGAGGCCCTTGGCGAGGCCTGCATTGTTAACCAGCAGGTCGATCCCGCGCCAGTCCTCCGGCAGCCCGTCGATCGCCGCATCGCGCGCGGCATCATCGGTGATGTCGAAGGCGAGGCCGAGGAAGCGATCTGCGCCCAGCTCTTCAGCCAAAGCCTCGAGCCGCTCCTGCCGTCGCCCGGTGCCGATCACGCGCCAGCCGTTTTCGACCAGCAGCCGCGTGGTGGCCTGGCCGATCCCCGCGGTCGCTCCGGTAATCATGGCTGTCTTCATGCTCTCAACTCCGCTCCGGTTTTCCCGGCGGCCTTCACGACCGCGTTGGAAATCGCCTTCAGTTCCTCGTCGGTGAAGCTTTTCTCGCCCGGCTGGAGCGTGACTTCGAGCGCGAGCGAGGTCTTGCCCTCTGGCACGCCCTGCCCGTCGAACCGGTCGAAGATGCGCGCATCGACGATCCGCTGCTTGTCCGCGCCGCGCACCGCCTTGACCAGATCGCCAGCGGGCATTGCGCTATCCACCAGGAAGGCGAAGTCGCGCGTCACCGGCTGGAGCGCGGGCGGGCTGTAGGTCGAGCGTGCGAATTCGGCGTTCTTCTTGGCGGGGATCGCGTCGAGGAAGATCTCCGCAGCGACCACAGGCCCGTCGATGTCGAACGCCTTGAGCGTGGCGGGATGCAGCGCGCCGAAGCGGGCGAGCACCTTCTTGGGGCCGAGCCTCAAAGTCGCCGACTGGCCGGGATGGAACTGCGCACCCGCTTCCCCCATCACCATCAGGTTGTCGACCGGAGCCCCTGCGGCTTCGAGCAGGGCGAGCGCCTCGGCCTTCGCATCATAGGCGTCGAACCCTTGCGCCTTGCCATTGGCCCAGCCGCGCGGCGTCTTCTCGCCCGCGAGGACGAGGCCGAGCGTCGCGCGCTCGTCGCTATGGCCGCCCTCGCCCCGGAAATAGCGCCGCCCGATCTCGAACAGCCGCGCACCCGCCGCGCCGCGATCCGCCGCGCGCTTGGCGGCGGTCAGCAGGCCCGGCAGCAGCGAGGGGCGCATGGCCTTGAGGTCTTCGCTGATCGGGTTGTCGAGGACCCACAGATCCGCCCCGTCGGCGAAATGCTCCGCCTCGGGGACGGGGAGGAAGCTCCACGTCACCGCCTCGTGCAGACCGCGCGCAGCCGCCCCACGGCGCAGCTTGCGCTGGACCAGCTGCTCGGGCGTGGCGGTCGGCTTTGCGACACCGGGCGCGCGCGTCAGCGGGACGCTGGCGACCTTGTCGAGCCCCTCGATCCGGACGACTTCCTCGACCAGATCGGCAGGCCCTTCGATGTCGTGGCGGCGCGGCGGGCAGGTGACGGTCCAGTCGTCGGCCACCTTGAAATCGAGCGCAGTCAGGATCGCGCGCTGGCGATCCTCGGCCACCTCGACCCCGCCCAGCTTCGCGGTACGCGCCGGGTCGAACTGGACGACCTTGGGCTCGACCGGCGGCTGACCAGCGCGCACCACCTCGGTGGGAGTGCCGCCGCAGGTCTTCACGATCAGCGAGGTCAGGATCGCGAGCCCCTCGTCGAGGAATTCGGGGTCCACGCCCCGCTCGAACCGGGTGCGCGCATCGCTTGTCAGGCCCAGCTTGCGGCCGGTCACGCCGATCCGCGCCGGGTCGAAATACGCGATTTCGAGCAGCACGTCGGTCGTCGCCTCGGTCGCCCCCGAATGCTCGCCGCCCATGATCCCGGCGACATCGTGCACGCCGGCATCGTCGGCGATCACGGTCATCGTGTTATCGAGCGTATAGGTCTTCTCGTTCAACGCCTCGATCTGCTCGCCATCCTTCGCGCGGCGGGCAACCACCGGGCCGGAAAGCTTGGCGAGATCATAGACATGCGCAGGCCGCCCGAAGGCGAGCATCAGGTAATTGGTGCAGTCGACCAGTGCCGAGATCGGCCGCTGGCCCGCTGCCTTGAGCCGCCGCTGCATCCACTCAGGGCTCGCGCCGTTGCTCACGCCGCGAATCACGCGGCCGTAGAAGGCGGGGCAGCCCTCGGCATCGTCGGTGCGGATCTCGACCGGGCAGGCGCCTTCGCCCGAGACATCGCCCGCTTCGACCGGCTTGAACCTGCCCAGACCCGCCGCCGCCAGATCGCGCGCAATGCCCATCACACCCATGCAATCGGGCCGGTCGGGCGTGATCGCCACGTCGATGATCGGCGAGGCGGCGTGATATTCGGCAAAGCTAGCGCCGACCGGCGCATCGGCGGGCAGTTCGATGATCCCGTCGTGTTCCTCGCCCAGCTCCAGCTCGCGGACCGAGCACATCATGCCGTTCGATTCGACGCCGCGAATCTTGGACTTCTTCAGCTCCATGCCGTTCGCGGGCACGACCGCGCCCGGCTGGCCCAGCACGCCCTTCATCCCGGCGCGCGCATTGGGCGCACCGCACACGACCTGCAAAGGCTCGCCCTCCCCGGTGGAGACGGAGAGCACCTGCAGCTTGTCCGCATCGGGATGCGGTCCGGCGGTGAGCACTTCGGCGACGGTGAATCCGGCGAGCTTTTCCGCCGGATCCTCGATCCCCTCCACCTCGTGGCCGATCGCGTTCAGTGTGTCGGCGATCTCCTGCACCGAGGCATCGGTTTCGAGGAAATACTTCAGCCATTCGATCGAGAACTTCATGCGCGCGCTCCCACACCGCCCGAAAGCGTCGGTTGGTCGAAAGGCGAGAATCCGTAGTGCGACAGCCAGCGGGCGTCGCCATCGAAGAAGGCACGCAAGTCGTTCATTCCGTATTTGAGCATGGCGAGGCGATCGATCCCGAGGCCGAAGGCGAACCCCTGCCACTCGTTGGGATCATAGCCTGCGAATTCGAGGACGCGCGGATTGACCATCCCGCTGCCACCGAGCTCCATCCAGTCGTGCCCCTCGGCATCGCCGTGGCCACCGACGACGCGGCGACCGCCTTCGTTGGAATAGCCGACGTCGAACTCCACCGAAGGCTCGGTGAAGGGGAAGTAGGACGGGCGCAGGCGCAGCACGATATCCTCACGCTCGAACAGCGCCTTGAAGAAAGTTTCCAGCGTCCACTTGAGATGGCCGAGGTGGATGTCGCGGTCGATCGCGAGCCCTTCCACCTGGTGGAACATCGGCGTGTGGGTCGCATCGCTGTCGCTGCGATAGACGCGGCCCGGCGCGATGATCCGCACCGGCTCGCCGCCATTGGCCGACGCGGCTTTCATCGTACGGATCTGCACCGGCGAGGTGTGCGTGCGCAGCAGCATGCGGTTGCCGTCGCCATCGCGGTCGGGGAAATAGAACGTGTCCATCTCCGCGCGCGCGGGGTGCGTTTCGGCCATGTTGAGCGCGGTGAAATTGTGCCAGTCGTCCTCGATCTCGGGCCCGGTGGCGACCGCGAAGCCGAGGTCGGCGAAAAGCTCCGCGATCTCGTCCATCACTTGGCTGACCGGGTGGACGCTGCCCTGCGGCGCGGCGGGCGCGGGCAGCGTGAGGTCGAGCACTTCGGTGGCGAGACGCGCTTCGAGCGCGGCGGCTTCGAGCACGGCCTTGCGATCCTCGATCGCGTCGGCGACGCGCGCGCGCATCCCCTGCAGACGCGGCCCTTCGGTCTGGCGTTCCTCCGGGCTCATCTTGCCCAGCGTCTTCATCAGCGCGTTGAGCCAGCCCTGCTTGCCCAGCGCCTCCACCCGGATCGCCTCGACCGTGTCGAGATCGTCGGCGGCATGCAGCCGCTCCAGCGTCTGAGTGACTTGTGCTTCGTGTTGGGAAGAATCTGTCATGCTCGTCATTCCTGCGCAGGCAGGAACCCATCTCCATCGTTCAAGGCCGGTGTGACGGGATCGGTGGCAACATCGCGAAGCCCAGATCGACCGCCAGATCGCGCCAGTCGGCATTCTGCTCGCGAATGAGATTTATCTTCCATTCGCGCTTCCATTTCTTGATCCTTTTCTCGCGCAGGATCGCTGCGTCCATCGTGGCGTGCTGTTCGAACCAGACGAGACGCGTCACGCCGTAGTCTTTCGTGAACCCTTCAATCAACCCGTCGCGATGCTCGGCGATGCGTTTCCTGAGGTCCGACGTCACGCCGACATAGAGCGTGCCGTTGCGGCGCGAGGCGAGAAGATAGACCGTCGGCTGAAAGTCCCGCGTCATCCGCCACTCCCGGAGCTGGGTCCCTGCCTTCGCAGGGATGACGTGGGCGGACAAGAAAAAGGGCGCCGAAGCAATGCCTGGCGCCCTCGTTCATTCAAGCAGATTGGCTCGGGTTACGCCGGAAGCGCGTCCTTGGCCTGCTTGATGATCGCCTTGAAGGCCGCTTCCTCGTTCATGGCGAGGTCGGCCATTACCTTGCGGTCGAGCTCGATGCCGGCCAGCTTGGTGCCGTGCATGAACTGCGAATAGGTCAGGCCTTCGGCGCGCACGGCCGCGTTGATGCGCTGGATCCACAGCGCGCGGAAGTTGCGTTTCTTAACCTTGCGGTCGCGATAGGCGTACTGGCCGGCCTTTTCGACCGCCTGGCGCGCGACACGAATCGTGTTCTTGCGACGACCGCGATAGCCCTTGGCCTGGTCTAGGAGCCGCTTGTGCTTCTGGCGCGTGGTAACGCCGCGTTTGATGCGAGGCATGGTATTATCCTTTCAGAATTTGTTGTGATGCGAGGGGATTGCCCCTCAAGCACTCACTTCAGGCCGTAAGGGGCCCACTTTTTCACGTGGTCGACATCTGCGCTGGAGAGCACATCGGTCCCGCGGTTCTGACGGATATACTTCGCATTGTGGCTCATCAGGCGGTGGCGCTTGCCAGCGACACCATGCTTGACCTTGCCGGTCGCGGTGAACTTGAAGCGCTTCTTCACACCGCTCTTGGTCTTCATCTTGGGCATTTTCATCTCCTTGACAGAGACACGTCCGAACCAGCCCTGGCAGCCCTTACAGCCAGACCGGCGGTGAATTACGTGTCGGTGAAGGCGGGCGATCTAGCGATTCTCGCCAAAAACGCAAGTCAGAAGTGGGCGAGGTAGCCGCCGTCGACTGCGAGCACCTGTCCGGTGATGTAAGCCGCATCCGCCGAGGCGAGGAAGGCGACCGCGCCTGCGATTTCTTCCGGACGACCCCAGCGGCCCAGTGATGTCCGGCGTTTGAGATGCGCCGCGACCTCCTCGTCCGCGACCATCTGTGCATTGGTCTCGGTCGCGAAATAGCCCGGCGCGACGGCGTTGACCGTTATCCCGTGCGGGCCGAGTTCCGCCGCAAGCGCCCGGGTCAGCGCGTCGAGCCCGCCCTTGCTCGCCGTATAGGCCACGTCGCCGCGCGCGATCTGGCCCGCGATCGAGCTGACATTGACGATCCGGCCCCAGCCGCGCTCGATCATGCCCGGCGCGATCCTGCGGGCGAGGTCGTAAGGAGCGGCGAGGTTGGTCTCCAGCATGGCCGAGAAGGCATCGCGCGGCAGATCGGCCAACGCGCGGCGGTCGCGCATCCCGGCATTGTTGACGAGGATGTCGATCGCGCCCGCCTCGCGCAGCGCAGCCTCGCAGGCGCGCGAATCGTCGAGGTCGAACACCAGCGGCTGCGTCCCGCCGCCAACCGCGCGCAACGCCGCTACGTCGCGGCCCGAGACAAGCACGCGCGCCCCGTTTTCCGCCAGCCGCAGGGCGATCGCCTTGCCCAGCCCGCGCGCCGCACCGGTGACCAGCGCCGTGCGCCCGCTCAGATCGAGATGTCCCCCCGTCGTCATGGCTAGTGCTCGTAGATCATCTTCACCGTCATGCCACCATCGACGTTGATCGCCTGCCCGGTGACGAAGCCTGCGCCGATCAGCCAGTCGACCGTCTGCGCGATGTCCTCCGGGTTGCCGACGCGGCCCACGGGGTGCTGCGCCTTGTCCTGCTCGCGATGTTCGACCTGTTCTCGATTGGCCTGCTTCTGCCAGTTGCGCGTCTCGATCCAGCCGGGGCGGATCGCGTTGACGCGGATCTTCGGGCCGAGCGAGACCGCCATCGCATGCGTCAGCGCATCGAGCCCGCCCTTGGCGGCGGCGTAGCCGTAGGAATTGGGCTCGCTCATCACCGCGCGGGTGGAGGAGATGTTGACGATCGTCCCGCCGTCGCCGCGCCGCAGGAAGGGCAGGAGCGAGCGGCTGCACAGGAAGGCGGCGGTCAGGCTGGCGTCGATCCAGCTCTGGAAGTCGGCCAGCGACAGGTCTTCGAGCGGCCCGGCATAGGGGTTGGCGATACCCGCGTTGTTGACGAGGCAGGTCAGCGGCGTGCCGTCGAGCCATTCGGCCAGCCGGTCCGCCGTGTCGATCACATGCGCTTCCTTGCCAGCATCGCCTTCGACCAGCAGCAGATCGCCGTCGAGCCCCTCGCGCAGTTCGCCCAGCGCCTCCCCGTCCGGGTCCAGCCCGGCGACGCGCCAGCCCTTGTTGGCGTAGTGGATGGCCAGCGCACGGCCGATGCCGTTGCCGATGCCAGTGATGAAGATGCTGTTTTTGCTCATGGTCTGCCAACGCAGCGACGGCACGCATGTGCCCGCTGCGCTTGCCTTCGCCCGGGCGAAGACTAGAAAATCGGCGCATGGCAGAAACCGAAAGCACCGAGGATCCCCAGGCGACATACCCCTGGGCCGGGTCGGGGCGTCGGTGGGCGGGCGCGCTGCTGGTGGCGCTCGCATACGGGCTGGCGTGCTATTTCCTTGTCGATCTCGTGCGGCCCGACAGCGGCTACTTCTACGTCAGCTTCGCGATCCTCCAGCCCGCGGTGCTGTGCGCTTTCGTCGCCTTTGTCGGCGATCCGAAGTTCCGCCGCGAAGGGCGTTATTACAAGCTGGTGCCCCTATTCCTCCTGCTTGGCATGGTGGTAATCTCGCTCGCGGTGCTGCGCGAAGGGACCGTGTGCGTCATCATGCTCGCCCCGATCTGGTACGTAAGCGGCCTGACCGGCACGATGCTGCTGGAGTGGCTGCGAAAGCGCGCGGGCGATGGCGGGGGCAAGCCACGCGTATACGCGCCCGGCATCCTCGCCCTGCCTCTTGTGATCCTGCCGATCGAGGCCAGCCTGCCCGTTCCCGAAGCGCATCAGCGGGTCGAGCGTAGCGTGATCATCGATGCGCCCGCACAGGCGATCTGGCCGCTGATGCAGGGCATAGGCGACATCCAACCGGATGAAGGCAAGACCAATTTCTCGCAGGACGTTGTCGGCCTGCCACGCCCGCTCGAAGCGCGGCTCGAAGGCCGGGGCGTGGGCGCACGGCGCGAGGGGTATTGGGAGAACGGCGTACACTTCGCCGAAGTCGTCGACCGGTGGAGGCCCGAACGCGAAATCGGCTGGGCCTTCGATTTCTCCGACAGCGGCGGGTGGGAATTCACCGATGTCCACCTGCACCCGGCGAGCGAACACATGCAGATCGTGCGGGGCGGATACCGGCTCGACCCGCTGGCCGATGGCCGCCAGCGGCTGACGCTGCACACAGACTATGTGGCGCGCACGCACCTCAACCCCTATGCCATGCTGTGGGGAGAGCTGTTTCTGGGCGACATCTCGGCCAATCTGCTGACCACGATCAGGGACCGGGCAGAGGGGCGCGATTGATCCGGTGCCAGCGCGGCTGAGTCAGGTAGTCGCGGAGCTGCGCTCGCCAATCGCGCTGCGCCCGGTCTCGCGCAGCCATGCGCCGAAATGGCCGCCGGGGATCGGCTCGGCATCCCCGGGCAGCTCGCGCACGTAGCAATAGGCGAAGGCGCTGGTCGCGGCCCCGTCGCCAAGCATCACGGCCAGTTCGCGCCGGGCATATTCGGCATCGGGCCCGTCATGCGCATCCTCGAAATCGTCCATCGCGGGCCAGTCGACGCCGCTGGCATCGTGGAGCATCCCGTGGACGGTGCCGCCATCGGCATCGGGCAGGAGGATCGGATACCACCCGCCATCAGGCCCGCGCAGCCCGTAGAGCGTGCCGCGCACCGTGGCGGGCCGCCCTTCGTCGAGCGGGCCGATCAGCTCCGCCGCGCGGCCCTTCGCCAGTTCGCGATTGAGCACGCCGTAGGCGAACAGCCGCATCAGTGGTCTTCGTGCGAGTGCCCGGCCAGCGCCTCCAGCACATCCTCCAGCCGGGCGGGGTCGCCCAGCGCGATCACCGATCCGTCGCTTTGCGCGTCCAGCGGATTGCCCTGCCAGTCGCTCATCGTGCCGCCCGCACCCTCGACCACCGGGACCAGCGCGGCATAGTCGAACAGCTTGAGGCCCGATTCGCACACGATGTCGATCTGCCCGCCCGCGAGCAGGCCGTAATTATAGCAGTCGCCGCCATAGACGATCATGCCCTGCCGCTTGTTGCCGCCGACCGCATGGGCGAGCCGCATGTAGCCATCGGCACCCTCGGCATCGAAATAGTGCGGGCTGCTGGTGGCGAGGATTGCCGCATCGAGGCTCTTGCAAGAGCGCGTGCGGATTTCCTTGCCGTTGAGCGTGGTCGGCATGCCGATTCGCCCGACCCAGCGCTCGCCCGTAATCGGCTGGTCGATCAGGCCCAGCACCGGCCAGCCATCCTGCATCAGCGCGATCAGCGTGCCGAAGATGGGCCGCCCGGCGATGAAGCTGATCGTGCCGTCGATCGGATCGAGCACCCATTGGCGGCCAGATCGGCCCTCATGCTCGGGATATTCCTCGCCCACGATCCCGTCCTGCGCGTATTCGGACATCAGGATCGCGCGCATCGCGTCCTCCGCCTCGCGGTCGGCGATGGTCACGGGCGAGGTGTCGCCTTTGAACTCGGGCGAGACTTCGCGGAAATGCGGGCGAATCGCCTCGCGCGCAGCATCGGCCAGCCGGTGGGCGACCGCCAGTTCGTCGTCGAGTTTCATCGCGCGGCTCTCCTTTATGGTGCCCGCCCTAGTCGAACAGGCTGGAAACCGAGCTTTCATCCGCAATCCGCCGCACCGCTTCGCCGATCAGCGGGGCGATGGTGAGATAGCGGATGCGCTTGGCGTCCTTGGCGGCCTCGGCCGCGGGGATCGTGTCGGTCACCACCAGTTCGGTCAGCTGCGAGGCATCGACCCGCGCCACCGCCGCGCCCGAAAGCACGCCGTGGGTGATATAGGCCGCGACCGAGGATGCCCCCTGTTCGAGCAGCGCGTCGGCCGCGTTGCACAGCGTCCCACCCGAATCGACGATATCGTCGATCAGCACGCAGTGGCGGCCCTGCACGTCGCCGATGATGTTCATCACTTCCGATTCGCCGGGCCGGTCGCGCCGCTTGTCGACGATCGCCAGCGGCGCATTGTCGAGCCGCTTGGCCAGCGCGCGCGCGCGGACCACGCCGCCCACGTCGGGGCTGACGACCATCAGGTCGCGGTCGCCGTAACGCGCCTGAATGTCGGCAGCCATCACGGGCGCTGCAAACAGGTTGTCGGTCGGGATGTCGAAGAAGCCCTGGATCTGGCCTGCGTGCAGGTCCACCGCCAGCACGCGGTCGGCCCCGGCCTGGGTGATCAGGTTGGCGACCAGCTTGGCACTGATCGGCGTGCGCGGGCCGGGTTTGCGATCCTGCCGGGCATAGCCGAAATAGGGGACCACTGCGGTGATCCGGCGGGCCGATGCGCGCTTGAGCGCATCGATGCAGATCAGCAGCTCCATCAGGTTGTCGTTCGCCGGGAAGCTGGTCGACTGGAGCACGAACACGTCTTCGCCGCGCACGTTCTCGTGAATTTCGACGAACACTTCCTCGTCGGCGAATCGGCGCACGCTGGCGTCGGTCAGCGGAATTTCGAGGTAGCCTGCGATCGCACGGGCGAGGGGCAGGTTCGAATTGCCGGCCATCAGTTTCATAAGGGAGGCGGTCCTTGTTGGAGGCGGGGCGGGGTCGGTTGCGCGGCTAAACCGCCGGTCACACGAATGCAATGTGTGGTTCGCGTGTGCGCCCCGGCTCGCGCGCTCAAAACGCTTTCCTACTGCTGCCCGTTCGTGGCTTAAAATGTGCGATGGCGAAGCCCAGTGCCCACCGATTGCGCCGCCGCCCCGGCTGGTTCAGCCCCGTGCCGCTGCGCACACGGCGCGACGGGTGGAGCGTGACGCGCCAGTGCGCCTTTCTCGTGCAGCTCTACCTCACCGGATCGGTCGCGGCAGCGGCGCGTCATGTCGGGATGAGCCGTGCGAGCGCCTATCGCCTGCGGGCACGGCCAGAGGCGCGATCCTTCGCCGATGCTTGGGACCGCGTGCTGACGCCGCCCGGGTCGGGGCGCGTGGAGGGGGTGCGCGAGGATTTCCGGAAGGTGACGGATACGCAGCTGTTCGCGCGGGTGAACCGCGGGCTGGTCAGGCCGGTGGTCTATCGCGGGGCCATGGTCAGCATCGCGCGCAAACCGGACGTTCCCGCGCTTTTGAGGCTGACGCGCAGGGTCGGCTCACCAGATCGCGATCGCCTGTCTGCGGGCCCGGGCAAAGGCGGAGCAAGTTTGCCATCCGGGCCCGGTAAATGTGTCACGCCAACGTCTCCCCGCAGACTACCGGATGCGGTGTTCGCCGCGGATCCAGCGCGAGTCCCTGTTCGGGGTGCGAAGGCCGTTGCGCTTACGCAAACGCCAGCGCCTCCCCGCGGACTACCGGATGCGGTGTTCGCCACGGATCCAGCGCACGGTGCCGCTCGACGCGCGCATCACCACGCTTTCGGTGGTCATGCGCCCACCCTTGCGGCGCTTCACGCCTTCGAGCAGCGATCCCGAGGTCACGCCGGTCGCGGCGAAGATGCAGTCGCCCTTGGCGAGGTCTTCCAGCTTGTAGATCCGGTCGAGATCCTCGATCCCCCACTTCGCGGCGCGGGCCTTCTCGTCCTCGTTGCGGAACACGAGGCGGCCGTTGAACTGGCCGCCGACGCAGCGCAGCGCGGCAGCGGCCAGCACGCCCTCGGGCGCGCCGCCCTGGCCCATGTACATGTCGATCGTGGTGTCCTCGTCGGTCACCGCGATCACCCCGGCGACATCGCCGTCGCCGATCAGCACCACGCCGCAGCCAAGCCCGCGCAGCTCCGCGATCAGGTCCGCATGGCGCGGGCGGTCGAGCACGCAGACGATGATCTCTTCGGGCTTCACGCCCTTGGCTTCGGCCACCGCGCGGACATTGTCGCTCGGGCTCTTGGCGAGGTCGATGATGCCTTCGGGATAGCCGGGGCCGACCGCCAGCTTGTCCATATAGGTGTCGGGCGCGTTGAGCAGGTTGCCCTTCTCCGCCGCCGCGAGCACGGCGAGCGCGTTGGGACCGGCCTTGGCGGTGATGGTGGTGCCTTCCAGCGGGTCGAGCGCGATATCGATCTTGGGCCCGGTGCCCGGCGCGCCGCCGACCTTCTCGCCGATATAGAGCATGGGGGCCTCGTCCCGCTCGCCCTCGCCGATCACCACGGTGCCGTCGATCTCGAGCTTGTCGAACGCCTTGCGCATCGCTTCGACAGCGGCGGCATCGGCGGCTTTCTCGTCCCCGCGACCGACCAGCTTGGATGCGGCGATCGCCGCTTTTTCGGTGACTCGTACCAGTTCGAGCACCAGCACCCGGTCGAGTTCGCTGGACGTGCCTGAAGTGTTCATCGGTGATTCAGCCCTTCTGGTATCGTTTGTCTTCTTCAAAGCGCCTAGTCGGGGAGCGGGCCTGTGTCGATACGAAGCGCTTTTGTCATCACGATTTGCGGCGGTGCCGCGCTGGCGGGGACACCCGCTGCGGCGCAGGATCGCGAGGATGTGGTCGGTCCGGTGCTGGAAGAGGCGCGGCGTGCCTACGCCGCGCCGGAGCCGGAGCGCGAACTGCCCGCCGACTGTCCCGAATCGGCCGACAACGAAATCGTGGTCTGCGCGCCCGTGGAACAGAACCCGGACCAGTACCGGGTGCAATCGCGGCTGGAGCGCGGCGACGAGAGTCATCTGGAGTGGACCGGGCAGGCGCCGGACGTCTCGGGCCCCGGCATCTTCAAGGGCCCGGCGACCGTCAGCGGCTGTATCAAGGGCATCAACTGCCCGCCGCCCCCGGCGTACATCATCGACTTCTCCGAGCTGCCCGAGGCACCGCCGGGGTCCGACGCGGACCGGATTGCGCGCGGTCTTGCTCCGCATGGCTCGGCCTATGATGGCGGCACCCCTGCCGACGGCCAGCCTTCCGATGAGCAGGCACAGGCGCAGGAGGCACCGCCGCCCTCGCCCGAAGGCTGAGGCGGATCAGTCCTGCAGGATCGGCATCGAGAGCGGCGGCTCGACGATGCTCTGCGATCCCTGCAACCGGGCCAGCGCATCGCGGATGTTGCGGGCAGGTGCGCGGTGGGTGGTGAGCGCGACCATGATCCCGCCGGCTTCGGGGTCGATCCCCTCGCCTTCCTGGATCAGGCTCTGGATGCTGACCCGCGCATCGCGCATCGCGGCGGCCAGCTCGGCGAGCACGCCGGGGCGGTCCGCAACGACGAAGCGCAGGTAATAGCGTGCCTCCCGCGCCCCCGAATCGGCCCGCTCGGCCACCGCCAGCTGCCCCGCCGGGACGGCGAGCGGCGCGCGCGCCTGGCCTCTGGCGAGCGCGACTACGTCGGCCACGATCCCGCTGGCGGTCGCCGCACTGCCCGCGCCCGCGCCCTGGATCAGTATCGGCCCCGACTGGTCGCCCAGCGTCAGCACCGCGTTGGTCGGCCCGTCGATTCCGGCAAGCAGGTGATCGGCAGGCAGCAGGCACGGGCGAACCCGCTGCAGCAGCGCCGGTGCCTCGCCCGGGCGATCGACCATGTCCGCCATCGCAACCAGGCGGATCTTGTAGCCCAGCCGTTCGGCCTGGGCGATGTCGGCGGCGCGCACGTCGCGGATGCCGTTCACCTCGACGCCCGCGAAATCGGGCCGCAGGCCGAAGCCGAGTGCGGCGAGAATGGCGAGCTTGTGCGCCGCATCGCCGCCATCGACGTCGAGCGCGGGATCGGCCTCCGCGTAACCAAGCCGCTGTGCCTCGGCGAGCGTCTCGCCAAAGTCCTCGCCCGAGCGCTCCATTGCGGAGAGGATGTAGTTGCTGGTGCCGTTGAGAATGCCTTCGATCCGGTCGATCCGGTTGGCGCAGAGCCCGTCGCGCATGGTCTGGAGGATCGGCGTGCCCGCGCACACCGCAGCTTCGAACAGCAGCGCCGCGCCGGAGGTTTCCGCCGCCTGCGCCAGCTCGAACCCGTGGGTGGCGATCATCGCCTTGTTCGCGGTCACCACGCTGCGCCCGGCAGACAGGCTGGCGCGGGCGAGATCGAGCGCGGGGCCGTCGGTGCCGCCCATCACCTCGATCACCGCGTCCAGCCCCTCGACCTGCGCCAGATCGGCCGGATCGTCGCACCAATGGTATCCGGAAAGGTCGATCCCCCGGTCCCGGCCACGCGTCCGCGCGCTAACCGCGACCACCTCGATCGGGCGCCCGGCGCGCGCGGAAAGGAGATCGGCGTTGTCGTCCAGCAGGCGCAGCACCCCCGTACCGACCGTGCCGAGGCCTGCAAGGCCCAGTTTGAATGCATCGCTCATGAGCGCGAGGGCTTAATGCCGCGGCGCACAATGGCAACCACCCGCGGCACCTGCCTGACCGATTCAGTAGCGGATGGTCGGCACCTCGCGCAGCCGCGGGCATGGGCCCAGCTGGGCGATCACGTAGCGATAGTCATCACTCGCCCGCGCACGGTCGGCGGGTTCGCGCGCCAGGTTGGCCTCGCTCGGCAGGGTCCGCGGCATCGCGCAGGCAAGGCGATAAGCGGCCAGCGATCCGCGCGGCGGGATCCGCACCGCCTGGTCGACGATCTCGGAGAAGGACACGCCCCACACCGGCTCCATGCCCGGGCGACGCACCACGCTGATTGCGGCGGGGGCATCGTCGACCGTCTCGAGGAAGATCTGCGTTTCCGATTCGCCCGCCAGCGTTCCCGCGACCGAAAGCGCATCGCGCACCCCGGTGATTCGCGAGGGCGCATCGGGGGCGACCAGCTGTTCCAGAATGAGACGCGCGCGGCGTTCCAGATCCGCGTCCCAGCGCAGCTGCGCGTCCGGTGCGACCAACTGCAGCTCGCCCGGGCGGCCCGCAACGGGGCGCGCGAACAGGAGTACTTCGGCATTGCGCAGGCTGGGCTTGCGGCCCCGCGCGTCGAGCGGGAGATCGACCAGATAGCGCACCCTCTGGCCAACCGGGGTGGCGCCCGCCAGCAGGCTCTGCGTTTCGGCCTCGATGTAAAATCGGGTATGGCCCGGTTGCAGACCCGGCGCGCGCTCGGGCTTAAGTTCGCTTTGCCGACGGACCTTTGCGCGCAGCACGAGGTCTGCGTAATCGGCCAAGTCGATCAGATCGGCATCGGTCGCCTGCTGCGGCACGGCTGCCGTCTGCCCGGTAGCGTCCTGCGCGTGCGCGGAAACTGCGATGCTTACCGGCCCGATCGCGAGTGCGGCGAGGGCAGTGACAATGATCGGCCTCAGGAACTTCAATGCGCTCTCCGGTATTGAGATTGGACGGACAAGCCGCCTTCCCTATTAGTAAATTTTCACGATGCAGACACATTGGCTAGTGAATTCCAACTGAACCGACAAAGGGTTTGCAGTGGGTTTGCATCCTGTCTAAGACCCGACCCGTCTGGGTGGACGGTACGGAAATTACCCGGACACGGCCCCACTGGCTCGTGACATTGCGCCTTCCGCCTGCCGGGAGACGCAATCGAATTGGCTAACGGGTCGTAAACTATCGCCGTCCGGTGCAGCCGCCGGACATGATCGCCGGGCCGCGCCCGGTGCTTGATGGAGTGATGCGACTGCATGGCTTATTCAGATCAACAGATGAGCGGCAACAAGATTGTCGCGATCATCATAGTCGGTCTTATTCATGTCGCCATCGGCTACGTCCTCATTACCGGCCTGGCCTATTCAGCCGTCAAGAAGGTCGTGGAACGGGTGACGACAGTCGATATCGAAGAACCGCCGCCCCCTGAACCCGAGGAAGAACCGCCGCCCCCCGAGCCGCAGCCGGATACTGCTCCGCCGCCGCCCGTGGCACCGCCGCCGCCGATTTCGGTTGCGACGAATCCGCCGCAGGTGCGCACGCAGCAGACGATTCCGCCGCCCGCTCCGCCGGCGCTGCGGATTCCCCCGGCCGCACCGGTTGCGCCTCCCGCGCCGCCGCCGCCGCCTCCCCCGCCTCCGCCGCCGGCCAATCCGCCGCGGCCGTCGAACGGGAACTGGATCACCGATTCAGACTACCGGTCGAGCTGGATCAGCCGCGACTACTCGGGCACCGTGTCGTTCACGCTGTCAATCGGCAGTAATGGCCGGGTTTCGGGCTGCTCGATCACCGGCGGGAGCGCGCCGGGCGAGCTCAAGGACGCGACCTGCCGCCTGATCGAGCGTCGCGCTCGGTTCCGGGGTGATGCCGGGTCGTTCTCCGGAACGGTTCGCTGGGAAATTCCCAACTGATTTGAACGGCGCGCCCCCTGCTGCAGGGCAGACCGGGGGCGCGTCGAGGTTACTGGTTAAGACATTTTTTTTGGAGACTTCGCGATGTTCATCAATCTTATGGCGGCTGCCGGTGACGCAGGTCCGCAGACTGAATTCGGCTTCATGGAAGCTATGGAACAGGGCGGCCCGATCGCCTGGACCATTCTCGCCGTGCTCGTGATCATGTCGGTCGGTTCGTTCTACATCCTGATCACCAAGCTGCTCGAGCAGAACAAGGTGCTGGGTCAGTACAAGAAGGTCCGCAGCCAGTTCTGGCGTGCGAACAGCCTCGAAGAAGGCGCCGGCAAGCTCGACAAGAACAGCGCATGGCGCCAGATGGTCGACGACACCGTCGCGGCCCAGGCTTCGCACGGCAAGATGACCGACAGCATGGAAGCACATGACTGGATGCACGGTTCGCTGGCCCGTTCGCAGGATGCGATCATGTCGCGCCTCAACGGCGGCCTCGCCTTCCTCGCCACGGTCGGTGCGACCGCGCCGTTCGTCGGTCTGCTCGGTACCGTGATCGGGATCTATCGCGCGCTGATCAACATCGGTCTCGCCGGTTCGGCCTCGATCGACAAGGTTGCCGGCCCGGTCGGTGAAGCGCTGATCATGACCGCGATCGGTCTGCTCGTCGCCGTGCCTGCGGTGTTCGCCTACAACTGGCTGATGTCCCGCAACAAGCGCATCGCCGAGCTGCTGACCGGTTTCTCGACCGACCTGCTGGCCTACGTCAACTCGAACGGCTCGGTTCGCCCGATGACTGCCGCTTCGACGCAGCAGGCTGCCAAGACCGTCAAGAAGTAAGTCGACAGGGGCCGCCCATCGCTGGTGGCGCGGCCCCCTTCGCTCACTTCTCTGGTCATATAACGGAATAGGACGCAAACCATGGCGATTTCCACGGGAGGCGACGGCAATACGCCGATGGCAGACATCAACACCACTCCGCTGGTGGACGTGATGCTGGTGCTTCTCATCATCTTCCTGATTGCGGTTCCTGTCGCGATCCAGACGATCGAGAAGCTCCAGATTCCGGTCTTCGAATCGGAAGAATCGAAGGACAAGGTCGAGAACCTGCAGCTCACCGTGAGCACCACCGATGCCAACGGCAACGCGGCCGGTGATCCGGGGTACAGCGGTGCGGTTCGTGACGGCGAATGCCGGGTCTACTTCGGCAACACCACGCCGGTGAGCTCGGAAGAGCTGTACGACCAGGCGTTCGAGCGGCTCGACAGCATCGTGCAACGTGCAGGTGGCCCGGAAGCCATCAAGGCAGAGCCCGACCTGATCCCGCAGGTGCACATTCGCGGCGACGTGAACGCACCCTGGCGGTGTGTCGCCGGCACGATCTACAACGTGCAGGCAGCAGGCTATCCGACCGTCGGGTTCATCTCGAACCCGGTCGATCCGAACGCCTGATCCGCCGCAGACAAAGATTTAGGAGACCACACCCATGGCTATGTCAGGCGGTTCCGATGATGGCGCCCCGATGATGGACATGAACATGACGCCGTTGATCGACGTCCTGCTCGTGCTCCTCATCATGTTCATCATCACCATCCCGGTGGCGACCCACGCGGTCAACATCGACCTTCCGCAGCCCAACCCCAACGATGCGCAGCAGGAGATCGACCCGGTCAAGAACAAGATCGTGTTGACCCAGAACGGCGAGATCCTGTGGAACGGCGAGGCCATCAATCAGGGCCAGCTGGTCCGCAATCTCCAGCTGACCCGCGATATCGAGCCCGAGCCCGAACTGCAGTTCGAGCCCGAGCCCCTCGCCAGCTACGACCTCTCGGCCAAGACGCTGAACATCATCAAGGCCTCGGGCGTGACGAAGTTCGGCTTCGTCGGCAACGAACAGTACCGCACCTTCGGCAAGTAGGTCCGGTTACATATTTGGCAGCATTGCAATGCAGCCAGTCGATCAGGGGGCGGAGCGATCCGCCCCCTTTTTCGTCCGTACTGGCCAAGCACGATTGATTGTTATACTATCTCTCTTGCGAGCTACAAAAGTGGCCGCCCCATGGGAGACAAGATGATGGCCAGTGCTGCAATCGACCGAGCCGTGAAAGCCCCCGCCCCGGTGGGCGAGATCAACATGACCCCGCTGATCGACGTCCTGCTGGTGCTGTTGATCATGTTCATCATCACCATCCCGATCGCGACCAACGCGGTGGATATCGAGGTCGGCGTTGGCGAGGGCAGCCCGATCGACCCGGTCATCAACAAGGTGGTGGTGACCGAGGGCGGCGCAGTCCTGTGGAATGGCGAGGCCGTCTCCCAGCGCGAGCTGGCGACCAACCTCACGCTGGCCAGCCGCGTGGCGCCCGAGCCCGAATTGCAGTTCGAGCCCGAAGCCAATGCGAGCTACGACCTTTCTGCCCGCACGCTCGCGCTCATAGAGGCCTCGCCGGTGACGAAGTTCGGCTTCGTGGGCAACGAGAAGTATCGCAAGTTCGCGACCGACTAGCCCCTCCGGCGCGCCCTAATCGGCGGGCCGCATCGCCTCGCCCGCAAGGCTTTCGGCCTCAAGCAGCAGTTCGTCGTCGACCGAGCCCTGCGGCAGGCTCTCGCGCCCGATCATCACCATCACCGGGACCGCAAGCGGGCTCACGCGGTCCAGCTTCACATGCACCAGATCGCCCTGCGCGCGGTCGAGCAGGTCGCCCAACCGCCCGACATCGGTCAACCGTGTGCGTGCGTCGGCCCAGGCGGCCTCGAGCAGCACATGCTCGGGCTCGTACTTGCGCAGCACGTCGTAGATCAGGTCGGTCGAGAAGGTGACCTGCTTGCCTGTCTTGCGCTTGCCCGGATGCTGCCGCTCGACCAGTCCGCCGATCACCGCCACCTCGCGGAAGGAGCGGCGCAGCAAATGCGAGTCCTGCACCCAGTCGACGAATTCGTGCGCCAGAATATCTGGCGATAGCAGCGGCGCTGGATCCTCTACGGGCTTGAGCCCCCACACCGCCAGCGAATAGTCGTTTGCAACGAAGCCGCCGGGCATCAGCCCGCGATCCTCCATCCGCTTGGTAATCAGCATCCCCAGAGACTGGTTCGCGTTCCACCCGGTGAAGGTGTAGTAGACCGTGTATTCGCGGCCACCGCGCGGGAAGCTTTCGACCAGCAGATTGTCCGGCCCCGGCAGCTCGCTGCGCCAGTCCTGCATCTCCAGCCACTCGCGCACATCGTCGGGAAAGCGCGCCCAGCTCGTCCGGTCGACCAGCATCGCCCTCACCCGGTCGGCCAGATGTGTGGTCAGCGGCATGCGCGCGCCGCCATAGCTCGGGATCATCGCCGACTTGCTCGACGCACGCACGATGATCTCCATGTCGCGCAGCTGCTCGACCTCCAGCGAAGTGCCGGCGAAGGCGAAGGTATCCCCCGGTGATAGCTGTGCGGCGAAATTCTCCTCCACCCGGCCCAGCGAACGGCCATTCCTGAAGCGCACCTCCAGCATCTGCGCATCCATGATGATGCCCGCATTCAGCCGATGGCGCGCGGCATGCTGCGGGTGGGTCAGCCGCCACTGGCCCGACCGGTCGCGCACGATCCGCTGGAACCGGTCATAGGCCTTGAGCGCGTACCCGCCGGTGGCGACGAAGTTCAGCACCCGCGCGAACACCTCCTCGTCGATCCAGGCATAGGGCAGGCAGCTGCGCACCTGTGCGAGCAGCTCAGCCTCCTCGAAAGGCGCCGCGCAAACGCAGGCCATCACGTGCTGGGCGAGCACATCGAGCCCGCCGGGCCGGAAATCCTCGCCATCGCGCTGCCCTTCGTCGACCGCATCCTTGGCCGCCTGCGCTTCGAGAAATTCGAACCGGTTGCCCGGGACCAGCAGCGCACGACTGGGCTGGTCGAGCCGGTGATTTGCGCGCCCCACGCGCTGCAACAGACGGCTGGAGCCCTTTGGCGCGCCCATCTGGACCACGCAGTCGATATCGCCCCAGTCCACCCCCAGATCGAGGCTGGCGGTGGCGACCAGCGCGCGCAGCTCGCCCGCCGCCATCGCCCCCTCCACCTTCTCGCGCGCCTCGCGGCTGAGCGAGCCGTGGTGAATGCCGATCGGCAGCTTGTCCTCGTTCACATCCCACAGGTGCTGGAAGATATATTCGGCGAGGAAACGCGTGTTGGTGAAGACCAGCGTGGTGCGGTTCTGCCGCAGCACCTCGTAGAGCTGCGGGATTGCCCAGGTCGCCGCATGGCCGCCCCATGGCACGCGGTTCTCGTCGGGCAGCAGGATTTCAACCTCGGGCGGAACGCCCGCCTCACCCTGCACCACGGCGACCCGGTCGATTTCGCCATGGGGAGCCAGCCAGGCTCGAAAGCCCTCTTCGTTGGCGACCGTGGCGGAGAGCGCAGCGCGCTGCATCTGCGGCGCGATGGCCTGCAACCGTTCAAGACACAGCGCCAGCAGATCGCCGCGCTTGCCGGTGGCGAAGGCGTGGATCTCGTCGATGACGATCCGCTGGCATCCGGCGAAGATGTCGAAGCTCTCGGGGTAGGAGAGCAGCAGGGAGAGGCTCTCCGGCGTGGTGAGCAGCACATTGGGCGGCTTGTCGCGCTGGCGGCGCTTGCGATCGGACGAGGTATCGCCGCTGCGCGTCTCGACGCTGATCGGCAGGCCCATCTGCTCCACCGGAGCGATCAGGTTGCGCTGCACATCCTGCGCCAGCGCCTTGAGCGGCGAGACATAGATCGTGTGCAATCCCTCCGGCGGCTTCGCATCGCCCAGCCGCGAGGGGATGAATGCGGCAAGCGTCGGCAGGAAGCCCGCCAGCGTCTTGCCCGCGCCCGTATCGGCCACCAGCAGCGCGTGATCGCCCCGATCGCTCGCCTCCAGCATCGCGCGCTGGTGATCACGGATGCGCCAGCCGCGCCCCGCAAACCAGGCTTCGATTTCAGGGGGAACGTCAGTGCCCGTCATGCCGCAACAATGCACGCGCAGCGGGAAAGAGCCGAGCTTCGTTACGCTCCGACTTCCTCCATCGCTTCCTCGAAGGCATCGGACGTCTCTTCGGTTTCGACATCGGGAATGGCCTGATCGTCATCACTCCACGCGTCATCTGCCGGTGCCCCGCCTTCGGCGGCTGCTTCCTCGGCCTCAGCCATGCGCGCACGGAGCGTCGGCTGGTCGACGCCGAGCAGCTCGGCCGCGCGGCGCTGTTCCGAAGGGGTGAGGTCGTCATACCGGCGCGGCGCGGGCAAATCGCCTGCAGCATCGCCTTTACCGCCGAAGAACGCGGGCATTTCCTGCATCAGCGCGGGCATCGCCTGCCCGACGCTGGCCATGATCTGTGGGTCGGTAAACATGATCAGGCTCTCGCCCGCATACTTCGCGCCAGCGGGAGTGGCGAAAAACGCATTGATCGCTTCCAGCTCGTCGGTGGAGAACCGCGTTGCCAGTGCCCGCGACAGACCTTCGCGCAGCCCCGGTTCCAGACTGCCGAAAACCCGCTCCATCATATCCGTCATCGCGGCCATCTCGGCCTCCATGCGTTCCTGATAAACGGGGTCGAAAATCGTGGTGAGCTCGCGCCGTTGCTCTTCAGTCAGCGCGTCGACCTCTTCGCCGTAGAGCCCCGTATAGTCGGCAAGATCAAGGCTGCTCATCGCATCGCCCTGCTCCAGAATCATGCCGAAGAGACCGCCAACGGTGCCGTCCATCATTTCGCGCATCATGCGCCCGTAAATGCCTTCCGGCACGAGCGCATTCGCAGCCGCGCCCGCTTCAGGCAGTCTGGCCTCCTGCTCCGCGGTCAAAGGCTCCGCACTGAAGATCGCGCCCATCAACTCGGCCAGGGCGACACCGGCGCTCTGGCCGGCCTCGTCCGGATCGGCTTGCTGAAGTTCGGCCTGGGTGTCTTCAGTCGCCTCTTCTGTCGCGCTCTCGTCCTGCGCCATCGCGGGCTGAGCCAAGGCTAGCGCGCCCATTGCGGCGACCAATGCGATATTCTTCATCGTGCTTCCTCACAGACTCCGGGAAACTTTCGCAAACCCTGCGTCCCGATCAATGCTCCGCCTGCGGCCCGCGTTCGAGGCCCGACAGCGCCAGTTGCTCGTCGATCTGCTGCATCAGTCGCGCAAGGCCCGCCTCGCTGTCGCTTTCGGCGCGCGCGACCAGCACGTCCTGCGTGTTCGAGGCACGCAGCAGCCACCAGCCGTCATCGGTGGTGACGCGGACACCGTCGGTCGCATTGACCTGAGCGGGTGAGTCGGCCAGCCGGTCGCGTACCTCCTCGACCGCAGCAAACTTGCGGGACTCATCGACCTGGAAACGCATTTCCGGCGTGTTGACCATGTCGGGCATCGCCCCGCGCAATTCGGTGACGGAATGTCCCAGCCGAGCCGATGCCGCGATCAGCCGGACCCCGGCGTAAAGCGCATCGTCGTAGCCGTAGTAGGTATCGGCGAAGAACACGTGCCCGCTCATCTCTCCAGCCAGCGGCGCGCCAGTTTCCTTCATTTTGGACTTAATCAGCGAATGCCCGGTCTTCCACATCACCGGCTTGCCACCATGCGCCTCGACATGGTCGAACAGCGCGCGGCTGGCCTTCACATCGGCGATAATCGTGGCCCCGGCCCGCCTTTGCAGCAGATCCTGCGCGTAGATCATCAGCAGCTGGTCGCCCCAGATCACGCGGCCCTCGCCGTCGATCGCCCCGATCCGGTCGCCGTCCCCGTCGAAGGCAATTCCGAAGTCGAGCTGCTTGTCCGCGACCAGCGCGCGAAGGTCCGCCAGATTCGCCTCGACCGTCGGATCGGGATGATGATTGGGGAAGGTGCCATCGACCTCTGCGTAAAGCACATGATGCTCACCCGGCAGCCGCGCGACGAGCTTTTCGAGCGCGGGCCCGGCCGAGCCATTGCCTGCGTCCCAGCCGATCCTGATATCCGCGAGCGAGGCGGGGTCGATCCCGTCCAGCCCCTCCAGCAACCGCTCGACATAGGCGTCGATCAGCGGGCGATCGATGACCGAGCCAGTGCCATCCTCCCACTCACCAGCGGCGGCCACTTCGCCGAGCTGCTGGATGTCCGCCCCGAAAAACGGGCGGCCCTGAAACACCATCTTGAAGCCGTTGTAATTGGGGGGATTATGGCTGCCGGTTATCTGGATGCCGCCATCCACATCATCGGCTGAAGCCTCTGCATAATAGAGCATCGGCGTGGGGCCGAGGCCGACCCGCACGACATCGCACCCGCTCGCGGTCAGTCCCTCGACCAGCGCATGTTCCAGCATTGGCGAGCTTTGCCGCCCGTCATAGCCGACCGCCACGCGCGATCCGCCGCTGCGCCTGAGCATCGAGCCGAAGCTGCGCCCGATCGCGCGGGCATCATCCGCCTCCAGCGTTTCGCCGATCACGCCGCGAATATCATATTCGCGCAGGATGGTCGGGTCGAAGGTGTGGCTCATTTCGCTCTCTCCCTTGGGGGAAGTTGGTCGATCAGTATGTCGCGCGCGGCGTTTGCCTCATGCACCTGGGCCGCGCTGCCACCCCGGTCCGGGTGGACCTGGCGTACCAGCCGCTTGTGCGCCTCGATGATCTGCGCGTGGCTGGCATCCGCAGACACATCCAGCAGCTTGCGCGCACGAAACACCGCCTGCGAACGGGTCGGGGCCGGCTTGAGGAAATCCCACGGCCATCGCCCGAACGCCCAGCGGCAAACGACGCTGAGCAGTGCGGCGATGATCAGGAACCGTATCATGCAGCTTCCAACGCCCGATCGGCCCCTTCTGGCACCGGCAGATTAAGATTCTGCACCAGTTGCCGCAGTTCCTGCCGCGCAACCAGGTGGCTGGTCCCCAGATCGCCCAGATGCCCCTTGTCGAGCAGGGTCAGGCCGGAGGGGAACAGCTCGCGATAGATCACGCGTTCGGACAGGCCGGAGGAGACGCGAAAGCCGACCCGCTTGCTCAGCTCGGTCAGCGCGCGTTCGATGCGCACCATGTTGCGCGCCTCGGTGTGGCCGGTGCGGTTTCGCACCACCACCCAGTCCATCTGCGGGCGGTTCTGCTCGATCGTGGTTTTGCTGCGCGCCAGCCGCGCCTCCCAGATCGCCTCGGCATAGAAACTCAGGCGGCGGACCTTGAAACTTTCAGCATCGACCTGGCCGATCAGGTCGAAATCGACGAAACTGTCGTTGAGCGGAGTGACCAGCGTATCGGCTTCCTTGGCCGCATGCTGCGCCAGCGGATCGTCGCGACCGGGCGTGTCGAACAGCAGGAAATCGGCGTCGGCAGCCAGTTCCTTCGCCTTTTCCTCCAGCGCCTCGGCACTTCCGCCCGCAAACACCTCGCACCGTGCGGTCGGCAGCGCGATGCCGCGACGGCGTGCAGTTTCGTCGCGGTTTTCGAAATAGCGGTCCATCGTGCGCTGACGGTGGTCGAGATCGATCGCGGCCACCCGCGCACCCTGATAGGCCAGCGCGACCGCCACGTGGACTGCGGTGGTCGATTTGCCGGTCCCGCCCTTTTCGTTGGCGAAGACGATGCGATGGGGGCGATGGCCAGTCACGTGCGCGGCGATCCTTTGCTGATTGCGGAACAGGGCCAGCCAAGGCTAGGCCGTCGCCAATCATCTATCGGAGGGGTCTGACCCATGCAATCGCTTCACCGGCTGGATCACCTGCGCAGTGCCATCGCGGCCTGGCGCGAGAAGGGCGAGCGCATTGCCTTCGTGCCGACCATGGGCGCGCTGCACGAAGGGCACCTGACTCTGGTGCGCGCGGCCCGCGAAAAGGCGGACCGGGTTGTGGTGTCGATCTTCGTCAATCCGACCCAGTTCGGCCCGAACGAGGATCTGGATGCCTATCCACGCACGCTGGAGGCGGATTCGCGGCTGCTGGAGGGCGAAGGGGTGGACGCGCTGTGGGCACCCAATGCGGAAGAGATGTACCCCGATGGTTTCGCGACCAGCATCTCGGTCGAGGGCGTCAGCGCGGATTTCTGCGGAGCGAGCCGCCCGGGCCACTTCGCCGGGGTCGCCACGGTGGTGTGCAAGCTGTTCAATCAGGTGCGGCCGGATGTGGCGCTGTTCGGGGAGAAGGACTGGCAGCAGCTCGCGGTCATCCGTCGCATGGCGCGCGACCTAGACCTTTCCTTCCCCCACGCCAACGCGATCCTTGGCGTGCCGACCGTGCGCGAGGCGGACGGGCTCGCGCTGTCGAGCCGCAACCGGTATCTCGACGAGACCGCGCGCGCGCAGGCCGCGGTGCTGCCCGCAGCGATGCGGCAGGCGATCGCCCGGATCGAAGCGGGCGCGCCCGTGGGCGCCGCTTTGCGCGATCTGGAGCACAAGCTGATCGAAGGCGGATTTTCGAAGGTCGATTACGCCGCGCTCGCCGATGCGGCCTCGCTCGAAAGGATCGATACGCTGAGCAACCGCCCCGCCCGCCTGCTGGTCGCCGCGCATATCCTCGGCACGCGCCTGATCGACAATATGGCGGTGGATTCGGCCGGATAGGCACGGCCCGATCCGTTGCGCAGCGACGGCAAGGGCGACCGCCCGCCCGCAGCCGCCCCGGAGCCCGCTAGGGCGAACGGAATAGCGGCGAGGATCAGGGAAAAGGACTTCCAGATTTTCAGCGAAAATCTGGAGCGGGTAAGGGGAATCGAACCCCTCTAGCCAGCTTGGAAGGCTGGAGCATTACCACTATGCTATACCCGCCCGCTTCAGGATCATGCCTTTGCCATCGGCGATGGCGGGGCGTCAATCGCTTCTGGCGCTTCAAGCCATTCTATCTTGGCGCTGCGGGGATCACCGGCCATGTGAGGCCGCGATGTCTGCACTTACCCATCTCCAGCGCCTCGAGGCGGAGGCGATCCATATCATGCGCGAGGTCGTGGCGGAAACGCGAGCGCCCGTGATGCTCTACTCCGCAGGGAAAGACAGCGCGGTGATGCTCCATCTCGCGCGCAAGGCGTTCCACCCCTCCGCCCCGCCCTTCCCGCTGCTGCATGTCGATACGACGTGGAAGTTCGGCGAGATGTACGCGGTGCGCGACAAGTCCGCCGCAGACGCCGGGATGGAACTGCTGGTGTGGCAGAACGCCGAGGCGAAGGAGCGCGGGATCAACCCGTTCGACCATGGCGCGCTGCATACCGACATGTGGAAGACGCAAGGGCTCAAGCAGGCACTCGACCACTATGGCTTCGATGCCGCTTTCGGCGGCGCGCGGCGCGACGAGGAGAAGAGCCGCGCCAAGGAGCGCGTGCTGTCCTTCCGCACCGCGACCCACGCGTGGGACCCGAAGAACCAGCGGCCCGAATTGTGGAACCTGTATAATACCCGCAAGGCTCCGGGCGAGAGCATCCGCGCCTTCCCTCTGTCCAACTGGACCGAACTCGACATCTGGCAATACATCATGGCCGAGGGGATCGAGATCGCCTCGCTCTATTTCGCGGCTCCGCGACCCGTGGTGGAGCGCGATGGCATGCTGCTGATGGTCGAGGACGAACGCTTTCCGCTCGCGGACGGCGAGCAGCCAGAGATGCGCTCGGTCCGGTTCCGCACGCTCGGCTGCTATCCGCTGACGGGTGCCGTGGAGAGCGAAGCGGCGACCGTGCGCGACGTCGTGCAGGAAATGCTGCTGACCACCAGCAGCGAACGGCAGGGCCGCGCGATCGACAAGGACGAAGGCGGTGCCGGGATGGAGAAGAAGAAGGCGGAGGGGTACTTCTGATGGCCGACGCCGAAGACCGGACCTACCGCCCCGATGCGCTGATCGCGCGGGATATCGACGCCTATCTGGAACGGCATCGCGACAAGGGGCTGTTGCGCTTCATTACCTGCGGCAGCGTGGATGACGGCAAGTCGACCCTGATCGGGCGGCTGCTGTACGATTCGCGCGCCGTGTTTGAGGATCAGCTCGGCCAGCTCGAAAGCGACAGCGCGCGGGTCGGCACGCAGGGGCAGGACCTCGATTTCGCATTGCTGGTCGACGGGCTTTCCGCCGAGCGCGAGCAGGGCATCACGATCGACGTTGCCTATCGGTTCTTCGCCACCGAAAAGCGCAAGTTCATCGTCGCCGACACGCCGGGGCACGAGCAATATACCCGCAACATGGTGACCGGCGCATCGACAGCCGATGCCGCAGTCCTGCTGGTCGATGCGCGCAAGGGCGTGCTGGTGCAGACCCGGCGGCACGCGTTCCTCGCGCAGTTGCTTGGTATTCGCCACGTCATCCTCGCGGTGAACAAGATGGATCTGGTCGACTACGACCGCGCCACGTTCGAGGCGATCCGCGACGATTTCGCCGCCTTCGCGAAGGATTTCGGGTTCGAGGGTCTGACCGCGATCCCGATCTCGGGCTTCAGGGGCGACAACGTGGTCGAACGCTCGGCCGCGACAGATTGGTACGACGGGCCGAGCCTGGTCGAGGCGCTGGAGGCGGTGCCGCTGGCAGGCGAGGAGGCGCAGGCGCGCCCGTTCCGGATGGCAGTGCAGTGGGTCAACCGTCCCAATCAGGATTTTCGCGGGTTTGCCGGGCTGATCAGCGACGGCAGCGTTCGCCCGGGCGACGCGGTGCGCGTGCTCCCTTCGGGCGCGCAGGCGACGATCAAGGCGATCCACACCTTTGACGGGCCGCTGGAACAGGCAGTGGCCGGGCAGTCGGTCACGCTGACGCTGAACGAGGAAGTCGATTGCAGCCGGGGCGACGTGATCTGCGCTGCGGACGATCCGCCGCAGGTCGCCGACCAGTTCGAGGCGAGCGTGGTGTGGATGGACCAGACCGCGATGAAGCCGGGTCGCGGATACTGGCTCAAGATCGGTACGCGCACCGTCACCGCGACGCTCGCCGCGCCCAAATACGAGATCGACGTCAACAATCCCGCCGGTTCCGGCTCCCGGCTCGCGGCCAAGACGCTGGAGCTGAACGGGATCGGCGTGCTGGAAATGCGCACCGACCGCCCGATCGCGTTCGAGCCCTATGCCGACAGCAAGGCTCTGGGCGGGTTCATCCTGATCGACAAGGAACGCGATGCGACGGTCGCGTGCGGGATGCTCAACTTCGCGCTGCGCCGCGCGCAGAATGTGCACTGGCAGCCGACCGACATCGCCCGCGAGCATCATGCCGCGCTGAAGAACCAGACCCCGCGCGTGTTGTGGTTCACCGGGCTTTCCGGCTCGGGCAAGTCGACCATCGCCAATGCGGTGGAGAAGAAGCTGGCGTTGATGAACCGGCACACCTTCCTGCTCGACGGGGACAATGTGCGCCACGGGCTGAACAAGGATCTCGGCTTTACCGAGGCCGACCGGATCGAGAATATCCGCCGGATCGGCGAGGTTGCCAAGCTGATGGCGGATGCCGGACTGATCGTGCTGACCGCCTTCATCAGCCCCTTCCGCGCCGAGCGGAAGATGGTCCGCGACATGCTGCCCGAAGGCGAGTTCGTGGAGATTTTCGTCGACACGCCGCTGGAAGTGGCGGAGGAACGCGACGTGAAGGGCCTCTACAGGAAGGCGCGGGAGGGCAAGCTGAAGAACTTCACCGGGATCGACAGCCCTTACGAGCCGCCGGAGCAACCGGAGATCAGGGTGAACACCGTCGACATGAGCGTGGACGAAGCTGCCGACCACATCATCGCGCAGATCCTGCCGCTCAAATGAGCTTTGCCGAGGATATAAAGCTGGCGGCAGCGCTGGCCGAGGCGGCCGGGCGCATTGCGCTGGCGGTGCGCGCGAGTGGGCTGGTCGAAGGGCGCGGTCTGGGCGATGCGGGGGACAAGGCGGCCAATGCCTTCCTGATGCCCGCGTTGCGCCAGCATCGGCCCGACGATGGAATCCTCTCAGAGGAGAGCGAGGACAGCGCCGAGCGCCTCTCGCACAAGCGCGTCTGGATCATCGATCCGGTCGACGGCACGCGCGAATTTGCCGAGGGGCGCGACGACTGGGCGGTCCATGTCGGCCTGTCGATCGATGGCGAAGCGCAGGTCGGTGCGGTGGCCCTCCCCGATCTCGGGCTGGTGCTCTCCAGCGATCCGTCAAAGACACGGGCGGCCGAAAAGACCGGCAAGATGGTGGTCAGCCGCAGCCGTGCGCCCGCTCTGGCAGAGGAAGTCGCGCAGAAAGTCGGACTGGAGCTGGCCGGTATGGGCAGCGCAGGCGCCAAGGCAATGGCCGTGGTGCGCGGGGAGGCGGATGCCTACCTCCACAGCGGCGGGCAGTACGAGTGGGACAATTGCGCACCGGTCGCGGTGGCACAGGCGCATGGCCTGCACTGTTCGCGGATCGACGGTTCCGCGCTGCGCTACAATCGCGCGGAGGCGCTTTCGCCCGATTTGCTGATCTGCCGCCCTGAACTAGCCGAGCCTATTCTGAACGCGATCGCCAAGGCCGAAGCCACAGGCTGAGCAGCGCCGCGAGCGCTACCCTCCGGTGCCCGAAGCGCTCGGCCTGGGTGACGCTGTTGGCGCGGGCGAGGATGGCGGGCCGATGGGCGTCGGTGTCACGGTCGGCCCGGGATCGGGAATGGTTGCACCCTTGGGCACCAGAATGGTGATCTCGACCCGGCGATTGGCCGCACGGCCCCGCTCGTTGGGTTCGCCATTGGGCAGCAGGTTGGGCTGCACGGGGTTCTGTGCGCCGAACGCGATGATGCGGATCTGGTCCTCGGTCAGCCCCTGCTCCATCAGCCAGTCGGCGACCGCCTGCGCACGCTCTTCCGACACGCGCATGTTGACCCGGTCGGGGCCGCCCGCGTCGCTGTGCCCGCGCAGGATCACCCGCTCGACCTGCTTCCACTGATCGGTGTCGAGCAGGCCGTTGAGTTCAGCCATCGCGGTCTCGTCCAGCTCGGTACCACCGGCCCCGAAGGGGATCGTGGTCCGCAGCGGTTCGAGCGCGATCGGCGGCCGCTCCACTTCGATGTCGGGGCGGATGATCGAATTGTTTTCCGGCGGGCTGTCGCTCCCGGTCGCGCTCGGCGTGGGGGTCGGCGCGGGGCTCGGCTCCTCGCTGTTGCAAGCCACCAGCAGCGCGCCCAGCGCCAGCACAATCATCGGGCCACGCATGGCCACCCTCCTTCGGTTACCAGTTCGTATCAGCTCACTCATGCCGGTTTGGGCTTCCCGCCCGCCTGCCCGGGCTCGCGCTTGTCCGACGGCTTTTTGCCCGCGTCGTTCTGCCCCGCTTCGCGCTTGGCCGATTCGGCCTCGGCGCGCTTGAGGTGCTGGGGCGTATAGGTGATGACGATGTCCCCGGGGCGCGGTTCGGGCCGGGCCGCGTGAGTAAAGAAGCGCATGGTGCCGTTTTCGCGCAGCAGCAGCAGCATGTTGGCTTTCTCGCCCAGCTTCTCGCGCGCGTCGTCGATCGTGAATTCTTCGGTCAGCTTGGTCCTGCGGAAGACCCAGCCTTCCTTCTGCCGCTGATCGACCTCGGCCACTCCGAAACCCGATTCGAACAGAGCGCGGCCGCGCAGGCTGCCCGGCAGTGCGCGCCGGTCATCCTCGACCGCTTCGCCAAGCTGGTACACGCTGTCGCGCCCGATCTCGTGGGCGAACTCGTTGCAGACGAGCGCGTTGTAAGCCTCGTTGTCGGTCGCCGCGACGAGCACCTGATAGGGGTTGAGGTCGAGATTGTGCTCGGTCGCCTCATTGAGGAATTCGCCGTGATAATAGGGCAGGCCCTCGCGCCGCGCGGCGGCGAGCCGCTGCCAGCTCGAATCGACGATCATCACCGGGGTCTTGAGCGCGTGCATCTGCTTGGCCAGCGCGATCGTCCACGGTGTGCTGCCGGCAATGATCAGGCCGGGGCGATCGGTGCCCTTCACCTTGAGCAGCTTGGCAACCAGATCGACCGTAAAACCGTGCGCCACGATGGTCGCGACCACCACGGCGAAGCTCAGCCCGATCAGCACGTTGCCGTCGCCATAGCCGAGTTCGCTCAGACGCAGGGCGAACAGGCCGGAGATCGCGACCAGTACGATCCCGCGCGGGGCGATCCAGGCGAGGAACAGGCGCTCGTTCCACGGAAGCGGGCTGCCGAGCAGACTGATCAGCACGGTCGCCGGACGGACGAAGAACAGCAGCGCGAGCAGGAACGCACCGAAGCGCCAGTTGAGATATTGCAGGTCGTCGTAGCTGAGCGAGGCGGAGAGCAGGATGAAGATGCCCGAGACGAGCAGAACCGCGATGTTCTCCTTGAACGGGTGGATGCTGCGCAGGGATGAGACGTCCATGTTGGCGAGCGCGACGCCCATCACGGTGACCGCGACCAGCCCGGCCTCGTGCTCGATCATGTTGCACACGACGAACACCGCGATCACGAGTGAGAACAGCACCGGCACCTTGAGGTATTCGGGCACCGCGCCACGCGGGAAGAGGTACGAGATGATCCATGCCGCGGCATAGCCGATCAGGCCCGAGATGACCGCGGCCACGATCAAGGGTGGCACGACCTCGAACAGCGACGCGCCCGGCGATTCGGCGACCTTGCGGAAATATTCGTAGGCGATGACAGCGCACAGCGCGCCGGTGGGGTCGTTGACGATCGCCTCCCACTTCAGGATCGAGGCGGGCCGGGTTTGCACGTTGGACTGGCGCAGCAGCGGCAGCACAACCGTCGGGCCGGTGACCACCAGGATCCCGCCGAACAGGATCGCCACCGGCCACACCAGCCCGGCGACGTAATAGCCGGTGACCGCGCCTAGCGCCCAGCCGACCGCCACGCCGATCGTTGCGAGCCGCCAGACCGCGCTGCCCGAATGCTGCAATTCCCGGAAGCTGAGGCTGAGGCCGCCTTCGAACAGGATTAGCGCGACCCCGATTCCTATCATTGGCTCCAATAGGGAGCCGAAGGTTTCTTCGGGATCGAACAGGCCGAGGATGGGGCCCGCCAGAAAACCGGCGGCCAGCATCAGCACGATGGCAGGCCAATTGGTCCGCCACGCGATCCATTGCGCGCCGATGCCGAGCGCGCCGACCGCTGCGATTACAACTGCTGCCGTTTGCATGGCGAGATCAGACCCCCTTCGATCCGCTAGCAACGGTGCCCGAAGGCAATCCGTTCCACAAGTCCCTGAAGAGACGCGTGGTTGACGCTAGTCGCCGTCGAACGAAACCAGCGAGTGGACGGGGATGTCCGCATCGCGCAGCCGGGCCGAACCACCCAGATCGGGCAGATCGAGCACGAAGAGCGCGGCAGCCACATGCGCTCCGGTGAGCGTTACCAGCTCGGCTGCCGCCAGCGCGGTGCCCCCGGTGGCGATGAGATCGTCGACCAGCGCAACCCTTGCTCCGGGTGCCAGCGCGCTCGGGTCGAGTTCAAGGCGGTCGGTGCCATATTCCAGTGCGTAGTCGACGCCGATCGTTTCCACCGGCAGCTTGCCCGGCTTGCGGATCGGCACGAAGCCAAGCCCCGCATGGATCGCAACCGCCGCGCCGAAGATGAAGCCGCGTGCTTCCATCCCGGCGATTACGGTCGCTCCCTGATCGCGCGCCATATCCGCCAGCAGCGACACGCTGGTGCGCAGCGCAGCAGGCTCGCTCAATAGAGTAGTAATGTCGCGGAACTGGATGCCCGGCTTGGGAAAGTCGGGAACCGTGCGGATGCTGGCCCGCAGCTGCTCGAGATCGAGCGCTGCGGGAGCATTACTCACGGAAGCATCAGCCGGGATCGGCTCAGGCCTTTTTCGGCTTCACGCTCGACCAGACCTGCCGCTTCGCGAAATAGGCCAGAACCGTCGCGAACAGCAGGAAGACGAGGACTGCGAAACCGGTCTGCTTGCGCTCGACCAGCTTGGGCTCGGCCGTCCAGGTCAGGAACGCGGCGACGTCGGCCGACATCTGCGACACCGTGGCTTCGGTGCCGTCGTCGTAGGTCACCTGACCGTCCACGCCGAGCGGCGGAGCCATCGCCAAGTTGAGGTTGGCGAAATACGGGTTGAAGTAGAGCCCCGGCGGCGTCTGGAAGTCGGGGAACTCCTCCATCAGGCGCTTGCCGTCCTTCTCGAAGGTGGCCGGATCCGTGTAGCCGGTCAGCAGCGAATAGACGTAGTTGCTGCCGTGGTGGCGCGCCTTGGTCATCAGCGAAAGATCGGGCGGGATCGCGTTGTTGTTCGCTGCAGCTGCCGCCACCGCATTGGGGAACGGCGAGGGGAAGTAATCGGTCGGTTCACCCGGACGCATGGTGCTTTCGCCGGTGTTCGGATCGATCCCGGGCACCTGCTTGGTCGCGGCGAAGGCCTTCACCTGCGCTTCGCTGTAGCCGATCTCTTCCAGATCGCGGAAAGCGACGAACTTCAGGCTGTGGCAGGCCGCGCAGACTTCGCTGTAGACCTTGAGGCCACGCTGCAGCTGCGCGACGTCCCACTTGCCCACGGGACCGTCGAACGAATAGCCGCCTTCAGGGCCGTGCGCGTCGAGATGGAACTCGTGGTCGGCCGAATGCATGGGCTCTTCGGTCAGCCAGGTGGTCGCACCCATGACGAAGGCGAGCAGGACGACGCCTGCAAAGACGAGTCCGGCAAGGGCGGAAAGAATGCGGATCATCGGGTGTCCTTAACGTTTATCCGTCGTCACTAGGCAATCGGTGGCCGACCGTCAGGTCGCGGGCTGGGTGTTTTCGCCCAGCACGGCCTTCTTGTCGGACCCCAGCACCGCCTCGGTAATCGAGTAGGGCAGGGGCTTGGGTTTCTCGATCGAGGAAACGATCGGCAGGATCACGAGGAAGTGCAGGAAGTAGTACGCCGTCGCGATCTGGCTGATCATCACATAGGGCTCTTCAGCCGGCGCACCGCCGCAGTAGAACAGCACCGCCATATCAACCAGCAGGATGATGAAGAAGGTGCGGAACAGCGGGCGGTAATGGCCGCTGCGGACCGGCGAACGGTCGAGCCAGGGCAGCAGGAACCACAGCAGGATCGAGCTGAACATGGCGAGCACGCCCCACAGCTTCGCTTCGAGGATGAAGTCGAAGGTGAACGCACGCAGGATCGCGTAGAACGGGTAGAAGTACCATTCGGGCACGATGTGGGCGGGCGTCGAGAGCGGGTTCGCCTCGATATAGTTGTCCGGGTGGCCGAGCATGTTCGGCAGGAAGAACACGACCACGCAGTAGATGATCAGGAACACGCCGAGCCCGAAGCCATCCTTCGCCGTGTAATACGGGTGGAACGGCACGGTGTCGCTTTCGCTCTTCACTTCGACGCCGGTCGGGTTGGACGAGCCGGGGATGTGCAGCGCCCAGACGTGCAGGATCACGACGCCCGCGATCACGAAGGGCAGCAGGAAGTGCAGCGAGAAGAAGCGGTTGAGCGCGGCATTGTCGGGCGCGAAACCGCCCAGCAGCCAGATCTGGATCGGCTCGCCGACGAAGGGAATGGCGCTGAACAGGCCGGTGATGACCTTGGCACCCCAGAAGCTCATCTGGCCCCACGGCAGCACGTAGCCCATGAAGGCGGTCGCCATGGCGAGCAGGAAGATGACCACGCCGAGCAGCCAGATCATTTCGCGCGGAGCCTTGTACGAGGAGTAGAAGAAGCCGCGGAAAATGTGGAGGTACAGCACGAGGAAGAAGAAGCTGGCACCGTTGGCGTGCATGTAACGCAGCATCCAGCCCCAGTTCACGTCGCGCATGATGTGTTCGACAGTGCCGAAAGCGACCTGTGCGTTGGCGGCATAGTGCATCGCCAGCACCACGCCGGTGACGATCTGCAGCACCAGACAGAACCCGGCGAGGACGCCGAAATTCCACATGTAGTTCAGATTGCGCGGCACCGGATAGCCCGCGCCCACCGCATTGTAGACGAAGCGCGGCAGCGGCAGCTTCTCGTCAACCCACTTGGTGAACCCGTTTGCCGGGGTGTATTCCTTGGCCCAGGGAAAACTCATCGCTCTCGTCTTTCTCTTGCCTTAGCCGACGGTGATCGTGGTGTCGGAGCTGAACACGTAATCCGGAACCACCAGGTTCGTGGGCGCGGGGCCCTTGCGGATACGCGCGGCGGTGTCGTAGCTCGAACCGTGGCAGGGGCAGAAATAGCCGCCGAATTCGCCCTTGTTCTCGCCCTCGGCGGCACCCAGCGGCACGCAGCCCAGGTGGGTGCAGACGCCCATGGTCACCAGCATATCGAGGTGGCCTTCCTTGGTCCGGTCGGCCAGCGTTTCCGGATCGCGCAGCGCGGAAAGCGGCACAGCATCGGCTTCGGCGATTTCCTTCGGCGTCAGTCGACGCACGAACAGCGGCTGCTTGCGGAAGACCGCCTTGATCGCCTGGCCCGGTTCGATCGCAGAAACGTCGACCTCGGTCGTGCTCTCGGCGAGCACGTCCGCCGAAGGAGCCATCTGGCTGATCAGCGGATAGAGCACCGCCGCACCGCCGACTCCGGCTGCACTGACCGCAGCGATGTTGATGAAGTCGCGGCGACGAACGCCACCTTCTCCGGTTTCGCTGGTTTCGCCGATATTATTGGGTTCCGCAGCTGCGGCACCGGTTGCGTCTGCCATCGTTCCTGCCTTGTCGCGCGCATGATGGACGAAACGCCCACCTTGCGCGAGTTGCTTTTTCTCAGGGAAATTCGGGCGATCCGCTCGGCCCCGGTGGCGCGAAAACGCCTGCTGGGGGAGCTGACCCCTTCCCATCTGCGGGGGCTGTTAGCGCGTCAGGCCCGAACTGCCAATGGCCTTTTGTGAACGACGAGTTGCACGCCGCGCGGATCTAGCCGAGGCCGATGAACGCCCCCTGCCTGCCATAGGTCGCCTCACCCCGGTGGGTCGCGCGGCGGAACGAATAGAAGCGAGCAGAGTCGGCATAGGTATCGAGGCCCAGATTCTCGACCTTGCCGACACCTGCGGCGGCCAGTTGCGCGGCAGCGAAACCGGGCAGATCGAACTGGAAGTGGCCGGGCTTTCCAGCAGCGAAGAAGCGATCGCTGGCCGGATCGTCGGCCAGAAAGGCATCGCGAAAACCGGCATCCACCTCGTAGCTGGGCTGCGCGATGGTCGGCCCGATGGCGGCGGCGATCCGGCTGCGATCAGCACCTAGCGTCACCATCTGCGCGACCGTATTGGCCAGCACCCCCTCTTTCGCACCGCGCCAGCCGGCATGGGCGGCGGCGACCACGCCCGCCTGCCTGTCCGCCAGCAGCACCGGCGCGCAGTCTGCTGTGACCACCCCGACCAGCAGGCTGGGCGTGGCGCTGACCAGCGCATCGACGCGGGGCCGGTCGTCGCCCTCGACCGGCGCGGACACGACCGCCACGTCGCGCGAATGGACCTGAAAAGGCATCGCCAGCCCCGCACCGGGGAGCACGGCGGCGATCACCCGGCGGCGATTTTCCGCCACGAATTCCGGGTCGTCCCCGGCGCCGAAGCCGACCTGCAACCCGGCGACTTCGCCGGTCGAGACACCGCCCTGCCGGCCGAAAAAGCCGTGCGCCACGCCTTCCAGCGCAGCCGCGTGGATCGGTACGGGGACGCCGTCAGCCAAGGCTCGCCTCGACCTGTTCGGCGACATCGCGCGACAGCTTGCCCGCCTGCGAGATCCGCTCCAGCTCGGCGCGCATCATTGCGGCGCGCTTGGGCTCGATCCGGCGGAAGCGGCCCAGCGAGGGCACGAAGCGTGCGGCAAGCTGCGGGTTCCTAAGGTTCAGCTCCAGAATCAGGTCGGCGATCATGCGATAGCCGGTGCCGTCCGCCGCGTGGAATGCCAGCGGATTGCCCGCCGCAGCGGCATAGAGCGCGCGGACCCGGTTGGGATTGCTCATGGTGAAGGCCTGGTGCCGGGCAAGCTGTTCGATCTGCCCCAGCACATCCTCGCGCAGGGCCGAGGCCTGCAGCGTGAACCACTTGTCGATCACCAGCGCATTGTCCGCGAATCGGCTGTAGAAATCTGCCAGCGCCTCGTCCCGCTCGGGCCCGTTCAGCCCCGCGAGCACTGCGAGAGCGCCCTGCCGGTCGGTCATGCCCGGCGCATCGAGATATTGCGCGAGCCCGCGCTTCGCACCGTCCGCCGGGTCTGCGGCCGCAAGGTAGGCGAGCGCAACGCTGCGCATCCGCCGCGCCTGCTTGCCCGCCATGCCGGCCGCGCGCGAGGGTTCGGCGAGCGCGTCATGCAGGTCGGCAAACTGGTTCGCGAAGGTCTCGCCCAGCCAGGTCTTGAGCCCTTCGCGCTTATCGACCATCGCGCCCGGATCGAAGACTTCGGAGCGTTCGGCGAGGTAGGCGAAGGTCGGCAGGCCGAGCAGTTCGGCGCGCATTTCGTGGTCGAGTGCTTCGTCGGCCAGAATCGCGCCTGCCGCAGTGCCGATCGCCTCGCGCGCAGCCGCGTCGCCATCGCCCAGCAGATAGCCGAGCAGCAGCTCCTGCATCGCCTCGTGCCGCGCAAAGGCGTCGTCGTCGTGCGCGGCGAGGAACACCAGATCCTCGCGCGCAATGTTCCGCTCGATCGCGACCGGGGCGGTGAAGTTGCGGTTGATCGAGAGAACCGGCGGCTTGGCATGGCCATCGAAGGTGAAGTCCTGGCTTTCCTGCTTCAGCACGATCAGCTGCTCACCCGAATGCGTGCCCGCCTCGCGGTCGAACAGCGCGATCTTGAGCGGGATCGGCACCGGCAACTTGTCGGGCTGGCCCGGTGTGGCCGGAACCACCTGCGTCAGCGTGAGCGTGACCCGGTCACCCTCGTGCCGCTGCTCGACGGTGACCTGCGGCGTGCCCGCCTGTTCGTACCAGCGACGGAACTGCGTGAGGTCGAGCCTTGCGCCATCCTCCATTGCCTTGACGAAATCCTCGCAGGTCGCGGCTTCGCCATCATGGCGCTCGAAATAGAGGTCGCTCCCCTTTCGGAACGCCCCGGTGCCCGCCATCGAGCGCATCATGCGAATCACTTCGGCGCCCTTGTTATAGATGGTCGCGGTGTAGAAGTTGCTGATTTCCTTGTAACTATCCGGCCGGATCGGGTGCGCGAAGGGGCCGCTGTCTTCGGGGAACTGGACGCTGCGCAGCATCCGGACATCGCCGATCCGCTTGACCGCAGCGCCGTGCAGATCCTCGCTGAAGGTCTGGTCGCGCAGCACGGTGAAGCCTTCCTTCAGGCTCAGCTGGAACCAGTCGCGGCAGGTGATCCGGTTGCCCGACCAGTTGTGGAAATATTCGTGCCCGATCACGCCCTCGACCGCGTCGAAGTCTGCGTCGGTCGCAGTCTCTTCATCGGCCAGCACGTATTTCGTGTTGAAGATGTTGAGGCCCTTGTTCTCCATCGCCCCCATGTTGAAATCGCCGACCGCGACGATGTTGAACCGGTCGAGGTCGTATTCGCGCCCGTAGGTTTCCTCGTCCCATTTCATCGACCGCTTGATCGATTCCATCGCGTGTTCGGTGCGCGAGAGATCGGCTTCGCGGACCCACACGCCCAGCTCGACCTCGCGCCCGCCCATGGTGGTGAAGCTGTCCCGGCGCGCGACCAGATCGCCCGCGACCAGCGCGAAGAGGTAGGACGGCTTGGGCCAAGGATCGTGCCACTCGGCGAAGTGGCGGCCACCTTCGAGCTGGCCCTCATCCACCGGGTTGCCGTTGGACAGCAGCACAGGGAAAGCCTGCGCATCCGCCTCCATCCGTACGGTGTAGACCGACAGGACATCGGGCCGGTCGGGGAAGAAGGTGATCCGCCGGAACCCTTCCGCCTCGCACTGCGTGCACAGCATCCCGCCGCTGGCGTAAAGCCCCATTAGCTGGGTGTTCTCGGCAGGCGCGATCCGGGTGACGATAGTGAGCGTGTGCGGGCCGGAGGACAATGGCACGACCAGCGCCTCGCCATCGCGTTGCCAGTCGTCGCGCGGCTCGCCATCCACGGCTACGCTTTCGAGCACCAGCCCATCGCCATCGAGGCGGATGGCAGACGCGGCGCCTGCCTGCGGGTTGGGCTCGACACTCAGCGTCGCTTCGACCCGGGTGCTCTCGATACCCAGATCGAAGGCCAGCCGCACCTCCGGCACGCGCCACGGGAACGGCGTGTAGTCCTTGCGCCGGATGATGGCGGGCGCGTCGGGCTCGTGCGCGGCGTCGGGCAGCACGGGCGCCCCGGCGGGGGCATGGTCGGCGGCGGCGGGATTGCTGGGCTGGTCCATCGGTCCTCGTTTCTTCGCGCTTTTTCTTTTCGCGGCATTTGTGGCAGCAGGGCCGCCAATGCCAAAATTATTCATCTTCGGGCTTGGCTACAGCGCCAAGCGGATCGCGCAACGCGCGCAATCGCTCGGGTGGGAAGTGGTTGCGACCGGCAGCGAGGGCAAGCTTTCCTTCGACGATGCAGACGCCGTGCACGCCGAATTGTCGCGCGCGGATGCGGTGCTGTCCTCGGTCCCGCCCGACCGGGAGAGCGAAAGCGACCCCGTGCTGGAACGCTATGGCGCTGCGCTGGGCCACGCCTGGATCGGCTATCTCTCCTCCACCGGGGTCTATGGCGACCGGCAGGGCGCGTGGGTCGATGAAAGCTCACCCACCGGCGACGGACGGCGCAATGCGCGCATGGCCTGCGATGCGAGTTGGATGGAGCGCGGCGCGCGGGTGTTCCGCCTGCCCGGCATCTACGGCCCGGGGCGCAGCATTTTCGACCGGATTGCCGAGGGCAAGGCCAAGCGGATCGACCTGCCGGGGCAGGTCTTCAGCCGGGTGCATGTGGAGGACATCGCCAGCGGCGTGGCCACCGCGCTGGCGAGCGACGCGCCGCCGGGGGCGTACAACCTCGGCGATGATCTGCCCGCCAGCCAGAACGCGGTGGTGGAGGAAGCCTGCGCGCTGCTGGGCGTGGAGCCGCCACCGCTGGTGACACTGGAAGAGGCCGATCTCTCCCCCATGGCACGCGGCTTCTATGCCGAGAACCGGCGGGTCGCGAACCTCAAGGCGAAACGCGTGCTCGGCTGGAAGCCGCAATACCCGACCTACCGCGAAGGGCTGAGGGCGCTGCTCCCCTAGTCCGCCAAGAGAATCAGTGCCGCAGAGAGCCAGACTGCTGCACCTGCACGGCTTTCTGGCGCCGTGCGGTGAGCGCGATCACCATGCCGATCACCGCCAGCACCATCCCGCCACCGGTCAGCCAAGTCCAGCGATAGTCTTCGAACAATGTCGACAGCAGCATCGCGACCGAAATCGTCAGGATCGAATTATACGCGGTCCGCCCCGCCCCGATCTCGCGCACCAGGTTGTAGTGCAGCGGGAAGGTGACCACCGACCCGATCAGCGCGAGATAGACGATTCCCAGCCAGTATCCCGGCGCGCCCGGCAGCGGCGGCGGCCCCGTCGTCACCCAGGCAAAGGCGAAGTCGAACACCGTGCCGTACAGCATCGCCCAGGCGAGCAGGCTGACCATCGGCACCGCGCGGCCGGTCGGGTTGGCCTGCACCACATTGGCGACCGAGGCGGACAGGATGCCGAGCAGCGCGAGGCCGATACCCAGCACGACATTGCCGCCGATTACCCCCGCATCGGGGTTCGCCTGCCATTCGTGGATCAGCAGGAAGGACACGCCGATGATCGCGATGCCACTGCCCGCGATGAACCCGCCCTTCACCCGCTCGCCCAGGAAAAGCCGCGCGAACAGCGCGTTGGGCACCATCAGCAGGCCGAACATCATCGCGACGATGCCCGAGGTGACGTACAACTCGGCATGGTAGACGAACAGGAAGTTGCCGCTGAACTGGAACATGCCGACCACCAGCGCCAGCAGATGCTCGCCCCGGGTCAGCCGCAGCCGCCGCTTCATCAGCGCGGCCACCAGAAACAGCGCCGGGGTCGCGAGCGCAAAGCGGTAGAAGACCGACCATGCGGCAGGCACATCGGCAATCTGGCCGGTGATGACCAGCCAGGTCGATCCCCAGATTGTGCCCGTGATCAGGAAGGGCAGGATCACGCGGGGTCGCAGCATCCCGCCGCTGCTATCGCTCATAGGTCGGCAATCGCCTGGCCGAGCGCGCGCGCCTCGCCCGGATCGCTGTCCCACGAGGCGACGAAGCGCGCCGCGTCCGCACCCCAGTCGTAGAACTGGTAGCCGATCCCGCGCAGCATCTCGCGCTCGTCGGGAGAGAGGCGGATGAAGGCCTCGTTCGCCTCGACCGGATGCATCAGCCGCTCGCCGCCGCGTTCGGCGATCGCCTGCGCCGCGGCATTGGCGGCGCGCGCATTGTCGAGCCACAGGTCGTCCTCGACCATTGCGAGCAGTTGCGCGGCGAGGAAGCGGCCCTTGGATTGCAGGTGGCCCGCGCGCTTGCGGCGATAGCGTGCGACGTCCGCCAGCGCGGGGTCGAAGAACACGATCGCTTCCGCGCTCATCCCGCCATTCTTGACGCAGCCGAAGCTGAGCGCATCGATATCGCCCGCAGCCTCAGTTGCCGATCCCCCCAGAAAGGCGGTGGCATTGGCGAAGCGCGCGCCGTCCATGTGCAGCGCAAGGCCGCGTTCGCGCGCCAGCCGTGAAATCGCGGCGATCTCTTCGGGGCGATAGACGCGGCCATATTCGCTCGCCTGCGTGATCGAGATCGCGTGCGGCTGGACCTGATGGACATCGTCGCGGATCGGATCGATCACGTCGCGAATCGCCTGCGCGGTCAGCTTCGCGCCGTCGCCCCCATCGCTTCGACCGGCGAGAAGCAGCTTGGCACCATGGAGGTAGAAGCCGGGCGCCCCGCCCTCGTCCATCTCGATATGCGCCCCGCGGTGGCAGACCACGCCGCCATGCGGCGGGCACATCGTCGCCAGCGCAAGGCAGTTGGCCGCCGTACCCGTGGCGACCCACAACACGGTGGCTTCGCGCCCGAACAGCTCGGAAAATCGCGCGTCGAGCCGCTGCGACAGCGCATCGCCGTCATAAGGCGAATCGACCCCGTCGGCGGCGCGCAGCGCCTCCCACACCTTGGGGTGTACGGTCGCGGCATTGTCGGACATGAAACGCATTGGAACGCCCCTACGCAGCCCGGCGTTTGATGCAAGCATATCGCAAAGGACAGGACACCCATGGGCACTGCCACAATTACTCATCACGTCGTCGGCCAGGGCGGCAAGTATATCGCGCATCTGGAGGGCGAGGATGCGAAGGGCACGCTGGAGTGGGAGCCGGGCGACGAGGTCGACGGCAAGGAAGTGCGCATCGCGACCCACACGCTCGTCCCCGAAGCGATCGGCGGGCGCGGCGTAGCGGCCGAACTGGTCGAGCGGCTGGTGGCCGACGCGCGCAAGCAGGATTTCCTGATTCGCCCGGACTGCTCCTACGTCGCGAAGAAGTTCGAGGAGAACGACTGGGACGCTGTGCGCGCCTGAGCGGCTATTTCACCAGCCGCGAGAAATCGGTTTCGACCATGCTCGCCAGCAGTGCGCGGCGCAGCGCCTCGGCCTCCTCGCGCGGGAGGCCGGGCAGCGCGAAATGGCCGCCCGCCAAACCGAGGTTGAGCGTGACGTAGCCGAACATCCGCCCCAGCGGCCCGCGCGCGATCTCGACCGATTGCAGCTTCACCCGGTCGGCAATCTTGTACCCGGGCGCGAGCCAGCCGCTGCGCTTGTAGAGGTGCCGCGGCGAGATCGCGTGCCTTTCCACCCGCCACAGGAACAGCTGCTGGATGGCGGTAAAGCCCGCCATCACGGCCAGCGCCGCCGCCACCAACCACAGCCAGTCATACCGTTCGGGCACGAATAGGTGCGTCGCCACCGCGACCGCTGCGGCAAGCAGCACGAAGCTGACCGCGTTGATCAGCGCCGAAACCACGCGGTAGGATCGCGTGGTGCGATGCCATGAAAGGCCCCGGGGCGGGAGCGGGAAGCCCGCGACCTCCAGAATCGGGGTCAGCTCGGCAGCCTTGGCGAAAGGCGCGACCACATGGCTGGCATTGCCTGTATCCTGGGCCAGGCTGACCAGCTTGAGGCTCTTCCAGCCGAACCGGTGGCGCACCGCGCCGGTGCCTATCCGGACCGCCTGCACCCGGTGCACCGGCATGACCACATCGGTTCGGGTGAACAGCCCGCGCCGCCGGCGAAAGCCCTTGGGCGTGCGCTCCAGCCGGAAATCCCAGTCGCGTGCGAAGGTCTTCGCGATTCCGCTGACCACGCCGACCACCAGCAGGGTGATAATCGCAGCCACAGCGCCCAGCGCCTGCGCAATCGGGCCCAGCTCGGCGAGCTGTTCGCCCTGCCCCGCAACCAGCCCGCGCCAGAAATCGAAATCCCAGATGTCGAACGGCAGCAGGAAATCGAGCTGCTGCGCCGCCGCGCCGAGAAAGGCGACCAGCGCGAGCGAGAATTCGAACAGGCCGAACACGAACAGGCGTCGCGGGCCCATCGCGAACAGCAGCTGGGCGTCGGCCTCCTGAGCGCCTTGCGCCTCGCGCGCCTCCTGCGCAGCGGCGGGCGCGGCCACGCCATCGGCCTCGTCGCGCAGCTCGCGCACCAGTTCGCGCAACCGCTCGCCTTCTTCACTGGAGAGGTAGGCGAGCTTGATCTCGTCCGATCCGCCCGCGCCGGTTTCGAACTTGACGCTGGTCAGCCCGAACAGGCGCGGCACGAAACCCTGTTCGAGGCTGACGTCCTGAATCCGCTCGTAAGGCACAGAGCGGGCCGCGCGCGACAACACGCCGGTTTCCAGCCGGATGTCGCTGTCGCCCACGCGGTAGGTCTGCCGCCACCAGCCCAGAAACGTGAAAAACGTGATCGCCGCCAGCAACAGCACGCCGAGGCCGAGCATCACGGGCACCGCGAAAGACCCTTCGTCGCGGGTAGCGAGCGCCACCGCCACCAGCGGCACGATCGTGCGCGGGACGGTCTGGACCGCCTGGACCAGAAAGGTGCGCGGATCGGTCCGCCTGGGTTCCCCGTCGGTCGGTTCGTCCACGGCTGCGCTGTCGGGAGCGCCCTCGCGATTCGGATCGCTGGCGGAAAGCTCGCTCACAGCGATGCGCGCTTGATGTGGGCGCGGATCGTCTCGCGCATGTCCAGCGCATCCTGGTGCGCAAGGCCGGGCAGGCTGATCACGTCGCCGTGCGACCCTGCGGTATAGAGCTGCAGCGTGGCGAGCCCGTAATACCTCTCGATCGGCCCGCGATCGACGTCGATATGCTGGACCCGGCCGAAGGGGACGACGGTGTCCGAATGGAACATCATGCCCCTGACCACCCGCAACCGGTCATCGCTCAGCGCGTAACCGCGCACCGCATAGCGGCGATGCGGCAGCATGATGACTACCAGCAGCAGGATCAGCGCGACCGGTCCGGCGATCAGGAAATTGGGAAACGGGGTCAGATATTCGGCGACCAGCGCGCCGATCAGCAGCGGCAGGGCAACCAGCACTGCCTCGACCCGCATCGCCTTGGGATGGTTGGGATGGCCCTGCTGCAAAGGCTGTTCGTCGCCCTCTGTCGCCAGTGTTTCTGAGTGTGCCCCGTCTTCGTTCATGGCTGCGATGAATGGCCAAGCGGCAAAAGGCCCGCAAGCCCTTTCGGGCGAGTGGCCGAGGCGAATCGACGGGTGATTCGCGAGAGGGGGTAGAGAGGTGGTGCTGCTGGGGAGGATTGAACTCCCGGCCTCACCCTTACCAAGGGTGCGCTCTACCACTGAGCTACAGCAGCATAAGGGGGCGTGGGCGAACGCTATCGCCCGCCACAGGCCGCGCGCTATTGTCGCGTGCGGCGCACAAGTCAAGCCAAGCTTGCCTCGAAGCCTTCGCAATAGCATGGGAGCACACGATGAGCGAGCCCGACAGCCCCCCTCCAGCACCGCCCACAAGGGAGGAGCGCCTTGCCGCGCAGCTGCGCGCCAACCTGCGGCGGCGCAAGGCGGGCACGCGGGTCACACCGCAGGAACGCGACCTTTCCAAAGACGGTGAGGCCCGCTAACGGCTCGCAGCCTATCCGCAAGGGAGCACAAGAATTTGTCGACGCTGATCCTCGTCCGCCACGGACAGTCGGAATGGAACCTCGCCAACCGTTTCACCGGATGGTGGGATGTCGATTTGACCGACAAGGGCGTGGAAGAAGCGCGCGCCGCGGGCCGCCTGCTGAAAGACAAGGGCGTACTGCCCGATATTGCCTTCACCTCACTCCAGACGCGCGCGATTCGCACGCTCAACCTCGCGCTTGAGGAATGCGGGCGGCTGTGGATTCCGGTGACCAAGGACTGGCACCTGAACGAGCGGCACTATGGCGGCCTGACCGGGCTCGACAAGCAGCAGACGCGCGACAAGCATGGCGACGAGCAGGTCCATATCTGGCGCCGCAGCTTCGACACCCCGCCCCCGCCGATGGAGCCGGGCAGCGAATATGATCCCGGCGCGGACCCGCGCTACGAAGGGATCGACGTGCCCTATACCGAGAGCCTGAAGCTCACGATCGAGCGCGTGCTGCCCTACTGGGAAGAACACATCCTGCCCCAGCTGACCGGCGAGCGGACGGTAATCGTCTCCGCCCACGGCAATTCGCTGCGTGCGCTGGTCAAGCACCTCTCGGGCATTTCCGACGACGAGATCACCGGCCTCGAAATCCCCACCGGGCGGCCGATCATCTACCGGTTCGAAGATGGGCAGGTCGCGGGTGAACGCCGCTACCTGGACGAAACCTGATGTCGGGCGCCGCGACCGTCGCCATCGTCATGGGCAGCCAGTCCGACTGGCCGACGATGAAATGCGCCGCCGATGTTCTGGAGGATCTGGGGATCGCGCACGAGGCGCGGATCGTCTCCGCCCACCGCACGCCCGACCGGATGTACGATTTCGCCAAGGGCGCGGCGGACGAAGGCTTCAAGGTGGTAATCGCTGGCGCGGGCGGCGCGGCGCACCTGCCAGGCATGATCGCCGCGATGACCCCGCTTCCGGTGCTCGGCGTGCCGGTCCAGTCGAAAGCGCTGTCGGGCCTGGATAGCCTGCTCTCGATCGCGCAAATGCCCGCCGGCATCCCGGTCGGCACGCTCGCGATCGGAGACGCTGGGGCGACCAATGCCGCGCTGCTCGCCGCCGCGATCCTCGGCGCGCATGATCCGGCGGTGATGGAACGGCTTGTCGCATGGCGCGCCGCGCGCACCGCCAAGGTTGCGGAACGGCCTGAGTGATCGAGCGGTCATGATCAAACCGGGCGGCACGATCGGCATCCTCGGCGGTGGGCAGCTTGGCCGTATGCTGGCGATCTCCGCCGCGCAGCTGGGCTATCGCGTGATCGCCTACGCTCCGGCAGGCGATGCGGTGATCGCGCAGGTGTGCAACGAATATATCGCCGCCGACTGGCACGATGCCGAGGCGCTCAAGGCCTTTGCCGATGCGTGCGACGTGGTGACGCTCGAGTTCGAGAACGTCCCCGCCGCCCCGCTGGACGCGATCGCCGACAAGCTCGCCCCGCACCCCCGGGCCCTCGCGATCGCGCAGGACCGGCTGGCCGAGAAGCGCTTCGTCGCCGATCTGGGCGGCACGCCGGCCCCCTTCCACGCGGTCGATTCGCGCGCCGACCTGCTCACGGGGATCGAGGCTCTGGGGACACCCGCAATCCTCAAGACTCGGCGCGACGGGTACGACGGCAAAGGCCAGTGGCGGATCGGCTCGCGCGAAGAGGCCGAGGCGCTCGACCTGCCCGACGCGCCCTGCATCCTCGAAGGCTTCGTCCAGTTCGAATGCGAATTCTCGGTCATCCTCGCCCGGCGCGCGGATGGCACGGTGGCCTTCTGGGAAAGTTCGCAGAACGGCCATGAGGACGGCATTCTCGCCCGCTCGACCCTGCCCGGTGCGGCGATCATCGGCGAACAGGTGGGCGAAGCGCGCAGGCTAGCGCAGGCGGTGGCGAACAAGCTGAGCTATGTCGGCGTGCTGACGCTCGAATTCTTCGCCAGCGAAAGCGGCCCGATCTTTAACGAGATGGCCCCGCGCACGCATAATTCCGGCCACTGGACCATCGAGGGTGCCGCCACCAGCCAGTTCGAGAACCAGGTCCGCGCGATCTGCGGCCTGCCGCTGGGCGATACCCGCCGCGTCGCGCCGCGCGTGGTGATGGAGAACGTGATCGGCCCCGCCTCCGCGACCGCGCACGAAGCGCTGCGCGAGCCTTCGGCGCACCTTCACCTCTACGGCAAGACCGAGGCGCCCGAGGGGCGCAAGATGGGCCACATCACACGGCTCGAATGGCCCGAGGGAGACACCAGCTCATGATTCAGGATCAGCTCGTCCTCGTCTATGCGCGCGCCGCAAATGGCACGATCGGCAAAGATGGCGGCTTGCCCTGGCATATCCCGGCGGACCTCAAGCACTTCAAGAAAGTGACCATGGGCAAGCCGATGATCATGGGCCGCAAGACCTTCGAGAGCTTCCCCGCCCCGCTCCCCGGTCGCCGTCATATCGTGCTCAGCCGCGATTCGGACTGGCAGGCCGAAGGTGCCGAGCATGTGATGTCGGTCCCCGAAGCGCTCGCCGCCGCCGGGGGCGAGGAAACCGCGATCATCGGCGGGTCCGACGTATTCCTGCTGTTCGAGCCGCAGGCCGAACGGATCGAGCTGACCCAGATCCACGCCGATTACGACGGCGACACCTTCATGGACGCACCCGATCCCGAACGCTGGGCCGAGGTCGCGCGTGAGGACCACGAGGCCAGCGGCGACACCCCCGCCTTCTCCTTCATCACTTACGAGCGGCGCGCGTGAAGAAAACCGTACTGATTATCGTCGGGCTGGTGCTGCTGGTCGGCATCGCAGGCTTCTTCCAGTTCGGCCCCGGCATGGTCGAGCGGAGCATGAACCAGATCGACGGCGAACCGCTGATCGAAGTCTCCGACGAAGCGAAGGCGCTGCACGAGACGCTGACCATCGTCGATCTGCATTCGGACACCCTGCTGTGGAACCGCAACCTGCTCAATCGCGCGGACCAGGGCCATATGGACCTGCCGCGGCTTGAAGAGGGCAATGTCGCGCTGCAGGTGTTCTCCAGCGTCACCAAGACGCCCAAGGGCCAGAACTACGACGCGAACGATGCCGATAGCGACAACATCACCCCGCTGGTGATCGCGCAGCTGCAACCCACCCGCACCTGGAACAGCCTGCTGGAACGCTCGCTATGGCATGCCGAGAAGCTCGACCGGGCGGCGGCGAAGTCGGACGGCGAGCTGCTCAAGGTGGCTTCCATCAAGGATCTCGACCGCCTGCTGCGTGAACGGTCCAGCCAGACGCCCAAGCCGGTCGGTGCGCTGCTGAGCATCGAGGGATTGCAGAACCTCGAAGGCGATCTGTCGAACCTCGACGTGCTGAGCAAACAAGGTTTCCGCATGGCGAGCCTGACCCATTTCTTCGACAATACTCTCGCCGGGTCGATGCACGGAATGGAAAAGGGCGGGCTGACCGACAAGGGCCGCACCGCCGTCCGGAAAATGGAACAGCTCGGCATGGTGGTCGACATTGCGCATTGCAGTCACAAGTGTGTGGCCGACATCCTCGCGATGGCGGAGCGCCCGGTGGTCTCCAGCCACGGCGGGGTGCAGGCGACCTGCGACGTCAACCGCAACCTGTCGGACGATGAGATTCGCGGGGTCGCCAAGACCGGCGGCGTGGTCGGCATCGGCTACTGGGATGCGGCGGTCTGCGGCACGTCGCCGCGCGATGCGGCCAAGGCGATGAAGCATGTACGCGATCTGGTGGGGATCGATTACGTCGCACTCGGCAGCGATTACGACGGCGCCACGACGGTGCGGTTCGACACGTCGCAGCTGGTGCAGGTGACGCAGGCGCTGATGGACGAAGGCTTCACCGAGGACGAGATTCGCGCAGTGATGGGCGGCAACGCTCTGCGCGTGCTGCGTGCGGGAATCGTGCCGCAATGAGGTGGCTCGACCATCGCGAGCCGGTGCCCGCGCCCTTGCGCGGAGCCATAGTGGCGCTCGGCAATTTCGACGGGTTTCACAAGGGCCACCAGGCTGTCGCGGGCGAAGCGATACGTTGGGCGCGCGAGGAAGAGCGGCCGGTCATCGTCGCCACCTTCGATCCGCACCCGGTGCAGTTCTTCCGGCCCGACACCCCGCCCTTCCGCCTGACCAGCCTCGAACAGCGGCACGAACTCTATCTCGCCTTCGGGGCGACCGCGATGCTGGTGTTCCACTTCGATGCCGAGCTGGCGGGGACCAGCGCGGAAGATTTCATCGAGCATATCCTGGTCGAGCGGTTCGGCGCGCATGGCGTGCTGACGGGCGAGGATTTCACCTTCGGCAAGGGCGCCAAGGGCAATGCCGCGCTCCTGAAGGAGCATGGCACGAAACATGGGCTGGAAGCGCGCACCGTCTCGGCGGTGAGCGATGGCGACGCGGTCGTCTCCTCCAGCCGGATTCGCGATCTCCTCAAGGCAGGCGAGCCGCAGGCCGCCGCGCAGCTGCTCACCCGCCCCTTCGCGATTCGCGGGATCGTGGAGCATGGCGACAAGCGCGGGCGCACGATCGGCTACCCCACCGCCAACCTCGCGCTCGAGGATTACCTGCGCCCGAAGTACGGCATCTACGCGGTGACGGGCCGCATCCTGTCCTCGGGCGAAGAGCTGCAGGGCGCGGCCAATGTCGGCATCCGTCCGCAGTTCGAACCGGCCAAGGAGCTGCTCGAGCCCTATTTCTTCGACTTCTCGGGCGACCTCTACGGGCAGGAAATCGAGGTCGCGCTGCACCACTTCATCCGACCCGAAGCCAAGTTCGACGGGCTCGACGCGCTCATCGCGCAGATGGACCGGGATTGCGCGGAAGCGCGGCGGCTGCTGGCGGACTAGCGGTTGGCGATCAGCGCCTTCTGACACACCTGACACAGTGTCCTGGGGTCAAAAAACCGGCCTCTTTCGCGAGGGTAGATATCATCACGCGAGAGCCGATGAGCAGGTCCGTGGGGATCGACAGTCTCAAAGAGCGGCGGCGAAGCTAGCCGGTCGGCGGCATGTAGGACAGGTTGCGCGATGTCTCCGCGCGCCCCGTTCCTCCGCATATCCTCCGCGATCCCACACCGGGCATGGCAATCGAAAAATTGCGCGATGCACAAGGCCCCGCTAAGGCCTCGCGCCTGATGAGCGACGATACAAAGAAGGACTGGCGGGACACCGTCTTCCTGCCGAAAACCGATTTCCCCATGAAAGCCGGGCTCCCGCAGAAGGAGCCAGGCATTCTGGCCGAATGGCAGCAGGACGACCTGCACGGGAAGCTGCGCGCCGAGCGTGCGGGCGCGGAAAAGTTCATCCTTCACGATGGCCCGCCGTATGCAAACGGCGACATTCACGTGGGCCACTCGCTCAATCACATCCTCAAGGACATGGTCTGCCGCACGCAGACCCTGCTCGGCAAGGATGCGCCCTACGTGCCCGGGTGGGACTGCCACGGCCTGCCGATCGAGTGGAAGGTCGAGGAACAGTACCGCAAGAAGAAGCTCAACAAGGACGAGGTTCCGCGCGCCGAATTCCGCGCCGAATGCCGCGCCTACGCTCAGAAATGGGTCGATACCCAGCGCGAACAGCTCAAACGCCTCGGCATCCTGGGCGACTGGGACAATCCCTACCTCACCATGGACTACGACAGCGAAGCGACGATCGTCGCAGAGCTGATGAAGTTCGCGGAGGCGGGCAATCTCTATCGCGGCTCCAAGCCGGTGATGTGGAGCCCGGTCGAAAAAACCGCGCTCGCCGAAGCCGAGGTCGAGTACGAGGACATCACGAGCACGCAGATCGATGTGGCGTTCGAGATCGTCGAATCGCCGATCCCGGAACTGGTCGGCGCGCATGCGGTGATCTGGACGACCACGCCGTGGACGATCCCGGTGAACCAGGCTTTGGCCTATGGGCCTGAGGTGGACTATGTCCACATCGAGGAACTCGACGACATGGCGGAGCCGACAGGACGCAGGTTCCTGGTGGCTCGCGATCTCTATGACGGGTTCCGCGCAAGGCAGCGTGCGCAAGGCAGGCCTGATCAGAATTACTCTACGCTTGGGTTTGCGGTCGGAACAGACCTCGCCGGTACCAAGGTCCGCCACCCGATGCACAAGCTTGGCGGGTTCTACGAAACGCTCCGCCCCATGCTCGCGGGCGACTTCGTCACCACCGATAGCGGTACCGGCCTCGTCCACATGTCGCCCGACCATGGCGAGGACGATTTCTACCTGTGCCGCGAGAACGGGATCGACCCGGTCTTCGCGGTCGACGATGGCGGCGTGTACCGCGACGACTGGCCGTGGCTGGGCGGTGACGACGAGCGTCGCCGCGCGGTCATCAACCCCAAGTTCAACGCGCCCGACGGGCCGATCTGCTCGGACCTCTCCGATGCGGGCGCGCTGCTGAGCGCGAGCGCGGACTACAAGCACTCCTACCCGCACTCGTGGCGCTCCAAGGCGAAGATCATCTACCGCTGCACGCCGCAGTGGTTCGTGCCGATGGACAAGCCCCTGGTCGAAGCGAAGCATCCTGTCGACGCGCCGATCGTCGAGAGCGAGGGCGTTGGCCATGCAGAGGGAGCGCCCGGCACGCTGCGTGAGCGCGCTCTCTCCGAAATCGAGCGCGTGCGCTTCGTGCCCGAGCGGGGGCGCAATCGCATCCGCTCGATGGTCGAAGGGCGGCCCGACTGGGTGCTTTCGCGCCAGCGCGCATGGGGCGTTCCGATCACGCTGTTCGTCCGCAAGGACGGGACCTACCTGCAGGACGCAGGCGTGAACCAGCGCGTGGTCGATGCCATCCGCGAGGGCGGCGTCGATGCGTGGGACGAGGCGCGCAAGGCCGAATTCCTAGGGAGCGAGCACAACCCCGACGATTTCGAGATGGTGCACGACATTCTCGACGTGTGGTTCGATTCGGGCTGCACGCATGTCTTCGTGCTCGAAAGCGATCGCTGGCCTGCGCTGACTTGGCCCGCGAATCTCTACCTCGAAGGCTCCGACCAGCATCGCGGCTGGTTTCAGTCCTCGCTGCTCGAATCCTGCGCCACGCGCGGCCGTGCACCTTACGACCAGGTGCTGACCCATGGCTTCACCATGGACCAGAACGGGCGCAAGATGTCGAAGAGCCTCGGCAACACGGTCGATCCATTGAAGATCGTCGAGCAGTACGGCGCGGATATCCTGCGGCTGTGGGCGCTCAGCGTCGATTCGACGATGGATCACCGCATCGGCGACGAGATCCTGAAGGGCGTGGCGGACCAGTACCGCAAGCTGCGCAACACCTTCCGCTACCTGCTCGGCGCGCTCGAAGGCTACGAAGCTTCCGAAGCCGTCGATTATCTCGAGATGCCCGAGCTTGAGCGCTATACGCTGCACAAGTTGGCTGAGCTGGACGGCAAGCTGCGGCAGGCGATTACGGATTACGACTTCAACGAATACACCCGCCTGCTGACCGAGTTCGCGAACGAGGACCTCTCGGCCTTCCTGTTCGATATCCGCAAGGACCGGCTCTATTGCGACGATCCGCAATCGGTCGAACGGCGCGCCTATCGCACCGTGCTCGACACGCTGTTCCACGCTCTGGTCCGCTACGCCGCGCCGGTGCTGGTGTTCACCGCCGAGGAGGTTTGGAGCACACGCTTCCCCGAGGCGAAGAGCATCCACCTGCAGCAGATCCACCCGCTGCCCGCGAACTGGACCGACGAAGCACTGGCAACGCGATTCGCCGCCCTGCGCGAGCTTCGCGAGGACGTAACCGAGGCGATCGAGCCGCTGCGGCGCGAGAAGACCATCCGCTCGAGCAACGAAGCGGCGGTATCCGTGCCCGCGCAGGCCGTGCCGGAAGGGTTCACCCTCGACGATCTCGCCGAGCTGTTCATCGCCGCGTCAGTCGCCACCCACGATGGCGAAGGGGTGACCGTAACCCGTTCCTCCTGTAACAAGTGTGGCCGTTGCTGGCGCCTCCTGCCGAGCGTGGCTGAGGATGGCGACCTGTGCAGCCGGTGCGAAGAGGTGGTGAACTGATGGACCGTGCGTGGAATCGCCGCTTGCGCGGCCTTGCGCTGGCCGCGCTCGTCTTCGGGCTCGACCAGCTGGTCAAATGGCTGGTCACCGGCCCGCTGGGAATCGATTCCATCGGCGCGGTGAAGGAACTGCTGCCCTTCTTCGACCTGCGCTTCACCACCAATTTCGGCATTTCGCTCGGCCTGTTCGAGGCGCAGAGCGTGGAACAGCGCTGGCTGCTGGTGATGGGCACCGGGGCGATCGCGCTGATCGTGCTGTTCTGGATGCTGCGCGAGCGGACCAAGGGCGATATCTTCGGCCTCGCCCTCATTCTTGGCGGCGCGCTGGGCAATATCCTCGACCGCGTGCTCTACGGCTACGTGATCGACTATGCGGACCTGCACTTCGGCGCGTTCCGCCCGTTCATGATCTTCAACGTCGCCGATGCGTGCATCACCATCGGCGTCCTCATCATCCTTGCCCGTTCCTTCTTCCTGCGCGACAAGGGCGCGCAATCCGATATGCACTTGGCTGCGAAAGAGAGCTGAACATGCGCCACAAGAGCCTCATCATCCTCGCCACCTTCGCCATGGGCCTGTCCGCCTGCGGCAGCGGCGGCGGAATCCTGGGCCGCGACCGGCCGGACGAATTCGCAGTGCAGCGGCAGGCGCCGCTGGTGGTTCCGCCCGATTTCAGCCTCGCCCCGCCCGAACCTGGCGCACCGCGCCCCTCTGAAGGCACCGCCGCGGAACAGGCGCTGGACGCGCTGTTCGGCGGGCCGGCTCCGCGCAGCCAGGTCGAAGCTGCCGCGCTCAGCCGCGCAGGCGAGGCGGCTCCCGGCATCCGCTCCTCGGTCGGCGATCCCAAGACGCAAACCGTCGCCAAGGGCCGCGTGACGCGCGACATCCTCGCCGCGCCGCAGGGCGATGGCGGTTCGGCGCAGGCGGTCATCCCCGGCTGATCGCGGGGGCTTTGCCCCGCCCCCCTTTTTTCGAATCACCTGCAATGGCCCCGCCCGCATTTTGCCGGCGGGGCTTTTTGCGCTCCTGTCGTTGGCCGGACGAGATCGGCGGTTGATCCCCGATTCCGTAACGTCCGTCTAGCAATCACGCCTCCGGTCGAAAGCCGCGTGCCCCGCCGGGCATGTTGGGTCACTCCTGTGTCCGGCGGCGCACCAATCCCCCTGAACCCCGGTGCGCCGCCCTATAAAAGGAGGACCCCCAATGAAGACGTCTCTCGTACTGATCGCCGCCACCGCCCTCGCTCTGCCGGTGGTGCCCGCCATGGCCCAGAACGCGTCTGTCGGCGTACCCTATGCCGATCTCGACCTGAGCAGCCCCGAAGGTCGCGCCACGCTCGACAAGCGGATCGATGCGGCCGCGCGCAAGGTTTGCGGTATCGGAGAGCTGCGCACCGGCACCCGGCTGAACCCCAGCGCCGCGCGCAAATGTGTCGCCAGTGTCGACCGGCAGGTCCGTGCGCAGATCGCGGCAATGGAGACGGACGACAATCTGGGCGGCTGACGCCCCTCGCCCCTTCGCAAAAAGCCCCCGTCGGATCCCGGTCCGGCGGGGGCTTTCGCATGGGTGTGCATGTCACGCTAGCGCGAAGGCCGACGCGTGCAGTGGCGCTCCTAGCGGCCCGCCATGGCCTTCACCTTGGGCAGGTAGGTGCGACCGATCCGCAGCGTCTCGCCATCTTCCAGCTCGACCGACCAGACGCCCAGCCCGTCGTGACGCAGGCCCGCGATGTTGTCTTTGCGCAGGATCGTGCTGCGATGAATGCGGATGTATTCCTCGGGATCGAGCTTTTCCTCCAGCCCGGCGATGGTCTGCAGCAGCAGGTAGGTCTTTTCGCCCACGAACAGCCGCACATAATCACGCTCGGCATCGATCCGGCGCACGTCCGAGACCGACACACGGACCAGTTCGGACCGGTGCGGCACCCACAATTCCTGCAGCCACTTGGTGTCGCTGGTGCCCGCAGGCTCGCCCCGCTTCGCGATCGCGCGGCCGATCGCACGCTCAAGCCGTTCGGCAGCGACGGGCTTCAGCACATAGTCGACCGCGTCGAGATCGAAGGCTTCGACCGCGAAACTCTCGTGCGCGGTGACGAAGATGACCGCAGGCGGCGTCGTCTGTTCGGACAGTTTGCGCGCGACTTCGATCCCGTCGATCCCGGGCATGGTCAGGTCGAGCAGCACCAGATCGGGCGCGGTCTTGCCGATCACCTCCAGCGCGGCTTCGCCGTGATCGGCCTTGCCGACCACTTCGACGTCGGCAATCCGGCCGCACAGGGTTTCCAGACGCTCGATCGCGAGCGGTTCGTCGTCGACCAGTACGACGCGCAGGGGTCCATTATCGTCCATCGTTGAAATCCAGCGGCATGATGAGTTCTGTACGGTAGCCTCCGCCCTCGACCTTTCCGGAGCGGACTTGAGCGCGCGAGCCGAAGCGGGCCTTGAGCCGGTCGCGCACGTTGGAAAGGCCGATGCCGAAGCCGCCTCCGGTCCCCTCGGGAAGGCCGGGGCCATTATCGGCCACCACCAGATGCAGGCGCCCATCGGCGGCAAAGGCCTCGATCGACACGCGCACCGGGGTGGTCGAGCGGGCGACTGCGTAGCGGACCGAATTCTCGACCAGCGGCTGGAGGATCATCCCCGGCACGCGCGCACGCTCCAGATCGCCGGGCAGGTCGATCGCGACCAGCAGGCGTTCGGGGAAGCGGACCTCCTCGATCGCGAGGTAGTCGCGTTGCAGCGCGATCTCGTCCTCCAGCGCGACGTCCTCTGTCGGCTCCTCCGCCAGGCTGTGGCGGTAGAAGTTGGAGACCGCCTGGATCATCGCCTCGGCCCGCGTTTCCTTGCCGGTGATCACCAGCGAGGAGAGCGAATTGAGCGTGTTGAACAGGAAGTGCGGATTGATCTGGTAGCGCAGGGATCGGAGCTCTGCGGCCTTGGCGGCGGTTCGGAAGCGCTCTTCACGCACCTGTGACGCGCGGGCCTGTGCGCCCGCCAGCATCGCGAGATAAAGCGCAGCCCAGGCGAGCAGCAGGAAATAGCGGCCCAGCGCGATGTCGGACAGTTGCCGCCAGCGTTCCGCTCCCTTGGGTGCGGGGGCAAGCACGAAGGTCCGCCCCTCGCCATCGTCGAGGTCCATCTCGCGCCGGTCGGCCGCGGCACCGGTGGTGCTGGCGGTGCCGGTTCTCTGTGCGCGAGGGATCGGGGGGAATTCGACCAGCAGGTTGCCCGATTCATCGCGCCGGATGACGATCCCCTGCTCCTTGGCGTAATCCTGATAAATCCGGTCCTGCACGTCGGCGAAGACCATCTGGTTGACCTGCGCGATCATCAGCGAGGCGGGGAGCGCGACAAGCAGCGCAGTCGCGGTCTTTACCTGCAGCGATCGCGAATCGACCAGCCGCAGCACCAGCCACATTCCAAAGGTGACCACCGCGCCGACCAGGCACACGATCAGCCGGCGCCACATCAGCGCCTCCTGCAGGTCCAGCCCGACAACCAGCCCGCGCAGCGAAACGAGCACGTAATAGGTCAGCCACAGACCCGCGATGGACAGCAGCACGAGCCGCAGTGGGAGAACGCTCGATGTGCGGGCGGCGGGGATGTCGGGTGAGACGTCGGTCACGATCCGCCCTCATTGCGCTGCGCGCGCGCGCAAGGCCATGCCGCCGGTCGATAGCAGCCGGACACCGGTCGAGTGCCGCTCACGACTTTTCGAGCAGCTTTTCCTCCGCGATCCGCTTCTTCCACTGCGCCGGGGCGAGCGTGTGGACGTTGTTGCCCGCCGCATCGACCGCGACCGTCACCGGCATGTTCTCGACCGTGAATTCGTAGATCGCTTCCATGCCCAGTTCCTCGAACGCGACGACCTTCGCTTCCTTGATCGCCCGCGCGACCAGGTAGGCCGCGCCGCCGGTCGCCATCAGGTAGGCGGTCTTGAAGCGGCTGATCACTTCGACCGCGTCCGCGCCGCGCTCTGCCTTGCCGATCATCGCGAGCAGCCCGAGGTCGAGCATCATCTCGGTGAAGGTGTCCATCCGCGTGGCGGTGGTCGGGCCGGCCGGGCCAACGACTTCGCCCATCACCGGGTCTACGGGTCCGACGTAATAGATCGCGCGACCGCGGAAATCGACGGGCAGCTCCTCGCCCGCCTCGAGCATATCCTTGATACGTTTGTGCGCCGCGTCGCGCCCTGTCAGCATCTTGCCCGACAGCAGCAGGCGATCGCCATGCTGCCAGCTTTCGACCTCTTCCTGCGTCAGCGTATCGAGGTTCACGCGCTTGGCAGCACTGTCCGGCTGCCAGTTGACCTTGGGCCACTGGTCGAGATCGGGCTTCTCGAGATAGCTCGGGCCCGAGCCGTCGAGCGTGAAATGCGCATGCCGAGTCGCGGCGCAATTGGGGATCATCGCCACCGGCTTGCCTGCGGCGTGGCACGGCCAGTCGAGGATCTTGACGTCGAGCACGGTCGAAAGCCCGCCCAGCCCCTGCGCGCCGATTCCCTGCGCGTTGACCGCATCGAAAATGTCGATCCGCAGCTGCTCGATATCGGTCTGCGCGCCGCGCGCCTTCAGCTGGCCCATGTCGATCGGGTCCATCAGGCTCTGCTTGGCCAGCCGGACGCAATGTTCCGCGGTGCCGCCGATGCCGATGCCCAGCATCCCCGGAGGGCACCAGCCAGCACCCATCGAAGGCACCTGTTCGACCACCCAGTCGACGATGTTGTCGCTGGGGTTCATCATCTTGAACTTGCTCTTGTTCTCGCTGCCCCCACCCTTGGCGGCGACATCGATGCTGACCGTGTTGCCCGGCACCATCTCGACCGACAGCACACAAGGGGTATTGTCGCGCGTGTTGCGGCGGGTGAAGGCCGGATCGGCCAGAATGCTCGCGCGCAGCTTGTTGTCCGGGTGGTTGTAGGCCTGCCGTACGCCCTCATCGACCACGTCCTGCAAGCTGCGCTTGCTGTCCAGGCGGCAGTCCTGCCCCCATTTGACGAACACGTTGACGATGCCGGTATCCTGGCAGATCGGGCGATGCCCTTCGGCGCACATCCGGCTGTTGGTCAGGATCTGCGCGATTGCGTCCTTGGCCGCCGCGCCCTGCTCCGCCTCATAGGCCTCGCCCAGCGCGCGGATGTAATCCATCGGGTGGTAGTAGGAGATGAATTGCAGCGCGTCGGCCACGCTTTCGATGAGATCATCTTCGCTAATTATCGTCATGTCGCTCATCGACGGGCACCTCCTGCTGATCGAAACCGAAGCGCCACTAGAGCAGCACAAGCCTATGCGACAAGTGATGCGGGTCTTGGCGAGCCTTTCCGCCCCCTATAAGGCACCGCCGAGGCCCGCATCCGCCGATACACTCCGGCGACAGAAAACGAGACGAGAAACATGATCGCAACCGCGCACAAAGCACCCGACTTCACCGCCGCGCGCCGCCACATGATCGAAAGCCAGCTGCGCACCAGCGGGATCAACGATGCATGGGTGCTCGATCGCATGGCCGCGATCCCACGTGAAGATTACGTGCCCGAAGCCGCGCGCGCGTCCGCCTATGTCGACCGGACGGTTCCGCTGGGTGCCGGTGCCTTCCTCGCCCCGCCGCTGGCGCAGGGGCAGATCCTGACCCATGCGAAGCCGCGTGCGGACGAACGCACTCTGCTGATCGGCCCCGCGACCGCCTATCTCGCTGCGCTGATCCTGCCGCTGGTCGGCGAACTCCGCGAAGCGACGCCGGACGACGTGCTGTCGGGCGATGTCGACGGCGCGTTCGATCTGGTGATCGTCGATGGCGCGGTCGAGCATGTGCCCGCGCAGCTGGCAGCCACGCTGGCCCCGTCGGGCAGGCTCGTCACCGGAGTTGTTTCGCGCGGCGTCCCCCGCCTCGCAATTGGCCGCCATAGCGGCGCGGATGTTTCGCTGATGACGCTGGTCGAAAGCCAGCTTCCCCGCCTCCCCGCGTTCGACCGGCCGCAAAGCTGGACTTTCTGATCATGAAACGCACCGCCATCCTCGCCCTGACGGCGTCGAGCATTCTTGCTCTCGCCGCGCCCGCCTATGCGGATACGCTGAACGAGGCGCTGGCCGAAGCCTATCGCAGCAACCCCACGCTGCAGGCCGCGCGGGCCCAACTGCGCGCCACGGACGAGAATGTTGCGATCGAGAAGGCCGACGGACGGCCGAGCGTCACCGGATCCGCCGCGCTGACCGAAGTGCTGATCCAGAATTCGACGAGCTTCTTCGCGCCTGCCCGCTCGCTGAGCGCCGGGGTCGATCTGGGCGTGCCGATCTATTCCGGCGGTGCGGTCAAGAACTCGATCCGCGCCGCGGAGCAGCGGGTCGAGGCAGGCCGTGCGGATCTGCGCGGGACCGAGAGTGCAATCTTCAGCCAGGTCGTCGCCGCCTATATGGACGTGCTGCGCGGCGAAGCGCTGGTCGGCCTGAGCGCCAATCAGGTCCAGGTGCTGGAGGTCAACCTGCGTGCCACCAGCGACCGGTTCGAGATCGGCGACCTGACCCGGACCGATGTTGCCCAGTCGCAATCGCGGCTGGCACTCGCCCGCGGCGACCTGCGTTCGGCCCAGGCCGGACTGATCCAGGCGCGCGAAAGCTACATCCAGCTGGTCGGTTCCGCCCCGGGCGAGCTCGAACCGCCGCCGCCGCTCCCCAACCTGCCGGACGATCCCCGGATGGCGGTCGATGTCGCGCTGGACAATAATCCAGACCTGATCGCCGCGCGCGAACGTGCGCAGGCCGCAGGATACGATATTGATGTCGCCGGGGCGAGCCGCCTTCCCCGCCTGTCCGCTTTCGCCGGTTATGATTATCAGAATTTCCTCGGCTCGGTCCCCGATTCGCCGACCGGGCCCAGCCCCCAGACTGCCGACGCCTCGTCCGCCGGTCTGACTCTGTCGATCCCGATCTTCCAGGGTGGACGCCCCGCAGCGCTGCAACGCCAGGCACAGGCCCGCGCGTCCGCCGCGCTCGATCAGGTGATCGCCGCCGAGCGTGACGTGATCGCGCAGGTGCGCGCCTCATACGCGAGCTATTCCGCCGCGCTGGCGATTATCGACAGCTCGCGCGAGGCGGTTGCTGCTGCCGAACTCAGCCTCGAAGGCGTGCGCGCGGAAAACTCGATCGGCAACCGCACCGTGCTCGACGTGCTCAATGCCGAGCAGGAGCTGCTGCTCGCCCGCGTCGATCTCGTCACCGCCCGACGTAACGCTTACGTCGCCGGCTTCAGCCTGCTGGCCGCGATGGGCCGTGCAGAGGCGCGCGATTTGGGCATCGAAGGCGGCGCGCTGTACGATCCGCTGGCCAATTACGATCGCGTGTCGGACCGCTGGAGCGACTGGGATCGCGACCCCGAACCCGAAGCCGCCGGCACACGGACCGTTGACATTCCCGCCGCCGACGCGGAAGTCGGCACGGTCTACGGCCCGATGATCGAGCCGGAACGGAACTGAACGACCACTGTCGGGGGACGGAAACTTGCGGGACGGCGAAGCGTCGGTCGAGGAAATTCTCGATTCCATCAAGAAGGTGATCGCGCGCGACAATCGCGCGGGCGCGCTGGACGCGCGGCGGCGGCGCGAACGCGCCAGCCGCACGGAAGCGGTTCTTGAGGAAGAGGCCGACGAGGTGTTCGATCTGGCCGAAGCCGACCTGGTCGATGACGACGATGCGACGGGCGGCGGGCACGCCGCTGACCATGAAGACGAACAGGACGAACCTCTGATGAGCGCCACCTCGCGCGAATCCATGCGCGACAATCTCGCGACCCTCGCGTTACTGGCAGAGCCGGGCGCGCAGCCGCAGATCGTGCGCTCGGGCGAGACCTCGCTCGAAGGCATGGCACGCGAAATGCTGCGCCCGATGCTGGCCGACTGGCTCGACAAGAACCTGCCGCCGATGGTGGAGGAACTGGTCCGCCAGGAAATCGCGCGAATCGTCAAGAAGCAGGGCTGATCACCGCTGCGGGTTTTCGCCCCGGCTCACCCCGACTCGTCACCAGAATTCGCTTGCGAGGCGCAGCGACAGGCTTAGTTTCGCGCGCCATGCGCAAGGCTTTCAAACCGCTCGCCCTTCTCGCCGCCTCCGCGGCGTTCGTCACCCCCCCCGCGATCGCGCAAGAGACTGCTCAGAGCAGCGCCGCCCAGCCAACGTCCCCGCACCCGATGACCGCGCTCGACCTGGTCACCATGCCGCGTCTCGGTGGCCCAAGCGTCAATGATGACGGCACTCTGGCGCTCTATTCGGTCACCACGACCAATTCCGAATCGCTTGCCCGCAGCACGCAGCACCGGGTCCGAACGATCGCCACGGGGGATGAGGTCACGGTGACCATGCCCGAAGGCGCGTCCTCGCCCGTGTTCGTGGGCGATGACGAAGTCTATTTCCTCGCGCCCGGCGGCGAAGGGTCGACCGGCGCACAGGTGTGGCGCGGGGCGCTGCGCGGCGACAGCACGCTGGCCGATCTGCATCAGGTGACCCAGCTGACCCGCGAGGTCGGCGGATTCGAAGTCTCGCCCAATGGCGAAAGCCTCGCGATCTTCGGCAATGTGCCGCGCGGCTGCGCGCAGTTCGACTGCCCCGATGCCACCACAACCGCGACCGGTTCCGGCAGGCTCTACGACAATGAAGACGGCTTCGTACGGCACTGGGATACGTGGGAGACGCCAGATGTGTTCAGCCGCGTGTTCGTGTTCCCGCTGTCGGGCGGCAAGGCGCGCGGCCCGGGCGTCGCGGTCGACGGGCCTGACGGCGAAGGCGCGCTGGTCGGCGACACGCCGCTGCAGCCTTTCGGCGGGCTGGAAGACATGGCGTGGAGCCCGGACGGCAAGACACTCTATTTCGTCGCCCGTGAATCGGATGCGGCAGAGCCGACCTCGACCGACACCGATATCTACAGCTTCACCATGGGGGACACCGCCCCGGCGAGTCTGACCGATGCGAACCAGGCGACCGACGGCACCCCCGCACCGTCTCCCGACGGCAAATGGCTCGCCTATCTCGCGATGGAGCGGCCCGCATACGAAGCGGATCGCCTGCGGATCATGCTGCGCGATCTGGCCACCGGAGAAACCCGCGCGCTGACGCAGGATTTCGACCGCAGCTTCGGCTCGCTCGCGTGGACCCCCGATTCGCGCTGGATCGTGGCCACCGCGCAGGACGTGCTCGACACGCCCGCCTTCCGGATCGACCCGCGCACCGGCACGGTGACCAAGCTCGACCTGATGCCCGGCAACGAAGCGCATATCGGTAACGTTACTCCGCTCGATGGCCAGCGCCTGCTGTTCACCCGCGATTCGATCGCCGCCCCGGCCGAAGTCTACCTGTCGCGCAACTGGGGTGAGGCAGACCGGCTGACCAGCGTCGCGACCGACCGGATCGATGCACTCGCCCCGGTCGAGACCCGGCGGTTCGATTTCGCAGGCGCGAATGGCGATACGGTGTGGGGCCAGATCACCAAGCCTTCCGGCGCCACCGGGCCGCTGCCTGCAATCCTCTACGTCCACGGCGGGCCGCAGGGTTCGTTCAACGATGGCTGGTCGAGCCGCTGGAACCCCCGCGTGCTGGCGAGCCAGGGCTACGCGGTGATCTCGGTCGATTTCCACGGGTCCACCGGATACGGGCAGGCCTTCACCGATGCGATCAACCGCGACTGGGGCGGCAAGCCGCTCGAAGACCTGCAGAAAGGCCTCGCCGCCGCGCTCGCGCTCGATCCGCAGATCGACGGCGACAAGGCCTGCGCAATGGGCGCGTCCTACGGCGGCTATATGATGAACTGGATCGCGGGTAACTGGTCCGACCGGTTCGACTGCCTGGTGCAGCACGACGGCCTGTTCGACATGCGCAGCTTCTATTACGCGACCGAGGAACTGTGGTTTCCCCGCTGGGACTTCGGCGGCAGCTACGCCGTGGCGCGCGACACCTACGAGCGCTGGAATCCGGTGAACTACGTCGACAGCTGGCAGACCCCGATGCTGGTGGTCACCGGAGAGAAGGATTTCCGCGTGCCCTACACCCAGGGTATCGGCGCCTTCACCGCCTTGCAGGAGCGCGGCATCCCCTCGCAGCTGCTGGTCTTCCCGGACGAGAACCACTGGGTGCTCAAGCCGGTCAACTCGCTGCAGTGGCACGACACCGTGTTCGCCTGGCTCGATCGCTGGCTGGGCGAAGACGCCGAATGAACAAGGCCAGGGAACTGCGCAAGGCGCGCGAGGCACTCGCCAAGACGGGTGGAGAGCGCGCCGCGCGGCACATCTTCCTGTGCGCTCTGCCTGAAAAGGCGAAGTGCTGCGACCGCGCGCAGGGCAAGGAATCCTGGAACTACCTCAAGAAACGCCTGAAGGAGCTGCGCATTGGCCCGTCCAAGGATGACGGGCAGGATCTGCTGGTCCGGCGAACCAAGGCCGACTGCCTGCAGATCTGCGACGCGGGGCCGATCGCACTCGTCCAGCCCGATGGCGTCTGGTACCACTCCTGCACGCCTGAGGTGCTGGAGGAGATCATCCAGCAGCATCTGATCGGCGGCGAACCGGTGGAGGCGTATCGCCTGTATCCGGAGCGCTGAGGGCTCTCAGCGCCGCCAGTCGTCCTCGCCACTGTCGTGCCAGCCATCCTCGTCGGCCAGCGGATTGTGGATCGATTCGTCGTGGCCGGTGCCGTTGGAGAGGAACACCAGCCCCATCAGCGCGCTGGCAAGCAGCATCGTCAGCCCGATGCCCAGCGCGACCGCGATGAAGAAATGCGGGCTGACCTCCGCCTCACTCCAGAAGATCGCCGCCATTGCCGCCGCGACCACGATGATCGTCACCAGCAGCATGAAGCGCATGATCCGCTTGTAGCGGGCCCAGGCGAAGGCGGCCTGTTCGGGATCGTCGAGCGGGGATTTGGGCGGCATCGGGCCCTCCTGTGGCAGGGTGTCGCGCAGATTCGCCAAAACGCACCCTTCGTGTCATGATCCTCCTCCAAAAAAAGGAGAGCTGAGGATGGATATCGAACGGCTTGTCGCGGATCGCGATCCTCATGACATCGTGAGCTGCCAGACGCAAACTCCGATGCGCGACGCGGTTACGCTGCTCGCGGAAAAGCGGATCGGCGCGCTGCCGGTGATGGACGGCGGCAAGGTCGCGGGCATCTTTTCCGAGCGCGACGTGATCTATTGCATGGCTGCGCAAGGCCCGTCCTGCCTCGAAAGGCCTGTGGGCGAGGTCATGACGTCGCCCGCAATCACCGTGACGCGCGATCAGAAGATCGACCAGGCGCTGGCGCTGATGACCAAGCGGCGCATTCGCCACCTCCCGGTGGTCGAGGACGATGCACTGCTCGGCTTCGTCTCGATCGGCGATCTGGTCAAATCGCGCTTCGACGAGGTGGAGCGAGAGGCAGAGGATTTGCGTAGCTACATCCAGACGGCTTGAGGCAAGGCCCCCTCGCGCCCATATCGTAGCTATGACCGATACTCCCGCTCTCACGCAAGCCGCCGCAGCGCGCGTCTCCGCCATTGCCAGCAAGCAGGGCAAGCCCGCGGTTTTGCGGCTCGCCGTGGATGGTGGCGGATGCTCGGGCTTCCAGTATCGCTTCGAACTGGCCGATGGGCCCGAGAGCGACGACCTGACCAGCGAAACCGACGGGGTGACGCTGGTGGTCGATCCGGTCAGCCTCGATCTGGTGGCAGGCAGCAAGGTCGATTTCGTCGAATCGCTGGGCGGGGCGGCCTTTCAGGTCGAGAATCCGCAGGCGGCCGCGGGCTGTGGCTGCGGCTCCAGCTTCGGGATTTGAATTAGACTAGGCGCTGCGCATCAGGCAGGAAGCCGCCATGCGCATCGCCACCTTCAACATAAACGGGATCAAGGCCCGTCTGCCCCGCCTGCTCGAATGGCTGGAGGAAACCCAGCCCGACGTCGCGTGCCTGCAGGAAATCAAGTCGCAGGACGACGGCTTCCCTGCCAGCGAGTTCGAGGCGATCGGCTATCAGGCGCTGTGGCACGGACAGAAGAGCTTCAACGGGGTCGCCGTGCTCGCCAAGCAGGGTCTGACCATGGAAGAGCGTCAGCGCGGCCTGCCCGGTGACGAGAGTGACGATCAGGCCCGCTATCTTGAGGTCGAGGTCGATGGCGTGGTCATCGCCAATCTCTACCTGCCCAACGGCAATCCCCATCCCGGCCCCAAGTTCGATTACAAGCTGGCGTGGATGGAGCGGCTGCGCGCGCGTATGGCGGCGCTGTGGGCGCAGGAGAAGCCCACGATCGTGCTCGGCGATTTCAATGTCATCCCGCAGGACAAGGACGTGTGGTCACCGCCCGCGATGGCGGACGACGCGCTGATGCAGCCCGAATCGCGCGATGCCTATGCCCGCCTGCTGGCGGACGGGTGGACCGACGCGATCGACACGCTCAACCCGCGCGGCGGGGTGTGGACCTTCTGGGACTATCAGCGCGGTGCCTGGCAGCGCGATCACGGCTTCCGCATCGACCACTGCCTGCTCTCGCCCGAACTCGCCGACCGCTTGCAGGCGGCGGGCGTCGACAAGCACGCACGCGGCCGCGAGAAGGCCAGCGATCATGCACCAGTGTGGGTCGAGATCGCCTGAGGATGTACCATCACGCGAAAGGGGCGCAGCACCCTCCCGTGCCGCGCCCCTCTTCAAAAAATCGATCCGGTATCGCTTACCGGTAGAAGATGTGCGTCTTGATGGTTGCCCGTGCGACCTTCTTGCGCGCCCAGCTCGGCTTCACATAGGTCGCGTGGAAATAGAGCGAGTCTTCCGCCGCGCTGTTCCACATGCCTTCATGCGCAATCCGCGCGATCTTGCGCGCGCGTTCCCACGCGGCGGCATTGCTGCGGCGGCTGGGGATGACGCCGTTCTTCACGAAGGAGAACTGCGAACGCTGGGTGACAACCCCGCAATAATCCGAAGGGAAGGCGGAAGATTCGGCGCGGTTGATGATGACCTGCGCCACCGCCAGCTGGCCTTCCATCGGCTCGCCGCGCGCTTCGAAATAGACTGCGCCTGCCAGGCATTCGAGCTGGCGCGACAGCGTCGCGGGTGCATCGACCTCGGCGACCAGTTCGCGCAGCGATGATGCCTGCGGCGTGGCTGCGTCGGCGACCTGCGCCGTCTCGTCCGCCTCGCTCGTGTTCTCTTCCGGCAGCGGCTGAACCACTTCTTCGGAGATGAACACCGGATCGGCCGAAGCCTCCGGCTGCGGCGCGATGGAAATTTCAGTGTCGCCCTGTTGGGCTTGCGCGTCCGCGTAGGTGAACCCTGCGGATGCGATCAGTCCAGCTGCGACAAACGCCGCAAAGCCGAATTTCGTCTTGCTACCCATTGATCCCGTTCAAAGGGCGGTGAACGAACACAGACGCAGGCTGGAACCATCACGCGCCGAAGCGCTTGTTGAAGTTGTGTAAGGTGTGAGGGTTCTTGAAAGGCCTGCCGGCCGTTCCCCGACTGCGTGCTTATCGATGCGACCGTATTGCCGCTTCGACCGCCTGCGCAAATTCGAAGTCGCGGGCCCTTTGCCTGTGCGGCGCGCTAGGTCAAGTTAAGGCCGCATTTGTGCGACGAACCGTTGTGCATTTTCGACCTGTGCCTCGACCACCCACAAATCCTCGTCCTGCGCGTGTCTGCGATCGCAATATTCGTAGATTTCCCCTTCGTTTTCAGGGGTTTTCTCCTGCGTTACTTGCCATTCGAAGCCAAAACCGGCGGACGGGCGTCTTTCGACTAGTTTCACGCTTCCGTCTCGCTCGCGCAGCAAAACAATATAGGTGCCGCTTTCACGGTCACCTTTGGCAAGGATAACTCCATTGCCACCGTCTGCCGAAACTTGCCGCAAAAGAGCACTCACCAGCAGGTGAGTCGGCAGCCGCGAATCGCTCATTGCGATTCGTCCGCGTATCCTTCGAGGCCCGAAAGCGGGATTCGCGAGCGCATGAATGTGCCGGTGCCGCGCCCGATCTCGTCACCCTCTTCGTCGACCAGCCGCGATTCGGCGACCAGCACGCGCCGTCGCCCGCTGATCCACACGCCCGACGCAGTCACCCGCCCCTCGCGCACCGGCTTGGTGAAATGGGCGTTGAACGCGGTCGTCAGCAGGAATCGGTCGGTGACCAGGGTGTTGGCGGCGTAGAAGGCCGCATCGTCGAGCATCTTGAAATAGACGGTGCCATGCGCCGCACCCGCCGCGTGATAGACGCTTTCGGTGATATCGAACTCGATCCGCGCGCGGCCTTCACCCTCGATGGTGAGACCCGATGCGAACAGCGCGTTGATCGGGGCCGAGCGATAGAGTCGCTCGAGCGCGCGATAATGGGCGGCGGGCCCGGGGGAGTCCTCAGGCTGCGTCACGCAGACCCGAATTCGCGATGATCGCGAACAGCTCTTCCTCGCTGCGCGCTTCGAACAACTGGTGCAGCACGCGTTCGTCGCGCGTCACGCGGGATATTGCCGCGAGTGCGTGGAGGTGCTGCGCACCCGCATCGCTGGGCGAGAGCAGGCCCACCACCAGCCGCACGGGGATTCCGTCGGCAGCGTCGAAATCGACGTCGCGGTCGAGATGAATCAGCATCGCCAGCGGGCGATCGATCGTCTCCAGCCGGGCGTGCGGGATAGCCACTGCCCGGCCGAAGCCGGTGCTGCCGAGCGCCTCGCGTTCGCGCAGCGCGTCCAGCACCATGCCCTCGTCGAGCCCGTAGGCGGATGCAAATCCGCGCGCGAGCTCGGCAAGGATGGCACGCTTGTCGCTGCAATGGGCGCAGCGAACCGCCTCGGGAAGCAATCGGAACGGACTCGGCAAGGTACTGTGCTTTCGTGAGCTGACGTCAGGTCTGGCGTGATGCCGCAAGAGGCGCGGCGGGCGCGCCCTTGCTGGTTGGCATCAATGCCGAACCGCTGGCGCGTCAGTGAGGCTCCACCCATCCGATCGAGCCGTCGTGGCGGCGATAGACCATATTATGGCGGCCACTGCCAGCATTTTTGAAGAACAGCGCATTGGTGTCGCGCAGATCGAGCAGCATGACCGCATCGGCGACCGAGACTTCGGGGATGTCGGTCTTGGTCTCGGCGACCACGGGTGCCGATTCATCCACCTCGCTCTCGTCTTCTTCGGCCCGTGCCGCGAAGATGCGGTAGGCGGCTTCCTCCGCCTCGGGCGACAGTGCGCGGTCGGTGTGCTTTTCGCTCAGCCGGCGCTTGTAGCGGCGCAGCTGCTTTTCGAGCTTGGCGGCCGACGCGTCGAGCGCCTGGTGGATGTCATGCGCCTCACCGCGCGATTTCAGCGTCAGGCCCTGCTTGATATGGGCGACGATATCGCACGAGAACGCCCCGCCCGGCACCTTGCCGAAGGTGGCGTGGGCCGAAATCGCGCGGCTGAAATACTTGTCGACGATGGCTGCGAGACGATCGGTCGCGTTTTCCTGCAACGCAGCGCCGGTGTCGATCTGGTGGCCCGAAATCCTGACATCCATGCTCAGCAATACTCCTTCTTATTGGCCGCCTTCGGGGGGAGGGCGGGGCCTATCTATGCCAGATAGGTCTTGTCATACGGTCAAGAAAGGCCGCGTGGGCCGCGAGTTCCTGTTCGCTCGCGGAATGGGGCCGGGCCGGGCGCCGCGGACGATCGCCGGAGGGAAGCATCGCGGCCAGTTCGGGCTCGGCGGGAGCGGTATCGCCTTCGGCAAGCTCACCAATCAGGCCCATCGCGATCTGCCGCCCGCCGGTCAGCTCGATATAGACCTGCGCGAGCAGCTCCGCGTCGAGCAGCGCGCCGTGGAACACGCGGTGACTGCGATCGACCCCGTAGCGCGAACACAGCGCATCGAGCGAATGCTTGCCGCCCGGGTTCTTGCGCCGTGCCATCTCCAGCGTGTCGATCTTGCGGGTCAGGCAGATCGGTTCGCGTGTGCACAACTCCAGCTCGGCATTGAGGAAAGCGAAGTCGAACCCGGCATTATGCGCCACCAGCATGTCGTCGCGGACGAAATCGAGAAACTCGTCGACTGCATCGGCGAAACGCGGCTTGTCCGCCAGGAACTGCGCGCTCAGCCCGTGGATCGCCTCGGCCTCGGCGGGCATGTCGCGCTCGGGGTTGTAATAGGCGTGGAAGGTTTCGCCGGTCGGCATCCGGTCGACCAGCTCGACACAGCCGATCTCGACCATCCGGTGCCCCTGCCTGGGGTCGATCCCGGTGGTTTCGGTATCGAAGATGATTTCGCGCATGGCCGGAGTATCGGCCTCCATGGGCCAACTGGCAAGGTCAGGCGGGGGAAGGGCGCTCGCTTTTCAATAGGGCGATCAGTTCGGCGACCTCCGCCTCGGTTTCGGCGAGCGACTGGCCGGTATCGATCACGTGATCGGCGCGCGCGCGCTTGTCCTCGTCCGGGGTCTGCAGCGCGAGGATCTGCTCGAATTTCTCCTCGGTCATGCCCTCGCGCGCCAGCACCCGCTCGCGCTGGACGGGATGGGGCGCGGAGACCACTACCACCCGGTCGACCCCGCCCGCGCCGCCCTTTTCGAACAATAGCGGGATGTCGAACACGATGATCGGCGCGTCGCTGTTTTCCGCGAGGAACGCCGCGCGACGCTGCGCCACCGCAGGGTGCATGATCGCTTCGAGCCGGGCGAGCTCTTCGCGGTTGCCGAACACCAGCGCGCCCAGCTTGCCGCGATCGACGCCCTCGGGCCCGGTGGTCCCGGGAAAAGCCGCCTCGATCGCGCCGAGCACCGGGCCGCCCGGACCCTGCATCGCGCGAACCTCCGCATCGGCATCGAACACGGGCACCCCGTGCGCCTCGAACATCGCGGCGACCGCCGATTTGCCCATCCCGATCGAACCGGTCAGGCCGAGGATCAGCGGGCGTGTCATGCGCTCAGCAGCTCGCGCAGTTCGGCATCGTGCTGGCGCGGAGGAGGCGCGCCGTAGAACAGGCGAAACGCCTCTGCCGCCTGCCCGATCAGCATCGCCAGCCCGTCGATCGTTGGATGCCCCGCCGCGCGTGCGGCCTGCAGGAATGCGGTGTCGAGCGGGTCGGTGACGATATCATAGGCGATCGCACCGGGCGGTGCATGGCTCCAGTCGAAAGCGAGCTCGTCCTTGCCGCGCATCCCCAGCGGGCTGGCATTGACCACCAGATCGAGCATGCCCTGCCGGTCGTCGAAGGCGAAATCGGTCGGCGCGGCAAAGTGGTCGATCGGGGCGACATGGTGCTCCGTGGTGCCGGGCAGCTGCGCGATCAGCTCTTCGGCCTGTTCGGTGCGCCTTGCGGCGAGCACGAGAGTGAAGCCTTGCACGGCCAGCGCATGGGCGATCGCCCGCGCGGCTCCGCCCGCACCGATGATCCGCGCCATGCGAAACAGGTGCGTGTCTCGCAGCTGCTGCGTCAGCGGTTCGAGAAACCCGGCGGCATCGGTGTTGGTCCCCGCAAGCACGCGATCGAACGCGGGATAGATCGTGTTAACCGCACCGATCGAGGCGGCCGGGTCTTCCACCGAAGCCAGGTACGGCTGGACCGCCTGCTTGAGCGGCATGGTCACGTTGCAGCCGCGCCAGTTCGGGTCGGCCTGCCGCTCCGCAAGATAGTCCGCCAGATCGTCCTCGGTCACGCGGGTAGCGCGGTAATCCCCCTTGATCCCCAGCTTCTGGAGCCAGAAGCGGTGGATCGCGGGCGACTTGGACTGAGCGATGGGATCGCCGATCACCTCCGCAAAGGGCATGCTCATGAGGCCAGCACGTCCTCGTCGCGCAGCGCGCCGAGTACCTGCAGCAGCGGCATGCCCAGGATGGTGAAATAGTCGCCCTGGATCCGCTCGAACAATTGCACGCCCAGCGCCTCGATCCGGAATACGCCGACGCACTGGGCCACCTCGGGCCATTCGGCGGCAAGGTAGGATTCGATGAAATCCTCGCTTAGCTCGCGCACATGCAGCGTGGCGACGTCTTCACCCAGCCACACGATCCGACCGTCGCGGGCCAGAGCGGCCGCGCTGTAGAGATGGAGCGGCTTGCCCGAGAAGAAGCGGAGGTGTTGAGCCGCCGCAGCGCGGTCGCGCGGTTTGTCGAACCGCTCGCCCTCGACCATCACCAGACTGTCACCCCCCAGCACCAGCGCGCCGGGATTTTCCGCGGACACCGCGCTGGCCTTTGCTGCGGCGAGCGCCTGCGCGATCTCTGTGGGCGGCGCATCTGCCATCTCCGCTTCCAGCGCGCGCTCATCCACATCGGCACCAATGGCGGAGGCGATGGAGATGCCCGCCGCCTCCAGCATGGCGCGGCGCGAGGCACTGTTCGAGGCGAGGATCAGGGTCAGATCGGCTTCTCCTGCGGCTTGGTGCGCGAGCCATGTTCGCCGGCCAGCTTGATGATCGCGGCGGCGGTTTCTTCGATCGAGCGGCGGGTGACATCGATCACCGGCCAGTTATTGTCTGCAAACATGCGCCGCGCGAAGCGGATCTCCTCCTCCACCCGCTCATGCTCGGCATAGGCGGTCTGCGATGCTTCGTTGAGCGAGAGCAGGCGGTTGCGGCGGATCTGCACCAGCCGGTCGGGCGCGGTGGTCAGGCCGACGATCAGCGGGCCGCTCAATTCGAACAGCACCGGCGGCGGCGGGCTTTCGATCACCAGCGGGATGTTGGCGACCTTAAAGCCCCGGTTGGCGAGATAGATGCTGGTCGGCGTCTTCGATGTGCGCGAAACCCCGGTCAGCAGGATATCGGCGCGGTGCCAGTCTTCACTGCCCACCCCATCATCATGCGCGATGGTGAAGTGGATCGCATCGACCCGCTTGAAATAGGCATCATCCATCCGGTGCTGGCGCCCGGGGCGGCCATGCGCCTCCTGCCCCAGATGGTTTTCGAGCGCGGTGGTCACCACCCCCAGCGCGTCCACCGCGGGCAGGCCCAGCTGTCGACAGCGATCTTCGAGCAGGTCGCGCGTCTCCTCGTTCACCAGGGTAAACAGGATCAGGCCCGGGGCCTTTTCCAGCTCGGGCATGATCCGCTCCAGATGCTGGCGCGATCGGACCATCGGCCAGAAATGGCGCACCACGTCCGCCCCTTCGAACTGGGCGAGCGCGGCGTTCGCCACCATCTGGAGGGTCTCGCCGGTCGAATCGGAGAAGAGGTGAATATGCGTGCGCGCCAAGGGATGATCCGGCCTGTGGAAAGCTCTCGGGATAAACCACTTCATATCCGCAAGGACAAGTCCGGCACGGTTTTCCTGCCCACCGGCCCCCGGATTCACACCGGGGGTTTGCCAACAGGGATGGCCTTTATCCGCATGCTGGGTACAACCGGGATAAGTTTCGATTGACCGCGCAGCCGTGCGGATTCGGTTGGCTGGAGGTGGCCCGGGTTATGAGTCAGGGGGCTGTGCAGCAGTGGGTTATCCCGCCTGTCCACAGGGCCTACTTCCTTCATCCATCTATTAATAATATTATTATTTAGGATAGTTAGGCGCATGCCCGGTCCTCTTCTCGATTGCCTGCGCGGCGAACGCGCCGAAAGCCCACCCGTCTGGTTCATGCGCCAGGCAGGGCGATATTTGCCCGAATACCGCGCCTTGCGTGCCGAGAAGGGCGGGTTCCTCGATCTGGTTTACGATAGCGAGGCGGCGTGCGAGGTGACCTTGCAGCCGGTCCGCCGGTTCGGGTTCGACGGGGCGATCCTGTTTTCCGATATCCTGATCGTGCCGCACGCGATGGGGCAGACACTCGAATTCCTCGCCGGCGAAGGCCCCAAGCTGAGCCCGCCGCTGGTCGAGAGCGAGCTTGCCGGGCTCAGCGCCGATCCCTCCCGCTACGACCCGATCTACCAGACCGTGCGCCTGTGCCGGAAACAGCTGGCACCCGATGTCACCATGCTCGGCTTTGCAGGCAGCCCGTGGACCGTGGCGACCTACATGATCGCGGGCGAGGGCAGCCGCGATCAGCACGCGGCACGGGCGATGGCCTATGCCGATCCGGGCAAGGTCGAGGCGATCATCGGCGCGATCATCGACCAGACCGTCGGCTATCTGCGCGGGCAGATCGACGCGGGCGCGGAAGCGGTGCAGCTGTTCGACAGCTGGGCAGGGAGCCTCGCACCGGACGAGTTCGACCGCTGGGTAATCGAACCCAACGCGCGGATCGTCGCCGCGATCAAGGATAGCCATCCGGATATTCCGGTGATCGGTTTCCCCAAGGGGGCGGGCGAGAAATTGCCTCGCTATGCGGAGCGGACCGGGGTGGATGCGGTCGGACTCGACGAAACGCTCGACCCCGAATGGGCGCATGCGGCTCTGCCTAAGGGCATGCCGGTGCAGGGCAATCTAGACCCGATGCTGTTGCTTGCCGGTGGCGATCGGCTGGACCACACGATCCGGCATATTCTGTCGGCGCTGGCCGACCGCCCGCACGTGTTCAACCTGGGCCACGGAATCGACCGCCACACGCCGATCGCGCATGTCGAACATGCGCTGGGCGTGTTGCGCGATTGGCAGCGCTAGGCAGAGCCGCTAAGGCAGCGCCATGCAGGAAACGCTCAGCATGCTCTATTTCTGGCTCAAGGCCGGGCACATCATCTTCATGGTGTTCTGGATGGCCGGCCTGTTCATTCTGCCGCGCCAGCTGGTCTACATGCACCCGAGCGCGCCCGGATCGGCAGAGGAAGCGCTGTGGGCGACGCGCACGCGCCAGCTTCGCAACATCATCCTGACCCCCAGCTTGATCGTCACCTGGGTGCTCGGCCTTACGCTGTCGGTCACTATCGGCGCGTGGAGCGACGGGTGGTTCCACGCCAAGCTGTTTCTGGTGTTGCTGCTGACAGGGTATCACGGTTTCATGGTCGCGCTGTCGAAGAAGATGGCGCGCGGCGAGCGGCCGATGGCGGAAAAGCGGCTGCGCCTGTGGGGCGAAGTGCCTGCGCTGCTGCTCGCGCTGATCGTGGTGCTGGTCGTCATCAAGCCGTTCTGATCGGGAAATTCGTGGGCCAAGGTCGATTGACCTGCGCCGCGGACCGACCTATTTCATGAAGCGACCCGGCCGGGTCCCTGTCGGCATCCTGCCGAACACCATCCATGCTTTCTCCAAGCCCTTTCGGTGATGGCCGGCCGCATTCTTTCGGACTAAAAATCTATGCATCTCAAAGACTTAAAGAAGAAGGCTCCGGCCGATCTCGTCAGCATGGCGGAGGAACTGGGCGTCGAGGCGGCGGGCACGATGCGCCGCCAGGACCTGATGTTCTGCATCCTGCGCGAACTCGCGGAGGACGAGGATTACGACGAGCAGATCATGGGCATCGGCACGATCGAGGTGATGCAGGACGGCTTCGGCTTCCTCCGGTCGCCCGAGGCGAACTATCTCGCCGGGCCGGACGACATCTACGTGTCGCCCAACCAGATCCGCAAATGGGGCCTGCGCACCGGCGATACGGTGGAGGGCGAGATTCGCGCACCGCGCGAGGGGGAGCGCTATTTCGCGCTGACCAAGCTGACCAGCGTCAACTACGACGATCCCGAAGCGGTGCGGATGCGCACCAATTTCGACAACCTGACGCCGCTCTATCCCGAACAGAAGCTCAACCTCGACACGCTCGATCCTACGGTCAAGGACAAGAGCGCGCGGGTGATCGACATCATCAGTCCGCAGGGCAAGGGCCAGCGCGCGCTGATCGTCGCGCCGCCGCGCACGGGTAAGACGGTGCTGCTGCAGAACATCGCCAAGGCGATCACCGACAATCACCCCGAGGTGTTCCTGCTGGTCCTGCTGGTCGACGAGCGGCCCGAAGAAGTAACCGACATGCAGCGTTCGGTGAACGGCGAGGTGATCTCCTCGACCTTCGACGAACCCGCGCAGCGCCACGTCCAGGTCGCCGAAATGGTGATCGAAAAGGCCAAGCGGCTGGTCGAGCACAAGAAGGACGTCGTGATCCTGCTCGATTCGATCACGCGCCTCGGCCGGGCCTACAACACCGTCGTTCCCAGCTCGGGCAAGGTGCTGACCGGCGGTGTCGACGCAAACGCGCTGCAGCGCCCCAAGCGCTTCTTCGGTGCGGCGCGTAACATCGAGGAAGGCGGTTCGCTTTCGATCATCGCCACCGCGCTGATCGATACCGGCAGCCGCATGGACGAAGTCATCTTCGAAGAGTTCAAGGGCACCGGCAACTCGGAAATCGTCCTCGACCGCAAGGTTGCGGACAAGCGCATCTTCCCCGCGCTCGACGTCGGCAAGTCCGGCACGCGCAAGGAAGAACTGCTGGTCGAGAAGGACAAGCTCTCCAAGATGTGGGTGCTGCGCCGCATCCTTATGCAGATGGGCACCATCGATTCGATGGAATTCCTGCTCGACAAGATGAAGGATTCGAAGACCAACGAAGACTTCTTCGACACCATGAATCAGTAGGATCATGCGCCGCGCCGTCGTTACCGGGGCGCCGGGGTCGGGCAAGTCGACCCTGCTGGCCGAGGTGGGGCGGCGCGGAATTGCCACGGGGGAGGAGGTCGCACGGGCGATCCTCCAGGCTTCCGGCGGCATGGAGATGCGTGCGGAGCGGCCGACCGACTTCGCGCTCGCCATGCTGGAGGCGCAGCGCGCCTCGTGGGATCGGGCAGGGGAGGGCGATGCCCCGATCCTGTTCGATCGCGGCTTTGCCGATATCGTCGGTTTCCTGAGGCTCGAAGGGCTCGCCGTGCCGCCCGCGATCGACGCGGCATGCCGGGAATATCGATACGAAGGCCCGGTTTTCCACGCGCCGCCCTGGCGCGAAATCTACCGTCAGGATCACGAGCGCATTCAGAGCTGGGAAGAGGCGGTCGAAAGCGATGCGGCGGTGCTCGGCGCATGGCGTGATTACGGGTACAGCCCGATCACGCTGCCCTTCGCCGATCCCGCCGCTCGCGCGGGTTTCGTAATAGAAAGGCTATGAAGCGGACGCTTTTTCCAGCTGTGCCGCCATCATTTCCCAGACCTTGTTCACCGCCTTGACCGGCCGGATCATCACCTTGAAATCGGCAATCTTGCCCGTCTCGTCGAAGCGGATGATGTCGACGCCGTTCACTTGGATACCGTCGAGCACGCAGGTGAATTCCAGCATCACGTTCTGCCCGTCGACCAGTTCGCGCACATAGCGAAACTCGCCCTGACCCAGAGTGGCTGCGGCGGCGCTGAGATAGGAGACGACCAGCGCACGCCCTTCCTGCGGGGTGTGGACGACAGGCGAGTGAAACACCGCGTCCTGCGCCACCAACCGCGCCAGACGGTCAGGGTCCGGCGCGGTGGCGAGCGTGTGCCATTCGGCGAGGCCTTGCTGCGTGGGCGTCATCCCAGATGCTCGGCGAAGAAGGCCATCGTGCGCTTGTCGGCGAGCTGCGCGTTCTCTTCGTTCCGGCGCTTGCCGAACTGGGTGGCGAAGCCGTGGTCCATGCCTTCGTAGTCGTGCAACGTGACCTTGGGATGGTCGTCCAGCCCTTCGTGCATCGCCTTCTGCGTCTCCTTGTCGACAAAGCCATCCTCGGTCGGGATGTGGAGCATCAGCGGGTTGGAAATCGCCTGCTTTTCTCGCAGCAGCTCATCGATGCCCACCGCGTAATAGCCCACGCTTGCATCCGAATCGGTCCGCGCCGCAGTCATGTATGCGAGCCTCCCGCCAAGGCAGTAGCCGACCGCGCCGACCTTCTTGCCCGACTTCTGCCGCGCCCATTTGATCGTCGCTTCGATGTCGCGCACGCCTTCGTCCTGATCGAACTTGCCCATCAGATCGAGCGCCTTCTGAAATTCGGGTTCGATATCGGGATCGAGCTCGATTCCCTCGCCGAGCTGCCAGAACAGGTCGGGCGCGACCGCCAGATAACCAGCCTCGGCCAGCAGATCGCATTTGCGGCGAATGCCCGCATTCACGCCGAAGATTTCCTGAATGACCACGATTGCCGCTCGTGGTTCGCCTTCGGGCTGCGCGACATAGGCCATGAAGTCCTTGTCCCCGTCGAGGGTGGTGATCCGTGTCGTCTCGCTCATCGAAATGCTCCAGTCCTTGGTCGATCCGTGCGCTTGCGCGCTGGCTTTGCGCAGCCCACATAGCCTGCACGAGAGGTAACGGAGAACCCCCGATGAAGGTCCACGTGGAAATCGACTGCACGCCCGAGGAAGCACGCGCCTTCATGGGCCTGCCCGATCTCTCCCGCGCGCAGGCCGCCTATTCGGAAGGCATGGAGAAGGCGATGCGCGGCGTTTCCAACCCCGACCAGTTGCAGGAGCTGGCGCGATCGATGGCTCCGATGGGGCAGGCTGGGCTGAAGATGTTCCAGGCCTTCATGGAAACCAGCGCGGCCAACATGGGCCGCAAGGGCGGCGAGACGAAAACTGGCGACTGACACGCGCGACACGATTTTTGCGCTGTCCTCGGGCGCGCCGCCTTGCGGTGTCGCCGTCATCCGTGTGTCCGGGCCCCGGGCCGCAGAGGCGCTGACCCGGCTGGCGGGGCCATTGCCGACGCCGCGCCGGGCGAGTCTTCGGCAGGTGACCGACCCCTATCGGGGCTGGCTCGATGAGGCGCTGGTGCTGTGGTTTCCCGGCCCCAATACCGCCACCGGCGAAGACTGCGCCGAGATCCACTGCCACGGCGGACGCGCTGTGATCCGCGCAATCGAAACCGCGCTCGAGACAGGCTGTAGCTTGCGCCGTGCAGAGGCGGGGGAGTTCACCCGCCGCGCCTTCCTCAACGGTCGGATGGACCTGCTGGAGGCGGAGGCGCTGGGCGACATGCTCTCCGCGGAGACCGAGTTGCAGCGCGCCGTGCTGGCGAGTTCGGCAGGCGGGGCAGCGTCTTCGCGGTTGGCCGAGTGGCGCGACGAAGTGCTCGCCGCGTCCGCAGCGGTCGAGCAGGAGCTCGATTTCTCGGACGACGACCAGGGTGATCTTCCGCCTGCGCCATGGCGCGGTGCGCTGGAAGGGATCGCATCCCAGATGGATCAATGGCTCGCCACTCCCTCGGCAGACCGCTTGCGCGACGGCTTGCGGATCGTACTCGCCGGGCCGCCCAACGCGGGCAAGTCGAGCCTGTTCAACGCCGTTCTCGACGAAGCGGCAGCGATCGTCTCTCCGATCGCAGGAACCACCCGCGATGTGATCGAGCGTCCGATCGCGCTCGGCGGTGTACCCTTCCTGCTGGTCGATACTGCCGGTCTGCGGGGTGAGGGTGGTGACGAGATCGAGCAGCTCGGGATCATGCGTGCCGAGGGTGAGCTGGGCCGGGCGGACATCATCCTGTGGTTGGGGCCGGAGGGTGAGGGACCTGCGGAGGCGCTGGAGGTTGCCAGCATGAGCGATCTTGAGGACGCTGCGCGAAAGGGGGAGGGCGCGTTTCACGTGTCCTCGACCACTCGCGATGGGTTGGCCGATCTGATCGCACATTTGGTCGCGCTGGGTCGTGAACGCTTGCCCAAGCCTGGTCAGGTGGCGGTCTCGCGGCGCCAGAAGGAGCGCTTGGCGGACGCGCGCGAGTCGATTCGCCGGGCGGCAATCGAAGACGATCTTCTGATCGCCGGAGAAGCACTGCGTCAGGCGCGCCACGCGATGGATGCGATGCTGGGCACGGTGGCGACCGAAGATATGCTCGACGCGCTGTTCGGACGCTTCTGCATCGGCAAGTGATGTTCCACGTGGAACATTGCTCCCTCTGGCGATAGCGACCCAGCGCGCCTATAGAAGCGCGCATGCAGCATTATCCGATTATCGTCATCGGCGGTGGTCACGCCGGCGTGGAAGCGGCCTGCGTCGCCGCGCGTATGGGCGTGCGCGTGGGCTTGGTCACGATGGACGCGAGCAAGATCGGAGCAATGAGCTGCAACCCGGCGATCGGCGGGCTGGGCAAGGGCCATTTGGTGCGCGAGGTGGATGCCTTCGACGGTGTGCTTGGCCGGGCGGCGGATGCGGGCGCGATCCACTACCGCATGCTCAACCGGTCCAAGGGAAGCGCCGTATGGGGACCGCGCGTACAGGCGGACCGCAAACTGTTCGGGGCAGCGGTGCGTGCGCAGGTCGCGGGGGAAGAGACGCTCGACGTGATCGCGGGCGAGGCGGCGGCGCTGGTGCTGGACGGCGAGCGGGTCGCTGGCGTCGAACTGGCGGGCGGAACGCGAATCGGATGCGAGGCCGCGATCCTGTGCACCGGCACCTTCCTTGGCGGCGTTCTCTTCCGGGGAGAGGAGACCTTCGTCGGGGGGCGTGTGCGTGAGGGTTCTGCCGCACGGCTTGCCGCCCAGCTGCGCGAGGCGGCTCTGCCGATGGCGCGGTTGAAGACTGGTACGCCGCCGCGGCTTGATGGGCGAACCATCGACTGGTCGCGACTCGATGAGCAGCCGTCCGACCCCGAGGTGTGGACCATGTCGCCGCTTTCACGTGGACGGGCCAATCCGCAGATATTCTGTGCCATCACCCGAACCAATGCGCGCGCGCACGAGATCATCCGCGCGAACCTCTCGCGCTCCCCGCTTTATTCAGGCGCGATCGGCGCGCAGGGTCCGCGCTATTGTCCATCCATCGAGGACAAGATCGACCGCTTCGGCGATCGCGATGGGCACCAGATTTTCTTGGAGCCGGAGGGGCTCGACACCCCGCTGGTCTATCCCAACGGTATCAGCACCTCTCTGCCGGCCGACGTGCAGGAGGACTTTCTGCGCGCCATCGACGGGTTGGAGCAGGTCCGGGTGGTGGAACCCGGCTATGCGGTCGAATACGACCATGTCGATCCGCGCTCGCTCGATCGCTGGCTGCAGATGCGGTCTTTGCCGGGGCTTTATTGCGCGGGGCAGATCAACGGCACCACCGGCTATGAAGAAGCGGCGGCGCAGGGACTGGTCGCTGGCCTGCGCGCCGCATCCAGCGTTCTGGGGCGCGATGCGCCGGCGCTCGATCGTGCGAACAGCTATATCGCGGTGATGGTCGACGACCTCACGCTGCATGGCGTGACCGAGCCCTATCGCATGCTCACCGCGCGTGCCGAGTATCGCCTGCGGTTGCGCGCCAACAACGCCAGCACCCGGCTGACGCCACTGGCCATCGAGGTGGGCTGTGTTCACGAGGAACGCGGCGCATGGTTCGAAGCCCGAGCGGCTGCACGCGCAGATGTGGAGAGCGCGCTGGCTGAGGATCATGGCCCTGCGCAGATGCGCGCGCTCGGCTTCGGAGCCACGGATGATGCGGGTCGGCAACCGTTGCGGGATTGGACGCGCTTCCCTGGCATCGATCTTTCCGCACTGCAGTATGCAGGGCTTGTTCCACGTGAAACGGACCCGGCCTTGCTGGAAGAGATCGGCGAAGACCTGCACTATGCGCCCTATATCGCGCGTCAGGACGCCGAATTGCGCGAGCTACGCGCCAATGAGCAGGTCCGGCTCGCGCCCGATTTTCCCTTCTCGCAGGTTCCCGGTCTGTCGAACGAGATGGTCGAGCGTCTTTCACGTGCACGGCCCGACAGCCTCGCGCAGGCAGGCCGGGTTGCGGGCATTACTCCTGCGGCAATGGCGGCGCTGCTGGTCTATGCCCGCAAATATCACGAGAGCCGCGCCGCATGATGATCGAGACCGAGGAAGAGGCGAAAGCCTTTGTGGCCGAGCGCTGCTCGGACGCGGCGTTCGCCAAGCTGGAGCAATTCGTCGCCGAGTTGCGGATCGAGGCTGAGCACCAGAACCTGATATCACGCTCGACGATCGACAGTGTCTGGCAACGCCACGTTGCGGATAGCGCGCAGTTGCTTGACCATGTTCCACGTGAAACACCGGGCACATGGCTCGATATTGGTACTGGGGCCGGCTTCCCGGGCATCGTAACCGCGATCATGAGACCGGACCTACCGCATGTACTTTGTGAACCAAGGGCGAAACGCGTCACGTGGCTCGAGCGGATGGTGACGCTGGCCAAGCTGGGGAACTGCCGTGTCGCTGGCAGTCGAGTCGAGAAGGTGGAGACCTTCGCCGCGGATGTCATCAGCGCGCGTGCCTGCGCGTCGCTGAAGGATCTCATCAGCTTGTCCGCACGCTTTTCCACCGACGCCACGCATTGGGTCTTGCCCAAAGGCAGGTCGGCGGCGCAGGAAAGAGACGAGCTTGATTCTCAGCAGCGCGCAATGTTTCACGTGGAACAATCGCTCACCAGTCGCGACGCTGCGATCCTGGTCGGCAGGGGCCGGCCCAAAGGCGGGAGCAGACAATGATCCGCATCGCAATTGCCAACCAGAAGGGCGGCGTGGGCAAGACCACCACCGCGATCAACATCGCGACCGCGATCGCGGCGACCGGCTGGCGCACGCTGCTGATCGACCTGGATCCGCAGGGAAATGCCTCGACCGGGCTCGGTATTCCCAGCCGGGACCGTGAGGATTCGACCTACGACCTCCTGATGGAGGAGGCGACCGTTGCGCAGTGCACCCTGAAAACGCGCATCCCCAATCTTGATATCATCCCCGCGACACAGGACCTGAGCGGCGCCGAGGTGGAGCTGGTCGCGGAGGGCGACCGGGTCGAGCGGCTCAAGAAGGCACTGGCGAATGCCGATCATCATTATGATGTCTGCTTCATCGACTGCCCGCCATCGCTCGGCCTGCTGACGCTCAACGCGCTCAGCGCAGCCGATTCGCTGATGGTCCCGCTGCAGTGCGAATTCTTCGCGCTCGAAGGGCTCAGCCAGCTGCTCCAGACCGTCGAACGCGTGCAGCAGGGAATCAATCCCTCGCTCAACATCATCGGCGTGACACTGACCATGTTCGACCGCCGTAACCGGCTCACCGATGCGGTGGCCGAGGATGTTCGCGAGTGCCTCGGCGGGCTGGTCTTCGATACCGTGATTCCGCGCAATGTCCGTCTGTCGGAGGCCCCCAGCCACGGGTTACCGGCATTGATCTACGACCACTCCTGCGCGGGCAGCCGCGCTTACATGGCGCTTGCCCGTGAACTGCTCGGCCGGATGCCCCTGGAAAGGAAAGCCGCATGAGCAGCAAGCCCGAAGTCTCCACCGCCGCCGACGTCACACCGGATCGCGCAAAGCGCAAGCTGGGCCGCGGGCTCGGCGCGCTGCTCGGCGAAACCCATCGCGAAGAAAGCGTTGCGCCGAGCGAAGGCGGGACTGCGCTGTCGAGCGCTGCAGGCCAGGGTGAGGGCGGCGCGGGTGCACCGCGCAGTGGCCTCGCCTCCATTCCCGTCGCCCGGATCGAGCCGCTGCCCGGCCAGCCGCGCCAGATTTTCGACGACGAAGCGCTCGACGATCTGGCACGCTCGATCGCGCAACGCGGGGTCATCCAGCCCGTCATCGTCCGTCCGCTTGAGCGCAAGGGCCGCTACCAGCTGGTCGCCGGCGAACGGCGCTGGCGCGCGGCGCAACGCGCCAAACTGCATGAAATTCCAGCGATTATCCGCGATCTCGACCAGCGCGAGGTGATGGCGATTGCGCTGATCGAAAATATCCAGCGCGAAGACCTCAACCCGATCGAAGAAGCGCGCGCCTACCAGCATCTCGCCGACGAAGAGGGCATGAGCCAGGCGGAAATCGCCGAACTGGTCGACAAGTCGCGCAGCCACGTCGCGAATCATCAGCGACTGCTGGCGCTCCCCGAAAAGGTCATCGCCTATGTGGAGCGTGGCCAGCTCAGCATGGGACACGCCCGGGCTCTTATCGGCCACGATGCTGCGGAGATGCTGGCCGAAGAGGCGGTGACCCGTAATCTGTCGGTGCGGGACGTGGAAAAGCGCGTTCGCAGCAAGGGCGGCGCTTCGGGCCGCGCGTCGTCAGCCAAGGCCAGCAAGTCTGGCAGCCACGAGAGCGAGGATATCGCCGCGGTCGAACGGCACCTGGAAGAATTCCTCGGCATGTCGCTCAAGATCAAGCCCGATGCCGATCCGAGCTCTGGAGCGATCACGATCAAGTACAAGACGCTCGATCAGCTGGACCTGCTGTGCCAGCGCCTCACCGGCGGGAAAATCTAGCACGGGGGTGCGGCGCGCCAGATTGCGCCGCACAACTCAGCGCTGCTTGGTGTAGCGAATCCGCTTGTCACCCCGTGGCCGTTCTACGGGCACGGGGACGTAGTCGGTAACGCGTTCGCGAACCGTTTCGTACTCGGTCGTCTCGTACGTCTCTTCGATGATTTCTTCTCGAATAACAGGCACATAGCGTTCGCCGCGCTGGTGTTCGACAACCACCACTACGCCCGTCGCATAGCCCCCGCCGGCGTATCCACCAGCATAGCCGCCCGAGTAACCCCCGCCGCTCGCGTAGGCGTAGCCACCGCCACCATATCCGGGCGCAGCATAGGCGTAACCATCGTCATACCCGTAACCGTAGCCCCCCTGATCGTAGCCGTAGTCGTAGTCGTAGCCATATCCGTCAGCTGCACGCTCTGCAGCTGCGCGTTCGTAGTGATCCAGCCAGGCCCTGCAATCGCGGCGCTCGTCGTCGCGACCTGCGAGACCGATTGCCGTTCCGATAGCAACTCCGGCCAGGCCACCGATCCCGCCGCCGATCAACGATCCGGCAAGCCGCGAACCATCGTCCGCCAGCTCATTGCCCAGCAGGGCGCCGCCGGCCCCGCCGATCAGTCCGCCAACGACTCCGCCGGTCTCGCCCCGCCGACGGCGGTCGCGAAGATAGGCGCGGCACTCGCGAACCCAGTCGCCCCGATCATAGCTCGGCGGTAGCGGCGGGCTCGTGCGGGCAGGTACAGGCGCATAGGCGGGGCGCGGCGCGTAGTACTGGGCCGACGCAGGCGCGGCGAGCCCGACAAGCGCAGCGGCACCGGAAATGAGAAACAGACGCATGGCAGACCAACCCCTTGTTGACGGGAGGCGCGCTCCAAGGACGCGCTCCCGATATACTTAATTTCGGGTTAGCGCTTTTGCTCCGTTGATGATTGTCGAACGATCCGACCTGTCCCGGGCTGGGGCAGCGGCTGCGCCTCAGACCCTGGTAGCGATACGCTTGGCGACTGCCTCGATACCGCGTGCATCGGCCTCACCGAATCGAGCTTTGCTGGGGCTGTCGAGGTCGATCACGGCGATAACCTGCCCATCACGGACCACCGGCACGACCAGCTCGGACGCACTTGCCGAATCGCAGGCGATATGGCCGGGGAAGGCATGCACGTCTTCCACCAGCTGGGTTTCCCCGCTGGAAGCGGCGGTGCCGCAAACCCCCTGACCGAAGGGGATACGGATGCACGCGGGGCGCCCGATGAAGGGGCCAAGCACCAGTTCGCCATCGACCACACGATAGAAGCCGGCCCAGTTGAGATCGGGCACGAAGCTCCAGATCAGCGCTGCCAGGTTGGCCATGTTGGCCACCGCGTCGCTCTCACCATCGGTGAGGGAATCCCCGGCATTGGCGAGCTCGCGATAGCGCTCTTCATCACTGGTATCGGCGGGCAGGGCAAAATCGAACATGAAGGCTCCAGAATCAGGGCCGCGATCATTGGCGATTGCCGCCTGCGTGCCCGCGCCCTATTTCGGGTGCATGACCCTTCTTCGCAATATCGGCATCGCCCTGCTCGTCATTCTGGTTGCGGCTGCCATCGCCATCGCGCTGCTGTTGCGCGGATCGAAGGCCGAACTCACCGTGGATGAGGTTAGCGGAACCGATCCCACGCTGGTTGAGCCCGACAACGAGTGGTTTCCGACGATAAAAATTGCGGAGCCGGTCGGCTGGGCGCAAGACGAGGCCCCACCGGCCGCGAAAGGCCTCGAGGTCATCCGTTTCGCCGAGGGATTGGACCATCCCCGCGTGCTCTATCGCCTGCCCAACGGCGATGTTCTGGTTACCCTCACCAACAGTCCACCGCGCGATGTCGGCGGAATCCAGGGCCTGGTAATGAAATATCTGATGGGTGAGGCAGGCGCTGGAGTGCCTTCGCCCAACAAACTGGTCTTGCTGCGCGATACCGATGGCGACGGGCGCGCAGAGGTGCAGAAAACCCTGCGCGAAGCCGACCTCGATTCGCCTTCCGGCATCGCTTACGGCGACGGCAAGCTCTACATCGCCAACCACAACGCCCTGCTCGAATTCGATTACGAGCTGGGTTCGGACAAGGTGGCCGGAAGCCCGCGCAAGCTGATGGACCTGCCGGGCGGCGGCAACCACTGGATGCGCAACATCATCCTGTCGCCCGATGGGGAGCGAATCTACATCGCGGTCGGATCGTCGAGCAATATCGGCGAGAACGGGATGGAGGCCGAGGAAGGCCGCGCCGCGATCTGGGAATACGACCTGACAGACGACTCCAAGCGGATCTATGCCACCGGCCTGCGCAACCCCAACGGGCTTGCCTGGAACCCGATGTCGGGCGAGCTGTGGACGACTGTGAACGAGCGCGACATGCTAGGCGGCGATCTGGTGCCCGATTACCTGACCAATGTGCCGATCGGCGCGAACTACGGCTGGCCCTGGGTCTATTACAAGAACGAGTTCGATCGCCGGGTCGATGCGCCGATGCCGAACTTCCTCTCCGAATATGCGCGCTATCCGGAATTTGCGCTCGGCCCGCATGTCGCCGCGCTCGGCCTTGCATTCAGCAGCGAAGGCAACCGGCTGGGTGAGCGTTACGGACGTGGTGCATTCATCGCTCGCCACGGCTCATGGAACCGCAAGCCGCCCTCGGGTTACGACGTCGTGTTCGTCCGCTTCGACGAGCGCGGCAATCCGCTGGGCAAGCCGGTTCCCGTGCTCGGGAGCTTCCTCAATGGTGACGGCGAGACGCGCGGGCGGCCGACCTGGGTCGAATGGGCCCCTGATGGCGGACTGCTGGTAAGCGACGATACCGCCGGGATCATCTGGCACGTCATCGACCCCAAGGCCGATCCGTCACCCGCGATCGAGCGCAACCAGGGCAAGTCGCTTGACCCGCAGGTCGAGCTCAAGGGTGATCCGCGCGAAGCCTTCACCGATGAGTTCGCCCGCGAATTCAATCCGATGGGGAACTGATCCCCATCGAGTTCAGGCGGCGAGCACGCTTCCGTCAAGTTCGTACAGCAGCGCTGCTCCGGCGGTTGCCGAGGCTTTGAGGCCGATCGCTTCGGGCACGATGTGATCGAGGATGAAGCGCATCGTGACCTTCTTAGCGTGGGCGCGCTGGGTATCGTCGCTCTCGGTAAGCGCCGCGAGCTGCTTCGTCAGGCACCAGCCTGCCACTGCGACCGCGCACATGGTGGTGAAGGGCACGCTGCCCGCAAGCCTGTCGTCGAGCGACGCGTCTTCGCGCATCCACCTGGCGATTGCCGCACACTCGCCGGCCAGCGCCTGTAGCTGCGGTTCCTCGCCCGCATCACGAGCGATATCGGCGAACAGCGCCTGCAGAACTTCGCCATTCTCCAGCCCCAGCTTGCGGGTGACCAGATCGGCCGCCTGGATGCCGTTGGTGCCTTCATAGATCGGCGCAATCCGCGCGTCGCGGAAATGCTGCGCGGCGCCGGTTTCCTCGACGAAGCCCATGCCGCCATGGACCTGGATGCCGAGCGAGGCGACCTCGATCCCGGTATCGGTCGCCCAGGCTTTCAGCATCGGGACCAGCACTTCGGCGCGTGCCTTCGCGGCAGCATCGCCGATATCGCCACGGTCGACCTGTCCGGCGGTGTAGTACAGCAGCCCGCGCATCGCCTCGGTCAGACTGCGCATGCGCAGCAGCATGCGACGCACATCGGGATGGTCCATGATCGCGACCGGCGTGCGGTCCTCGGCCCCGGCACGGGCCGACTGGACCCGCTCCAGCGCATAGGCGAGGGCCTGCTGCGTCGCGCGCTCGGCGATCTGCACGCCCTGCGAACCGACATTGATCCGCGCATTGTTCATCATCGTGAACATTGCGGCGAGGCCGCGATTCTCGGCCCCGACCAGCTCCCCGATGCATTCGTCATTGTCGCCGTAGGACATGACGCAGGTGGGCGAGGCGTTGATGCCAAGCTTGTGCTCCAGACTGACGCAGCGCAGGTCGTTATGCGCGCCCGGCGTGCCATCGTCCTTCAGATGGTACTTGGGCACCAGAAACAGCGAGATGCCGCGGCTGCCCTCGGGCGCGCCGGGGAGGCGGGCGAGAACCAGGTGGATGATGTTCTCGGCCAGCTCGTGCTCGCCCCAGGTGATGTAGATCTTCTGGCCCTTGATCCGGTACTTGCCCGCATGCTCGCCGTCTTCGATCGGCTGGGCGGTGGTGCGCAGTGCGCCCACGTCGCTCCCGGCCTGCGACTCAGTGAGGTTCATCGTGCCCGACCACTTGCCGCTGATCAAATCTGGAAGATAGCGCGCCTGCTGCTCGTCCGTCCCATGCGCGGCCAGCGCCTCGATCGCTCCGACAGAGAGCATCGGCAGTAGGTTGAAGGCGAAATTCGCGCTGCCGAGGTTTTCGAGCACGTTGCAGGCGAGGGTGAAGGGCAGGCCCTGGCCACCATACTCGGCGCTGCCCGCGATCGCGTTCCAGCCCTGCTCGACATAGGCCTGATAGGCCTCCTCGAACCCGTCGGGCAGCCGAATCACGCCGTTCTCCAGCTTGGCGCCTTCCAGATCGCCCTTGCGGTTGAGGGGTGCCCACTCCCCTGCCGCGAACTGGCCCACACCTTCGACGATCGCCTCGACAAGGTCGGGCTCGGCGGCGGCGAAGTGTTCATGCTCGGCCAGTTCGGCGATGCCGGCATTGGCACGAATGGCGAGCAACTGGTCTTGCGTGGCGGGCTTGTAGGGGGTCACTTGGCTCACATCCTCTTGGAATTCCTACGCCCCGGATATAGCGCGCGGCGATGGACCGCAAATACGTTACGGAACGGCTAGCGCCCGACTCGACCGGAATCGCACGCACTGCGCAGATCCTGCGCGACGGCGGTCTGGTCGCGGTGCCGACGGAGACGGTCTACGGCCTGGCGGCGCGCGCGGATAGTGAAGACGCGGTCTCGCGGATCTTCGCAGCCAAGGGACGACCGAGTTTCAATCCGCTGATCGTCCATGTGAGCGATGTGCAGCAGGCTGAGGCACTGGTCACGATGGAGCCGCGTGCCCTTGCGCTCGCCGCCCGCTTCTGGCCCGGACCGCTGACGCTGGTGCTGCCCCGGCACGAGAATGCTGCCGTGGCGTCATCGATCCACGCAGGCCTACCCACGCTCGCAGTGCGGTGCCCGGCGCACCCGGTGATGCGGGCAGTGCTGGACGAGCTTGCCATTCCGGTGGCCGCACCCTCGGCCAATGCGAGCGAAACCGTCAGCCCGACCACGGCAGAGCATGTCCTCGCGACGCTGGATGGCCGGATCGACTCCGTGCTCGACGCGGGCGCGAGCGAGCGAGGGCTCGAGTCCACCATCGTCGCATTGCGTGCGGACGGGGGCTGGTCGCTGTTGCGCGAGGGGCCGATCGGACGCGAAGTGCTCGAAGATATGCTCGGTAGTGAGGCTTCTGATGGCCGTGGGATCGAGGCCCCGGGCCAGATGCGGCGGCATTATGCACCAGGAAAGCCGTTGCGCCTTAACGCCCGAAAGGCCGAAGCAGGGGAATTTCTGATAGGTTTCGGCGCAGTCGAAGGTGACGTCACGCTGTCAGCAACCGGTGACGTCAACGAAGCCGCAACGCGTCTCTACGGCTGCCTCCATCTGGGAGCGGCTTCGGACAAGCCTCTAATCGCTGTGGCTCCGGTGCCCGAGGATGCGGTAGGCCGCGCAATCAACGACCGCCTGCGCCGTGCTGCCGCCCCGCCCGAGGGCGATCAGCGCTCCGGTTCGTAGGGCACCGTCGGCAAGAGCCGCTGGATTTCCTCGTAGGTTTCGCGCGCTTCCTCGCACGCGCGGCGGTCGCCGTCTTCGCAATCCTCGCGCAGGTCGCGGTAGCGGCGCTCCAGCTTGCCAAGCCGTTCCTCGCGCTTGCGCAGCTCGCGCCCGCGCTTTTCGTCCGCCTCGCTCTGGCTGGTCGTCGCCAGGTCGACCGCCTTGCTGCCCGCCTTTACCGGCAGCGTGGCGACATCCCAGGCGGTCTTGGCGAGACACCCCTGCAGGGTGAGGGCGGCAAGCAGGGCGAGCGGAATGATCGGTTTCATACCGCCAGCTTATGCCCTGCGCCGCCCCGGCACAAACGCCTATTCGGCGTCCTCGGCTGCCGCACCGCTTGCCGCGGTGCGCTTGCGGCATTTCAGCTCGCCCGAGCCCATCGAACTGACCGAGCAGCTGGCATTGCCCAGCACCTCGACCGTGCCCGAGCCCATGATGCTCGCCTCGACGTCGCCATCCGAGGCGAAGGCGGCATCGCCCGATCCGGCGATCGCAACCTCGGCGCTGTCCACCTTGACGTCGCGCATATCCAGATCACCCGACCCGGCAATCGAGAGATCGAGCGTCTTGGCCGCACCCGCTGCCTTGAGCGAACCCGAACCCGCGACATTCACCTCCAGCGCGTCCGCATCGATCCGGCCGACCTTCGATTCGCCCGATCCGGCGATCGAGATCTCCGCCTCACCGCCCTTGCCAAGCCGATCGACGGTCATCGTACCCGATCCGGCCATGGACATGCGGGTCGGGGTGGGCATGGTCACGCGGATGGTCGCGACCCCGTTTTGACGCCAGTTGCCCTCACGCCCGATTCCCAGAGAATCGTCGTCGAGATCGAAGCGCAGACCCTCGGTCACGCTCGAATCGCCTTCGACGTCGATGGTCAGCGTGTCGCCCGAGGTGACGATCACCCGGTCGGGGCCGGCCAATGAAATGCCGGTGGGGGTTGCGCCTTCGTAGTCGAGCTCGGCAAGCGGCACGCCGTCGCTGCTCGAGCTGATGTTGAAATCGGTGTTGCATGCCGAGAGCATGGTGGCTGCGGCGGCAACGGCTAGGCCTGGCCAGAACTTCATGACGATCTCCCTGTCGATGACTGTGTTAGCGATCTAATACAGGATGCGATGGGCGCAAAGCAAGAGGGCCGCCCCTTTCGGGACGGCCCTCTGTCGGACTGCGTTGGCAGCCGGTCGATCAGGCTTCTTCGGTATTCTCGTAATATTGCGGCGCGTGTTCGCGCAGCACCGAGAGGATCTTCTCGAGCGCGGCAGGCTCGTCGGTCTTCTCCATCGCGGCGAGTTCGCGTGCGAGGCGGCTGGAGGCTGCTTCGAAAATCTGCCGTTCGGAATAGCTCTGTTCGGGCTGGTCGTCGGGGCGGAACAGGTCGCGGGTCACTTCGGCGATCGACACGAGGTCGCCCGAGTTGATCTTCGCTTCGTATTCCTGCGCACGGCGGCTCCACATGGTCCGCTTGACCTTGGGCTTACCCTTGAGCGTTTCCATCGCTTCCTTCAGCGTCTTGTCGCTGGAAAGCTTGCGCATGCCGATCGCTTCGACCTTGTTGACCGGTACGCGCAGCGTCATCCGCTCTTTCTCGAAGCGCAGCACGTAAAGCTCGAGCTGCATTCCCGCGATCTCTTCGCTCTGCAGTTCGACCACACGGCCGACGCCGTGCTTTGGGTATACGACGTAATCGCCGACATCGAAGGCCAGTGCCTTGGCTGCCATGAAATTTCCTTTCATCCGAAGACAGGGTGTGCATCGGACGCAAGAAAAGACCGGCCGCCTGCAAGAGGCGAAGGTCCATTCGCGTCGTGATGCTGGGGGAACCTGCCTTTCAACTTCCATAGGCCGTCGCGACCGTGGATCGCGGCGGGAGTGCCTATATAGCAGGTTCTTGCGAATATTGCGAGTCGATGAAACAAATGCCGCAAGTCATGTCTGCTCCGCGCGTGCCTGGACGAATTCGCCGCCCAGCAGCAACACGAAGGCGCTGAGGTAGAACCACGTCAGCAGGATCACCACCGCGCCGAGCGAGCCATAGGTGGCGTTGTAGTTCGCGAAATTGGCGACGTAGCTGCCAAACAGCGCAGTCGCCCCAACCCACACCAGAGCGAACAGCGCAGCGCCGGGCAAGACCGCGCTCCACGGCGGATCGGGCCGGTTGGGCGCGAAGCGATAAAGAAATCCTGCGCCGAGCATCCCGGCGATGAACATCAGCGCGAAGCTTGCCACCGGTGCCGCCGCCCCGGGCAGCGCCGCAGCGAGCGAAATGGCCGTGCCCGCCAGCGCCAAGGCGAACACTGCACCCAGCGTGACGACGAGTGCAATCGCGTTACTCTTCAGAAAGCCGCGATCCTCCTCGACATTGAAGACCACGTTGAGTCCGCCAATGATCGAACGGGCAGCGTTGCGCGCGCCGAACAGCGCGATGGCAAGCGCCACAGCAAGGCCCAACCCCTTCGCATTATCCTTCGCTTCGGTCACCGATTGCAGCTGGTCGCCGATGAGCGATGCGGCACTGGGTGGCAGTCCGCGACCGAGCGCGTCGATATCGCGCGCGACAGCATCGGGTGTTGCGACGAGGCCGTACAGTAGCACACAAACCGCCAGCAGGGGCACCATCGCGAGAAAGGCGTAGTAGGACACGCCGGCCGCAACGAGTCCGGCATTGTCTTCCGACGCGCCGCGCCAGGTCCGCTTCAGCAGGTCGAGCATTCGATTCCCCCGTGTACCCCGAGACGACGCAGCGGGGTGCTGTCGGTTCCAATCGTCCTGAACCAACAGGATCGACACAAAGGCCTGCCCGCCATACGCTGACGACATGTTTACGCTAGCTCTGGCACTCATGCAGCCCGTCGCTGCCGAGACGCCACTGCAGGAACCGGCGGACGTGGTGGGCGAGGAGGCGTATAGCGCCGAAACGCTTGGCATCATCGATACTATCGACCCGGCAGACCCCGACACTGCTATTGCAGCTCTGGAAGCGCTGGGGGAAGCAGGCGATGCCTCCGCGGTGGAGGCATTGGGCGAACTGTTCGGCGCGGGCGCGCGGGGTATTCGTCGCAACCCCGCACGGGCGTGTGATTATTTCGAACAGGTTCCCGCAGAGCGAGCCGATGCGCAGCACAATATCGCAACCTGTTATTACGACGGTGTGGGTCGCCCGCGGGATCATGCCAAGGCGCGGGTCCATTACGCGCGCGCGATTGCAGCCGGCTTCACGCAGTCGCAATGCGCGCTGGGAAACATGCTGATCAAGGGCGAGGGGGGCGCGCCGGACGTCGAGCGCGGACTGGCGCTGTGCAGGCAGGCTGCCACTGCAGGAAACGCCCATGCGCAGACCGATCTGGGCGGCTATCTGCTCATGGGCCAATATACCAAGCGCGATCCGGTTGCCGCGCGATACTGCCTCGAGAAGGCGGGCGCGCAAGATCAGGCCAACGCCAGTTATCTGCTGGGCCAGATTTATCAAAAGGGCGATGGCGTCGACCGTGATCTCGCCAAAGCGCAATCATGGTTCGAGCGCGCCCATGCCCATGGCCGCGCGGACGCGGCATTCCGGGTTTTTCAAACGCTCTTCCAGCGCGGCTACGTTAGCGACGGGGAACGGGCGAGCGTCGACCCTGGATTGCTGCAAGACGCCATCGAATGGGCGCGAATCGCAGCAGAAACTGATCCCGATGCTGAGAACCGCACCCTTGCGCGAGAGGCCCCGGACGCAATTAAGCGTATGCTGGCGGCCGTGAAGGCAGCCGATTGACGAGCGTAAGATGCGCGCGGCCGCTAGCGGCCAGCTGCGTCAGTCGCCCTCGCCGGGTTCCGGGTTGAAGAACTTTTCGAACTTGCCCTCTTCGCCCTTGTGCTCGTCGGCGTCCTCCGGCGGGTCCTTCTTCTGGGTGATGTTGGGCCACTCGTTCGAGAACTTGGTGTTGAGCTCCAGCCATTTCTCGAGGTTATCCTCGGTATCGGGCAGAATCGCTTCGGCCGGGCACTCGGGCTCGCACACACCGCAATCGATGCATTCGCTGGGGTTGATCACCAGCATGTTTTCGCCCTCGTAGAAGCAGTCCACCGGGCAGACTTCGACGCAATCGGTGTACTTGCACTTGATGCAGGCGTCGGTGACGACATAGGTCATGGGGCGTTATCCTTGCGCGCCGTTTGAATCTCGCGCTGCTGCTAGTGGGTCGGTGCCCGCGCGGTCAAGCAGGCTGTAACATTCACGCGCTTCTGCTGGTGGTCCGCGACGCTCGGGCAGGGCCTCGATCCGGATGACCAGAACCCCGGATGTGCGCGGAATGGTCAGCACGTCGCCGACGGTAATCTCGCGCGAAACCCGCTCTACGCGGGTGCCATTTACCCTCAGATGTCCGCTTTCGACCAGCCGCCGTGCCGCGCTGCGCGCGCGCACGAAGCGCAACCGGCACAGCGCGAGGTCGAGCCGCATCAGGCCCCGCGCATCAGGAAAGCATGTCCTTCAGCGCGGCAAAGGCGTTTTCGGGCCGGGGCTCGCGTGGCTTGGCAGGGGCGTTCTGGCCGCCCTGCCTGGGACCACGGCCCTTGCCGGCCTGCTTCCCTCCAGGCTTTCCGCGTCCCTTGTTCTGCTGCGACTTGCCTCCGGGCCGATGCTGCTGACGGCGATCATCGCCGCCCTTGCGAGAGGGCAGCCAGCGCCACCGGTCGGGCAGAGCGGGGCCGAATGCGCCTTCCGCCACAGGTCTGCCATCGATCATGCGGAATCCTGCCGCACCCAGCAGCCGCTTGATGCTGTCGGGAGTCAGCCCGGTCGACACCGCGAGCGAGAGGTCGAGCACGAAGGGCGCGCCACGGCCCTTCTTGCCGTCGCCCTTTCCGGCTCTCGCCTCGTGCGCCTGCTTGAACAGCTTTTCCGCAATATCGACGCGGACCAGCTGCTCGCCCGCCGGGCGATAGCCTGCGGGCAGCGGCTTGGTTGCGGGGATGACCGATCGCATCGCCTCGTCGATCGGGCGCGGATCGATGCCTGCCTGCTTCATCGCGAGACGCGGAGCGGGCTTGAGCAGCGCGGGTGCAAATATGTCGAGCGCGCCGAAGGTCACACCGACCCTGCGCAGGAACGGACGCGCTTCCTTGGGCAGGTTCTCGATCCCCGCCTGTTCTCGCGTGGCGATGCCGTGCCCATCGAGTAGGTTGAGCAGCAATGCCCGTGCCCACGAGGTCGCATCCTCGCTCTTCGAGGCGAGCTGGAGCTTGCGCAAAGGTTCGAGCGGGGCGAGCCATTCGGTCACCTTGGCCTCGATCGCCGCGAGAAAGGCCTCGCGCGCGCCGTCGGGCAGGCGGTCCAGCTCTCGCGCAGGCTTGAGCCGGGGCTCTGCCGGGTCGACCGGGTGTTCCAGCCGGGCGATCTCCTGCCCGGCCCACATCACCCGGCCATTTTCCAGCGTCACGCCTTCAAGCTTGTTCTCGCGCAGTCGCTCGGCCTGGGTGGCGAGGATGCGGGGAAGCGCCTTTTCGCCTGCCGACAGCAGCATCTTGCGGTCGCCGACCGCCGCCTGCGGGTCGATCGCGAAGCGGAACCCTTCCAGCTTCCCGATCGGCTGGTCCTCGACCAGCAAAGTGCCGTCGTCCTCCAGCGAAATGGGGAGCAGCGCAGGGTCGTTTCCAAGATGCTTCATTAAAACGGAGGTCCTTCGATTCACGAATCGCTCGGTCAGGCGCATGTGCAATGCGTCCGACAGGCGTGCTTCGACCGCGCGGGCCCGCGCTGCCATTTCGTCGCGCGCGAGCACCCAGTCGGGCCGCTGACAGATATAGGCCCAAGAACGGATCGCGGCTATCCGCCCCTGCAACACGGCAATATCGCCGCGCACGGTATCGAGTTCGGCGATCCGGGCGGCGACGAAGTCCGCGCCGATATAGCCTTCGCGCAGATCCTGCCAGAGCCGGGTGACGAAGCGCGCATGAGTCTCCACGCCCGAGGCGCGGAAATCGGGCAGCGAGCAGACCTCCCAGAACCGCCGGACATTGGCAGGGCCGCGAATCATGCGCGCGAAGGGCTGGTCGGCAAGCTTGCGCAGAACCGCCAGGTCGATCGCTTCGGGCGCGGGCGCCAGTTCGCGCTCGTCGGGCCGAGCGCACAGGTCTTCGATCAGCACGGACAGCGAATCGAAGCGCGGCTCCGCCTCGCGCCAGTAGAGTTTGGTCAGCGGCTGGAAGCGGTGTTCCTCGATCGCGTAGATCTCTTCGTCGGTGAATTCGGCGTCATGGCCGCCGGTGCCCGTCAACGTGCCGAAGCTGCCGTCGCGATGGTGGCGCCCGGCGCGCCCGGCAATCTGCGCCATTTCCGCCGGAGTCAGCCGCCGTCGCTTGACCCCGTCGAACTTGGCGAGACTGGCGAAGGCGACATGGGTGACGTCAAGATTGAGTCCCATCCCGATGGCATCGGTCGCGACGATGTAGTCGACCTCGCCATTCTGGAACAATTCGACCTGGCGATTACGCGTCTCCGGGCTCAGCGCGCCCATCACCACCGCCGCTCCCCCGCGATGACGCCTCAGCATTTCCGCGATCGCGTAGACCTGATCGGACGAGAAGGCGACCACAGCGCTGCGCTTGGGCAGGCGGGAGAGCTTTTTCGCGCCCCCATGGGTGAGCGTCGAAAAGCGCGGCCGCTCGATTAGTTCAGCATGCGGGATCAGCGATTTGATGACCGGCGCTGCGGTGGAGGAGCCCAGCAGCATGGTCTCTTCACGACCGCGTGCATTGAGCAGCCGATCGGTGAAGACATGTCCCCGCTCCCGGTCGGCGGCCAGCTGAACCTCGTCGAGCGCGACGAAGGCATGTCCTCCGCCATCGTGCGGCATCGCCTCTGCCGTGCACAGGAAATAGCGTGCGTCGGGCGGCTCGATCCGTTCCTCGCCGGTGATCAGCGCAACCGCCTTCTCGCCCTTGATCGCTACCACGCGGTCATACACCTCGCGCGCCAGCAGGCGGAGCGGGAAGCCGATCGCCCCGCTCGAATGGCCGCACATCCGCTCGATCGCGAGGTGCGTCTTGCCGGTATTGGTGGGGCCCAGGACGGCCTTGATTTCGGGGGCGGACATGCCAGCCAATGTGGCAAGGTCGGCAGGCCCCCGCAAGCGAACGCGGTTCGCCGCGTACCAGCCTCCGGTCGTCGACCAGCCGGGCAAGCACTATAGCGTGATTAAACACGGATTAAGTTTGCCGTGGCACATAATCCTCTCACCCGATATGCGCCGCCCGGTCATGAAAAGACAGGTCCGGGCGGCAGCACCAGACTATCGGAGACGGGATCTGACCAACGCCGAACAGCAGGTGACAGGGGAGCAAGCGCCCGCACCTGCGGATGACGACATTGCCGCGATCAGGGACAGGGCAGCAGCCGAGTCCACCAAGGCCAGCGTGCGCATGGAGCGTGCGGTGAAGGCTTCGCGCGCGTGGTTCTCGTCGCAGGCGCAGCGGATCGAGCGGGCCGACCTGGCCCCCGATCTCGCCCAGAACATCGGCAGCCTGCGCTGGTTTCGCGGGGCGGCCACCTTCCTTTCGCTATCCGCTGTCGCACTGGCTTTCTGGCCCGACTTTGCTCCGCTGGAGGCCGCACCGGCAGTCCGGCTGGACGAGCAGGCGCGCGACGAATTTCGCAGCCAGACCATTCAACCGCTCGCGCTGGGCGGCGATACCGGCACGCGGATGGCGGCTACCGCGCTGGTTCGCCCGCTTGCCGATGCGCCCGAGCGCCCGCAGCTGGAGGCGACTGCGACCTTCGGGCGGGGCGACGATCTTGCGCGGATGCTCGCGCGGCAGGGTGTCGGCAAGGCCGACGCGGCGCGCGCTGCCGAACTGGTCGCGCAGGCGATCGCGCTCGACGAGATCGAGCCCGGCACCCAGATCGATGTGACGTTGGGCCGCCGCGCAGCGCCCAACGCGCCCCGTCCGCTTGATGAAGTGCGCTTCCGCGCGCGCTTCGACCTTGCGCTGGCCGTCGCGCGTGGCGACGACGGCAATCTCTCGCTGATCCGCGAGCCGATCGAAGTAGACGAGACGCCGCTGCGCGTGCGCGGCACGGTGGGCGGCAGCCTCTATCGCTCGGCCCGTGCGGTCGGCGCACCGGCGAGTGCCATCCAGTCCTACCTCAAGGCGCTGGGCGATTACGAGGATCTCGACCAAGCACTCCAGCCGGGCGACACCTTCGACATGATCGTTTCCTACCGCCGCGCCGCAACCGGTGAGCGCCAGGCGGGGCGGCTGCTTTACGCCGGTGTCGAACGTGACGGGAAAGACAAGATCCAGCTGATGCGCTGGGGCAAGGACGACCAGTTCTTCGAAGCCTCCGGCGTGGGCGAGCAGCGCTCCGGCCTGCTCGCGCCGGTGCCGGGTCCGATCGGCTCTCGCTACGGCATGCGTCGCCACCCGATCCTTCGGTACAAGCGGATGCATGCCGGCGTCGACTATCGCGCGCGCTACGGAACGCCGATCGTCGCCCCGACCGATGGCCGGGTGACCAGTGCGGGTCGGATGGGCGGCTGCGGCAATGCGGTGAAGCTGTCCCACGAGGGCGGCCTCGGAACCAAGTTCTGCCACATGAGCCGCATCGCCGTGTCGCGCGGACAATATGTGAAGCGCGGCCAGATCATCGGCTATGTCGGTTCGACCGGCCTCTCAACCGGGCCACATCTCCATTACGAAATGTACCGTGGTGGCCGCCATATCGATCCGCTGAGCGTACGCTACGTCACCCGCGCGCAGCTGAGCGGCGCCGAACTGCAGCGCTTCCGTTCCACGCTGGAGGTGCTCAAGACCGTCGATGCCGGGGTTGCGCTGGAAGAGATGCGCCCGACCAAGCCGGTTGCGGAAGAGCCGCTGCGCGAGATCGACCGGATCGCGCTGGTCGCACACCGCCGCCGCGGCGGCTAACGCCCCTTGCGGGGGGCGCGGCCATGCGCCACACCTCGCCGCCATGGCTGCTGCATTTCCCTCGACCCGCCTTCGTCGCACCCGCACCCACGACTGGAGCCGCCGGCTTCACCGTGAGACCACGCTTTCCCCTGCCGACCTGATCTGGCCACTGTTTGTGATCGACGGGGAGGGGCAGGAGCAACCCGTCGCCAGCCTGCCCGGTGTCAGCCGCTGGTCGGTCGATCTGCTGGTGGAGCGCGTGGGCGAGGCGATCGACCTCGGCATCCCGTGCGTCGCGCTGTTTCCCAATACGCCAGCGCAGCTTCGCAGCGAAACGGCGGAAGAGGCCTGGAACCCTGATAACCTGCTCTGCCGCGCGGTCCGCGCCATTCGTGAACGCTACGGCGATGCGATCGGCGTGATCTGCGATGTCGCGCTCGACCCCTATACCAGCCATGGGCAGGATGGCTTGCTGGACCAGCATAACTATGTCGCCAACGACGCGACGATAGAAGCGCTGGTGAAACAGTCGCTCAATCAGGCTGCGGCGGGTGCCGACGTGATCGCCCCGTCGGATATGATGGACGGGCGCGTTGGCGCGATCCGGCAGGCGCTGGAAGAAGCCGGGCACACCAACGTCCAGATCATGAGCTACGCCGCCAAGTTTGCGTCCGCCTTCTATGGCCCGTTTCGCGATGCGGTGGGCACGGGCGGCAGGCTGAAGGGCGACAAGCGCACCTACCAGCTCGATCCCGGCAACAGCGACGAAGCGATGCGCGAGATCGCGCTCGACATTGCCGAGGGTGCCGACAGCGTGATGGTCAAGCCCGGGCTCGCCTATCTCGACATCATCCGGATGGCGCGCGACCGCTTCGATGTGCCGATCTTCGCCTATCAGGTGAGCGGCGAATATGCGCTGATCGAGGCGGGCGTTGCCGCCGGCATTGGTGAGCGGGAGGCGTTGGTGATGGAGAAGCTGATCGCGTTCAAACGCGCGGGGTGCGCAGGCATACTGACCTATCATGCGCCGCTCGCAGCTCGCGTCCTCGCTGGCTGAGCATCCGTGGGCGAATTCCGGCATCAAACCGACCGGCTGACCCTGCGCGACTGGCGCGAGGAGGATTGGCCGCTCTTTTGGGAGGGGACCAACACGCCCGCGGTCATGCGCTGGCTGGGCGGGGTGTGTGATGCGGACAAGCGGGCCGGGGCGCAGGATCGCCTGCTGGGCTATCAGCGCGATCACGGCCACACCTTCTGGGTGCTCGAGCGCAAGGCGGATGGCGCGATCCTTGGCTTTTGCGGGCTCAAGCGGTGCAACCAGGCGGGCGGGCCGCTGGGCATGATGGAGGTCGGCTGGCGGCTGCGCGAGGATGCGTGGGGTCAGGGCTATGCCAGGGAGGCGGCCACCGCCTCGCTCGACCTCGCGTTCGAGCGTTATGGGGCCGATGAGGTCGTCGCGCTGACCGTGGCGCGCAACATCGCGAGCTGGGGTCTGATGGTGCGGCTGGGCATGCAGCGGCGCGAGGATCTCGATTTCGCCAATGCCGATTTCGACCCGGAAGAGCCGACGATCATCGTGTATTCGATCACGCAGCGCGAATGGCAGGCAGCGCGTGGCTGAGTGGATCCTCGAGACCGAGCGGCTGCGGCTGCGCCGGATCGAGCCGGGCGATGCCCAGCTGCAGTTCCGCCTGCTCAACACCCCGGCGGTCATGCACCACTTGGGTGGATCGCTTTCTCTGGAAGCGATCGAGCAGAAGCACCGCAAATCGATGGACCTCCACGAGCGCGAGGGTTTCAGCTTCCTGTTCCTGATCGAGCGTGAGACCGGCGAGCTCGTGGGCCACTGTGGCCTCAAGCGGGTCGATGCCGAGGGTGCGCGCAATCCCGGAGACTTCGAGATCGGCTGGCTGATCCGCGAGGATCGCTGGCGGCGCGGCTATGCCATCGAAGCTGTCCCCGCGGTGCTGCGCTGGGCCTTCGTCGACCACCATGCACCGCATGTCGTCGCGCTGACATCGCGCGCCAACGAGCCAAGCTGGCGACTGATGGAACGGCTGGAGATGGAGCAGCGCGAAGACCTCGACTTCGACGACCCGCGCTTCCCGCCCGAGGACAACCCGACCATCCTCTATTCGCTCAGCCAAGAGGCGTGGGCCTCGGGCCACGCGACCGTCGCATGAAGGCACCTGCGCGCCCGCTCTTCGTCGCGACGATCCTGCTCGGCAGCTTTCTGCTGTTCCTCGTCCAGCCGCTGGTCGCTCGGCTTGCGCTGCCGCAGCTGGGCGGTGCGCCGGCGGTGTGGAACAGCGCGATGCTGGTCTATCAGGCGCTGCTGCTGGGCGGTTACGCCTATGCCCACGCGATCTCCCGGCTCACGATCCGGCGGCAGGCGCTGATCCACCTCGCGCTGATGGTGGTGGCGCTGGTGTTCCTGCCCATCGCGCTGGCCGATGTGCCCCGGCCCAGCGGGTACGAGGTGTTCTGGGTCCCGCTGCTGCTGGTCGCCACTATCGGTGCGCCCTTCTTGGTGGTTGCTGCGCAGGCCCCGCTGATCCAGCGCTGGTATGCCGCCGAGCCGTCCGCAGGCGACCCCTATTGGCTGTATGCCGCGTCCAACATCGGCAGCTTTGCAGGCCTGCTGAGCTATCCGCTGCTGCTCGAGCCCAATCTGCCGCTGGCGGGCCAGAGCATTGCCTGGGCGGCGGGCTACGGCGTGCTCATCGTGTGCATGGCGCTGCTCGCCTGGACCCGGTGGCGCACGCCAGATGTCGCTGCGCAGAGCCTTGCAGAGGAGGCGGCTGCGGAGCCGATCGGCTGGCGGCGCATCGCGTTGTGGCTCGCACTGTCCGCGGTGCCTTCTGGCCTCATGCTCTCGACCACCACGCATCTGACCACCGACATCGTCGCGATGCCGCTGCTGTGGGTGTTGCCGCTGGGGCTGTACCTGCTCAGCTTCGTGTTCGCGTTCAACGCCCGCAGCACGCTGGGCTTTGCGCTCGCCCGTACCGCGCCCACCGTGATCCTGCTGGTCGGCGCGATGGCGATGGTCAGTCGCGGGGCGGACGGCATCTCGATCGCGATCGCGGCGGTGCTGATGCTGTTCGTGGTCGCGACCGCGCTCCACCGCCGTCTCTATGCCACGCGCCCGGAGCCCGCCCGGCTGACGCTGTTCTACCTCGTGATGAGTGCAGGGGGTGCGCTGGGCGGGCTGTTCGCCGCGATCGTCGCGCCGCTGCTGTTCGACTGGGTGTGGGAGCATCCGCTGCTGGTGCTCGCTGCCGCTGCGCTCCTCCCGCAGACCCCGCTGGTGCCGTGGATGGACCGGCTGGGGCTGAGCGCGCGCCAGCGCAGGGTCGCACGCCTGGCTCTCGTTCTCGGGGCGGCGCTGCTCGGCTGGTGGATGGCCGCCGCGATCGATGCGCAGGCGGACATGACGGTCCACCTGCTGCTGCTCGGGATCGCGCTGCTGGGCGTGCTAGCGCTGGGCAACAGATGGGCGTTCCTCGCGATCCTGCTGATTCTGATGCTCGCGCGCGGAGGCTGGACGACGCTGGGCGAGAGCGCGGCGGGGATTCGCGAACGCAGCTATTTCGGCGTCTACACCGTGCGCCAGTTCGACAATCCGCCGACCCGCGTGCTGTCGCACGGGACCACGATCCACGGGCGCCAGTTCCTCGATCCCGAGCGGCGCGACCTGCCGACCAGCTATTACGGGCCGACCTCTGGCGTGGGCCTCGCCCTGTCGGCAGCGGACGCGATCTATGGCGACAACGCGCAGATCGGCGTGATCGGCCTCGGCACAGGTACGCTCGCCTGTTACCGCGAGCCGGGGCAGCGTTACACCTTCTACGAGATCGACCCGATGGTGGTCGACTACTCGCGCAATGGCGTCTTCACCTACCTCAGCGACTGCGCCCCCGATGCGCAGATCCACCTGGGCGATGCGCGGCTGGAGCTGGAGGCGGAGCCTGCCCAGCAATACGACATCCTCGCGGTCGATGCGTTCAGCTCCGACGCGATCCCGCTGCATCTGCTGACCCGCGAGGCGATGCATGCTTATGGCCGGGCGCTGAAGCCCGACGGGCTGATGCTGATCCACATCTCCAACCGCTACGTCAATTTGCGGCCGGTGATCGCCGCACATGCGCTGGAGAACGGCTGGATCGCGCTGATGCGCGACGATCCGGGCGATCCGGAGCAGGGCATTTCGGCCAGCTACTGGGTCGCGATTGCCAGCGATGCCGTACCGATGGCCAAGCTGCTGCAATCCAGCCCGCAGACCAACTGGATCGAACTGGGCGACCCGCGCGGCCCCGCGTGGACCGACGATTTCGCCTCGATCCTGCCTTTTCTCGACTGGGGCACCATACTGGGAGACAGATGATGACCGACACGAGCAGCAGGCCCGGCGTGCGCCTGATCGATATCCACGGCAAGGCGCCGCAGATCCACGAGAGCGCGTTTATCGCGCCCGGCTGCACGATCGTGGGCGATGTGACGATCGGGGCAGGCAGCTCGATCTGGTACAACTGCGTGCTGCGCGCCGATGTCAGCAGCATCACGATCGGCGAGCGGACCAACGTGCAGGATGGCAGCGTGCTCCACTGCGACGGCCCTTCGCCGCAATACCCCGATGGCTGCCCGCTGGTGATCGGCGACGACGTGCTGATCGGCCACATGGCGATGGTCCACGGCTGCATTATCGAGGATCGCGGCTTCGTCGGCCTTGGCGCGATTGCGATGAACAAGGCGGTGATCGCCAGCGATGCGATGCTGGCGGCGGGCGCGATGCTGACCGAGACCAAGGTGATGGGCGCACGCGAGCTGTGGGGTGGGCGGCCGGCACGCAAGATGCGCGATCTGGACGATGCGGCGATTGCCGGCATGAAGCTCGGCGTGGCGCACTACGCCGAAAACGCGAAGCACCACGCGGCGGCGGTCGCCGCAAGCGGGCAGCCCTGACACACCTGACACACAGTCCAGAGGCTGAAATTCACTCGATCGATTCGGGCGGGGTAATCGCCTGTCTCGATCATGAAGCGATCGGGACGCGCACAAGAACACGGACGATGGGAAAGAACTGCCTGACCATGCCATGGCCTGGTATCTGTAGGACAGCGCGCAATCGAGCCGAGTGCGATGGCGCGCCCCAAGGCTGACCTGCCCGATGCGCAGGCGCTGCGGGCGCTCGTCCAGGCGGGCGAATTGCGCGTGCGGGTGACGCCCGGCGCACGCACCGAATCACTCGCGATCGTCGATGGCGGCGTGCAGGTGAAGGTCCGCGCCAAGCCGCAGGACGGCGCGGCGAACGTGGCGGTTGCGGAGCTGGTCGCCAAGGCGCTCGGCATCCCCAAATCGCGCTGCACATTGTTGCGCGGCGCAACTTCGCGCGAGAAGGTGCTGGGCGTTACGCTTTAACGGGCGCGATCCGCGTTGCCGCCAGGCACAGCGTCAGCGCCAGCCCGCCTGCAACCCACAGCGAGGCGGCGCCCCACTGCATCGCGAGCACCCCGCCGCACAGCGCGCCGGTCAGCAGGCTGACCCACAGCAGCGCGAAGGGCAGCGGGTCGGCGGTGCGATCTCCGGATATGCGATCGGCGAGCAACTGGCCCGTGCGCACGAGCGCGCCGGTCATGTAGGTCAGCCCCACGGGGCTTTCCCGATTGGCGCTGAGCACGGTGTTGAGCGCACCCATCGCAATCACCAGAAGGCCGAGCGAGATTTCCCGCATCTCCGCCATCCGCGCCAGCGCCGCGCAGATCAGCAGCGTGGCGACCAGCCCGGTGACCACCACCTTGCGTCGTGACGCCACCCGGTCCCCCACCAGCGTCCCCGTCACCACCCCGATCACGAAACCCGCGATCAGCAATGCGGGCACCGCCACGCGGCTCGCCCCCTCGGCCAGATCGCGCGCGAGAAGCGTGGTGTTCCCGGTCATGAAGGAGACGAAGTAGCCGTTCAGCTGGAGATAGCCGGTGACGTCGACGAAACCCGCGAGACCGGCCACGGCATAAGCGAAGAGACGCTGTGGAGGCGTGAAGCGCTGCATGCAGGTGGCGGTACACCGCGCGGGAGCAGGATTGAAGACGCGGCGGTGGTGCTGTCGTGACGTCAGTATTCGCGCCGACCTCTCTATCTCGTCAGCCGGGGTGACGAGGAAGAAGAGGTCAGTCCCGCACTAGCGCGCGCAATGCCTCGATCCGGTCAGCCTCGTGCGGGGGCTTGTCCCAGCGGATGCGGTGGATGCGGGGGAAGCGCATCGCGAGGCCGGACTTGTGCCGCTTGCTCGCGTGGACCGAGTCGAACGCGACCTCGAACACCAGGCTCCGGTCGGTCTCGCGCACAGGGCCGAAGCGGTTGACCGTGTTCTGGCGCACGTGGCGGTCGATCTTTTTCAGCTCGGCATCGGTGAAGCCCGAATAGGCCTTGCCCACCGGCAGCAGGTCCGCGCCTGCATCGGGATCGCCGTCCCAGCAGCCGAAGGTGTAGTCGGAATAGAAGCTGGAGCGTTTGCCACTGCCGCGTTGCGCGTACATCAGCACGCAGTCGATCAGCAGCGGGTCGCGTTTCCACTTGTACCAAAGACCGGTGCGCCTACCCGGCACGTAGGGCGAATCGCGCCGCTTGAGCATCAGTCCTTCGATCGCATCGTCGCGCGCGCCTTCGCGGATTTGTGTCAGATGCTCGAAATCGCGAGCTTCGACGATGGCGCTGAGGTCGAAGCGCTCGGGCGGCAGCCGCGCCATCAGCGCTTCGAGAACCGCGCGCCGCTCGTGCCACGGCTGCTCGCGCAGGTCCTCCCCATCGAGCGAGAGGACGTCGTACACGCGCACGAAGGCGGGGCTCTCGGCGAGCATCTTCTTGCTGACGGTCTTGCGCCCCAGCCGCTGTTGCAGCGCGTTGAAGGTGGCAGCACCGCCTGCTTCACCGCCTTGCGTGGTCCCTTGCACCAGCAGCTCTCCATCGAGGATCGCGGGGAAGTCGAGCGCGGGCAGCATTTCGGGGAAGGTGTGCGAGATATCGTCGCCGCCGCGCGAGAAAAGCCGCGTCTCGCTTCCGGCATGGACCAGCTGCACGCGAATCCCGTCCCATTTCCACTCCGCGACATAATCGTCGAGGCTGACGACCGTGTCTTCCAGCGGATGCGCGAGCATGAAGGGCTTGAACAGCGGGATGCCCGCCATGTCGGGCGGGTCCGCACCCTCGGCGGCCCAGGCGAACAGTTCGGGATAGGGCGGGGCGAGCCCGTGCCAGTATTCCTCGACCTCCTCCACCGGCACGTCGAACGCATCGGCAAAGGCGACCTTCGCGAGCCGCGCGGAAATGCCGATCCGCATCGCCCCGGTGGCGAGCTTCAGCAGCGCGTAGCGGCCCGAAACGTCCAGCCGGTCGAGCAGCGCGGGAAGCTCGGTCAGCACGGACTTGCGCGTCATCCCCTTGAGCAGCTCCACCGTCTCGCTCACGCTCGGCGGGGAAGGCGCATCGTCGGGTTGGGGCCACAGCAGGCTCGCGGTTTCCGCCGTGTCACCCACGAAATCGCGGCTGAGCGTCCACAGCACGGGATCGACCCGTTCCTTGAGCAAGGTGCGAATGGTGGAGGATTTGACCGCGGGAAAGTCCAGCCCGTCGCTCAGCGCGGCGAGCGCCCAGCCGCGATCGGGATCGGGCGTGGCGCGCAGATATTCGCCGATCAGGCGCAGCTTCTCGTTGCGGCTGCGGGTATAGACCAGCGCGTCGATCAGGGCGGCGAATTGCTCCATGTCTCAATCCGTTCTTGCGCACCGCGCTGGGCGTGCGATGATCGGTGCCGGGCGCATCGCGCGCCCCGCCATTCCACCGGAGAGACTGCCATGAAGACCGCCCTTTTTGCCCTGCCGCTGCTGCTTGCGACCAGTGTCGCCCCCGCAATCGCGCAGGACGACCATTCCGGCCACGAAGAGGCCGCTACCGCCTACACGATCGAGACCCCGATCGAGGCGCTGATGGCGAACGAGACTACCAGGGCGATCGTCCTCGCCGAGCTTCCCGGCCTCGACGAACATCCCGCCTACGGCCAGTTCAAGGCGCTGAGCCTCAAGGCCGTACAGCCCTTCTCGGAAGGCGTGATCACCGACGAGAAGCTGACCGCGATCTCGGCGAAGCTGGCCGAAATCAAGTAGGTCCGTCTGACATATGGCCGGTGTCCGCCTGTCGTCGGGCACCGGTCGTACTCCGCTCGTGCCGCGCAATCGCTGCCTTCGAGGGGATCCGCGCAGAGCCGCGCCGATCGCAGGCAACCGGTCCTTGCGGGTGCGGAGATGGCAGGTCGCGTCGGTCGAAGCGGCGAAAGGTCCCATGCGGCGATAACCAGGGACCGGCCCGATAGCTCCCGAGCGGGCCCGGATGCGTATCGAATGGGCGCAGTTGCGCGGCGCAAGGGGCAATGGCACATCCTGTCGCCACAGGGGGCACGCCATGAGTCGACTTGGTTTACACACCGAAGCGCACGCGACATCGCGGATCGGATGGCTTCGGGCCGCGGTCATGGGTGCAAACGACGGCATCGTGTCGACCGCCAGCCTGATCATCGGTGTCGCGTCCGCCAGTGCCAGCGCCAATGGCGTGCTGGTTGCCGGGATTTCCGCGCTCTTCGCCGGTGCAATGTCGATGGCTGCGGGCGAATATGTCTCGGTCAGTTCGCAAGCCGACACCGAAAAGGCGGATCTCGCACGCGAAGCCGCCGAGCTGACCGACCAACCCGATCAGGAACTCGCCGAACTGACCCGGCTGTACGAGGAGCGCGGGGTGCAGCCCGAAACCGCGCTTGCCGTCGCCCAGCAGATGACCGCGTTCGATGCGCTGGGCGCGCATAGCCGGGACGAACTGGGCATTTCGCACGCGACGAAGGCGCGTCCGCTGCAGGCTGCGCTTACCTCCGCGCTGACCTTCACGGCCGGTGCGGCGGCTCCGCTGGTGGTTGTGCCCCTTGCACCGCCGCACATGCTGGTCCCGGCGGTGGGTGTGATTTCGCTCGTCTGCCTCGCCGTGCTGGGTGCGTTGGGTGCGCGGACCGGCGGCGCGCCGATCCTGCCATCGGTGCTGCGGGTGGTCTTCTGGGGTGCGCTCGCGATGGCCGTCACCGCAGGGGTGGGCAAGCTGTTCGGCGTCGCGGTGGGTTAGCAGACGAGGCTCCGACTCTCCGCCGTCCCCGTCAATCGTCCTCGTCCTCGTACCCGACCAGCGCGAGCGCGCGGGCGGGCCGCTGGTGCAGCTGGCACCAGCGCAGCAATGCCTCCTCGCGACCATGCGTGATCCAGGTTTCCTGCGGGTCGACCTCGCGGATCGTATCGGTCAGCTCGCCCCAGTCGGCATGGTCGGAGATGATCAGCGGCAGCTCGACATTGCGCTGTCGCGCGCGCTGGCGCACGCGCATCCAGCCTGACGCCATGGCGGTGATCGGATCGGGCAGGCGGCGGCTCCACCGGTCGTTGAGCGCGCCAGGCGGGCACACGACGATGTGGCCGCGCATGGCGTCCTTGTCGTGATCGGAGACGAGCCGCAGCTCGCCCAGATCGACGCCGTGCTCTTCATACAGGCGGCACATCCGCTCCATCGCGCCGTGGAGATAGATCGGATCGGCATGCCCCGCCGCGCGCAGCTCTGCGATCACCCGCTGCGCCTTGCCCAGCGCATAGGCACCCATGAGCACGCAGGAATCGGGATGCGCCGCCAATCGGTCGGTCAGCTTGGCCATCTCGCCTGCGATCGGCGGGTGGGTGAACACCGGCAGGCCGAAGGTCGCCTCGGTGATGAAGATGTCGCATGGCGTCACTTCGAAGGGCGGGCAGGTCGGGTCCGGACGGCGCTTGTAATCGCCGGTGACGACGATCCGCTCGCCCGCATGTTCGAGCAATATCTGCGCACTGCCCAACACGTGGCCTGCGGGAATGTAGGTGACGTCGACGCCGCCCTTCAGGCGGATCGTCTCGCCATAGCGCACCGGCTCGGCCCGGTGCGGAATCTCGCCCGCGTCGTCCTCAGCCCCGGTGCGGTAGCGCAGCTCCATGATCGCCAGCGTTTCGGGCGTCGCATAGGTGGTGCCATGCCCACCGCGTGCATGGTCCGCATGGCCATGGGTGACTAACGCAAGGTCAACCGGTCGTGACGGGTCGACCCACGCATCAGCGGGCGTCACGTGGATGCCGTGCGGATGCGGCTGAATCCAGGAGAAAGGGGCGGCGGGCATGTGGGTGAAAGTACCCTGCCATGCCCGCCGTTCCCGGAGGTTAGCTTTCGCTAGACTTGTCCGCACCCGATTGGGCGTCGCCTTCGGGCGCAGTCTTCTTCTTCGCGGGAGCCTTCTTCCGCTTCGCCTTGGGCGGGGCGGGCGTCAGCTCGAAGTGCGGCTTGCCGTCCTTCAGCGTCACGTTGACCTCGCCGCCGTCGGCCAGCTTGCCGAACAGCAGTTCCTCGGCCAGCGGCTGCTTGATCTTTTCCTGGATCAGGCGGCCCATCGGGCGCGCGCCGTAGAGCCGGTCGTAGCCCTTGTCGCCGAGCCATTTCTTGGCTGCGTCGTCGAACTGGATGTCGACGTTCTGTTCGGCCAGCTGAAGCTCCAGCTGGATGATGAACTTGTCGACCACCCGCGCGATGGTGTCCTTGCCGAGATAGCCGAACGGCACGATCGCATCGAGGCGGTTGCGGAATTCGGGGGTGAACATCTGCTTCACCGCCTCCTCGCTCGCGTCTTCCTTGCTCACATCGCCGAAGCCGATGCCGCTGCGCGCCATGTCCGCCGCGCCGGCATTGGTGGTCATGATCAGCACCACGTTGCGGAAATCGACCGTCTTGCCGTGGTGATCGGTCAGGCGGCCATTATCCATCACCTGCAGCAGGATGTTGAACAGGTCGGGGTGCGCCTTCTCGATCTCGTCGAGCAGCAGCACGCTGTGCGGATTCTGGTCGACCGCGTCGGTCAGCAGGCCGCCCTGATCGTAACCGACATAGCCCGGAGGCGCGCCGATCAGGCGCGAAACGGAGTGCCGCTCCATATATTCGGACATGTCGAAGCGCTTGAGCTCGATACCCATGATGGAGGCGAGCTGGCGCGCGACTTCGGTCTTGCCGACGCCGGTCGGGCCACTGAACAGGAACGAGCCGATCGGCTTGTCCGGATCGCGCAGCCCTGCGCGGCTCAGCTTCATCGCGGTCGAGAGTTTCTTGACCGCCGCGTCCTGCCCGAAGACGACCTGCTTAAGATCGCGTTCGAGGTTTTCGAGCGCGGCCTTGTCGTCCTTGCTCACCGATTTCGGAGGGATGCGCGCCATCGTGGCGATGACCTGTTCGATCTCGCGCGCGGTGATCTTCTTGCGCCGCTTGCTGGGGGGCACGAGCATCTGCATCGCGCCAACCTCGTCGACCACGTCGATCGCCTTGTCTGGCAGCTTGCGGTCGTTGATGTAGCGCGCGCTCAGCTCCACTGCGGTCTTGAGCGCATCGGCGGTGTAGGTCACCTTGTGATGCTTCTCGAACGCGGATTTGAGGCCCTTCAGAATCTTGACCGTATCCTCGATCGTCGGTTCGTTGACGTCGATCTTCTGGAACCGGCGCAGCAGCGCGCGATCCTTTTCGAAGTGGTTGCGGAATTCCTTGTAGGTGGTCGACCCGATGCAGCGAATCGCACCGGAAGACAGCGCGGGCTTGAGCAGGTTGGACGCATCCATCGCCCCGCCGCTGGTCGCACCGGCGCCGATCACCGTGTGGATCTCGTCGATGAAGAGGATCGCGTGCGGCATCTTTTCGAGTTCGGAGACGACCTGCTTGAGCCGTTCCTCGAAGTCGCCGCGATAGCGCGTGCCCGCGAGCAGCGCGCCCATGTCGAGCGAGTAGATCACCGCTTCTTCGAGCACTTCGGGCACATCGCCTTCGACGATCTTGCGCGCCAGACCTTCGGCAATCGCGGTCTTTCCGACGCCGGGGTCGCCCACGTAAAGCGGGTTGTTCTTGGACCGGCGGCACAGGATCTGCACGGTGCGATCGACCTCGGGCCCACGCCCGATCAGCGGGTCGATCTTGCCACCCTGCGCCTTGGCATTGAGGTTGACCGTGAACTGGTCGAGCGCGGTTTCCTTCTTGTTGCCCTTGGCCTCTTCCTTCTCCTCGGCCTCGGCCTCGTCGGCACCGCGCGGCGAGCGCGGCTCGATCGCCTGGCCGCCCTTGCCGATGCCGTGGCTGATGAAGCTCACCGCATCGAGCCGGCTCATATCCTGCTGCTGGAGGAAATAGACCGCGTAGGAATCGCGTTCGGAAAACAGCGCGACCAGCACGTTGGCACCGGTCACGGTATCCTTGCCAGAAGATTGGACGTGCAGGATCGCGCGCTGGACCACGCGCTGGAAACCGGCGGTCGGCTGCGGTTCGCCCGATTCCTCGGCTTTGAGGGACTGGTATTCCTGGTCGAGATAGGTGCGCACCACGTCGGCCAGCTCGGCGAGGTCGACCCCGCACGCGCCCATCACTTCGGCTGCATCCTCGTCGGCGATCAGCGCGAGCAGCAGGTGTTCGAGCGTGGCATATTCGTGACGTCGCTCCCGCGCGCCATCGAGCGCGGCGTGGAGGGTCTTTTCGAGATTCTGGGCGAAGCTAGGCATGATGCTCCTGCGGGGTATGGCAGCGCGAAGCTGGGCTGCGGAATGTCACCGAAAATCTGCGCAAGGGGTTTAGCGCAAGGTGAACAGGTTGCCTGAGATATTGGATGCCGCCGGTGCCATGTGAAGGGCGCGGCACGCTCAATTCTCGTTTTTCTTGGCAAACAGCGCCTCGGCGGCACTGCGCTGCTGCGAATAGCGCGTTCGGTGCTGTTCGACCCGCGCGATTTCCAGCTGCAGCATGCGGATACGCTCGTCGAGTTCGAACTGCGACAGGCGCGTCAGATCCTCCGCAGCCAGCTGGCTGGCCGCATCGCTGGCAGGGCGGGGGCCGACGTCTTCTTCCATGACCGTGCCACCTTCCTCCCAGCGTCGCTTGCTGTCAATGCACGCTGAAGCTAGGTGGCGGGCTCGCGACAGACCTGTTGACCGCGATTTTGGGGGGAAATCGATGCCAGCCGTACCCGACACCATGCAAGCGATCGGCTTTGCCGAGCCCGGCGGACCCGAGGTGCTCAGGCTGGAGCAGGACGTGCCGGTGCCCCAGCCCGGGCCGGGCGAGATCCTGCTGAAGGTCGCCTATGCGGGGGTCAACCGGCCCGACTGCATCCAGCGTGCGGGCAATTATCCCGCCCCGCCGGGTGCTTCGCCGATCCTCGGCTTGGAAGCTGCGGGCGAGATCGTCGCGGTGGGCGAGGGCGTCGATCCGGCGCGGCTGGGCGAGCATGTCTGCGCGCTGACGCCGGGCGGTGCCTATGCGCAATATTGCGCGGTGCCCGCCGGCCACACGCTGCCGGTGCCCGACGCGATCACCCTGGCGGAGGCGGCGGCGCTGCCCGAAACGCTGTTCACCGTGTGGCACAATGTCTTCCAGCGCGGAATGGCGCGCGACGGGGAGACGCTGCTGGTCCATGGCGGCACCAGCGGGATCGGCACGATGGCGATCATGCTCGGCAAGGCGTTCGGCCTGAAGGTGATCGTGACCGCGGGCAGCGAGGAAAAGTGCGAGGCCGCGCGGCGTGTGGGCGCCGATCACGCGATCGATTACAAGACCACCGATTTCGTCGAGGCGATCGGCAATATCACCGGCGGCGAGGGGGTCGATCTGGTGCTCGACATGGTCTCTGGCGACTATGTCGCGCGCAATCTCAAGTGTCTCAAGCCCGGCGGGCGGCACGTGACGATCGCGGTGCTCGGCGGAATGAAGGCCGAGATCAACATGGCGCTGGTCATGTCCAAGCGGCTGGTGCTGACCGGATCGACTTTGCGCCCGCGTTCGGACGCGTTCAAGGCCGCGCTGGGCAGCGAGATCGCGCGCGAGGCGTGGTCGCTGGTCGAAGAAGGCGCGGTGCGCCCGGTGATGGACGAGATCTTCCCGCTGGCCGAAGCGGCCGCGGCACACACGCGGATGGAGGCGGGCGATCACATCGGCAAGATCGTGCTCGCGGTCGACGAAGAACTCTAGGCACGTTCAAAGTCGCCGACTTCATGGCGATATGACGGACAAGGCTGTGGAAATTAGCGGTACTGTAACCGTTCTGTGAGTCGCCTGTAACAATAGCGGTCTACCCCACGCCCAATATACCGCACGGAATACGAGATATTCTTTGCGGGCTTTTGGACGACGAACCTCCCTTCAGAGGGACAACAGGGGCCGCCCACCGCCATGTTCGACCAGACCACGCCCGACGGCTTGCCAAAGGAATTCGCCGCCTTCGCGGGCGGTGCCGACAACGTCTCCGCCTTTCCCTCGATCGAGCCTTCGGTGCCCGAGCCACAGGACGGCAAGCGCCGCCGTTTCCGCACGATCTGGATCAGCGACGTGCATCTGGGCACCAAGGGCTGTAATGCGGAGATGCTGATCGATTTCCTCGACAGCACCGATTCCGAAACAATGTATCTGGTCGGCGACATCATCGACGGCTGGCGGCTGAAGAAGAAGTTCTACTGGCCCGCCGCGCATAACGACATCGTCTGGCGGATCCTCAAGCGGTCCAAGCGCGGCACGCGGATCGTCTATATTCCGGGCAACCACGACGAGGTCGTGCGGCCGTTTTGCGGGATGAACTTCGGCGATGTCGAAATCCGCCGCGCCGCGTTCCACACCACCGCCGACGGGCGCCGGCTGATGGTTCTGCATGGCGACGAATTCGATACCGTGATGCTCACCCACAGGTGGCTCGCATTCGTGGGCGATACCGCCTACCATCTGATGATGGCGCTGAATCAATGGGTCAACAAGGCCCGCACAGCGCTGGGGATGCCCTACTGGTCGCTGTCGAAGGCGGCCAAGCACAAGGTGAAGAATGCGGTCGAGTTCATCTCGAAATACGAGGAAATCGTTGCCCGCGCCGCCGGAGAGCGCGGAGTCGACGGGGTCGTGTGCGGCCATATCCACACCGCAGAGCACCGCATGTTCGCGCATCACGGGCGCGAGATCGAATACTGGAACGATGGCGACTGGGTCGAAGGGTGCAACGCACTGGTCGAACATTTCGACGGGCGGATGGAAATCCTCCACTGGCCGGACGAGATCGCGAAGCGCGAAACCGCCCCTGCCGCGCATGACGACGCGGCGGACGATGTGCGGGCGGTCGCCTGATGCTGCTGGTCGAACCGGGGGGCCTGGCTGAGTTGGCCGAACTGCCGCCCAAGTCGATCGCGATCGTCACCGACGCGTGGTATCCGCAGATGAACGGCGTGGTCCGCACGCTGACCACCACCTGCGACATCCTGCGCGCGCACGGGCACCAAGTGGATATGATCACGCCTGATCAGTATCCCTCGCTGCCCTGCCCGACCTATCCCGAAATCCGCCTTGCGCTGACCCTGCCCGGCACCGTGGGCCGGCGGCTGTCGGACCTGCACCCCGATGCGGTGCATATCGCCACCGAAGGCCCGCTGGGGCTGGCCGCGCGGCGATACTGCATGGCCAAGGCGGTGCCGTTCACCACCGCCTATCACACGCAGTTTCCCGACTATGTCGCGCGGCGCACCTCGCTGCCCTCGGATGCGTTCTGGCCCTATATCCGCTGGTTCCACCGCCCCGCGCAGCGGGTGATGGTGGCGACCGAGAGCATCCGCGAGGAACTGCGCGCGCAGGGCCTCACCCGGCTGCACCACTGGGGACGCGGGGTCGATCTGGAGGCCTTCCATCCCGATGTCGGGCCCTGCGAGGATTACGAGGGGCTGGTCCGTCCGATTCAGCTTTATGTCGGCCGGGTCGCGGTCGAGAAGAATATCGAGGCCTTCCTGCGCACCACGAGGCCGGGCACCAAGGTTGTGGTCGGCGACGGGCCTGCCCGCGCCGATCTGGAGGCCCGCTATCCCGAGGCGGTGTTCCTCGGCAAGCGCAGCGGAGACGCGCTCGCCCGCTGCTATGCCAATGCCGACGTGTTCGTGTTCCCCAGCAAGACCGATACCTTCGGGCTGGTCATGATCGAGGCACTGGCCTGCGGCACGCCGGTTGCCGCCTTCCCCGTGCCGGGCCCGCGCGACGTGCTGAGCGAGGAAGCGGGCGCGATGCGCGACGATCTCGACGATGCGATCGCCAATGCGCTGCTGCGCGACCGCCAGACCTGTGCCCAGTATGGCGCGCAGTTCAGCTGGGAAAAGGCGACCCTGCAGTTCGTCGCCGGGCTGGAAGAGTTCGATGGAGAAACCCTCACTCCCTGAGCGAGTCCCTGAAATGCCGATCTTCCTTGCCCAAAGGCGGCGCGATCCTTACAATGGCGCTTACGAGGCCGCTCCTGCATGGGGCGGCCCTTTCATTTTCAGGGCTCCGCCAACAGATCGGGGCCGAGCAGTTCAGGATGACCGTCATGGCCGACCAACCCACTCCGCTGATGCCGCACGCGACCGCCACCTGGCTGGTCGACAATACCGGCCTGAGCTTCGAGCAGATCGCCGAATTCTGCGGGCTGCACATCCTCGAAGTGCAGGCGATGGCAGACGATCTGGCGGGTAGCAAATATACCGGGCGCGACCCTGTCTATGCCGGCGAGCTGACCCAGGAAGAGATCGAGCGCGGTCAGGCAGACAGCACCTACAGCCTCAAGATGCAGAAGGCTCCTGCGGAAGTGACCCGGACCAAGGGGCCGCGCTACACCCCCGTGTCCAAGCGGCAGGACAAGCCGGACGGCATCGCCTGGATCCTGCGCAACCACCCCGAGGTTACCGACGCGCAGATTTCCAAGCTGATCGGGACCACCCGCAACACGATCGGCGCGATCCGCGAACGCAGCCACTGGAACATCCAGAACATCCAGCCGAAAGACCCGGTGACGCTGGGCCTGTGCTCGCAGCGCGAGCTTGACGCGGTGGTCAAGGCTGCGGCGAAGAAGGCCGGGCTGGAAAACGCCGTCTCCGACCCCGCGGTCGAAGCCAGCGACAAGGCGCGTCTGATCGAGGAACTGCGCCGCGAACGCGACGATAACGAGAAGGCCGCCGCCGAAGCCGCGCAGGAAGCCGAAGCCGCCGCATGGCTGCAGGCCAAGCGCGCGAGCGAGGAAGAGCAGCTGAGCGGCATGCCGGTCGGCACCGCAAGCGAAGCGCCCGCCGAGCCGGAAGCCGAAGCGGCCCCCGCCGAAACGCCAGCCGAAGTCGACGACGCCGAGGAGCAGACGGAAGAATAATCCGCCTGCGCTCAAGCAAATACTTGCCGAGCCGCGCGCGCGTCTGCATCATGCTTACATGGATGTAAGCAGCAGCAATTATCACCACCCGCGCCCGTGGGACACGCCCATCGAATCGACCACCATGCCCGCGCTGCTGGCGCGGGCGGTGGCGGCGCACCCTGACCGCACGCTGATCGATTTCCTCGGCCGCAAGCTCAGCTATCAGGCAATGCATGCCGAGGCGCGGCGCTTTGCCGCTGGACTGCAGGCGGCGGGGATCGGGCGCGGCGACCGGGTCGGGCTGTTCCTGCCCAACGTGCCGATCTACCTTTCCGCCTATTACGGCGCGATGCTGGCGGGCGCGACGGTGGTCAATTTCTCGCCGCTCTATTCGGTCGACGAGCTTTCGCATCAGGTGGAGGATTCGGGCACCCGGCTGCTGGTCACGGTCGACGCGAACGCGCTTTACGGCACCGCGCAGGCGGTGCTCGAAGGTTCTTCGCTGGAAACGCTGGTGGTGGGCGAACTCGCCGGCATGCTGCCGACGCTCAAGGCGCTGGGCCTCAAGCTGTTCAAACGTAGCGCGATCGCCAAGCCCGCCTATGGGAAGAGCATCGTGCGCTGGGACGGGATGCTGCCGCGCAGCGAGCCGACCCCGCTCGACATCACGCCCGACGAAATCGCGCTGCTGCAATATACCGGCGGCACCACGGGCCGGCCCAAGGGCGCGATGCTGAGCCACGGCAACCTTGCTGCCAATGCCCAGCAGGTCGATGCGATCGACCCGTTCGAGCGTGACGAGCCGGACATCATCATGGGCGCGCTGCCGCTGTTCCATGTCTTTGCGAACACCTGTGTGCTCAACCGCAGCATCGTGCGCGGGGCAACCATCGCGATGGTGCCGCGGTTCGAAGCGGGCGACGTACTCAAGACGCTCAGTCGCGCAAATGTGACCGGTTTCCCGGGCGTGCCGACCATGTTTCAGGCGCTGCTCGACCATCCCAAGGCGGCGACGACCGACTTCTCCTCGCTCAGAATCAGCATTTCGGGCGGCGCGCCGCTGGCCGATCCGCTGCGCGACAAGTTCGAGACGCTCTCCGGCGTGCGGCTGGTCGAAGGTTATGGCCTGACCGAGAGTTCTGGCGTGGTTTCGACCAATCCCTACCTCGCCACGCGCAAGACGGGCACCATCGGTCAGCCGATTCCGGGCACGAGACTGCTGTTGCTCGACAAGGAGGACGAAACGAAGCTCGCCCCCGAGGGTGAGCCGGGCGAGCTGGCGATCAACGGCCCGCAGATCATGCAGGGTTACTGGAACCTGCCCGAAGCCGACGCCGAGGTGTTCATCGAGCATCAGGGCCGCAAGTGGCTGCGTACCGGCGATGTCGCGCGGATCGATGCGGACGGCTTCATCGAGATCGTCGACCGGATCAAGGACATGATCGCGGTCGGCGGGTTCAAGGTCTTCCCCAGCCAGGTGGAGGACGTGCTCCAGACCCATCCCGCCATTCGCGACGTGCTGGTGATCGGGGTGCCAGACGATTACCACGGTGAGGTTCCGCGCGCCTACGCGACGCTGCAACCCGATCAGGAAGCCCCCACCGCCGAGGCGCTGCGCGACTGGCTCAACACCCGCGTGGGCAAGCACGAGCGGGTCGACCAGGTGGTGATTCGCAAGGAACTGCCGGTGACGATGGTCGGCAAGCTCGACCGCAAGGCGCTGAGGGCTGAAGTGCTTGGCTGATCACACGGCCTCGTTGCGAGGATACAGCGCATGAAAAAGGGGGCCGTCACGCGATCCGCGACGGCCCCCTTTTTTCGTAAGATCGGCGATCAGTAGTAGTTGGCGCTCGCGCTGGCACTCTTCTCGTCCGAGGAGTCATCCGAGGAGAAGGGCGAAATGCCCAGATCGGCGGTGGTCGAACCGCCCGCCGAAGAGGTGCTTTCGCTGCTGCTCTCGCTCTGGGCGCTCGCCTGGCTCGAAGAGGCACTGGCGGAACCGGCTTCGCGCGGGGCGAAACGGCCCTGGACCGAGGCACCCTGTTCCACGGTCAGCGCTTCGTAGTGGACATCGCCGTTGATCGTCGCGCTGCGCAGGATCACCAGCTCACGCGCGTGGATCGATCCGTCGACCCGCCCGGCAAGGCGCGCGCTTTCCGCCTTCACTTCGCCGGCGATCTGGCTGGCTTCGCCCTGCACCAGCGAGGCGCAGTCGATATCGCCTTCGACCGTGCCGTCGATATGCAGTTCGGTCGAGGCCGCGATGTTACCGGTGATGGTGACGTCGGCGCCGAGCACCGAGAAGCTCCCCGAGGAGGACGACGACTTAGACACCGGCGTTGCCCTGGGTGTCGCTGGCCGTGCGGGTGCGCTGGGCGCCGGAGTTTCGGCGGACTTTTTTGAGAACATCGGGGGCTAACTCCAAGAATGTGCGCGGATTGACTGCTGTGCCGTTCACTCGAACCTCGAAATGCAAGTGCGGGCCGGTCGAACGACCGGTGCTACCGATTGCGCCGATAACCGTACCTGCTTCAACCCGCTGCCCGACCCGCGCCTCAAAACGCGACATGTGGGCGTAACGGGTTAAGAGACCTTGCCCGTGGCTGATTTCGACCACGTTACCATAGCCGCCCTTTCGGCCCACAAATGTCACGGTTCCCCGCGCGGTGGCGAAGATCGGCGCGCCCATCCTGGCGGGGAAGTCCAGCCCGCGGTGCATCGCGGCGCGCCCGGTGAAGGGGTCACGGCGATAGCCGTAGGAGGAATTGACCGCCGCCGCCTTGGTCGGTGCGAACTGCGGCACGCCCTGCAGCGTCGCTTCGAGTGTGGCCATGCGCGACAGGCTCGCGCCGAGGCGTTCGAATCGCGGATCGATCTGCTCGTCCTTGCCGAACAGCGCTTCGAGCGGGCCGCCGCGCGCGCTGGTGTCGGCCGAGGCGAGCATCCGGTCCGGATCGAGGCCAAGCTCGCGCAGCGCCCACATCGCGCGGCGCGATCGCTGGTCGGCGTAGCGGGTCAGCCCTTCGACGAAGGCGAGCTGGCGTGATTCGATCCGCGCAAGCGAGGCCGCTTCGGGCACTGCGGCGGAGACCTTCTCGACCAGTTCGTCGGTCTCGTTGGTGCTGTCGGTGACATTGTCGTGCTTGACTGCATCGGGGGGCAGCATCTCGATCATGCCCTCGATGAAGTCCTGCCGCTTCTCCAGATCCTGCGTCACCTCGCCGATATTGGCGCGGTAGGCCTTCAGCCGCTCTTCCGAAGTGGCGACATCCGCCTCGCGCTCCAGCAGCGCGACCCGCTCCACGCTGGAGCGGTATTGCAGCACGCTCATCACGCCCATGCTGCCCACGAAGGCGACCGAGGCGGTCAGCGCCAGTGCGGCGGTGCGTTTCTGAAGTTTCGAACTGATCTTGATGAAACGGACCTGGCCTTGCGAGCGCATGAAAAACTCACGCTCCGGAAACCAGTTTTCCATCCGCTCACGCCAGGTGAGCCGGTGCTGCTGTTCGTTGCTCAAGTCGACCCCTACCGTTGTCCCGGTCCCGATTCGGGGGTTAACAGTGGGGCCCGACACGGTCGAATCCCGCGCCGAGTCGTTAGGACGAACGGAACCCTACCTACGATGAACTGTTAAATACCGATGGCGTTAACCATGTTTACGCGGGAACCACTTGGTCATTCGCGGGTTCCGCTGCGCTTGACCGACCGTCCGCCTCCACCATTCCACGCGTCCACCACCCGACGCAGGAGGCGGCGCGTCGGCCTGCTCGGGGGCAGCTTCAACCCGGCGCATGGCGGCCACCGGCGAATCTCGCTGTTCGCGATGGACGCGCTCGGGCTGGACGAGGTGTGGTGGCTGGTCTCGCCCGGCAATCCGCTCAAGCCGAAAGAGGGCATGGCTCCGCTGGCCGCGCGTTATGCCTCGGCGGTGGCGCAGGCGCGCCGCGCGCCGATCCGGGTGACCGCTATCGAGCGCGAGCTGGGCACGCGCTATACGGTCGACACCATCGCAGCGTTGCAGAATCGCTTCTCTGCCCACGAATTCGTGTGGCTGATGGGGTCTGACAATCTGGTGACATTCCACAAGTGGCGGGCGTGGCGCCGGATCGTATCGAGCGTGCCGATTGCGGTGATCGCCAGACCGGGGTATGAGATGGCAACCGTCGCCAGCCCCGCGGCGGCCATGCTGCGGCGTTTCCGGGTGGATCCGGCGCAGCTCAGGAAACGGGGCGAGTGGAGCGCACCTATTCTGGTGACATTGCGTTTTGATCCCGATGCCCGGTCCGCCACCGCGATTCGCGCTGGCGCGCCAGACTGGGCCGCCGATTATCGTGACGCTGCGCTCCGCGATCAGATTACCCATCGCCCCATCACAGATTTCAGTATCGATCCGGAGCCGGGCAGCGCATGACTCGCATATGCTCCCGGCCATTCCCATATCACTGGAATGACAGGAGTATCGACCTCGCCCATGACCAATGTGCAAGCCGCCATCATGCCCGCCACCAAAGCCCCGAGAGTTTCTGCCATGACTGAAGACAGGTCCGACGCGCTCCACGCGCTGGTGATGCAGCAGCTCGACGACGATCAGGCTCAGGACATCGTCAGCATCGACCTGGCCGGCAAATCGAGCATGGCCGATCACATGGTGGTCGCCTCCGGCCGGTCGACCCGGCAGGTCGCCTCGATCGCGCAGAAGCTGGCCGAGAAGATCAAGCAGGACGGCTACGGCTCGGTCCGGCTCGAAGGCTTGCCCGCCGCCGACTGGGTGGTGATCGATGCGGGCGACGTGGTGATCCACCTGTTCCGCCCCGAAGTGCGCAGCTTCTACAATATCGAGCGGATGTGGTCCTTTGGCGACGACGAGAACCGGACCGTCGCAGGCAACGCCTAGGTTTCCTCCTGGTGCGAGCGCTGAACAATGCTGCTTCACATCATCGCGCGCGGCAAGATCGGACGCTCGGCCGAGGCACAGCTGGTCGACCGCTATCTGACGCGGATTGCGTGGGACACCAAACTGACCGAACTGCCCGACACCGGCGGCAAAATCCCGCCGACCAAGGATCCGCACCGCACCGTCGCGCTCGACGAGAAAGGGCGCGATCTTTCCTCCGAACAGCTTGCCGAAATCCTCGGCCAGTGGCGCGATGGTGGGATTCGCGAGACGCGTTTCCTGATCGGTGCCGCCGACGGGCATAGCGAGGCCCAGCGCCAGGAGGCGGACCTGCTGCTCGCATTCGGCAGCGCGACCTGGCCGCACCTGCTGGCGCGCGCGATGCTGGCCGAACAGCTCTATCGCGCGACGAGCATTCTTGCAGGACATCCCTATCATCGGGCAGGGTAGCACGCGTGCTACACCGCCTCGCCCTGCTTGCCGCGCCGATTGCCGCGATCGCGCTGGTCGTCGCCGCGCCGCAGGTGCGTGGGCAGGGCGTCGAGGCCTACGAGAATGCGGACGCGGTGCGCGCCGCGATCGAGCGGGCGCAGCAGGCGTCGCAGCGGGCTGCTCAGCGCGCCCGCTCGCTTGAAGCTGCTGCCGCCGAGGCGGAGCAGGAGGCAGCGAAGGTCGCCCGCCAGTCCGCCGCGCTTGCCGCACGGATTCAGGAAACCGAGGCGCAGATCGCGGTGGCGCAAGGCCGCCTGTCGCTGATCGCGCGCCAGCAGCGCGCGCTCGATGCACGGCTGGCCGAGCGGCGCGAACCGCTGATCCGACTGACCGGCGCGTTGCAGAACGTCTCGCGCAGGCCGCTGGTGCTGTCGGTGTTCCGACCCGGATCGATCCGCGACAGCATGTATCTGCGCGCGGTTCTGGAGACGACCATCCCCGAAGTGCGCGGGCGCACCGCCGCGCTGCGCGGAGAGATCGACCGCAGCCGCGCGCTGCGTGATCGGGCCGAAACCCTGCTCGCCAAGCTGGCCGAGGAAGAGGGGCGCCTCGCGCTGCGCCGCAAGCAGCTGGCCGAGATCGAGACCCGCAAGCGGCTCGCCGCGCGCCGCCGGGGCGGGGAGGCCGACCGGCAGGAAGAGCGCGCGCTCGCCTTCGCCGAACAGGCGCGCGATCTGGACGGGCTGGTGGCGCGGATAGATGCAGCGGGCACATTGCGTGAGGAGCTGGCCGCGCTACCCGGCCCGGTGATGCGCCCGTCCGACCCGGGTCGTGCGCGCACACGCGCCATACCGATGCCCGCACCGACGCGCGAGCAGATCCGCTCGCCCGCAGGCCTGCGCCTGCCGGTCGATGGGCGCACGCTGCGCGGTTTCGGATCGGTCGACAGCTCGGGCGTGCGCAGCGATGGCATCCTGCTGCGCGCGGGCGGCGGAGCGCAGGTCGTCACCCCCGCACCGGGCCGGGTCGCCTTTGCCGGGCCGTTTCGCGGCTATGGCCGGATCGTTATCGTCGAACACCCGGGCGGCTGGACCAGCCTCGTCACCGGGCTCGCGCGCACCGACGTGACCGTGGGCGAGCAGCTGACCGAAGGCGCATCGCTGGGGGTCGCCCCGTCTGCGGGCGGTCCGATCGGGTTCGAACTGCGGCTGGGCGGGCGCCCGGCGAACCCTCTCGACCACCTGTCGAACTGAGCTTGCCCCCTCGCGGCACCGTCCCAAGTGCATCTGGCGTTAATGGCTTGCTCCCTATAAACGGGGGCGAATGTCCGGAAGGCTTGAGACTATGAAACTGCCCGTCGTCGCCCGCTCGCTCGCGCTGGTCACCGCCGTAGCGATGATTCCCATCGCCACCGCCGGCATGGCCCAGGTCGACAGCCGCGTGGCGCCCGAGTTCGCCAAGCTGTTCGCCACCTATCAGCGGATTCAGGCGAGCTATGTCGACGAAGTCGATGACGAGAAGCTGATTCGCGGCGCGATCGACGGGATGCTCGCGAGCCTCGATCCGCATTCGGCCTATCTCGACGGCAGCGATCTGGAGCGGCTCGAAACGCTGATCGACGGCAATTATTCAGGGCTCGGCCTGTCGGTCGTGATGGAAGACGGCGCGGTCAAGGTGATCAGCCCGTTCCGCGGCAGCCCCGCGGAAAAGGCCGGGATCAAGGCGGGCGACTTCATCACCCACCTTGATGGCAAGCTGATCTACGGCGGCGATCTGGACGAGGCGGTGCAGCAGATGCGCGGCCCCGCCGGCACCTCGATCAATCTGACGATCTTCCGCCCTGGCAGCGACGAGCCGATCGAAACCAGCGTGACGCGCGGCGTGATCGAGCTGGAGCCGGTCACCTACGAAGTGAAGGACGGCAAGATCGGGGTCATCACCGTCAACGAATTCTCGCGCGATGTCGGCGCGGACGTGTTTGCGGCGTGGAACGATATCCAGCGCGAGGCGGGCGGCCGGGTCAACGGCCTGGTGCTCGACCTGCGCTCCAACCCTGGCGGTTCGTTGGACGAGGCGATCGCGCTGTCGGACCTGTTCCTCGACGAGGGGCGGATCGTCTCGCAGCGCGGCCGTGCGCGGGGCGAATCGATGTCGTTCAACGCGGAGACGGTTTATCGTGGGCAGATCGCCAAGGATGTGCCACTGATCGTGCTGATCGACGCGGGCTCCGCCTCGGCAAGCGAGATCGTCGCGGGCGCGCTGCAGGATCACCGCCGCGCGCTGATCATGGGCGAACGCAGCTTCGGCAAGGGCAGCGTGCAGTCGCTGGTCCCGCTGGGGCCGGACGCCGCGCTCAAGCTGACCACCGCGCGTTACTACACGCCGTCGGGCCATTCGGTGCAGGAAGGCGGGATCAAGCCCGACATCCGTGTGCCGCAGCTGTCCGATCCGGACATGGAACGGCGCCGCAAGTACCAGCTGCGCGAAAGCGACCTGCGCGGTCACCTGATCAACGAGGCCGATCTGAAGGACGACGATCTGGAGAACGACATCCGCCAGGATCCGCGCTTCACCCAGACCGCCGCCGAGCTGGAAGAGCAGGGGATCGAGGATTTCCAGCTCGACTACGCGCTCAAGACGCTGCGCCGGACCACGCCCAGCTCGGTCGCGCTGCGCAAGTAGTCCGGGCGATACAGGCATGATCGATACGCCCACCGCGCGCACCGCACGCTGGATCGTCCTGCTCGTCCCCGCGCTGCTCCTGGGCGGGGCCTATGTCAGCCAGTACGTCTTCGGCCTGTACCCGTGCGAAATGTGCTGGTGGCAGCGCTATCCGCATTTTGCTGCGTTGGCACTGGCGCTGCTCGCCTTCATCGCCCCTCCCCAGCGGGTCTGGATCGCCCTTGCGGCGCTGGCGATCATCGCCTCGGGCCTGATCGGCCTGTTTCACGCAGGGGTGGAGTATCACTGGTGGCAGGGGATCACCGGCTGCGCGGCAATCCCCTCGGCCAGCGAAGGGGGCAGTGCGCTCGACGCGATCATGAACACGCCGCTGGTGCGCTGCGACGAGGCGGCGTGGCGACTGTTCGGGATCTCGCTGGCGGGCTATAACTTCCTGATATCGACTGCGGCGGGAATCGCCGCGATTTCGCTGCTGGCGAAGAAGGGCAAGCGCGCATGAAAGACCATATCCACCGGATGATCCGGGTCGATCAGGCAGGCGAGTTCGGCGCAACGCGCATCTATGCCGGGCAGCTGGCGGTGATGGGCGATCGCGGGCCGCATTCGGGCGAGATCGCCGCGATGGCGCGGCAGGAAGACGAACATCACGAAGCGTTCAACCGGCTGGTCGCAGAGCGGGGCGTGCGCCCGACCGCGCTGCACCCGTTCTGGTCCGTCGCCGGCTATGCGCTGGGCGCGGCGACCGCGCTGATCGGGCCCAAGGCCGCGATGGCCTGCACCGCCGCGGTCGAGACCGAGATCGACCTGCATTATTCCAAACAGCTCGACGAGCTGAAGGATGCCGACGAAGATCCCGAACTGCAGGGCATGATCGAACAGTTTCGCGAGGAAGAGCGTGAGCATCACGATGCCGCGATCGCTGCTGGGGCAGAGGAAACCCCCGGCTATCCGCTGCTCTCTGCCGCGATCCGGCTGGGCTGCCGCGCCGCGATCCGCCTGTCCGAGCGGGTGTGATGCGCGGGAACCGCCCCTCGCGCTCGCTCGCTTCAGTCACAGTTCAGCCATCCGGCGCGCTTATGCAGTGCGCCCACAGACCATCCCATTCCTTGCCGCAGAGGCCCACCATGAAAATCTTCGCAACCGCCGCCATTGCCAGCCTGATCGCCCTTGGCGCAGGCGCGCCCGCCGCCGCACAGGACGAGGCCGGGGACAAGGTCAGCATGGTCATCGCCTATGGCGACGATGAGGTCGACTGCCCGGAAGACACGATCTGCGTCGTCGCGCGGATGGACGAGAGTGAACGCTTCCGCATCCCCGAAAACCTGCGCTACAGCAACGACCCGGCCAATACCGCCTGGGCCAAGCGGGTCGAAAGCTTCGAATATGTCGGCAAGTTCGGCGCGATGAGCTGCTCGCCCTCGGGCGCGGCGGGCTTCACCGGCTGCACCCAGAAGATGATCGACGCCGCCTACGAAGCGCGCGAAGGCGGGTCCGCCGCCCGCTTCGGCCAGCTGATCGCTGAAGCGCGGGCGGAGCGGCTTTCGACCATAGACGAGGATGCCGCCGCCGAGCAGGAGCGCGTCGAACAGATCGAGCGCGAATACATGGAGCGGATCGAGCGTGAGCGGGAGGCCGAAGTCGCTGCCGAGGCGCTGCCGCAACCCACCACGCAGCAGCCTGATGGTTCGGGCGACGAGTAAGGCCCTCGCACGCAGTTAACGCGCCGTCTCGGCTTGTTAACCGATTTTGCGTAAGCGGGGCGACATGGCCCGCACGAACACCAACGCGCCGCTCAAGATTGCAATCGTCTTCGGCACCCGGCCGGAGGCGATCAAGCTCTTCCCGCTGATCCACCTGCTGCGCGAAGACCCGCGCTTTGCGCCTGTAGTCGTCTCTACCGGGCAGCACCGCGCAATGCTCGATCAGGTGCTCGATATTGCGCAGGTTGTGCCCGATCACGATCTCGCGGTGATGCGCGCGGACCAGAGCCTCGACGCGCTGACCGCGCGGCTTCTGACCGGAATCGGCGAAACGCTGGATGCCGAGTCGCCCGACTGGGTGGTCGTGCAGGGCGACACGGCCAGTGCGATGTGCGGCGCACTCGCCGCGTTTTACCGCAAAATCCCGATCTGCCATGTCGAGGCGGGCCTGCGCAGCGGCGACATCCACCATCCCTGGCCCGAAGAGGTCAACCGCAAGGTGATCGGCACGATGGCCGCGCTCCACTGCGCACCGACGCAGACCGCCGCCGACGCGCTACGACGCGAGAATATCGACACTGCCAGCATTCACGTCACCGGCAACACGGTGATCGACGCGCTCCACTGGGTACTCGGCGCGATCAAGCGTAAGCCCGATCTTGCGGCGGATCTGCACACGGCGGCGCAGCGCTTTGCAGGCAAGCGGATCATAGGCGTCACCACCCACCGCCGCGAGAATTTCGGCGAGGGGATGCGCGCGGTTGCCCGGGCGATCCGCGCGATCGCGGAGCGGGACGACACCGCCGTGCTGTTCCCCGTCCACCTCAACCCCAATGTCCGCGCCACCATGCATGACGAGTTGGAGGGGCTGGACAATGTCGCGCTGCTCGAACCACTCGACTATCCCAATTTCGCCGCGCTGATGCAGGCGAGCACGCTGATGCTGACCGACAGCGGCGGCGTGCAGGAAGAAGCGCCCGCACTGGGCAAGCCGGTGCTGGTGATGCGCGCGACGACCGAGCGGCCCGAAGGGGTCGAGGCAGGCACGGCCAAGCTGGTCGGCACCGATCCCGAAGCGATCCAGCGCGAGGTCTTCCGCCTGCTCGACGACGAGGCTGCCTATGCTGCGATGGCGCAGGCGCACAATCCGTTCGGCGATGGCCACTCATCGCAGCGGATCGCGCAGCTGATGGCTCAGCACTAACGGCGCTCAGCGCACGCCTAGTCGATCCCGTGATAGGCCTTGAACCAGCTGACGAAGCGCGGGAAGCCTTCGTCGGCGCTGGTTTCGGGCTGGAAGCCGTGGTCACGCGCGATCGCATCGATATCGGCGAAGGTGCGCGGCACGTCGCCCTTCTGCATCGGCAGCAGCTCGATCTGCGCCTTGCGACCACACGCGGCCTCGATGATCCCGATCACCCGCATCAGCTCTTCGGAGCGGTTGTTGCCGATATTGTAGAGCGCGTGCGGCGCTACGCTACCACCCGGCTTGGTCGCTCCGTCGTCGCCCGGCGGTCCGTCGAGGCAGGCGACGATGCCGCGCACGATATCGTCCACATAGGTGAAATCCCGGCTCATCTCGCCATTGTTGAACACCGGAATCGGCTCGCCTTTCAGGATCTTCTGCGTGAAAATCCACGGCATCATGTCGGGCCGGCCCCACGGGCCGTAGACGGTGAAAAACCTGAGGCCGGTCTGCGGCAGGCGGTAGAGATGGGCGTAGCTTTCGCTCATCAACTCGTCCGCCTTCTTGGTCGCGGCGTAGAGTGAGTAGGGGTGATCGACCCGGTCCTCGACCGCGAAGGGCACCTTCTCGTTCCCGCCATAGACCGAGCTTGAGCTAGCATAGACGAGGTGGTCGACGCCGCGTTCGCGCCCCAGTTCCAGCATGTTGAGATGGCCGGAAATGTTCGAATGCGCATAGGCGCGCGGGTTCTCGAGCGAATAGCGGACCCCCGGCTGGGCGCCGAGATGGACGATCCGGTCGAAGTCGTGTCCGTCAAGCGCGCGCGCCAGCGCCTCGTGATCGCCGAAATCGCATTCGATGAAGCGGAACGCCTCGCCCGCCGTCGCCGCCACCCGCGCGAGACGGTCGCGCTTCAGAGAGACCGCGTAATAGGGGTTGAGATTGTCGATCCCGATCACGCGATGGCCACGCGCCACCAGTGCCTCGGCCAGCGAGGCACCGATGAAGCCCGCCGCTCCGGTAACCAGAATGTTCACGCAGGTCTCCTTGCTCGCGCATGCCCCTAGCATCGGGGCCGTTACCATAAATTTTACCCGCGCCATGCAAAAGCGATGCGGAAGACTAGGCCACAGGGGCACGCAGACGCATGACCAACGACACACCCACGGTTGCCGTGGTCGGGCTCGGCTATATCGGCTTGCCCACCGCTGCAATCATCGCGCGCACCGGATGCGCGGTCACCGGCGTCGATGTCTCGCCCGAAGTGGTCGAAACGATCAACCGCGGCGCGATCCATATCGAGGAAGTCGATCTGGACGGGCTGGTCCAAGCGGTGGTCTCGCGCGGGACGCTGTGTGCCTCTACCCAGATGCCGCGCGCCGATGTCTATGTCATCGCGGTGCCTACCCCGTTCGAGAAGGATGGCGAGCATACGCCCGATACCGGCTACGTGATGGCCGCTGCCGACGCGATCGCCCCGGTTCTGGATGCGGGCGCGCTGGTGATCTGCGAGAGCACCTGTCCGGTCGGCACGACCGATGCGGTGCGCGACCGTCTGGCCGCGCTACGCCCCGATCTTGCGATGCCGGGGCTGGCGGCGGGCACGCCCGATATCGCCATCGCCTATTGCCCGGAGCGGGTGCTGCCGGGCCGCATTCTGGAGGAACTGGTCCATAATGATCGCTCGGTCGGCGGGGTCACGCCGCGCTGTGCGCGCAAGGCGATCGCCTTCTACAAGCGCTTCGTGCGCGGGGAATGCATCGCCACGGACGCACGCTCGGCAGAGATGACCAAGCTGGTCGAAAACGCGTTTCGCGACGTCAACATCGCCTTTGCCAACGAATTGTCGATGATCGCCGACAAGCAGGGGCTGGACGTGTGGGAGGTGATCCGCCTCGCCAACCGCCACCCGCGGGTCAACGTTCTCCAGCCCGGGCCCGGTGTCGGCGGCCACTGCATCGCGGTCGACCCGTGGTTCATCGTCCACGGCGCACCCGAAGACGCCCGCGTCATCCGCACCGCGCGTGAGGTCAATGATGCCAAGATGCAGCACGTGCTGGAGCGCGCGAGTGCGCTGATCGAAGAGAACCCGCGGGTGCCGGTCGCGTGCCTTGGGCTCGCGTTCAAGGCGAATATCGACGATTTTCGGGAAAGCCCCGCGCGCTTCATCGCCGCGCGGCTGGCGCGCACATTCGGCTCGCGGATCAATATCGTGGAGCCGTTTGCGCGCGAACTGCCGATCGAATTCGGGGAAACCGGCGCGAAGCTTGTCGACATCGACACCGCGCTGGAAACCTGCGGCATCCTGATCGTGCTGGTCGACCACGACCTGTTCCGCTCGATCCCGGCGGAAGAGCGCGCCCACGCGCTGGTTTACGATACGCGCGGTATCTGGGCGGCGGATACGCCTGCACCGGGCCGGGCGACTCCGCTACGCCTTGCAAGCTGAAGATGTGAAGCGGCCGGCGTGACTCAGGCCTTGGCCTTGCCGCCCTTCTCCTCATCCTCTTTGCCGTATGAGTATCCGTATTCGTAGCCGTAGGAATAACCGTAGGCGGATTTCTTGGCTTCGAACTTGGTGAGGAGGGCGCCGAAGATGCGGATGTTGGCGGAGTTCAGGCGTCCGATGGCGTTCTTGACGAGGCCGGCGCGGATATTGTGGGATTCGACCACGTAGAGCACGCCTTCGACATGGGTTGCGATGAGCGGCGCGTCGGCGAGGCCCATGACCGGTGGCGAGTCGATCACGACATGGTCGTAGGTTTCCAGCAGGCGGCGCATCAGCAGGTCGAGGCGGTTGCCGGTCAGCAGTTCGGCGGCGTTGGGCGGGATCGGACCGGCCGACATCGCGGTGAACCCCAGGTGGGTCATCGGGAAGGTCATGGTCTCGATCTCGTCGTCGCCGGCGAGGAAGTTGGACAGGCCGCGATCGTGATCGACCCCGCCCAGCTGGTGGACCGAGGGTGAGCGCATGTCGCCATCGACCAGGATCACGCTCTTGCCCGCACGCGCCAGCGTGGTGGCAAGCGCCAGCGAACTGGTCGACTTGCCTTCCGCAGGCCGGGTCGAGGTGACCGCGAACGAGCGCGGCACGCCGTGTTCGGTGGTGAAGCCCAGGTTGGTGAACGCGGCGAGATAGGCATCGACCAGGCTCGACTTGCGATCGAGCAGCGCCTCGTCCGGACGCCCCTCGGCAACCGTGGGGATCGTGCCCAGCAGCGGCAGGCCGAGCTTGCGGCGCACCTCCGTGGGATCGGTGATCGCCTCGTCGATCTGTTCGAGCAGGAAGGCCAGCGCCGCGCCCAGACCCGCGCCCACGATCAGCGAGAGCAGGATGTTCATCAGCAGGTTGGGGCTGGAGGGGGCCTGCGGGACATCGGCCGGATCGATGATCGAGACATTGTTGACCCCGACCCCGCCGGCAACGCCGATCTCCTTGAAGCGCTGCAGCAGCCCGTCATAGAGCGCGCGGTTGGTATCCACCTCCTGCTGGTAGATATTGTACTGGATCGAGCGGCGACGCAGGTCGAGATAGTCCGCCTTGAGGCGATTGACCCGCGCCTGGAGCGTCTGTTCGCGCTCCAGCGCGGCGCGGTAATCGCCCTGCAGCGAGCCCGAGACGCGCGCTTCCTCGCGTGCGATCGCCCGGTCGAGCTCGTCGATCTGCGATTGCAGCGCGCGCGCCTGCGGATAGCCCGGCTCGAACCGGACCATCAAAAGCTCGTACTGGCCGGCCAGATCGGCGCGCTTCTCGCGCAAGTTGTTGATCGCCGGGTTGGACAGCGATTCGGTGGAGGAGGAGCCGCCGCCCGCCTGGCGTGCGCGCGCCTCGGCCTGGATCCGGTCGGCGGTCGCCTCGGTCAGCGCGGCGTTGAGCGCGGCCAGATCGTCGGCCACGATCGAGCGTTCCTGCGTGCGCCCGTCGGCCCCGGGCTGTGCGGGCAGGTTGATGATCTCCTCGCTCGAGGCGTAGGTCACCAGCTGGCGCTGGGACTCATCGAGGCGTTCCTTGTAGTCGGCCAGCTGCGCCTGCAGCTGGTCGCGCCCGTAGGAGGTCGCCTGGACCTTGCGCTCGAGGTTGGACTGGATGAAGTTTTCCGCCCAGCTGTTCGAGACCCGCGCGGCAAAGGCGGGATCGGGCCCGGTAAAGCTGATGTCGACCAGCCGCGAGAGGCGCGCGGGCGCAACGCTGATATTGGCGAGCAGGATCTCGCCCGCGATCCGCTGACGGTCCTGGCGGCCCTGCGCGGTGTAGCGCCCGTTATCGAGCGCGAAGGCGGGGTCGTCTCCGCCTTCCACGCCGTAGGATGCGAAGAACTCGGGATTGTCGATCAGGCCCAGCTGGCCTGCCACCCGCTCGGCCAGGGTGCGCGCGCGCAGCAGGCCGTACTGGGTCTGGTAGAACTCCTGGTCGGAGATGGAGACCTCGCGCTCGACCCCTTCGAAGTTGGTCACCTGGCTGCCTTCGCGCGAGATCTCGATCGTCGCGGTGGCGGTGTATTGCGGGGTCATCAGCAGGGTCGCGACCAGGCCCAGCGCAACGCAGGCCGCGATCGAACCCAGGATCAGCCAGCGCCAGCGCTGCGCGATCCGCAGGTAATGCTGCACGATCGAGGGCCCATCGCCCTCGCCCGGCTGGCCCGCCTGCACGCCCAGCGGATTGCCGCCACCCTGCGGGGGCTGGTCGGAAGGGCCGGACTCGCTGCCGAACCGGGAGGCCTGGATGTTCATGCTCGGCTAAAACCTTGTTGCAGGCGCACGATTGCGCGCGCCCGGAAAAACCTACTGCAAAATCGTGACCAGCGGCGATGCCAGCAGCGGCGCCACCGTCAGGAAGTCGCGGAACAGACGTCGCTGGGGGGAGTCGCCCACCACCACGATGTCGTTGGCGTAAATCGCGGGGTCGTCGTACAGCCCGCGCTCGATCGCCTCAAGGCTGTAGAGCCCGGCCATCCGCCGGCCGTTGACCGTGCGCAGGATCACCACCTCGTCCTTGCGCGCAAACTCGCTCGTCCCGCGCGCCGCCGCGATCGCACGCAGCAGCGTCGTCTGGTTGGTCACCGGATACAGGCCCGGGGTCTCGACCTCGCCCGACACGGTCACCACCTGGCTGACCGAGTTGACGATGTTCACCGTCACCTCCGGATCGCGCACGTAACGCGCATCCAGCGCCCGCTCCACATCCATCGCCAGCTCGCCCGCGGTCTTGCCGCCAGCCTCGACCGTGCCCAGAAACGGCAGCGCAATCCGCCCGCTCGCATCCACCTGCACATCGCGCGTGAACTCGGGATAGTTGAATACCTCGATCCGGATCGTGTCCAGCGGACCAATCAGCGCAGGACGATCCGGCGCCACTAGATCATCCCGATTGGGAATAGGCAGCCCATCCGCAGCCTCCACCACCGTCATACGGTCCGTCGATACCAACGGCTCACGAGAACCGCACCCCGACAAAACCAGCACACACAATAGCAATATCAATCGATGCATCGCCAATCCCTTGCGGGCTTCTCCCCCCATGCGGGCGCTTGGTTAGGCCAAGAAGCCGAAAGAATAAAGCCCTCGCCAAGACTTGCCGCATGCAGACCCGCCGGGGTTGCGCGATTGCGGGACGCGGGCGGACAAAAGAGATGCGCGGATGCCACGCCTTTCCTAACGCCTTAAATACACGGTTGGAAAGCTTCGGCGGCCCAGCTAGAGGAGCGCCGCATCGGGCGCTGTGCTGATTGTGCGGATCGAGTATTGAAAATGGGACAAAACGCTGTTGACGCGGCATGCTCGTCGCGGGCGGCGGGCGCGGTTGGCCGAAGACGGCACACGACGCGGAGAAAAATCAAACGTTCGGTGACGATCAGCTTGCTTGCAGTGCTGGTGGCGATCCTGCTGCGCATCGTCATTTTCGGCATGCCCGAGGCGAGCCTGTTTCAGGTCGGCTACGCCTGCCTGGCGGCCTTCGCCTCTTCGCTGATCGGTGTCCTGCTGATCGAGAACGTCAACCGCTATCCAGGCGTTGAGCGCGCTTCCGCAATCGTTCCGTCCTTTGCGCTGGCCTACGGGCTGATCGCGATCGGCCTGCTGATGTTCAAGCTCGATTACAGCCGCTTCGTGCTGATCGGCAGCTTCGTGGCGGTGGTGCTGCTCTCGTACCTCGAACATTTCCGCTACAAGGATGAGCTGGTGCTGCGCATCAGCGTGCTTGCGCAGCCCGACGGGGCAGCGCTCCCGCAGCTCCCCTCGATCGACTGGCTGAAACATTCGGACCATGCCGGCTTCGACCATGCCGATGCGATCGCGGTCGACTTCCGGCTCCCGCTGACCGACCGCCAGAGCGAGATGCTGGCCGACGCCGCGCTCGCGGGGATTCCGGTCTACAACCTGCGACATCTGATCGAATCGGTGACCGGCGAAGTGACGCTGGAGCATATCTCCGAGACCGCGTACGGATCGCTCACGCCCTCTCCTGTCTACCAGACGATCAAGCATGTGCTCGATCGTCTGATCGCGCTGGTCGTGCTGATCCCGCTGCTGCCGTTCCTGCTTCTGGCGGGGATCGCGATCAAGCTCGACAGCCCGGGCCCGATGATCTTCCGCCAGAGCCGGATGGGCTATCGGGCGCAGCCCTTCACCGTCTACAAGTTCCGCACCATGCAGCATTGCACCGCTCCCACGCCTGCCGGGCTGGACGATCTCGTGACCAAGGATGCGGATGCGCGGGTCACCCGGATCGGGCGCATCTTCCGCCGCACACGGGTCGACGAACTGCCGCAGATCGTGAACATCCTGCTGGGACAGATGAGCTGGATCGGCCCGCGTCCCGAGGCCGAGAAGCTGTCACGGTGGTATGAGGAGGAAATTCCCTATTACCGCTATCGCCACGTGGTGCGCCCCGGCATCAGCGGCTGGGCACAGACCGTTCAGGGCCATGTCGCCGATGTCGACAGCGTGAGCACCAAGCTCAATCACGATTTCTTCTACATCAAGAATTTCTCCCTTTGGCTCGACCTGCTGATCCTCGCCAAGACGCTGCGCGTGATGGTCAGCGGGTTCGGCTCGAAATAGCTATCATCGACCTGTCACACGAAGCGCACAGGCGGGCGGCCGATGCCCTTCGCAAGCGCGAACCGAGATTGAGGAACACAGCCATTGCATAGCCAGCAACTGATCGATCGCCTGAACAACGGCACCGCCACCATCGGGGTGGTCGGCCTGGGCTATGTCGGCCTGCCTCTGGTGCTGCGCTATTGCGAAAAGGGCTACAAGACGATCGGCTTCGACGTCGATTCCCGCAAGGTCGAGAAGCTGGCCAAGGCGCAAAGCTATATCGAGCATATCTCGGGCAAGGATATCGCCGCCGCCAACGAGACGGGCTTCGAGGCGACCACCGACATGGGCCGGATCGACGAAGTCGATGCAATTATCCTGTGCGTGCCCACCCCGCTCAACAAATATCGCGAGCCCGACCTTACCTACGTGCTCAACACGACCGAGGCGATCGTGCCGCACATGCGCGCCGGGCAGGTCGTCTCGCTCGAAAGCACCACCTGGCCGGGCACGACCGACGAAGAGCTGAAGCCGCGGATCGAGAAATCCGGCCTGACCGTGGGTGAAGAGGTGTTTCTGGTCTATTCGCCCGAGCGCGAGGACCCGGGCAACGAGAAGTTCGAGACCGCGACCATTCCCAAGATCGTCGGCGGGGTAACCGAAACCTGCCATGCGGTGGGCCAGGCGCTGTATGGCGGGGTGATCGACACGGTGGTCCCGGTCAGCTCGACCAAGGTTGCCGAGCTGACCAAGCTGCTCGAAAACATTCACCGCGCGGTCAATATCGGGCTGGTCAACGAGATGAAGATAGTCGCCGACCGGATGGATATCGACATCCACGAGGTGATCCGCGCGGCGGCGACCAAGCCGTTCGGCTTCGTGCCCTATTACCCCGGCCCGGGCCTCGGCGGTCACTGCATCCCGATCGACCCGTTCTACCTCACGTGGAAGGCGCGCGAATTCGGCCTGCACACCCGCTTCATCGAGCTGGCGGGCGAAGTGAACAGCTCGATGCCCGATTTCGTGGTCAACAAGCTGGCGCTGGCGCTCAACGGCAAACACAAGTCGATCGCGGGCTCGAAGATCCTCGTGCTCGGCATCGCCTACAAGCCCAATGTCGATGACATGCGCGAATCTCCCTCGGTCGAGATCATGGAGAAGTTGCGCGATCTGGGCGCTGACATTCACTACAGTGACCCGCACATCCCGGTCTTCCCCGAAACGCGCGAGCATGATTTCGACCTGTCCTCGGTCGATCTGACGGCGGACTCGCTGGCCGGGTTCGACGCGGTGGTTCTGACCACCGACCACAAGGCCTTCGACTACGACCTGATCCTCGAACACGCCGCCGTCATCCTCGACACGCGCGGCAAGTTCGATCGCAACCACGAAAAGGTGTTCCCGGCATGAGCAACACGCGCATCGCCCAGATCGGCGTCGGCCACTGGGGCAAGAACCTTGCGCGCAATTACGCGCAGCTGGGCGCGCTGGCGGCGGTGGCCGACTATCACGCGCCGACGGCGGAGCGGATCGCGCAGGAGCACGGGACCGAGGCGCGCAGCTTCGAGGATATCCTCGCGGATGACAGCATTCACGGCGTGTCGCTGGCGACACCGGCGGAAACCCATGCCGATGTGGCGATTGCCGCGCTCGAAGCGGGCAAGCATGTCTATGTCGAAAAGCCGCTTGCCCTGCTGCCCGCCGACGGAGAGCGGATGGCGGCCAAGGCCGAAGAGGTGGGCAAGATCCTGATGGTCGGCCACCTGCTGCAATACCACCCGATCTTCCGCAAGGCGAAGGAGCTGGTGGCGGGCGGCGCGATCGGCCAGCTGCGCTATGTCTATTCCAACCGCCTCAGCCTGGGCAAATTCCGCACCGAGGAAAACGTCATGTGGTCCTTCGCGCCACACGATTTCTCGATGCTGCTCGCGATGGTGGGTGAAGCGCCCGATGCCGTGACGGCCGAAGGCGCGGCGTGGATCACGCCGGGCATCGCCGACTGGTGCACCGCGCACCTGCAGTTCCCCGGAGGCGTGCGCGGCCATGTGCAGACCTCGTGGAGCCATCCTTTCAAGGAGGCGAGGCTGGTCGCCGTGGGCGATGAGGGCATGCTGGTGTTCGAAGACAGCGCGCCCGACTGGGATCGCAAGCTTTCGATCTATCGCCACGGGATCGACCGCTCCGGCCCGGCCCCCGCACCGATCAAGGCCGATCCGGAATATATTGCGGTCGAACAGGGCGAGCCGCTGCGTTCCGAATGCCAGCACTTCATCGATTGCATCGAACAGGGCACGCAGCCGCTTACCGATGTGGCCGAGGGACTGCGCGTTCTCGAAGTCCTCGACCGCGCGGAAGCCGCGCTGCAGGCCTCGCTGGGAGAAAACAAATGACCGACAAGAAGCCCTATTTCGCGCACGAAAGCGCCTATGTCGACGAGCCCAGCACGATCGGCGCTGGTACCAAGATCTGGCATTTCAGCCATGTCCTGCCCAACACCACGATCGGCGAGAACTGCGTGCTCGGACAGAACGTGGTCGCCGGGCCCGACGTGACGATCGGCAATAACTGCAAGATCCAGAACAACGTCTCGCTCTACAAGGGTGTGGAGCTGGCCGACGGGGTGTTCTGCGGCCCGTCCTGCGTCTTCACCAACGTGCTGACCCCGCGTGCGGAGATCGAGCGCAAGTCCGAATTCGCACCCACTCCCGTGGGCCGCGGCGCGACCATCGGGGCCAACGCGACCGTCGTGTGTGGCCACCGGATCGGCGATTATGCGATGATCGCGGCCGGTGCCGTGGTTACCAAGGATGTAGCCGATTTTGCGCTGGTCGCGGGCGTTCCGGCAAAGCGGATCGGCTGGGTTTCGCGCACGGGCGAGCGTCTCGACGAGACGCTGGTATGCCCGCGCACGGGCGAGAAATACGAATATGACGCGAGCAGCGACACACTCCGGCTGACGGAAGAAAGGGCCTAACCCCATGCAATTTATCGATCTCGCCGCGCAGCAGCAGCGTATCCGGCCTGCTCTCGACGCGCGCATCGCCGCCGTGCTCGACCACGGCAAATATATCATGGGCCCCGAAGTGGCCGAGTTCGAAGGCAAGCTCGCCGAATTCTGCGGCGCGAAGCACGCGCTGGGCTGCGCCAACGGCACCGACGCGCTGCAGCTGGCGCTCATGGCGCTGGGCGCCGGGCCTGGCGACGCGGTATTCTGTCCCACCTTCACCTTTGCATCCACCGCAGAAATCGTGCCGATGACCGGCGCGACCCCGGTGTTCGTCGATGTCGACGAGCGGACCTACAACCTCGACGTCGAAAGCCTGAAGCGCGCGATCGCCTTCGCCAAGGCCGAGGGGATGAAGCCCGCCGGGGTGATCGCGGTCGACCTGTTCGGCCTGCCCGCCGATTACGACGCGATCGAGGCGGTTGCACAGGAAAACGGCATGTGGGTCGTGAGCGATTCGGCGCAGGGCTTCGGCGCGGATTACAACGGCCGCCGCACCGGTTCGATCGGCACCATTGCGACCACCAGCTTCTTCCCGGCCAAACCGCTTGGCTGCTATGGCGATGGTGGTGCGGTGTTCACCGATGACGACGAGCTGCGCGCGCTGCTCGATTCCTACCGCGTGCACGGCAAGGGCACGCACAAGTACGATAACGAGCGGATCGGCCTCAACTCGCGGCTCGACACGCTGCAGGCGGCGATCCTGCTGGAAAAGCTGGCGATCTACGAAGACGAGATCGAAGCCCGCCAGGTGGTCGCCAACCGCTATACCGATGCGCTGGGCGACCTGCTGATCACCCCGCACGTGCCCAATGGCTGCCGTTCGGTGTGGGCGCAGTACACGGTGCGCACCCGCGACGGTTCGGGCCGCGATGCGGTGATGGCGACCCTGAAAGAACATGGCGTTCCCTCGGTCGTCTACTACCCGCGCCCGCTGCACCTACAGACCGCCTATTCCTCCTTCCCCGGCGACCCCGAAGGGCTCGCCACGTCGGAGCGGATGGCCAATGAGGTCTTCAGCCTGCCGATGCACCCCTACATGGACGAAGGCACGCAGGCACAGGTGATCGAGGCGCTGCGCGCGGCGGTCGTCCCGGCCTAGCGGCGGAGGGCCCAGGTGACAGGCGCAAATCGTGGTGCAGGACGAGGCAGGGATTTCCGGTATTCGCGAGATCGGCGCGCGCATGGTCGCGGCGACACCGCAAGATAGCGCGAATTTCTTCGGCTTTTACGATCTCTGCCCGTTCTCGCCCGATGGGCGCGACCTGCTGTTGCTCAATTGCCCTGCCGACTGGGTGACCCTGCCCGTGGGGGAGCCTGCACTGGTGCGCCGCTGGCGGCCAGAAGACGCCACTTTCGAGACGCTCGGCGAAACGCGCGGCTGGAACTGGCAGCATGGCGCACGCCAGCAATGGCGGCGCGACGGATCGATCCTGTACAACGACGTCGACGGGCAGGGGCATGCGGTTGCGCGCAATGTTAGCCCGGATGGCACGCCGATCCGGACGCTCGATATGGCGATCGGCGCGCTGTCCCCCGACGAATCGATTGGCGTTGGGGGCAATTACGCGCGCCTCGCCCGGCTCGACCCGACCTATGGCTATGGCGCCGCCGTCGATCGCCATCTCGGCGAGGGGCCGACGCAGGACGGGCTGTGGAGCGTCAGCATGGCCGATGGGGCCGTGTCGCTGCTGCTCTCCTATGCCGAACTTGCCGAGACTGTAGGTTCGCCCCATTCGGATCGCCGGTTCGTCACCCACCCGGTCTTCTCACCCGACGGGACCCGGCTGGCCTTCTTCGTGACCGATGCGGGCGAGGGCGGGACCACCTATGCCCGGCTGCTGGTGCGCGATTGCGACAGCGGCAAGGTTCGCGTGGTCGCGCAGGAAAGAGTCAGCCATCCGGCGTGGATCGGTGAGGACCGGATCTGGTATTGGGGCCGCAATTCCGGGGCGGTGCGCGCGCTTGCGACTAATCGGCTGCTCGCCAACCCGGCGGTGCGTGCGGTCGCCAGGTTTGCCCGTCGCCTGCTGCGCGCGCGGATGAACCAGCTGGTGGCCGAAGGGTTCTACGTGTCCGATCTGAACGACGACACGCGCAAGCGGGTCGCCGAGCATACCCTCACCGAAGACGGCCATTACAGCTGGCGTGGACACGGATCGGTCTTGCTGGGCGATACCTATCCCGACGAAGACGCGTGGCTGACCCTGTTGCTGTTCGACCTCGCCTCTGGCCAGCGGGTGGATCTGGCCCGCATCCGGCACGAGGTCGCGACCCGGGAAGAGCCCATGCGGTGTGACCTCCACCCGCGCTGGGATCGATCCGGCACGCGGGTGTGCATCGACTTCGTCACCGACGGATGCCGCCGCACCGGCATTTTCGACGTTGGCCCTGCGCTCTCCCGGCTGGCAACGGCCGGCGCATGAACGAAGAGCCGCCTGTGACCCCCGCGCCCGATTCTGGCGCGACCCCGCCAATTGGGCGGATTGCGGCGCTGCGTGGGCGCGTGTCCGCGCTCGCCCAGCAGGGGCTGGTTCGTTCCACTGGGGTGCTGATCGGTGGCACGGTCGGTGCCAATCTCATCACCGCACTCTCGCTCCCGGTGGTGACGCGCCTCTACACCCCCGTGGAGATGAGTGTGCTGGCGGTTTTCGCCAGCCTGCTCCAGACGCTTTATGTGTCTATCTGTTTGCGGTTCGACATCGCCCTGTCGATGCCCGAAAGCGATGATGATGCGATCAATCTGCTGGCGCTGGGGGCCTTTTTTGCGGCCGTCCTGTCAGGATTGATTGCGCTCGTTCTGCTCGTCCTCCCGGCATCCGCCTATGACGCATTCGGCCATCCCGAACTCGTCAATCTTATCTGGTTCCTGCCTCCCTCGCTCGCGCTGGCCGGAATCTACAGCCTGATGCAGCTGTGGTATGTGCGCAGAAAGGGCTTCGGTCCGATTGCGCGAAGCCGGATGGCGCAGGCGGGCAGCGGTGCCGCGACCCAGATCGCACTTGGGCTCCTGCATACCGGACCGTTCGGCTTGCTGCTCGGCTATGCGATCAATTTCAGCGCAGGCTCAATCCTGCTCGGCACACGCTTCCTACGCGGTGAGTTAGACCTTCTCCGGAAGGTTTCGGTGTCCAGGATGCGCGCATTGTTCCGCGAGTACAGACTGTTTCCCGCCTACTCGGCACCCGAGGCACTGGCGCACTCTGCGGCGTGGCAGCTACCCATCGTGCTCATCGCCGCGCTGGCGATCGGGCCTGAGGCGGGTTACCTGACGCTCGCGATGTTCGTTGTCCAGGCGCCGATGTCGCTACTCGGCAATGCACTGTCTCAGGTCTACCTGTCCGAAGCCCCGGCCCGTCACCGTGATGGGGCGCTCGGCCCGTTCACCGTGCAGGTGGTCGGCGGACTGATGCGGATCGGGGTCGGGCCATTGATCGCGCTGGCAATCATATCGCCCTTCGCCTTCGCCTTCGTCTTCGGGTCGGAATGGTCGCGCGCGGGTGTGCTGGTAGTGTGGCTGACCCCCTGGTTCATCGCGCAGCTGTTGACCGCGCCTGTGTCCATGGCGCTGCAGGTGACCAACCGCCAGCGTACCGCCTTCGTCCTGCAGTTCGTCGGCCTCGCCCTGCGGGTGGGACTGGTGGTGGCAGTGGGCATTCTTTCCCCCCGGTTCGTTTCGGAAGCCTATGCCATTTCGGGGGCGATCTTCTATTTCGGTTATCTGGTGCTGCTGCTCCACGCGGTCGGTGCGCACGCGGGCGATGTCGTGCGCGAGATGCGCAGGGCTTTGCTCCCGATCACCGCATTTTGTGTGCTGGGTGTGATCGGTGCGTTCGCGGTGCACTGGCTGGACACCGTGCTGTGAAGCGCCGCGTCTTTCTTGGCGCGACGGCCGCGATGCCGCTGGTGTTTGCCGGTGGAGCGTGGACGAGCCGTGCGCGGAGCGTGCGCTGGCTCGATCTGCTGGACGAGCGGCAGCGCCGCCAGGTGCTCGTCGGCAGGCCGGATTTCGACGTTGCCGCCAGCCTGCGCCAGGCCCTCGAATCCCTGCCCGATGACGCAACGCTCGACGCGCGCGACCTGACCGGAGTGGTCGATCTGGCGAGCGATCCGTTTCCGCAGGCCCAGCGCCGCGCCTTTGCACTTCGCACGGGCGATGCGACATTCCGCTTCGATTTCAATCAGGGTTCGATCGCCTTGCCCTCGCGCGCGACCTGGCAGGGTGAGCGCACGCGGATCGAGCCTGCCCGCCCGATCGAGCGCGTGCTGACCGACGCCTCGCCCGCGGGAGGACTGGTCACCACCGCCATCGCCCCGGGCCTGTGCAGTGGGCGTGCGGGTAGCGACACGATCGAATTGTCGCACCCGATCGAGGCGCAGAGTCTGGTCCCGGGAATGCGGATCGCGATTTTCGGGCTGCGCGAGACGCCATCGCTGGCAACTTCGCTGGCATCCTCGATCGGACCGCAAACCCAGGAATTCGCCTTCGCCGGGAATGTCGATGCAACCATCGGGGCATCGCAGGTCTATCTGAGGATCGGCGAGGAAATCGTGCTCGGTACGGTTGCACAGGGTCGTCTGCGCGTCTCCGCCGATGGTCGCGGTGCGCTGGGCACGCAGCCCGCCGCGCACCGGGCTGGAGAGCAGATCGTACCGCAGCTGAGCTTCCTCGCCTCCATCACCGGAGTTACAGGCACATCGGTGACGCTCGACCGGCGGCTACCGCGCACTATTGTGCGGGCGCCGTTCCGCGCGGGCTCGGTCGGTTCACGGCTGGTGGGCCGGTTTGAGATCGACGGCGCCTACCGGGGCGGCGAGGCGGGGGCGTTTAGCTGCCTTGCCTCGACCCTCTCTCAAGATTTCATGGTCGAAGGAGAGATCGTCCTGTCCCGTGCCTCGCATGGCGGGTTCATGGGCTTTGGCTGTTCGGACGCGAAGATTGCGCTGGCGAGCGTGACCGCGATCGGCCGTCCGCAAGAGCAGTTCGGGGGCAGCATCTGGCTCTATGGCTCTGCGAGCGGCAACCGGGTCTCGGCCGGAAGTCTCAGCGATGGCAATGGCGGCATTTTCATTGACGACAAGTCCTACGGCGTGTCGCGATACGCGCTCGAAGGGCCGTGTGACGACAACACCGTGAGCATCGGGCAGATCGTCCGGCACCGGGTTGCCGGGCAGATCAGCGGCTCGAGCGGCAATACGGTGACCATCGGCCTCGCCCAGGTGAGCGACACCGCGTTCATCGTCGACAAAGGTGCAGCCCAGTCGTCTCGCGGGGTCGGCACCGAGCGCAACATGGTCGATATTGGTCAACTGACCGGGGCCGATCGCATGTTCGGCGATGCCTTGAACGAGACCGAGCTGCGCGGCCCGTTCCGCATCGAGCAATAGCGCGATGGGAGGATTGGTCCTGACTGCAGGCTCTGCTAACCCGGGCCCGTCCAAACCCTTGCCCGACCGAATGCAGCCGCGTCACCGCGTGACGCGATATACCGGAACACCATCATGCTAGATCGCGCCCAGCCAACCGCCGCACACCGGTCACCGGCCGCACGCACCGGCCAGGTCGTGCTGGAATCGCTGGATTCGAGCGCGGCGGTCGTGATCTGCTCGCTCATCTTCGCATGGGCCATCCACCAGGCGCACATCACGATTCTTCAGCCGCAGTGGGATTATGTTGGCTTCAGCTACGCTGCTCCCGGTCTTGGCACGATCGCGATCATGATACTGCTGATTTCGATCGGATCGGTGGCCATGCCAAGCCGGATCGAGCGGCCCTCGTCGATGATCCTGCTTTTCCTTCATGTATCTGTATTCATACCCGGCGTAACCATTGCGCTGTGCCTGCGGATCGACAGTGTGCAGGCCTACGCGCCGATGCTGGCCGTGCTGACGCTGGTTCACGTCATAACCGGCGTGGTGTCGCGCAATGGCCCGGCACCGCCCCAGGGGGAGCGTTTCGTTCCGGGACCCGAGGTCACGCTTCTGCTGATCGGAGTGTGGGCGCTGGTCACTTTGCTGATCATTTACGTCTTTGGCGAGATCATGCGCTTCGCAAGCCTTACCGAAGTGTACGACCAGCGGTTCGCCGTCGATCGCTCGACCAGCATCATCGGCTACATCCGGTCCTATTACGTCAACTTGATCTGCCCCGCGCTGGTCGCGATCGGACTGCTGCGGCGCAACGTTGTCGTGGTTGGAATTGGCTGTGTCGGTTGCCTTAGAGCCTGACTCAGAAGTTTATGCGATCTGGCAGTGGCTTGCGATGAGGCGGGTGAGGCGGCGGATGTGGGCGATGGTAGTCCATGCGGTGGAACTTTCGATAGTTCTTTCCCAGTCCTTTGCGAGCCGTCGACATCTGCCGAGCCAGGCGAAGGTGCGCTCGACCACCCAGCGGCGCGGGAGCAGAACAAAGCCCCTGGCGGTGTCGCAGCGGCGCACGATCTCGAGCGTCCATTGCCCATGCCCTTGAAGCGCGCCGATGAGCTTGTCGCCTGCGTAGCCCCCATCGGCGAAGAGGTGGCGCAGCCACGGGAAGCGGTAGCGGATTGCCTTGATGAGATCGACCGCCCCGTCGCGATCCTGAATGCTGGCAGCGTGGATGGTGACGAACAACATCAGTCCGAGCGTATCGGTGATGATGTGACGCTTGCGTCCCATGATCTTCTTGCCCGCATCGTAGCCCCGTGGGCCGCCACTCTCGGTGGTCTTGACGCTCTGGCTATCGATCACCCCGGCGCTGGGGCTGGCCTCGCGCCCTTCGATCTGGCGCGCAGCCATCACCAGCAGGTGATTGATCGTCTGCCATAGGCCGCTGTCGCGCCAGGCATAGAAATAGCGTTGAACCGTCGAGAGCGGAGGGAAATCCTTGGGCAGCATCCGCCATTGGCAACCGCTTGTTGCCAGATAGAGGATCGCGTTCATCACCTCGCGCAGGTCGGCGCAGCGCGGCCTGCCGCCAGGTTTCGCGGGCGGCAACAGAGGCTCGATCAAGGCCCACTCGGCATCGCGCAAATCGCTTGGATAACGTAGACCCGGGCGGCTATGCTGCTGCCGGGAGGTATCGGTCCACATCGCTTATTCCTCGGTCGTTTCTGGCGAAACCCCGGAATCAGCGATGCACCAGCGCGTCAAGCGCAACCAGCTGATATCTCCCAACTACTTTTGAAGACAGGCTCTTATCGCCTACATGGTCGATGCTCAGAAAGCCGCGCTCGCGCTGCCTGTGCTCATGATCGCGATGTACTACGCGCTACGTTACGCCCCGAACGTGGCGAAGCTGTTCACCGTCCCGATCCTGTTCCTGGCATTTCTAACGCTGGTCTGCATCGTTTTGCGGAGCACGGAGGTTGGCTTTGCGCTTCAATCGGTGTTTTTCACCCGCGGGATTGCCATCCCTTCGCTGACCCTGGTGCAGTATTACGACCTGTTTTCCACCTACGGATATACATGGTGGAGCAATATTACCGGGCTGTCGCTGGTTCTGCCGGCGCCGCCGGCATTCGCCAACGACCCGTCATGGCCCGCGCTCGGCCAGATCGTGGGCGATCACTACTATGGCGCGAGCATCAACCTGAACGCCAACGCAAACCCCTATTCGGGTGAGGGGCTCGCCGCAGGCGGGCTTGTCGGCCTGCTGGTGATTGGCGTGATTATGGCGGCTTTCCTACGGGTCTACGACCTGTGCGTTGCCGGATGGGATCGCCTGTTCGTGCTGCTGATCGCGGTGCCGGTGGGCTTCGCGCTGAGCAACGCGCACCTCAGCACCGTGCTGGTATCCTTCGGGCTCGCCGCCTGGCTGCTGATTTTCGCCTTCTACAAACCGGGCAGGGGTGGGTGGCTCTGATGAGGATCTTCATGCTGTGCGATTTCTTCAACGAGGAACTCGAATATCAGGAAAATCATCTCGTCGATTATTACCGCCGGCACGGCCACGAGGTGATCGTGGTGTGCTCGCTCTACGAGAACGTGTTCGACTATTACACGGACAAGAAGGTCGGCGGGCCGGGCCGCGATTACGAGGTCAACGGTGCGCGGATCGTTAAGCTGCCCTATCGCTACAACATTCTCAACCGCATGCGCGCCTACCCGAAGATCGATGGGTTGCTGGAGGAATTCGAGCCCGACCTGATCTTCGTCCACGACATCATGCTCAACCTGCCGGAATGCATCGCCTATGTGAAAAAGCATCCGCAGACCAAGATGATCATGGACTATCACGCGGATTATTCGAACAGCGGCAAGAACTGGGTCTCGCTGAAGATTCTGCACGGAGTGCTGCGCAAGCGCTTCCTCGACAAGGCGCGCCCGCATCTCTCGATGATCTATCCCATCGTCCCCGCCGGGTTCGACTTCCTGAACGAGGTCTATGGCGTCCCGCGCGACGAGATGAGCCTGCTGCCGCTGGGAACGGACCTGGAATATGGCGCGCAGGTTCACGCTTCAGGGGCGGGCAGGGCAATCCGGCGCGAACTGGGCATCGCGCAGAGCGACTTCGTCATCTTCACCGGTGGCAAGCTGACCCCTTTCAAACGGACCGAAACGCTGGTCGAGGCGGTTAACGCGCTGGATCGTGCCGATGTGCACCTGCTGGTGGCGGGTGCGGCAGGCCCCAACGAAGCGGAGTATTTCGCCGGGCTCGAACAGATGGCCCAAGGCAATCCGCGCATCCATTTCCGCGGCTGGCAGGACAAGCTGGGCGTCTACCGCCATCTCGACGCGGCGGACATCGCGGTGTTTCCCGCCAGCCAGTCGATCCTGTGGCAGCAATCGATCGGCATGGGACTGCCCGTGATCGTGGGCGACCGCTCCGAATTCATGGTCCCGTCCGATGCCAGCTACCTCAACCGCAACGGCAATCTCATCGTGCTCGACCATGAAGAGGATACCGCCCCCCAGATCGAGCGACTGCTGCGCGGCCTGATCGAGGATCGCGAAGCGCTCGCGAAAATGGCCGAAGGCGCGCGCCGCACGGCTGCCGAGATGCTCGACTGGAATAAGCTGATAGACGAGACGCTACGCCATGTGCCTGAGGAGGTAAGGTCCTAACAATGACACCCGCAAACGACGCTCGAACCGGAACGGGCACACATCGCTCTCTTATCGAGATTCCATGCCCCTACTGCTCAGGGACAAGCCATTCTTTCTGGGCCGAAGAGCGCGGATATACCGTGGTCCGGTGCGACGGTTGCCGTTTCCTGTATCTCAACCCGGCGCCACCACCCGAAAGCGTCTCGGAAGCCGTGATGACGGGTTTTCACCACGATGAGGCTGGCGATCTCGATGTGAGGGCGCATCGCAGCGAAAAGAAGGTCGATCATTACGAGGCCATCATCAAGACCATGTTCGCGGACAAGTGGAGCAGCGAACAGCCGATCCACTGGCTCGATATCGGCTCTGGCTATGGCGAAATCATCGAGGCGGTTTCACGGCTGGCGCCGAAAGGCAGCACGATCGAGGGGATCGAGCCGATGAAGCCAAAGGCCGATGCCGCGCGCGAGCGCGGCCTCACCGTTACCAATGATTATCTGCGGCGCGATCATCCCAAGGTCGACATCGCGTCTTCGATCGACGTGTTCTCTCACATCCCGGACTATCGGGCCTTCCTCGCGGACGTGGTGGCAGTACTGAAGCCGGGCGGCGAATTTCTGATCGAAACGGGCAACCTCGCCGACGTCGACGAGCGCTCACAGTTTCCGTTCGAACTTGGGGTTCCCGATCACCTGACCTTCGCCGGACGCGCGCACCTCGAGGGCCTCCTCGACGAGGCCGGCTTCGAAGTGGTGACTGTACAGGAACGCCGCGTCGACGACTTGATGGGCGCGGCCAAGAATCTGGTGAAGATCCTCATCGGTCGCCCGGGCGTGCTTTCGGTCCCCTACCAGTCGAAGTATCGGCAGCTGGTGATCAGGGCGCGCTTGCGCGAGTGAAGGACGCTGGCGGCTTGCGTTTACGGTTCTTCGTCGGGAAAAAGGTCTTGGCGATGAAGAAGAAATCGATCCGCAGGGTCGGTCCGCGAGAGCCGAAGGCGCACTGGTGATGCCGCATTGCGCCATGGCCGGGCGACCACCCATTGAGGGGTTGGTTCACCCGGCCTTGTCCGCTATCAGCCCGCCGAACATCCCTTGAGGTTTCCCGAACATGTCCGAGATCTCCGCCCAGGCGCGGCCCTACCAGATATGCACGAACTGCATCATGGACACGAGCGATTCGAAGATCGTGTTCGATGAAAACGGTGTGTGCGAATACTGTAACAACTACTACAGCAATATTCTGCCCAACTGGCACACCGACGAGCGTGGCGAGCGCGAGATCATGGCGCAGATCGAGAAGATCAAGCGCGACGGCGAGGGCAAGGATCACGACTGCCTGATCGGCCTCTCCGGTGGGGTCGATTCCAGCTACGTCGTCCACCACGCGAAGGAAAAGTTCGGCCTGCGCCCGCTGCTCTACCACGTGGATGCCGGATGGAACTCCCAGCAGGCGGTCAACAATATCGAAAAGCTGGTCGATGGGCTCGACCTCGACCTGTACACCGAGGTCGTCAACTGGCCCGAGATGCGCGACCTCCAGCTCGCCTTCTTCAAGGCGCAGGTGCCGCATCTCGACACCCCGCAGGACCACGCCTTCTTTGCCGGGCTGTACAACTTTGCGGCCAAGAACAAGGTCAAGTACATCCTGACCGGCGCGAACTATTCGACCGAATGCGTGCGCGAGCCGCTCGAATGGCATTATCACGCGTCGGACTTGCGCCAGCTGAAGGACATCCACAAACGCTTCGGCACGCGTCCGCTCAAGACCTTCCCTCTCGCAGGGATCTTCAAGTTCAAGATCTACTACCGCTACGTGCACGGCGTGCAGGTGGTGAAGCCCTTGAACTACATGCCTTACCACAAGGAACAGGCGATCGAGGAGCTGGTCGGCATCTACGGCTGGCAGCGCTATGCCCACAAGCACTATGAATCGCGCTTCACGCGTTTCTACGAAGGCTACTGGCTGCCGAGCAAGTTCGGTTACGACAAGCGCCGCGCGCACTTCTCCTCGCTGATCCTGACCGAGCAGATGAGCCGCGAGGAAGCGCTCGAAAAGATCGCGATCCCCGCCTACACACCGGAGCAGATCGCCGAAGACTTCGAATATATCGCGACCAAGCTGGGCCTTACGGTCGAAGAGCTGCAGGCGCTTCACGACGGTCCGAACAAGACCCACTTCGACTACAAGAACAACACTGCCTTGATCGATCTGGGCACCACGGTGATGCGCAAGCTTGGCCTGCAACGTTCGGTGATGCGTTGATCACCATCGTCGACTACGGCCTCGGCAATATCGCCGCCTTCCTGAACATGTACAAGCGCCTGAACATTCCGGCGCGGGCGGTTCAGACGGCGGCGGAGCTGGCAACGGCGGAGCGGATCGTGCTCCCCGGCGTGGGCGCGTTCGACTATGCGATGGACCTGCTCGATGCATCGGGCATGCGTGAAACGCTCGACGAGATGGTGACGCAGAAGAAAGTCCCCGTGGTAGGCATCTGCGTCGGCATGCAGATCCTCCTCGATGGCAGTGACGAGGGCACGCGCGAAGGGCTCGGCTGGGTGCCCGGGCGGACCCGCGCCTTTGCCACTCGCAACGATATGGAAGGCCTGCCGCTGCCGCATATGGGCTGGAACGACGTGACGCCGGGCAGCGGGCGCGTGCTGTTCGATGCGCTGGACGAAGATCCGCGCTTCTACTTCCTCCATTCCTATTACGTCGAGCCGGCGGAGCAGTCCGATGTCGCGGCGACCGCGCATTACGGGTTCGACTTCGCCTGCGCGATCCATCGCGACAATGTGTGGGGCGTGCAGTTCCACCCGGAAAAGAGCCACCATTTCGGCGCCGCCGTGCTGAAGAGCTTTGCGGAGCTGTAAGACCAGATGCTGCGTCCCCGGATCATCCCCTGCCTGCTGGTGCACGAAGGCGGCCTCGTGAAGACGGTCGGCTTCGGCAATCCGAAATATGTCGGCGACCCGATCAATGCGGTGAAGATCTTCAACGAGAAGGAAAGCGACGAGCTGATCGTCGTCGATATCGACGCGAGCGTGACCGGCGCGGAGCCCGATTTCCAGATGATCGCGCACCTGGCCGCCGAATGCCGCATGCCGCTGTGCTATGGCGGCGGGGTGAAGACTGCGGCGCAGGCCAAGCGGATCGTCAGCCTGGGCGTGGAAAAGGTTGCGGTCAGCGCCGCAGCGGCCGAGCGCCCGGCACTGATCGGCGAAATGGCCAACGAGGTCGGCCGCCAGAGCGTGGTCACCGTGATCGACTACAAAAAGCGGCGGCTGCGCGGCGGCTACGAAATGGTCACCCACAACGCGACCCGCAACGCCAAGCGCGATCCGGTGGAATTCGCGATCGAAGCCGAGGCGCAGGGCGCGGGCGAGATCGTGCTCAACTCGGTCGACAATGACGGCAAGATGACCGGTTACGACCTGACGCTGGCCAAGCAGCTGCGCGAGAAGGTCGATGTGCCGATTACAATTCTGGGCGGGGCTGGGTCGCTCGACGATATTGCCGAGGCGATCCGCGAAATGGGCATCATCGGCCTGGCGGCGGGCAGCCTGTTCGTATTCAAGGGCAAGCTGCGCGCGGTGCTGATCAGCTATCCGCAGCCCGATGCCAAGGAACAACTCATCCGCGACGCCATGGCGGCGCGCGGGCAAGCGTAAGCCGAGGGGACACGCGAGACATGTTTACCGACAAGACCCTGCTGATCACGGGCGGGACCGGCTCTTTCGGCAATGCCACGCTGCGCCGGTTCCTGGATTCCGACATCAAGGAAATCCGCATCTTCTCGCGCGACGAGAAGAAGCAGGACGATATGCGCAAGGCCTATGCCAGCGACCGGCTCAAGTTCTACCTCGGCGACGTGCGCGACGAGGCGAGCGTTTCCGCAGCGATGCGCGGGGTCGACTATGTGTTCCACGCCGCTGCGCTGAAGCAGGTGCCGAGCTGCGAATTCTACCCCATGCAGGCGGTTAAGACCAACGTGATGGGCACGGAGAACGTGCTGCGCAGCGCGATCGATGCCGGGGTCGAACGGGTGGTGTGCCTGTCGACCGACAAGGCGGTCTACCCGATCAACGCGATGGGCATTTCCAAGGCGATGATGGAAAAGGTCATGGTCTCCTCCTCGCGCAATCTCGAAGGCTTCGACACGACCATCTGCGGCACCCGCTATGGCAATGTGATGGCCTCGCGCGGGTCGGTGATCCCGCTGTTCGTACGCCAGATCCTCGATGGCAAGCCGATCACCATCACCGACGATCAGATGACCCGGTTCATGATGACGCTCGACGATGCGATCGAGCTGGTCCTCTACGCGTTCGAGCATGGCAATAATGGCGATATCTTCGTCCAGAAGGCACCCGGTGCGACGGTCGGGATCCTCGCCGAGGCGCTGCGCCAGATGCTTGGCAAGCCGGAGCACGAGATCCGCATCATCGGCACCCGCCATGGCGAGAAGCTGCACGAATCGCTGCTCAGCCGCGAAGAGCGCGCGGTGGCCGAGGATCTGGGCGAATATTACCGCGTGCCCCCCGACGGGCGCGACCTCAACTACGAAAAGTTCGTCGACGAGGGCGAGAAGCGCCTGAGCACGGGCGAGGAATACAACTCGCACAACACCCACCAGCTCGACGTCGAAGGGATGAAGCAGCTGCTGATGAAGCTGCCCTTCATCGTCCGGCTGGTGAATGGCGAAGACGCCGAGATGGAGCTGCTGGGATGAGCATTGCGCTGGTGACCGGGGCCGAGGGCTTTATCGGCCGCAACCTCACGATCCGGCTGGGCGAGCTCGGCCACGAAGTGATCCCGATCGGGCGCGGCCACGATGCGTCCGATCTCGCCGACGCGGCGAAACGCGCCGGTTTCGTGTTCCATCTGGCAGGTGTGAACCGGCCGCAGGACCCGGCGGACTTCGCGACCGGCAACCGCGATTTTACCAGTGAGGTGTGCGAAGCGCTGGCCGCAGCGGGCAACACCGCGCCGATCGCCTATACCTCCTCGATCCAGGCCGCTGCCGACAATCCCTATGGGGAGAGCAAGCGCGGGGCCGAGCAGGCGCTGGAGCGCCACGGCGAGGCAACCGGCGCGCCGGTGCTGATCTATCGCCTGCCCAACGTGTTCGGCAAATGGGCGCGGCCCAACTACAATTCCGCGGTTGCGACCTTCTGCCACAATATCGCGCACGGGCTTGAGATCACGGTCAACGATCCCGCCGCGCCGCTGCGGCTGGTCTATGTCGACGATGTGGTCGCCGCTTTCGCCGCGCTGCTTGAAGACGGCGCCAAGCGGGACAGCGGTTTTCACGAAGTTCAGCCTGTTTACGAGACCACGGTGGGCGAGGTCGCGGAGACGATCCGCAGCTTCCCCGGCAGCCGCGATACGCTGGTCTCTGCGCGCGTGGGCACCGGGCTCACCCGCGCGCTCTATTCGACCTACCTGAGCTATCTCGAGCCCGAGCAGTTCAGCTACGGCCTGCCGATCCATGCGGACCCGCGCGGAGCCTTCGTGGAGATGCTCAAGACGCCCGATGCCGGGCAGTTCTCCTACTTCACCTCCGGCCCGGGCGTGACCCGCGGCGATCACTACCACCACACCAAGGCGGAGAAATTCCTGGTCATCCAAGGCACCGCCCATTTCGGCTTTCGCCATATCGTCACCGGCGAAACCTACGAGGTGGTGACGAAGGGCGGCGAGGCCAAGATTGTCGAGACCATTCCAGGCTGGACGCACAATATCACCAATATCGGCGAGGACGAGCTGATCTGCATGCTCTGGGCGAACGAGATTTTCGATCGCGACCGGCCCGATACCATCGCCGAGAAGGTTTGAGATTATGGGCAAGATGAAGGTCATGACGGTCGTCGGGACACGGCCCGAGATCATCCGCCTGTCGCGCGTACTGATCGCGCTGGATGAGGCGTGCGAGCATATTCTGGTCCACACCGGGCAGAACCACGATTATGAGCTGAGCCAGGTCTTCTTCGACGATCTGGGCATCCGCAAGCCCGACCATTTCCTCCACGCAGCCGTCGCCGGAGCGCCGGTCGCGACGATCGGCAACATCATGATCGGGATGGAAAAGCTGCTCAAGGAGGTCCAGCCCGAAGCGCTGCTGGTGCTGGGCGACACGAACAGCTGCTTGTCCGTCCTCCCCGCCAAGCGCGCCAAGATCCCGGTGTTCCACATGGAGGCGGGCAATCGCTGCTTCGACCAGCGCGTGCCGGAGGAAATCAACCGCCGGATCGTGGACCACACCGCCGATATCAACCTGACCTACAGCGATATTGCGCGTGAATACCTGCTCGCCGAAGGCCTGCCGCCCGATCGCGTGATCAAGACCGGCAGCCCGATGTACGAGGTGCTGCACGCCTATATGGACCGGATCGATGCGTCCGACGTGCTCGACCGTCTCGAGCTCGAGGAGCACGAGTACTTCGTGGTCAGCGCGCACCGCGAGGAGAATATCGAGAGCGATGCGAACTTCCTTCGGCTGGTCGCGATCCTCAACCGGATCGCCGAAACCTACGACCGGCCCGTGATCGTCTCGACCCATCCGCGCACCCAGAACCGGATCGACCGGGCGGGGGTGGAATTCCATCCCAACGTGCGCCTGCTAAAGCCGCTGGGCTTCCACGACTATGTGCGGCTGCAGAAATCGGCCCGCGCCGTGCTGTCGGACAGCGGCACGATCACCGAGGAATCCTCGATCCTCAACTTCCCCGCGCTCAACATCCGCGAGGCGCACGAGCGGCCCGAGGGGATGGAAGAAGGCACCGTGATGATGACCGGGCTCAGCATCGACCGGGTCGAGCAGGGCCTCGAAATCATCGCCTCGCAGGCGCGCGGCGAAGAGCGCGATCTGCGGCTGGTGGCGGATTATTCGATGCCCAACGTCTCGGCCAAGGTGGTGCGGATCATCCATTCCTACACCGATTACGTGCGCCGCACGGTCTGGAAGGAATACTGACGCGCAGGCCGACGCCGGGCCGCCTGCATGGACTCGCAGGGGCCGGGGGCATATATCGACCTGCGACACGCGGCGGAGCGGGGCCGATAATCACGCCGCGGAGCAAGGAAATCCGATGAACGAGATGGTGACGCAGAAGAAGCTGGCGGATGCCCAGATCGAAGCCTTCTACCACGACGAATTCGTCGAGGATCAGGTGCGCGACTTCGGCAACCTCAACGACGCGGATTCGGGCGGCAAGGCGATCGTCGATATCGGCGGCGGCTGCGGCTTCTTCGCGCGCAGCCTGAGCGACGTCCATGGCTATCGCACCCGCGTGCTCGACATGGACACCCGCTCGGTCGCGAAATGCCACGAGATCGGCGTCGACGCCGAACTGGGCGATGCGCTTGCCCCGGAGCCGACCGGCGACGAGGACGTGGTCTGCTTCAACCTGATCCTCCACCACCTCGTCGGCAAGAACGAGGCGGAGACGCGCCGCCTGCAGATCCAGGCGCTCAAGGCGTGGCACGGCAAGGCCCGGCGCGTGTTCGTGAACGAATATATCTACCAGAGCTTCGTCCCGCACCTGAGCGGGCGGTGGATCTTCGAAATCACCTCGAGCAGCCTGCTGTCGGCAGTGGGCAGCGCGATCGGCAAGGTTGTACCCGCACTGCGCGCCAACACCTTCGGCGTCGGCGTGCGCTTCCGCTCCAACGAGCAATGGCGCGAGCTGTTTGCCGAAGCGGGATACAAGGTCGTGGGCCATGCCGAAGGCAAGCCAGAGCCGATCTCGCCGCCGCTGCGCGGTCTGCTGATCAAGACGATCCGCCGCGACAGCTACCTCCTTGAGCCGATCCCCGCCGCCTGACACGCAAAGGGGGCAAGCGATGAACGATATCCGCCATCCGGCGGCCCAAGGAGCGGCTGATGTCCCCGCGGATGACGCCCGCAAGCTGAAGATTCTCATCCTCAGCCAGTATTTCTGGCCCGAGGGTTTCCGGGTGAACGACCTCGCCAGCGAACTGATCGCGCGCGGCCATGAGGTCACCGTGCTGACCGGCCTGCCGAACTATCCGGATGGCGAGGTCTTCCCCGACTTCCGCGAGAATCCCGAGAAATACGCCAGCTTCGAAGGAGCCCCGGTGCACCGCGTGCCGGTGATTCCGCGCGGGAACAGCAGCCTGAAGCTGATGCTCAACTATATTAGCTTTGCACTTTCAGGCACGATCTTCGGCCCAGGCAAGCTGCGCGGTCAGCGCTTCGACGCGATCTTCGTCTTCCAGACCTCGCCGATCACCTCGGCGCTGCCCGCGCTGTGGATCGGCTGGCGCAAGCGCGCGCCGGTGCTGATGTGGGTCCTCGACCTGTGGCCCGATACGCTCTCCGCCATCGGGGTGGTCAAATCGCCCGCGCTGCTGGGGCTGGTCGGCAAGCTGGTCAGCTTCATCTACAAGCGCTGCGCCCGCATCCTCGTCCAGTCGCGCGCCTTCTACGACAATGTCGAGCGCTATGCGGGCGGCACGGACACGATCCGTTATTTCCCCGGCTGGCCCGAGCCCGTGTTTCAGAACGCGGTCGACGGGCTCGCCCCTCCGCCCGAGCTCTCTCCCTATGCGGATGACTTCAAGGTGATGTTCGCCGGTAATCTGGGCCAGGCACAGGACATTCCGGCGATCATCGAAGCAGCCGACGTGCTGCGTGACGAGCCGGGCCTGCGCTGGATCATCGTGGGCGACGGGCGTGCGGGCGAAGATGCGCGCGCCGAGGTCGCCAAGCGCGGGCTGGGGGACAAGGTGATCTTCGCGGGCCGTCACCCGCTCGAACGCATGCCATCCTTTTTCAGCGCCGCCGACGCGCTGCTGGTGACGCTGCGTGACGAGCCGATCTGGTCGATGACCATCCCCGGCAAGGTCCAGTCCTACCTCGCCTCCGGCCGCCCGCTGCTCGGCATGTTCAACGGCGAAGGCGGGCGCGTCATTCGTGAGGCCGAAGCCGGGATGACTGCACCCGCCGGCGACTATTGCACGCTGGCAGACAATGTCCGCACAATGATGCGCATGTCGCGTGAAGAGCGCGCCGAGCTTGGCAGGAACGGGCGTGCCTACGCGCAGGCCCATTTCAACCGCGCTGCGTTAATCGCCAGTCTGGAAGAATGGATTGTCGAACTTGGTGACAAGACGACTGTGGAGCGACAGCATGCCTAATCTCGCCGATCTCACCCCTGCCTTCCTCGACGAGTTGAGCGAGGCGGCGCTCCGGTCCGACCGGCGGCGGATGCACTATTGCATCCACGCCGACCACTCCGACCCGGTGCAGATGATGGTCAATGCGGTTGCGCCCGACAGCTACATCCGCCCGCACCGCCATAGCCTCGATCCGAAAGTCGAGCATCTGAGTGCGCTGCGCGGAACCTTTGCCTGTTTCGTATTCGACGATGCGGGAGAGGTCCTGTCCAGCAAGATTTTCGGCGAGCACGGCGATGCGCCTTTCGGCATTACCCTGCCGCCCGAGGCATGGCACACGGTGGTCGCGCTGGATGATGGCGCGATCCTGCTCGAAGTGAAGCAGGGCCCGTTCCGGCCCGAACTGGCGAAGGAGCCTGCCGACTGGTCGCCCGAGGAAGGCACGGCGGAAGGTGCCGCGCTGATCGAGCGGCTGCGCGCCGGGCTTCCCCCGCTCAGTTAGAGCCCGCGCCGACCCGCGTGATCGTGGGGCTGGCGAAGGACGTGTTCTGTGCCTGGAATCCGCTCGACTGGCGCGCCGTGAGCGTCAGCGTCTGCTGCGGGCAGTCGGCGGGCACGGTGAAGGCTGTGCGATAGGCCTGCGTGCCCTGTCCTTCGGCGAGGTCCACCATCGCGAAGGGCTGGCCATCCGTGCAGGCGATTTCCCAGCGATAGGCGGAACGATCGCTTCCCTGCGGCGCCTCGAAGCTGCCCGCAAGGCGATAGCGGCCCGGGGCGAGCCGCAATGCCTGACTGGCGACCGCACCCGATGATGATGGGACCTTGCTCACGTCGAGGACGTAATCGTCCCCCGAACGGATAATCGTGGGCAGGATGCCCGTCGGTTCGTCCAGCTTCCAGTCGAAGGATGTCGAATAGGCCCGCGTCTGGCTGAAGGGCCGGATCGTGCCTGGCTTCCGGTTGATCCGGCTGGTGTAGTAATCCCAGGCGTCCTGGCGGAAGCCCCGGTTGTACAGGTTGGTCGCAAGCAGCTGATCGGCGGGATAGGCGATCTTGGTGCCCGCACGCCGCAGTTCTTCGACCAGCAGCGCGATATCCTTGGGGTTACTGGCGCTCATCGCCGCAACGTTGATGAAGTTCTGACCCCATGGTGGGTTGCTGCGAAACAGGCGGATGAGTTCCTTGCGCACCAGCGGCTCGCTCGCCGCACTGGCCAGCGTCGGGAAGAGGACGTCGGTTGCGTTCTCTTCGGTCCGAAGCGCGAGGTCGTAGTGCTCCAGCGCGCCGCGGATGTCGCCCCGCATGGCCGCCTGCTCGATCGCCCAGATATGCGCGCGGGTCTCGCGGCGCGACATCCGCAGCGCATAGGCGAATGCTTCGTCGGTTTGTGCCGGTTGGTTGTTGAGCTGGCTCGCAAGGCCGATCGCGACCGCAGCGTCGACCGCAGTCGGGTCTTGCTCCAGCGCGCGCGCCGCGACTTCGCGAAAATTGGTCGGACGATCACCTTGGATCGGGTTTGACACCTCGGAGAGGGCAAAGCGGCCCGCGATCACTGGATTGGACGGATCGACCGCATAGGCGAGATCGATCGACCGTCGCGCCATCGCCGAACCCAGCGAATAGACCCCGCTGGCCACGCCGCTCAGCACTGCGAGGGCAGCAATGACGTAACGGGTCCGTCTGCCCAGCGGCAGCGAAAAACCGGACGCGGAAGCTCCACCCGCGGCCGAGGCACTCGCTTTCGCGGTGCGAGCTGGTTTGGCGTCAGGCACTCTTGCCTTCGTCCTCCTTGCCGTATGAGTATCCGTATTCGTAGCCGTAGGAATAACCGTAGGCGGATTTCTTGGCTTCGAACTTGGTGAGGAGGGCGCCGAAGATGCGGATGTTGGCGGAGTTCAGGCGTCCGATGGCGTTCTTGACGAGGCCGGCGCGGATATTGTGGGATTCGACCACGTAGAGCACGCCTTCGACATGGGTTGCGATGAGCGGCGCGTCGGCGAGGCCCATGACCGGTGGCGAGTCGATCACGACATGGTCGTAGGTTTCCAGCAGGCGGCGCATCAGCAGGTCGAGGCGGTTGCCGGTCAGCAGTTCGGCGGCGTTGGGCGGGATCGGACCGGCCGACATCGCGGTGAACCCCAGGTGGGTCATCGGGAAGGTCATGGTCTCGATCTCGTCGTCGCCGGCGAGGAAGTTGGACAGGCCGCGATCGTGATCGACCCCGCCCAGCTGGTGGACCGAGGGTGAGCGCATGTCGCCATCGACCAGGATCACGCTCTTGCCCGCACGCGCCAGCGTGGTGGCAAGCGCCAGCGAACTGGTCGACTTGCCTTCCGCAGGCCGGGTCGAGGTGACCGCGAACGAGCGCGGCACGCCGTGTTCGGTGGTGAAGCCCAGGTTGGTGAACGCGGCGAGATAGGCATCGACCAGGCTCGACTTGCGATCGAGCAGCGCCTCGTCCGGACGCCCCTCGGCAACCGTGGGGATCGTGCCCAGCAGCGGCAGGCCGAGCTTGCGGCGCACCTCCGTGGGATCGGTGATCGCCTCGTCGATCTGTTCGAGCAGGAAGGCCAGCGCCGCGCCCAGACCCGCGCCCACGATCAGCGAGAGCAGGATGTTCATCAGCAGGTTGGGGCTGGAGGGGGCCTGCGGGACATCGGCCGGATCGATGATCGAGACATTGTTGACCCCGACCCCGCCGGCAACGCCGATCTCCTTGAAGCGCTGCAGCAGCCCGTCATAGAGCGCGCGGTTGGTATCCACCTCCTGCTGGTAGATATTGTACTGGATCGAGCGGCGACGCAGGTCGAGATAGTCCGCCTTGAGGCGATTGACCCGCGCCTGGAGCGTCTGTTCGCGCTCCAGCGCGGCGCGGTAATCGCCCTGCAGCGAGCCCGAGACGCGCGCTTCCTCGCGTGCGATCGCCCGGTCGAGCTCGTCGATCTGCGATTGCAGCGCGCGCGCCTGCGGATAGCCCGGCTCGAACCGGACCATCAAAAGCTCGTACTGGCCGGCCAGATCGGCGCGCTTCTCGCGCAAGTTGTTGATCGCCGGGTTGGACAGCGATTCGGTGGAGGAGGAGCCGCCGCCCGCCTGGCGTGCGCGCGCCTCGGCCTGGATCCGGTCGGCGGTCGCCTCGGTCAGCGCGGCGTTGAGCGCGGCCAGATCGTCGGCCACGATCGAGCGTTCCTGCGTGCGCCCGTCGGCCCCGGGCTGTGCGGGCAGGTTGATGATCTCCTCGCTCGAGGCGTAGGTCACCAGCTGGCGCTGGGACTCATCGAGGCGTTCCTTGTAGTCGGCCAGCTGCGCCTGCAGCTGGTCGCGCCCGTAGGAGGTCGCCTGGACCTTGCGCTCGAGGTTGGACTGGATGAAGTTTTCCGCCCAGCTGTTCGAGACCCGCGCGGCAAAGGCGGGATCGGGCCCGGTAAAGCTGATGTCGACCAGCCGCGAGAGGCGCGCGGGCGCAACGCTGATATTGGCGAGCAGGATCTCGCCCGCGATCCGCTGACGGTCCTGGCGGCCCTGCGCGGTGTAGCGCCCGTTATCGAGCGCGAAGGCGGGGTCGTCTCCGCCTTCCACGCCGTAGGATGCGAAGAACTCGGGATTGTCGATCAGGCCCAGCTGGCCTGCCACCCGCTCGGCCAGGGTGCGCGCGCGCAGCAGGCCGTACTGGGTCTGGTAGAACTCCTGGTCGGAGATGGAGACCTCGCGCTCGACCCCTTCGAAGTTGGTCACCTGGCTGCCTTCGCGCGAGATCTCGATCGTCGCGGTGGCGGTGTATTGCGGGGTCATCAGCAGGGTCGCGACCAGGCCCAGCGCAACGCAGGCCGCGATCGAACCCAGGATCAGCCAGCGCCAGCGCTGCGCGATCCGCAGGTAATGCTGCACGATCGAGGGCCCATCGCCCTCGCCCGGCTGGCCCGCCTGCACGCCCAGCGGATTGCCGCCACCCTGCGGGGGCTGGTCGGAAGGGCCGGACTCGCTGCCGAACCGGGAGGCCTGGATGTTCATGCTCGGCTAAAACCTTGTTGCAGGCGCACGATTGCGCGCGCCCGGAAAAACCTACTGCAAAATCGTGACCAGCGGCGATGCCAGCAGCGGCGCCACCGTCAGGAAGTCGCGGAACAGACGTCGCTGGGGGGAGTCGCCCACCACCACGATGTCGTTGGCGTAAATCGCGGGGTCGTCGTACAGCCCGCGCTCGATCGCCTCAAGGCTGTAGAGCCCGGCCATCCGCCGGCCGTTGACCGTGCGCAGGATCACCACCTCGTCCTTGCGCGCAAACTCGCTCGTCCCGCGCGCCGCCGCGATCGCACGCAGCAGCGTCGTCTGGTTGGTCACCGGATACAGGCCCGGGGTCTCGACCTCGCCCGACACGGTCACCACCTGGCTGACCGAGTTGACGATGTTCACCGTCACCTCCGGATCGCGCACGTAACGCGCATCCAGCGCCCGCTCCACATCCATCGCCAGCTCGCCCGCGGTCTTGCCGCCAGCCTCGACCGTGCCCAGAAACGGCAGCGCAATCCGCCCGCTCGCATCCACCTGCACATCGCGCGTGAACTCGGGATAGTTGAATACCTCGATCCGGATCGTGTCCAGCGGACCAATCAGCGCAGGACGATCCGGCGCCACTAGATCATCCCGATTGGGAATAGGCAGCCCATCCGCAGCCTCCACCACCGTCATACGGTCCGTCGATACCAACGGCTCACGAGAACCGCACCCCGACAAAACCAGCACACACAATAGCAATATCAATCGATGCATTATCTGCCTCTGGCGTGAATGGTCGAGTGGAAGAAATCCGGGCAGACCCGATGCGCCCCCAGACTGGCGGCGCAGATAGGCCTAAACGCTATTCCGGTAAAGTGCTCATTGGGAAGGGTTCGTGTTTCGCCGCCGGGTGCCACCGCCGGACTTGCGCTTGCCTGAACCGGATTTTCCGCTGCCGGCGATGCGCTCTTCGCGCGGGTATCCGCCCGCCAGCCAGACCGCCGCGATCGCGCCCAGCGCCATGATGATCGGCGTGCGCGCGGGGTAATCGACGAAGCTGGCCGCGAACACCAGCAGCAGCATCCACGATCCCAGCACCGCCAGCCCGCGCCCGGCAATCCATGCGCGCACGCTGGCATAGGCCCACCAGCCGATCCCCACCACCAGCAGCAGTGCTCCCAGTACACCGCCTTCGAGCACCACCTGCAGGAAATCATTATGCGCAAGGTTGTAATAGCGGAACTGGAGCATCGCGTCGGGCTCGGCGATGCGGAAGACCGGATCGAAAGTGCCGAAGCCGCTGCCCACGGGGGCGAATGTGGCAGCCATCATCGACACCACCCCGGAGAGATCTTCGCGCGCATCGCCGGAGATCGATGCGGAGCCCAATCTTTCGAAGGACTCTGCCCGTCCGAGCACGACGCTCGCGACAACCAGGCCGATCAGGATCGCCGCGCCCACAAGCAGCGCGGATCGTGGAATCTTCGGCGCATTGCCGCCCGGGATGACAAAGACCGAGGCGCCCGCCACCAGTGCAAGCGCGCCAAGTGCCAGACCGGCGCGCGACCCCGTGGCGAGGATCACCAGCACCATCAGCACGATGGAGAGCCCGCCACCGCCCAGCGCGAAAGCGGGAGAGAAATGGCCCCGGCGAACGCCGCGCGCCGCGACGAAAAACACGGCGACAATCGCCATGGCGAGCATCAGCGCCTGATGGTTGCGGTTGGCGAACACCCCGCTTGCCTCGCCCGCGCTGTCGTTGATCAGCGGGTGGTCGAGGCTGATGCCGGAAAATTCTCCGAGCCCGACAAGCAGTGAGAGCACAGCCATAACAATCAGAGCCTGTACGATGCGCCACTGCGCCTTTTCGGGCAGGTAGGCAGCGAAGGCGACCGCTGCGACCGGTACTACCAGCGACATCAAGGCGTTCATCGTACCCGGAGGCGAAAGGCTGATCGGCCGCCATGGCTGTGTGCCAAGCCCGGCGACATCGGCGGCGTCCAGAAACAGGTCGCGCCCCGGCATGGCGGTCCACAATCCCGGCGGCAGGGGGATCAGCTGCACCGCGACCAGCAGCGCTGCGCCGGCGAGCAGGATCAGCGGCATGCCCAGCTTGAAGTGCGTCGGCCGAGCCTTGAGCACGAAGAACACCAGCACGGCCCAGGTGCCCACGCGGGTAACCATCTGGCCCAGCGCATCGGCGCGCGACGCGCCGCCGGCCAGCCAGACAATGGCGAGCAAAACCAGCAGGCACACGAAGGCGAGGCTTTCCGGGCCGCCGCTACGTTCGAACGGAAGCCAGGATTTCAGAACATTGCGCTTCATTTTGAAATTGTTTCCGTCCGGGGTATGCGACGCGCGTCTTTAGGGAAGTTTCAATGATCAAGCGAATCATGCTGCTGGTTGCAGCCTTGGGATGTCAGGCATGCGGCCAGGAGACCATCGAGCCGTACAAGGTCGATAGCTTCGCCGGTCGTGAAATTCCAGCGGCGCAAAAGAAGGCTGCCCAGGCGCTCTCGATCGGCAACGCGTCTGCGCTGACCTATTCGGACAGCCCCTATACCCAGGCGGTGCTGTGCGATGTGGCGACCGACACCGTGCTGGGCCCCTATCGCAATTCCGCCCAGCTCGACCAGACGCAGCAGGCGGCGATGGGGCAGTTGCTCGAGCTGTTCGACAAGCGGGTGCAGACCCAGGCACGCGAAGCGCAAAAGAGCGCGAGCGAACTGGCGCAGGATCGCGAATCGCTGGCCGAGCAATTAATGCCTACCCGCCCGGCCAAGGCGAAGGTCGCGCTTGCCTGTATTCGTGAGATCGAAGGCTTCGGCGACCTCCCCGGGATCTAGCCCCGGGATCTGGCCCAGGGAAGCTAGCCGAGCGCGATATCGGGCGCGTCTTCCTGCTTCATCCCGACGACGTGGTAGCCCGCGTCGACATGGTGGACCTCGCCGGTGACGCCCGATGACAGATCGCTCAGGAAATAGAGGCCCGAGCCACCGACATCTTCGATCGTGACATTGCGGCGGAGCGGGGAGTTGAGCTCGTTCCACTTGAGGATGTAGCGGAAATCGCCGATCCCGCTGGCGGCCAGCGTCTTGATCGGCCCCGCGCTGATCGCGTTCACCCGAATGTTGTCCGGCCCCAGATCATTGGCGAGATATTGCACGCTGGTTTCCAGCGCGGCCTTGGCGACGCCCATCACGTTGTAATGCGGGATGACCTTTTCCGCGCCGTAATAGGTGAGCGTCAGGATGCTGCCGCCATCAGGCATCATCGCCGCCGCACGCTTGGCCACCGCGACCAGCGAATAGGCCGAGATGTTCATGGTCATGAGGAAATTGTCGAGGCTGGTGTCGACATATTTGCCGCGCAGCTCGCTCTTGTCCGAAAAGCCGATCGCGTGGACCACGAAATCGAGGCTGTCCCAGTGGCCCTTGAGCGTCTCGAACGCGGTGTCCAGATTGTCCATGTCGCTGACATCGCACGGGAACACGATTTCCGAGCCGAGCTGCTCGGCCAGCGGGCGGACCCGCTTTTCCAGTGCCTCGCCCTGATAGGTGAAAGCCAGCTGCGCGCCCTGCGCGGCGCAGGCCTTGGCGATGCCCCAGGCGAGCGACTTGTCGTTGGCGAGCCCCATGATGAGCCCCCGCTTGCCTTCCATCAGACCGGTCATGGTTTCTCCTTTTCGTATCCCAGCGCCTCTGGCGCGATCCGCGGCTCGTGCGCGCTCATCGTCGCCAGCCGCTCTTCCTCTGGCGTCTCTGCGAGCGCCGCGTTCAATTGCGCCCCGATAACGACGCCGAGCCCTACCAGCCAGAAAAACAGCAGCGTGATGATGATTCCGGCGAGCGAACCATAGGTGAGGTTGTAGCTGAAAAAGCTGCGCAGCACCTGCGGCAGCGCGACCGTCACGCCGACCCACCATAAGGTGACCGCCAGCGCGCCGGGCCATTTGGGATAGCGTTTCTTGCGGTACTGGCCGGGCGTCAGCACGTAGAACAGCGCGTAGAAAGAACCGAACAGGCCGAAACCGGGGACGAAGCGCGCCAGTGCCAGCTTGCCCAGCGCATCGCTGAGGGGCGGGAAATAGGCTGCAATGATTTGCTGCGCCGTGCCGATCATCACCTGCGCGATTAGCGAAAGCATCAGCACGATGACCGCCGCGATGATGATCCCGGTGGAGGCGAGGCGGTACCGCCAAAAGGCCTGGGTCGCCTCGGTGCCGTAGGACCGGCGCAGCAGGTCGCGAATCGTTTCGATCAGGCTGCCCACGGTCCACAGGCCCAGCAGCCCGCCCGCCCACAGCAGCCAGCCCTGCCGCGCGTCGATCACGTTGCGCGCCACGGGCTCGATCACCTCCGCCACAACCGGCGGCATCGCGAGCAGGAGGGCGTTGATGCTGGCCGCGCGCTCGCTGCTCTCGCCGAACGCGGCGAAGATTGCCGCACCGGTGATGAAGAAGGGAAAGATCGCGAGCATCGCGAGATAGGCAAGGTTGCCCGCGTAGAGGAAGCCGTCGTTGAACGTGCCCACCAGCACCCGGCGCGCAACCTCGTAGGAGCGGAAATACTTGTGTTCCGGCGCGCCGCGCGAGGTCCGCAGGGCCTGCGCCTCACGCCGCCGGTCTTCGGGGGTCAGCGAGTGGATCTGCCGGTTTTCAGGGTCGGGAAGCGCCTGTCTGAGGCGCGGAATGAGGCGGCCCATCGCCACCTCAGGTGCTCAGGTCCGCGCGTGGATCGCTTGCGTCGGTCCATCCCTCGAGTGCTTGCTGAAGCGGGCCGATATCCTCGGGCAGGACGATCTGGATCGTTACCAGCTGGTCGCCGCGGCCACCGGTCTTGCGGGAGAAGCCCTTGCCCGACAGGCGCATGGTCGTGCCGCCGCTGGTACCCGGCTTGATCGTCAGCATGACCGGCCCGTCGACCGTGGGCACGCGGACCTTGCCGCCGCGAACCGCCTCGCTCAGCGTGATCGGCAGTTCGAGCCGGACGCGGTCACCGTCGCGTTCGAAATGGGGGTGCTTGTCGATTTCGACCGTGACCAGAGCATCGCCTGCGCCGCCGGGCCCCTGTTCGCCCTTGCCGCGCAGCCGCATCTGGGTGCCGCTCTCGACCCCGGCGGGCAGTTTCAGGTCGATCGTCTTGCCGTCGGACAGGGTGATCCGCTGATCGATCAGCCTTGCCGCATCGACGAAGGGCACGCGCAGGCGATAGGCGATGTCCGCACCCTTGCGCGGGGGTGCGCTGCGCGAGCCGAAGCCGCCGCCTCTGGCGCTCCCGCCGCCCATCGGCCCGGTCCGGCCGCCGCCGAACAGGCCTTCGAACAGGTCGCCCAGATCCACGTCTTCACCGCCGAAGCCGCGAAAATCCTGGTTCGAATAGCCGCCGCGCGGCCCTGCGCCGCTGCCGCCGAACCCGCCGCCACCGAAGGGATTGGTCGGATTGCCTTCGAGGTCGATCTCGCCGCGATCGTAGCGGGCACGCTGTTCCTTGTCGGACAGCAGATCATAGGCCTTGGTGATGTCGGAAAAGCGCTCGGCCGCCTTGGGATTATCCTTGTTGCGGTCGGGATGCAGCTGCTTTGCGAGCGTGCGATAGGCGCTCTTGATCTCCTTTTCGGACGCACTGCGCCCGATGCCGAGGATGTCGTAAGCGTCTGCCATGAGCTGCTAGCTAGAATTCGCACCGGGTCCGCGCAAGGCGCTTGGCGACATAAGCCGGGTTACGCACAGCACAATCAGGCATTTGCAACGCGGGTCTCCTCGACCAGAATGGCACTCGCGTCGGGTCGCAGCGCAAGGCCGCGCAGCCCGCGCGCAAGCGTACAACTGCCCACGGGCAGCGGCTGTTCGTCCAGCGTGACTCCGTCGGACAGCGGCAGGACCAGGCACTCGCGCCCGAAACGCCGTTCGGGCAAAGCGGCAGAACCGGTGAGTTTCGCGACCCGGAAAAATGGCCCGTCGATGAGTTCGGCATAGTCACCGCTCGTCTCCCCGGCACGGGTCAGCAGAGCGTCGTCGAACGGCTGACGCCGGGCGACCCGCAGCGCCTCTTCGAGATGCAGGTCGCGCGGGCGCCCGTAATCGTACAGGCGATAGGTCACATCGCTGTTCTGCTGCACCTCCAGCAGGCTGATGCCCGGGCCGATCGCGTGGATCGTGCCGGCGGGGATTGATACGAAATCGCCCGGCTGCACTTCGAGCCACCGCACCGCGCTCTCGATCGATCCGTCGAGCGCGCATGCACGCAGTTCGTCCACGCTCATCGTCCGCTCCAGCCCGACCGCGATGGTCGCGCCGGGCTGCGCATCGAGGATGTACCAGCACTCGTTCTTGCCGCGCTGGCCCGCCGGGGCCTGCGCATCGTCGGGGTGGACCTGCACCGACAGGGCGGCATCGGTGAAGATGAATTTGACCAGCAGGCTGTCGAGCTCGGGCGGCGGATCGAACCATATTTCGCCCAGCGGCTCTTCGCCCGGATTGGTGAAAGGCGCAGGCGGCATCTGCCGACCCCACACCTTGTGCACCAGATGGGCCGGGAGCGTCCTCATGAGAGAGAGGCTCCGTCCAGCTTGCCGACATCCTGCGCCGCATCGGCCCGCATGACGAGAATTTCGTCGCCGTCGACCACCACGATCACGTCGTCCAGCCCAACCACCGATACCCGGGGCCCGTCGCTGTCGACCATCACTCCGCTGCAATCGAGCAGTTCGTAGGGCCCGCGAGAGGCGCCTCCGCGCGCCTCGCGCAGAGCATTCCAGCTGCCGATATCGGACCAGCCCATGGAGACGGGGACCATCGCTGCATGGGCGGTGTTTTCCATCACTGCGTAATCGATCGATTCGCTGCGGATCGTCTCGAACACGTTGGCATCGGGGCGGAACAGCGCCCCGTCCTCGGCGCCCTGCGCCACCGCAGCCTCGCACAGGGCCGCCATTTCCGGTCGGTGCCTGCGCAGCTCTTCCAGAAATACGTCGCGGCCGAAGGCGAAGATGCCGCCATTCCAGCTATAGCGGCCATCGGCGAGGAACCGCTGCGCTGTGGCAAGGTCGGGCTTCTCGACGAACGCGTCGAGCCGGAAGCCGTCTGCGAGCGCTTCCCCCCGCTTAAGGTAGCCATAGCCGGTGTGGGGCTTGCTCGCCTCGATACCGAAGGCCACCAGCGAGCCCTGCTGCGCCAGCTGTGCTGCGGTGCGCGCGGCCTCGCGGAATGCGCGCGCGTCGGCAATGTAATGGTCGCTGGGGCAGACCAGCAGGACGCTTCCCTCCGGTGCGCGCAGCGCGGCCAGCGCGATCGCGGGCGCGGTGTTGCGGCCTATCGGTTCGGCGATAATCGCAAGCTCTCCGCCGCCCTGCTCGCGCACCAGCGGCACGTGTGGCTCGCCCGCCACCACCATCGCAGGCGCGAATTGATCGGGATCTGCCACCCGGTCGAGCGCCTGCTGGAACAGCGTCCGCTCTCCCAGCAGCGGCAGGAAGGGTTTGGGCCGGGCAAGGCGAGAGCGCGGCCAGAGGCGTGTGCCTCCGCCGCCGCACAGGATCACGGGCTTGATTAACGCCGACATGGCCGGGTGTTTACCAAGCACTCCTTACCAAATGAATGCGCCAATTGCGGCTCTGCACGGGCGGGGCTAGGGACCGGGCATGAGCGACACCCCCCATACGCCCGCCACCAGCAGCGCGCTGCCCACGGATGGCCCGCTGGCGCTGTTCGACCAGTGGTATGCCGAAGCGCGCGCGAGCGAGCCGAACGATTCGAACGCAATGGCACTGGCAACCGCCACGCCGGAGGGTCGCCCGTCGGTGCGGATGGTGCTGCTGAAGGACTTCGGCGAGGGCGAGTTCACCTTCTACACAAACGCGCAGAGCCGCAAGGGCGAGGAAATCCGCGCCAATGCGCATGCCGCGCTGCTGTTCCACTGGAAGAGCCTGCGCCGCCAGATCCGCATCGAAGGCCCGCTCACCCAGGTAAGCGACGCGACCGCCGACGAGTATTTCCACTCGCGCTCGCGCCCGGCGCAGCTTGGCGCGGTCGCCTCCGACCAGTCGCGCCCGCTCACGGATCGCGAGGCCTTTGTCGCGCGCTACCACGAAGCCGAAGCACGCTTTGCGGGCGGCGAAGTGGAGCGGCCCGCGCACTGGACCGGGTTCACCCTGCACGCCGAGCGGATCGAATTCTGGCTCGACCGCGACAACCGCCTGCACGATCGCCGCGTGTTCCTGCGCGAGGGCGACGGCTGGACGAGCACGCTGCTGTTCCCATGAGGAGCGGGTCGGCCAGCGAGAGGGCAAACCTCGGCCGCGCCGCCGCCATCGCATCGATTTCGACCGCGCTGCTGCTGGTCGCGCTCAAGCTATGGGCGGTGTGGCAGACCAGTTCGGTGTCGCTGCTCGGCAGCCTGGCGGACAGCGCGCTCGATCTGGTGGCGAGCCTTGTCACCCTGCTTGGCGTCATCGTCGCTGCGCGCCCGGCGAGTTCCACCCACCGTTTCGGGCACGGCAAGGCGGAGGCGCTGGCAGCGATCTTTCAGGTGATGCTGATCGCGGTGTCCGCCGCAGGCATCGCCATGCGATCCGGGCAGGCGCTGGTCGAAGGCGAGCGGGTGGTCGCCGCGCAGGAAGGGATCGTGGTCAGCGTGATCGCGATCCTTGCAACCTTCGCGCTGCTTGCCTTTCAGCGTTACGTTCTCGCGCGGACGGGCTCGCTCGCGATCCATGCCGATCATGTGCATTACCAGTCGGACCTGCTGCTCAATCTCGCGGTGATCGCGGCGCTGGTGCTCGATCGCTATATCGGCGTGGCCTGGGCGGATCCGTTGTTCGGCCTCGCGATCGCCGCGTGGCTGCTGTGGGGCGCATGGCGCGCAGGCTCGGAAGCGGTCGATCATCTGATGGATCGCGAATGGCCGGAGGAAAAGCGCCGCCGCTTCGTCGAGGTCGCAGCGCACCATCCGGAACTCGCCCGCCTGCACGATCTGCGCACGCGCACCAGCGGCGGAATCGATTTTGTTCAATTTCATGTGGACCTCCCCGGCGACTACACCGTTGAGAAGGCTCACGATATCATCGACCGGGTCGAACAGGAGCTGGGCCTCGAATTTCCAGAGGCCGAGCTGCTGATCCACATCGACCCTGCCGGTCATGTCGATGAGCCCGGAAACACGCTCGTCGAGCAAGACGAGTTCGCCAAGCTGGAGAGCAAACCATGACCACGCTGCCTTACTGGCACGTCGACGCCTTCGCCAACCGGCCCTTCGCCGGCAACCAGGCGGCGGTGATGCCGCTCGCCTCGTGGTTGTCGGATGCGACGCTGCAGGCGATCGCAGAGGAGAACAATTTCGCGGAAACCGCCTTCGTGGTGCGCGATACCAGCGGCGGGGCCGACTGGGAGCTGCGCTGGTTCACCCCGACCAGCGAGGTCGCGCTGTGCGGCCATGCCACGCTGGCCGCGGGGCACGTGCTGCTGGACCCGGCCAACCGCTTCGGAAACGAAAGCGGCGACAGCGATTCTGTCACCTTCCGCACCCGCAAGGCGGGCCTGCTCGAAGTGCGGCGGGTCGAATCGGGTTATGAGCTCGCGCTGCCGATCACCAAGGTGGAGGAGGGCGAGTATCCCTCTCTGCTCAATGCACTGCACGTCTCCGCGCCGTTGTTCGAATCGGTCAGTGGGGCGGAACAGACCACCATCGTGCTGCTCGAGAACGAAGCGGAGGTCCGCGCGCTGGAGCCGGACATGCGTGCGCTCGCCAAGATCGACCGGATGGTCATCTGCACCGCGCCGGGCGACGAGACAGACATCGTCAGCCGCGTGTTCGTGCCCGCTTGGGGCGTGGCGGAAGACAGCGTGACCGGATCGGCCCACGCCGCGCTGGCCCCGTTCTGGGCCGAGCGGCTGGGGCGCGACACGATGAGCGCTTTCCAGGCCTCCGCCCGGGGCGGGCATCTGCATTGCCGGATGGATGGCGAGCGGGTGTGGCTCGGCGGACCATGCGTCACCGTGGTCGAGGGTAATTTCCACCTGCCCGAATAGGGCGTGTGGGCGGGGCCGCGCCCTCCCCTGCGTTACGGAGTGGGGTAGAGTTCCACCAGATCGTTGATCTGGCGCAGCAGCGCGCGACGCTCTTCCGCGTCCGAATGGCCCAGCCGCACGATCGTCAGCTTCTGCTTGGGCGAGACCACGATGTACTGGCCCATGTGGCCGATCGCGGCGAAGATGCCTTGCGGGTTGTCGATCGGATAAAGCTGGTTCTGCGGATCGGAGGCTTGCGTGTTAAGCCAGATCTGCCCGCCATAGAACGGCGCGGGCAGACTGGGTTCGAGCATGAAGTCGATCCACTGGCGCGGGACCAGCTGGGTCCCGCGATAGCTGCCGTGATTGCGCAGGAATTCGCCGAAGCGCGCCCAGTCGCGCAAGGTGCCGTGGATCGCGCTGCCGCCGATCAGCGTGCCCGCCGCGTCGTACTCGGGCACCATCGAGGTCATGCCCAGCGGGCCGAACAGGCGAGTGCGCAGGTAGGTGTCGACCGCCTTGCGCCGTTCCTCCGGGTCCTGGCTGTCCCTGGTCAGCACGTCGGCGGCGATATCGGCGAGGATCACGGTGGTGTTGCTCGAATATTCGAACTTCTCGCCCGGCTCGGCCTCCAGCGGCTGTTCCTCGGCGAACTTCGCCATATCGTCGCGCTGGTCGAGGAACAGCATGCGCACTTCGCTCGATTCGTAGGGCACCTCGCCGCCCTCTGTATGGTCGAGGCCGGAGCGCATCTGGAGGAGGTCGCGCAAAGTGATCTCGGCGCGCGCATCGCCGGGGCGCTGCCACTCGGGCACCGGCGCGGGCGCATCCAACTCCAGCGCACCATCGGCGACCAGCATGCCGATCATCACTGCGGTCACCGTCTTGGCCATCGACCAGCTGATGAAGCGGGTGTCTGCATCATAGCCGTCGGCATAGCGTTCGCCGACGATCTCGCCTGCGTGCATCATCAGCGCGGCGCGGGTTTCGCCAAGGCCCTGCTCATCCTCGAACAGGTCGCCGAATTCCATCGCCAGCCGCTCCCGCCCGACGCCGGGATTGTCTCCGATCACCGACAGTTCGGCCTCGGTTGCGCCCGGATCGGTCTCCGCGCCCCCACCGCACGCAGCGAGGCACAGAGCGAGGGGGAGGGTGAGGCAGACAGGGCTTGCAAGCGCACGGACGCGGGGCGAGAACATGCGCAGCAATTCGCACGAGAGAAGCCCGCTTGGCAACGACAGATACCCATTCCGCTTACACCGCCAGCCGCCAGGGCGCCCGCCGCCGCCTGTGGCCGCGCATCCTGCTGGTCGCGCTGCTGGTGCTGGCGAGCATTGCCGCGATCGCGTTCTTCGCCAATCGCACGGCGATCAACGGTTATGCCGTGACCGGCGCGGCCTACGCGGCGCGGGTCGGCTGCTCGTGCCGCTATATCGGTGGCCGCCCGAGCGGTGATTGCGCGAAAGACAAGGTCGCCGGGATGGAGCTGGTCCGCCTGTCCGACGATCCGGCGACGAAGAGCGTTACCGCCACGTTCCCGCTGCTCGCCAGCCAGACCGCGACGTATCGCGAAGGCTATGGCTGCGTGCTGGAGAAGTGGGACGACTAGCGCGGGTTGGCGCGTGTCAGGCCGCGGGCCGGGTGCTGTCGATCCAGCCGCCGCCGACTGCCCGGTCGCCCGCATAGATCACCGCCGCCTGCCCCGGGGCGACGCCGTATTCGGGCGTCTCGAAGGTGATCGTGACGGGTGATCCCTCGCCCAGCGAGCCTTCCAGCGTGACCGGTACCGGCTTGGCGAGCGAGCGGACCTTCGCCGTCAGCGGCAGGTCGGGCAGCGGGCCGATCCGGTTGGTGTCGACCAGCTGCGCGCTCGCGGTGGCAAGCATGGCCTTGGGCCCCACGCGCACTTCCGCGGAGTTCGCATCGAGTTCGACCACGTAAAGCGGCTCGGGCTGGCCGCCGATTTCCAGCCCGCGACGCTGGCCGACGGTGAAGTGGACCACGCCTGCATGCTCGCCCAGCGTCTCGCCGGTGCGCGCGTGGACGATGGCGCCGGGGGTCGCGCCCTCTGGCCGCAACTTCTTGACGATGCCGGCATAATTGCCGTCGGGCACGAAGCAGATGTCCTGGCTGTCGGGCTTGGCCGCGTTGCGCAGGCCCGCTTCCTCGGCGAGCGCGCGGACCTGCGACTTGGGCATTCCGCCCAGCGGGAAGCGCAGGAAATCGAGCTGCGGCTGGGTGGTCGCGAACAGGAAATAGCTCTGGTCGCGCCCCGCGTCTTCGGCCCGGTGTAGTTCCGATCCGCCCGCACCCATGACCCGGCGCACATAGTGCCCGGTGGCGAGGCAATCGGCATCCAGTTCGCGCGCCATGGTCAGCAGATCGGTGAACTTGGGGCCCATGTTGCAGCGGATGCAGGGCACCGGCGTGCGTCCGGCGAGGTAATCGTCGGCAAACTGCTCGACCACCGATTCGCGAAACGCGCTCTCATGGTCGAAGACGTAATGCGCGATCCCCAGCCGGTCCGCCACGGCGCGCGCGTCGGCGATATCGTCGCCCGCGCAGCAGGCACCCTTGCGCCCCGTCGCGGCACCATAATCGTAGAGCTGCAGGGTGATGCCGACCACGTCGGCGCCCGTCTTCGCCGCCAGCGCGGCGACAACCGAACTGTCGACCCCGCCCGACATCGCGACCACGATCCGGCACTCGGAGGCCGGGCGCGGCAGATCGAACAGGTTCGCGGCCTGATCGGCGTTGGAGAGGAAGGTGGTGTCGGTCATGGGGATACTCGCAAGCCCCGCATATAGACCCGCGGGCCCAAGAGACAAGAAAAGCGCCGTTTGCGGGCACCCGTCACGTTAACCCAGGCCCGCGCCAAGCGACTGACTTATGGCGGCATTTACCCTCTCTTGACCATATTTGGGTTAGGCAGGGTGCATGTTCGAGGGAGCAGACAAGATCGCCGCGGCCAAGCCAGCGGCAGACGAGCACGGCCTCAGGCGAGTCGGGTGGTCCGAACTGGCCGCCGCGATCAGCCTTTCGCGTGCCCTGCGTACGCAGGACCCGGGCCTCCTTTCGCAGTCCGGCCCGTCCTTCGACCGAACCGAAGCAAAAGACGAACGCGGCGTTAACCTTGTGTCTTTAGCGCGCCGCAAAGCGAGCAGGGGTAGGGCTTCTTCCAGCGCCAACCCGTCCCCCGAGCGCCATCGAGAGAATCCATGATCGAGAACCAGAAAATCAAGCCCGACCAGGTTATCGGCCCGCTGGGCGAGCCGCTGACGCTGGCCGATCTGCCCAGCCCCAAGACCAAGCGCTGGGTCGTTCGCCGCAAGGCGGAGGTCGTCGCCGCAGTCAATGGCGGCCTGCTGACCATCGACGAAGTGCTGGAACGCTACGGCCTGACGCTGGAGGAGTTCGCCTCCTGGCAGCGCGCGGTCGACCGCTCGGGCATGCAGGGCCTGCGCGTCACCCGAATCCAGCACTATCGCGATCTTTACGAACGCCAGTTGAAATACTGATTTCGCCACGTTCCCGGCGGCCCGACAGGCGACAATTCGTCGCCCGTCGGGAACCTCCTGTCCCTCGCTCCCGTTGCTGACCCGTGACCCGAACGGGGTAGAATAAAAACAGGAGCTGGGACATGTTGAGTTGGATTATCGCGATTATCATCGGCGGTGTGGCGGGCTGGATTGCCTCCATGATCATGGGCCGCGATGCCTCGATGGGCATCTTCTGGAACATCATCGTCGGCCTTATCGGCTCGCTGATCGGTAACTGGGTCGGCAACGCCTTCTTCGGCGTGGGTGGCCCGATCGGCGAATTCAGCCTGACCGGCTTCATCGTCGCCATCGTCGGTGCCGTGATCCTTCTCGCGATCGCCAATCTGGTACAGCGCGGGCGCGTTCGCTAAGCTCGGCACGTCATAGAGACACCGGAAAAGGCGGTGCGGCCAGCAGGTCGCACCGCCTTTTTGCTGTGCGCTGCGCGGCCCCGAACACAGCTCTCGTTCGTCAGGCTTGCTAGGCAGTTGGTAGAGGAGCCGATTGCCGGTTGCGAATAGCGGCCCTAAGGCAAGTCCGGATCGATAAATCGCCCCCGACCTGCGTCGGAGAGGCGAAGCAACCGCCAGTGCGAACGGACCGAACATGAATTATCAGCCGACGGTCGGACACGACGAGAATGAGGGCAGGATGAGCAACCCCTACACGACCACTCCAGACAGTGAATCGAAGGGTGGGCGGACACGCATTGTCATCATCCTGGCGGTCGTCGTGGTCGCGCTGCTTATTGGCGGCTGGTTCTACCTCAGCTCGACCAACGAGGCCCCGGCCCCGGTCGATGCGGGCTCCCAGGCGGCCGACATCACGGTCATGAAGCCGGGCAGGGGCGCGATCGAGGGCACCATCACCGCGACCGGCACCATCGCCGCGCGGCGTTCGCTCCCCGTCGGCGTGGTCGGCGAAGGCGGCCGGGTCGTTTCGGTCAACGTCGAACAGGGCCAGTGGGTCAATGCCGGGCAGGTGCTCGCTTCGATCGACCGCTCTGTCCAGAACCAGCAGGCGCGCGCACAGGCCGCGCAAATCCAAGTCGCCCGGGCCGACGCCGAGCTGGCCCAGAGCAATCTCGACCGTGCGCTCCAGCTGGTCGAGCGCGGGTTCGTCTCGCAAGCCGATGTCGACCGTCTGACCGCGACGCGCGATGCAGCCCGTGCACGGGTTGCGGTGGCACAGGCCCAGCTGGGCGAGCTGCGTGAGCGCAACGCGCGGCTCAACATCGTCGCGCCCGCATCGGGTCTTATCCTGGAACGCAATATCGAGCCCGGGCAAACGGTGGGCGGTGGCACGCCATCGGTCTTCGTGATTGCCCAAGGTGGCCAGATGGAACTGCGCGCGCAGGTTGGCGAAAACGAGCTGCAGAAGCTGTCTGTCGGGATCCCGGCAGAGGTCTCTCCGGTCGGATCGAACGAGACCTATACCGGCCAGATCTGGCAGATCGAGCCGACCGTCGACGCGCAGAGCCGCCAGGGAGTCGCCCGGATCGCACTGAAGTACGCACCCGGTTTGCGGCCCGGCGGCTTTGCAACCGCAACCATTCGCAGCGGCACCACGGTTGCTCCGCTGCTGCCCGAAAGCGCGGTCCTTGCCGATGACGAGGGCAGCTATGTCTACATCGTCGGCCCGGACAACACCGTCGTCCGCCGCGCGATCGAGACCGGCATGGTTACCTCGCGCGGGGTCGCGATCACCGGTGGTCTGTCGGGCGACGAGCAGGTCGTGCTGCGCGCAGGCGGCTTCCTCAATCCGGGCGAGCGGGTGAACCCGGTCGCGCAGAAGGACTGAGCACGATGAACTTCCGCAACATCTCCGCCTGGTCGATCCGCAACCCGGTCATTCCGCTGGTCTTCTTTACTGCGCTATTGCTGGCGGGTCTGCTCAGCTTCAGCCGGATGGACGTGGTCAACAACCCGGAGATCGAATTCCCTGCGGTCAACGTCAATATCTCGCAGCCCGGCGCGGCGCCGACGGAGATCGAGAACCAGATAACCCAACTGGTCGAATCCGCGGTCCGCTCGATCAACGGCGTGAAAAACATCAATTCGACCGCGTCGGAAGGCAATTCCAGCACCTTCATCGAATTCGAGATCGGCACCGATCCGAATGATGCGGTGTCCGAAGTGACCAACGCGATCAATACGGTTCGCGGCTCGCTGCCCGACGGAATCCTCGAACCACGCGTTTCGAAGGAAGAGATTTCCGGAGGTTTCCTGGGGATCTACGCGGTCGAAGCCGACGACATGACGCTGGAGCAGCTCAGCTGGTTCATCGACGATGTGGTGGCCAAGCGCTTGCTCGGCGTGGAAGGCATGGCCGAGGTCAATCGCTTCGCGGGGGTCGATCGCGAAATCGAGGTGATCCTCGATCCCCAAGCCATCCAGTCCTACGGAGTCACCGCCAGCCAGTTGAACGGTGTGCTGCGGCAGAACAACCTCAATGCCGCAGGCGGTGCAGCCGAGGTTGGTGGCACGCGCCAGTCTGTGCGCGTGCTGGGCAATAGTCAGGACGCCTATGCCCTTTCGCAGCAGCAGATCCAGCTGGGCGACGGGCGCACGATCAAGCTCGCCGATGTTGCGACCGTGCGCGACGGCTATTCCGAGCAGACCTCGATCAGCAAGGTCCGCGACAAGGAAGTCGTCAACTTCGCCATGTCGCGTGCCAAGGGCGCGTCCGATGTTTCGACCTTCCATGACGCGCTTGAGGAAATCGAGAAGATCGAGGCGGAAAACCCGGGCGTCCACTTCATCCAGCTGTTCAACACGGTGAAGTATACCGAGGAACAGTACGAGAGCTCGATGGCGATGATGATCGAGGGCGCTTTGCTCGCGGTCGTGGTGGTGTTTTTCTTCCTGCGCGACTGGCGCGCGACGTTCATTTCCGCGGTTGCTATCCCGCTCTCGGCGATCCCGACCTTCTGGTTCATGGATCTGCTCGGGTTCAACCTGAACTCATTATCTTTGCTGGCGCTCGCGCTGGTGGCAGGCGTGCTGGTCGACGATGCGATCGTGGAGATCGAGAACATCGTCAGACACATGCGAATGGGCAAGGACGCCTACGAGGCGTCGATCGATGCGGCGGATGAGATCGGTCTGCCGGTGGTCGCGACCAGCTTCTGCATCGTCGCGGTCTTCCTGCCTGTCGGCCTGATGCCGGGCATTTCCGGACAGTTCTTCAAGAACTTCGGGATCACCGTGGTGGTTGCGGTGCTGATGTCGCTGGCGGTCGCCCGCATGATCACGCCTATGCTCGCGGCCTACTTCCTCAAGTCCAAGGGCCATGCCAGCCATGGTGAGGGCCCGATGATGGACCGCTACATGGGCATCCTCCACTGGACGCTCGAACGTGGCAAGATGCTCCGTCGTCGTGAAGGCATCGAACCCCCGAAAAAGCGGTTTGCCTACCTGCCGGCGCTGCTGGTGACGGCGCTGGTGCTGATTGCGGTGACCGCCGTGGCCTTCTTCGGCGTGAACGGCGCGCTGAGCGGGCTGGGTCTTGCCGAGAAGGTGGGTGGCGCGGTCGCCTCTTCACCCGAGTCCGTGGCGGGCACATTCTATAACCGGATCGTTGGGATCGTGCAGATGGCGCTGGCCGCCGCGATCGCCTTCGCCGCCGGCTGGATCGTGCTCAAGCTGCTCGGCTTGCTGAGCTCGGTGTTCGGCCCGCGCGCCCGCGAAGTGTGGCGCTATCTCGAGGCGCGCTTCTACGACCATCGCGTGTGGATGCTGATGATCGGCTATTTCGCGCTGCTGCTGACCGTGCAGCTGTTCATGAGTGTGCCTGGCCAGTTCCAGCCGAATGTCGACAGCGACAACAGCCAGGTCCAGATCGAAATGGTCCCCGGTACGACGCTGGAAGATACCGAGGCAGTCGCAGACCGGGTCGCCACGCTACTGTACGAACAGCCCGAGGTGGAGCGTGCGCTGGAGCGGGTGCGGATGGGCAGTGCGACGATCTACATCACCTTGTCGCCCGATCGTGAACGGACCTCGATCCAGTTCGAGCGGCAGCTCGCGCCTCTGCTTGCCACCATTCCCGACGCCCGCGTGCGCTTCCAGTCGCAGCAGGGCGGCGGCGGCGGGAGCGGCCGTGACATCACCGTGATGCTCGCCGGATCGAATCCCGAAGTGTTGCAGGAAACGGCATCGCAGCTGGTCGAGCAGATGAAGGGGCTGAAAACCATTGTCGCCCCGCGCATCAACGCCGACCTTTCCCGGCCCGAGCTGATCATCGCGCCCCGGCCCGATCTGGCCGCCGATCTCGGCGTCTCGACGATCGCGCTGAGTCAGACCATCCGGATCGCAACGCTGGGCGAGATCGAGCAGAACGCGGCGAAGTTCTCGCTGTCGGATCGCCAGATTCCGATCCGCGTGAAACTGCCCGAAGCCTCGCGCGAGAGCCTGACCACGATCGAGAACCTGCCAGTGCCGACCCTTCGCGGGGGGACCGTTCCGCTGAGCCGGGTCGCAGATATCCGGTTCGGTTCGGGGCCGACCGCGATCCAGCGCTATAACCAGAGCCGCCGCATCCTGGTCGGTGCCGACCTCGCCGAGGGCGTCGTGACGGGCGAGGCGCGCGCGCAGATCGAGCAGTTGCCGGTGCTGCAGGATTTGCCTGCCGGCGTGACGCGTGACGCCGTGGGCGAGGAAGAAATCCAGAACGAGCTGATGACGAACTTTGCGATCGCGGTTCCGACCGGTGTGTTGCTGGTCTTCGCGGTGCTGGTGCTGCTCTACAAGCGTCTGATGAGCCCGCTGGTCAACATGACCAGCCTTGCGCTCGCGCCGCTGGGCGGCATCTTTTTGGTCTGGCTGGTCGGACAGCCGCAGTCGATGCCCGTCTATATCGGCGTGCTGCTGTTGTTAGGGATCGTGTCAAAGAACTCGATCCTGCTGATCGACTTCGCGATCGAGGCGATGGCCCATGGTCAGGACAAGATGGATGCCATCATCGATGCGGGGCACAAGCGCGCCCAGCCGATCGTCATGACGACCTTTGCGATGACCGCCGGGATGATCCCCACTGCGCTTTCGGGCGTGCTCGGATCGGGCGATGGGGCATGGCGCGCGCCAATGGGCACCATGGTGATCGGCGGGCTGGTGGTTTCCACGCTGCTGACCCTGCTCATCGTGCCGGCTGGTTTCAGCCTTGCCGACGGGTTCGAAAAGCGGGTCGGCCCCGCCTTGCGCAAGATGCTCTCGATCAACGCCGCCTCGAAGGAAGGAGCCGCACTCACCCCCGGTGTCGCGGCCCCATCCTCCGATTAAGCAAGCTGCTTGTATGGAGCGATCAGTGGCACAAGAAGATCTGTGCGACCCATTCGCTGTAGGTCCGGGCTTCGCGGGTGCAGATATCCGGCACGTCCTGCTGCGCCATCGCAAGAGTCGGGGTCGTCACAGCGCCGAGTACGAGAGCGCAAGCCAGGCTTTTCTTGATGATTTTCGACATCCGGTGTTTCCTTATACCAGCACGGAGATAGGTTCGTCTCCGCGTCGATGTATAAGCGAATGAGAGACAACCGGCTGATTGTAGGATCGTCTTTGGACCAAACCCGGCAGATCCGCCGCACCGCCACCGGCCTGCTTCTCGCCATGGCGGGCGTGTTCGTGGTGGCGGAGGTCAACCTCGATATACATCCGTTCTGGGGCTACCTGCACGCCTTTGCCGAAGCGGCTATGGTTGGCGGGCTGGCCGACTGGTTCGCGGTGACCGCGCTGTTCCGCCATCCGCTGGGCGTACCGATCCCCCACACCGCGATCATTCCGCGCAAGAAAGACCGGATTGCAGACACCATGGCGCAGTTCCTTCGCGCCAACTTCCTCACCCCCTCGGTCGTCGCGCGGCGGATGCGGCGGACGAATGTAGCGGCGAACGCGGGCGAGTTCCTGGTCAACCGTGAAGGTGGAGAACGCTCGCGCTTCATGGGCGGCGGCGCGGAGCTGGCGGCAGAGGTGCTCGAATCGCTCGACCCCGAGCGGCTGGGCCTGCGGGTGCGCGCGGGGCTCGCCAGCCAGTTGTCCAGAATTGAGCTCGCTCCGCTGCTTGGCAACCTGCTCGAAAACCTGATCGCCGATGGCCGCCATCGTCCGCTGCTCGACGGGCTGATCCGCTGGGCCGGGCTGACGCTGGAGGACAACGAGGAGGCGGTGCGTGAGATCATCCGCAGCCGCGCCAACTCGGTGCTGCGCTGGACCGGGCTCGACAGCCGTATCTCCAGCTCCGTCCTCGACGGAGTGTACCGCCTGCTGGCCGAAGTGCTGGTCGACCCAGAGCACCCGATGCGCGGCAAGATCGACGCGGCTCTGATCAAACTCGCGACACAGCTCAAGACCGATCCGGAGATGCAGGCCAAGGTCGAGGCGGTGAAAATGGACCTGCTGGAAAACCCGGCGCTGGCGGACTGGTGGATGGGCGTGTGGGAACGGATGCGGCGTTCGCTGATTGCCCGCGCGCGCGACCCCAACAGCGGACTGGGCAACGACCTGCGCGAGGCTCTGCGCGAGCTGGGCAAGGCCCTGCAGGACGATCCGCGCCTCCAGCGGCAGATCAACCGCTTCGCGCGACGTACTGCGGTAGGGATGACGTCACGCTATGGCGCGCAGATCGTCGCGCTGGTGTCCGACACCGTGAAGCGGTGGGACGCCGGCACAGTGACCGACCGGATCGAGAGCGCGGTGGGCCGCGACCTGCAGTTCATCCGCATCAACGGCACGCTGGTGGGCGGGCTGGTCGGCGTGACGCTGCACGCGATCACGCAGGCGTTCTGAACCGCAGCATCGCCGGGGCGCGCAAAAAAAGCCCCGCCACGAGGGCGGGGCTCTCCTGTAACCTTAAAGGCGTTGAGCCCTCAGAGCTTTTCGGTCAGTTCCGGCACCGCTTTGAACAGGTCCGCGACCAGGCCGATGTCCGCGACCTGGAAGATCGGGGCGTCCTCGTCCTTGTTGATTGCGATGATGGTCTTGGAATCCTTCATCCCGGCAAGGTGCTGGATCGCGCCCGAGATGCCGATCGCGAAATAGGCTTCCGGCGCGACGATCTTGCCGGTCTGGCCGACCTGGTAGTCGTTCGGGACATAACCCGCATCGACCGCCGCACGACTCGCGCCGATCGCGGCGCCCAGCTTGTCGGCCAGCGGCGTGATGTATTCCTCGAACGTCTCCGCGTCCTTCAGCGCGCGGCCGCCCGACACGACCACGCTTGCGCTGGTCAGTTCGGGGCGTTCGCTCTTGGCGAGTTCGCGGCTGACGAATTCGGAGGTGCCGGCATCGCCGGTGGTCTCGACCGTCTCGACAGTGCCGCTGCCGCCTTCGGCTTCGGCCTTGTCGAACGCAGTGCCACGCACGGTCAGGACCAGCTTGTCTTCGGTGCTTTCGACCGTGGCGATCGCGTTGCCCGCGTAGATCGGGCGGGTGAAGGTCTTGTCGCCTTCGACGCTCATCACTTCGGAAATCTGCATCACGTCGAGCAGCGCGGCGACGCGCGGGGCAATGTTCTTGCCGGTGGTGGTGGCAGGCGCGACGAAGGCGTCGTGATCGGCCATCAGCTTGGCGGCGAGCGGCGCGATATTCTCCGCCAGCATATCCTTGTAGGCGGCGTCGTCCGCAAGGTGGACCTTGCCCACGCCGGCGATCTTCGCGGCGGCATCGGCCACGCCCGCGCAGTCTGCGCCAGCGACCAGCAGGTGCACTTCGCCGAGCTTGGACGCGGCGGTGACGGAAGCCAGCGTCGCGTCCTTCACTTCTGTGTTGTCGTGTTCGACCAGAACCAGAGTTTTCATGTTCTTACCTCAATATCTCTAAGCGGGCGCAGGCCCTCAATCAGGCGATCCCGAGCGCCTTGACCTTGGCGACCAGCGCATCGACATCCTCGACCTTTTCGCCAGCCTGACGGACCGGCGGCTCGGAGACCTTGAGCGTCTTGAGGCGCGGCGCGGTGTCGACGCCGAAATCGGCCGGGCTCTTGGTGTCGAGCGGCTTCTTCTTGGCCTTCATGATGTTGGGCAGCGAGGCATAGCGCGGCTCGTTCAGGCGAAGGTCGGTGGTGACGATCGCGGGCAGGGTCAGCTTGACCGTTTCGAGGCCGCCATCGATCTCGCGCTTCACGGTGATCGAATCGCCTTCGAGCGTGATCGTGTTGGCGAAGGTGCCCTGCGGCCGGTCGAGCAGTGCGGCGAGCATCTGGCCCGTCTGGTTGCTGTCGTCCGAGATCGACTGCTTGCCCAGCAGTACGAGGCCGGGCTGTTCTTCCTCGACGATCGCCTTGAGGATCTTGGCGACGGCGAGCGGCTCCAGATCTTCATCGGATTCGACAAGGATTGCACGGTCCGCGCCCATGGCGAGCGCGGTACGCAGCGTTTCCTGCGCCTTTGCCGGGCCGACCGAGACCGCGACGATCTCTTCGGCATTGCCCGCTTCCTTGATCCGGATCGCTTCTTCGACCGCGATCTCGTCGAACGGGTTCATGCTCATCTTGACGTTGGCGAGGTCGACTCCGGAGCCGTCCGCCTTGACGCGGGGCTTCACGTTGTAATCGATCACCCGCTTGACGGGCACGAGTATTTTCATCGGTTGTCCTTTCGCGTGGATGGCACGGCGAGGGCTCGCCGGGCCGCGGAATGCTATATTTGTTCCAATGGCTGCGGGCGGTGTTGCGTTCCGGAAACAGCGCCGTCAAGGGCGCGTTCGGTGCGCCGCGAGAGCGTAGCGTCAGGTATGCCGCCCCCGCGCCTCCCCCGCCGAGGGCAGGCGGCCGCGAATCATCTGGCAGCAGGGCGGAACCGTCGCACTGCAGGGGGTTTGGACTATCATGGCGGATACCCCGAAGAACGTGTGCGGCATTCTCGATCGGCTGACCGATATCGGCGATCAGAATGACCGGGCGACCATTGGCGACATCGTCGAATCCTTCGGCAGCCGGTCCTACGGCCCGGTTCTGCTGGTGCCCGCGCTCATCGGCATATCGCCTATAGGCGGGATCCCCGGTGTGCCCACCTTTCTCGCCGTCACGCTTTTACTGATCGCGGTCCAGCTGGTGTTCGGCAAGCAGCACCTGTGGCTGCCCGGCTTCCTCAAGAACCGCTCGGTGGAGGGCGAGAAGCTCGCCAACGCGGCGGAGGATATGGAGAAGGTCGGCGCATGGCTGGACAAGATCTTCCACGGACGGCTGGAGATCTTCACCGGGCCGACCGCGGCGCGCATCGCCGCAGCGGTGATCGCGCTGCTGTGCCTGGCCGTGCCCCCGCTCGAACTGCTGCCCTTCGCCGTCGTCCTGCCGATGGCGGTGATCGCGGCATTCGGCATCGCGCTGACCGTGCGTGACGGGCTGCTGATGCTGATCGCCTTTCTGGGCAGCGGCGCGGCGTTCTACGTCGTCGTGAGTAAGGTGCTGCTCGGGGGAGGCGGCGGCGCGGCTAGCGGCGGGATGTTCTAGGCTCGCACCCGGCCATGGACCGCAATGACAAACGGGGCGCGAAAGTCTCCTCTCGCGCCCCGCTTTGCTGATCGGCCCACCGAATGATGGGTCCGGGCTTACTTGGCCTTGTTGACCTCGGCCACGATCTTCTTGGCGGCATCGCCCAGATCGTCTGCGGGCACGATCGCGAGGCCGGAATTGGCGAGGATTTCCTTGCCCTTTTCGACGTTCGTGCCTTCGAGGCGAACCACCAGCGGAACCTGGATGTTCACTTCCTTGGCCGCCGCGACGATGCCGTCGGCGATCACGTCGCACTTCATGATCCCGCCGAAGATGTTGACCAGGATGCCTTCGACAGCCGGGTCCTTCAGGATCAGCTTGAACGCCGCGGTCACCTTCTCCTTGTTGGCACCGCCGCCAACGTCGAGGAAGTTGGCCGGGAACGCGCCGTTGAGCTTGATGATGTCCATCGTCGCCATGGCGAGGCCGGCGCCGTTGACCATGCAGCCGATATTGCCGTCGAGCTTGATGTAGGCGAGGTCGTATTCGCTCGCTTCCACCTCGGCTTCGTCTTCCTCGGTGACGTCGCGCAGCTTTTCGACTTCCTTCTGGCGATACATCGCGTTCGAATCGAAGCTCATCTTGGTGTCGAGCACCAGCAGGTTGCCGTCTTCAGTTTCGACCAGCGGATTGATCTCCAGCATCGCGCAGTCATAGGCGAGGAAGGCTTCGTAGAGCTGCTTGGAGAGCTTCTGCGCCTGCTTGTTGAGATCGCCTTCCAGCTTCAGCGCGAAGGCCACCGCGCGGCCGTGGTGCGGCATGAAGCCCTGCGCCGGGTCGATGGTGATGGTGGTGATCCGCTCGGGCGTTTCGTGCGCGACGGTTTCGATGTCCATCCCGCCTTCGGTCGAGGCAACGATGGCGACTTCGCCGCTTGCCCGGTCGACCAGCAGCGCGAGGTAGTATTCCTTCGCGATGTCGACGCCATCGGTGACGTAGAGGCGGTTCACTTCCTTGCCCGCATCGCCGGTCTGCACGGTGACCAGCGTGTTGCCGAGCATTTCGCGCGCGGCCTCTTCGACCTCTTCGATCGACTTGGCGAGGCGCACGCCGCCCTTCGCGTCAGGGCCCAGTTCCTTGAACTTGCCCTTGCCGCGACCACCGGCATGGATCTGCGCCTTCACGACATAAAGCGGGCCGGGCAGCTGCTTGGCGCCCGCGACGGCTTCTTCGACGTTCATCGCAGGGATGCCCTTGGGGATGGCGATTCCGTGCTCGGCAAGCAGTTCCTTGGCCTGATACTCGTGAATGTTCATGGGGCGGTGCGTCCTTCGTGGCTGACAGCGTGATATAGGTATTCGTGGGGCGCCTAAGCATGGATGCGCCCGCTTGAAAAGGGCGAGAACCGGACGCACATGCCAAGTGCCAGTTATGATCGACTATCCCCGCCTTGAAGCCATCCTGCGCGAAGCGGGACGAATCGCCATGAATCGCTGGCCCGGAGCCGGAAACAGCGTGGAGGTGTGGGACAAGGGCACCAATGATCCGGTGTGCGAAGCCGATCTGGAGGTCGACACCTTCCTGAAGCGAGAACTGGGGGCCCTGCTGCCCAGCGCGGGCTGGCTATCCGAAGAGAGCGCCGAGAATGCCGAGCGGCTGGACGACCGGCTGGTGTGGGTGGTCGACCCGATCGATGGCACCCGCGACTTCATCCGCGGGCGCAGCGGCTGGGCGGTATCGGTCGCGCTGGTATCCTCGGGCAGATCGCTGATCGCGGCGCTCGAAGCGCCCGCGCGCGAGGAAAGCTGGCGGGCCACGGCAGGACGCGGCGCGACCCTCAACGGAGAGGCGCTCGCCACGTCGCGGCGCGAACAGCTGGATGGTGCGCGCATTCCCGCCAATGATCTGGCCAAAGACGATCGTGGCTTCACGAAGGTCGAGCAGCCCAACGGCATCGCCCTGCGCGCCGCGATGGTCGCCGCGGGCCAGGCGGACCTGCTGGCCACCATGCGCTGGGGCTACGAGTGGGATATTGCCGCCGCGACCCTGATCGCGCGCGAGGCAGGCGCTTCGGTGAGCGATATTTTCGGCCAGCCACTCGGCTACAACAAGCGCGATCCGCGCAGTTTCGGGCTGCTGGTATGCGCGCCCACGCTGCGCGAGCCGGCGATCGAGCATTTCGGCCAGCGGGCGCGCGAACTGCTCGCCCAGAGCAAGGCCCGATAGCGCGAGCGACAGAAAAGGGCCGACGCATCGCTGCGCCGGCCCTCCTGATATTCGATGCCGTAGCGGCGGAAGTTAGCGGCGCGCGGCGGCCACTTCTTCCTGACTGATCGGAACGATCTTGATCTCGACCCGGCGGTTGAGCGGCTCGTTCACGTTGTCGCCGGTGCGAACGCGCAGGTACTGCGGGTCTTCACCATAGCCGCGGGTCGCGATGCGGGCGCGCGAGACACCCTGCGAGACGAGGTAATTGGCGACCGCTTGGGCGCGCTGTTCGGACAGCTGCTGGTTGTAGCTCGGGCTGCCGGTGGTGTCGGTGAAGCCGTACACGTCGATCAGCGAGTTGGGGTAGCGGATCATGCTCTGCGCCACGGTGTCGAGCGTGCGCTGGAAGCTCGGGTTGATGTTCGCCGAGTTGGTAGCGAAGGTCACGCCGTCGGGCAGGCGCACGAGAATCGCGTCCTGATCGCCGATTTCCTCGACATCGACGCCGCTGCCGGCGGTCTGCTCGTCAAGCTCGCGGATCTGGTCGTCGAACTGGTCGCCCAGCACTGCGCCGGCGGAACCGCCGATGCCGGCACCGATGATGCGGGCCGCGCCGCCGCCGATGATGTCGCCGAGCAGGTAGCCCAGCGTACCGCCGACTGCCGCGCCGATCGCGGTGCGCGAAACCTTCTGCTCACCTGTGTTGGGGTCGGTAACGCAGGCGGAGGTGCTCACCAGCGCCGCAATGGCTACCGACGAGAGAATAAGACGGGGGGTTTTCATGAACTTGGTATCCCTTTGTGGTTTTTTATGCGCGCCCCCTCGGGCGCAAGTGCGGGCTTCGCGTCCCACCCACGCTAGCCGGTTCGTCAACGCCGCCCGCTTCCCGCTTGTTCCCGGCGGCCTGCACAAGCCGGTTCACGGCTGGCGCGGCGCAAGATTTGTGCTAGCGCGGCAGACACCGTGACACCTTTCCCCTGGACAGACCTGATCATCATTGCCGGATTGATCGTGCTCAACGGCGTCTTCGCGATGTCGGAGCTGGCGATCGTTTCGGCCAAGCACACCCGCCTGCAGGCCAAGGCGGAGGGCGGCAGCGTTGCCGCGGCAACCGCACTGGAGCTGGCGGGCGATCCGGGCAAGTTCCTCTCCACCGTGCAGATCGGGATCACCTTGGTCGGGATCATTGCCGGCGCTTACTCGGGCGCGAGCCTGGGCGGCCCGGTGGGCGAACGAATCGGCGATCCGCTGGGGCTGTCGGCCGACCGCGCGGAGCAGGTCGGCTTCATTCTGGTGATCGTGCTGACCACCTATGCCAGCCTGGTGATCGGCGAACTGGTGCCCAAGCAGCTCGCCCTGCGCTCGGCCGACCGGATCGCGATGGTCATGGCGCAGCCGATGAAATGGCTCGCGACGATTGCCGCGCCGGTGGTGTGGGTGCTCGATTTCTCCTCCGCCACCATCGTCCGCCTGTTCGGCGTGCGTCCGGGTGGGCAGAACAGCGTCACCGCCGAAGAACTGCAGATGCTGTTTGCCGAAGCGACCCGCAGCGGAGTGCTGGAGGCTGACCAGAGCGCCATCCTGAAAGGCGTGGTGAGGCTGGCCGATCGCCCTGTGCGCGAAGTGATGACTCCGCGCACCGAGCTCGACTGGATCGATGCCGATGCCGACCGGGCCGAGATCGAGGCGACCATCGGCGACACGCCGCACTCGCTGCTGCCGGTGGCGGAAGGCTCTGCCGACAAGGTTGTCGGCGTGGTCAAGGTGCGCGAAGTGCTTGCCGCGATGCTGACCGGGCAGCCGTTCAAGCTGACCGACCTGGCCAAGCGGGTGGAGGTGGTGCCCGACCAGCTCGACGCGATGGATGCGCTGCGCGTGCTTCAGCAGGCCGAAGTGGCGATGGCCATGGTCCACGACGAATACGGGCATCTCGACGGGATCGTGACCCCGATCGACCTGCTCACCGCGATCGTCGGCCAGTTCGAAAGCGACAAGGATCAGGGCGAGATACCCGAGGTGATCGAGCGCGCGGATGGATCGCTGCTGATCTCCGGCAGTCTCGATGCGGAATCGCTCGGCGACCGGCTGGCGCTGGATTACGGCGAGGATCGCGAATTCGCCACCGCCGCCGGATTTGCGCTCTCCGTGCTCAAGCATCTGCCCGAGGAGGGCGAGGTCTTCACCCACCAGGGCTGGCAGTTCGAAGTGGTCGACATGGACGGGCGCAAGATCGACAAGCTGCTGGTGCAGCAGAACGACTCGCCCGGTTCGGTTGCGACGGCCGATCTTGCCCAGTGACAGCCGGGGGTGACGGAACGGGCCCGCTCACGGGGCATTCGACCATCATGAGTATATCCCGCGATATCTGGTTGATTACGAACGAAGGCAGCGGATCGGTGCGCGAAGAGCTGCTCGCCGATCTGCACCAGGCGTGCGAGCGATCCAGCCTGTGCATCGCCGAGCGTACGACCTTCCCTTCCGAAGAGATTCCTTCGGTTGCGCAACTCGACCAGCGCGGTATCGACACCGTCGTCGCTTTGGGCGGTGACGGCACGATCAATGCGGTGGTCGCGCAGCTCGCGGGATGGGGTGGGGCGGTCCTGCCGCTGCCGGGCGGTACGCAGAATCTTCTGCCCAAGCGGGTCCATGGAGAGGCCGGGGTCCACGAGGTAATCGAGGCGTTCTCCACCGGAAAGGCGCGCCGGGTCCGGCCGCAGATCATCCGCTCGTCAAAGGGCATCGCGCTGGCCGGGCTGCTGGTCGGCCCCGGGACCAGCTGGAACGAGGTGCGCGAGGCGCTGCGCGCGGCCGATGCCGGTGGGATGCTGGCGGCGGCGGGTGCCGCGATTCAGAACACAGCCGGCCAGCCGCCCGTGCTGATCCGGCAGCCCGATACGGGCGCGCCCGAAGGCTACCCGATTCTGGAGCTGATGCCGCATGCGGGAGGCATCGATATTGCCGCGTACCACGCGCGGACCGGGGCTGATTTCGTCGCCCAGACCTGGGCGCTGTTGCGGCAGGAATTTCGCGAGGGACCGCACGATACCTTCGGCCCGTTTCAGGAGGTAACGCTCGCCAGCACTGGGGCTCAGCCGCTCGACCTGCTGCTTGACGGCGAGCCTGCCCATGGCGATGCGACCGAGACATTCGCGCTCGAGAAAAGCCCCGTCGATCTGATCGCGACACTGGCGCAAGAGGACTGACCCGATGGCCGACACGCTGCTGTTTCACGTCAGCGACATTCACTTCGGGCTCGAAAACAACGAGGCGCTCGACTGGTTCGCTGCCGAGGTCGCGCGGCTGAGGCCCGATGCGGTCGCGATAACCGGCGACCTGACGATGCGTGCGCGCCACCACGAATTTCGCGCGGCGGAAGAGTGGATCGGGACCCTGCAGGCCCCCGCCACGCTCGATGTCGGCAATCACGACATGCCCTATTTCAACCTGATCGAGCGGTTTGTAACGCCCTACAAGCGGTTCGGGCGGCTTACGGAGATTGTCGAGCGGGAGATCGACCTGCCGGGGATCGCGCTGGTGCCGCTAAAAACCGCGGTCCGCGCGCAGCCCCGCTTCAACTGGTCCAAGGGGTGGGTCACGGGCCGCGCGCTGGAGGACTGCCTCGCGCGGATCGACGCACTGCCCGCTGGCACCCGCGCGCTGGTGACCGTGCATCACCCTTTGCGCGAAGTCGGTACGCAAGGCACCGCGATGACCCGCGGCGGCTCGAATGCGCTGGCTGAACTGGCGAAGCGCAATGTGCTCGGCGTGCTGTCCGGGCATGTCCACGACGCGTTCGAGATCATGGAGGACACGCCCCATGGCCCGGTCCGCATGATCGGCGCGGGCACGCTGTCGCAGCGCCTGCGCTCCACCCCGCCGAGCTTCAACGAACTGCGCTGGGATGGCGAGACGCTGCGGGTGCATATCCGCAATCTCGAGAACATCGAGGACGAGGCGATGAAGATCGACGACGTCCCCGAGGACGCGCATCCGCCGCGCGAAGAGGGCGAACCGGTCGCGCCCGTCGGCGCTGTTCCGCGCACCGATCCGCCGGTGAGTTGATCCGCGCACGCGAAAAACCAGTTTCCCAAACAAAAAGGGCGGCGCCTCGCGGCACCGCCCCTCCTGGTGATCCGTTGTTCTTGTAGCTTAGCGCTTCGAGAACTGGAAGCTACGACGTGCCTTGGCACGGCCGTACTTCTTACGCTCGACCACGCGGCTGTCGCGGGTCAGGAAGCCTGCCGCCTTGACCGTGCCGCGCAGCGCGGGCTCGTACTTGGACAGAGCCTGTGCGATGCCGTGCTTCACCGCACCGGCCTGGCCCGACAGGCCGCCGCCGCGAACGGTGGCGATCACGTCGTACTGGCCTTCGCGATCGGTGATCGCGAACGGCTGGTTGATCACGAGGCGCAGAGTCGGACGTGCGAAATAGGTTTCCTGCTCCTTGCCGTTGATCGTGATCGTGCCCTTGCCCGGCTTGATCCACACGCGGGCGACCGCGTCCTTGCGGCGACCGGTGGCGTAGGCGCGGCCATGCTGGTCCAGCTCCTGCTCGCGCAGCGGCGCGGTGCTTTCGGCAACCACGGCGGCGTCGGCAGCAGGCGCATCACCCGCGATGTTCGCGAGATCGGCGAGATCGCGCACGCTCTCGGCCTTTTCGGACCCTTGCGATTCGTTCTGGTTCTTGTCGTCGGCCATTATGCGAGAGCCTTGTTCTTGCGGTTCATCGAAGCAACGTCGAGCACCTCGGGCTTCTGCCCGTCATGCGGATGCTCGGTGCCGGCATACAGGTGCAGCGCCTTCATCTGCTGGCGACCAAGCGGCCCGCGCGGAATCATCCGCTCGACAGCCTTTTCCACCACGCGCTCGGGGAACTTGCCCTCGAGGATCTTGGCGGGCGTGGTTTCCTTGATGCCGCCGGCATAGCCGGTGTGCTTGTAATACTTCTTGTTGCCCATCTTGCGGCCGGTGAACTTCACCTTGTCCGCATTGAGGATGATCACGTGATCACCGCAATCGACGTGCGGGGTGTAGCTCGGCTTGTGCTTGCCGCGCAGGATGTTCGCAACGATCGAGGCGAGGCGGCCAACAACCAGGCCTTCCGCGTCGATTACATACCAGTTCTTTTCGACCTCGGCCGGCTTGATCGACCGGGTCATCTTGCTGAGCGCCTTCATGGCTATCGTGTCCCTCGAGAATTAGGGGGGTCTCGCCGGAGGATGAAACGCGTGTTTCGCCGATTCGCCCAGCCGGTCGTGGAGCGCGCTAATGCGTCCAAAGGCCTCCCAAGTCAAGCAATCTCGGGGGTTAGAGAAGAGGTATTATGATACCGTGTCGTATAGCCGCCAAGTTTCGGCGGCGCTGCGCGAACTCTCGCCAACCGTTGTAATCGCTTCGCGCACGAAGCTTTCGAGCAGCCCGGATGCCGGGGCTGCCAGCGCCATTTCGCGCAGTTCGACCCGGCCCTGCCCGCCATCCGCCAGGGCGATCTCGCGGGTCGCCGTCCTGTCCCGGGGGGCTGGAAAGAGGAGGTCAGGTGGCAGGTGCGAAAGCCAGCCCATCTGCCGCTGCGAAAGCTGGGTGACGAATTGCCGCACGTTCAGGTCCACGGCGGGTGCGGACGAATGGCCCGCCACATAGTCTGCCGCAGCCTCGATTACCGTGTCGGGGAGAGGATCGAGCGCGCGATCGCCGGGCAGATCCACGATCGTCCCGCTGGCCGAGAGCCGCAGGGGCAGCAGGCTGGCTGCGCGCTGCTCCTCCAGCCGGGCGAGTGCGGCGAGCGCTGGCGGCGCCTCGACCACGCTCGTCACCTGCTCCCCGGTCACTTCAACACCGCCGCGAGCCGCCGCATCGAACCGGATCAGCCAGCCGCGATTGACGATGATTGCCTTGCCGTCGAACAGGTCGCGCCGCAGCACGCGCTCCAGCCGGAATTCGCCCTGAGGAACGGCGCGCGCGGCGAGCAGCGAAGCGGGGTGGAGGGCAAGCGGCGCAAACCCGACCAGACCAAGCCCCGTCAGAAAGCCGCGCCGCTCCATCTTGGCTAACCGCCCAGCGCCGCCAGCCAGGCCGTCGTGGCCTTGCCAGCGCTGTCCGCGCGCCAACCGAGAATGGCGGGCGCTTCATATTGGTGCAGCGTTTCCAGACGCGCGACGGCATCGTCCAGCCGCTCGGCATTGGTCTTGAACAGGATCGCGATCTCCTCGCCCTCGCCGCGCTCGCCATCCCATTCGAACAGCGACTTGATCCGGCCGATCACATTGGCACAGGCAATCAGCCGCTCGTCCAGCAGTTGCGAGGCGACCGCGCGGGCGTCCTCTCGAGTGGCGAACACGGTGTATATCAGCGCGCTCACGCGGCGAGCCCCTCCATCCTGCTGGTCCGTTGGCCCAGCGAGTGGGCCGAGGCGGCAGTGGCGGCGACCAGAAGGGCACCGGTCACCTGGTGGGCGACCGCGACCCAGATCGACACTCCCGTGACGACCGTGACGATCCCCAGCAGAACCTGCGTGCAGACGATCACCAGCAGAGCCTTGCCCGCGATCCCCTCCCGCCGGGAGGCTTGCAGGCCGAGCCAGACAAGCGCCGCGAAGGCGATCCACGCGAACCAGCGGTGGAGGAAGTGCAGCAGGAAGGGATCATGCGTGAAGGCCCAGAACGCGCCCTGCGCCCAATTCGCCTCGGGCAGGAAGCGACCCTGCATCAGCGGCCAGGTATTCGACGCCAGCCCCGCGTTAAGCCCCGCGACCCACGCACCCAGCACGATCTGGATAAACAGAACCACGCCCGCCAGCGCGGCGAACGGGGGCAGCCGCGCCGGTCGTGCGCGCGGATCGCGCTTTAGCGTGCGCAGGTCGAGCGCGGTCCACACCAGCCCCGCCAGCGTAATCAGCGCGGTGCCGAGGTGGATCGAAAGCCAGAAATGGCTCACGTCGGTCATCTCGCCGCCGAGGCCGGAACGGACCATCAGCCAGCCGAACACGCCCTGCAGGCCGCCCAGCGCGAGCAGCGCGAGCAGCCGAGGCTTGTAGCCCCGCGGAATCCATCCGCGCACCCAGGCGAAGATCAGGGGTAGCGCAAACACCATTCCGATCAGTCGCCCGAGCAGACGGTGGAACCATTCCCAGAAGAAAATCCCTTTGAAGTCGGATAGCGTCATGCCCGCAGGCCCCGCCTCAAGCCGATATTCCGGGGTCGCCTGATATCTCGCGAACTCCGCCTGCCATGCCTGTTCGCTGAGCGGCGGCAGCACGCCTGTGACCGGGTCCCACTGGGTGATCGAAAGGCCGGATTCGGTCAGCCGGGTAATGCCGCCAACCGCCACGATCGTAACCACCAGCACGGCCACCACAATCAGCCACCACGCGAGCCATCCGGGGCGGGCGGTGTCGATCATGCGCGGGGTGTCGGGGCGGCGGGATAACAGGCTTGCCATGGCGCCTGAATGCGTGCCCGCGCGCCCAGTTGCAAGCACGCAAACCTGCGTCAGGGCTGAATTTTCGCCCCGGTTATCTTGCAAAATAAAACAACGTCACATACTTGGCTGGCAATGGACATCCGCAGTCTCTCGAATCGTGTCCGTCTCGATGCGATGGGTATCGCCCTGTCCGCGCTGTGCGTGGTGCACTGCGTGCTGACCATCGTGGTGATTTCCTCGCTGGGCCTCGCGGGTGGCTGGCTGCTCGCGCCCGAACTGCACTGGTGGGGCCTTGCCGCCGCGACGATCATCGCCGGCGTCGCGATCGGTATCGGCGCGGTGCGGCACAAGCGGCGGATGCCCTTCGTGATCGCGATGACCGGGCTCACCTTCATGGGCGGTGCGCTGGCTGCGCCGCACGGGGTGGAAGAAGCCGCGCTGACGATCATCGGCGTGGCGCTGGTTTCGCTTGGCCACGTGCTCAACCTGCGCAGTTCGAGCGACCACAGGCACGGCATTGTCTTGCGCGAACGGCGCTGAGGCCCCAAGTCGCCCGGCCATGAGCGACACCAGATCCATCCAGCTGAACGGCGAGAGCCGCACCACCACCGCCCCCGACATCGCCGCGCTAGTGCGCGAACTCGGCCTTGCACCCGAAAAGGTCGCGGTCGAGCATAATGGCGAGATCGCACCGCGATCGCAGCTGGCCGAGATCGCGCTGACCGATGGCGATTCGCTGGAGATCGTGCACTTCGTGGGCGGAGGCGACCATGCGGCGCACGACGATGACACGTGGAGTGTCGCCGGGCGCACCTTCCGCTCTCGCCTGATCGTGGGCACCGGCAAGTACAAGGACTTCGCGCAGAACGCCGCTGCGCTGGAGGCGAGCGGGGCGGAGATCGTCACCGTCGCGGTGCGGCGCGTGAACGTGTCCGACCCCAATCAGCCGATGCTGACCGATTTCATCGACCCGAAGAAGGTCACATACCTGCCCAACACCGCGGGCTGCTTCACTGCCGACGAGGCGGTGCGCACGCTGCGTCTCGCCCGCGAGGCGGGCGGCTGGGATCTGGTCAAGCTGGAGGTGCTGGGCGAGGCGAAGACGCTCTACCCCGACATGCGCGAGACCCTGCGCGCGACCGAGACGCTGGCCAAGGAAGGCTTCCACCCGATGGTTTATTGCGCGGACGATCCCATCGCCGCCAAGCAGCTAGAGGAAGCGGGCGCGGTCGCGATCATGCCGCTGGGCGCGCCGATCGGCAGTGGCCTGGGCATCCAGAACCGCGTGACCATACGCCTGATCGTCGAAGGTGCGAGTGTGCCGGTGCTGGTCGATGCCGGTGTCGGCACCGCGTCGGATGCGGCGGTCGGCATGGAGCTGGGCTGCGACGGGATCCTGATGAACACCGCGATCGCCGAGGCTAAAGACCCGATTCGCATGGCCCGGGCGATGCGCCGGGCGGTGCAGGCCGGGCGCGACGCCTACCTCTCCGGACGCATGGCGACGCGTAAATATGCGGACCCCTCCAGCCCGCTCGCAGGGCTTATCTGACGCCGCTGAGGAAAGACCGGATATCAAGCTTAGCGGTTTGTTTACCAAGATCGCGGAAACATGCCTCTCATCGGACAAACGGGCCGCCTCGACTCGGCGGCCACGGAGGGGCACGATGGCGACGAAGAACAACACCACCAGCCTGAGCATCGCCGAGATGCGCGAATTCGCCGGGTTCAGCCCGTGCGAACAGCGCTTCATCCGCCGCAATCTAGATATCGGGCTGGGACGGTGCGATGCCTTCAAGCTCTGGGCCCGTAACGCGGGCGAGAATGTCGACATCCGCCGCCAGTACGTCGCCTATCAGGATCTGAAGGTGCTGCGCCACACGATGCCTGGCGCGGATGCGGGCGAATCGGTCTCCCTCTTCATGGGGCAGCTCTCCCGGCTTGCCGCGTTCGATCTGGCACAGGAACGGCTCGATGGCTTCTCGCCCTTCCGCTTCCTCTACGAACGCCTGCTGGGGCCTGAAGTGCGCCCGTGGCTGCCGAGCGCGTTTTGCGCCGGCGCCGCCATGCCGCACCTGCGCCCGGCGCGCCGCAAGCTGCTGCTGCAAAGCCTCAGCGAAGCTGCCGCGACCGCGCCTGCATGGTCCTCGCGCCCGCCGAGCTTCTTCCCCGAATATGTCGATCTGGCAGACGAGGCCGCCTGAACCGGACCACTCTTCGCGAGCGGCCCGGCACTGACGGCCCGATTGGCCAATCGGGTCAGAACGCGACCTGCGCGCCTGCCAGAATCACATTCGTATCCGCATCCTGGTTCGACCAGGTGCTGCCATCGGGGAAATTGCCCCCCGACAGGAAGTTGAGCGGGACGTAACCGTTCACGCGGATGAACTCGCCGAACAGGTTCACGTTCGGTGCGGGGAACCACGAACCGCCCAGCACGATCTGGTTCTGCCGCCGCCACGGGGAGCCTTCCTCACCCGAAATGAACTTCGAGAATTCGGCCGACAGCGCAAATTCGCGACGCTGCAAGGTCAGGCTCTCGGCCCCGAAACCGAAGCGGCCGCCGACCGTGAAAGCCTCGGGCTTCACTGCGTCATAAACGCTCAGCGGGTTGGTCGGATCGGGTACGGCGGTGCCCGCCCATTCCTTCGTCGTCTTCGCATATTCGCCCATCAGCGTCAGCGGACCATAGGTGAGCTTGCCATAGGCGGCGATGCCCGGGTTGTTGTCCTGACACGGGTTGAAGTGCGTGACCGGATAGTCCTGGCAATAGGCGGTCCCGCGCTGGTAGCTGGCACCGGCCATCAGCGCATTGCCTTCCCCGCCAAGGTCGATCGTGTAGCGCGCATCGACCGCGAAGTTGTTCGCGCGCGAAGGCACGCTGGTGCCCAGCACCGGCACATTTGCCGACCGGAACTGCGCGCCACCCTGGATGATCATCCCGCGCACATGCAGCCCGCCCGAGACGAAGCCGACCTGTCCGCCATAGGCCAGCCCTGCGAAAGCGTGCCAGTTGGTCGAATTGGTGAACGGGTTGACCGTGTCGTTGAGCCCGAAGGGCGTGTCCATCTTGCCGACCAGCGCATAGACCGGCAGCTGGTCCAGATTGCCGAACATCACCCAACCGCGGCGCAGCTGGATCTGGTTGCGCGTCAGCGCGGTGATCGTCCCCTGACCGAAGCTCTGCTCCGGATCGTAGAGCAGCTCCGCATACCCGGTGACGTTGGGCAGCAGCCGCGCGGTCAGCGCGAGGTTGGCCGAATGCAGCACCACTTCGGAGACATTGTCGCCCAGCTGGTTGGCGCTGGTCGGGTGGCGCATGAGGTAGCCGAACTTGGAGTCGACCGTCGCCCACTGGTAATTGGCAATCGCTGTGATCCCGCCAGACAGCGTGACCCGGTCGGTCAGTTCGCCCGATTGCAGCGCGGCGAGCTGGACCAGCGGCTTGGTGTTCACGTTCTCCGCATGGTCGAGCATCTGGTACGCATAGGCCGCATTGGTGCCGACGAAGTTCTCCGACCCCGCCACCTGCATCTCACGCGGGTCGTCGGCTTCGGTGACCACATCGACCGGGCCGGCAGAGCCTGCCGTCGTCGCGACGCGCGCCGTGCCGGGTATCTCGGCTTGCGCAGCCGCCGCAGGCACCTGCGCATCGGTCGCCGCGACGACGACATCGCCCTGCGCGGTTTTCACGCCGCGCATGTCTTCAAGCTGCGCGCGCAGCTGCTCGTTTTCGCTCTGCAGCGCATCGAGCCGGTCTTCGAGCGCTTCGAGACGCTCGAGCACGGCAGAATCCTGCGCGAGCGCCGGCGTGGCCAGCGAGAAAAGCAAAATACCCCCCAGAAGGATTGCGCATCGGCGCGCACGCCCGCGTGTTGCGGTTGGGCAACTATTGGTGTTCATCACGTATCCTTATGTCCAAGCGGCGGCACCATTCAGATTGCGAATAACGACCCCGATATCCGCGCAATCCCCGAAAAACCGCCGGTTGCGCGCGTTATCGCTCGTCTGCGCGCGTGCCAAGCCTCAGATGGCAGAGTATTCGAAAAATGTCGCAACGGCGCAACACGGACCTTCCCGCGCGACGCCAGCCGAGCGTTCTCTGGAATGCCGGTGCATGAAAACGCGCACGAAAGGGGGGCGGCCCAAGGCTCCCCCACCCTGGGTCAGATCACCGGCGTATCATCAACCTTGGGCGCCCCATGCCGAGCAGTGCCCTCAACCCGGGCCTGTCACCGCCGTGACCGTCCGAATCCCCGTCTCATCGGTGATCCGCATGGCCGCGGCCCTCAGCTGCGATAGAGGGCGTTCAGCCGATCGCCGTAGCGTTCCCTGATCTTGTGCCGCCGGATCTTCATGCTCGGCGTCATTTCCTCGTTCTCGATCGAGAACGGCTCGTCGGCGAAGGCGAAGCCGCGCACCTTCTCGACCACCGACAGTTCGGCATTGACCCGGTCGATCGCCTTGCGGATTTCCGCGCGAAACTCGGGCAGCTCGAGCACCTTCTTGCAGTCGAGCGACTTGTTCTGCGAATTGCACCAGTCTAGCGCCCATTCGGTATCGGGCACGATCAGTCCGACCACGTAGGGCCGCCGATCGCCGACGACCATCGCCTGCCCGATCTCGGGCTGCAGGGTCAGCATCCCTTCGAGCTTCTGCGGCGCGACATTGTCGCCCTTGTCGTTGACGATCATGTCCTTCTTGCGGTCGGTGATGACGATCCGGCCCCGCTCGTCGAGGTGGCCGATATCGCCGGTGTGCAGCCAGCCGTCCTTCAGCGCGCGGTCGGTCTCGCCCTGGTTCTGCCAGTATCCGTGCATCACCAGTTCGCCCCGGCACAGGATTTCGCCATCCTCGGCAATCTTGACCTCGACCCCCTTCATCGGCGGGCCGACCGTGTCCATCGAGACTCCGGCGGCTGGCCTGTTGCAGCTGATCACGGGCCCCGCCTCGGTCTGACCATAGCCCTGCATCATCGGCAGGCCGAGCGCCTGGAAAAAGATCCCGACATCGGGGTTGAGCGGCGCGCCGCCCGAGACCATCGCCTTGATCCGTCCGCCGAATTTCTGGCGGATCTTGGGCCTCAAAAGCTTGCCGACCAGCGCATCCATTGGCTTGTCGCGCAGGCGCTTCTTGCCCTTCTTGGCGGCCCGCTCCTCTATCTCCAGCGCGCGGTCCAGCAGGAAACTCGCCGCGCCGCCCTGCTTGGCGATCTGCTTCATGATCCGCGTGCGCAGCACCTCGAACAGGCGCGGCACGACGACCATGACCGTCGGGCTGGTCTCCTCGATATTGCTGGCGAGCTTCTCCAGCCCTTCGGCATAGAAGATCTGCGCGCCGACACCGATCGGCAGGAATTGCCCGCCGGTATGTTCGTAGGCGTGGCTCAGCGGGAGGAAGGAGAGGAAGCGCTCATCGTTCGACAGGTCGAAATCGTCGATCAGGATATCCGCCGCGCCCGCGACATTGCACAGGATCGCGCCATGGTGCTGCAACACGCCGCGCGGTGCGCCGCCGGTGCCGCTGGTATAGATGATGCAGGCAGTGTCCCTGCGCCCGATCTTGGCGATCCGCGCATCGACCGCGGCGCGCGCTGCCTTCGCATCGCCCTGCGTCATCCGCTCCCACCCATGGCAGGCCAGGTTCCCGCCCTGGTATCCGCGGACGCTTTCGATCGGGATGATGTGTTCGGCAATGCCGGTCGCGAAGATCGCCGGGATCAGCGGGCCCGACAGCTTCTCGTTGGAGACGATCACCGCCCGCGCGCCCGAATTGTCGAGGATGTGGACGTGGTCGCGCTCGGTATTGGTGGTGTAGGCGGGCACCGTGATGCAGCCCGCCGCCATGATCGCGAGGTCGGAAATGCACCATTCAGGCCGGTTCTCGCTGACCAGCATGACCCGGTCGCCGTCCCTGAGGCCGAGGCCGCGCAGGTTTTCCGCCAGCAGGCACACCTGATCGGCGGCCTCGCGCCAGCTGATGGTCTGCCACTCGCCCGCGACCTTGCGCCCGAGGAAGGGCTTGTCGCCGCCCGCGTCGGCGCGTTCCAGGAACAATGAGACGAGGTTGCTCGCCCGTTCGATCTCTTCAAGCTGCGTCAAAGCCGCACCGTCTCCCAAGTTTCGTTATTTTTATAACTATGTGCGGCGATCTAGGCTCCCGGCAGGATTACGGCAAGCGCGGGGGCCGATGCCCTCAGGGCAGTTCCAGCTGCCCTTCGAGCCGCGGATCGCGCGCCGAGACCCAGCGATCGCCCTCTCGCACCACGATCCCTGCCTTCACCGGCGCGGGGCGAATGGTCAGCATGGTGTGGCCGAGCGAGCGGAAGGCGTCCTGGCTGTCCGCCAGCCAGGTGCCTTCTTCCAGCAGAACGCTGTCGCCGAACGCCATGACGAAGGGCAGGCCCAGCGCGTCTTCGGGAGCCAGCCCGAAATCGATCACGCCGATGATGCTGCGCGCGGTCTGCACGGGGATCGTGCTGCCGCCCGCCGCGCCGACCGCCATGAAGGGTCGCCCTTCCGGATCGTACACCACCACCGGCGACATCGAGCTGCGCGGACGCTTGCCGCCCTCCACCCGGTTGGCGACAGGCTTCCCGTCGACCGTGGGCGAGCGGCTGAAATCGGTCAGTTCGTTGTTGAGATAGAACCCATCGACCATCAGCCCCGATCCGAAGGCGCTTTCGATGGTCGAGGTATAGCTGATCATCGTGCCTGCATCGTCGACCACCGCGATATGCGAGGTGCCGCGCTCCTCGGGCTCGTCGCCATCGGCCAGCGCGAGGTCCGCGCCTTCGGGCGTGCCGGGCTTCACTTCGGCCAGAGTACTGCCGGGCAGGATCAGCGCGCCTCGGCGGGCGAGGTAATCGGGTGCGATCAGTCCGGCGGCGGGGACGGGCACGAAGTCGCTGTCCGCGAGGTAGAGCTCGCGGTCGGCATAGGCGAGCCGCTGGGATTCGAGGAACAGGTGCCAGGTCACCGGATTGCGCGGGCCGAGCGCGTCAAGATCGAACCGCTCCAGCTGGCCGAGGATCTGCATCACCGCGATCCCGCCCGAGGTCGGCGGCCCCATCGCGCAGATGCGATAGGCGCGGTAGCGGGTGCACAGCGGCGCGCGCTCCTTCGCGACATAGCCTTCGATATCCTGCACGGTCATCGCCCCGCTGCGCGGTGTGTCGTCGGCGACCGTCTTCGCGATCCGCTCGGCAAGATCGCCGTCGTAGAACGCATCGGGCCCGGTCTGCGCGATTTTCTCGAGCGCGCGGGCCAGCGCCGGGTTGGTCAGCGTGGCGCCGATCGCGACCGGCGCGCCTGCCGGATCGTAGTACAGCGCCTTGCCCTGATGGCTGCGCGCACCGGTATCGGCGCTGTCGGACAGCGACTTGTTGAGCCGCGGATTGACGCGGAAGCCGTCGCGCGCAAGCGCGATCGCGGGTTCGAACAGCTCCGCCCAAGGCAGCTTGCCGTGCTCTGCATGGGCCTTCGCGGCGAGCGCGAGGTTGCCCGGGACGCCGACGCTCAGCCCGCTGCGCACCGAATCGCGGAACGGCGGCACCTTGCCGTCCTTGTCGAGGAACCAGTCCGGCGTCGCCCCTGCGGGTGCGGTTTCGCGCCCGTCATAGGTCGTGACCGTGCCATCGGCATCGCCCAGCACCATGAAGCCGCCGCCGCCGATGCCGGAGCTTTGCGGCTCGACCACGGTCAGCGCGAGCATTACCGCGATTGCCGCGTCGGTCGCGGTGCCACCCCGGCGCAGCATTTCGTCGCCCGCTGCCTGCGCGCGCGGATCGGCGGCGCTGACTGCACCGTGCATTGTCTGCGGCGCGGCGCTTTCGACTGGCGTGGCGGGCGCAGTCGCGCAGCCTGCGAGCGAGAGGGCGGCAAGGATACCCGCGAGCGGGCCGGTGAAAGTTCTGGCGAGCATGGCGATCCTCAAGCTTGCGATCCGATGGCGTCCTCAATCGACGCAAAGCCTTCCGCCCGCAACCTTTGCGACAGGCCCTTCGCGATCCGGCGGCCGAGCATCGGCCCGTGATAGACCATCGCGGAATAGAGCTGCACCAGGCTCGCGCCCGCGACGATTCGCTCCCACGCGGCGTCGGCGCTGTCGATCCCGCCGGCAGCGATCAGCGGAATCTGGCCCCCGGTCGCTTTGCGGAAATCCTTGAGCCGCTGGAGCGCGAGCGGCGCGAGTGGCGCGCCCGAAAGGCCGCCGGCCTCGTCGGCATGGGACGATTTCAGATCGGGCCGCGCGAGCGTGGTGTTCGAGATAATCAGCGCGGCAAGCGGGCTGTCCAGCGCGACCTTCGCGATCGCGTCGATCTCGCTTGGCTCCAGATCGGGCGCGAGTTTCAGGAAGACCGGGGTTGCCCGCTCTCCGCGTGCCTCGAACACGCCATCGAGCAGGTGCTTGAGCGCGTCGCCCGTCTGCAGGTCGCGCAGGCCCGGTGTGTTCGGGCTCGAAATGTTGATCGTCAGATAGCTGGCGAGCGGGGCCATCAGCTCGGTCATCAGCGCGTAATCGGCGATGCGATCGTCGCTGTCCTTGTTGGCGCCGATGTTGATCCCGACGATCCCCGGTCTGCCCGCACGCTTGCGAAGACGCCTGTGCGCGGCCTCGGCCCCGCCATTGTTGAAGCCCATGCGGTTGATGACTGCACGATCCTCCGCCAGCCGGAACAGGCGCGGCTTCGGATTGCCCGCCTGCGGCAGCGGGGTGATCGTGCCGACCTCGACGAAGCCGAAGCCCAGCCCCAGCAGCGCGTCGGGCACTTCGGCATCCTTGTCGTACCCCGGCGCGACGCCGACCGGGCTGGGGAAGGTGACCCCACCGATGGTCACGCCGAGCGCCGGATCGTGGCGTGGCGGGTGGCCTGTCGGCACGCGCTTGAGCCCGGCAAGCGACAGGCGGTGCGCGCGTTCGGGGTCGAGCGTGAAGAGCAGCGGGCGAGCAAGCGGAAACAGCATCGCGCTATGCCCTATGCTGGCCATCGCGAGGTGTCGACTGTCGTTTGCACCGCCCTATCATTGCCGCGCTGCCTGGGGCAGGGTGGCCAAAACATGCAATTCTTGGGGAGACGCCGCATGACCACCACCCGCATTCCGGGCCAGACCGCCATCGTGCTGCTTGCGAGCCTGGGGCTCGCCGCTTGCGCCACCACGCAGACCGAGACCAGCACCGCGCCGGTCGCGAGCGCGGAGGCACCCGCCGCGCAGGTTCCGGCGGATATCGACACTTTGTTCGACCGGTACGACGCGGCTCAGCTGGAAATGTCGCCGCTGACCAAGGCCTATCGCGGGATTCGCGACGAGGATTACGGCACCTGGGGCGATTTCTCCGATCAGGCGGAGGTGCGCGAACAGGCGCTGTTGCAGGACACTGCGGCGGCCATGCGGGAGGGCTACGATGTCTCCGCGCTCTCGCCGCAGGATGCGCTGTCCTACCGCCTGTTCGACGCGATGGCGAAGCGCTCCGCCTCGCTCTTCCCGTACCGCGACTACGGCTACATCTTCGACCAGATGAGCGGCGCGCAGAGCCAGTTGCCCGCCTTCCTGATCAACATCCACGCGGTGCAGAACGCCGATCAGGCGACCGACTATATCTCGCGGATCGATGGGCTGGGCGATGTGATCGACACGCTGACCGCCCAGTCGCGCGAGCGGGCCGATGCGGGCGTGATGCCGCCCGACTGGGTCTATCCCTATGTCATCTCGGATGTTCGCAACCTGCTCGACGCGGGTGAAAACAGCGCGGTGCTGGAGGATTTCCGGGGGAAGGTCGAAGCGCTCGACCTGTCTGCCGCAGATACCGCCGCGCTCGAAGCGGCGGCGACCAAGGCGTGGAACGCCAGCGCGGTGCCCGCCTACCAGCGCCTGCTCGCCGAGATGGAGCGGCAGCAGGGCATCGCGCCAACCGATGACGGGATCTGGCGCCTTCCCGAGGGTGAGGCGTACTACGCCGCACTGCTCAAGAATTACACCACGACCGATCTCACCGCCGACCAGATCCACCGGATCGGGCTGGAGAATGTCGCGCGCATTCACGATGAGATGCGCCAGATCATGGACCAGGTCGGGTTCGCAGGCACGCTGCAGGAATTCTTCGAATTCACCCGCACCGACGACCGCTTCTATTACGACACGCGCGAGGCCTATCTGGCCGATGCGCAGGCGCGGCTCGATGCGATGGAAGCCAAGCTGCCCGAGTTCTTCGCAACGCTCCCCAAGGCGCCGCTGCAGGTCAAGCCGGTCGAGGCGTTTCGCGAAAAGAGCGCAGGGAAAGCCTTCTACCAGAGCCCCGCACCCGACGGCTCGCGCCCCGGCACCTATTACGTGAACCTCTATAACCTGAAGGACATGAGCAAGAACGAGCTCGAAGCGCTCGCCTATCATGAAGGCCTGCCCGGCCATCACCTCCAGCGCACGATCCAGACCGAGCTGGGCGACGTGCCGCCCTTCCGCCGCTTCGGCGGGGTGACCGCCTATACCGAAGGCTGGGGCCTCTATTCGGAGGAGCTGGGCAAGGACATGGGCTTCTACACCGATCCCTATGCCGATTTCGGGCGGCTGCAGATGGAATTGTGGCGCGCGTGCCGGCTGGTGGTCGACACCGGCATCCATTCCAAGCGCTGGAGCCGCGAGCAGGCGATCCAGTACCTCAAGGACAACACGCCCAACCCGGATGGCGACATCCGCAAAGCGATCGAGCGCTATGTCGTCTATCCCGGCCAGGCGACCGCCTACATGATCGGCAAATTGAAGATCATGGAACTGCGCGAACAGGCACGCGCCGAGCTGGGAGAGGATTTCGACATCCGCGAATTCCACGATGCGGTGCTGCTGCCCGGGCCCGTGCCGCTCGATATTCTGGAGGAGAATGTCGAGGCGTGGGTTGCTGCGCGCAGCGCCGGTGCCGCCGTGGCTTCGGTGCAATAGGCTGAGCCTTTCCGAGCGCGACCAGCGCGAGGCAAGGGCGACAGCCCGTCCGGACCTGCTCCGGAGCGAAGCGGAGGAAATAGCAGGGAGGATGCTCGCCCGGATGGGCGAGCGAAAAGCTAAGAACGACTCGCAAGAGTCGGGTTTTGGTTGAAATCGGACTGATTTAGTCCGAATTGGCTGGCATGCGCCTTAGCAACCTTGCCGACTACGCTATCGTGATCATGGCCGCGACCGCCCGCAAATGCGGCGGCGGGCGCGTGTCGTCGGCCGATCTGGCGCAGGAAACCGGCATTCCCGTGCCGACCGCGCAGAAGATCGTCAGCAAGCTGAGCGCGGCTGGCCTGCTCCGCTCCACCAGAGGCGCGGGCGGCGGGCTCCAACTGGGCCGACCCGCGGCGGCGATCAGCATGGCCGACATCGTCGAGGCGATCGAAGGGCCTATCGCGCTCGTCAGTTGCATCGACACCGGCGATTGCGCAGTCGAGCACGAATGCAGCGTCAAGCCGCACTGGCCGGTGGTCAATGCCGCGGTGCGCGGCGCGCTGGCCGAGGTTTCGCTGGCGAAAATTGCGGGCGCAGTACCTGCACAGAAAGAAGTGGCATGAACGAAGCAATCGACCTCAAGCAGCCCGAGCAGGACGCGGAGGCAAAGGCAGCCGCCGCGAAAGCCGCCGACTACGAGTTCGGCTGGCATTCGGACATCGAGACCGACTACGCGCCCAAGGGCCTGAGCGAAGACACGGTCAGGTTCATCTCGGCCAAGAAGAAAGAGCCCGAGTGGATGCTTGAATGGCGGCTCAAGGCCTATCGCAAGTGGCTGACCATGACCGAGCCGGACTGGGCGAAAATCGGCTATCCGGCGATCGATTATCAGGACGCGTATTACTACGCCGCGCCCAAGAAGAAGGAAGAGCTCGAAAGCCTCGACGAGCTCGATCCCGAGATCAAGTCGGTCTACGACAAGCTGGGCATCCCGCTGGCGGAGCAGGAAGTGCTCGCCGGGGTGAAGGGCGCGCGCAAGGTTGCGGTGGATGCGGTGTTCGACAGCGTCAGCGTCGCCACCACCTTCCGCGAGGAATTGCAGAAGGCGGGGGTGATCTTCCTCTCGATCAGCGAGGCGATCCGCGAGCACCCGGAACTGGTCAAGAAGTGGCTCGGCCGCGTGGTGCCGCAGAACGACAACTACTTCGCGTGCCTCAACTCGGCGGTCTTTTCCGACGGCACCTTCGTTTACATCCCCGAAGGCGTGCGCTGCCCGATGGAGCTCTCCACCTATTTCCGCATCAATGCGGAGAACACCGGCCAGTTCGAACGCACGCTGATCGTCGCCGAAAAGGGCAGCTACGTCAGCTATCTCGAAGGCTGCACCGCGCCGATGCGCGACGAGAACCAGCTCCATGCCGCCGTGGTCGAGCTGGTCGCGATGGACGATGCCGAGATCAAGTATTCGACCGTCCAGAACTGGTACCCCGGCAACTCCGAAGGCGTCGGCGGGATCTACAATTTCGTCACCAAGCGTGGCCTGTGCCAGGGCGCGCGCAGCAAGATCAGCTGGACGCAGGTCGAAACCGGCTCTGCGGTGACGTGGAAGTATCCGAGCTGCGTGCTCAACGGTGAAAACTCCGTGGGCGAGTTCTACTCGGTCGCGGTCACCAACAACCACCAGCAGGCCGATACCGGGACGAAGATGATCCACAACGGCAAGGGCAGCCGCTCGACGATCATCTCCAAGGGGATCAGCGCGGGCCAGAGCAACAACACCTATCGCGGGCTGGTCCGCGTGGCCGCCAACGCCGAGGGCGTACGCAACCGCACCGAGTGCGATTCGCTGCTGCTGGGCGACCGCTGCGGCGCGCACACCGTGCCCTATATCGAAGTGAAGAACCCCACCGCGCAGATCGAGCACGAGGCCACCACCAGCAAGATCTCCGACGACCAGCTGTTCTACGCGCAGCAGCGCGGGCTCGACGAGGAAGCGGCGATCGCGCTGATCGTCAACGGCTTCGCCAAGGAAGTGCTGAAGGAACTGCCGATGGAATTCGCGGTCGAGGCGCAGAAGCTGCTGGCGATCTCGCTCGAGGGGAGCGTGGGGTGAGCCACGGCGATATCCAGCAGGGGTGGACCCAAGATGGCACTTTCAAGGACGCCAATGGTGACGACGTACGGTGTTACGATGTCGTAGCCCTTCTTGAAGCGGCGGCTTCAGAGCCGGACCCCGCTGGCTCTGTGGCTATGCTTCCTGCCGGCACCAGCGGGACCGTGCTTTTTTACAAGACCGGGCAGCCTTGCTGGCTTGAACTGGAATACGAGACAGACCGAAGGATCTTCGGAATTGTCGAGGCAACCAAGACTAAGCTCCACCTGCGCAGCGAAGAAAAGTATCCGCGATGACCGACCGCAAGACCCTCCAGCTCCGCGATCCTTCCGATAGCGAGACCAGCGCCCCCGCCGTCAAACGCAAGGGCCGCGGGTGGGAAATCTCGGAGAAGCGCCTCGATGCGCTGCATGATCGTGCGCGCGAGATGCGCCGCCATGCGAGCCCGGCGCACAAGGCGCTGGCCGAGAAGTTTTCCAAGGCCGATTTCGGGCGCTATTCATTCACCCGCTTCGCGGTGGTCGGCAGCGCGATCGTCGATTTCAACTCGCACAACATGGGCCTCGCGATCCTGATCGACGAGGAGGGTGTGGAGCCCGCCATCGCGACCCGGCGCGACAAAAGCCTCGAGGCGGTCGGCATCCGCGTGGTCCACGTGCCCGCCGCCGATATCCTCGCCGATATCGACGCGGTGCTGGCCAAGCTGACGCAGGAAATGCGCGCCGCGATCGCCAACCGCAAGGAAGCGCGCCGCCGTCACGAAGAGGCTAATCCGCGCCAGACCAAACCGCGCTACGATCGCGACGGCAACGGCCCGCCGCGCCCGAACAACCGGGGCAGGAGCGACCGGGGGCGGCGCGATGGATAGGCTCGAAATTCTCGCCCACGCAGAGGTGGCCGACGCGAGCCGTGACCTGCTCGCGATGCAGGCGCTCGCGCGGGAGGTGCTGACCTCCGACGCACCCCGCCTCGCGCCGCTCGCCCGCATCCTGCGCCGCGATCTCGACGCTGCGATCAATGGCAGGGCCACACCGTGGACGACCACGCGTACCCGTCTGGAAGCGCGCAAGCTTGCCAGGCTGGCGACTTCGCCCGCGCCGCAAGCCGCGCCCTTCGCGCGGACCCGCGCTGCGCGCCCTGCCGTGCATCCGTCCGATGAGCGCAACGAACTGCTGCACGTCGGCGCCGCGCTGACCGCGCTCGCGCTGTGGCTCGCCTGGGCCGCGCAGCTTTCGGCGCAGAACGTGATTGCGTGGGACGGCGGCACCGGCACGGCGCAGACGCAGAACCTCGTTTCCCTTTACGCACCCGCGGTGCTGGCGCTGCTCGCCACGCTGATCGCGATCAATCCTCCCAACCGGGTGGCACGCCCTTGAAGATCGCCTGCGCCATCCTCGCCGGGCTGCTGCTGACCGTGCCCATTTCTGCGCAGGAGACGCTGAGCCCTGCGCAGGCCGAAACCCGCTTGCGCGGATGCCTGCAAGCCGGCGCGGGAGGTGCCCCGCGTACGGGTCTGCGCGCTGCGGTGGTTGCGGTGAGAGCGCTGTGCAAACCGCAGATCGATCGTGTTGCCGACAATCGCATCGCGGACGCCACGCAAGGCCTGACCGGCGACGAGGCCGAGCAGGCCAGGCAGAGCGCCATCCTCCAGCTCAACGACGAGATCGCCCGTGCGATCGCCAATTTCACCGGATTGAGAACCCTTTAAGCTATGCTCCAGATCGATAACCTCCACGCCGAAATCGCCTCCGAAAATGGGGGGGGCAAGAAGATCCTCGACGGCCTCACGCTCACCGTGAACGCGGGCGAGGTGCACGCCATCATGGGCCCCAACGGCGCGGGCAAGTCGACGCTTGCCTATGTGCTCGGCGGGCGACCTGGATACGAAGTGACCGAAGGCTCGGTCACTTTCCGTGGGCAAGACTTGCTCGAAATGGACCCGCACGAGCGGGCGGCAGCGGGCCTGTTCCTCGGCTTCCAGTACCCGGTCGAGATTCCCGGCGTTTCCAACATCCAGTTCCTGCGCGAGGCGCTCAACGCGCAGCGCCGGGCACGCGGTGAAGAGGCGATGACCGGGGGCGATTTCCTCAAGCTGGCCAAGGAAAAGGCAGGCCTGCTCAAGCTCGACATGGAAATGCTCAAGCGCAACGTGAACGTCGGCTTCTCCGGCGGCGAGAAGAAGCGCGCCGAGATGGTCCAGATGGGCATTCTCGATCCGCAATTCGCGGTGCTGGACGAGACCGATAGCGGCCTCGACATCGACGCGCTGCGCGTGGTCGGCGACGGGATCAACGCGATCATGCGCAACCCGGAAAAGGGCGTGCTGCTGATCACCCACTACCAGCGGCTGCTCGACGTGGTGCAGCCCGACCGGGTCTCGATCCTGAGTAAGGGGCGCATCGTTAAGACCGGCGGGCCGGAACTGGCCACCGATCTGGAGCGCGAAGGCTACGACGCGGTGATGGCAGATGCCTGAAGCAGCGCTCCTTCCAACGAACCGCGACGAAGCCTGGCGCTATTCGGATATCGACGCGCTGCAGGATACCACACCCGACACGTTCGAGGCGTGGGAAGATGTCCGCGTGGCCGAGGGTGAGACGTGGTCCGACCTGATCGTACTCGACGGCGGCGCCAACAAGGATGGGGGCCTGGAGATGCGCCGCCTGCGGATCGTGCTCGAAAAGAACGCCCGGGCCGAACTCGCCGCCCTGGTCGCTGGCGGCCAGCTCGGGCGGCTCGAAGTGGTCGTCACGCTGGCCGAAGGCGCGCATTTCGAACTTGGCGGCATCACGCTGGGCGGTGGCGACACCACCCGCGAGATCGTCACCCGTATGGCGCATGAAAAGCCCGGCGCGACCAGCAACCAGACCGTGCGCAGCGTCCACTGGGGCAAGGGTACGGGCAATTTCCTCGGCCGGATCGACGTCGTGCGCGATGCGCAGAAGACCGACGCGGCGCAGAGCTTCAAGGGCCTGCTGCTGGAAAAGGGCGCGAGCGTGAACAGCGTGCCGCAGCTCGAAATCTATGCCGACGACGTGCAGTGCGCGCATGGCGCGAGCGTGGGCCAGCTGGACGAGAACGCGCGCTTCTACATGGCCGCGCGCGGCCTGCCGCCCGAAACCATCCGCCGCTTGCTGGTGCAGGCCTTCATCGGCGATGCCACGCGCGAACTGGCGGACGAAGCCACGCGCGAGACGCTGTTGGAAAAGGCGCTCGCCAAGCTGGAAGAGCGGGCGTGATGCGCGCGCAAACATTTTTTTGTGCGTGGCCGGTATTGCTGGCCGCATGCGCAGTTTCGGCTCAAGCTCCGGCGCATTCGCAGGAAATCGCTTCCTCTGACACCTATCGCGGAATGGCCCCGCCGGACCAAACTTTTGCGAACCCGCTTAGCGTCGCTCAAGCATTTACCGGAGGGTATTCTTCCTCGGCGGAGGTCGGCCCGGTAATAAAGGTGCGGGTCGACCCGCATCCGGATTCCGACGGTCGGGCGATCGTGACTGCGTCTGCTGAGCCGTTGCTCGACGACTCGATCAAGGCGGAGGAATGGGTTGCCATCATCGTACCGGAAGACGGTCGCTGGCGGGTAGAGACGCTTGCAATACGCTTCAAATGCTGGCGCGCTACAGAGCGAGATAAGTGGACGACAGACCTATGCCCGTGAAGGAACACACGCAGATGGTCTCGAAATCCGTATTCCCCGGCATGGTCACCGAAGATGGAAATCCGTGGCACTATCTCGACAGCGGTGCCACCGCGCAGAAACCGCGCGTGGTGATCGATGCGATGGCGCGCGCGCTGGGCGAGGATTATGCGACCGTCCATCGCGGGATCTACAGCCGCTCGGCGCAGATGACGCTGGGTTACGAGGCTGCGCGTCGCCGGGTCGCCGCCTTTATTGGTGGCGGTGAGGATGAGCTCGTCTTCACCCGCGGTGCGACCGAAGCGATCAACCTTGTCGCCTATAGCTACCCCAAGAAGGGCCGCGTGCTGCTCAGCCAGTTGGAGCATCACTCCAACATCGTGCCGTGGCAGTTGGCGGGTTGGCAGGTCGACGTCTGCCCCCTGACCGACGACGGCCGGATCGATCTCGACGCGGCGGAACAGATGCTGACGCCCGAGCACGAAATGGTCGCCTTCGCGCATGTCTCCAACGTGCTGGGCTCGGTGCTCGACGCCCAACGCGCGGCGGAGTTGGCGCATTCGGTGGGCGCGAAGTTGCTGCTCGACGGCTGCCAGGCTGCACCGCGCCTGCCGGTCGATGTCGAGGCGATCGGCTGCGATTTCTACGCGATGAGCGCGCACAAGATGTACGGCCCGACCGGCATCGGTGCGCTGTGGGGCCGCAAGGAGCTGCTCGAGTCCATGCCCCCATGGCAGGGTGGTGGCTCGATGATCGACAAGGTCACCTTTGCCGAAACCACCTACGCCCCGCCGCCGCAGCGGTTCGAGGCAGGCACGCCCGCGATCGCCGAAGCGCTCGCCTTTGCGACCGCGTGTGACTTCATCGAGGATATCGGCCTCGACACTATCGAGGCTCACGAACGTTCGCTGGTTTCGCAACTGCGCGAGGAACTCGCCCGCATTCAGGGCGTGCGCGTGTTCGGGCCGGAAGATTCGCTCGCCATCGTCTCGTTCGAACTGCCGGGGGTTCACCCGCACGATCTGGGCACCATATTGGATGAAGAGAACGTGGCGATCCGTGCTGGCCACCATTGCTGCCAGCCGCTGATGGACCACCTCGGCGTGCCGGGCACGGCGCGCGCCAGCTTCGGGGTCTATTCCGACGAGAGTGACATCGCCGCACTGATGCGCGGGATCGACCGCACACTGAAGATTTTCGCCTGAGGAACGCAGGATGAGCGACGAAGAAAAAGATTACATCGCGGCCCCTTCGCCGACCGAGCAGATGGTCGCGAGCAAACCACCCCGCGCGCGGGTGGAAGACGCGGTCGATCCGGATGAAGAAACTGCCGGCGAGAAGCTTGCGCGCAAGCGCGACTATCTCGACGGATTCCTCAAGAAGAAGCCCGAAGCGTCGAGCGAGACAGGTGCGGGCGGGGCCCTGCAGGAAGCGGTGATCGCCGCGCTCAAGGAAATCTACGACCCCGAAATCCCGGTCAATATCTACGATCTGGGCCTGATCTACGGCGTCGAAGTCTCCGAGGACAAGGATGTGGTCGTCACCATGACGCTGACCACGCCGCACTGCCCGGTGGCCGAATCCATGCCCGCCGAGGTCGAAATTCGCACCGGCTCGGTGCCCGGCGTGCGCGATGCCGAGGTCAATCTGGTGTGGGACCCGCCGTGGGGCCCGGACAAGATGACCGACGAGGCGCGGCTCGAACTGGGAATGTTATAGGCTTTCGTCCGAAGTGCTACTTCGGACGAGTTGGGATTGATCGATATGGCTACGAAAACTCGCGAACGGCCTGCCGCCGTCACACTGACGCCCGCCGCTGAGCAGCGCGTGGCCAACCTGATGGCGAAGGCTCCCGACGATGCGATCGGGGTCAAGCTCTCCACGCCGCGGCGCGGCTGCTCGGGTCTTGCCTACTCGGTCGATTATGTGAGCGAGGAACAGGGTTTCGACGAGAAGATCGAGACCCCCGGCGGCGTGTTCTACATCGATGGAGCCTCGGTGCTCTACCTCGTCGGCAGCGTGATGGACTGGGTGGAGGACGATTTCTCCGCCGGCTTCGTGTTCGAGAATCCCAACGCCAAGGGCGCGTGTGGCTGCGGCGAAAGCTTCATGGTATAGGGGGCAGATGAGCCCTGCCGCCAAAGTCGTCGCTCGAATGGTCGCGCTTGCCGTCGTTCACGGCCTTCGCAGCGGTCAAGGCCGCATCTCGGTGGAAGAGCAGGCGCCCTGGCTGTTCCAGAACCGGCAGCCGAAACGGCGTCGCAAGCCACCTGAGGCAGGAATGCCCGTCCCGGCAGTGCCACCGCGCGGACCGTTGCCCGCGCAGGGTGGGGCTGAAGCCCCGCTCGATTTCGGCAGGGACTAGCGCCGCAGCGCCTTGGCGCAGGCGCCCCGGTCCACATCCAGCGCATCGCTCGCGCGGCGGGCGTCGACATAGGTCGCGGTCGGCTCCGCGCCGGGCGATAGCGGGTAGAGAAACACGTCGAGCACGCATTGCTCGCCTGCGAATTGCAGCTTGCGCGCATCCCCTTCCAGAACATCGAGCCGGGGCGGGCCGAAGGTCTGTTCCAGCTGGCTCGCCCTCGATCCGATCACGAAGGACAGCGCGGGGTCGTTCATCACCTTGGGCGCGATGAACGCGCCGGGCACGCTCGGCCGGGGATCGCTCGGCGGGATCGGCGTGGTCCGGGGCGGCGGGCCGCTGCTGCGCGGCACGCTCGGCTGGCCGGTGCGCGGCGCAGGCGCACCCGGCGCGGCGCAGGCGGCGACCAGCGGCAGCAGCGCGAAGCCGAGCAGGGTCTTGGGAAGATCAGGCATCGCGCATGCGTCCTTGAACGAGATGGGTTGCAGCAGCCGCGCCGATGATCGGCGCGATGAAATTGAGCCCGGGCACTGTCAGCATCCCGGCAATGATCAGCCCCAGCGCGAAACGCGTGCCGCGGCCGATCGGCGGTTCCTCGTCCGAATCCTTGCGGTGGCGCAGCCACGCCATGTCGCGCAGTTCGCGCCCCAGCAGCCAGGCATTGACCAGCGCGAACAGTACCACCGTGCCGAAGCCGGTCACCAGCAGCACCAGCGCCAGCGGCAGGATCAGCAGGTTGACCAGGATCACCCGCACCGCGCCCTTGAAGCTGATCCACATGCTCTCGGCAAAGCCGATCCGCCGCGCGCTCTCCAGCGCTTCGGGGTAATACCGCGCCTCGACCGCCTCGACCACGTCGTCGGCGAAGAACTGGATCGCGGCGAGCGCGGTGACGCGGAACAGCAGCCAGCCGCCCAGCACCACCGCCAACAACGTGCCGATCGTGGCCAGTGCGCTCGCGACATTGGGCGGCAGGTTGGCATCGACCAGCGCGCCGAGCCCGCGGTCGAGCAGCCAGGCGAGCCCGAAATAGACCGCCACTCCCAGCAAGGCGAACAGCAGCACCGTCACCAGCAGCGACTTGATCAGCAGCCACAGCACGCGGGGGTCCGCGAGTTGGGCGAAGGCGCGGGCGAGAGAGGCGGGGAGCGATGTCATCGGGCGGGCCTTTTTCCGTTGGCGATGGCTGCAAGTCAATCGCCGCAGCGCGATCACCGGCTTGGCCTTGGCTCGCTTCATCGCTAGGCCCCCCGCCAACATCAACTCTTTGCTTCCATTCCCTACAGGAGACCGCCCCCATCATGGCCGACCCCAAATTCGACGTCATCGCCATCGGCAACGCCATCGTCGACGTCATCGCCCCGGTCAGCCACGAATTCCTTCGCCAAGAGGAATTGCCTGCCGGTTCGATGCGGCTGATCGACGCGGAGCGTTCGGTCGATCTCTACGGCAAGATGGGCCAGACCAAGGAAATCTCCGGCGGCGCGGCGGCCAACACGCTGGCGGGCGCGACCATGCTGGGCCTGAAGACCGCCTTCATCGGACAGGTCGCGGACGATCAGCTGGGCGAAATCTACCGCCACGACCTCACTTCCGTAGGCGTCAGCTTCGATACCCCCGCGCGCCCCTACAGCGACAAGGAAAGCGAACCGCCGACCGGCCGCTGCCTCGTGCTGGTGGACCCCGATGGGGAGCGCACGATGAACACCTCGCTCGGCGCATCGCAGTTCCTGCCCGCCGAAGCGATCGACGACGATCTGATCCGCAGCACGAAGGTGCTGTTCCTCGAAGGCTACCTGTGGGATCCGACCGAACCGCGCGAGGCGATGAAGCGCGCGATCGGCGTGGCGCGCGATGCGGGCGTGAAGATCGCCTTCGCCACCTGCGCCGATTTCTGCGTCCACATGCACGGCGGCGATTTCCGCGGCCTGATCAATGACGGCCTGATCGACATCCTGTTCGTGAACGAGGAAGAGGCGGGCATCCTCGAAGGCTCCGACCCCGAAACCGCGTTCGAAAGCCTCGCCAACGACGTCCCGCTGGTGGTGATGACCTGCGGCGCCAAGGGTGCGATCGCAGCGCGCGGAGACGAGCGCGCGCGCGTGACGCCGGAGCCGGTCGAAAAGGTGCAGGACCTGACCGGCGCAGGCGACCTCTTCGCCGCCGGCTTCCTCTCCGGCTATTGCCGCGACGCCTCGCTCGAAGAGAGCCTGATCCGCGGCGCAGTGGCGGCCGGAGAGGTCATCTCGCACTGGGGCGCACGGCCCGAGGCGGATCTGAAGGCGCTGGTGGCGAAGCGGCTGGGTTAGGGGGCGACCGGGTATCGCTGCCCGATCCACCAGTCATTCATCCAGTCTGCATAGCCAAGCAACTCGCCTTCGCGCCGCTCCTCAGTTGCGCTCCAGACTGGCGAGCGCATAAGCTCAATCATCGCCTCCATGCGCCATTCTTCTCCGGGAAGCGCATAGAGGATGCGGTGCAATCGTAAATCGGGCCGACCCGGGAATTGATCGAAGGAATCAAGTCGCAAGATTTGTCCGGCGGCAACATGCCTGTCGAACATACGCAGGTATCGCAGCATAGAGAGCGGGTAGCCGCCCTCGGCGTCTGCGAAATTGGCCAGCGGCTTTTTACCGCGAAGCATCAGCCCCAACTCTCGATTGGTATGGATGAGATAGGGCGGTCGCTGAGTACACTTAGTCACGCTATTCGGCAGTCTCCCGCTCCACCTCGCGCCAGCCGATATCGCGGCGGCAGAAGCCTTGCGCGAAGTCGATCGCATCGACCGCCTCGTAGGCTGCGGCCTGCGCCTGCGTCACATTGCGCCCCCGCGCGGTCACGTTGAGCACGCGGCCGCCGCTGGCGATCAGCGTGCCGTCGGGCTCGCGCGCAGTGCCCGCGTGGAACACTTTCGCGCCGCCCGCTTCCGCGTTGCCGAGGTCGATCGTCCCGCCCTTCCTGGGCGTGTCGGGATAGCCTTCGGCCGCCATCACCACGGTCAGCGCGGTGTCGTCGGAGAAGCGCACCGGCTCGGCATCGACCAGCTTGCCGGTCGCACAGGCCATCAGCAGTGCGGCGAGGTCACCCTCGAAGCGCATCATCAGCACTTGGCACTCGGGGTCGCCGAAGCGGATATTGTATTCGACCAGCTTGGGGCCTTCATCGGTCAGCATCAGCCCGGCATAGAGCACGCCGCAATAGGGCATCCCCTCTGCGCCCAGCGTGCGCACGGTGGGCACCACGATCTCGCGCATTGCGCGGTCGACCAGATCCTCGGTCAGCACCGGGGCGGGGCTGTAGGCGCCCATGCCGCCCGTGTTGGGGCCGGTATCGCCTTCGCCCACCCGCTTGTGATCCTGCGCAGAGCCGAAGGGGAGTATGGTCTCGCCATCGGTAAGCGCGAAGAAGCTTGCCTCTTCGCCGCGCATGAATTCCTCGATCACGACTTCGGACCCTGCCGAGCCGAACCTGCCGTCGAACATTTCGGAGAGCGCGTGCTGCGCCTCCTCGCGCGTCTCGGCGATCACCACGCCCTTGCCCGCCGCAAGCCCGTCCGCCTTGAGCACGAAGGGCGCGTTGAAGTGCTTGAGCGCGCCCCATGCCGCTTCGAGCGAGGTCGCCCGCTCGTAACGCGCGGTGGGGATCCCCGCACGCGCGCACAGATCCTTGGTGAAGCCCTTGCTGCCTTCGAGCTGGGCGGCGGCCTTGCCGGGGCCGAACACCGCGATTCCCTCGCCGCGCAGGTCGTCCGCCAGCCCCGCGACCAGCGGTGCTTCGGGGCCGACCACGACGAGATCGATGCCCTTCTCGTGGCAAAAGCCGATCACGGCCTTGTGATCGCTGGCGTCGAGCGCGACAATGTCCGCGTGATCGGCGATGCCCGGGTTGCCCGGCGCGGCGTAGAGCATGGTGCACGAGCGCGCGGCGGCCAGCTTCCACGCCAGCGCATGTTCGCGGCCCCCCGATCCGAGCAGAAGGATATTCATGAGCGCTTCCTATTCCGACGATGCTGACCCTTCGCTGCTAGCGAACAGCAGACCGGGCGACAATTCCGAGCCGCTGAGCGTTAGCGATCTCTCGCGCAGCCTCAAGCGGGTGGTGGAAGATCGCTTCGGCTTCGTGCGCATTCGCGGCGAGCTGTCGGGCGTGAAGCGGGCGGCTTCAGGCCACCTCTATTGCAGCCTGAAGGACGACAAGTCTGTTATCGACGGGGTGATGTGGAAGAGCGCCGCCCCGCGCCTCGCCTTCCGGCCGGAGGACGGGGTGGAGGTGATCGCCAGCGGCAAGGTCACCACCTATGCCGGGCGCTCTAAGTACCAGATCGTGATCGAGCGGATGGAGCTGGCCGGCGAAGGCGCGCTGCTCGCGCTGCTGGAGAAGACCAAGGCGCGGCTGGAGGCGGAGGGGCTGTTCGCCGACGCGCGCAAGAAGCCGCTGCCCTTCCTGCCGCGCACCATCGGGGTGGTCACCTCGCCGACCGGCGCGGTGATTCGCGACATCCTCCACCGCCTGTCGGACCGTTTCCCGAGCCACGTGATCGTGTGGCCCGTGGTGGTGCAGGGAGAGACCGCCAAGGGGCAGGTGAGCGCCGCTGTGCGCGGGTTCAACGCGCTTGAACGCGGCGGTGCGATTGCCCGGCCCGACCTGCTGATCGTCGCGCGCGGGGGCGGCTCGATCGAGGACTTGTGGGCCTTCAACGAGGAAGAGGTGGTCCGCGCAATCGCCGAATCGGAGATACCCGTGATCTCCGCGGTAGGACACGAAACCGACACCACGCTCGCCGATTTCGCCGCCGACCACCGTGCGCCCACCCCCACCGCCGCCGCCGAACGCGCGGTGCCGGTGCGCGCCGAACTGGCGGCAGGGATCGCCGATCTCGGTGCGCGACAGATGCGCTGCGCGACGCGGCCCGTGGCTCTGGGGCGAGAGCGGCTGGAGGCCTGTTCGCAGCGACTGCCCAGGCCGGACGCGCTGCTGCAGGCGGCTGCCCAGGCGCTCGACGATGCAATCGAACGCCACCGCCGCGCGCTGGTCGACCGGGTCGCGATCGGCCGCGCCACACTCGGCGAAGCGGCGGCGCGGCTGAGCCCGGCGACGCTCAACTGGCGGCTGGGCCAGGCGCGCGAGCGTCTGGAGCATGTCCGCCTGATGCCCGCAACGCTGACCACCCGCCACGCCCGCGCGACCGAGCGCCTGGCGGCAAATGTCGCCATGCTCCGCTCGCTCGATCCCGATGCCCCGCTCCAGCGGGGCTATGCGATGGTGTTCGACGGGCAGGGCGCGCTGGTCCGCAGTGCCGGGGATGCGCGCACGGCAGGCACGCTCAGCCTCAAGTTCGCCGACGGGCGCGTTGCGGCAAGCACCGGCGATGCGCCGCCGCCGCCCGCAACGCCCGCCCCTGCGCCAAAGCCCAGGCGGAAGAGCCCTCCGCCGCCGTCGGGACAGGGCGACCTGTTCTGAAGAGGGTGTTTCGGCGGCGCAGGATCGCTATATTGCCCACATGCTTACCACTTCCAGCGATCAGCCTGCCAAGCTTCACTATGGCCCCAACTCCTTCCGCGTGATCCGCAACGGGCGCTTCGTCCCCTGCGCGGTCACCGGCGAGCCGATCCCGCTCGACACTCTGCGCTACTGGAGCGCGGAGCATCAGGAGGCCTACGCGACCTGCGAGATCGCGACCCGCCGTCTGACCGGCCAGGTGTGAGCTTGCAGCCCACGAAGCTCGCCGCCGCGACCGGCGCTTCGCTCGCGATCCTGCTCGGCAGCTGCTCGGCACCCCGCGGTGCCGGAGGGCCGCGCGAAGTCGTCCAGCCGGTCGCCGCGCCGACCCCGAGCCCGACACCCAGGCCTGTCGCCACTCCGACGCCGGCTCCCACGCCTGCCCGCACCACCTTCGCCTTTCGCGGGGAGCTGGAACAGGGCGGCTGGATTCGCGGGCAAGTGCCCAGCAATACGCGCAGCGCGCGGCTGGGCGATCAACCGCTGCGGTTCGATGAGGATGGCAATTTCTTCGGCGCGTTCGACCGCGATCAGGGCCCGCAGATCGAGCTGGTCGCGACGCTGGAGAATGGGCGGACCATCTCCAGCCCGCTGACCATCCGCCCACGCGACTGGAAGCTCGAATATATCAACGCGCCCTATCGTGCGGGGCGGAGCAGCGCGGAGTTCCAGCGATTACGTGAAACCGAGCGGGCGCAGATCGTCGCCGCGCGCGCGCAGGAGACCGGGGCGGACGGCTGGCGGCAGGATTTCATCTGGCCGGTCACCGGTCGCATTTCAGGGCGATTCGGTTCGCAGCGCGTCTATCAGGGCAAGCCCGGCCCCTACCACTCCGGCCTCGACATCGCGCCGGGTGCTGGCGTGCCCTATGTCGCGCCTGCTGATGGGGTGGTCACGCTGGTCGCGCAGGACCCCTTCACGCTGGAAGGGCGGCTGCTGATGATCGACCACGGGATGGGGTTGAACAGCGCCTTCCTGCATTCCGCGACCATCGTCGTGCGCGAGGGGCAGAGGGTGAAGCAGGGCCAGTATCTCGGCACGATCGGCGCGACCGGCCGCGCGACCGGCCCGCATCTGCACTGGAGCCTCAAATGGCAGGATTCGCGGCTTGACCCGCTGCTGTTCGTGGGGCCGATGCCCGACTGACGGCGCGAGCCGCGAATCGCCCTCGCGGCCCGAGCCCTGACACACCTGACACACAGTCCAGGGGCTGAAAATCTTCGCCCCTAAAGGCCCGGATTCGGTGGGGGATCGACGGTGTGAAAGAGCCGCACCCAGCCTAGCGAGGGCGGACTATGTAGGACAGCAGCGCGTGCCTTGCAGACACACGTAGGGCGCGTTCGCAGCAACCTGCGAACGCGCCCGACCTGTTTCGAATGTGAAAGCCGAGAAGGCTCAGGCGGCGGGTGCAGCCGCCTTCTTGAGCTCGCGCTTGACCTTGAGCGCGCGGGCCGAGAGCTTCTCGTCCTTGGTCTTCAGCAGCCAGTTGTCGAGACCGCCATTGTGCTCGACCGAACGAAGGCCCTGCGTCGAGACGCGGAACTTGAAGCTGCGGTCCAGCTTTTCGCTCATCAGAGTGACGTTCTGGAGGTTGGGCAGGAAGACACGCTTGGTCTTGTTGTTCGCGTGGCTGACATTGTGGCCGACCTGGCGACCCTTGCCGGTCAGTTCGCAGATGCGCGACATGGCTTATCTCTTCTCAAAAATGGTGATCGGTCTGTGCCGGAAAGTCGCCGCGCTTAGCGGCCAATTGGCGAATCGTCAACAAGGACTCGCGCTTGCGAGCCGCTCGCTGCGCTTCTAGCGCATTTTTCATCATGACGCGATGGCCCTTGCCCGATCCGATGCAAGCCGCGCTGGCACAGGCGCAACTGGCCGCCGATGCGGGCGAAGTGCCGGTCGGCGCGGTGGTTATGCGCCATGGCGAAGTAATCGCCCAGGCCCACAACGCGCCGCGCACGCTCGCCGACCCGACCGCCCATGCCGAGGTGCTCGCTCTCCGTGCCGCTGCAAAGGCGCTCGGGCAGGAGCGACTCGAGGGCTGCGACCTGTGGGTGACGCTGGAGCCCTGCGCGATGTGCGCAGGCGCCATAGCCCACGCGCGAATCGGACGGCTGTATTACGGGGCTGCCGATCCCAAGGGCGGCGCGGTGGCGCACGGCGCGCGCGTGTTCGACCACCCGCAATGCCACCATAGGCCCGAAGTCTATTCGGGCATGGGGGAGGAAGAGGCGGCGAAGATGCTGCGGGGCTTCTTCAACGAGCGCCGGGGCTAGAGCCCCCGCCAGATCTTCGCCGGAGCATCATCCGCTGCCCCGCGCGCCGAGCGCTTGCACGCCGCCGGAAGCCAGTCGCGGCCATAGCAAAGCCGCAGTTCCTCCAGCCAGCCGCGCTCGTTGAGGATCACCGCGATCATCTCGGGCCGCCAGTTGGTGTTGGCCTGCATCCACGCCTCGCGGATGTCTCCCGCATTCAGCCCCTCCTTGCGCGAGAGGCGGTCGAGGTCGGGCCAGTCGAGGCTGCGGTGGAGGATGCGGGTGATGCGGAAATAGCGGTCGGGCCGGTCCGCCATGCAGCTGCCGTGCTTGGCCCATTGCCGCATCGCGAGACTGGCAGAGGGTTGCACGCACATCTGCCGGGCGAGCTGTGCGCCTGTGGGGCGGACGTTCCGCGCGGCGCACCATTGCGGCCAGCTGCGGGCACCTTGTGGCCACAGCCCGTGCACGATCAGTCCGAAGCTGCCGCTGCGGCCCGAGCATTGCTGCGCATGGCGCGGCGAATTCTCCCGGGTGCGGCAGAACTCGGGGCTCCAGCTAAGCGAGAGGACGTAGCCGGTAACCGGCATCGCGCGGGTCGGCCCTTCGCGCGCGACACCCGGCACCGCGACGCTGCGCGGCGGTGTGCACTGATAGCTCTGCGCGCTGGCGGTGCCTGCCAGAGCGGCGCCCAGCGCCAGCGCCAGCGCGATTCGCCGCATGGCTCAGGCGTCGGGGGGAGGCGGTGCGTCGTCCGTCGGCGTGCCGTTGAGCCAGCGGATCGCATCGCCCCGGAACAGCATGACCACGGCAGCCGCCTGCGCAAGCAGGCCGACCAGGCCGTAAATGCGGGACAGCACCAGCGGCCCGCCGAAATAGTCGCCCACTCCGATCAGCGAGAACAGGAAGAAGGCGACGATCACCCACTTGGCGATCACCACCCGGCGCTGTGACACCAGATACCACATCAGCAGGCCGATCAGCGCGCCGACGGCATAGCCGATCCAGATCACGCTCGGCGGAACGGCAACGCCGGTCTGTGCGGCCTGCGCCGCGAGCTGCGCCTTGAGTGCCGGATAGCTCGTGATGAAGGCCAGCAGGCCGATGAACATCGCCCCGAGGTAGAAATAGTCGAACAGTTTGATGGATTGCGGCTTCACCGATGTGCTCCCCTGGTGTCCCGAGGGATCGACGGTGCCGTATGGCGCGGGTCTCCGCAAGCCGCGGGTCACGCCAAGGTGGTGAAATCCAGCCCGATATCGGCTGCGGGCGCGCTCTGGGTAAGCCGCCCGACCGATACGTAATCGACCCCGGTCGCCGCCTTGGCGCGGATCGTATCGAGGTTGATCCCGCCAGAGGCCTCTGTCGGGACGCGCCCGGCAACCAGCGCGACCGCTTCGCGCAGGGTATCGGGTTCCATATTGTCGAGCAGCAGGCGCGTTGCGCCCGCATCCAGTGCGGGGCCGATCTGGTCGATCCGGTCGACCTCGCAGATGATGTCCGCAACGCCCGCATCGCGCGCGCGGCGCACCGCCTCGCCGACCGATCCGGCCACCGCGACGTGATTGTCCTTGATCATCGCGGCATCCCACAGGCCCATGCGGTGGTTTGCCCCGCCGCCCATCCGCACCGCGTATTTTTCGAGCATGCGCAGCCCGGGCAGGGTCTTGCGCGTGTCGAGCAATGTGCAGCCGGGATTGTCCATCGCCTGCACGTAGCTGCGCACCAGCGTGGCGATGCCGGAGAGGTGCTGCACCGTATTGAGCGCGGCGCGCTCCGCAGTCAGCAGGGCGCGGGCATTGCCCTCGATCCGCATCAGGTCGGTGCCAGGCGCGACCTGCGCGCCGTCCTCGACCAGCTGCTCGATCGCGCAGTCGGGGTCGAGCGCGCGGAAGAACGCCGCTGCGATCGGCAGTCCCGCCACGCTGATCGGATCGCGGCTGTCCATCACCCCGGTGAACTTTGCATCCGCCGGGATGACGGCTTCCGAGGTCACGTCGCGCCCGCCGCCGGGCAGGCCTTCGCCCAGATCCTCGGCCAGCGTTGCGCGCACGAAGGCATCGAGGTCGAAGCCGGGAAGAGTGAAATCGCTCATTGGCAAATCTTCGTCATTGCGAGCGGTCCGGGACCGCGCGGCAATCCATGGCACCATGGATTGCTTCGTCGCTCCGCTCCTCGCAATGACGACCTAAGCGGTCAATGCACGAAGCGCGCGACCACGTCGCGGTAGGAGCGCGAGACCTTAACCTCTGCGCCCGAGCTCAGCACAAGGAAGCACTCGCCATTGGTGTGCGGCTTCACCTGGCGCACCTGGTCGAGATTGACGATGGTCGAGCGGTGGACCCGCTGGAACTTGCGCGGGTCCAGTCGGCGTTCGAGATCCTTCATCGTCTCGCGCAGGATCAGCGAATTATCGCCGGTATAGATGCACATGTAATCGCCCGCCGCCTCGATATGTTCGATCGATTCGACCTCGACGCGGAAGATCTTGCCCCGGTCCTTGACGTTGAGCAGTTTCTCGAACCGGTCCGATCCGTCGGCCGCGCCTTCCTGCAATTCCTCGGCGGCTTCGGGGGCCACTTCGGCGAGCACGTTCATCAGCTTTTCCGCCTCGTCCGCGCCGCGCTTCTCGGTCATCCGCTGGCGGACGCGTTCGATCACGTCGGCCAGCTTGTCCTCGTCGACCGGCTTCATCAGGTAATGCAGCGCATTGGCCTGGAACGCGCGGATCGCATGTTCCTGAAATGCGGTGACGAACACGAACAGCGGTGGTTCGATATCCATCACGCCCTGCACCACGCCGAACCCGTCGAACCCGGGCATCTGGATGTCGAGGAAGACGAGGTCGGGGCGCAGCGTCTTGATCTTGCGGATCGCCTCGCGCCCGTTCGAGCAGGTGTCGATGATCTCGACATCCTCGAACTTTTCGAGCCGCAGTTGCAGACCCTGAATGGCCAGCTTCTCGTCGTCCACGATGATCGTCTTGATGGTCATTTTCTCACTATCCAATCGGGCTGGGGCCCATGGCGCGGGGGTACGCCGGTGAATCAACGGCCGGTCCAGCATCCTGTTTCCCGTGCCGCCGCTCGGTCGACCATCCATCCCGCGCCTCTCCGAGAAGCGAGGGGTGTGTGGTCAGTTCGGGCGGCGGTGCGAGCGCTGCGGCAATGTCTTCGCCTTCACGCTCGAACGGGATTTCGATAATCACCGTGAAGCCGCCCTGAACCGGGGAGCGAATTTCGAACAGATGGTTCTCGCCATACGCCTGGGCGAGCCGGTTGCGAATATTGGCGAGGCCGACCCCGGTCGAATCCGGGCTGTCGCTGCGCGGGAGCGAGGTGCCGGTGGCATCCAGCGGGGTCTTGAGCCCGGGCCCGGTGTCCGACACCACCAGCCGCAGGCGCGAGCCGGACAATTGCGCGGTGAGCGAGATCTTCGCGCCCTCCTCCAGCGGGGAGACCGCGTATTTGATCGCGTTTTCGACCAGCGGCTGCAGCAGCAGCGAGGGCAGGCACGCCTCGGCCGCTTCGTCCGCGATGTCGAATTCGGTCTGCAACCGCTCTTCGAACCGCATCCGCTCGATATCGAGGTAAAGCTTCAGCGTCTCCACCTCCTGCGCCACGGTCACCGTGCCGCCCGGCTGCGAGACCAGCGTGTGGCGCAGGAAGCGCGACAGGCGGGTGAGCATCGCATTGGCCGGCTCGGTCTGCTTGAGCAGCACCAGCGTGGAGATCGAGTTGAGCGTGTTGAACAGGAAATGCGGGTTGAGCTGATAGCGCAGCATCGCCAGCTGCGCGCTGGTCGCCTGCGCCTCCAGCCGTTCAAGCCGGTCGGCCTGCTCCTCCAGCTGGAGGAAATAGTTGATCGCATAATAGAGCCCGGTCCACGCACCCAGCAGCGGGCCCTCCACCGCAAGGTAGAGGAAGAACAGCTGGGTCAGCGTGGTTTCGCGATCGAAATAGTACAGCCCGGCCACCCATGCCTCGATCAGGACCAGCACGCTCAGCGCGGTGGCGAGGGCGAGTGTGGTCAACCCCCAGGTGACCAGCGGCTGCCGGCCCATCAGGTTGCGATAGATCACCGAAAGCAGCAGGCTGAGCGAAAAGCCCGTCACGGTTGCAGGGAACACGATCGCCAGCAGGCCGAGGCCCTGCCCGTTGACGAGGCCCTGCACACAGCGCAGCAGCATCGCGCCGCCCCAGCCTGCGAATTGCAGGTTCCAGAAGGCGCGATTCTTGTTCGCGAAGAACGGGGCGGGGCGGTAGGGCAGCACGGCCATGGCCCCCATTTAGCGCAACCGGCCGCATTCTCACAAACTTTTGCGCAAGCCGCGGTGATCGGTTAGTTTCTCACGCCAAGGAGAGGACCAATGCAACCAGCAGACACGCTGCATTCGGCCGCAGAGCGCGCCAAATTCCGCGAGATGAAGGAAGGCACCGCCCAGGACTGGGCGATCATCAGCGGCGAATACATGGCCTTCGCCAAGGGCCTGCCTGACCGCGTGCTCGACCATCTCAAGCTGCTAGACGGCGATTTCGGCGGCTTTCCGGTGTGCCGGCTGGAGCATTCGCTGCAAACCGCCACCCGCGCCCACCGCGACGGGCGCGACGAGCGCTACGTGGTGATGGCATTGCTGCACGATATCGGCGACACGCTGGGCAGCTACAACCATCCCGAAGTCGCTGCCTCGATCATCAAGCCCTTCGTCAGCGAGGAAGTGCACTGGATCTGCCAGAACCACGGCGCCTTCCAGGGCTATTACTATTTCCACTTCCTCGGCATGGACCAGAACGCGCGCGAACAGTTCCGCGATCATCCGCACTACGAAGCGTGCAAAGAATTCTGCGAGAAATACGACCAGGCCGCGTTCGACCCGGATTACGAGAGCGAGCCGCTGGAGTTCTTCGAGCCGATGGTCCGCCGGGTGATGGCGCGGCCCCTGTCCTCGCCCTACGCCAAGGCGCTCGATAACGAAGAGGCCGCTGCCTAGCGCCCGGCGAGATCCTTGCCCGGCAGCTCTTCGCGCCGGAAACCGGTCGCCCAGTCGGCCCCGTCGCCCTGCGCCAGCTGCGCTTCGATCAGCGGGATTTCGGCGAGGATGAACTCGGCCCGCTCGTCCCATCCGTCATGGCTGCGGGCGCGGAAGATCCAGCCGCCGTGGCGCGGGCCCCAGCGTTCGAAGAAATGCGCCCCCGCGAGCGGATCGAAGCCTGCATTGGCGAGCAGCCAGGGCATCAGCCGGTCCGCCTCACGCTCGGTCAGGCGCACGGTGCCCTGCTTGCGCCCGCCATTGGCGTCGAACCACTCGCGATGGCGCAGGATGTTGTGCGCGAACTCGTGCCCCAGCACCGCGGCGAGCAACGGATCGGGATAGTCGATCCCGGCAAATTCAGGGCCGATCACCACCCGGTGCCCGTCGGCCACGGCGCGGCCGCCTTCGCCGATCTCGAACCGGCTGCGGCAGGCGGGTTCGCCGGTGATGGTCAGCGTGACCGGCTTGTCCGCGCGCCGAACGGTGATCGGCAGGGTGCCGGTCTGCGCGAGCAGGCTTTCGGTCTTCGCGCGGATCGTCTCAATCCGCTCCCACGACTTCGACTTCTCGGTCGGGATATCGGCAATCACCAGGTCGCCCACAGCGAGCACGGTATCGTCCACCTGCAGCCCGGCGCGTGCGGCGGGGCCATCCGGCACCAGCGCCTGCACTCCAATATCGCCGGTCAGGCCGAGCAGACCGCGCAGGGCCTCGCCCTCGCCATAGGCGCCCATGTCGTGCAGCAGCAGCCCGGCGGTGTGGGTCCTGTCCGCGCAGAACCGCGCATTGCCGGTGACGAGGCGGTAGCCGAGCTGCAGGACGCGCTCGTCCTGCCGGCGCAGTTCGGCGATCTCCGGCGGCAGCGCTGCGCGCGGCGCGTCGACCGCAGCCGGAGGAGCCTCTGGCGTCTGCGCCTGCACGGGCAGCGCGCCAAGCCCCGCCGCGAGCGACAGGGTGATCGACGCCGCGATGGAAACTGGGCGGATCATGGCGTTTCGGCGCTGTCCTCGATCGCTTGGGCCAGGCGCTCGGTGCCCTGCGCGCCCTGCAAAATCCGGTTGCCGGTGATCCACGCGGGCGTGCCGGTAAAGCCGAGATCCTGCGCCAGCGCGGCAGTGCGCATCAGTTCCATCGTCACATCCTGCCCCTGCGCATCCCTGCGCGCACGCTCCATGTCGAGGCCGATCGCCTTGCCGACCTGGTCAACCGTCTGGCTGTCGGCCACCTCCTTCTTGTAGAGCGCATCGTGGAACGCGGCGTACTTGCCCTGCTTGGCAGCGGCGAGCGCCATCCGCGCGGCGACGTCGCTGCCTTCGAAGATCGGCCATTCCTTGATCACCACGCGCAGTTCGGGATCGCGCGCGATCAGTTCTTGCACGTGCTGCAGGCTCATCCGGCAATAGCCGCAATTATAGTCCGAGAACTCGAACAGGGTGCGGCTGCCCTTCGGATTGCCGAGGACCGCGCCGGGGAACGGCTCGCGCCATTCGTCGCCCGCCTGTGCCAGCCGCCGTTCGGTTTCGCGCGTCTGCAGTTCCTCCGCCATGCGGGGGAGGATTTCGGGATTGTCGAGCAGGTAGGCCTCTGTCCGCCGGTCGCCGAGGCCGGTCGCTGCGAACAGCCACGCGCCGAGAAAGCCGCCGAGGAGTGCGAGTGCGAGCACCCCGACCAGGCGCAGGATTTCGTTCTTCATGGGAAAGGGCCTCTAGCTGTCTTCGCGCGCGGCTTCGAGTGCGGCCTGCGCCTGCATCCGCACATCCTGCGCGCGCAGCCAGTCTGCCGAGCCTTCGGGCAGGGCGGATTCGGCGAGCTGGGCGCTGCGCAGCGCCTCGATATACTGGCGCTGCATCACCTGCTGTTCCGCGCTGGCGAGATGCGCGCGCGGCATGTCGCCCTTCGCGGCGTAGACCATGCCCAGCTGATACCACGCGAAGGGATTGCGGCGGTCCTTGGCAACCGCGGCGCGCAGCACGCTTTCCGCCTCGTCGTAGTGGCTGCGATCCTCGGTCGCGATCAGCGCATGGCCGAACAGCGATGCGATCAGCGGTTCGTTCTGCGTCAGCTCGGTCGCGCGGCGCAGCGCGGGCAGCGCCTCGTCGGGCCGTCCGGATTCGAGCAGCACCTGGCCGCGCAGTTCGAGGAAATAGGGGTTGTCGGGATCGCTGGCGATCAGCGCGTCGGTTTCGGCGAGCGCCTGATCGATCCGTGCATCCTTGTGATAGGCATAGGCACGGGCGTAGCGCGCGGGGATATCGGTCCGCGTCACCGGATAGGCTTTGAGCGTACGGGCGGGTTCGGCGAGATAACCGTAAAGCTTGGCACGCACGCGTTCGAAGCGGGCCTGCAGCTGCGGATCGGGCGGCGTGTTCCACGCAGGGTCTTTCTCGTACACTTCGCGCAGGCGTGCGATACGATCGCCCGAGAGCGGGTGGGTGCGGTTGAACCCTGCCTCTTCGCTCTGGCTGCGGCTGTAGCGGTATTCCTGGTTGAGCAGCTTGCCGAAGAATTCGAGCGAGCCCTTGCCCGTAATCCCGGCGTCGGAAAGGAACTGCGCCCCGGCGGCATCGGCAGAGGATTCCTGCGTGCGATTGAAGGCCAGGTACTTGCCCATCGCCGCACGCTGGCCTGCCATGATTGCGCCCATCGCCGCATCGCCGCCGCCCGCTGCCGCCATCGCGACCCCGATCAGCAGCGAGAGGATGGAGATGGTCTGCGCCGCACTCGCCCCGTCGGTGTTGATCACGTGGCCGCCGGTGATGTGGCCGAGCTCGTGCGCGATCACCCCCTGAACCTCGTTGGCGCTGTCCGCCGCGTTGATCAGGCCGGAGTGGAGATAGACCACCTGCCCGCCTGCAACGAAGGCGTTGATCGACGGGTCGTTGACCAGCACCACGTCGACATTGCCGGGCCGCAGCCCCGCCGCCTCGACCAGCGGATCGGCCAGATCGCGCAGCAGCGCCTCGGTCTCCGCATCGCGCAGGATGCTCTGCGCCATCGCGGGCTGGGCGGTCAGCGAGAAAGCGAGCAGCAGCGCGACGAATCGGGCCACAACGCGCCGCAGCGCAAGGGCGGGCATCGTGATGCGGGGGAGGTGCGCCATCATGCCGGCATGCTAGCCCCCGGCGGGCTGAATGTCTCCTGAAGCTTGCGCTGCGGGAGGAGCCGGGTCGCGGACTTCGCGAGCAGGCGGGCTGTCGGCATCGCGGGTCGCCGCCATCTCGCGTGCGCGGCGCTCCGAACGGACGCGTTCGCGTGCGGCATCGCGGATCTGCTCGCGCAGGAACCCGGAGACCTCGTCCTTCACCCGCCGGTCTTGATCAAACGGCTTGGCGAGGCCCATCACCAGCGTAATGTGGCCGATGTCCTCCAGCACCACGCGCCGGACGGGCGCGCCCTTCGCGGCGAGCGCATCGTAGAGCTTGCGCACATTGTCGGGGCTCACCTGCTCGTCGTCCGCGCCGGTGATCAGCAGCATGGGCGGCGCATCCTTGCGCGCGAAGCGGATCGGCTGGGTCGCGGCGAGCGGCTTTGCTTCGCCGAACGCGTTTTTCATCCCCTCTCCCTCCAGCGGCAGGAAGTCGTACGGCCCGGCCAGCCCGATCACGCCGTCGATCGTGTCTTCGGGCAGGCCCAGGCGGCGGGTCCAGCGCCGGTCCAGCCCCAGCATCACCGCGTTATAGGCCCCGGCGGAATGGCCCATCAGATAGATCTGGTCGGGATCGCCGCCATATCTGGCGATGTTCTGCACGGTCCACTTCACCGCCGCCGCGCTGTCCGCGAGCATCGCCGGATAGCGCCCTTCGGGGACCAGCCGGTAACCGGCATTGACCACCACGAAGCCGCGCGGGGCGAAGTTGCGACCGATGAAGCCGTAAGCCTCGGGGCTGCCATTCGCCCAGCTACCACCGTGGAAGAACACCAGCACGGGCAGCGCCGCCTCGCTGCGCGCCGCCTCGCTGCGCGCCGCCTCGCTGCGGGTAATGGTGAGAACCTGATCCTCGTGCCGCCCGTAGGCGATCGGCCCGCGCACCTCGACATCGTTGCGGAAGGTGAAGGCGAGATCCGCCTTGTCGAGCAGGTGGTGGCGCAGATCGGGCCAGATCCCGTGGTACAGGTTGTATGCGAGGATCGTCAGCGCGAGGACGAAGATCATCTGGACCAGGCAGCAGCCGCCCGGTTCCTTAGGCTTCTTCTCCATTTCGCGGACCCACCGTTTCCACGATGCGCGATGTTTCCCCATGCGGTGCCACCCCTGCTGCTCTCAGGAAATCCCGACCGATGGCATAGCTGTTCCCCAGCCACAGGGGCACCCCAAAGCTCTCGATGACCCGTTTCGCGTCAAGTTCCTTTTCCGACAGCGCCTTTTCGGTAGTGCGGATGAACACCGCCGCGATCCGATCGGGCTCGCGCGCGACCGCTTCGGCGAAGGCGGGCAGGTCGCCCTGGGTGTCGTCGCCGATGAAGGCGAAGCGCAGGTGCGAGAAATGCGCGAGGATCTCGCCAATCGCCTGATGCTTGTGCGCGCCGTGGCTCTTCTTGCCGATGGTCGCGCGGTTGAAGCCCCAGTTGCGCAGGAACAGTGCGCCCAGCGGCAATTCGCGCGAGCGCTGGAACGCGACGAGGTAGGAAAACAGGTTCCACGGCGAGGACGAGATGTAGAAGAACGGCCGGTGCGTTGTGGGAATGACGGCACCGGTCGGCGGCTCGGACTCGCTCACCGTCAGCCCGCCGCCGATCGCGCCGTAGAAGGAGTCTGCGCCTTCCACCAGAATCCGCTCGTGCGGCATCTGCGCGAAGATCCGCTTCCAGTTGCGCACGACATTGTGCCACCCGCCGGTGATCCCGGTTTCGATGATCGTGTCGTCGATGTCTGAGATCACGCCGATCTGCGCGTCTGCTCCCGGCACCAGCACATGGCCGGTGACGCTCTGGTGCCCGTCGCGGTTGTCCCATCCCAGCCGGACGACCTCCCAGGCGGTCTGCGCGGGATAGGGCCAGTCGCCTTCCAGATCGATCTCGAAGCGGAAATAGCCGTCGTCGTCGGAGCTGGTCGTGTAGCTGAAATCCTCCCCGTCGGAACGGGTCAGGCACAAGGTCACGCCGACATTGCGCACTTCCGAGGCGAAGAACTGCGACATCATCACGCGAAACGTGCGCCAGCGCCCGGCCTGTTCGAACTCTGGCGGGCGCGAGCGCTGGGTCCGCCCCACGAGCACCAGCCGCTCGCGGTTGCGATACCCGAAGAAGGGTTGCACGCGGACCGGTCGGCGAGTGAAAATCCCCATCCAAGGCGCGCTAGCGGGCCTCTGGCGCGGAGTGAACCCCTCAATGCCGCAAGATGCGGCAGAAACGGGGGTTATCGCGTGGCGTGGGCCAGATGTTTCGCTGCGCGGGCAAGCAGACGCTCGTCATCGGCGACTTCGCCGAGGAAGGCGATCGCCCCGTCGGCATCGCGGCGGATCACGCAGACGGAGAACTCCGCGCCCTCCACTGGGATCGCGTCGATCGGCTGGGCGGGCAGGGTGGCCAGCTTGCGGCGCACGCGTGCCTTTGCGCCGCTGGCGGCGGGCTTGCCCGCGGCTTCGCGGCGGAAGGTCCGCTCGCGCGCAACCACGCCTTTCAGGCCGCCGTCCGCCGCGTCGAGGAAAGCGGCGAGGGCGCCATGGGCGATCCCCTCGCGCTGGGCGAAGGCGAGCACTGCGGCATATTCGGCGATGCGCGACTTGTCGTAGTCCGTCCCGAAGACGAGCTTGACCACAGGGGTCATCGGCGCGCGCGGCGCAGCCTCGATTGCATGCTCGTGCAGCAGCGCGGCAAAGGCGTCGGGCTCCGCCTGTGCGGCGAGGGCGACATCATGCGCACGCGACACCGCAGCGTAGAGCGCCACGCGGCTGCGTGCATCGGCATGCCCGGCGGCTTCGACCAGCGCGCGTGCCTCGGCGAGGCAGGCGTGGAGGCCGGTCGCGTTTGCGGACCCCCGTGATTCATCGTTTCCGGTCGCGCCCGGCATCGGCGGCGAGAGCGGGCCGCCGCCGACATGCGCGTCGAGCCGGGCGAACGTGGGGCTGGGGACGGGGTTGGGCACCGGTCGCGCGGCTTCGCGTGCGGTTTCCTCACCATGGGACTGATCGGCGGAAGAGCCGGGGCCATCCGCCCAGCGCGTAATCGACGGGACCGCGGTAACCCGCCGCTCGGGGGCAGGCAGTTCGTCGTCATCTTCGCTCTGCGGGCGCGCCCCGCTGTCGAGCGCCTGATCGATCTGGAGCAGCAGCGCATCGGTGGTCAGCTGGTCGGCGACTTCCTTCCAGTTGATCACGCCATAGATGAAGTCGATCGTCTCGTCGTCGGACGAGAAGGGCAGCAGGATCCCGCGATAGAGCACGGTCGCGCCGGTATCGTTGACGAATTCCGCCTCGAACCCGATCGGTGCCTCATTGGCGAGGATCTGCAGATAGTGGTCGGTAATCCGGCTCAGAAGCGATCGGCTGGGCACGTCGGCCAGCGTCCGGATCGGGTGATCGCAATGGCATTCGCCGGCCAGCTTGTCGCCCAGGAACACGATCGCGGGGTCTTCCGTGCCGCTGGTGAAATCCAGAAGCACGCTGTTTTCGCTGAAATCGGGCAGCCGGTCGGATTCGATATCCTCCACGCTGGGGAAAGTCCGGTCGCCCAGCAGTCCCGCCCAGTAGTTATAGGCGCGCACCTGCATCCGGCGCTCGTCCTGGCCGACGAGGGAGGGCGGCGTCTCGTCCACCGACAGCTCGCCGTCGGTGTCGTTCTCCTCCCACGACGTGTCGTCCTGCAGTTCGTCGAACACGCCAGGATTTCCGCGCAAGCTATCCATCACCAAAACAGACCCTTTTTAAACTTCGGGTCCGTTGTGCAGCACCGTGGTAAATTTAAGGTTATGCTTCGCCCCGGGAAGGCGCGCCGTCGGCGGGTATGGCTCTAGCGGCTGAGATAGCGCATCCGGATCGTCTGATAGACCGGCGAATCCGCGCCCACGGTAAAGGCTGCGGCGGAGAATTGCGGCGGGCCGAAGCGGACCTTGGCATCGCGCGAGAAGCCGAACCCCTCCTTTGGGATGAACAGCGTCTTGTCCGCCTTGCCGTTGCCGTTCTCGTCATGCAGCAGCGAGATCGCATATTCGCCCGGCTGAACGTCGTTGAATACGATGGTAACCCGCGCATTGGCCCGCACGACCCGCTTTTGCGAGGTCTCGTCGTTGGCGCAATCGGGGAAGGTGCCCGATCTGTCGGTCAGACAGGCGAGCACGGTGCCCTGCGTCGAACGCAGGTCGACCACGGTGACCACCACATCCTGCCGCACCCCCGGCGCATTGCCGAGCGTGAGCATCGCCGCGGTGGCGAGCGTCAGGGTTGAAAGCTTTTCGAGAGACCTCGATCGGTTTTGCATAAACGATCCCAGAACCGGAAATAGAGTCCGTAATTGCATTGGTAGCGTTCGTGGTGGAGCTGGTGATGGCTCGCGGTGATGATCCATCCGCCCACAGGCGACCGGACCAGCCATCGCGGAAACATCTCCCACCCCATATGATTCGTCACCCCCATGACGGTCATCACGGTCAGCACCACCCCCAGCATAGCGATGTGAATCGGCACGAGGAAGACGAGCAGCGGGATAACCACCGCACCTGTGAGTGCTTCTATCGGATGAAAGCTCATTGCAGCCCATGCGGTCGGCGGGCGGCTGGCGTGATGGACCGCGTGTGCCACGCGGAACACGCGCGGCTCGTGCATCCAGCGATGCGTCCAGTAGAACCAGGTGTCGTGCGCGAAAAGATACAGGAACACCGATAGCGGCAGATACCATAGCGGGTAGGCATTCCAGTCGGCGTAGATCCGGGTCCAGCCCAGGCTGTTCCAGCCCCAGGCGACAACTCCTGCGGGAATGCCGTAGATCGCGGCGGACACCAGCGACCAGCCGATCTCGCGCCGGATCTGCCCGCTGAGCCCCTTGTGATGGCCGGGCCGCACCCGCGTCGTCAGCGCGGCGAAGGCCCCGCTGATCGCGAGATAGCGCAGCGCCACGATGGCGACCATCGCCATGGTGGAAAGGATCAGGGCAATCAGCATGATGGCGCGCCTTATGCCGCGCGCGCGAAGATTAGGCGAGGGGCTTGTGCGATGCCCCGGCATGCAGCCATTTTACCTCGCTGCTCCGCTATTTCTCGCCGCCCCAGGGCGCGCAATCGGGATCGCAGGCGACGGTCGTGCGGCGCATCGCGGTGCGGGCGAGCCGCTCCACCTCGACCTTGCGCCGCGCCGGAGCCAGAGGATGGCGCGCCGCCGGGCGGATGATCTCCGCATCGTAGCCATCGGCGACGATCAGCCCGCACCGTTCGGGCAGGAAGGCTTCTCCTTCGAGGATTGCCCGGTCGAGATGCGTACCGATGCCCCAATAGAACTTGTCGCAATGATCCAGATAATCGGTCCACTTGGCATCGCCCGTCAGGTCGGCGCGCGACACCTTGATCTCGACGATGATCACGTGGCCCTTGGCATCGATCCCCATCAGATCCGCGCGGCGGCCCCCGCGCAGCGGCATCTCGGTGGTGCACCAGATATCGTTGCGCGCAAACAGCCGCATGATCCCGCGCGCCGCGCCGCTGGCATCGCACGGATGCTGCGCCGCTGCGGGCGCCGGGCTGGTGGAAGGGTCGAGCAGGAAAGACGATTCGGCCATGCACCCCAAGAACAGGAGGTGAACACCGCTGTCAAGCGCAGCGTGGTCAGCCGCGCGTTGCCAGCGCCGCTTCGCGCAGGGTCGCCGCGCGGCCGCGCTGGTATTCGCGCCACAGGCAATGTGCCGCGGGGCGCGGATCGGCGCTCGTCCCGTGCGCGGCGAGCAGCGCGTCGAGCCCGAAGCGCATCGTCGCCACCAGTTCGTCGAGCGCCAGGATGGAGGCTTGCATGCGGCCAGCGTCGGCTCTGGTGAGGCGGGCGATCAGTGCCTGGGCGGGGGCGTCGAACTCGGGCGCGGGCTGCCCCGCGAGCAGCGCGACCACCCGGGCGGCATCTTCCACCGCCGCCCATTGCTCGATCAGGGTCGCATTGCCCCGCTCGAACCCGTCGCTGTCGCTGCCGGGCGCGCGGACGGGCGGATGGCCGGGAAAATGATCGGGGGCGAGATCGCTCATGACTGCACAAGGCTAGCGACCGTCCCTTGCCAATCCGCTAACGCGTGGCAAGATGATGCGCGGCGAGGATTTTCCGTTGGCGCACATCCGTTCGCTTTGCTAAGCGCGCCATCCGCATCGCGCGATGCACCCGTAGCTCAGCTGGATAGAGCGCTGCCCTCCGAAGGCAGATGTCAACAGGGTAGGTGAAAAAGAGGAGACGAAAAAGGCCTATAGGAACAAGGATTTGCGAGACTCTCGTTCTGATCTTTCAACTCGCGAAAAATTCACGTAAGCACTGCGTAAGCAGTTGCGACACGGTAAGCACCCATAGCTCAGCTGGATAGAGCGTCGCCCTCCGAAGGCGAAGGCCCCAGGTTCGAATCCTGGTGGGTGCGCCATTTTCTCCATATGTTTCATAGCGTTGAATCTCCCACGTCCGAGCGACGCAGCTTTCGGACGACGCATTGCGCTCACTAAGCTTCGTGCTGGGCGAAGCGTTCACCTTCGCTCGATAACTGCTCCGATGAACTAAATTCCTCCATTACTCAAATCGCTAATGCTCCCTGCAGGGCACTGACGCCAGACATTGTTTGTCCGCCAACGCACTTACTTGGAAGCTTATGTACTTTTGGGATCGGACGCTAAATTTGCCTTGGCCAAGTTCGACGTCGAATCGGGGGTTCCTGAAAGACTTGCGCAGGCTCAAAGCGCGGGCACCTACCCATAACTGGAAGACTGAAGGGCTTTCAGTCGGTGTCCCACTTGAACAATTGCGTCGAGTGCCGGGATCAACTCAAGACCCAAGGGCGTTAGCTCATACTCCGTCGATGGTGGCGAGGTCCGCCTCACGTGACGAATGAGCACGCCCCTTTCTTCCAGTTCCGACAAGCGAGCCGAAAGCACTTTGGCCGAAATGGGCGGGATATCGGCCCGAAGCTCACTGAAACGCCGGGGGCCGGCGCGCAGCGACCAGATCACATTCGGCGCCCAAGCCCCCGCGATCACCGCCATGCATTCCGTCAGCATGCAGGGCTCCGGCGGTTCGGGGCTTCGATTGCGCCTCATCTTGAGAGCCATGGCGGTTACCAAGTTTCCGTTGAGTAAGTCAATTATTGAGGTAACCATTGGTTATCATGTTGTCAATGGAAACCGAAACCGTCATCTACCCTCGTATCGAACACCATAGGAGATCGATACACCATGAAACTGTTCTACAAGCCTGGTGCCTGCTCGCTGGCGAGTCACCTCATTTTGCATGAGATCGGACGTTCGTTCGAAATCGAGCTCGTTGACACCGTGAGCGGACAAACAGCCAACGGGAACGACTATCGGAAGATTAATCCCAAGGGTTATGTGCCAGCGCTACAACTTGATGACGGTCAAGTCCTCACAGAGGGGCCAGCGATATTGCAGTACCTGGCTGATGGCGCGACAACCGCCGAGCTCGCGCCGAAGATCGGAACATTCGCGCGCGCACGTATGCTCGAACAACTTACCTTCGTTTCCTCCGAACTGCACAAGGCATTCGGACCTTTATTTCGTGATGATTCGACCGAACCGGAAAAGTCTGCGGCGCGAGAGGCCGTGGCGAAGAAATTCGATCATGTCGAAGCTTCGCTCGCGGATGGCGAGAAGCATCAGATGGAAGAGTCGTTTACTATCGCTGATGCCTACCTCTTCGTCGTTGCGAACTGGGCGAATTTCACGGGTATCGATCTGGCGAGATGGCCAAGGCTTTCTGCGTTTGTGTCCCGCGTCTTCGATCGACCCGCAGCCCAAGCTGCCATGCGCGCGGAAGGATTGATCCAATGACGTCCGAGGATCACATAGCGGTGTCCAGGCTGATGAAGTCGTATTTTGAAGGGCTGCATCACGCCGACAGCACCGCGCTGCGCCGCGTCTTTCACCCGCATCTCGCATATGTCTGCGCGACCGAAGGTGACGAACTTTACCTCGATCTCGATAGCTATATGGCCCGCGTCGACAAACGCGAGCCACCTGCAAAGCAGGGCGAGCCGCGCGACGAAGCCGTGCTGGAGATCGCATTTGGAGGCGACCGGCTGGCCCGCGTAACGGCGCGGATGCGCATGATGGGCCGGGACTATCTAGATTTTCTGACCCTTATCCGGGACGGCACCGAATGGCGGATCGTCACGAAAGTCTTCACATACATCTCACGCAAGGATTGAACAATGCCGTACGTCAATATCAAGGTCACCCGCGAAGGCGGACCGGATGGCAATGGACCGTCATCCGAGGAGAAAGCGCAGCTCATAAAGGGTGTAACGGACCTCTTGAGCGAGGTTCTGGGAAAAAGCCCCGCCACGACAGTGGTAGTGATTGATGAGATGGAACTGGAGAACTGGGGAATTGGTGGCCTGCCAGTCCCGGAGTTCCGGAAGCAGACGAGATGAAGACACGTCTGACCGAGCGCCTCGATATCGTCCATCCCCTGATCCAGGCGCCCATGGCTTTTGCTGCGGGCGGGGCCTTGGCCAAGGCTGTGTCCGACGCCGGGGCGCTCGGTATGATCGGCGGCGGCTATGGCGATGCGGCGTGGATCGATGAGCAGTTCGCCATCGCCAACGGAAGTCGCGTCGGTTGCGGCTTCATCACATGGGCGCTGGCGAGACAACCAGAATTGCTTGATCAAGCGCTTGAGCTCGGCGCAGCGGCCATTTTCCTATCCTTCGGCGATCCAGCGACCTTTTCAGAAAAGGTGAGAAAGGCCGGCGTTCCGCTTGTATGCCAAGTCCAGACCCTTCGAGACGCCAAGCGTGCAATCGAAGTGGGGGCCGATGTTATCGTCGCGCAAGGGGCTGAAGCCGGCGGACATGGCGAAACACGTGGTACTATGGCGCTTGTTCCTGAGATTGCGGATGAAATTGCGCGAACGGGTAGCGCGGCTGCGTTATGCGCTGCGGGCGGAATAGCGGACGGTCGTGGTTTGGCTGCCTCCTTGATGCTCGGCGCAGACGGCGTAGTCGTGGGCACGCGATTTTGGGCGACTGCAGAAGCTCTCGCGCATCGGAAAATCATGGCGGCCGCAATTGGCGCTGATGGCGACGCGACATTACGCACCCGCGTCGTTGATATCGCGCGCAAAATCGAATGGTCAGAGCGCTACACAGGGCGCGTCCTGTCTAACGAGTTCGTCCAGCGTTGGCATGGTCGCGAAGATCAACTTCAGGCAGTGATCGAGCATGAAGTCGCATCTTGGGCTCATGCGCAGGAATCGGGAGATGCAACAATTGCAGCGCCGTTCGTCGGTGAGGCGATAGGACTTGTTCACGACACGCCCGGAGCTGCGGATATCGTAAAATCACTCATCGTGAGGGCAAAGCAATTGCTAACACGCTTTGACAACTTAGAGGTCTAGCGCGCGACAAGCGTTGCGGCGAACAGCACGACAATGACTGATATCTCAGATTTGCAGACCCTACGCGGTGTCGAAATCCGCCACTTGCGTTACTTCATTGGCGCAGTTGAAAACGGAAGTCTTCGTCGTGCAAGCATTGCCTTGAAGGTGCAGGAATCGACAATAAGCCGCGCAGTTCGTGATCTTGAGGATAGGCTCGGCGCCTCGCTTTTTCATCGACAGGTCGGCGGAGTTTGTTTGACAATTGCTGGCGAGCACTTTTTGAAACGTACACGGATCATCCTTCAGCAACTCGAGGATGGCGTTCGAGATGTTTCGGCGGTCGGACGTTGTGAGGTAGGTCGGATCAAGGTCGGTATTTTCTCATCGATTGCTTCGGGATTTCTCGCGAACTTGCTGCGAACCTATGGAAGCAACTATGCTACCGTCATGATCGACCTCATCGATGGCAATCCGACTGAACATGTCTCAGCGGTACGACGGCTTGGTTTGGATGTGGCGTTCATCACCGGAATACAACGGTGGCGTGACTGTGAGACTACAGCTCTGTGGTCTGAACGGGTCTTTGTCGCACTACCTGATGATCACGTATTGGCCGCCAATAGCGAGCTCGACTGGTCGGATTTGATCGATGCACGGTTCATTGTCGGCGAAGCAACGTCTGGCAAAGAAATTCATAAATACCTAGTGCAGCGGTTCGCTTGTCTCGGCTGTCATCCTGAGATCGTGGTTCAGCGGATCGGTCGGGACAATCTCCTGTCGCTGGTGGCGGCGGGACGCGGGCTCACGATCGTTAGCGAGGCGATGACAGTAGCGCGGCTCCCTGGTGTTTCTTATCGTCCGATGGCCGGCGAAGTTATTCCTTATAGTGCGGTCTGGTCTCAGCGGAACGATAATCCAGCACTCCGCCGTTTGCTGAGCATGGCGCGTCAGATGTCATGCACCGCTGCTTCGTGATGGGCCATCAACGCGCGGTGTGACGCGACGGCCGCTGTCTTTGCGCGCCTTTGCAAATCCCCGATCCGTCGCCATGAAGCGCGCCAACATGGGCGCGATAAGTTTGGCCGGTTCATTCTTCTGTCCGGTTTCACGAGCCAGAGCGTCAGCATAGGCAACGAGATCGCGATGGATGTCGGCGGGCAGTTCGATGTTCAGTTTGACGGGTTTGTCGTCGGGAATTGTCCCGAGTTTCAGCTTGGTCATGCTTCAGCTCCGGTAGGGTTCGAGAATGAGATCGCGGGTGACCATCACGCGCACCGGGAAGCCCGGTCGAACGGTCAGGGTCGGCGGAATTGAAATCTGACGGCGGACAATTTCGTCGCCGGCGCGGCCGACGGTATCCTGTGTCCCCTCACGAATGGCGCGCGCGATATCGTCATCATCGTCGGCGCCAAGCTCCACCCCGATATTCAGGAAGGTGGCGAGCCCGGCCGCCATGAACAGACGTCCCCAATGATGATCGACGCCATCTTCGAGCCCGGCGTAGCCGGCTTCGTCGGCGCCGGGCTGGCGTTCAAGAGTGATGGAGCGGCCGTTGGGCAGAATCAGCCGGGTCCAGGCAAAGAGCACCCGGCTCTGCCCGAAGGCGACGCGGCTGTCATACTCGCCGATGAGGCGCGAGCCTTGCGGGATCAGCAGGAAACGCCCGGTCGGACTGTCATAGACATGGGATGTCACCTGGGCGGTAATCTGGCCGGGAAGATCGGAGCGCAGGCCGGTAATAAGCGCCGCCGGAATGACCGCGCCGGCCTGGACGACATAGGGGCTCGGCGGATCGGTAGGCCGGTCAGTACTCGTCGTGCGGCGATCGGCAGGTTCGTCGAGAAACGCCTCGCGCCGTTCCGTCGCGTCCGGCGCGGCGGAAGCCGTATTGGCGGGAAAGAATGACTCGGCGGTGGGCGGAGCGGCAGCCACTTGCGTGGTTGGCGATGGTTCCCGAACGGTGGTGTTGGCATCGGCGAAGAGTTGGCTGAGGCGAGCCGCTTCCATTTCCTGGGCGCGGCGCTGTTCCTCCGGATCGGCGACCGGGGTGGTGACAACTGGTGAGGGGACCGGCTCGCCGCGCTGCTGAGCCGACAGGATCGGCCGTCCGAGCTCGCCAGGCAGTGGCGGGCCGAGCTGCGGCACATCCGTGTAATCCGCCGGGAGGCGCGACAGGCCTTCGGCTTCCTGAATGCGCTCTGTGGAATAGAGCTCTTGCGGACCATCGACAGGTTCGCGGTCCTGCAGCGCAACGATCAGGATGGCCCCGAGCCCAAGACCGCCTACCGTTCCCAGAACCATGAGCGTCCGGCGTGAGAGCCGCATCACACGCGGTGGATCGGCGCGCAGTCTCAGCGACTCCGCGATGTCCTTCCCGTCTTCGATCTCCGGCCGTTTCTCGGTTTTCTCGCTCATTCGCGACCTCCACTGGAGGAACGGCGTGCGGTTACGGCCTGCCGCACGCCATCGGTGCGGACGATCCGTACCCGCTTCTGTTCGTCGCCGAGGCGCAGCTCGGCGGCGGCGAAGAGCCGGTCGACGATCATGTAGTTGCGGCGGATGCGGTAGTTGACGAGTTGGCCTTCGCCTTCGGGCCCAATGACAAAAAGTGGCGGCATCTCGCCCTGACCGATTCCGCGCGGAAACTCGATGAAGACCTGCCGCCCGTCATCGAAGGCGCGCCGCGGCCGCCAGGGCGCGCGGTCGCCTTCGATCCGGTAGCGGAAGCGCAGAGAGTCGAGCGCGACGTCGCGTTCGATCGGCAGAGCAGCCTCAGCCTCGGCGTTACGGCGTCTGAGGGCGATCAGCGCGTCCTCGGCATAGGTCCAGGAGACCGACGCCATATAGGCGGACGGATTCGCCCTCAGTTCGAGATGATAGGTCCGCCGATCCGTATTGATGACGAGATTGGTCTGAAGATCGGGCCGTGTCGGTTTGACGAGGATATGGATGCGCTGGGAAGCGCCCGAGCCGCTCTGCGTATCGCCGATAATCCAGCGTGCCGTGTCGCCGGCGGCGATGGGACCGGAGCCGGTCAGCTTCTCGCCAGGCTGAAGCGCGATGTCGGTGATCTGGCCTGGCGAGGTATAGACCTGATAAAGCGCACCCTCGCTATACGGATAGAGCTGGACGGCATTGATGAAACCGTCGCGCACCGGCTCCATTCGGGCGGCGGCGTTCGCCTCGGTCACGCGTTCGGCAGGATCGGTGGGCTCCGGCTCGCCCTCTTCGCCATCAACAGGCTTGAGCTGTCCCGGAAGGGGCAGCGGTTCGGTTCGCTCGACGATCCGCACCGGACGTTCCGGTTCCGGGAGAAGCGTCGCTTCGATGGCGGGATCGTCATAGGCGATTTCGGGCGGCTTGAAGGTCGCGCATCCCGACAAGGTGGTGGCGGCCAAAAGGACGGCGATGGAGGCTTTGCGAGGCGAACGTGTTCTTGTCATTGGGCAGTCTCCCGGGACCAGTTGATGGCGTTGACGAAAATGCCGAGCGGGTTCTTGCGCAGGCGCGCGGCGTCGCGCGGCTGTTGCAGGACGATGGTGAGAATGGCGGTCCAGCGCTCGGTCGCAGCGAGTTGCCCGTTCGTGTAACGGCGCTCGATCCAGGCAATGCGGAAACTGCTCTCCGAAGCGCGGATGACGCTTGAGACCTCAACCGAGATCTGCGTTTCGCCGACCTCGGCGAAGGGGTCGTTCACGCGGGCATAGTCGTTGAGGGCGACCGCCCCTCTGTCGGTGGTGAAGTCATAGGCGCGCAGCCAGTTCTGGCGCAGCACGATCGGATCGGCGGGGATCTGGCGCACATTCTCGATGAAACGCGACAGGTGATAGGCGATCTGCGGGTCTGTCGGGCGGTAGTCTGCGGTTGCGGGCGCTACGGCTTGCGCCGCGCCGAGCCGGTCCACTTCGACGACATAGGGCGTGATCGTCCCTTGCGTGGATTGCCACGTCAGGGCCGCGCTGAGCCCCGCCGACAGCAGCAGGCACCCGAACGCCATCAGCCGCCAGTTCCTGGCCTGGACGCGCGCCGAACCGATGCGTTCATCCCAGGCCTGGGCGGCTTTCTGATAGGGCGTGCCGGGCTCGGGGGTCTTGGAATAGCGAACGCTCGGGCGACGGAACATCATGATTTCTCCGAAAGGCTGACAGCGGTCCCGCCACCGCCATGGTCGCCGGAGCGAACGACATGGGCGGCGGTGGCGGCGCCGTGATGAAGGGTTTGCTGGTGTTTCATGCGGCGGGCCCAGGCGGGCGGCCCGCTTGGTGATCCTGGCGCGGACGCCGACCTTTCGGGGGCGTTGGTGAACCTGCCGCCGGTGGCTTCGAATGCTGCACGCGAACCGGACCGGTAGCTCTCGCTCATGGAACGACGAAGCGGACTTGTCGCGGCGCCGACACCGGCTTGTCCGACACTGGCTATGCCTGCCGCGACACCGGGAGCGCCGCCGCCAGCGGCCGTGCTTCCCATGTGGTAGGCGGTCGATGCCCCGCCGGCGAGCGCCGCGGTTCCACGGACCCCTGCGCCTGCCGCGCCGGCGGCGAGCTTTGCGCCCGCCACGCCACCCATTGCCATGCCGCCTGCGGCGAGACCGGTTCCGACCGCGGCGCCAGCGCCGAGCTGTGGTCCGCCTGAGACGATCCCGTTGGCGATACCCGGACCGAAAATGCCGAGCGCCAGCATGGAGAGCGCGGCGAGTACGATCGCCATGGCGTCCTCGATGGTCGGCTCGCCCGTAAAGCCAGCGGTGAACTCGCCGAAGATGGTCGAGCCGATGCCGACGATCACGGCGAGCACCAGCACCTTGACGCCTGACGAGATCACGAGCCCCAGCACGCGCTCGGCCATGAAGGCGGTCTTGTTGAAGAGCCCGAAGGGCACGAGGATGAAGCCGGCCAATGTCGCCAGCTTGAACTCGATCAGGGTGACGAAGAGCTGGATCGCGAGAATGAAGAAGGAGAGGAGAACGACGAGCCAGGCGAACAGCAGGATCGAGATCTGGAGGAAGTTCTCGAAGAAGGAGACGAAGCCCATCAACTCGGCGATCGAGGCGAGGATGGGTCGCCCGGCCTCAAGGCCAATTTCGGCGATGCGGCCGGGCTGGAGAAGCTCGGTGGCGCTCAAGGCTCCGCCCGAGGCGATGAGACCCAGCCCCGCGAAGCTTTCGAAAACGATGCGGGCGAGCGTGTTCCAGTTACCGATAATGTAGGCGAAGACGCCGACGAAGAGCGTCTTCTTGATAAGTCTGGCGAGAATGTCGTCGTCGGCGCCCCAGGCCCAGAACAGCGCGGCGAGTGTCACATCAATGACGATCAGCGTGGTCGCGAGGAAGGCGACGTCGCCTCCGAGCAGGCCGAAGCCGGAGTCGATGTAGGAGGTAAAGACCTGCAGGAACCGATCGATGACGCCAACGCCGTCCATGCCCTATTCCTTCTCGGAATTGTCGCCGGGAAGACCAAGAAAGCGGCGGCGATGCTCGGCCCAAGCGGCGCGGCAGGCTGTATCGGTGTCCAGATCTTCCGGCGTCATCGTCCGGCACCGCGCCAGCTCTTCCTGCAATGGATCGTCGCCCACCGACGGCTCCACCGGCGCTTCCGGAGCGGCATTGTTCGCCAACTCGATGGCTGCGAAGAGCGCCGCGAGCGCGCCGAGGCCGAAGGCGATGAGCCGTAGGATCTGGTCGGGGGAGCCTCGCATCGCGCCTTACCGGAACATGGTGACGGTGGTCGGTGCGTAGCCGCTTCCATAGTCGAGGAAGCGATCGAGGTTCTCGCGGGCCTGAGCCTCGGCGGAAGCCCTTCGGGCTGCGTCCAGCGCCTGCGCGCGGTTCTGCGCGGCGATGGCGGCGGTCAAATCCGTCATCTGCTGACTTTGCAGCGCGAGAAGCTGATTGCCGGCCTGTGTCGCCTGCAGGGCGCCGGTCGCGCTCTGGCTCTGGGAGACAAGATTGCTGAGCTCGGCGCGCGTTCCTTCGATATTGTCGACGACGCCCGCCTGAACCTTCAGGGCGTCCTCGTATCCGGCAACAGAGGTGCGCCAGCGCGCCTCGGCATTGGCGATCATGTCGGCAAAATCGCCGTTCGCGGCCGCCTCGCCATACTGTTCGTTGAACGCGGTTTCGATCTCGGAGACCTGATAGGCGATGTTCTGCGCCTCGTTCAGGAGATCCTGGGTGCGGGCGATCGTGTTCTGAAGCTGGGTGAGCGAGGAATGTGGCAGGCTCGCGAGATTGCGCGCCTGATTGATCAGCATCTGCGCTTCGTTCTGAAGCTGCTTGATCTGGTTGTTGATCTGTTCGAGCGTCCGCGCGGCGGTCAGCACGTTTTCGGCGTAATTCGACGGATCGAAAACGATGTCGCCAAAGCCGAACAGCGCATGGGCCGGTTGCACCGGCGCGAAGGCGATAGCGCCGGTCATCATGAGGGCGGCGAGTTTCTTACGCATGTGTATTCTCCTTGGTTTGAGGTGAAGAATCTGGATCGGGGACCGGGCCGAGCAGTTCGACGGCCCAGTCGAGTCCGAGCCGGGCGAGCCAGGCGGCGGCGAAGCCGTCCCGCCTGTGTTCGGCGAGGATGTCGGTGATGGCGGCCTGGTCGGATTTGGAGGATGCCGCGGTGAACGCGAGCGCGACCTCGCCGAGGCCGAGCGAGAAGAGCCGGTTGCCCCGCCGCGACTGGCAGTAATAGTCACGCTTCGGCATGGCCCGCGCGACGATCTCGATCTGGCGTTCGTTAAGACCGAAGCGGCGATAAATATCGGCAATCTGCGGCTCGAAGGCGCGTTCGTTCGGCAGGAAGATCCGTGTGGGGCAACTTTCGACGATGGCTGGCGCGATGGCGGAATTGTCGATATCGGCGAGCGACTGGGTGGCGAAGAGGACGAAGGCGTTCTTCTTTCTCAGCGTCTTCAGCCATTCACGGAGCTGACCGCCGAAGGTGCCGTCATCGAGCGCGAGCCAGCCTTCGTCGACGATGATCAGGCCCGGACGCCCGTCGAGGCGCTCCTCGATCCGATGAAACAGATAGGCGAGCACGGCGGGCGTCGCGGCCGATCCGATCAGCCCTTCGGTCTCGAAGGCCTGGAAATCGGCTGTTCCCAGTTCCTCCGTCTCGGCGTCCAGCAACCGTCCGAAGGGGCCGCCAAGACAGAACGGCGCCAGCGCCTGTTTGAGTTCGGTCGACTGCAACAGGACCGACAAGCCTGTCAGGGTGCGTTCCTCGACGGGCGCCGAGGCGAGCGAGGTTAGCGCCGACCAGAGATGATCCCGTGCCACCGGATCGACAGTGACGCCTTCGCGAGCGATCAGGCCGGACAACCAGTCCTGCGCCCAAGCGCGCTCGCTCGTCTCGTCGATATTGCGGAGCGGCTGGAGTTGGACGGCTGCCTCATTCTCAGACAACGCTCCGGCGAGATCCTGCCAGTCGCCCCCGCAGGCAACCGTCGCGCAGCGGATCGAACCCCCGAAATCGAAGGCAAAAACCTGCGCGCCGGCATAGCGGCGGAACTGCAGCGCCATCAGCGCCAGGAGCACCGACTTGCCCGAACCGGTGGGACCGACGACCAGCGTATGGCCGACATCACCGACATGAGGTGAAAAGCGGAACGGTGTCGACCCTTCCGTCTCGGCGTAAAACAGCGGCGGGCCGCCCAGATGATCGTTGCGCGCCGGCCCCGCCCAGATCGCCGAGATCGGGATCATGTGGACGAGATTGAGGGTCGAGACCGGCGGCTGGCGAACATTCGCGTAGAGGTGGCCGGGCAGCGAACCGAGCCAGGCTTCGATGGCGTTGACAGTTTCCGGCATGCAGGTGAAATCGCGGCCCTGTATGACCTTCTCGGCCGCCTTCAGCTTGGCGTCGGCGACCGCTTCGTCCTCGTCCCAGACCGTCAGCGTGGCGGTAACATAGGCGGCGCCCGCCATGTCCGCGCCGAGCTCCTGCAAAGCTTCGTCAGCGTCGGCGGCCTTGTTCGATGCATCGGAATCAAGCAGCGTCGAGGCCTCGTTGGTCATCACCTCCTTCAGGATAGCGGCGATGGATTTGCGCTTGGCGAACCACTGTCGGCGAATGCGGGTGAGGAGCCTGGTCGCGTCTGTCTTGTCGAGGCAGACGGCGCGCGACACCCAGCGATATTCGAAGGCCTGAGCGTTGAGTTCGTCGAGCAGGCCTGGCCATGTGGCGGTCGGGAACCCGGTGATGGTCAGCGTACGGAGATGATCATCACCCAGCTTCGGCGCCAACCCGCCGACAAGCGCACTGTCGGCCAGGAGCGCGTCGAGATGCATCGGCGTTTCCGGGACGCGCACGCGCTGGCGCCGGGTTGAAACCGTCGAATGGAGATAGGTCAGCGTCTCCTCGTCGGAGAGCCAGACCGCTTCCGGCATGAAGCCATCCAGAAGGTCGAGCAGACGATCCGTGCGCGCGGTAAAGCTTGCGACATGCTCCTGCGGGTTCAGACCCTTCTCCGGCGCGTCCTCATAGAGCCAGCGCCCGGCGCGGCTGGCATCGTCCGCTGGCGGCATCCAGGCGAAGGTCAGGAAATAGGCGCTCTCGAAATGGCTCGATGCTTCTTCGAACTGCGCCCGTCGTTCCGCATCGACCAGAGCCGAAACAGGATCGGGAAATTGCGAGAGCGGATAGTCCCGGGCGGGCAGTCGTTGCGCTTCGACGAAGACAGCCCAGCCGGAGCCGAGCCGGCGCAGGGCGTTGTTCAGCCTTCCCGAGACGGCGACGAGCTCCGCAGGCGTTGCGGAGTCGAGGTCAGGTCCCCGAAACCGCGCGATGCGCTGCAGGCTGCCGTCCTTGTTGAGGATGATGCCCGGCCCGATCAGCGCTGCCCAGGGCAGGAAGTCGGCGAGCAGCGAGGTTTTGGAGCGGTATTCGGCAAGGCGCATCATCGCTCAGACTCCGAACCAGGTTGGAAAACGAAGATGCCGCCGGGCGACGTCGACGATCTGGGCGTCATGCTTGGCAGCCCAGACGGCGAGCAGATGGCCGACGAGCCAGAGCGCGATCCCGACCACCCAGAGCCTGAGCCCAAGGCCGACTGCGGCCGCGAGCGTGCCGTTGGCGATGGCGATCGCACGCGGCGCGCCGCCGAGCAGGATCGGCTCGACCAGCGCGCGGTGAACCGGTGCATGAAAACCAGGGATTTCGGCCGCGCCTTCCATCAAATCAGCGCTCCGCCGCCGAAGGAGAAGAAGGACAGGAAGAAGCTCGACGCAGCGAAAGCGATCGACAGGCCAAAGACGATCTGCACCAGCCGGCGGAACCCGCCCGAGGAGTCGCCGAAAGCGAGCGTCAGACCAGTTATGATGATGATGATCACCGCAACGATCTTGGCGACCGGTCCTTCGATCGATTCCAGGATCGATTGGAGCGGCGCCTCCCAGGGCATGCCCGACCCGGCTGCATGGGCGGGCGCAGCAAGCAGAACGCCGACGGCGAGGGCCGTCGCATAGAGTGGCCAGCGTGGGTAAAGAATGGTGGTTCTGGTCATGAATGGTCTCCTGTCTGGGGGTGAAGAAGGGGCTGGAGCCGATAGTCGCCGGTCGCATCGAGGCGTTCGACGCGGGCGAGTTCGGACAACCGCCGCGCCGATCCGCGGCCCGAGAGGACGGCGATCAGGTCGATCGTCTCGGCGATCATCGCGCGCGGCACAGTGACGACGGCTTCCTGGATGAGTTGTTCGAGGCGGCGCAGCGTGCCGAGTGCCGAGCCGGCATGGATCGTGCCGATGCCGCCCGGGTGGCCGGTGCCCCAAGCCTTCAGAAGATCGAGCGCTTCGGCGCCGCGCACCTCGCCGATGGGAATGCGGTCGGGCCGCAGGCGAAGCGAGGAACGAACGAGGTCGGAAAGCGACGCGACGCCATCCTTGGTCCGCAGCGCGACAAGGTTCGGCGTCAGGCATTGGAGTTCGCGCGTGTCCTCGATCAGAACGACGCGATCCGCGGATTTGGCGACTTCCGCCAGCAGTGCGTTTGTGAGCGTCGTCTTGCCGGTCGAGGTGCCGCCGGCGACGAGGATGTTGGCACGCGTTGTGATGGCCTCGCGCAATGCCGTCGCCGCATTGTCCGGCATGATCCCGGCGGCGATATAGTCTTCAAGCGTGAAGACGGCGACCGCTGGCTTGCGGATGGAGAAGACAGGTGCAGCGACGACCGGCGGCAGCAAGCCTTCGAACCGCTCGCCTGTTCCAGGTAGCTCCGCAGACACGCGCGGGGCGCCGGCATGGACTTCTGCGCCGACATGGTGAGCGACCAAACGGACGATGCGCTCACCGTCAGCGGCTGATAGTTCTTCGCCCGTATCGGCGAGCCCCTCGCTCAGCCGGTCGACCCATAGACGCCCGTCAGGATTGAGCATCACCTCGACGACGCCCGGGTCCGCAAGCCAGGTGGCGACATGCGGCCCGAGCGCCGTGCGAAGCATGCGGGAGCCGCGTTCGATCGCTTCGGTTCTGAAAGGTTGGTCGGTCATTCGCGGCCCCGCAATTCTTTACGGGGCTCATCAAGAAGACCGTTAATGGGTCAGCAGCAACAGTGTTGTGGGCGTAGTAGTAGAAGGGCGTGTGAAGGCAGGAAAATGCGTAGGTAGCAGGATTGGAACACGGTCGGCTTTTCGGACTTTGCTGTTGCTTGTTTCGGTGACCCCAACGGCAGATTTAGCGAACCAGCGCAAAGCACCAAGAAGGTTGACAATGTAAAACGATCGTTTTACATTTGCACCATGAAAATAAGAAATCGTATCATCACTGCGGCGGAGACCGCTTTCGACCATTGCGGATTTACCGCTACGGGCATGGACCGTCTCACGGAGACTGCCAATGTCTCAAGCCGAACGCTCTACAAGCATCTTGGCAACAAGAACGCACTTATCGTTGCAGCTCTGGAACATCGCCGCCGACGTTTTTTCGCACAGCTCGATGTCCAAAGCGTGGATGCACTTTTCGCAGCCTTGCTCGACTGGACCGAAGCCGAAGGTGCGCGGGGCTGCCTTTTCTTGCGCGCGACTGGCGAGACGGGTGGGGAAGTTCCCGAGATTTCAGACGCGGTTACTGCCTACAGGACTGACCTGCGCGATTTGATCGAACGTCTTGTCGTGGCGGAGACCGGAAGCACCCACGAGACCGATACTATTCTGGTTCTCTTCGAAGGAGCCGTCACGGCTGCCTGCTATCGCGGCACTCAGGCCATCGCAGCGGCACGAACGGCTGCCGCTGTCGTGTTGAAACAGCCGCGACAACCTCAATAAGGATCACCGAAATGCGATTGCTCACTGTCTTTGCTCATCCCTTTCGGGACAAATATCCCTCAACTGTCATGGAGGCCTTTCACGCCCCCCTCCGCGAAGTAAAATGCGAGATTGATGTTCTAGATTTGCACCGGGAAGGCTTCGATCCGCGTTTCACCGAGGAGGACCATGCCCATTTTTGGGGCGGGCCCATCCCACCTGAGATCACCGCGGCACACGAGCGAGTAAACAAGGCTGACAGATTGGCGTTTATCTTCCCGGTCTATTGGTGGGGCATGCCCGCCTTGATGAAAGGTTGGATCGAGCGTGTCTTTACCATCGGATGGGCCTATCAGTTTGGCGACGGCGTTGATGATCGGGGAAAGGGTGCAAAATCTTCGCTCTTGGACAACAAACCAACTACCTTGATCGGCATAGCCGGATCGAAACAACAGACTTATGAAAGATATGGCTATGATGCCGCGATGCGCACCCAAATTGAGGTGGGCACATTCGCCTATTGCGGGATCAAAGATATCGAAAGCCATCTGATCTTTGATGTGGAAGGGGATCATAACGCAGACAAGCGTGATGCCGGATTGGTCATGGCCCGCGGGATTGCCGAGGAATTCATTGCTCCGGATCGTTTGGCAAGGGATGCCAAGGCTGATCACTTGCTCAAAAGGGCGAGTTGAAATGCAGGCTCAGGTCATGAACGCAGTTCTACTGATCGGTCATGGAGGCGTTGAGAAGCTCCAATTCCGTACGGATGTGCCTATTCCAGAACCCAAACCCGATGAGGTTCTTATTCGCGTAACCGCAGCGGGGGTGAACAACACGGATATCAACACACGCCTCGGCTGGTATTCAAAGTCGGTTACTGGGGCGACCCACGCAGATTCCGTGACAACATCTAACGAAGACGCCGGGTGGTCAGATACGCCCATCACCTTCCCACGCATTCAAGGGGCAGATGTCTGCGGTCACATCGTTGAGGTGGGGACGGATGTTGATACTGCACGCATCGGACAACGTGTTCTGATCCGCAATATGCTGCGCAGCTATGTGGACTGTCGGTCTTTCGAGTGCTGGACATTGGGCAGCGAATGCGATGGCGGGTTTGCTGATTACGTGGTGGCCCCCGCGCGTGAGGTATACGTGGTCGAATGCGATTGGTCGGACGCAGCCTTGGCGGCTGTGCCCTGCGCCTATTCGACCGCCGAAAACATGCTGACACGCGCTGGAGCCGGAGCGGAGCGCTTGCTGATCACAGGCGCTTCGGGTGGTGTGGGGTCGGCTGCAATTCAGCTCGCCAAACGCCGTGGAGCGCATGTGACTGCCTTGGCGAGTAATGATAAGACCGCAGCTGTCCAATCCCTGGGAGCCGATGTAGTCCTTGATCGCAGAGACCACCCAACAGACAAGATCGGCCAAGGACAAATCGACGTGGTCGTCGATCTCGTGGGCGGCGGGGCCGTGCAATCTCTCCTTGAAACGCTAAAGCGCGGCGGGCGCTACGCCATTGCCGGTGCCATTGCCGGGCCGCTTGCGGAAATCGATCTGCGCACAATCTATCTGAAGGATATTTCGGTCCTAGGGTGCACGTTCCAGGAAGACGGAGTTTTTGCAAACCTGATCCGCTACATCGAAAGAGGCGAGATTGATGCGCCCGAGCCGAAACTCTACCCGCTCAAGAAAATCGCACAGGCTCAACAGGATTTCATGCGAAAGGCACATACAGGGAAGATTGTGTTGGTCCCGTGAGGTAATCTCCGTAGATTATCGACTGCGAAAGCAGCCGTTTGCAGCTCCGCGGCAACTTTTTAAGAAGGGTCCAAAGCCGTCATTGCTCAGATCGGAGACCTGCAATGTCCTCCGATACTTCCTTCACCAGCGAGTTCCCCTTGGCAAGACGCCGGCCGAGCGTCTCCACAAAACCCTCATAGCGCTCACGCCCCTTAGCCTGCGCCGCGTCGCGCTTCGTGTCGGGCAGCGGGGGAGTCGTCGTGAGCCAGAACCGGACGAAGAGCGCCAGCGCTTCGGTGGTAATGGTCTGGTTGCGCTCCAGGCGTTCGACGGCGCGGGTCAGGCGATCGAGACGCCTGGTGATGGCGGCCTCGCGCTGGTCAGCGGCATCCGGCGATAGATAAGAGGCGAGCGCCGCCTCCACGACTTGCGATTTGGAAACCTTTCGGCGTGCTGCCAACGCTTCGAGCTCCGCTGTCAGCGATGGGTCGAAATACACATTGAGCCGGTCCTTCTTCATGGCGGGCCTCAAAGCTCGATGCCGTCATCGGGATCGAGCGAGGCCTGGCGCGCGATGCTTTTAAACCGCCCCTGCATCTGCCGGGCACGCTGCGCATCATCATCCGGCTCATCATCAAGACCTGCGAATTCCTCCCGTGCCGGCACCGTTCGTTCCGGAGCGATGTCTTCATGCTCGGGCAGTTCCGGTTCGCGACGGATGCCACCGTCACTGTCTTCACCCGCATCGCCGGAAGTCTTCTTCCTAGAGTCGGGTGCAGCGATGGACGCCCGGCCGTTCCAATCATCCGTTTGCGGTTTGTCGGACGCGGCGCGATCGGCAACCAGGTGCGGCGGTTTGACGATGCGTGACTTGAACTGCGGGTCGGCATAGTAACGCGCCTTCTTCCCCCGGATTGGCGGTGCGCCGGAGACGAGCACGATCTCGTCGTCCGGCGGCAATTGCATGATCTCGCCGGGGGTCAGCAGAGCGCGAGCCGTCTCCTGCCGCGAGACCATGAGGTGGCCGAGCCAGGGCGACAATCTGTGTCCGGCATAGTTCTTCATCGCCCGCATCTCGGTCGCCATGCCGAGGGCGTCAGAAACGCGCTTCGCGGTGCGCTCGTCATTGGTCGCGAAACTCACCCGGACATGGCAGTTGTCGAGGATGGCATTGTTCTGGCCATAGGCTTTCTCGATCTGATTGAGGGACTGGGCGATGAGGAATGCCTTGAGCCCATAGCCCGCCATGAAGGCGAGCTGGCTTTCGAAGAAATCGAGCCGACCGAGCGCTGGAAACTCGTCGAGCATCAGCAACAGGCGATGGCGCCTGCGATCGGTGTTCAGCTTTTCGGTCAGTCTGCGCCCGATCTGATTGAGCACGAGCCGGACCAGCGGCTTGGTGCGGCTGATGTCGGAGGGCGGCACAACGAGATAGAGCGTCGTCGGCCGTGTTCCGAAAACAAGATCCTCGATCCGCCAATCGCAGCGGCTGGTGACCCTGGCGACGACCGGGTCACGATAAAGACTGAGGAAACTCATTGCGGTCGACAGAACGCCCGAGCGTTCGTTCTCGGCCTTGTTGAGCAGCTCGCGCGCTGCTTGCGCCACGACCGGGTGCGGTCGGTCGCCGAGATGGGGCGTACGCATCATGGCCGCAAGCGTCGACTCGACCGGTCGTCCTGGATCGGAGAGCAAGGCGGCGACGCCGGCGAGCGTCTTGTCGGCCTCGGCATAGAGGACATGCAGGATCGCGCCGACAAGCAGCGAATGGCTTGTCTTCTCCCAATGGTTCCGGCGTTCGAGCAGGCCTTCGGGATCGACCAGGATATCGGCGATGTTCTGAACGTCGCGCACCTCGCTGTCGCCGCGCCGGACTTCGAGTAGCGGATTGTAGGCCGCGCTCTTCGCGTCGGTCGGATCGAACAGGAGGGTGCGGGAAAAGCGCGATCGCCAGCCGGCCGTGAGGTCCCAGTTTTCGCCCTTGATGTCATGGACGATAGCCGAGCCCGGCCAGGTCAACAGGCTCGGCACGACAAGCCCGACGCCCTTGCCGGAGCGGGTCGGTGCAAAACACAGGACATGCTCGGGACCGTCGTGACGGAGATAGCGGTTCTCGAAACGGCCGAGCACCACGCCGTCCTGGGCGAGCAGACCGGACGATTCAACGTCTTTGCGCTCCGCCCATCGTGCCGAGCCATAGGTGGTCACGTCCCGCGCCTCGCGAGCGCGCAGGACGGAGAGGAAGATGGCGACGGCGATCGCGGCGATCCCGCCGCTGCCGGCAATGATTGCGCCTTCAACGAAAACCCGCGGCGCGTAGGCGTCGTAGAAATACCACCAGCCGAAGAAGCTCCAGGGCGGATAGATCGGCCAGCCGAGAACGTCCGTCATCGGCGCGCCGAGTTGCGGCTGAAAGCCGAGACGCCATGCGGTCCACTGGGTCGCGGCCCAGATGAAGCTGAGCGCGACCAGCGTGACGATGATGATCTGGCCCCAGAGGATTCTGGCAGCCTGTGTCTGCTGGGTCTTGATCGGCATATCTTCTCCTTCCGGTGCAGCGCTCAGAGGCTGAGGCCCCGCTTGCGGCCGAGGCTCCAGTCGATCCCGCCGCCGGGCGTCATCGTCCCCGACACGCTTTGGCTGAGGTGGCGTTCGAGCTGGGGCTTCCAGGGGACGAGTTCGAAGCCGAGGCCGTCATCGATCATGGCGAAACGGCCCGAGGCGAGGTCGAGGCGCTGGCGATAGGTTCCGGCGATGCGCTCGCCTTCTGCGGGTTTGCGGCGCGGCAGGCCCGTCTCGGCTACGATCTTCGCCGCTGTCGCGTCGAGCTCTCGGTCGCGCAGCGTCTTCAGAAGATCGCGGGCGAAGGTGATGCGCCGACCGTTCCTGGTCGCCAGTCCTTCGGCGACGAGATGATCGCCACGTCGGTCCAGTGCCTCGCGAACTTCGGCGCCGAAACCGTCCATGCTGAGCGGCGCGTGATCCCTGGCCAGTTGCAGGCGGTCGAGCCAGGTCGCGCCGTTGGCGCCGATCTGGTTTTCGAGGTTGAGATCGGAGCGTCCGACCAGGGCCATGCGCTGGCGGTCGCTGTCGCCTGAACGCCAGACCCGCGTTTCGACAATGCCGCCTTCGGGCGTGTCGCCTGCGGCGTCGAGATCATGGAACCGCAGATGATGCACCCGGCCGTCGACAGCGTCGATCACGGCATAGGATTCGCCCCTCAGTTCATCATGAAGGCCGCGTTCGACCAGTCGACCGAGCACGGGAGTGTCCGGCGCAGCCTCGATCGCGAAGTCCGTTTGTGCGCGGCTAGGTCCGCTCGCCATGGCCCGATGCATGGTCTTGATGATGTCGCCACGCTCGGCAAGATCGCGCAGCGTCTGTTCTGCGCCAGGCTTCAGCGACCAGACCGCGGGGTCGAGCCTGTCCGCGAGACCGAGCCGTTCCAGTGTCTGCGCGCGGCCGATCAGCAGACTGCGCAATTCCGGATCGCGCGGTTCCGGCGAACCGGGTCGCAGATCGGCGACGCCGGCGCCGTCATCGGTGAGGCCCTGGAGCGCGCGGTCGAGGCCCGTCCAACGCTCTGCCGTGACCTCGGCCTGAAGCCCCGCGGCAATTTCGCGTTCACTGCGCGGCCCCAGCTCCAGCTCGACCAATTTCTCGGCGCGGCCGCGAAGACCCCGGCTGATATAGTCGCGAGAGATGACGAGGTCTTTTCCGTTCTCGGCACGGCCGCGCACCAGTATGTGCACATGCGGGTTGTCGGTGTTCCAATGATCGACGCCGATCCAGTCGAGGCCGGTGCCGAGATCGCGCTCGGCCTGTTTCATCAGGTCGCGCGTGAAAGCGCGGATATCTTCGAGGCGGTCGGCGTCTTCGGGCGAGACGATAAAGCGGAAATGATGCCGATCGTCTTCGCATTGCCCGGCGAAGGCACGATCATCAATGCCGTCCGCGTCGGCACTGAACATACCGGCTTCACGGCCGTCGCGCGTCACGCCCTCACGCTTGAGATAGGCGATATGCTTGGCGAGCGGCGCGGAGCGAAAGCGTGCACCGCGATGGCGGACGACGCGCGCCTTGACGACGACGCGTCGCTGCGTGCGGGACAGCCCGCGCGCCGCAGCGGTGAAACGTCCGCGGCCGAATTGTGAGCTTCGTCCGCGCGCCTTCGAACCGCCCAGCTTGTATCCGGTGTATCCGGCCTTGCGGGCGGCGCCCATGACCTGGCCGACGAAGCTCTGCGCCTTCCGGGCGCTTGTCCCCTTATTGCGGATACGGCCGGGCCGGATGCGCATGTCATTGTCGCGGTCGGTCATGACAAGGTGCCCGTTTGAAAGAGCGCGGCACGGTGAAACTCGTGTGAAAACAAGTGGTTAGATCGTGGGGCGGCACTGTGCCCCTCGCCGCGGCGGGCGAAATTTCGAACAACAACAACGACATAGCGCGCATCGGTGCTGCGCCTTTTATCTCGCCCTCCCGTCGTTGTTGCGCCGTCCGTCTCCGCCCTCCGTGCCGGGAACACACTGAAACGCGACGGACCGCGCTGGAATGCGATCAGCGATCTCATTGCTGATCCCCGGTTCGATTTGGCGCGAAGAGGCTGTCCGAAGCACCGGATGTGTGCGGAGGATAAACGCCTGAACCGCCGCTCGGGCGCGTTGCATCGGCAGAGTCTTGTCGGTCGGCATGCGCGGCGAAGAGTGGCGCCATGCGCCAGTCCATGACCATGACAGCGCTCTGCTGTTGTGGTTCTGCTGCATCCGGAAGACCGATAAGTGGTTCGAGCGCCGCCACATAGGCGCGGGTCTCACGGGGTAGCGGGCGGCCGGTCGCCAGGTGCTCGGCATAGCGCGTCGGTCCGGCGTTGTAGGCAGCGAGAAAGCCCGGCGACCCGAAGCGGTCATGCAGTTCGCGCAGGTAAGCGGCACCCGCTAGAATATTGTCGCGCGGATCGAACGGATTGCGCCCCAGACCGTAACGCGCGCGCAACTCATCCCACGTACCGGGCATGATCTGCATCAGCCCCATGGCGCCTTTTGGGCTGACGGCGCGCGCATCCCCGGCGCTTTCTGCGCGCATGACGGCGGCGACCCAGTGCGCCGGGATGCCGAACCGCTGCGCAGCTTCGGCGATATAGGCCGCATGGGGATTGCTGTGTGGCGCCGTCCCGGAGGGTGCGGTTTCTGCAGACACGCCGGTGGAAAAAACCACGCCGGAGAGCAGGCCGCAGAGGACGAGCCTCGCCATCAGTGCGCAGAGCTGAGACGGTTTAGCCGCGGTCATCGCGCTTCTCGGGGCGCTTTGCGGGACGGTTCCAATGCAGCGCCCAATGTCCGTCCTCGGCATCCGTCTCGAAGAGATTGGCGCGGATCGGAAAAGCGAATGTCGGATCGTCGATTTGCAAAGAGAGGTATTCGCCGGCCTTCTCGCCGGTGCGTTTCCAGCCGGCACCGATCTCCGGCCCATCATCACCACCATGATGGATGCGATAGTCGGGCGCGTTCTCGCTGTCCGACGGCGCTGCCGGGACGAGGGTGAGTTCGCGGTAGAGAATGAGCGTGTGAAGCCGACCGACAAAGCCGGTTTCCGTGCGCGTGAATAGGCCGATCTGAGCCATGGGAGGGTTCCTTTCATTTGCGGTCGGAAGAATCTGGAGGGGCGTCGGCGCGGCGCTCGGCGCGCCAGACATAGCGGCCATCGCCTTGGTTCTTGGTGAGTATCGGGATGGCGCGGCCGATCACGGCGTTCGCCGGGAGCGCGCCGAAATAGCGACCGTCGAGACTGTCGGGATGGCTCGGATTCAGGAGGAATAGTTCCGTCTCGGCGACGATATGGCATCCCTGCCATACGGGCAGATCGCGTCCGAAGCGGTCGCTTGGTTGCGCCTGCGCCATGGTAATGTCGCCGACCGTGACGACGGCGCCGTCACGACAAATGCGCTGTCCGGGAAGCGCAACGATGTGCTTGAGGAGCGGTACGCCGTCGGGCAGGTAGCCGCGCTCGTCGAGATAGATCGCAAGCGATTTCGGAGGATCGACAACGACCAGATCGCCGACAGAAAGATCGTCGTCCGAACCGACGGCGTACAGCCCGATCGGCGCACTCGCGGAGACGTTCCAGATCAGCTTCGGACTGACATGGACGAAGACCAGTCCGCCGATCGCGAGCGCCGAGAAACAGGTCGACATGACGTAACCGAGCCGGGTCATGATACGCTCCCCGCCGTGGCAGTGCGCTGTGTCTGTGGATCGGGCGGACAGGTCTGGCGCAGAAGCCATGCGCGGTGTTGAGTGGCTGTGTAGGAGCGCGGCCCCAAGCCTGCAGACAGCCTGTTATGAACGTGGCGCCAGTAGTCCGGCGCGGCGTCCGCCGGGTCGATGCCGAGGGCTTCGATTTCATCGACGATCTGGAGAACCCGTTCGACCTTGGGCCAGCCGGACAGGCGCAGCAAACTGTCGCCGCCGGGTGTCACATACGGAACGGTCGCGTAGGGCTCGCCCGGTCGGGGCGCACGCAGAATGTCGATCCGGCTTATCGCCGTGCCGAAGTCATTTGCCTGCCATCGGACGAAGGCAAAGACAGCGCCGGGATCGAATGCGGCGGTGCTGCGACTGCGGCTCTGAATCGTACTCCGCACGATTCGGCCGAAGCGAATCCAGTGCTCGATCCGCTTCTCGATCCAGACGAGTTCGACAGTGGCGCCGCCGCTCATGAGCGGGCCTTCCGCACATAGGCGGGTGAGATCGCGGCATGCCGCTTGGCGGGCGGAACCTCTTGGCCCGTGTCATCCGAGGTTGAATGCTTCTCACCGCGGCTGACCCAGGCCTGCAGATCCTCGATCGCATAGACCACACGCCCGCCGATCTTCGAATAGCGCGGCCCCGTGCCATAGGTGCGGTGCTTTTCGAGGGTTCTGCCCGACAGGCCGAGAAAACGGGCCGCCTCGGGTGTTCTCAGATAGCGTGGGGGAAGTCCGGCATTGGGGTCTGGCATGGGTCGCGTCTCCGGTTAGGCCGTCCCGCTGCAGGATGCGCGGGACTGTCGGAGACGAGAAAAGCGTGAGATGACCCCCTGGAGGGATGACGATCAGCGTACAGCGAAAACGTCACCCCCTAAACTACGGCAGTAAATGACGCTGCAGCGGGCTCGATCAGAACGGGATTTCATCATCCAGATTGGCGGCCGGTGTCTGCCGCGAGGCTTCTATGCGCTCGATGAATGCAAGCGAGGCGAGGACACAATCGATGATGAATTGCGCTTCGGAAACCTCAAGTAGCTCATTGTCGTGCGCGAAGGAGCGCTTGTTGCGCGCTTGGTTCAGACCGTCGAAGAGCTTGTGCTGAACGCGGAGTGTCGGCAGGGCGAACTCGCTGACGGCGCCTTCATCACGTAAGGCCTTGCCGTATGCGCCGAATATGGCGTCGAGCGGAGTCTTTGCATCGACGACCTGGTCCCGCGATGCGAGCAGATCGCGGAAGCGTTTGACGCAATAGGTATGCACACGATCCAGTGCGACATCCGGTTTTTCCGCTACAAGATCGGCGGCGATGGACGCACGTAGTTTGGGCAGCGTGGTGTCGCGCGAGAAGTCCTTGAACGCGTCGTCGAGGTTCAGCGTAGACGCATTTTCAAGCTCATTCGTGAACTGCTCAAGCCATGCTTTCAGGCGCTCTTCTTTCGCGGCGTCCGCATCCACATAGCCATCGAGACTGCAACGATACGCCCACAAGACGCGAAGAACCTGAGCGACGAGGCGCGGTTCAGCGACCTCGACAAAGCCTCTGAGTGTTTTGCCCTTGCTCGCGCCTTCGACCTGGAAGCGTTCTTGGAATATCTGGATGTCGAAATTTTCCTCAAACCACTCGGCCATGGTTCGGTCGGAAAAGTCGAGAACGTAGCCGCCGCCACTATGAAATATCTGGTCAAAGACAGCTCGTTGCTGAGACGGCAGCCGGCGCGTGCGTCCGATAATCCTGGGAAGGTTGGAATCAAGGTCTTGCGAAGGCTGAGTCATCCGATGAACATACCGAAAACCTTCCGTGGCGCACAGTCACTGTGAAGTATTGGCGGCCTCAGCGGCCTTTGCCCTGAAGAAGTTGGCGATAACCGCGATCGATCATCATCCGCCCGTAAGTGGCCAGCCGCGCAACCTGCGCCTTGAGCGAACTGGTCTTCCACGGTTCGGCGGCGACGCGATCAGCGCCGAAGAAGGCCGTGGCAATGGCACGATAGCTGGCGCCGCTCTGGCGTCCGTCGATCGTGCGGAGGGCGCGTTTCAGTCGCTCGCGCCGATGTGGCGTAATCGGCGGATCTGAGTCGCGCTCGATAAGTTGGCGATACAGTCTGTCAGCGGCAGCAAGCCGAACGGGCCAGGCGTCATCGAGAGGAAGCAGGAGACCTACAGGCCGATCATCGACCAGATTACCGACAAGATTGACGCCGTTCTCCAATCGCATCCACGACAGTCCGTCGTCGCCCGTTTCGCGATCTGTGATGCTGTCGGGAGGAATGGCGGCGGTCAGGCCGATGTCGGGCAGAGACGCGATCAGGTGAACCACTGCGGGTGCAGCGGAAGGCAGCCAGAAGACCGGGGCGCCAAGTGCGTTGAGCTCCGGGTCTACCGGGAAATCGCAACCCCCAATCGGCTGGAGCGCCGCCGCCCTCCTGCATCATGTCGTAGTCTTTGCGATAATGCGTGTTCCGCCGAAGGCACTCCCAGGCAAGCCCCGAGATGTCGAGCTGATCGAAATGATCATATTGGTGATCGTCGCGCCAGTCGGCCGGCATGGCGAACTTCTCCCAATCACACGCCGAAATGTTGGACGGCGTCAGCTAGTTGGGATGTTTCGCCGTAAATCGGCGGGTGCATAGTACGGGCACAAGCATCGTGCGATGCGTACAGTGCATCGCTACCGCCTATTCCAGGGGAAGACCGTTCCTGAGAATGTCCCGATATCCTTGTTCGGTCATCCAACGCGCGCGGGACAGGTGGCTGTCGTGCACACGGCGGGCCCGCTCCGGCTCCGCCCTCGCGTCGATGCCAAGCAAGACCGGCGACACCTCTTCCAGCGATGCTCCGGCGTCATTGGCGTCGAGAAGTCGCATGTAAAGCTTGAGGTGATCGCGATCATAGACGGTCACGGCCGCATCGTTCGGCGGGGCATCTGCGATCGTAAGCGGGGTGGCGGGCATCGGCGTCCTGGCGAGTGTGGCACAATTGTTAATGAACCGGAAACCATGACGCATGCAAGCGCCGGCCGGTTGAAATGCCGCCGGTGCGACGACTGCGGTGCGCTTCGGTCGGCATGTCGTCCGCGTATTATAATACGTCGCATCAAAATACGCGATCCGCATTTTACTTGCGGATGGATATTCGTGACGTTTTTGGAAAGAATCTCAAGCACTACCGGATGAAAATCGGCATCAGCCAGGACGCGCTGGCGGCCAAAATGGGCGTTGATCGCGCCCATGTGAGTTCGATGGAGCGCGGCCAGCAGAACGTGACCATCATCACCCTTTGGCATGCGGCGCTCGCGCTTGACGTGAAGCCGGCTGCACTTCTCGACGATCAGGCTCAGGATTAGAATTAGAGGCGCCCCGCCCGCTGAGCGGGGCGCCGGAAGCGTCAGTCGCCGTTCTGGCGGCGGGACCGCGACCAGATGAGACTGAAGCTCTCTTCGCCCTCGATGACGGTGTCGTCGAAGAGGTTGGCGTAGATCGGCGCGGTGAAGCTTGGATCGTCGAGCTTGAGGCTCAGATAGTCGCGACCTTCGTTCGAGCGTTTGGACCAAGCGGCGCCGATTTCGACGCGGCCTACGAAGACGCGGTGCGAGGGAGCGTTGTCGTTAGATGACCCCTCTTCAGGGACGATGCGGACGTTCTTCGCCTGAACATTCAGGGTGACGATCTCGCCGACGAACTCGTTGCCGGTCTTCTTGAAGGTTCCGATGGTGGCCATGTCAGTTCTCCTTTTGGCTTTCGAGCCCGCGCCCATCGCGGCCTCGATGGCGATCGGCACGGCCGGGGCGACCGCCGACGCAGTCCTTGCGACCCGCAGCGCAAGCGGAGGACAGCGGAGACGGAGTTTCTTGTTCCGCGAGGAATGGGCGAAGCCCAGGGGACGAAAGTCCGGCTCCGCCGTTGCGGCCAAGGGGGTCGAGGCATCAGCCGATCCCGGCCAGATCAGTCCATGAGAGGCTGAGACGGGCGTGGGGGAGGTTCAGGAGACCTGTAGAAAGTCGCCTGCGAATACCGATAAACGCCGGCAATATGTTTTGAAGGGTGGTCGCCCGCATTGGGCCAAGAGAAGAATGACGTCATCCGGGAGAGGGCAGATCGACAAGGCTGTGACCTGTCGTCGTCCGACGCGGCGCCCGATCGGCCCCCGCTGCCAGCGCACGAATTCGGCCACAGGACTCTCTAGCGAACCCGGTGCACGCGCGGCCAATTTCAGTCGATAAGCTGACAACTGGACGGAGCGGTTGGGAAAGGAGCTATGCGGACAAAACCGCCAACCGGACGGCACCAATGAATGTCCTCTTCGCGGCAAAATAGAATTTGTATCTGAGGCAACAAATGCCCGGCGACCATTGGCCGCCGGGCACTCGATAAAGGCACTCGTTACTTACTTGATTGCCAGAATGTCGAAGTTACTGACGTTGGCGACCACGCCGTCGTCCCAACCGCCCTCGACCAGAACCGACGCTTTTTCGTTCAGAAGCCCGGCAACCTGCCCAGCAAAGTGTGCCTCGCGACCTGAGTTGTCGGCGAAGATGTCAAAGATTGCGAAGTTGTTTTCGTCAATCTGCAAAGCCGCCCAGAACAGCGTCTTTGGCTCTGTATCGGCCACGATCGGGCCAGCCGCCGTCAACAATGCAGCCAGATTATCGGCCTGTCCTGGAGCCGCTTCGAGCCGGATATATGTTGCAGTTGTGGCACTGTAGAGATCAACCGGTGCTTTGGCTGACAGAACGTCCGAGTTGTTGATGTTGGCGACAACTCCAGCATCCCAACCGCCGTCTACTAATGTGTCTGCGTTTCCATTCAGTGCGCCTGCGACAGCACCTGAAAAATGGGCATTGCGGGCAGCTTCATCCTCAAAGACATCGAAGATCGCTAGGCTGTCGCCTGCTTGCAAAGCAAACCAGAGTTTGGTGCCGGGCTCGGTTTCTGCGACCAGTGGGGCAGCACCTGCAAGAAACTCGGCAAATGCGTCGGTCTGGCCGGATGCGGCGGGCATTTCGATAAAGCTGGCAGTGTGATCGTTCATGACGTTTTCCTGTGCGTTTGCGGAAGTTGTTGCAGAAATCAAAGCGAGTGCTGAGATGGTGTGAAGGATTATGGATTTCATTGGTCTTCTTCTGAGTTTGGGTTCATCGTTCGTTTTCGATGAGCCCTTGTCCCATGTGCCACCCTCATGACTCCAATCTTGAAGTCCTATACTTCGATAGGCATTGACTATGATTGATGCGCGGTTGAAGTTGCGTATGAGGAGGACGTCATGGAAATGAATCAGGTCCGCTACTTTTTGGCGGTTTGCGAGCATCGCAATTTCACCCATGCCGCGAGTGCTTCCAACGTATCGCAACCCTCGCTTACGGCGGCGATCAAAAAACTTGAGGACGAATTGGGCGATGCATTGTTCATCCGAGATCGTGCTGGCTGCCGCCTGACAGCGCTTGGTAAGCTTATGCAGCCAAGATTGGAACGTATGCAGTCTGAGGCAAGGGAGGCAAAAGCCGAGGCTGTCCGACATACGCGGCTAGAAAGAGTCCCGATTAGCATCGGAATAGGTGAAACGATAGGCCATGCCAAAGTCTCGGAGGCCGTCGAACGGTTTCGTCAACGCGTGCCGCAAGCCGAGATAGAACTGATCGTCGACGCAAACGACACTTTGTTGGCGGGACTTCGCGAGGGAGAATTTGATCTCGTGATATCAACAGTAGAGGTCAGTGAGGAGCTTTATCGCATAGACCCACTCTATCAAGAGGCCTATCGTGTGGTTGTGGCGAAAGGTCATCCCCTGTCTGAGTTGCCGGCCGTATCGCTTGCTGATTTGGCAGATACAACCATGTTGGATCGCCCAAATTGTGAAATGCGAGAGGCATTGCATGGGGCGTGCACGGACCATGGTCATACGCTCTATGCGGCATACCGGTCAAACCGCGTGGACTGGTTGGTCGAGCTCGCGCGGCGAGGCTCGGGGGCCGTTATCCTTCCCGAAACGTCGATCCCTGACCATGACAATCTCGTCTCACTTCCGGTAGCCGACATGGAAATTGCAAGAGATGTGGCAGCGCTTCGTTTCCGCCATCAGGCTTCTCGCTCAGAAACAAACGAACTGGTGCGGGAGTTTTCGCGGAACTGAGCTTTGTAAAGAGCGGACATTGGCGCTTCGTGCAGCATCGGTCAAAGTGGGCTCAAACCGGTCATTCGCCGCACCCCGCGCGAACGGCCGCAGTCAGCTTAGCGTAGGATTCCACACTCTCCCGCAAACGACCCCTTATGAGTAGTCAGAAAGATAACCGGCAGGCCAATCTGACGCGCGGCATCCGCGTCGAGATCGCCAGCCTCGTCTACAACATCATCGAGGTCGTCGTATCCGTCACCGTGGGACTTCTGACCGGCAGCGCGGCACTGGTAAGCTGGGGTCTCGACAGCACGGTCGAAGCCACCTCAGCCGCGACGCTGATCTGGCGCTTGAAGGGGGAGAAGGACGGTGCCGGCAAGCGCACGGTCCTGCACCGCAAGAAGGTCGCGCTCTACGTGGTTGCCTGTGCCTTCTGGATCGTCGTCGCGGCGATCCTCTACGAGGCGGTCTCCGCCTTCATTTCGCAGAAGGCGCCGGGCTTCAACTGGTGGGGTATCGCGATTCTGGGTGCTTCGCTCGTGGTCAACCCGTTCCTCGCCTGGGGCAAGTATCGCTATGGCAAACGGCTCGATGCGCCCGCCCTGAAGTACGATGCCAAGGACACCATGATCTGCCAGTATCAGACAATCGTGGTGTTGGCCGGGATCGGTCTGACGCAATGGATGGGCTGGTGGTGGGCCGACCCGGTCGCGGCGCTTCTGATCGTGCCCTACGTTGCGTGGGAAGCGTTTGAGGCCACCAAGGATGCGCGGTCGGTCGAGCCGGAGGAGGCCGACGCTACTGCCGACGCCTGACGTTGCGCATGATGAACCGGGATTTAGGCATGGGCGGCAGTTCTTCGGTTTCCAGATCCAGATCCTGATCTGGCACTTCGTAGTCGATGGCGTTCACGAAGAAACTGCAAAACGCCTTCATCTGGCTGATCGCGATCCACTCGCCCGGACAACGGTGGTTCCTGTGGTGATCACCACCGCCCTGCGGAATGAAGTCGTAGGGGGTGACCTCCCGATCGTGAAACCGCTCGGGCCGGAACTCTTGCGGCGCGTCCCACGAGCGAGCGTCGGTATTTGTGCCGTAGAGGTCGAGCAGAACCCTGTACCCTTTGGAAAAGCGATATCCGCGCCACTCGAAATCACTCTTCACCCGTGCCGCGACCGCGGGAAAGAACGGATACAGACGGCGGACCTCTTGCACGAAAGGTTCGAGCTGTCCCTCGTCGTCCTTCAGCTTTTGCCGCCACTCGGGATGCCGATGCAGGGCATGCGCCGCCTGGGCGATGAACGCAGAGACGGCGACGATCGGGCGTACTACGTTCAGAAGCTCCACGGCGGCAACCTTGGAGGTCAGCAGCTCCCCATTCAGATCGCGCCACGTCGCGACGACATGGGCGGCGCTTTCCTGTCCTGTCTGAAGGCTTCCGTCGCGCAGCCGTTCAATAATCCCGGCTGTCCAACGCTCTGCGCGATGCCGCGCCAGACGCGCACCCCAGTGCTTCCAGCCGACCGCCCCGGCGTCTTGGAAGAGCGCCGTCATCTGCGCCGTCCGCGTCTCGACCTCCGCTTCGGGAAGCGGCACGCCCGACCAGGCGCAGGCAGCTCTGGTGAGGATTTCGCGCACTTCGTCGTAGAGAACGACCTTCTCCGCCGCTTGCCAGTCCCGTGCGTAGCGGTCCAACAGGTCCCGCGTCGTGTTTTCGAGAGCTTCGATCCGCTCCGACGCCATGAGTGACATAAACATCCGCTTCCGATGACGGTGGGCCTCGCCATCGAGCCCCTGGATGCCCTTTTCGCCGAGCAGGGTTCTCTGGATACGCTTCGGCATCGAGCCTGCGCGCACGAGCCCATCCTCGGAATAGAAGACCTCCGCAGCTGCGGCACCAGTCATGCAGATCGTCTTTTGAAAGAGGATGCGGGTCTCGAACAGGTCGCCCTCAAGATCGCGGCATGTGTCCGGAATGAACTCATATGGGTTGCGCAGCAGGGCAAGCGTGCTGTCGATGCCCTTTGCGGATGGAATGCTGGACATCGATTATTTCCCCGTAACGTTTTCTTCTCGGTGGTTACGTTCGGGCTTGTTCTGCGCCGAGCGGAAGCTGTCCCAGAACAGCAGGGCCGCACCGCAGAAAATCGCCACATCCGCAAGATTGAAGGACGGCCAGTGGTATGTTCCGTAATGGAAATCCAGAAAATCCGGGACGGCCTGATAACGCAGCCGGTCGAGGACATTGCCGAGCGCGCCGCCGATGATCAGACCGAGAGCGGCAGCCGTCAGCCTGTCCGGCGCGCGCCACAACCAGATCAGCAGCCATGCCACGATCACGCCAGCAAGCGCGATGAGACCCCACCAAGGCACGATCCCGCCCAGCATACCGAAGCTGACTCCATCGTTCAGAACCCGCACGAGATTGAGAAAGGGTAGAACCTCGACGCCGCGCTCAAGCGCCGGTGTGTTCAGCGCAAGCGCCTTGGTACCCTGATCGAGGCCGAACGCCGCGATCGCGCAGAGCCCGCCCAGAACGCGGCTGTTCATGCCGCTGCCTTCAGATCGGCCCGCGCATCGCGGATGATTGCCCAAGACGAGTGCAGGAACAGTCCGGCGATGCCGAAGGCGACGATGAGGTCCGGCCAGGCGCTGCCCAGCCACGCCACGAGACCGGCGGCAACGACAACCGCCGCATTGCCGATGGCGTCGTTGCGCGAGAATAGCCAGACGGCCCGCATGTTCGCGTCGCCCTTGCGGAACCGCAGCAGCGGCAGAACGGAGATGACGTTGACGACAAGGGCGATCATGCCAAGCAGGCCCATTAGACCTGCATCCGGCGTCGTCCGTTCGAAGACTCGCACGATGGTCGTGCCGAGGACGCCAAGGCCGAGCAGGCCGAGGAAGATGCCTTGGATCAAGGCCGACCGTGCCCGCCAGGCGAGGCTCCAGCCGATGGCCAGCAGGCCAAGGAAGGTGATCGCGCCGTCGCCGATGAAATCGAGCGCATCGGCCTTCACGGCCTGCGATCCGGAAATGAAACCGCCGATCATTTCGAGGACCCCGTATCCCACGTTCAGGATCACGACGATCCAGAGGGCACGGCGGTAGGCCGGGTCCTGATGGGCGGGATTCGGCGGAATGTCTTCATCGCCCTCGATCCGGTCGAAGCCATAGCCTGTCACCGCGACTGCCTTTTCGATGTCCGGCAGGCGCACTTCGGGTGCAGTCAGTGTCATGATGTGCGTCGCGGCCGACACTTTCACATCGCCGGGCGCGACCCCGGCTGCCTGTGCCGCCCGCTCGATCTGCGCGGCATCCTTGGCGCAATCCATACCGGAAACCCGGTAACGGACGGGCGGGACATCTGCCGTCGATCCGGCATTTTCGGTGTTGGCCATGGTCGCGCTATTCCTGCTAGGATGAATCGAAGAACAACATATCAGCGAGGAGTGATATGGCGCAATTGGTCGATGACCGCAAGAGCGCAACCATCGAGCGACGGGCGAAGCTGTTCCGCGGCTTCGCGGACCCGAGCCGCCTGGCCATCCTCGGTGCACTTTGCAACGAGCCATTGGCCGTTCACGAGCTCGTCGAGCGGACCGAACTATCGCAACCCAACGTCTCCAACCATCTGAGGTGCCTGCTGGACTGCGGGCTTGTCGCCAGCGACCGCGAAGGGCGCTTCATCCGTTACCGTATCAGCAACCCGCGCATCACGGTCCTTCTGAACGATGTGGACGCACTTCTCGACGTGGTCGCAAAGGGTGTTGAGGCGTGTGACAATTATCGTGAGGCGTGAGTCAGAACGGACGGCCGGTCGACTCGGCGCAGATCGGTTGGAAAGATGTTGTCCGTGTGCAGGGTCCGACCGGAATCCTGCTGAGGTTCGACAAGCTGGCTTCGGAAGAGACACCATTCATGTATCACTGCCACATCCTCGAACACGAGGATGCGGGCATGATGGGGCAGTTTACGGTCACATAACAGGACCCCACCCGCTCGACACCGGGCGTCGTCAAGAGCTTACGTCTTCTTGCGGCGTTCTATCAGGTGCCGGTGTCGCCTTGTTGAAACGCATTACGGAGTATGTCTAGACCCGAACGGAGAACACCTCGCTAAGCTGCGGGTCCGCCGAAGCGGCCGTCCAGTCGCTCGGCAGCATTCGTCAAAAAGGGCTCGAAGTATGAATTCGCTGCGATCGCTTCGAACGGCCGCTTTCAAACCGGCTGAGGTGATTCTGGCGCTGCAAGGGACGCAATGCGCAGCCATGCAGTGACACCGACAATGATCGCGCCGACGCTGGCGAAGACGAGCGTCAAAGTCTCACCTGCGCCGCCGACTTGTGAGAGACCTTTCACTGCATGGAACCCAGCAAGACCTGCCGGCAAGGCGTAAAGTGCCCCGAGCGCAAGGCGGATGATCGGTGAGCGGATCGTTGCAAAGGCCACCTGCCCGAGAACAAGAGCTGCGGCGCCGACAAACAGTGCGACAACAATGGAGCCGATCAGTCCCGCATCGCTTTCAAACGCATAGTAGCCGACGGTGATGGCGACGAAGAAGGGAAGCGCATATACGGCCAAGCTGAACAGAAGCCAGCAGAGAAAACCGAGGCCGATGACACTGAGCAATGCGGACAGGAACATGGCGGTCTCCTTGTCGAGGGAGCGCCTCCACCAACCGCCACGGCGCTTCTGGCAGTATAGCGAAGAGTAACGCGTGCCGGAACCGTCCGGCGCGCATCAGGTGATGCATATGGCGCATCACGTCGCCTGCGTTGAACTTTGCCGGGACCGGAAGTCGTAAAGCGGCACGCCGAGCTTGCGGGCCTTGTCGGCGAGATTGTCGGTGATCCCGGACCCCGGAAAGAGGATGAGTCCGATGGGCATGGCCTCGAGAAGCACGTCGTTGCGCTTGAACGGTGCGGCCTTGCCGTGGCGTTTCCAGTCCGGCTTGAAGACGATTTGCTGGCATTTGCGGGCGTCGGCCCAGCAGGCGGCGATCTTCTCGGCGCCTTTGGGCGATCCGCCATGCAGCAGCACCATGTCGGCGTGTTTGGCCATCACTCGGTCGAGCGCCTTCCAGATGGCCCGATGATCGGTGACGTCGAGCCCGCCAGAGAATGCGACGCGTGGCCCGGTTGGCAGAAGTGGTTCGATCTCCGCGCGCCGCTTCGCCGTCAGATAGTCGCGGCTGTCGATCATGGAGGCCGTCAGCGTGCGGTGGCTGATCCGCGATCCCGAGTGCGGACGCCAGGTCTGGCCAATATGGGTCTCGAAGTGATCAGCGGCGATGTCGCGCATGAGTTCGTAGGCGTTGCGCCGCTCGATCAGCGTGACGCCCTGCGCCGTCAGGGCTTCGAGTTCGACAGAGCGTACTTCGGAACCGTCCTGTTCGCGCTGCGAGCGTTTCTGGGCCTGTTCGTTGTCGTCGAGGTCGCGATCGACACGGGCCGCTGTGCGATGAAACAGGTTCGTCACGGACCAAAAAAGGTCTTCGAGGTCCGGTTCCAGCCGCGTGTCGCCCAGCGTCGCGGCGAGCGCGTCGAAGATGTCCGTCATCGCGCCCTGGAGGGCGTCGATTTCGGGTAAAGGTCTCGAATCGGGCTCGTCGGCGAAAGGCCGATAGCCGTAGAGTTGCAATTCTTCGAGCACGGCGGCGGTTGCGGAACTGGCGTGTCGTTCGATGGTCTCGGCTGTCATGGGATCGTCTCCTGTTCGGCGTGGGCCGCGCCTCTCGCGGCCTTCCCGAGCGACGGAAAAGCGGGGGCTGGCCGGGACTGCACCGCCGTTCCCGGCGGCCGGAGCCACAGGCGGAGGACGGCGGAGGCGGCGCTCTTTTGCTTCGCGATGCAAAGCCGGGCGCACACATGGTCTGTTTTGCCACGCGGAACGCGTGGGTGGGCCCGGCGGCGGAAAAGAGCGCCGCCGCAGCCGTTGCCTGCCGGGCCGGGCTCCGCTCCGTCTCGCTCCTCCCGGAAGGCCGAAGGCGTGACTCTCGGGCAAGGAGACGACGATGTAGGCGAGAGCCGCGACAGGCCTGCTCAGCTGCTCAGGGATCGCAGGAAAGCAGCCGCGATAGATCAGCCGTGGCCAATTGCGGGCCGAGATGCGCCCGCAGGTCTTCTCGTCCGAGCTTGCGGAGATCTTCGTTGAAATCATCGCCAAGGGGAGCAAGCCGGATCGTCTCGATGCCGACGGCATCTGCGCGTTCCGTCAGTTTGTCAGCCGCCATGGCGCCTGCTTCGTCGGCGTCGGCCGCGATATAGAGACGCCGAAGCCCTGCCGGCAGGATCAGCGCGGCGAGATGGTTGGCCGATAACGCGGCGATGACCGGCAGGTCGGGTAACGCCATGCGCAGTGACAGCGTGCTTTCAAGCCCTTCGCCGGCAGTGAGAATGTCGGTCGCGATGCCGACCCGCACACCGTGCCCGAGCAGATGCCCCATCGCCTTGCGCGGTGAGTCAAGCGGGGCCTTGCGAGCCGTCGCCGGATCGAGCCAGGTGCGGTGGACGCCGGTGAGATTGCCTTGTCCGTCCGTGACCTTCGCGAGCAATGCGGGCCAAGTCTCCGACGGTGCATCTTTCGGCTGACCTTCACGCCAATAGTAGCAGCACGGATGAAATCGCAGCGCTGGCGCGCCGCCAAGCCCGGAAAGACCGCGTCGATGAAGATAGCGCTCGGCGAGCGTTCCACCGAGCGGTCTTCCCATGGCGAAGAGGCGCCGTGCAGCCTCCGGCGATCCGGTGGAGGCAACCACGCGTTCGCGAGTTGGCGGTTCAGGTCGTGGGAGGTTCAGAAAGATCCTTGCCTCATCAAGCGTCTCGCCGAAGGAACGAAGTTGGCGGGCGCCGGCAATGAGATCTAGCAGGTCACCATGTTCGCCCGTGGCGGCGTCGGTCCATTTGCCGGCAGCGCCAGGACCGTGGGTTGGTCCAGTGAGGCGAACGTAAAGACTGCGACCGGGCGTGTTCTCGATGTCGCCGACGATCCAGTAGCGGCCCTGCTTGCGGCCGTTGGAGAGGTAATGGCGGCAGACGGCCTCCGCCTCGCGGCCGAGCCGTCCTGCAATCTCGGATGCAGCGCTGTTCATTTGCGCCTCCATGCTGAGAGCAAAAAAGAAGGAGCCCGCCACAATGGGCGGGCTCCAGGGGCGGCTGCGGGAGCCGTTGGGGGGCTTGGCTCCCGGTCACTCGGCCGCAGTGGCGAAGGCGTTGCCGGTGACAGGTTCATCATCGGTGATGACGGCGGAATCGCCCATGGCCGGTTTGCCGCCGTTATCCGCCGATTGCGCTTCGCTTTCAGGGAGAGTCGGCATGCGCAGTACTTCGGGCAACCAACCGGTTCCTTCGAGAAGCTCTTCGGCCGCCGCGACCATGTCCGGTTTCTTGAGGCCGGCGATGCGGTCGGATGCTTCCGCGCCCTTCGCCTCGCGCACGGCCTCCAGAATGCGGGCCTTGGTGACGCGAGCGAGATAGCTCTCGCTGGTCGGCGCCCAGCCGGCCGCCGCCATGTCGAGCCCGAGCGTTGCCGCCAGCACGTCGGCATGGGCGAGCGCCCGCGGACGGCGGTTGTACGGTTCCTGGACGGCGTTGACGGTCATGGCGACGCAATGCGCGAACAGCGCCTCGCGGCTATCGTTGTCGAACCCGACCAGCGCCTCCCACAGATCCTCAGGCGCTTTCGGCAGCGCCCCTAGCCAGCTCGTCGTGCGATCGTCGATGCTGAGCGCGTAAGCCGTGTCGCCCAGGCCCGGCACCTGGGCGCCGAAACCGGCGCTGTGCGGGGTGACCTCGACGCAGCTATCCAGCGGATAGTGATAGAAGAGCCGAAGCGTCATCGCATGCAGGGCAGCGAAGAACGCCGTCTGCGGATCGTTGGCGAGCGCGTCGCGCAGGGCGAGCGTGCGATGCGCTGTCAGTTCCATGACGAGGCGATCGGATAGCGGCTTCAGGCTATCGTCTTCTTCTTCGGTCTCATCGCTGGAATCCACGATCTTGGCGTCATCGACCTGCTCATCAGCGGGAGCGTCGGTCAAATCGGCACCATCCTGACCATCGGTCTCGACCGGGGGTTCGTCCTCGGGACGGACATAGCCGCGCTCGACGCGCAAGCGACCGTCATGGCCGATGCTGACGAAGACGCCGGCCATGGCGATTTCGTCCGGCTCGAAGCGGACGGGCCGCTCCTGCAAGGTCTCCATCGCCGTTTCGATCTCGCCGAGCCGGATGTCGATCTCTTCCGGGAACTCCTCGGCGCTGGCGTACTCGTCTTCGAGCCGATCGTATTCAGCCTTGAGCGCTTCTAAGCTGGCCGTCTCCTCGTCGCTCATCGGCTCGGGCTCGCCGATAATCCGGCGCAGACCGTAGGTGTGGCCGTAAGGGAAGTCGGTTCCGATCTCGATCCATTTCCAGCCTTCGGCGCGGATCGCTTCGGCCTCCCGTTCGAGCTTTTCGTCGACGAGCTTCGCAAGCAGGCCGGCGTCCTGCAGCCAACCGCCATCATCGGACTGGAAGAGATCGCGCAGGATGACGCCGCCGGCGGCTTCATAGGCGTCGAGCCCGACGAACTGCGCCCGGCGATCGGAAGCGCGCACGGCGCCTTCTGTCAGCATACGGCGGATTTCGTAGGGCTGCTTTACGTAGGTCCGCTTGATCGATTCCCAGACCTGTTCCTGGCGCTCATGATCGGGATTGATCGTGAAGGCCATGAGCTGGTCGAGCGTCATTTCCTCCTCGGCATAGGCGTCGAGGAGCGACGGCGCGAGGGCAGCGAGCTTAAGCCGTTGCTTGACGACATTCGCCGAGACGAAGAAGGCCGCCGCGATCTCTTCCTCGCTCTTGCCCTTCTCCCGCATCGCCTGGAAGGCGCGGAACTGGTCGAGCGGATGAAGCGGCGCACGCTGAACATTTTCGGCGAGGCTGTCCTCTTCGGCGAGGCCGTCGGTGCGCACGATGCAGGGCACAGGCGCGGTGCGGTTCAGCCGCTTCTGCTTAACCAGAAGTTCGAGCGCCCGGTAGCGGCGTCCGCCGGCGGGGATCTCGAACATGCCGGTTTCAGCGCCGTCCTCGTCCAGCACCGGCCGGACGGTGATCGAGGATAAAAGCGTGCGCCGGGCGATGTCCTCGGCAAGCTCCTCGATCGAGACGCCGGCCTTGACGCGCCGGACATTGGACTGGCTCAGCACCAGCTTGTTGAAGGGGATGTCGCGCGAGGCGCTCAAGCGTATTTTCTGAGACTTGGTCATGTCAGTTCTCCGCGACGGGCCGGCCGAAAGCCTCTCTCTCGACCTCCAAACCCGTCACGAAAAAACCGGCCTGCCTCTTCCTCTTCAGGAAGCGACGGACCGAAGACAGACAGAGCGTCGATTTCAGACTACGCCGCGCGCTCCAGAAGTTTCTTCGCCTTGCCCTCCATATCGAGCCGGGCGTCCTGCTGCGGCTTCGACCGGGCGACCGCGGTGATGCCCTGCACGAAGTCGAACACGGACTCGGGCGGGCGACCTTCCTCGACAAGGACCGTCTCGACGATCCTGGCCGTCTCCGCCTTGGAGAAGCCCCGCTTGCGGAGGAAGTCGGTGCGGTCGTCGTCACTGCGGGCGACGATCCGCTCGCGCGCCGCACGGATACCTTCGACGAAGGGGCGTGGCGAGGAATCGGCGAAGCGGGTCAGCGCCGGCGCCGCCTCATGCGCGAAGCGATTGGCGGCGTATTTCGAATGCCGGATGCTGATCTCCTGGAAATCCTCGACGCCCCAGAGATTGCGGTTCTGGCAGACGGCCCGCAGATAGAAGCTGGCGATGCCAAGCGTCTTCGCGCCGACCTCCGAGTTCCAGCAATAGAACCCCCGGAAATAAAGGTCCGGCGATCCATCCGGCAGCTTGCCCGCCTCGATCGGGTTCATATCGTCGACCAGGAAGAGGAAAACGTCGCGATCCGAGGCGTAGAGCGTCGTCGTGTCCCTGATGATGTCGACCATCGGGTTGTAGGTGCCGCTCGACCAATCGAGCGTGCCAGGAACCTTCCAGCGCGTGTCGCCGGTGCCGTTGCCTGCGATCTTCTGCACGGCGGCGACAAGTTCGTGGTCATAGATGCGGCCATAGTCAGGCCCAGTGACGGCGCGCAACTCCGTGCGCCCGTCCTCGGTCTCCAACGTCTTGATCTGCTCGGCGCGGTGCGCGGTGAGCCCGTACTGCAGATTGATGCCCGCGAGCGGCGCCGGAAGCTGGCGCAGATAGGCCGCAGGCGCGCTGACCAGGCTGGCGAGCTGGCCGAAGCTCCAATGGGTCGGTGCCACCGGCGCCTCCGCATCGGGCAGGACAAGCGCCAGGTTTTCCGGATCGTCGCGATGCGCCTCGACGCGGATCGCGGCGCTTTCGATCGTCCGCGTGCGGCTGCGCTCGGCGCGGCCCTTCACCGAGGCGTAGAGCTCCGACAGGGACAGATAGCGCTCGTCATCCGGCCGGGAAAACCATTCCGAGGAGACGCGGCCGATCCGCTCGCCGCGCGATGCATCCACTTTATAACCGCCGCTCGCGTCGCGCCGGCCGTCCAGAGTTTCAAGGTTCGTCATGGGTCAATCTCCGCGACGGGCCGGCCGGGAGCCTCTCTCTCGACCTCCAAACCCGTCACGGCGAAAGCCGCCGAACTCTTGCTCTCTGGGGGCGTTGCGGGGTCTCCCCGCAGAAGGGGTCGACCGGGACCTGGGCCCGGACGCAGGGGAAGGCTTTCCCCAGACAGACTTCCAACGAGCAGTCGACTTGGTACCAATTAGCGGAACATTGACTCCCAATCAGCCGAAGCGGAACTTCCGCTCCTCCGACAGCCCGGTCCGTAGGGAGATGCCCCTCTTCCTTTGCTGGCTGGATCAGGGTTCTGCGGTCGACTTCACCAACGCTTTGTCTTTCCCTTCACCGTTGTGTGTGATACAAAACCTCACACTATGAATTCTGAAGTGCGAGAATATATATCCATGCCCCAGGCCCGATCCCAGCGCGATATCGCCCGCGATCTTCTCGCGGCGCGTGGGATTCTGCGCCTTGCGGAACTCAGAGACGCCGGCGTGACCGCCGCAACCGTCAGCCGCATGGAGAAGGATGGTGAGGTGATCCGCCTGGCGCGCGGGCTCTACCAGCTTCCTGACGCAGAGCTCGACGCAAACCATAGCCTTGCCGAAGCGGCCAAGCGTTTCCCCAAGGGCGTGATTTGCCTCGTCTCGGCGCTCGCCTTTCACGGACTCACGGATCAGCTTCCCAGGAAGGTGTGGATGGCGATCGGTCGGAACGACTGGACGCCGAAACCGAGCGACATGCCGATCCGTGTGCTGCGTTTCTCGGACGATCTGCTTGCTGAAAGCGTCGAGACGCATGTGATTGAAGGCGTATCGGTCAAGATATTTGGCGTGGCGAAGACCGTTGCTGACTGCTTCCGGCATCGTGGCAAGATCGGTCTTCCTGTCGCGCTTGAGGGCCTGCAGGAATCCCTGCGTCAACGTAAAGCCACGCCGGCCGAGATCGCCAGGGCTGCTGATACAGGCGGGGTCGGCACGGTGATCCGCCCCTATCTGGAGGCGCTGACCGCCAATGGCTAAGGAGATCAGGAATATCGGCGCCTCGGTGCGCGCGCGGCTCCTCAACCTATCCAAGGCGAACGGGCAGAGCTTCGATCTGGTGCTCACGCGCTTCGCGCTGGAGCGCCTTCTGTTCCGGCTCAGCCAGTCACCCCATGCCGACCGCTTCGTGCTGAAAGGCGCCATGCTGATGATGAGCTGGTTCGACGATCCGCACCGCGGGACGCGCGATCTCGATCTGCTGGGTTTCGGCGACCCGAGCGAAGCCGCGATGCTGGCGACATTCCGGGACATCCTCGCTCAGGATGCCGAAGACGGCGTCGTGTTCGATCCGGACACGCTGCGCATCGATCGCATTCGCGAGGAGCTCGACTATGGCGGTCTCCGGCTGCGTGCGATCGCTTCGGTCGGCGGCGCCCGGATCAACCTCACGATCGACATCGGCTTTGGCGATGCGCTGGAGCCTGGGGCGGAAGTCGTCGACTACCCCGTCATGCTCGACCTCCCCGCGCCGAGGCTGCGTGCCTATGCGCGAGAGACGGTCATTGCCGAGAAGTTCCAGGCGATGGTGGCGCTGGGCCGGGTGAACAGCCGGATGAAGGACTTCTACGACATCTGGGTTCTCAGCCGGTCATTCACCTTCGATGACGACAGGCTTGCGCAGGCTATCGCGGCGACTTTCGCGCGGCGCAAGACACCGATACCGACCGAGCTGCCCGATGCGCTCACCCCGGCATTTGCGGCGGATGAACAGAAGCAGCGGCAGTGGCGCGCCTTTGTCGAAGACCTTTCCGTGAATCCTGGCGAATTGGGCGACGTGGTAGGAGAGCTAAGAGTTTTTCTTATGCCTTACGCCTCCGTCGCGAGAGCAATCTGAAGACAAGGCGGACTGATCCGTCCGACGCGCCGACGCAAGGGTCGTGATTTCGACCGCGGATATAGTGGGGTTACATGACGCCCCACTTTCTCCTACACATATGTGTATCCATTGGCTACACTGCACCGATGGAAAAGGATGTCGGGCTACGCATCAGGGTACAGCGTGAGCTGCGCGAGCAGTTCGTGGCCGCCTGCCGTGCCGAAGACAAGCCGGCCGCGCAGGTGATACGCGAATTTATGCGCTCATACGTGAGCGACCAAAAGCGGTCGCAAGTCGTTGCCGACTCGACCAACAAGAATACGATGGGGTCGCATGGCAATAAAGAAATCTGAAATCTATCGTTCGCTCTGGGCAAGCTGCGACGCGCTTCGCGGCGGCATGGATGCGAGCCAATATAAGGACTACGTGCTCTCGCTGCTGTTCATCAAATACATCAGCGACAAGTACGCAGGCGAGCCCTACGCCCCGATCACCGTACCGGATGGCGCAAGTTTCGCCGACATGGTGGCGCTCAAGGGAAAGCCGGATATTGGCGACCAGATCAACAAGAAGATCATCGCCCCGCTTGCGAGCGAGAACCAGCAGCTCTCACAGGCCGACTTCCCTGACTTCAACGACTCGGTGAAGCTCGGCGACGGGAAGGAGAAGGCCGATCGTCTCACCAACCTGATTGCGATCTTCGAAAGCCCTTCCCTCGATTTCAAGGGCAACCGCGCGGACGGCGATGATATTCTGGGCGATGCCTATGAATATCTCATGCGTCACTTCGCGACGGAGAGCGGCAAGAGCAAGGGGCAGTTCTACACGCCCGCCGAAGTCAGCCGCATCATGGCGCAGTTGCTCGGCATCAAGGATGCCGCGACCAGCTCGCAGACCACTGTTTACGATCCAACGTGCGGCTCAGGCTCGCTGCTCCTGAAGGTCGGCGATCAGGCCGGGACGACGGTCACCTTATACGGACAGGAGAAGGATGCGGCGACGAGCGGTCTCGCGCGCATGAACATGATCCTGCACGACTACCCGACTGCTGAGATCCGGCAGGGCAACTCGCTCGCCGATCCCAAGTTCCTCGATGGCGAGGCGCTCAAGACCTTCGACTATGTCGTTGCTAATCCCCCCTTCAGCGACAAGCGCTGGACAACCGGCCTCGATCCCGCCAACGATCCGCACGACCGATTCAAGGCTTACGGCGTGCCGCCTGCGAAGCAGGGCGACTACGCCTACCTTCTGCACATCATCCGTTCTTTGAAGAGCACCGGCAAAGGCGCCTGCATTCTGCCACACGGCGTTCTGTTTCGCGGCAATGCCGAGGGTGAAATCCGGCGCAAGCTCGTGCGCAAGGGCTACATCCGCGCGATCATCGGCCTGCCGGCCAACCTATTCTATGGCACCGGCATTCCCGCCTGCATTGTCGTGATCGACAAAGAAGGCGCCCACGCCCGCAAGGGCATTTTCATGATCGACGCGAGCCAGGGTTTCATAAAGAACGGGCCGAAGAACCGGCTGCGCTCGCAGGACATCCACCGCATCGTCGATGCCTTCTGGAAGGGCAAGGACATTCCCGCCTATGCCCGCATGGTGCCGCTCGAAGAGATTGAAAAGAAGAACGACTTCAACCTCAACCTACCCCGCTACATCGATAGCCAAAAGGAAGTGGATCGGCAGGATATCGAGGGGCACCTTCGCGGCGGCATTCCGGCGGCCGATATCGACGCCCTGCAAGCCTATTGGGATGTTTATCCGTCACTTAAGCAGGCGCTGTTCGAAGAATGCCGCCCCGGCTACTTCGCGCTGCGGATCGACAAGGCGGATGTTCGGACAACCATCTTCGAGCACCCCGAATTCGTATCCTTCCGTGAAGATATGCGGCGGCACTTCGATGCGTGGCGCCAGCGTACCGCGGCATACCTGAAGGGCCTCGAAGCGGGCAGCCTTCCGAAGGATGTGATCTTCGAAGTCTCCGAGAACCTGCTGGCTCACTACAGCGGAAAGCCGCTGGTGGATAAGTACGACGTCTACCAGCACCTGATGGATTACTGGTCCGAGGTGATGCAGGACGATTGCTATCTAATCGCCGCCGATGGCTGGGTTGCCGAGACCTACCGCATCATCGAAAAGGGAAAGAACGGCAAGGAAAGGGATAAGGGCTGGGCCTCCGATCTGATCCCGAAGGGATACGTCGTTGCGCGCTTCTTTGCCGATGAGCAGGCCGAGATCGGCGGTCTCGCCTCAGAGCTCGAGGCCGTTGAAGCGCAGAAGGCCGACCTTGAGGAAGAGCACGGCGGGGATGAGGGCGCGTTCGCTGAGCTGGAGAAGATCAATAAAGTGAATGTTAACGCCCGCCTCAAGGAGATCAAAGGCGATCCTGACGCCAAGGAGGAAGCCCAGATGCTCAAGAGCTGGCTGAAACTGAATGACGCCGAAAGCGATCTGAAAAAGAAGATCAAGGACGCCGAGTCGAAGCTCGATAAGGCCGCCTACGAGAAGTACCCCGACCTAACGGCTGACGAGATCAAGGCGCTTGCTGTCGATGACAAGTGGCTCGCAGCGGTACAGTCGGTGATCGAGGATGAGATGGATCGGATCAGCCATTCGCTAGCTGAACGCGTGCGCACCCTCGCAGATCGGTACGAGTTCCCGCTGCCGGAACTTATTGCACGGGTGGCGAATCTTGAAGCTAGAGTAAATATTCATCTTGAGCGCATGGGGTATCCGCAATGACGGCCCTGTTGCTCAGCTCCCTAGATGACGAAAGTTCACCGGAGCCGCCTGTTGCCGCTCTCCGTGATGTGCGCTCCGATGGTAACATCCCAAAGGGATGGGAGCTTGCACAACTCACCACCGTGGCTCAGCTAGAGAGTGGCCATACTCCTAGCAGAAAAAAACCGGAATATTGGGGGGGTGGAATTCCGTGGTTGTCACTCCATGACACGGATATTCTGGACAGTTTCGAAGTATTTAATACTTCTCAGAGCATTACGCAGAAGGGCATAGACAATTCGTCTGCGCGAGTTTTGCCCAAAGGCACGGTGGTTTTTTCCCGGACGGCTACGGTTGGCAAGGCTACGGTGCTCGGCAGGGAGATGGCCACTAGCCAGGATTTTGCCTGCTACATCTGCGGCCCTCGTGTTCAAAATCACTTTTTGGTTTATCTTTTTCGACACATGGCCCCTGAATGGCGCCGGTATATGGCGGGAAGTACCCACAACACCGTCTATATGCCGGTTTTTCGTACCCTTCGGGTTCCTCTGCCGCCGCGACCAGAACAGGAAGCTATTGCAGAAGCGTTGCGCGACGCCGATGCTCTTATCGAATCCCTTGAACGACTGATTACGAAGAAGCGTGCGGTCAAGCAGGGTGCGGCCCAAGACCTGCTTTCCGGTCGCATGCGTCTTCCGGGTTTTGGTGAGGAATGGAAATATCCGCCGTTTGGCTCCGTCTTTGAATTTCTAGCAACCGCGACGAACTCGAGAGCCGACCTCAAGCCTGAGGGCGATGCATACTATGTTCATTACGGTGATATACATACGCGTTTCCACACGCACTTGGATTTCCGTGCCTCGACCCCACCCAAGATAACCCGCGCGAGGTGTCCTGCCGCCGCGACACTCCGGAACGGTGACTGGATCATGGCCGATGCCTCTGAGGACTTTGATGGTGTGGGTAAGTCGGTTGAGGTTCGCGGGTTGGGCCCGGACGACGTCGCTGTCGCTGGCCTGCACACCTTTCTGCTGAGAGAACGGGTGCCGACTTTCGTGCCTGGTTTCAAAGGGCATCTTGGCGCGGCGGAATATCTCCGAAAACAGTACATGCGCGTCATGACGGGCATGAAGGTCTATGGCGTTTCCAAAACTGCGTTGCGCGATCTTTTGATCCCAGTTCCACCCGCCGACGAGCAAGCTGCCTTGGTCGAAGTCCTCGATGACTTCAACGCGGATATTGCTGCTTTGGAGACCAGACTCGGAAAGGCCCGTCAGATCAAACAGGGCATGATGCACGAGTTGCTGACGGGGAGGGTGCGGCTGGTATGAGCGATGTGCGCAAGGCGGAGAGAGCGACCCAGCGGCGCGTAATCGAGTTATTTCGCGATCAGCTTGAATATCGCTTTCACGGTGACTGGTCTGACCGGGCTGGCAACAGCAACATCGAGGAAGGGCATCTCACCGCCTGGCTTGAGCGCCGGGGATACACGGCGGGGCAGATCAGCGCCGCGCTGCTGCGCTTGCGCACCGAGGCGACGAACAGCAGCCGGAGCCTCTACGCCAACAACGAGGCCGTCTATGGGCTCTTGCGTTATGGCGTGGCGGTGAAGGTCGAGGCCGGAAAGCCGTCCGAGACCGTGCATCTGATCGACTGGAACGAGCCGCTCAAGAACGACTTCGCAATTGCTGAAGAGGTAACCCTTAAGGGCGGGCATGAGCGTCGACCCGATCTCGTTCTGTATGTGAACGGAATTGCCGTTGGCGTGCTGGAGTTGAAGAACAGCCGCGTCAGCATCGGCGATGGTATTCGGCAGAGCCTCTCCAACCAGCGGCCCGAATTCAATGCGTGGTTCTTTTCCACGGTGCAGTTCGTCTTCGCCGGCAATGACGCCGAGGGACTGCAATACGGCGCCATCGGCACGCAGGCGAAATACTTCCTGAAATGGAAGGAGGACGAGCAGGAGGATGATGGTTATAAGCTCGACAAGTATCTTGCGAAGCTCTGCCGCAAGGAGCGGCTGATCGAGCTGATGCGCGACTTCATCCTGTTCGACGCCGGCGTCAAGAAGCTGCCCCGCCCGCATCAGTATTTCGGGATCAGGGAAGCGCAGGAATTCGTCAGACGCCGCGAGGGCGGCATCATCTGGCACACGCAGGGTTCCGGCAAGAGCATCGTCATGGTGCTGCTTGCCAAGTGGATTCTGGAGAACAATCCAAACGCGCGCGTAGCCATCATCACCGACCGCGATGAACTCGACAAGCAGATCGAAGGGGTGTTCGAGGGCGTTGGCGAGCCAATCGCACGGGCCAAAAGCGGGCGCGATCTACTGGCAAAGCTGAGCGAGGCGACGCCGCGGTTGCTCTGCTCGCTCGTGCACAAGTTCGGCAAGCGTGATGTCGAAGACTTCGACGCCTGGATCAAGGACATGGAAGGGCAGCCGAGCCCGACCATGGGCGAGATATTCGTGTTCGTGGACGAGTGCCACCGGACGCAGAGCGGCAAGCTGCACCGCGCCATGAAGGCGATGATGCCGAACGCCGTTTTCGTCGGCTTCACCGGAACGCCGCTGCTGAAACGCGACCGGGCGACGACGCTGGAAGTCTTCGGCCGCTATATCCACACCTACAAATTCAGCGAAGCGGTCGAGGACAAGGTCGTGCTCGACCTTGTTTATGAGGCGCGCGATATCGATCAGCGCCTTGGTTCGGAAGAGAAGATTGAAGGCTGGTTCGAGGCCAAAACGAAGGGGCTCAACGACTGGCAGAAGGACGAGCTGCGCAAGCGATGGGGGACGATGCAGAGCGTGCTCAGTTCGCGCTCGCGCATGAACCGCGTGGTCGAGGATGTGCTGTTCGATTTCAGCGTTAAGCCGCGCCTGTCGAGCCAGCGCGGAAACGCCATTCTGGTGGCGTCGAGCATCTTCGAGGCCTGCCGCTATTTCGAGCTGTTTCAGGGCACGACGCTGAAAGGAAAATGCGCCCTCATCACCTCTTACAATCCCAATGCGCAGGATGTGACAAAGGAGGAGATCGGCGCGAACTCCGAAACCGACAAGCAATATGTCTACAACACCTATACGGGGCTGTTGAAGGATGTGGTGCCGCAAGGCGGCAAGACCAAGACCGAAACCTACGAGGACGAGGCGAAGGCGCTGTTCGTAAGACAGCCCGCTAACATGAAGCTGCTGATCGTGGTGGACAAGCTGCTGACTGGCTTTGACGCGCCGGCCTGCACGTACCTTTACATCGACAAATCGATGCAGGATCACGGGCTCTTTCAGGCAATCTGCCGGACCAACCGGCTTGACGGCGAGGACAAGGAGTTCGGCTACATCGTCGATTATAAGGACCTGTTCAAGAAGGTCGAGAATGCGATTGCCGTCTATTCGTCCGAACTGGATGACAGCGCGCCGGGCGGTTCGCCGGAAGTGCTGTTGCAAGATCGCCTGACGAAGGGCCGCGAGCGCCTCGAAGATGCGCTCGAAGCTATCGAAGTGCTATGCGAGCCGGTCGAGCCGCCGAAGGGCGATCTCGACTACATTCACTATTTTTGCGGCAACACCGAAATTCCGTCGGACCTGCTGGAGCGTGAGCCGCAGCGCGCGATGCTTTACAAGACCGTCGCCAGCCTTGTGCGCGCCTATGCCGGTATAGCCGATGAGATGGAAGAAGCAGGGTACGACCAGGCCGACATCAAGCGGATCAAACACCGGGTTGAGCACTACCTTGCCATTCGCGACATCGTCCGCAACGCCAGCGGCGAAACGCTCGACCTCAAGGCGTATGAGGCCGACATGCGCCACCTGATTGATACCTATATCGAGGCGGACGAGCCGAGGAAGATTTCTCCGTTCGATGAAATCAGCCTGCTCGACCTGATCGTCAAATCTGGCATCGCCGATGCGATCGCCTCGCGGCTGGGCAGCCTGAAGGGCAACAAGGACGCCATCGCCGAGACGATCGAGAACAACGTTCGCAGCAAGATCATCAAGGAGCATCTGAACGATCCTGCCTTCTATGACAGCATGGCGGCACTGCTGAGCGAGATCATCAGGAACCGGCGCGAGAAGGCGATCCAGTACGAGGAATATCTCAGGCAAATCGCCGCGTTGATTAACCGCGTCGATGCGGGCAAGGCCGACAGCACGCCGCCGCGCCTCGACACGCCCGGCAAGCGCGCCCTCTACAACAACCTCGAGAACGATGAAGATCTGGCGTTGCGGCTGGATCTGGCGGTCAGGACGAATGCGCCTGACGGCTGGCGCGGTGTCGAACCGAAGGAGCGCGTCATCAAGAAATCCCTCTACCGGGAGCTTGGCGACAAGGACGAGGTCGAGCGCGTCTTTCTCATCATCAAGGCCCAGAAGGAGTATTGATGATCAGCGAATTGCAGCTTGGCGATCTCTCAGTCGATGTGGTGCTGAAGGACATCAAGAATGTCCATCTCAGCGTTCACCCGCCGACTGGCCGCGTGCGCATCGCCGCGCCCTGCAATATGAGTGAGGACGCGATCCGGCTGTTCGCGATTTCAAAGCTGGGCTGGATTAAGCGCCATCAGCGCCGGCAACAGGCGCAGGAGCGCGAAACCCCGCGGGAATATATCGAACGCGAGAGCCATTACCTCTGGGGGCGGCGCTATCTTCTGCGCATCGTCGAGGGCGCTTCACGCAGCTACGTCGCAAGAAGCCATCGTCACATCGAGCTTGGCATTCCTGCCGGGACCGATCTTGAGAAGCGGCGCGCCATGCTCGACGGCTGGTACCGCGAAGAACTGCGCGGGGCGGCGGCGGCGCTGATCGACCGGCAGCAGCAGCAGCTTGGCGTAAAGGTGCGGCGCTTTTTCATTCAGCGCATGAAGACGAAGTGGGGCGGCAGCAGCCCGCAGCGCGGAACCATCCGTCTAAATCTGGAGCTGGCCAAGAAAGACATTGAGTGCCTAGATTACGTGATCCTGCACGAGCTCGCACACTTCATCGTGCCCGACCATAGCGAAGGGTTCATCACACTACTCGACCAGCACATGCCGAATTGGCGGCAGGTGAAGAAGCACTTGAACGACCTTCCACTGGGGGAGTGGCCGCCAAACAAATAGAAACGTGACGGGGGGCTCATGAGGCAGCACAGCGCTACATTCGCAAATTTTATTTGCCGGTTCGGCGATGAGAAGGTTCTTCTCGACTACGCCGAGGAAATCGTAATTCCAGCCTTCACGCGCGACACCTACGTTCGCAGCTATGGCCAGCGCACGCACTATCATTTTTACGAAGTCGAACTCGTCGATCTTTCAGGCGACCGCGAGTTGCCGGTTTTGGCGCTGGCGGGGCGGTTCATCAAAGATACGGAACTCACGCGGCATCAGATATTCGATGCTAAACAGGGGCTTATTAAGGACGAGCAACGGATGCGCTCGGCGCCCTCCGTCTTCTTCGTCTTGCTCCTGAACAATCACCGTCTGATTTATTTCCCGGAGACGCCGCATGCCCCCGACCTCAATGCCTTCAAGGCGACTGCCGAGCAGTTCCTTCGCCGCCGCCATAAGGAATATGTCGATGAGCTATACGACGCGCTGAAGGCCGAGGGCGAGAAGGTCACCAAGAAGGCCCTGTTTGAAACGCATCCGGCGCCAACGCTTGAGGTGATTGCCCTCACCGGCGCCGACGATATCACCGCGTTTGTGAAGCGCTACGGCGTTCTCAAGCGTATCGACTTTCGCATTGTGCGGCCCAACGACGATATCGACGCTGGCGAGATTCTCGGTCAGGTGCGTGAATTCAGCCGGGGGCTCAACGCCGACCGCACCAACCTCACCACCGCCAACAATGAGGGCCTCAATATCCAGGCATCGATTGAGGCGGTCACGGCAGCGACCGAAACCGGCAATCAGGAAGTCAAGCTGACGGGCGTGGATGAGAACGGCAACCATCTCGCCGGCAACAATGATAAATTCCAGATCACAGCGCCAGTCGAGAACATTCCGCCGGCGCGCGCCGGTCTGACTCGCCGGCTCTTTGAGATTTACGAGACCATGACGCAGAACGGGGCCATCCGAGCCCCGGCAATGGACCGCGCCGTAGAGAAAATCAGACAGCTTGTAAGGCTGCTATAAATGAACTGGCAGGACCGCCTCATAAGCGAGAAGAGTCTTTTCGCCGTTTACCGGAAGGCGCGAAAGGTCGCGTCCGCGCCCATTAATGCGCGGTTGGCGTGGGGCGTCTTTGTTGTCATGGTGCTCGCACTGGCGGCAAACGCCTGGTTCGGCATGCCCGTAGCCCCCTATCGGTCGTTGATCGTCGGCATCCGCGAGGTTGCCGATGCGGGCTTTACGTTCACGACGGCCATTCTCGGTTTTCTGATCGCCGGCTTCGCCATCTTCGCCAGCATCACCAAGCCCGGTGTCTTCATCCTGCTTGCAAAGCTCGACCACAAGAAGGAAGGCGTCTCCCGGCTCCAGTTCATCTTTTTCAATTTTCTTCTGGTATTCATTCACTTCCTGACATTTCTGGCGCTGTGCCTGATCGTCAAGGTGACGCTGTATAGCGGTGGCCCTTTTTCCGGCGCTTTGCGCTGGGTGGCTGAGAACCGCCAGATCGTGATCGTCATTGGCGCGAGTTTCATGTTCGCGGTGATGACGGCATGGCTCGTCTTCCTGCTGATGCTCCTAAAGTCCTTTATCTGGAACCTGTATCAGGCAGTCCTAGTAACGATCCTGACAGAAGCCGAGCTGGCGGAGCAGGAAGTGGCGCGCGATCAGTGATACATATCGACGGGTGTCGGAGGGAGTGTGGCCAGTAGCGGCCACAAAAATCCACGCACAATTATACAGCACAATTGACGTGTGATTGCAGGGCACCGCACGCGGCGCGACGCGCGCCAAGCTACGCCAACCTCAGCACCCCGTGTACACGCCAGAGCGTTTGAAGGGTTGGAATGTCGTCAGCGGCAAATTCCGCACGTATGGAAACCGCCAGCGCGCTCCCCTTTATTCCGACGTTTTCCAAGATGCGCACACCCGGGGAAATCTCACCACCAAGTCGCTTGAGGAATGCGAAGCTATCCGTTGTCGCGCCCGTGGTCGCCACAACGATCCTGTCCTCAAGGCGCGCAATTTCATCGGCAGACAGGCTCTTCACGGCCTCAAGTAGCACAATGTCGCCGCTTCGGATGATCGGATAGGCGCTATCGTCGGTTACGCGGGCAGCCACGAGAGTCCTGTCCAGTATCTTGCTGGCGTCGATCGGGCAGGCTTCCTCCCTGCCGTCAAAGCTCTCCTGGTCGTAGAGTACGCCAGCGACCGGCAGCAGCCGGGTTTTTGACCTCGGCAGCACCAGAGTTGGGGGCACTCTGTCGGTTCCGGTCCGGTCGCAGGCGAGGACGACACGGGACGGGTCGCGCCGGTCGGCTAGCAGCCGGCGCAGGTAAATCTTGCCGTCGCTCAGCGCGATCACCGGATCGCCGTCGCCGGCCTCCTGTTCGAGAGACACGATGACGACCTGCCCCTGAAGAGCGAAGGAGCCGAGTCCCGGCGATCTCACGCCATACAAGGCGATTTCGCCCAATTCATTCAGATTGAAAGTCTCACCCGGCTGCGCGAGCGCCAGCACGTTCGCGCTACTCCGGGCGCTTACTTCGCCAAGCAACGGTAGCGGCGTTTTGGCGAGCGCCACCGGCGCGGGGGCGGGAGGCGTGTCGATCAGGAAAAGGTCCCGGTCCTCTCGCGTCAACCGTCCCATGAAACGCGCATATGCTGCGGAGCAGCTCCGCAATAGCCGGTCGATATGGTCGAAGACCTCGGAAACCTGTTCCGCCTCGTAGGGTGTGATTTCATGCAGGCGGTGATGCGCCTTGTTGATGATGGTGTAGAAGGGAGCCGTGTTGCGCAGCGCCACGTGCGAGAGCAACGCCTCGAAAGGCGCTTCGTCAAACGGTCGCTCGCCGTTGCTCCGCGCCGAGCGGAGAGCGTTGACCAGATCGGCCAATGTCGGCTTGTGCATGACCATAGGGTCGGTCGCCAGAAGGTCCCAAAGCCGGTTCTCGACGTAGAGCCTGACCTTGCTCATGAATTGCTGGGCCTTGGCCGCGTTGTTCTCATCGGCCTGCCAGTCCTTCTGCAGTTCGTAAATCTCTTCCACCGCAGGGCTGACCGCTGCCGTCAGGCGGGAGCTTGATATCGGATTGATCACCAGAGCGTGCCACGAGGGCACGACGGTGGATTGCCTAGGAAGTTTGTCCCTTATGGCCGCGAGAAACCGGTAATCGTTTGACGTGATCACCGGCCGCATGTTGTGTGCCGGCATGTCGGGGATTGCCGCCGCCAGGTTCTCCGCGTTTATGGGATCAAAGTGGGTCTGCGGATCATCGAGCAGCATGCAGTCGATGCCTCCTACGTTCGACCGGACACGTTCCCACAGGCTGAAGACGAAGGCCCACACGCACGCCCGCAGCAAAGAGGAGTTCATGATCTTGTGCGCCGGCACCTGCATGTCGCCGATCCCCGCGCGTAGGCCGATGCCCTTTTCTTCCGTGGCGTCGAACCCGCTATAGCTTGGGCCGCCGAGATAATGCGGGCTGTATATCCTCCCCAGCCATTCCTTCGTTCCTTGGTCGAGAATTTGGATCAGGCCGGACACCTGCTGAAACACCAGGTTCTCGAGGCCTGCAAATTCCTCCATCGCATCGGCGGCTCTATCAATTAGCGCCAACCTCGCGATGTACGTGGCGTATTGCTTGCGGCTCGTTTCCAGCTCGTCGAACTGGCGCAGGAGGGATACGATGGGCGCCGTGTTCTCGACGCACATCCGCAGCGTCTCGATCTGCTCGCGCAGCGGCAGCTTGTCCGGCTGGGTTTCCTCTGCATCGGTCTGCCCGGCGTTTCCGGTTTCCGGCTGAGTCGGCACCCCGATATAGCGCTCGACAAGCTTCTTGAGGGCATCCGCGCTTGCGGAGCGATGCTTCGAAAGCCGGATCGCCTGAACGATGTTTCCGACCCGCGTGGCAAGCAGCCCTGCCTTGAATTCTTCCGGCCAGTTCAGCGGCTTTGCCGCAGGCATGTCGCGCAGCGCGGCGGCGGTGACGGAAACTTCCCAAAGCGGGGCAGCTTTGCGCCCTAGACCCTGAAGCCGTCCTCCGAATGTCCGGTCTGCCAGCAGTTCTTCCAGGTATGCCTTGCGATAGATATCCAGCAGCCCGGCAGGCGGCGCCTTGTCGGCGAACGCGCGCAGGGTTTCCGGTAGCCGCTCCAAGAACTCGCGGGCCGCATCCTGCTCCCACTCCACGGCGCCTTTCGCCGCGTCCGCATCAGCCTCGGCGCACAGCCGCAGCGCGTCCTTTACGCCATTGTCCACCAGCGCATCAGGCGGCACGTCATCCAGGTCCGTGCCGCAGACCGGACAGTTCTCCAGTTCCGCGCCTTCATGATGTTCGCGGTGCCACGCGGCGACCTTCGTATAAAGCTGCCACCGCGCTGCCTCCTGCTTGTTCCGCAGCCGCTCTGCTACGGCGGTCGCGCGCGAGACCATGTCCACGATCAGGCACTCCGCCGTGCCAATATCACCACCGGTAGCGGCACGCAGACTCTTAATGAGGGCAACCGATGGCAATCCGCCGAGCGCGGCCGGCGTCAGCAGATCGGCAGCAGCACGCAACTGTTGCAGCATGCCGTCAACATCCTGTTTCGAGGCCAGTTGCAGCGCTTGCCCGATGATCGCTTCTGATGCGCTTTCGAGGCTCATCTTCCTTTTCTCAAGCCGCTTCCGCGCGTCGGAGATCGAGTTCTTGCTCTGATCCTTACTCGTCTCCTCGTCCGGCGCGACCACGCTCGCCGGATCGCCAAGGTCCGGCTGTGCGGACCACGCATCATGGATGGCCTGCCGCTTGCGCTTGAATTGACCCAGCGTCTGGCTGGCGTCGTTTTCGGTTTTCTTTCGCTCATCTGTCCTGAGTCGCTTGACCACTCTCGTGGACCTGCGGCCCAGGTCTTCCAGCGGCTTGAGGCCGGTCAACTGGGCGACTGCCTGCGCAAATGTCGTCTTCTCGTCGAAGCGCATATGCGCGGCGATTCCGGGCATCAGCGTGCCCGCCTCGATCGCCACTTCGGGAAGGCCGAGGTCTTCGAGTCCGGTCACGGACATGCTGATCCTGCCGCGGTCGCTCACACTCAGCGTCCGCCGTACGACGCATATCTCGTCCGATCCTTCAGCGTGAAACGTCAGTTGCGCCCAGGTGTCGATTCTCGGCCTGTCGCCAAGCGCTTCGAGTTCGCCGCCCGACGGGATCGGGACGATCGGCGGGAGCGTAAAGCCCGGCCCTCTGCCCTGTGTTTCATCGTCACCGTCACCTGCCGTCCGGTAAACCTCCATCGGTTCATGGACATCATCAGGCATATGCTGCGAGCGCAGTGCTTTGCCTGTCAGGCACCAGATAATCACATTCTGCAGCGCGGTTTTGCCGGCGCCGTTGAAGCCGCTGATCAGGGTTACGTCGCGCTCGATGTCGAGCGCGAAATCCTCAGGATCTTCGCCCTGCGCGCCACAATGCCTGTGCAGCCCGGCAATCCGGTGGGCTTCGATGCGTCTCAGTCTCCACAACCGTCTCGGCGCGCTTGCCGCGCTCTTTATCTCTTTTGGAGCCGGAGCCTCATCCGCAAGGGCATTTAGTATGTCCTCGATCTCGCGGGCCTGCACAGTCTTGGCACGGGGCCAGAGATCGCGGTGGCGGGCGTAGTAGGAGAGAATTCGCCGCGAATCGTCGTTCCTGAGGACGAACGGCTCCCCGCCGGAGGGGATTGCGACCGGGTGCCCTGCCAGCAACGCGGATAGCAGTTCTTCGAGTCCGCAGTCCACGAGACTGATCGGCGTGGGATCGGCTCCTGCGCTGCCCGTTTCCACTATGTTTCGCCCCCCTTGGCTATTGCCTGAAACTTTGCCAGCGCCTGTTCAAGGTCGGCACATCCCGACTGCCGCAGGATTTCCGTTTCGTAGCCCGGCGATAGTGCGGTTTCGATGCCGTTCTCTTTCGCTGCGATCAAATAGCTGATGCCGTCTCGTCCGGGAGCGGCTTTTCCGACACTTTCAATCGCATGAGTTGCCAGCGTCTCTGCGGTCAGCGGCACAATATTGGCAGCAATTTCCGTGTAGAGCACGACTTTCACGTCCGCGAAATTCTCAAGCCTCCTCACCACCACGGTATTCGGGCCGATCTTCTTCGGTGGAACATAGGCGCGGCCGCTGCCGACCTTGCGGGTCTCGCGGCGCCATAACCGGTTCGCGGCTTCGCCTTCCGACGCATCAAGAACAAACACCTGGCCCAGGACGGGATTGCCGCCATGCTGCACCGGGACCAGCGTAGGGGCGCCGCCGCGGCTCCCGCTCTTACGTGCGAATTCGATATTGAAGGGCGTGCGGACATTTGCCACCGCGTGAATGGTGGCGTCGGCGAGTTCCTCGCCCGGTTCGCCGATCAGCGAACCGTACGCCAGTATCCCGACCTCGAAATTCGTATCACTCATGCTGCGGTCTGTTTCTCGGGCGCAGCCGTCGCGCGCGGCGAAACCCGAATGCGCCCTCTCTCACCGGGGTGTGCGGCACTCTCTTTCAGGCGCCACATGAAGCCGATGTCGAGGCTCATGCCGAGCGCCTGTGCCGCTGTCACGACGGCCCGGCACGCGCCGTTGGCATCCTGTCCCTGCACGGAAACGTCGATCTCCGGCAAGTGGCCGTAGCCTTCGTCTTCCTTGCGGCCCTCGACCATGTTGACCGGGCAAATCCGCTGAAGCTCATCGAAGCTGCCGACGCGCTGCATCGCCCGCCGCAGCATTTCATCGAGCAGCGAATTCCAGTTCGGCTTTGTCAGCCGCTTCCCGTCGATTGCCGCATCCAGCAGCTTGGTGTGGGTCAGGCGGGGTAGAGCGCGCGCATCGATCTCCCGTTCGGACAAGCCATCTGCGCTTTCCTCCGGGACCGATTGTCCCGTCCTCTGTTCCAAAGCGTCCAGCGCACGCAGAATCACCGCTTCCGGTGTATCCACGAATGGTTTGGCGTGCCGCTGGAGGCGCTGAAACGCGCTATCACTTAGGGAAATATCGGGCATCGCCTCCTCCTGTACGAAAATACGAGTATATGAGAATATGAACAGTATGGAGAATGTCAAGCGAGTCAAAGCGAAACGCGCTGCCCTGCGGCAGCGGCTCCGGGCGCCCCATCTGGGGTGAACCGGACGCCGCAGAGCAGGTTTCCGTCCTGAGTCTGCCGGCGGCGGATGGGATTTCCACTCCTCGCATGGCCATGCCCGAAGCATAGAAACGAGGGGTATTTTGGAGCTGTGGGACGACGGTTGTGCTTTAGCAGTCGCCTCTCATCAAACCGCCGGTCTCGATTCTGTCAGCATTTGATCGATCGCGCTCTGTCGGGATTGCCGATCCAGCGTGTAGGTATTCCGCCTGAACTCGACGCCTTCAAGAAGGGCCTTCACGTAGCCGGATACCGTGTCCGCAGCCATGATCAGCGTGGAGTCGAGCGTGTGGACGTACTTGCTCGTGACCGATCCCTTCGCATGTCCAATCAGCGCGGCGATAGTGATTTCGGTGAACCCCAGATCGTTTGCTATGCTCGCGAAACTGTGCCGCAGTACGTGAGGTGTCACGTCCCAGAGTGGCGTGTCCTTGAACAGCCTCTTCCAGCTCTGTGGAAAATTCCCGACCGCGTTGTCGATGCCCTGGCCCGGAAAGACATAGGTTCCGGTTCTGTGCGGTCGTTCCTTCTCCAGATATTCCACGACCGGAAGGCCCACAGGACGAACCGAGGAGCCTTCCTTGCTATCGACTAGTCGCAGGCAGCTACCCTCAAGATCGACCTCGCTCCATTTGAGGCTGACGATTTCTCCGCGCCGGCAGCCGGTCAGCGTAATCAGCCTGAGGATCTCGGCATGTATCCTGTAACGGTCGTTTCCCTGCGCCTCCTCGAGAATGCTGCCTAGAATCCGATACTCGGCTTCGCTTAGCCGGCGGTCGCGAACCTGGTATTTCGGCTTGCGGAGGCCATGCGTAGGATTGTGCTCGATCACCCCGGCCTCAACTGCATATGAGAAGATACCGCCAAGCAGACCCATTGTCCGGATCGCGGTGCCGCGGCCGCCGCGGACGATGGCCTTGCCGCGGAGCTTTTCGGTCTTCATGGTCACGCGCGTCTTGCCGGCAATGATGTCCTTCATCAGATTGTTCATGTCCGGCTTGGTAATGTCCCGCACACGTCGTGTCCCGAGAAGGGGAATGATGTGCCTGCGGATACGGCCGACATCGGTGGCGATGGTGGTGTCCTTCTTCGGTCTGCCGCCTTTTCCCAGGATGAGGCCGGCCTCCATGTCGGAGATGTACTGCTCGCAGAGCTGCTTGATGGTTAGCGCCTTCCGATCTTCTTCTCGTTCTTCTGCAGGGTCGCCACCTTGAGCAACCCGACCGAGTTGCGCTTTCGCCTCACGACGCGCGGTCTCTGGGGTCCAGACACCATGAAGGCCGATCGTGTAGCGACGTGAGCGTCCACGTGAACGGTACTGGATCACATAGCTCCGCTTCCCGGACGCGAAGACGCGAAGGCCAAATCCTGGGAGTTCATCGTCCCAGATCACGTAGTCCTTGCTGCCTGTCTCGGCCGTATCGACGAGCCGCTTGGTGATCTTTGCCATGCTCCAGTCCCTGCCGGACCCGACTTTCGCGTAAGCACCACGTAAGCACTTGGCGGTAAATTCGGGCGTATTCTCGGATAGGGACTACGGAGCGTCGATCCTGAAAAGCAATGTTTTTCAGACGCTTATCGTGCTCTGGCGTACCCTATCGCGCAATTCGGATGGGGTACTTGACCAGCTCCGAAGGCAGAGGCCACAGGTTCGAATCCTGTCGGGTGCGCCAGTTTTCTCAAAGCATCAGAGTTGCGCCACAACGCGCCCCTGTTGGCGGAGAAAGCGTGACGTTGCGCTCGTGCGCGGTGGTTTTCCGGGCACGAGCCGTTGGTCTTGGTCTGCTCAAAAGTCGGCGGAGATCGAGGCGCGCACCGTGCCTGGGCGACCCTGCAGCAGCGCGTTCGAGAAGGTGGCGAAGGCAGAGGCCCAGTAGGCTTGGTTGCCGACATTCTCGACCGCGAGCCTGAGCGTCACCGGCACATCGCCCGCCGCGAAGACGTGGCGTGCGCCCAGGTCGAACACCGCCCAGCTGTCGATCTCCAGCGTGTTGGCCGCGTCGACATATTGCTCGCCGGTGTAGAGCGCGCGGCCGGTCAGGGTCACGCCCGGCACGAAGGGCGGATCCCATTCGACATCGGAGTTGGCGGTGCCGCCTTCGGCCGAGGGCGCGCCGGCGAACGTGGAGTCGTAATCTTCCCCCAGCGCTGCATCGATCTCGTCATGGAAGATCAGCGGCAGTCCGGTGATGCACAGCATCAGCAGGAACAGCGCGGGAATCAGGCTGCTCCACTTGTGAACCACGTACCAGAATCGGATTGCGCCGCGCGACATGGCGGCGCTTTAAGAGGCTGCGCATGTAAGTGGAACGCATTCGCATTATCCGCGAGGCGTGCTCCGCTCGCTTCCCGCTTGACCCTGCGTGCGGGCTTATGCAGCATCGGTTGCAAAGCGCCACGTAATCGCGAAGGCGCATGGGAGAGAGACATGAGCGACGATATTCTGACCGAGGTGAAGGACGGCGTCCTCGTCATCACCATCAACCGGCCCGACGCCAAAAACGCGATGAACAAGGCGGCAGCCGAAGCGATCGCCGCCGCGCTCGACCGGCTCGATGCCGAAGACGATCTGCGCGTGGCGATCCTGACCGGGGCGGGCGGCACTTTCTGTTCGGGCATGGACCTGAAGGGCTTCCTGCGCGGCGAGAGCCCGATCGTAGAAGGGCGCGGCTTCGGCGGGTTAACGCAGAAGAGCCCGGCCAAGCCGATCATCGCCGCAGTCGAGGGCTATGCGCTGGCAGGCGGGCTCGAACTGATGATCTCGTGCGACATGGTGGTCGCCCATAGCGGTGCGAAATTCGGCATTCCCGAGGTCAAGCGCGGCCTCATTGCGGCGGCCGGCGGCCTGATGAAACTGCCCGACCAGATCCCGCCCAAGATCGCGATGGAGCTGGCGCTGACCGGCGATTTCATCGACGCGCCGCGCGCCTACGAGCTCGGGCTGGTCAACCGGGTGACCGATGGCAGCGTGATGGACGGGGCGATGGAGCTGGCAAAGGCGATCGCCGCCAACGGTCCGCTCGCGGTGAAAGTCTCCAAGCAGGTGATCGAGGAATCGCGCGGCTGGAGCCTCGAATCGCGGTGGGACGAGCAGGGCAAGCTGATGCCCCAGGTCTTCATGAGCGAGGACGCGCGCGAAGGCGCGGCGGCCTTCGCCGAAAAGCGCGCGCCCAACTGGAAGGGCAAGTAGTGGCGGGCCCGCTCGCAGGGCTGCGCATCGTCGAATTTGCAGGCATCGGGCCCGGCCCGTTCTGCGGCATGATGCTGGCGGACCACGGCGCCGAGGTGATCCGCATCGACCGCGCCAGCGGCGGGCGGGGCGGCTCGCAGCCTATCTCCAACAAGGATATCCTCGCGCGCGGGCGCAAGTCGATCGCGCTCAACCTGAAGAGCGAGCAGGGCATCGCGCTCGCGCGAAAGCTGTGCGCCAGCGCCGACGGGTTGATCGAGGGGTTCCGGCCTGGGGTGATGGAGCGGCTGGGGCTGGGGCCCGAGGTGCTGCTCGCCGACAATCCCAAGCTCATCTACGGCCGGATGACCGGGTGGGGGCAGACGGGGCCTTACGCGCCCTATGCCGGGCATGACATCAACTACATCGCGCTCGCCGGGGCGCTCGCCCATTTCGGGCGTGCGGGCGAGAAGCCGACCCCGCCGATCAACATGGTCGGCGATTTCGGCGGCGGCGGGATGATGCTCGCCTTCGGGATGGTCTCCGCGCTGCTCAACGTCGCTCGTGGCGGGGAGGGCCAGGTGATCGATGCCGCGATGACCGATGGCACCGCAGTGCTCATGGGCATGATCCATGGCATGGCCAACCAGGGCCTGTGGCGCGAAGAGACAGGCACAAACCTGCTCGATACCGGCGCGCATTTCTACGACACCTACGAGACTGCCGACGGCAAGTTCGTCAGCATCGGCAGCATCGAGCCGCAATTCTATGCCGAGCTGCGCGCGCGGCTGGGCCTTGCGGAAGACCCGGACTTCGACGCGCAGATGAACCCGTCGCAGTGGCCCGCGCTCAAGGACAAGCTCGCCGCGATCTTCAGAACCAAGACCCGCGCCGAGTGGGACGAGGCTCTGGAACATAGCGACGTCTGCTACGCCCCGGTGCTGACCATGAGCGAGGCGCGCGAGCATCCGCACATCGCCGCGCGCGAGACCTTTATCGAGGTCGCCGACAGCCCGCAGCCTGCGCCCGCGCCGCGCTATTCGGGCACGGCAACCGCGACACCTTCGCCCGCGCCGATGCCGGGGGACGATACTTCCGACATCCTCGCGCAGTTGGGCCTGAGCGAGGGTGAGATTGCGGAATTTCGGGAATCCGGCGCGGTTTCCTAGCGCAGCGAACCGATTGCAGTTTGCAACCGGTTCGCTAGTCTCGTCCGCAAAACAAAAGCTTCGAGAGGATCACCAATGCCTGCATTAGACGTGCCGCAGCCCGAATTCATGGACGAAGAAGAGATCGCGGTGTTCGCCGACGCGGTCGGCAAGTTCTACGAAAAGCACGCCCCCGAATCCCGCGTCCTCAAGTGGCGCGATGATGGCCAGGTCGACCGCGAATTCTGGCGCGAGGCGGGCGAGGCGGGATTGCTCGGTGCGTCCGTGCCCGAGGAATATGGCGGCCACGGCGGCGATTTCCGGCACGAGATGGTCGTGATCGACCAGCAGGGCCGGCACAATGTCGAAGGCTTCGCCGCCAGCCTGCACAACACGATCATCCTGCCCTACCTCGTGCGCCACGGGACCGAAGAGCAGAAGAAGAAATACCTGCCGCGCCTGGTCTCCGGCGACCTTGTCAGCGCGATCGCCATGACCGAGCCGGGCGTGGGATCGGACCTGCAATCGATCACCACCACCGCGCTGAAGGATGGCAACGGCTACAAGATCAACGGGGCCAAGACCTACATCTCCAACGGCCAGATCGCCGACTTCATCATCGTCGTCGCCAAGACCGACCCGAACGAACGCGCAAAGGGCATCTCGCTGATGCTGCTGGAGACCGAAGGCGCGGAAGGGTTCCAGCGGGGCAAGAAGCTCGACAAGATCGGGCTCGATTCGCAGGACACCAGCGAGCTGTTCTTCGACGATGTGTTCGTCCCTGCGGAGAACGTGCTCGGCGGGGAGGAAGGCAAGGGCTTCTACCAGCTGATGGGCGAGCTGCCGCAGGAACGCCTGATCATCGCGATGGGCGCGATGTCGACGATCGAGCGCGCGCTGGAGGAAACGCTTGCCTTCACCAAGGAGCGCAAGGCCTTCGGCAAGACGATCTGGGATTTCCAGAACACCCAGTTCACGCTTGCGGAGCTGAAGGCGCGGGCAACCGCGGCCAAGGTCTTCGTCAATCACTGCATCGCGCAGCATCTGGAGGGCAAGCTGGACGTGCCGACCGCGTGCATGGCCAAGCTGTGGCTGACCGAGTTGCAGGGCGAAGTGGTCGACAAGTGCCTGCAGCTGCATGGCGGATCGGGCTATATCAACGATTACCCCATCGCGCGCATGTTCCGCGACAGCCGCGTCAGCCGCATCTTCGGCGGGTCGAACGAGATCATGAAGATGGTGATCGCGCGCGGCATGTAGGGCGATCGCCATTGTCTCGGAACCGGCCCGCACCCGGGGGTGTGGGCTGGCACCGCAGCTCCCATACCGCCCCCGTTAACCTGTTTGCAAAAGCGTGTCCCAGCCCGGGTTCGGGCGCTTTGTGCGGCTTGAGTAGGCGCATGGACGGTGTTTGATTAATGTTAGTCAGACATTTGCCGATAACCGATTCGGACCGTCAAGCAGGGGGAAAGCGCACATGGCCGTCATCGCCGTCTACAGCATGAAGGGTGGAGTCGGGAAAACGACCATGGCGGTGGACCTCGCCTGGCGCTTCTCGCAGACCGGTGGTCATGAGACCCTGCTCTACGATCTCGATCCGCAGGGCGGGGCGGGTTTCCTGCTGGGCCATGAAGAGCGCAAGGTGCAGAAGGCGATCTCCGCCTTCCACCACGCCCGCGCCCCGCGCGACCTGATCGAGCCGACCCGATACGACCGCCTCTCTCTGATCGGGGCCGACCAGAGCCTGCGCGATCTCCCCGTGCAGCTGGCCCGCATCGGCGCGAAGAAGCGGCTGGCGCAGATGCTCAACTTCATGAAGGGCGAGTATCCGCGCATCGTGCTCGACTGCCCGCCGATGATCAACGAGGTGAGCGAGCAGATCATGGAAGCCGCCGACCTGATCGTGGTCCCGCTGCCCGCCTCCCCGCTCGCCGCGCGCGCGTTCGGCTTTATTCGCGCGGAACTGGCGAAGCGCCCGGGCCATCCGCCGGTGCTTCCGGTGCTCTCGATGTACGACCAGCGGCGCAAGCTGCACCGCTGGGTGCGCGAGAATGCGGGTGCCAACTGGCCCGTCGTCCCAGCGAGCAGCCATGTCGAGCAGGTCGCGGTGCGGCGCGAGCCGATCGCCGCCTTCGCCAACTGGTCGCCTGCCGCCAAGGGGCTCGAGCATCTGCACCAGGCGCTCGAGGCGAAGCTCGATCAGATGGGCCTCGGAGGGACGCCGCCGGGTGGTGGCCAGCGCGCGCTTCCCGGCCCGCAAAGCCGCCCGCATGCTGCGCCCCAGGCCGAGGATTCGCGCGTCGTGCCGATCCGCAGCTCAACCTCTGCCGAGCGGCGCGATGCGCCTGACGCCACGCGGGGCAACCGCCGTGCGTCCGAGGGGCTGGCCCGCCGCGCCTTCAGCTTCTGAGCCGATTGCGTGACACCGCGCGCGCAAGCGGCGCGCGCAACTTGTCATTCATCCCCTTGCGCCTACATTCACAGGCGAAAGGACTCGGTTTTTCATGAGCGAACAGAACACGCCCGACGGGCAGGGCCCTGGCGGTCCGGGGGGCGGCGGCCCCAACCCGTGGATCCGCAGCCTGATGATCTGGGGCGGGGTCTTCCTCGCCCTGCTGCTTGCGGTCTCGATGTTCGGCGGTGCCAGCCAGAACACCGGCACCACGATCAGCTATTCCGACTTCCGCGACCGCGTGGCGAGCGGCACCGTCAAGGAGGTGCAGATCTCCGACGACCGGATTACCGGCGTGCTCAAGAACGACGAGACGTTCAACACCGTGCCGGTCGGCAACGACAGCGGCCTGACCAAGCTGCTCGACGATAATGGTGTCACCTATTCGGGCACACCCAAGGAGCAGATGAGCATTTTCTGGGTCATCCTGATCCAGTCGCTGCCCTTCCTGCTGATCCTGGGCATCGCTTTCTTCGCGCTGCGGCAGGTGCAGAAGAATGGCGGCGCGGGCGGCGCGATGGGCTTCGGCAAGTCGAAGGCCAAGATGCTGACCGAAAAGCAGGGCCGGGTGACGTTCAAGGATGTCGCAGGGATCGACGAAGCGCGCGAAGAGCTGGAAGAAATCGTCGAATTTCTGAAGGACCCGCAGCGCTTCTCCAAGCTGGGCGGCACGATCCCCAAGGGCGCGCTGCTGGTCGGCTCGCCCGGTACGGGTAAGACGCTGCTGGCCCGCGCGATCGCGGGCGAGGCGGGCGTGCCGTTCTTCACCATTTCGGGCTCCGACTTCGTCGAGATGTTCGTGGGTGTCGGTGCTTCCCGCGTGCGCGACATGTTCGAACAGGCGAAGAAGAACGCGCCGTGCATCCTGTTCATCGACGAAATCGACGCCGTGGGCCGTAGCCGCGGCCACGGCCTCGGCAATTCGAACGACGAGCGCGAGCAGACGCTCAACCAGCTGCTGGTCGAGATGGACGGCTTCGAAGCCAACGAAGGCATCATCATCATCGCAGCGACCAACCGCCCCGACGTGCTCGACCCCGCGCTGCTGCGCCCGGGCCGGTTCGACCGTCAGGTCGTGGTGCCCGTGCCCGACATCGAAGGGCGCGAGAAGATCCTCGACGTGCACATGAAAAAGGTGCCGCTGGCGCCCGACGTGAACCCGCGCACCATCGCGCGCGGCACGCCCGGCTTCTCCGGCGCAGACCTCGCCAACCTCGTCAACGAAGCCGCGCTGCTGGCTGCCCGTCGCAACAAGCGGCTGGTCGCGATGCAGGAATTCGAGGACGCGAAGGACAAGGTCATGATGGGCAGCGAACGCCGCTCCATGGTCATGACCGACGACGAGAAGAAGATGACCGCCTATCACGAGGCGGGTCACGCGCTCGTCTCGCTGAACGAGCCGGCATCGGACCCGATCCACAAGGCGACGATCATCCCGCGCGGCCGTGCGCTGGGCATGGTGATGCGCCTGCCCGAGCGGGACAATTACTCGTACCACCGCGACAAGATGCATGCCGACCTCGCCGTCGCCATGGGGGGGCGCGTCGCCGAAGAGCTGATCTTCGGGCACGACAAGGTGTCGAGCGGTGCCAGCTCCGACATCCAGTACGCCACCTCGCTGGCGCGCAACATGGTCACCAAGTGGGGCATGTCCGACAAGCTCGGCCCGCTCCAGTACGAGGAGCAGCAGGAAGGCTACCTCGGCATGGGCCAGTCGGCGCGCACGATGGGTTCGGGCGAGACCAACAAGCTGATCGATGCGGAAATCCGTGCGCTGGTCGAAGGGGCGCACAAGCGTGCGACCCAGATCTTGACCGACAAGGAAGACCAGCTCCACCTGCTCGCCCAGTCGATGCTCGAATTCGAGACGCTGACGGGCGACGAGATCGACCAGCTGCTCAAGGACGGCAAGCTCGACCGACCGGACGAGCCGCGGGGGCCGCGCAAGCCGCGCAGCGTCGGCGGATCGGCGGTGCCCAAGGCGGGCAAGCGCTTCGGCGGGGAAGGTGGCACTGCTCCGCAAGGCGCGTAACGCCCTCTGCCTGGCTGATCTGTAGCTGGCTTAATATTCAGGCCTCCCGCGCGACTGGACCTCCAGTCACCCGGGAGGCCCTTTTTCATGTCCCGCATCGGCATTTCGCCAATTTGCTGCTCTCGCCACGCGTCAGCTGGGCTAGAGGTCGCATGGGCGGCGGGAACCCCGCTCGCCCGATGATGGTTAACATTTGCGAATACGCCAGGGAGTACTTGCCATGAACCGCCCGAATACCGCTCTTCTGCTTGCCCTTTCCGCCGCCTCGATGGGCCTCGTCGCCTGTTCCGAGGAAACCCAGGAAAGCGGCAAGGCGTTCGCCGAAGGTGCCGCCGCCGACACCGCCGCCAATGCCGAAGTGGTGGGCGAGAAGCTGGAAGAAGCGACCGTGGTCGCGGCCGACAAGGTCAGCGAAGGGGCCGCCGATCTGCGCGACGACGTGGCCGAGAAGCGCGAGACATCCGAGCCCACCGACGGCGAGCTCGACGGGACGGATTGACCTCCTGCTGGCACTGCCCCGGCGCACCGGCGTGCCGGGGCGGTACTAGAAAGCGCCCAGCAACAGCAGGGTCTGCAGGAATAGCGAGAGCACGATAAAGATCGCGAACAGCAGCACGAGCAGCCGCCAGATCGCCGACCAGCGCGACAGCGCGTAACCCTGCTTCAGCTGGCGGTAGATATGCAGCGGCGCGATCGTCGCGAAGATCGTGAACAGCCACCCCAACCCGACACCCGCCTTCGCCAGCAGCGACAGCGCGATGAACATCAGCGACATGAAGCTGAGCGAATAGGTCACGAACACCGCGTGGTCGTAGGCCTTGAACTCGCGCCGCCACGCGAACAGGAGCCAGACAAACGGCAGCGATAGCGGGATCAGCAGCCACGAGAATTTGTAGCTGTTGGACTGCAGCTTGTAGAGCATCAGCCCGGGGTTCTTGCGCCATTTCTCGTTGAGGTGATGCAGGAACTCGCTGCCGCCCGGATCGCCGATCGTGACGTGCATGCCGGGGTCGCCGAAATCCTTGCCCGTCAGGACCGATCGACCGGCCTCGATCGATGCGATCTCCTCATCGACATCGGCAATCTCCCCGCGGATCCGGCTGGCTTCCGCCTCGTCGTCGGTGGCGTCGAGGCTTGTCGCCAGTTCGGCGCGCTGGCTGGTCAGATCCTCGCGCTCCTTCTCGAGCGCGCTGTCGATCTGCTTCATGTCGGGCGCGGAGATATCGGTCGGGGTGGTGAAGCCGACCGCCTGGAACACCGCAAACATCAGGAACACGGTGAACAGGAACATCGCCATCGGCGAGACGAAGAACGCGCGCTCGCCTGCGATATAGCGGCGGGTGAGATCGCCCGGCCGCCACGCGAGCAGCGGCAGCGTGTGCCACAGCTTGCCGTCGAGGTGCAGCACGCCGTGGACCAGATCGTGCCCTACGGCGGACAGGGTGCGATGCAGGTGCGCCGCCTGACCGCAGGTGTGGCAATGCGGGCCGACCAGCTCGGTCCCGCAATTGAGGCAGGCGGTTTCGGCGAAGTGTCCGTCCGCGTCGAGCGCGCTCCCGCCACTCTCACGCGAAATCGCGCGCGCGAACAGGCCGCCTTCGCTTGCCGTACCGATTGCCTCGGGAATATCGCTCATGCCCGTCTGCCCCCTGACCGTCCGCCTGCGCCTCTAGCACAAGCACATCGCCCGTCGAGCCGTCACGCGCGCAGTCGTCAGCCCAGCATGCCGAGCCTGACGAGGACGATCCGAGCGCCGATGAGGATCACGGTCAGCAGCACCAGCAGGGGGGCAAGCCGCAGCAGCGTGGTCGCCCGGTCGAGCCGCGCATGATCGCGCAGCCGCCATGCGTTGAGGACCACCATCGCGCTGACCAGCGGGGCGAGCACGAATTGCGCCGGCAGCCCCAGCTGGTGCAGCGCGAGTGCGAGCGCGATAAACGCGGCCGAGCCGCCCAGCGCTTCGCCCGCGAAGATCACTGGCCATTGCGGGTGGCGCATGCCCGTGGCGGGGCAGGTCAGCCGCGCGGAGAGCGCGCCCAGAGGCAGCAGCAGCCAGCCCAGCGTCCACAATTCGCCGAGGAAGGTCAGCAGCGCGGAGGCGCCGCGATCCTGCTCGGCAGCGTCCGTCTGGTCGATCTCGCCTCGTCGCCAGGCGAGGTTCGCCTGCTCGACGAAGAACGCCGCCGACTGCGCCCGCTCGCGCCGTTCCGCGCTGTCCACGTCCGAAGCATCGGGTGTCTCTTCCCCGATGTCGCCCACCACCGTGGCCAATGCTTGATCGGTGCCTGACAGCGCCCGGTCGATCGCGATATCCTCGCCCGCCCGGCCGCTCGGCTCGCTCACCAGGTCGAGCGCGAGCAGCAGCACCATCCCGGCAAGGAACACCGCCAGCGCGCGGATCAGCGGGTCGGCGAAACGGCCGCCGAGCATCGGCGCTCGCTCGGTTGCGGGAGGGGAGGCGTCGGGCATGATGCCGTCATAGCGTGCCTCTTCCCCAACGCCAGCCTGTGCGACCGTGCCTAACGGGAACGTATGGAGAACGTCGCTCGTTGCACAGGAAAGGAGACACGTACCGTGGAAGAGATCACCCAGCACCCCAAGGCCGAGCCGACCTCGAATGCCGAGAAGGCTCCCGAAAACTGGACCACCGGCGATGAACGGATGACCGGCGCGCAGGCCAGCTATCTGAAAACGCTGGCGGAAGAGGCTGGCGAGCCGGAGGCGTTCGATCCCGGCCTGAGCAAGGCCGATGCGTCGCTGCGCATCGATGCGCTGCAGGAAAAGACCGGCCGCGGAAGCGGGGACTAACCCTTCGCGAGCGCTCGCTCGATCTTGGTCCACAGGGCCTTGAACGCGCGCGCGCCCGGGCTGCGCGGGGCGAAGGCGCCGACCGGGGCCTGCTGCGCCGCGCATTGTTCGATCGCGCTCGACGCGGGGATCACCGCCCAGTCCGCTGAGGCCGCGATCGCATCGCGGTGAAGCGTGCGGCGACGATCAACCATCGAGAATACCGGCATGATCGGCGGGGCCTTCTTGCCCTCCGCCCCCACTTCCTCGCGCACGATCTCAAGCGCGCGGGCGGACAGGGGCGAGGGCGGGATCGGCACGATCACGAGGTCGGCAGCGCGCACGATCTGGCTGGAGAGTTCGTTGAGCACCGGCGGGCAATCGAGCAGCAGCCGGTCGTAATCCTTGATCAGGTCGGCGGTCAGCTTCGCGATCCGGTTCTTCTTGCCGATCTCGGCCAGCTGCGCGTCGATCGCACGGATCGATTCGTCCGCCGGCAGCAGGTCGAGCCGGGGGTAGCCGGTCTTGCGGATCAGCTTGGCAGGATCGATCTCCTTGCTGATCACGCTGGTCGCGAGCCGTTTCTTCTTCGGATCGACGCCCAGCAGGAAGCCCGCGCCGCCCGCCGCATCCAGATCCCACAGCAGCGTCCGGCGGCTGGAATGGGTCGCTGCGCACCATGCCAGGTTGGCGGCGAAAGTGGTTTTACCGACCCCGCCCTTCACGCTGTAGATCGCGACGACCGCCATGCCTGCCCGTCTCCTTCTGCGCGCGGGTGAAGAGGCGCGCCGTGTTGCAGCTTCATTACATATATCAGTTTGCTCCCCGCAAAAGCGGGGTTCTCTCCGGTTCGCATGGTCTGGATGAACAGGCCCCGAAACGAAAAACGGGGCGGCACCTCCTGAGAGGTCCGCCCCGCTTCAATCTGTTCGGGAGGGCTGCGTGTCAGCCCAAGGCAGATCAGCCTTCGTAGTCGCCGCCGACCGAGGTCGAACGGGCCGGGGTCGCCGCGGTCACGCGCAGCGCTTCGGCCGACTGGCTGAGCGAGCCGATTTCATCGACCTCGTCATCGTCGTCCGGCAGGATCTTCTGCAGGTTGGTGACCATGCTTTCCTGCAGGTCCTTGGGCTTCACGGTCTGCTCGGCAATTTCGCGCAGCGCGACGACCGGGTTCTTGTCGCGGTCGCGGTCGAGGGTGATTTCCGCACCGCCCGAGATTTCGCGCGCGCGCTCTGCGGCCAGCAGCACGAGATCGAAGCGGTTGGGAATCTTGTCGACGCAATCTTCAACGGTAACGCGCGCCATAAGCGGAGGCACTCCATGCACTTAAATTTCGGGATCGAAGTGACCTATAGGGGCTTGCGCCGCGATTTTCAACGTGAATCCGGTGCGTGGCCCCGCGCCTGATCCTCGCCCCTACTCTTCCCCGAAGTCCGAATAGTCGCGGTACGAGGGCGAGCTGAACTTGGTGTATTCGCTCTGGAAGATCAGCGGCACGTTGCCGGTGGAGCCGTGACGCTGCTTGGCGACAATCAGCAGCGCCTTGTTCACCAGCTTCTGATGCTCCTCCATCCAGTCCTGGTATTTCTGCGCGTCGTCGGGCGATTCGGAGCCGTCGGGCACGTTGGGCATCTGCGCCTTGTGGTAATATTCGGCGCGGTAGATGAACCACACCATGTCGGCGTCCTGCTCGATCGAGCCCGATTCGCGCAGGTCGGCGAGCTGGGGTTTCTTGTCCTCGCGCTGTTCCACCGCACGGCTGAGCTGCGAGAGCGCGATCACCGGCAGTTCCAGCTCCTTGGCCATGGTCTTGAGGCCACGGCTGATCTCCGAAATCTCGTTCACGCGGTTGTCGTTGGCGCGGCCCGAGCCCTGCAGCAGCTGCAGGTAGTCGACCACGACGAGGCCGATCTTGTTCTTCCGCTTCAGCCGCCGCGCGCGCATGCGCAGCGCATCGATGGTCAGCGCGGGGGTGTCGTCGATATAGAGCGGCAGGTCGGCGAGGCGCTGGCTCGCTTCGGAAAGCCGGGTGAATTCATCGCGCCCGATATCGCCCGAACGCAGCTTTTCCGAGCTGATCTCCGCCTGTTCCGCAAGGATACGCGTGGCGAGCTGGTCGGCGCTCATTTCGAGGCTGAAAAACGCGACCGGCGCACCGCCGCTGTCCGGCCCGCCGTCACGCATCTGCTTCAAATATTCGTACGCGGTGTTGAACGCGATGTTGGTCGCGAGCGAGGTCTTGCCCATGCCCGGACGCCCGGCGAGGATCACGAGGTCGGAATTGTGCAGACCCGCGGTCTTGTCGTCGATGGTCGAGAGGCCGGTGGTCCGGCCAGACAGGCCGCGATCCGAATTCATCGCCTTCTGCGCCAGCTTCAGTGCCGCGATCGAGGCATCCTTGAAGGTGCTCGCGTCGGAGCCGATGTTGGTCCCCTCGGCAATCTCGTAGAGTGCGGCCTCGGCCTTCTCGATCTGCTTGAGCGGCTCGACCGTTTCCGAGGTATCGAGCGCACCGCCCACCAGCGCGCGGCCCACCGTCACCAGTTCGCGCAGCAGCGCGAGGTCGTAGATCTGTTCGGCCAGCTGGCGCGTTGCGAGCAGTCCGTGACCGTCCGCGGTCAGCCGCGCGAGATAGGTCGTCCCGCCGAGCGGTTCGAGATGCTCGTTACCATCGAAATAGGGCTTGAGCGTCACCGGGCTCGCGGTCGCGCCGCGCTCCATCATGGTCAGCACGCGTTCCATGATCAGGCGGTGCGCGGGGACGAAGAAATGCTCGGGCCGCAGGGGGTTGGGCAGTTCCTCGTAGACCGAATTGTCGATCAGCACCGCGCCGAGGAAGGCGGCCTCGGCCTCCACGTTGGAGGGCAGCGAGCGGCCTTCCTCGCCAACGGCGGTGGCGGGGGCGTCGCCTGCGGAACTGGCGGGGGCGGAATCGAGGATCAGACTGCTATCGGACATTGCCCGCTTCTTGTGCGAGGCGGCGGCGGCCCGCAAGCGATCCGCCCAGGAGAAATGCCTCGCCCCCCTGTGAATATCGCGCACAAGCGTTAAGCGCCTTGCCCGAGGCCCCGATAGTCTGCGAAGGCAACCCGTAACGACATGGCCGATTATCGCATCTCTAACATCTCGCTCGACGACTCGACGATCCTGTGGCGCAATGCCGATGTCGAGCAGGAGCGGCGGGTGGCGATCTTCGATCTGATCGAGGAGAACACCTTCAAGCCGGTCCGTTCTGCGGAGCGCGGGGCGCACGGCCCCTATCATCTCGCGCTGTCGGTGCGCGACGACCGGCTCGCGCTCGATGTCACGACCGAGGGTGGGGACGAACTGGAGACGATCCTGCTGGGCCTGGCGCGCTTCCGCCGCCCGATCCGCGACTATTTCGCGATCTGCGACAGCTATTATCAGGCGATTCGCAAGGCGACCCCGGCAGAGATCGAGACGATCGACATGGCCCGCCGCGGCGTCCACAACCGCGCGGCCGAGCTGCTGGTCGAGCGGCTGGAGGGCAAGGTCGAGACCGATTTCGCGACTGCGCGGCGGCTGTTCACGCTGATCTGCGTCCTGCACATTCGTGGCTAGGCGCAAGATGGCCCGCAAGACGAAGCGCCCGCTATGGCTCAAGGCGTTGCTGGTGCTGCTGATCGCCGCGCCGGTGGGCGTCGCCGTGTGGCTTTATCAGGATCTGCGCCACTGGCGGCCGGAGGAAAGCGCGTTTCCCGAACAGGGCGTGGACCTTTCGCGCGGCACTGCGGGCGTCAATTTCGAGGTGCTGAAAGGCAGCGGCGCCGATTTCGTCTATCTGTCCGCCAGCGCGGGCGATGGCGAGCGGTCGGCGGAATTCACCCGCGCGCTGGTCGCCGCGCGCAAGGCAGGGCTGGAGGTCGGTGCGGTCCACCGATTCGATCCCTGCGTCCCGGCAGACGGGCAGTCGGCCAATTTCGTCACCATCGTACCGCGCGATCCCGCGCTGCTGCCGCCTGCGATCGAGCTGAGCGATCCCGGCGCAGACTGCATCGATCCAGTCGATAGCGGGCAGGTGCGCAGCGAACTGACGATCCTTGCCAACCAGATAGAGGCCCATGCGGGCAAGCCGGCGATCCTCAAGGTGAGCCGCGAGTTCGAGGCCGCGCACGGCGTCGCCGCGCGGATCGAGCGCAACCTGTGGCTGGTGCGCACGCGGTTCGAGCCGGATTACGGCGGGCGGCCCTGGCTGCTGTGGACCGCGAACGAGAATTATGTAGGCCCCGGTAGCGAGGAGCCGATCGAATGGATGGTGGTGCGACCGTGAATGATGACGAACTGATTGCCGCAGCGCGCGAGGCGGCGGCCACGGCCTATGCGCCCTATTCGGACTATCCGGTCGGCGCCGCGCTGCGCTTTGCCGACGGGGCGATCATCACCGGCACCAATATCGAGAACGCGAGCTACGGCCTGTCGCTGTGCGCGGAGACGGTCGCGGTCGCCAAGGCGCTGGCCGAAGGGCGGCGCGGTGGTCTGGAGCGGCTCGCGGTGACCGGCCCGAAGGGCAAGGGCGGCGATGCCCCGATCACCCCGTGCGGGCGGTGCCGCCAGGTGCTCAACGAAATCGCCCAGCTGGGCGGCACGGACCCGGCGATCCTGTGCGTCGGTGCGCACGAGGTGATGGAACTGCGCCTGTCGGACCTGTTGCCCCACGGCTTCGGCCCCGCGCACCTCGATTAACCGCAACTCCCTTCCCCATGGGGAGGGGCGGGGGGTGGGGGGCCCAGACATCGGCCCGGGGTGCACCCCCACCCAACCTCCCCCTTGAGGGGGAGGGGCAAGCTAGGCCTTAGCCCTCGTCGCTCTCCAGCCATTCGAGCAGCGCGCCGAGGCAATCGCGGGCGAGCAGCTTGGAGCGTTCGGGGCTCCATCCCTGCAGTTCGTCGGGATAGTCGGCATTGTCCTTGAACGGCATTTCCAGGGTCATCGCGGTCGCGGCATAGCGTTCCGCCACCTGGTTGGTGCTGATCGTCAGGTTGGCCTTGCCCGGACCGGACTTGGGATAGCCCTTGGCGGTCTGGAAATCGGGGCTGCGGCGTTCGAGAATGCGCTGGTAGCGATAGAATCGCTCGCCATGCTCGTCGCTCCAGCTGGGGATGCCCTCGAACCCGGCGAGGAACACGGCGTCGATCGCCTCGTCGCCGTGGACGTCCATCGCGAAATGCACCCCGGTATCGTCCATCGCATTGCGGATCGCGAGCACTTCGGGCGAATTCTCCGCAGTGGGTTCGGCCCATTCGCGGTTGAGGTTCACGCCCTTGGCATTGGTCCGCAGGTGGCCGCGGCGGCTGCCGTCGGGGTTGCAGTTGGGCACCACGTGGAACCGGCACTTCTCGCGCAGCGCGCGGCCCAGCGTATCTGCCGGATTGCCGAGCACTTCGAGCGCGCCTTCCATCCACCATTCGGCCATGCTCTCGCCCGGGTGCTGGCGGCCGTAGAGCCACACCTGCGTCTCGCCCTCGCCCATTTCGAGGCAGTCGAGCGGCTGCCCGTCGAGCGTTTCGCCCAGCTTGCGGTAGGTCACGCCTTCGGTGCTGGCGCATTCGGCGACCAGATCGTGGTGCCGTTCCATCGAGAACGGCGCGAAATAGGCGAACCACACCAGATCGCAGGTCGGGGTGAAGCGGATCGTCAGCGTGCCGCCTTCCTCGTCCTTGTCGAAGGTGGAGGGCGCGCGGCCCCAGAAGGCGCGGTCTTCGCTGACGCAGGCGTTGTAGTCGGGCCAGCCCGCCGGATAGGCGCTGTCGTTCAGGCCGACGATCTTGATCACCAGTTCGCGCCCGCCGGTATTGGCGACGCGGAAGTGGAACCACTGCTTGAATTCGCTCTGGTAATCGTTCTTCAGACGCAGCATCGCGCTCGCCTGGTGCACGGTCATGACCTCGATGCTGCCGCTGTCGAAGCCTGTGTCGATGGTGATATTGCTCAAGGATTGACCTCCACTTCGATGGTTTCACCGCTGTTGCCGGGGAAGCCCCGGAACAGCGCCTCGGCGAGAGCCGCTGCCGCTGCGTCGTTTTGCGCAAGACGGGAGCCGACCGGCGCGTCGAGTCGCGCGCGCCCTTCCCACAACACGGTGCCGCTTGTCACGTCGCGAAGACTGACAGAGAGGCGGGTGATCACCCGCTCGTCCGCGCCGCCGCCCAGATTGATGCCGACGCCCAGCCCTACTCCGCCGCCGTAGCTGCCCGCCGAACCGCCCGCGCCGACCGAGACCGGGCTGCTCCGCCCGCCTTCGGTCAGCTGTTCGCGCTCGACACTGACGCTGGCGAGCTGCCGCGCTGCGGGCCGCGCGTTCTCGGCATAGCCGAACGTGCTCAGCTCGCGCGCCACGGCCTGCGTGTAAGGCAGCATCGCGAGGCCCTGCTCTTCTGACCCGGGCGCGGTTTCCACCCTGAGCGTGGTGTCGCCCAGCTGCGCGCGCGAATCGGGCGCGATGAAGCGGGTCACCTCGATCGGGCCGGCAGGGCGCGCGGTGGTGCAGGCGGAAAGCGGCAGCGCGGCGATCGCTGCGATAAGGGCGAATGTCCTGTGGCGGGCGGTCATGGCGGTGTGCATCCTCTGGCGATAGTGCTTGAATTCGGGCGCGAAACCGGGTCTGGCATGGCGGTAACGCATGGACCGGGCAAAGCGTGCCCCGTGGCGTTGGGCCGCGCAGGTGCCCGCGACCGCGATGCTTGACTTTAGAGCCTTCGTGACTAGATAGCGCCGCAATGATGCCGGCATCGCAGGCTGTTCTGCGGTGCCGTTTCTTTTGCAGTCGATTTTTTTCGGTCGATGATTTTTCCAGGGTAGTGCCATGAAGATTCGCAACAGCCTCAAGTCGCTCAAGAACCGTCACCGCGATAACCGCGTGATCCGTCGTCGCGGCCGGACCTATGTGATCAACAAGACCAACAAGCGGATGAAGGCGCGCCAGGGCTGATTCGCCCCGGTGGCTGCTATCATCGGATAGAGTTTCGCGAGCGGAGCGTGGGGCCACCGGGCCCCGCGCTCCCTTCGTTGCGTCGGTTGGCGACGCCATGAAAAAGCCCTCCAGGCCATAATGGCCGGAGGGCTTTTCCTTTGCCGGTCGTCTGGGAGGCCGACCGGCAGGTGGATCGTTCGATCAGGCTTCTTCGGTCTTGCAGCTGGCGAGGGTCGCCTCGTCCACATCCTTGCCCGCGACCGAGAAGCTTGCGATCGGGCCGAATTCGCCGGCCAGCTTCTTGCACACCAGTTCGGGGCGCGAGCGGGCCTTGGTGCCGACGCATACGGTGCCCGAGCAGATGAAGGTGCCGCCGCGGATGATCTCGGTCCGCTTTTCGACCGGCTGCTGCAGCGTGGCGCGGTAATAGGCACCCGACTGCGCGTAGGCCGGTGCGGGGGTCACCGTGGCGCCGAAGGTGAGCGCGGTGGTCAGCACGGCAACGCTGCCGATGGCAAGCTGGCGAAGGGGGTTCACGCGGTTGGTCATCTCGATCTCCTGTTGGCGATAATCGGGCCGCAGAATTGGCCGGTAGCTTTAGGTTGCGAATCACTACCTATCTGACTAGGTTGCAGGTTGCAACTAAAAATCGAGTTTCAATTTTGTGACCCCGCGCATTTGGGGTAAGCCTGCCATTTGGAGAGGTTGACGATGGGTACAGACGTTCGCGAACCGCTGAAGGAGCTGAGCGCCTGCGGGCTGCCCGCCGCGCTGGAGGTGATGGGCGAACGCTGGAGCTTCATGATCCTGCGCGCCAGCTTCAACGGCGTGCACCACTTCGAAGAATTCCTGAGCGAGCTGGGCATTGCCCGCAATATCCTGTCCAACCGCCTCAGCCGGCTGGTCGAACATGGCATTCTGGACCGGGTGCAGGACGAACAGGATCGCCGCCGGGTCGAATATGCGCTGACCGAAAAGGGCTTCGACCTGCTGCCCGCGATGGTTTCGCTGCGGCACTGGGGCCTCAAATACGGCGTCGAAGGTATCGGGATGGACCCGGTGATCGTGGACGAGCGTGACCGGATGCCGATCGGCCCGGTCGCGATGCTGGCGCATGACGGGCGCATTCTGGGCCCGGCGGACCTCAACATGATGGCCCGCAAGGATCTGCCCGAAGCCGGGCGCAACCGCCGCGAAGGTGCCCCTGCCGACGGCGAGGCCGCGCAGGACCTGCCGCGCGAAGCGGCGGAGTAACAGCCCGCGGGCCACGCCGCTTGGCGCAAGGCGCTGTTCGCGCATCGATATTGATTGCGCGGAGCACCGCCGCGGATTATAAAAGCACCACGTTACCGGGCCCCTCTGGCGAGTGCGTTTTGCGCGCTCGTGATGTCGGAACGAGATGTTATCCGCAGCTCAACCCGGTCCGTTCCCATGACTTTTTCGCACCCGATGCGCGTTTCGTTGATGACCGAATCTCCTCGCCCCGTGCGGTGCGGGGGTGCCGCATGATGCCGGCCATCGTCTATCTCCTCGATGCGGCGATCGTGATCGCGGCCGTTCTCTCCGCGTGGTTCTGGCTACGCGCGAGCGGGAAGCGCGTGCGCCGGGTCAGCAAGCACGAAACCTTCGACTATGCCGATATCAACCGGCTGGTCGTCGCCCTCAACCGCGCGCAGATCCTCAACGCCAGAGCAGCCAAGGCCACCGCCGCAGCTGCCCTGCTGGGTGGGCTGCGCGTCCTGCTGGATTTCCTCCCATGACGATTCTTCTCCTGATTGGGGGCCTCGTCCTGCTGGTGGTGGGCGGCGAGCTGCTGGTGCGCGGCGCAGTCGCGATTGCGGGCAAGCTGGGCGTATCGCCGCTGATGATCGGCCTGACCATCGTCGGCATGGGCACTTCGATGCCCGAACTCGCCGCGAGCGTGCAGGCGGCCCTCGCAGGCTCGCCCGGAATTGCGCTGGGCAATATCGTCGGCTCCAACATCGCCAACAGCATGCTGATCCTCGGCGTGGCGGCGCTGCTCGCGCCGATAGCGGTCGCGCGCGGCACGCTGTGGCGCGATGGCGGTGTCGGCGTGCTGGCGGCGGTCGCGCTGCTGGCACTCGGCCTGACCACCGGGCTGGGCAGGGTGGCCGGGCTGACGCTGATCGTGCTGATGGTCGGCTACCTCGTGCTCGCCTACCGGCAGGAAAAGCGCGCCGCCGCGCACAGCGCCGCGTTCGACAAGGCTGCGGCGCTGGAGAATATCGACCCCGCGCTCGGTACCCAGACGCAGCGTCAGTCGGGCTGGGCCGTGTCGCTCGCCTTTCTGATCGCGGGGCTGGCCTGCATCGTCGGGGGCGGCACGCTGCTGGTCAATGCGGCGGTCACCATCGCCAGAGAATTCGGCATGTCGGAAACGCTGGTCGGCCTGACCATCGTGGCGGTCGGCACCTCGCTGCCCGAGCTGGTGACGTCAGCGGTGGCCGCGCTGCGCAAGCAGTCCGAAGTCGCGCTGGGCAACGTGCTGGGATCGAACATCTACAACGTGTTGTTCATCGGCGGGGTCACGGGAACGATCGCGCCCACGACGGTGCCCCAATCGATCCTCGGCTTCGATCTGCCGCTGCTAATCGCGGTCTCGCTGGGGGTGATGGTGCTGGCATGGACCGGCGCGCGACTCTCGCGGATCGAAGGTCTGGCTCTGGTGGCCGGTTACGCGCTCTATATCGCCTTCACCGCCGGGCTTATCTAGCGCCAGTGCCCGCCGGTGGCATTTTCGGGCTCGCGACGTAGCTCTCTCGCTCAGCAGTACTTGTTGACCGGATTGCCCAGGCACAGGTTCTTCTCGTACCGCTGCCAGTTGGCGATATCGCGCGCCGAGCTGCCGAAGGGTGTGGTCGGCGCGCGGTAGGTGCCGGGCGAGGTGTAGCCTGCGTTATAGGCCTGCGATCGCCATGCGCTGGCCTGCTGTGCAGCCGCCTCGCGCCGCATCTGCGCCTCCCGGGCGGCGTCTGCCTGCCGATCCTCGTAGTCGACGCGCTTCTTCAGTCGCGCGGCGTCGGGGCAGCTTTCCTGCAATCCCGTTTCGCACGCCTTGCGATGGAACCGGTAGGCGCGGCGATGATCCCAGTTGGCCTCCAGCGCCTCCGCCCAGACGCGGCAGGCGCTGCCCGATTCGTACCGCTCGCACAGCGTCTCGGCGAGGTCGTAGGTGATCGCGTTGTAGAAGCCCTTCTCGTTCCGGAAATAGGCCAGCGCGCGGTAACACGTGTCGGGAAGGGCTCCCTGCATGCACATGTCGGCCATCACCAGCGCGCGCTTGCCCGGATCGGTGGTTTCGAAATCGTCCCACGGACGGCACAGATCGGATATTCCCGCAAAGCAGGAAACGCGCGCGAACATGTGGGAGATGGGGTGCGGGTCTTCCGCGAAAGTCGTGTTCTTGAACCGGCGATAGCCGATTTCGCAGCGGTCCTGATCCCCGGCAAGGCAGGCCTTCATCCAGGTGGTTGCGACATCGCGGTCGGTGCGTTCGAACAGCTGCGCGGCCAGCTCGACTGCTTGGTCGCATGCGGCGCGGTTCTGCGAACTGCATGCCTCAAGGCTGGACCACCACTGCGCGCGTGCGGCCTGGGTATCGGTGCCCTGCGCTGCTGCGACCCCTCCAGTCGACAGCAGCAGCAGGGCAAGGACGAACGAGACCAGCCGGGACGGCATCAGCTATTATCGGTCTCGCAATCGTCCAGCGCGGTCCACACCGCGCCCGTACCGGTCCAGGTGAAGGGGCCATAGCTGTTCCCATCCATCTCGACGGAAAACGAGCTCGCCCCCTTCAATGCGGCGTAGGTGGCATCCGATGCCGCACCCGGACCCCAGCCGGCCCAGGCATATTCCTGAAAGCCGCCGACATCGTATCCGCCCGAGCGCGAGGGCGCGCTGCTGCCGGTGTCGAACACCACCGTGACGGGGTAGTTAGCGTCGGGATCGGCTTGGCGGAATTTCTGGATGAACGGGCCGTAGAGCGACACGCCCAGATTACCGTCGCGCAACCGGCGCGAGAATTCGGCGCGGATCTGCTCGCCATCGCCATCTGTGCCGAACAGGCTGACCCGGCACACGCCGTTGCCATAGTCGACCGCCATGCCGTTCGTGTCGGGCTTGGGCCCGTCGACGATGGTCAGGCTCTGCAAGGCAAGGGCAGGCGACAGGGCGAGCCCGAGGGCGAAGGCGATACTCATGGACGAAGCTCCCGGCGAAGTGGAGTTCGCAAGGTAGCCGGGGCGCCGGCGGGCTCCAGTTACAAACCCTGTCAGGTTTGCCCGCGCGGACTATCGGGCGCGTTTCAGCCCCACACCTCGATCTGGTCGCGACGTTCGACGCGGATCGGCAGGTCGATGTCGATCAGGTCGGACAGCTCATGTTCGGCGAACAGCGCCTTGGCCGCGGGATGGCGACCCGCCGCGATCAGCCGCTGCCACAGGAAGAAGGTGTAAGGCTGCACGCCGCCGGTATAGGCCACGCCGCGGAACGAGGTTTCGACCGTGCCGATCACGCGGCGGTGCGGCCTGTCCGTCACCGGATCGCCGGCCTTGGGCTGATGCTGCGCCACGTAGTCGCGCAGGAAGGCGAGCCGGTCGGTCAGGTCGGGGATCAGTTCGCGGCCGATCTGCGCGAGCAGCGGCGCAAGTGTTTCGGGCAGGTCGCCATCGGGGAACTCGGGTGCGGGCGTGGGATAGTCCACGCTGTCGAGATCGGGCGCATGCATCCGCTCGACCCAGCGGAACACGTTCGGCGCCTCGCGCTGCATGATCGCGAGCGGCACCGGATCGCGCCCCAGATGCGCGAAGAGCGGGCCGAACATTGCATAATCGGCAATGCTCGGGCTCGCGCCCAGCAGGAACGGGTAGTCCTCGAAATGCGGGTCGAGATGGGCGAGCAGCTCGTGATAGCTTCGCTCGATCTGTGGAATCGTCGCCGCATCGACGCCCAGCATCGGCAGGTAGGAGTGCATCCGGCCCATCGTCGCCTCGGCGCGGCTCGTATCGCTGCCGGTGGCGAAGGCGTGGCGCAGGAAAGCCTCCTGCTCCCCCAGATAGCTCCAGCGATAATGCATCGCGTGCCGGGTCAGGCCGACGACGGCATAGATCTCGAACAGATGCGCCAGCGCCAGCAGGCGTGCGTCGGCGGGGTAAGCGGGGTGCGGCACCGGGCCATGCGCGGTGCCCTCGCGCTCGAAATGGTCGATGATGTCGACCGTGTCCTGGATGATCGTGCCGTCCGCCAGCTCCACCACCGGGATGATCGCGCGGCCAATCGCGGGGAGGATGCGCTCCGCAAAATCGGGCTGGGTCGGCGGGCGTTCGATATAGGCGATGCGCTGCTTGCGCAGATAGCTGCGCGCACGGCCGGTGTAGAGGGAATGTGGCAGGCCCCACAGGGTAACGGGTTTGGTCATGCCCGCCGTGGTCCGGCCTGCGCGCGGCAAGGTCAAGCCTGACCTGCCACGCGCAAACCGTCGCCCGGGGGGAGGGTGCGGGGAGGGAACCCGGGCGAAGGGGAAAGGATCAGGCGGGGGCGGTCTGTTCCTCCCGCGTCTCTGCCGCAGCGGGCAGGCCCGCCTTGAGGAGGAAGAACCCGGCCAGCGCGGCGATCACGGACCCGGCCAGCACCCCGATCTTGACCGCGTCGACCTGTGCTGCGCTGTCGAAGGCGAGGTTGCCGATGAACAGGCTCATGGTGAAACCGATCGCGGCGAGCAGCGATACGCCGTGGACCTGTCGCCAGCCGACATTCTCCGGCAGGCGCGCCAGCCCGGTCTTCACCGCGATAAAGGCGAAGCCGAAGATGCCGATCTGCTTGCCGATCAGCAGGCCCAGCGCGATGCCCAGCGGCAGCGGTGCGAGCAGGTCGGCAAATTCCAGCCCGCCCAGCGAGACGCCCGCATTGGCGAAGCCGAAGATCGGGATCACCAGGAAGGCGACCCACGGGTGCAGGAAGTGCTCCATCCTCTCGAGTGGCTGCGATCCGTCGCGTGCGCGCATCGGGATGGTCATCGCTGCGGCGACGCCGGCCAGCGTGGCATGGACGCCCGACTTGAGGATGAACACCCACAGCACGATCGCGAGCAGGATGTAGGGGATGCTCGACCCGACCTTGAACCGGTTGAGCACGATCATCGCCGCCAGCGCCAGCGCGCCGCCGCCCAGCATCGCGGTGTCGATCGAGCCGGAATAGAACAGCGCGATGATGGTGATCGCGCCGATATCGTCGATCACCGCGATCGCCAGCAGCAGCGCCTTGAGCGCCACCGGCACCCGCGGGCCGAGCAGCGAGAGGATGCCCAGCGCGAAGGCGATGTCGGTCGCGGCAGGGATCGCCCAGCCGGAGATATTGGCCGGGCTGCCCATGTTGAGGCCGACGAAGATCAGCGCAGGCATCGCCATCCCGCCGATCGCCGCGACCAGCGGGAGCGAGGCCTGGTTCCAGCTCGAAAGCTGGCCTTCCACCACCTCGCGCTTCACCTCCAGCCCGACGAGGAAGAAGAACACCGCCATCAGCCCGTCGTTGATCCACAGCAGCAGCGGCTTGTCGATCGCGAAGCTGCCGACCGCCACGGTGACGGGGGTGTCGAGCGCGCCGAAATAGCTGCCCGAGAACATGGTGTTCGCCGCCAGCAGCGCGAGCGCCGCGGCGGCGATGAGGACGATGCCGCCCGCGCTTTCCTGCTTCAGGAAGTCGCGCAGGGCGGCTGCTGCCGATACGATCATGAAATGCTCATCCCTTGGCCGTGGTGCGATCGGGCTGCGAAAGCGCGGCGATCCTGTCCTTCAGGCGGAGCCGCAGGCGCTTGAGCCGCTTGACCTCTTCCTGTCGCGCCAGCGCGCGGGTGGTGTCGATCAGACGATCCAGCGCGCGGTGGCGCTGGCGCAGGTTGTCGAGGCGTGGCTGGCTCATGCTTGCTCTCCTTATGCTGGAAACAACCTAGGGCCGCGCTGCAATTGATACCAATTGATTTGCAGAGCCGATCCGATAGGCACTATCTATCACCGCATGGTTTCGCTCCGCCAGCTCGAATATCTCGTCGCGCTCGACGATCACGGCCATTTCGGTCGCGCGGCCAATGCGCTCAACGTCACCCAGCCGACGCTGAGCCAGCAGGTGAAGCAGCTTGAGGTGCGGCTGGGGTGCGACCTGGTCGAACGCACCTCGACCGGCGCGATCCCGACCCCGGTGGGGCGACAGGTGGTCGAGCGTGCGCGGCAGGTGCTGATCGGGGTCGACGATATCCGCAAGCTCGCCGCGCAAGCCTCGGGCGGGCTCGTCGGCACGATCCGTTTCGGGGTGACGCCCACGCTCGGCCCCTATCTGATGCCGGTGGTGATCTCGCGCCTGCACCGCGCCTATCCCGATGTGCGGATGCATGTGCGCGACGGTATTCCGGACGAGCAGCTGGACGATCTGCGGCGCGGCCATCTCGACCTGATGCTCGCCCCCCTGCCGCTGACCGGCGACGATATCGAGATTCAGCCGCTGTTTCGCGAACGGCTGGTGCTGGTCGCCCCGCCCGACGATCCGCTGTTCGACCGGGCGAGCGTCACCCGCGCCGATCTCGCCGGCGCGGCGCTGCTGGGGCTGGACAAGCGGCACCACCACCACCGGCAGGTGATGCGCACGGCGGAAGAGCTCGGCGCGCAGGTGCTGGGCGATTACGAGGGCACCAGCCTCGATTCGATCTGCCAGATGGCCGCCAGCGGGCTGGGGCTGGCGCTGCTGCCCGAACTCTACCTGCTGTCCGATGCGAGCGCGAACAACTCGGTCCGCCGGATCGAGGTGGAGGACTGGTCCGCCAGCCGATCGATCGCAGCCGTCTGGCGCCGCGGCTCCCCGCTCGAAGCAATGTTTGCCGAGATCGCCGAACGGATCGCGCACGAGGCGCGGGCGACGCTGGAGGGGGTGGGGGGCTAGGGAGGCACGGCGTAGCCGGTGTCGCGCACGCTATCGCGTTCAATTCGCTTGTCGGCCGATGGGGAATGTGTTCCCCTCCATGCATGAAGCGCGGACTTCTTCTCGGCATTATGGCCTGTCTTGTTCCGGCCCAGAGTGGTGCGGCCAAGGACGAGCCGACAATTGCGCTGCAGGATGTCGAGCGTGCCGACGCGATGGCGATCGCCGATCGTCTGCTGCCGCCAGAGATCCTCTCGACCGTGATCGAGGGCACGGTGCGCCGCGTGTGGCTCCCCGGCAACGTGTTTGTCGCAAACTATCGGACCGCTCCGCGCCCAACCGAACCGGACCTGTGCGAAAGGACGCTCTATTCCGTCCGGATGAGCGGTGGCCAGCCGCCGCCGGGGACGGTCAGTGGCGGTACCGATCTCACGATAGGCTCGATCGAGGCAACTCAGCTGGAAGCAGTCGTCTTTCCTGCCGCTCGCGCCGATGCGGAAAGCTGCCGCCTGACCGAGGGTTACATTGCGCTGGGCCCGGGCATGAGTCCGGCCGAGCCGGAGATGAGGCTCGCGGCCTATCGCCGTCTGGTCGAGAGGATGCGCGCCGCGAGGGGGGCCGCGCCGCTGGAATTCGAGATCGTGTGCAAGCCGCTCGACGATCCTCCATGCACCGACCCGCGGGCCGCGCTGGCCAACCTGCCGCTGGCCGCGCTCTTCAGGATCGATCTCGATAGTGCGCGCTACGAAATCATCAGCGAAGAGGGCCGCGTGAGCTTCAGGCAGAGGCTGCCGGTCGAACCGGCTCGCGACTACAAAGTGGTGTTCGAATTCGGGCCGTCGGACGGGGATGCCATGTCGTGGCGCGTGTCATGGGAGGAGGGCACGCCAGAGCCTGCGATGTTGCTCGAAAGACAGGCGATCATCTATCACTAGCAAGAGGCCGGGTTTTTGGCCGCGAAACTGCGGCCCGGTTATTGCGAAGGCTGTCCTACACGCGCCCATCGCGCTAGCCCCTAAGGCGCTCTTTCACACCGTCGATCTGCCGCCGGAAATGCGCCTCAAAAGGTCCGCAGGTTTTCGCCCCCTGGACTGTGTGTCAGGTGTGTCAGGGCCGACCCTCCAGCCGGCCCCGACAGGTCTTGCTCACTCCGCGATTCGCAGCACGTCGCCCTGCCGCGCGGCCTCGATCTCCTCTGCCGAGAAGGGCAGGCGGTTCCATGCCTTGATCGCGTAGGCCTCGGTCTGGTCCGCGTAGTGCGGAGAGGCGGGGTTGGTCGATTGCGAATAGCTCAGGATCGCGTCGGCCACCGGCCCGTCCTCGTCGAAGCCGACGATCTGGATGTAGCTGGTTCCGTGGAACGGCGTGATCCCGCCCTCGATCGGGTTGGCATACTGCACGTTGAGGATGCCCGCATCGCCCGGTCCGCCATGGATCGGGATCCGCGTGCCGTTGCGCGGTGCGAACTGGACCTCGCCCCACGGCGCGTCGAGCGCGATGCCCTTCGCCTCGACCTCGCCCGCCGCCTCGACCAGCGCGGCGAGCAGCTTGGTGCCCGCCTCGCCTTGCGTGTTGAGATCGCGCGGGGTGTTGACCGGGTCGGCGGGGGCGAACGGGGTGCTCCACAGGTCGGGGCGCTTGCTCACCTTGTCCCAGAAGCTGGTGAAGAGGAATGCGCCGCGGCTGTCGATCTCGACCCGGCGGTCCCACCCCGCGAGCACGCCGCACGCGGCCTTCGCCGCCGGTTCTGCCTCGCAGATGGATAGCAGCGGGTCGACCACCATCTCCGCCGCGAGGCTGCGGTTGGAGAAGGCCAGCGCCTGCGCGCGCTCGCGGGTCAGCGGGCCGATCGCCAGCACCGCGTCGGTCTCCTGGAAGTTGGCGCGGGTGCGCAGCGTCACCGGCTCGCCCCAGGCGCCAAGGATGGGGGAGAGCCGCTTGTTGGGTGCGCTCGCATTGCTCAGCCAGTAGCTGTCGTTGCTGTTGGTCACCGAATCGCGGCGCTGCTGGATCGCCTGCTCGCTGGCGGGCAGCAGGCCGGGGACGGGCGTGCCCTTCGTGACGGTCCAGTTGCACTCCGACCGGGCGCCGTCGAGCAGCGTCAGGCGCGAGGCGACGAGGCCGGAGAAGGGCGTGGCGCACTCCGCGACCTTCTCCGCCGACACGTTCGGCACCGAAGTGACATCGGCGTGCAGCGCATTGCCATAACGGTCGGCGACGATCGTGTTGACCCAGGGAATGCCCAGCGTCTCGGTCACGGCCTTGCGCACGTCGTCGACATTGGTCGCCTGCGCTATCCGCACCCATGTGCCCAGCGCGCGCTGGTTGGCGCTGTTCGCGTCGCGCATCGAGAAGGCCATTGTGTCGGTCCACGCGAGACCGACCTGCGGCATCGCCACGAGGGGTCCGTAGATGGTCGAATAGAGCGTGCGCTCCACCGGCTCCGCCCCATCGGGCATCGGCACGCTGACGGTGCGCTTGGTCATCTCCATCGGCTTGCCGTCGACCAAGTACCGGGTCGGGTTCGCCGGATCGAGCGCGAGCTGGAACAGCGTGAAGTGCCGCGCGGCGGTGACGGTGTGGGTCCACGCGATGTCGCGGTTGAAGCCCAGCGTCGGGATCGGGCCGCCCGCCAGCGTGCTGCCCATCACGTCCAGCTTGCCGGGGATGGTGGCGTGGACCTGCCAGAAGCGGTTGGGCCCCTGCCACGGGAAGTGCGGGTTGCCGATCACGAGGCCGCGCCCGTCTTGCGTCACGTCTCCGCCGAAGGCCCAGCCGTTGGAGCCCACGCCCATGTCCTCTCGCTCGGGCAGGTCCATCGCGGAGGCCTGCGCGGGCACACCCGGAGGCGCTGCGTTGGCAATCGCGGGGAGGAAGGGCATCGCGCTCGCCAGCAGCATCTGCTTCTCGGTCAGGCGCAGCATGTCGTCATTGGTGATCGGCTTGACCCACGGCTTGCCCCGGCATTCGGCGGGGATGCCTTCGGTGCCAGCGTCACGCAGGAAGCGGTTGTACCCGGCGACATAGCCCGCCGCGAGGAGGTTCGCCTCGCGCCCCTGGGCACCCGCGCCGGCGCGCAGGCGCGGCAGGTCGATCACGGAGCGCATGAAGACGTCGGAACTGAGGTTGTCGACCTCCTGAGAGCCGTGGAGCACCGTGCCTTCCGGCCCGAAATACATCGAGCGTTCGCCCCGGATGGTAACGAACTCCTCGGCCAGCAGGCAGAAGTTGTCCTGCGCATAGGCATAGGCGACGCCGTAGCCGATCCCCTCCCAGCTGTCCGCAGTCACATGCGGAATGCCATAGTCGGTGCGTACGATGGTCGCGTCGAGATCGTCCTGCGCCTGCGCCGCAACCCCGGTCACAGACGCTGCGGCCAATGCCGCCCAACCGATCATCCTCATAGTCCACCCTCTCCTGTGTCTTTTGCGGGAGGGCTATGGGGCGGGCCGCAACTTTGCAATCCCATTCCCGCGATCGGGCTGGAGGCTAGGCGCGCGGTGCCTGCCGCCGATAGCTGAGCGCCTCGGCCACATGGACCCGGCCGACCTGTTTGCTGTGCGAAAGGTCGGCGATGGTCCGCGCCACCCGCAGCATCCGCACATAGGATCGCGCGGACAGCCGCATCGCCTCCGCCGCCTGCATCAGCAGCGCGCGGCCTGCCTCATCGGGCGTGGCGAAGCGCTCCAGCATGTCACCGTCGAGCTCGGCATTGGTACGCACGCTGGCCTCTTCGCCGCGCCTGCCCTGCACCGCGCGAGCCGCCGCGACCCGCGCTGCGACCTCGGCGCTCCCCTCGGCAGGGGGCGGCAGCGCGAGGTCGGCGGCGCTGACCGGCTCGACCTCGACATGCAGATCGATCCGGTCGAGCATCGGCCCGCTGACCTTGCTCTGGTAATCGGCGGCGCACTTGGGCGCGCGGCTGCAGGCGAGCGAAGGGTCGCCCAGATGGCCGCAGCGGCACGGGTTCATCGCCGCAATCAGCTGGACTCTCGCGGGGAAGCTGACATGCGCATTGGCGCGCGCCACGTCGACCTTGCCCGTCTCAAGCGGCTGGCGGAGTGAATCGAGCACCGGGCGCTGGAATTCCGGTATGGTGGAGCTATTGCACCAAATCTGAGATAGAGAGCTGATCCATAAAGAAAAAGCGCTGTCCGAATCGGATAAAGACCAACCTATGGGGAGCGCATTTTAAGGGTGGGCGAGCCCACCCTTAAAATTTTCGCGGGCATGCCCGCCCCTCAATTTTCGCTTGCTGGTTTTTTCGCCAAGGCCTGCGCACCATGCTTGCCGATCGCGAATGCGCCGGATCCATCGGGTGCCCCTGGGATCTGCAGCCAATCGACTCCCATTGCCGTCATACACTGCAGGAAGAACACGGCGCTAAACTTACCGCGGCTCATCTTGCTCTTGATTGCCCCTTCGGTGTCCTCGACGCCGATCTCGGCCAGAGCATCCCGCAGCGAGGCATAGGACATCCCACGCGTCATTAGCTGACCCCGAACCAGGTTGCGGGCCAACTGCTCCCAATCGTCTTCATGCGTCCTTGTCATATGCCAATTATAGAAGCGGGATGCGAACTCGGCAACTCAGGTGTCATATACGACACTTTCTGATTGAAATTGGCCGCTGGGTGTCGTATATGACACTTCAATGGCCACGCGTGCAACCAAACCATTCAAGCGTAAGAAGCAGGGGCAGCACTGGCTCAAGAATCCTGCCAGCCGCACGCTAAGCATCCACGATGTTTTCAGAATGGGCGAAGAGGGCTGTAGAGATTTCTTCTTGCGAGCCAGATGGCCTGACGGAAATCCTGTCTGTCCTGACTGCGGTTCGCGGCGAACCTACAACATCAAGTCCCAGAACCGATTCAAATGCGCGAACTCGGAGTGCTACAAGTTCTTCTCGATCACCAGCGGGACGATGTTCGCGCATAAGCGCATAAGCTATCTCGAGCTTATGCTCATCGTCCGCGCCATGGCGGTCCATGCCAAGGGAGCGGCCTCGATCTGGCTCTCCCACGACTACGATCACGACTATAAGACTGTCTGGGTGCTGACCGACAAGCTGCGCGAGGTGATGTTCCTCGACCAGGAAGACGTTCAGCTCGTCGGCGAGGTGGAGATCGATGGTGCCTACTTCGGGGGCTACCTCAAGCAGGCCAACAAAAAGGACGAGCGGATCGATCGGCGGCGTATTCCCCTCAACGGGCGTAAACGGCAGTGTGTTGTCCTCCTTCGCGAGAGAGGCGGCCAAGGTCGTCTCCTAACCCGGACTTTCAAAAGCGAACGTCAGGCTGTCTCCTGGATCACCGAGAGCGTTGACCGCACCGCCCTAATCCTTGCCGACGAGGGCTCGGGTTGGGAGCCGCTTTATGCCAGCCATCAGCTCGAGCGAGTGAACCACAAGGAAGAATACTGCACCGACGAAGGTGTCCATACCAACGGCGCCGAAAGTGCTTTCTCCCGCATGCGTAGAGCCGAGATCGGCGTCCACCACCACATTGCTGGAGACTACCTCGATTTCTACGCCGCAGATGGTGCCTGGCGCGAAGAGAACCGACGTCTCGATGACCGGGCCAAGGTCGAGAAGCTCATCCGCGCTGCAATGGGCCTACCGCCCTCGCGCACTTTCGCCGGCTACTGGCAGACATCAGGACCGCGACGCGAGAACGACCGCAATCACGACGTGCTGAGAGCACTCGGTATCAACGACAACGATTAACGCCCACTAGGGCCACATCTCTGGATCCCGACGGTGGGTGACCATCGGAAGGAGATAGATGATGGAAAATGTAATTGGGATTATAGCGCTGGCCTTGTTTTCGCTCTTGCCAGAAACCGTGTCAGGAGATCTGGACCCAACTCCCGTCTTCAACGCGGAACGCCTCGGCTCGGTCGCGGCATTGCCCGGACCCATCCTTGTAGTGCAGCGCCACATTCAAGCTCCCGTCGGCGGGCACGATGCTCTGACTGGTAACAGAAAGTTCTTCTCCGGCCTGAAGAACGGATCGTCTGAGGGGGAGATCGTCCCCGCCAATTTTCAAGGCGATATTGGTGGCTACGCCCGTGCCAGCATTGATCAGCCTCAGCTTACCACTTTCGATGCTTCCGGCAGGACGCACGGTAAGCAGCGGCAGCATGCCTTCCTTCATCAAGCTTACCGCTCTGCTGGCGTCGCGCGCGGCCACAGCAGCAATGGATACGGCCAAGACGGTAGCGACGAAGGCCAAAGCACTAATAAGGGCCGCGAAAGAGGAGACCCTGTAGTTTTCAGCTCCGATCCGGTTTCCATAACGGGAAGCAGCGACGCTCGCCCATTGAGCACAAAGATCGGAATATCCCGTATCCATCGGAGGATCTTGGCAAGTGTGTCTATGGTCGTCGGACTCATATTCGGTCCCCTCCTGATCGGCTGGGTTCTCTTTGGTGGCAAGCCGCTCCTCACGCGATATCGGGAGAACGACGCCATCTTGGGAGGCATCATAACGAATATAGGCTTCGCGGCCTTTATCTACCTCGCCTTCATCCCCATCGGCTTCCAGAGTTCTTGAAGGCTGGTCCAGTTCCGTGTGAGGTGATGCGGTCATCCGATCATATGCCGCTGACGTTTCGATCGTTCCTTGAACAAACAACCAACCGAACACCAAGATCAATAAGATGATGAATATGACCGTTTTGGGATGGCCCCGCATCCATTCCCGGTCCTCTAAAAGTGTTTCTCTCATTGGCCCCCGCATGACGCAGTCCGGCTAAGATTCGGTGAATCACAGGCATTCCGCATGCCGCCAACTCCCCAACAACTCTGAAGGATTAGCTCCATGGCTCCCAATACTCGCGCCGCTGCCCGCGGCCGCGCGCCATCCTCCGCTTGGCTGTCACGCAACACGCATCCTATAAGCCCCCCTAAACAGGGGAAATCTTCCATGCAGAACAATAAGGTCCGCGAACTCGCCAACTTCATCTGGAACACCGCGGATACTCTCAGAGGCAAATTCAAGGCACATGATTACGGCAAGGTGATCCTGCCTTTCTTCGTGCTGCGACGCCTCGACTGCCTCCTCGCTGAGACCCAGGAAGCCACGATCGAGATGGCTGACACACTGCCCGAAGGCATTGACGAGGATACGCGCGACCTGCTGCTCTTCGACGTCGCGAACGCCGGGAAAGTCTACAACTTATCTCCGCTTACTTTCGCCAGGATCAAGGGACAGAACCCCTCCGACCTTCACGACAACCTCATCGCTTACATCACTGGCTTCTCAGCCAACATGCGTGACATCTTCATCGACAAGTTCAAGTTCCTCGAGCAGCTCAAGGAACTGAAAGATCACGACATCTTGTGGGAAGTATTCGAACAGTTCACTGACGTCGACCTTAGCCCGAACGAAGTTTCCAACCTTGAGATGGGTTACGCATTCGAGGAACTGATACGCCGCTTCTCGGAGCAGTCCAACGAGACGGCTGGTGAGCATTTTACGCCGCGTGAAGTCGTCCACCTAATCGTCGACTTGCTCATCGCCAATGACAAGGCTCTGACTGGCCGCGGACTTATCCGCACCGTCTATGACCCAGCCTGTGGCACAGGCGGGATCCTGTCGATCGCCGAAGCAGAAATTAAAGCAATCAACGAAGGGGTGCGGGTCGAACTCTACGGTCAGGAACAGAACAAAGAGTCCTATGCGATCTGCCGCTCCGATATGTTGGTGACCGGGCACGACCCTGAGAGCCTGACTCAGAAGTTTATGCGATCTGGCAGTGGCTTGCGATGAGGCGGGTGAGGCGGCGGATGTGGGCGATGGTAGTCCATGCGGTGGAACTTTCGATAGTTCTTTCCCAGTCCTTTGCGAGCCGTCGACATCTGCCGAGCCAGGCGAAGGTGCGCTCGACCACCCAGCGGCGCGGGAGCAGAACAAAGCCCCTGGCGGTGTCGCAGCGGCGCACGATCTCGAGCGTCCATTGCCCATGCCCTTGAAGCGCGCCGATGAGCTTGTCGCCTGCGTAGCCCCCATCGGCGAAGAGGTGGCGCAGCCACGGGAAGCGGTAGCGGATTGCCTTGATGAGATCGACCGCCCCGTCGCGATCCTGAATGCTGGCAGCGTGGATGGTGACGAACAACATCAGTCCGAGCGTATCGGTGATGATGTGACGCTTGCGTCCCATGATCTTCTTGCCCGCATCGTAGCCCCGTGGGCCGCCACTCTCGGTGGTCTTGACGCTCTGGCTATCGATCACCCCGGCGCTGGGGCTGGCCTCGCGCCCTTCGATCTGGCGCGCAGCCATCACCAGCAGGTGATTGATCGTCTGCCATAGGCCGCTGTCGCGCCAGGCATAGAAATAGCGTTGAACCGTCGAGAGCGGAGGGAAATCCTTGGGCAGCATCCGCCATTGGCAACCGCTTGTTGCCAGATAGAGGATCGCGTTCATCACCTCGCGCAGGTCGGCGCAGCGCGGCCTGCCGCCAGGTTTCGCGGGCGGCAACAGAGGCTCGATCAAGGCCCACTCGGCATCGCGCAAATCGCTTGGATAACGTAGACCCGGGCGGCTATGCTGCTGCCGGGAGGTATCGGTCCACATCGCTTATTCCTCGGTCGTTTCTGGCGAAACCCCGGAATCAGCGATGCACCAGCGCGTCAAGCGCAACCAGCTGATATCTCCCAACTACTTTTGAAGACAGGCTCTGAGCAGATTGCTTTCGGAGACACGCTCGCCAACGATCAGCACCGCGGCCAACGCTTTCACTGGATGATGTCGAACCCGCCCTACGGCGTTGACTGGAAGGCATCAGCCGACGCGGTCAAGGCGGAATGGAAGGAGTTGGGCGACGAAGGCCGCTTTGGTGCCGGCCTGCCGCGCATCTCGGACGGTCAACTTCTGTTCTTGCAACACATGATCTCCAAGATGCGTGACGACGAGCAGGGTTCGCAGATCGGAATCGTTATGAATGGCGCTCCGATGGGGACGGGCGACGCAGGTTCTGGAGAGAGCGAAATTAGGCGTTGGCTCTTCGAAAGTGACTATGTGACCGCGATAATAGCTCTTCCCCCTGATCTTTTCTACAATACTGGCATCCAGACCTTCATCTGGATATTGAACAATCGCAAACCGGATTTTCAAAAAAATAAGGTGCTTATCATCGATGCATCTTCAGAAGATTTCTTCCAGCCACTTAGAAAAAGCCTCGGCGACAAGGCTAATTTTATCACCGATGAGGCCAGATCAAAGATAGTCAACGCTTTCGCCGATGGCTTCTCTGGAAAAGGCAGTAGCTTCGCCGAGGTATTCCCGGTGAGCTCGTTCGCCTACCGGCTGATCAGGATTCAGCAGCCAAAGAGAAGGCGCTTCAGCGTTGATGAAGATGGCATGGCTCGCCTTTCTGAAACAAAGCCCTTTTCCCAATTAGAGCAGCTCGAAAAGGATCTGCTAATCAGTATCCTCAGCGATCCAATCTTCGGCAAATCATGGTCGGATGGGAATGCCTTTCATGCGAAGGTGGCAGGCGCGGCGACTGATAAGGAATTCAAGATTACCGCTCCCCTTAGATCCGCGATCGAAGATTCCTTTGGCACGCTTGATCCAGAGGCGGAAATCATCCGCGACAGTAAAGGAAAACCTGAGCCCGATAAGCTGCTGCAATACTTCGAGCGCGTGCCGGTTGATAGAAAATGGGAAGAGTTTTTCGCTGAGGAGGTCGAGCCATTCGCTCCGGGCGCGTGGGTTGACACGAAATACATCGATCGGACTGACAAGAAGGTTGGCCGCCTCGGCTATTCCGTTCCCTACAACACGTTGTTTGCCAAATTCGAACGGCCGCCGGCCCTTTCAGACGTGAATGCCAACATAGCAGCACTGGAAGACAGCCTCGCGCAACTTTTGACGAAGGTGATCTCAAAATGACGTTGCAAGAGACCGTATTTGGCGAAGCGCCTCCAGCCCATTGGGAAATCACCAAGGTTAAACATGTCCTTCGGTTAAAGAAGGGTAATCTCAACGCTGGTATGGTCGAAAAAAACCTGCTGTCACTTAGCTATGGACGGATCGTGCGCCGCGATATCGAAAGCAGCGAAGGTCTCGTTCCGGAGTCATACGAAGGGTATCAGATCGTCGAGCCAGGCGACATAATCCTTCGATTGACTGACTTTCAGAACGACAAAAAGAGCCTGAGGCAAGGGCTGGTCACTGAGCGAGGAATTATCACATCGGCGTATGACGCGGTAACATGTCGGGAGTCCGACCTCTCCGAATACTGGTATTACTTCCTCTACGCGCTTGACCTCTGCAAATACTACTACTCGCTTGGAAGCGGTGTCCGTCAATCGATCTCCTTTGCAGACTTTCCGAATGACTGGATCAGCGTTCCACCTCGTGATGAACAACGGTCCATCACCGATCGTATCAGAGTCGGCATCGATGAATGTGACGATCTGATTTCCATCGTCGGAGGAAATCGCGCCGCGCAAGTCGCACTGCCCGGTTCACTCCTTCATTCCTTATGGGTTCGAAAGGCCTCTACCGTCATCGAGGAAATCAGCGGAGGCAAGCTTGATAGCGAAGACGAAGCAATCATCAGCGCTGAAGGGAATTCGCAACAATGAAAAAACCCCATAAAGCGTCGCAGGTCCACCTCGAGGATGTGCTTGAACACCACATGGTCGACGAGCTCGTAGAGCATCAGGGCTATCGTCTGCGGACCGACGCTGACTACGACCGCGATCTAGCTCTTGATCCGCAACTCACCGTCGAGTTCGTGAAGTCAACCCAGCCGTCCGAATGGGAGAAGCTGGAGAGCCATTACGGCAGTTCGGCCGAAAAGGAATTTCTGACCCAAGTCGCGGCCAATCTGAAGCGCTCCGGGACCCTACCGGTATTGCGTCAAGGCATCAAAATCGTGCCGGGGATCAAGTTCGTCCTGTGTGCTTTCCAGCCTGCCTCGAACGTCAATCCGGCTCTGCAACGCCGTTACGAAGCCAACATCCTCTCAGTCACACGCCAAGTTCACTACAGCCGGCGCAACGAGAACGCGATCGACGTAGTGGCCTTCGTCAACGGGATTCCGGTGGTAACCTTCGAGCTGAAAAACGAGCTTACCGGTTCCACTTTCCGCCACGCTGAGAAGCAGTATCGCAAGGATCGCTCGCCTGCCAACGAGCCACTGCTGACCTTTAAGCGTGGCGCACTCGTTCACTTCGCGATGGATACCTGCAACGTGTCGATGACGACCAGACTCATGAACGGAAAGACCCGCTTCCTCCCGTTCAACCGTGGGCGCGACAAAGGCGCAGGAAACCCTGACATCAAGGACGAGCAACGCACCGCTTACATGTGGGCCGACCAGCCCGAAGGGCGCGCCGTGCTCTCGCGCGAAGTGCTGCTCGATATCATCGGCAATCTTCTGCATCTCGAGACCGAGGAAGTGTTTCTGCCAGACGGATCGCTGGACAAACGCGAGACGATGATCTTCCCGCGCTTTCAGCAGCTCGATGCCGTCCGGCGGATTATGGCCGATGCGCGTCAGCACGGCACCGGTCGTAATTACCTGGTCCAGCATTCGGCGGGATCAGGCAAGACGAACACCATCGCCTGGACCGCGCATCGCATCATCACGCTGCACGATGACGACGACGCTCCCTTGTTCGATACCGCGATTATCGTCAGCGATCGTCTCGTCCTCGACCGTCAGCTCCAGAGCACCGTCCAGAAACTCGCACAGACGCCCGGGGTGGTGAAGATCATTGATGGCACGTCAAAGCAGCTCAAAGCCGCGCTCGACAGCGGTGCCCGTATCATTGTGACCACCATCCAGAAGTTCTCAACTGAACATCTGAGCACCATCACAGGCCAAGCGGGTCGGAAGTTCGCCGTCATCATCGACGAAGCCCATGGCAGCCAGTCTGGCAAGAGTGCTCAAGCGATGTCGGAGGCGCTGTCGCGCGACGAGGAGCGCACAGCAGAGACCTTCGAGGACCTTGTTGCAGCCTACCAAGACGCCCGCGGCCCACAGCCGAACATCAGCTATTTCGCCTTCACCGCAACGCCCCGGACAGCCACACTGGAGCGCTTTGGGCGCAAGGGCGAAAACGGCACCCCCGAGCCGTTCCATCTCTACTCGATGAAGCAAGCGATCGAGGAGGGCTTCATCCTCGACGTTCTCCAGAATTACATGACCTACAAGGCATATTACCAGTTGGAAAAGGCCATCGAGGACGATCCCGACCTCGACACGAAGCGGAGCCGGCGACGCATCGCACGGTTCGCATCCTTGCACCCGGCAGCCATCGACCAGAAGGTGGAGGTTATTGTCGAACACTTCCGCCGCCACGTAGCGCGCGAACTGGATGGCCAGGGTAAGGCCATGATCGTCACGCAAAGCCGCGAGCACGCCTACAACTACTACAGGCGCCTGCAAGGTTACATCGACGCCAATGGATACGACGACCTCAAGGCACTCGTCGCCTTCTCGGGGCCGCTGCGCATCGATGGGGAAACCTACACCGAAGCAGAACTGAACGGGTTCGCCGAAGCGGAACTACCCAAGCGATTCGATGGCGACCAATATCAAGTGCTCATCGTCGCCGAGAAATATCAGACCGGCTTTGATCAGCCCAAGCTCGTAGCCATGTATCTCGACCGGAAGCTCGCGGGTCTACAGGCAGTGCAGACCCTGTCTCGTCTCAACCGGATCTATCCCGAAAAGCGGCGAACCTACGTTCTGGATTTCCAGAACACGATCGAGGATATCCAGACGGCATTCGAGCCCTTTTATGGTGAGACCAGCTTGGAGGCGAACTCGGATCCCAACCAGATCTACACGCTCGAACGCCAGATGCACGATTTCGGCATCATCCACGATGACGAAGTCGAGCGGTTCGCCGAAATCTATTACCGGTCGGAGCTAGATGGTCATGACCGTGCAAAGCTCGAAGGCATTGTCCGGCTCGCGGTCATGCGCTTCGAGACGGAAGACGAGGAAGAGCAGGAAGAATTCAGGCAGGTCGTGAAGAGCTACCTGCGCTTCTACAGCTTCCTCAGCCAAATCATGGCTCTCGGCGACACTGACCTTGAAAAGCTCTACTCTTACTGCACCTGGCTCCACCGGTTGCTGCCAAATCGAGAGATGCCGGCAGATATCGAGATTACCGACGACATGGTGCGGCTGCAGGCCGTGACCCTGAAGGAGAAGGAAAAGGGGTCCGCTTCGCTCGCGCCCGACGCAGGGGCGCAACTCAGCCCTATCAGCGAGTTTGGGGCGAAGCCCTATACCGAAGAAGAGCAGCGCTCTCTTTCCGAGATCGTGTCATCATTCAACGAGCGTCACGGGACCGACTTCACCGACGCAGACTTCGTGCGCTACGAAGCGGTCAACGAGGAAATCATGAACGATGATCTCGTGGAGATGCTCCGCAACAATCCCGAGGACGTCGTCTACAAGGCATTCGCCGAGATGTTCTTCCGCGGCTCGGTTCGGTCGTTCCAGCGAGATAACGAAATGAAGAGCGCCATGCTCACTGACCCGAAGGTTCGAGAGCAGATCACACGGCATTTCTTTAGACGTGCGCGCCGTCTGGCCAATGAGGACAGGGACGCGGCCTGACCTTTCCACTATAGAACATTGATAGAACAATTGCCTACACCGTGAACGGTGGATAGGGATGCCTGATGAACGACTCACTGAATAAGCGCGATTATTTCGACATTGGCCTTGTCGTCCCGTTGGAAGACGAGCTGCTCCAGATGATCAACCAATTTCCCCCAATCGAAGACAGGGGAACCGACACGGTATGGTGCCACGTCGTCGACAGTGGGTGCGCTGAAGTGCGAATGATCGTCATTCAGCAGCAATCGATGGGAAACCGCAATGCGACAAATGCAGCACAATACCTGCATGAGCGCTTCGACATCGGACTGACAGTCTGCCTCGGAATTGCAGGTGGCATCAGCAATGACCTCGACCTCGCGGACATCTGCTACAGTGGCCACATCGCCGACGTGCTCGACAACAACAAGGTAGTGGACATCGACGAAGGCAAGGCCCTCGATATCGAATTCTCTCCCACGCACTACTCGACGCCGACGCGCTTCACGCAGGCATTCAACTTCATGCGGACTCAGCCGAAATTGATCCCGGTTTACGACGCATGGCAGCAGGCGCGTGAAGCCATCGCCGCGAAAGACATTCCAAATGAGGTTCCCAGCCACGGTGATACCACTGAAAGGGTCGGGAAGACTAAGACCAAGGATGGCACAATCGTCTGCGGAATGGTCGACAAGAGCGCGCTCTATAACAAGAAGCTCAAGGGCATAGAGCGCGCCCTTCTCGCAATCGAAACTGAATCTGGCGGTGTGTTCTCACAGGCGAAGTATCGCGACGACAAGCCGGCGATGACTATTCGAGGAATTTCCGACTACGCGGATGGCAACAAAACCAAGCTCGAGAACGCGACCAAGGGAGCTGTGAGGAAGATGGCTGCGGCCAACGCCGCAAGCTTTCTTCATCTTAACATCACGAGCAATCCCTACTTTCAGCGTGCCCTCCTCGATCTGCGGGGCGGTGGCGATGATTTGCTGGACTTCGGAGAGGACGATCAAGCTGATGTCCCGTTGAAGCAGGTTATGCAGGCGATCGAAACTGAGATCGACGAAACACTTCGACGTCTATCGCCGGAATACAAATTGCAGGAGAAAGGCTATCGACTGCCCGTTCCCCGCATTCGCAAGACGCCGCAAGCTGGTGACCCGGTGGAATCGCAACAAGAAGCGATTGATGTCCGCGAGGTCCTCAAATCGCGCGAACGCACGCTGATCAACATTCCGCGCTCTTACCCCGATCAGAGCCTTCCTTGGGTAATCGCCTCAGACCTGCTCACCTGTGAGATCGACGATCGACAAGTCATCCCGATCGTTATTGATGGCGAAGCTATCCGCGGGAAGAAGGATACCTTTGAAAATGCCACGCCCGTAGAGTTGACAAAATTGGCGCAGACCGATGGCGTGAAACTGGTCTTCATCGTGGAGAATATGCCGTTTTCTTCGAAGCACCGGATCGACACAATCCTGGAGCAGTGCGACGCATATCCCGATGCCCGATTCATCTTCGTGAGCCGTGGTGACGACGCCTTGATCGGCGAGACCTCGTTCATGAATCGCTCTGCCGCTGCTCCGTATGATTCCGGTAAGGTCTCCTTCTTGGAGATCGCATTCTTTCTCGAAAAGAATTTCGAGATGGGCAGCCAAGAATCCGAAGTTATTGCCAACCGGCTATACAGGACTTTCGACAGCTTCCGCCTCGATGCCCATCCCACCTACTTCGCTGGAATTCCAAAAGAGACGCTCACGGCTCTCCTTAATGCCAATCGTCGCTCCGAATTGATCCAGCTGGCCGTCGTAGGCTTCCTCACATTCCTCGTAGCGGGCGACCAGGCAGACGTTAGTCTCGGTCGCACAACCCGCGAACGCTTCTTGCGCAAGCTGGTCGTCGAGATGAGGCTCGAGAAGCGGAGCTTCGACGAATCGGCACTGGTCGCGTTCGCCAAGGATTTCGCAGACAAGCATGATTTCCAGATCAAGCCGTTGCAGTTCATCAACGATTTCGTCGACAATGGGATCATGCACTTCGAGCAAGGACGAGCGCGGATCTCGCTCCCGTTCATCGAATCTTACTTGCTGGCCGAAGAGCTGCACGACCACCCCGATCTGGCCGCGCGCTACTTCCAGATGGTCGAGCCATTCGATTACCGGGCGTTCGAACTATATGCCGAAATCGGGGCGTCCAACGAAATCGTGCAGGCGGTCATCGATACGCTCAAAGCGGCAACAGACGAGCTGAAGGAACGCAACCCCGGCGAGAATATCATGCTTTCCGAGGATATATCGCCAATCGCGATAAGGCGGACCGAAGCGACCGACAGGATGCGCGAACGACTGAAAAACGCTGCCAAGGCGGTTCGCGAAGGATCCCGAAATGCTGAACAGAAGCAGCAGATGCTCGACGTTTCAGAGCAGGTCCGCGAGGAAGCCGGCAAGCAGTTTGCTGACGATGACGACGATGCGATGAGCGCCCGCTACGAGCACCTCGATCGCTTGGGCGCTGCTTGGACTCGGGCAGTGGTGCTATTGGGACAAGGAGCCGAGCATCTCGAGGCCAAGGAGAAGCGCGATCTTAGCGCGAAAGTGGTCGATGGCGCGGCCGTGGCTCTCGACGAATGGAGCCGGATCAACCTCGAGCTCGACTTTGGCAAAATGAAGGAAGATCTGACCACCGACGAAGCGCTGAACGCCAAAGAATTCCCCGACGATATTGCCGACCGACGCAAGTTCGTTGAGAGCATCATCGACGTGATGGAATATGCCATACTGGCACAGCCCATTCGTCAGATATTCGGCTACCTGGCAGAGCAGGCTCGACATCCTGCCCTCTATATGAGCGTCGACAAGTCAGAGGTCGAGGGCAAGCTTGAGAGGCTGATCAAGGCGTCCTGGATGGTCGACCTCATGCCTAAGAATGGCAAAAAGTTCCTGAAGGAAAGCATGAGGGATCTGCCGCGCGCGAGCTTCCTGCGATACACAATCGCGAGCCACTACCTTTCGCGCCTGTTCTGGGCCCATTGGGACAAGGAAAACCGGACGGTGATGCTGGAAGCGGCTCAAGATGTCGTGAAGCCCCTAGGAGTGAATATCGACAAGCCCAAGCTCGAGAGGCTGATCAAGGACAATGATTGACCTTGTGGGGTTGGGATATGCCTCGGTGAATAGGTCACTGGGGATTCAGCGACCACACAAGCAAGCCTTCATTGCCGCGCTCGGATGAGACGAGACCGCGATCTCGCATATTTCGCAAGGCGGCTCCCACCCTCTTCTGAATCGTCTTGAGCAATTTGGTGTCGGCCGCATTGAGTTCACGTTCAGCCATCAGACGGAGCGTGATCGCCTTGCTATCCAGCGCTTCACCAGTGGTTCGGAGCATATGCAGGATTGAGCGTGTAACCTGGCCCTTGAAGGCAACGTGACGCGGAGGCAGCGGCTTCGCCTTCACTTCCGCGAGATCAGCCTCAGGGTCGAAAAGCAGGATCGTCTGGTCGATGTGATCGAGATTGATCAGTGCTTCTCGTAACCGGTCCTGCAGTCCCTCGACGAGGCCTGCTATCTCGCTTCGCTTCGTCATCAGGCCTGATAAGACATTCGGGCGATCAGTTGCGGCTAGTTCTGGAAACGTGTCTGAGGTTGTCATGGACTCGCTTGGTAACGGAAAACCTGTTATCATTCATTAGGATATTTTGGTGCAATAGCTCCGCCATACCGTGGAATTCGGGCAGTTCGTCGAGGAACAGTACGCCCAGATGCGCGAGGGAGACCTCGCCGGGCCGCACTTTCAGCCCGCCACCGGTCAGCGCCGCCATGCTCGCCGAATGGTGCGGCGCGCGAAACGGTCGCGAGCGGCTGATCCGCCCGCCCTCCAGCAGCCCGGCGACCGACTGCACCATGCTCACCTCCAGCGCCTCGGCTGGCGTGAGCGGAGGAAGGATGCCGGGCAGGCACGCGGCGAGCAGGCTCTTACCCGCTCCCGGCGGCCCGCTCATCAGCAGGTTGTGGCCCCCCGCCGCCGCGATCTCCAGCGCGCGCTTCGCAGTCTCCTGCCCCTTCACCTGTTTGAGATCGGGCCCGGGCACCGCCTCTTCGACCTCGCCAAGCTGCGGCGCGGAGAGTTGTTGGGTGCCCTTCAGATGGCCGAGCAGGCTGACCAGATCGGGCGCGGCGATCACCGGGATGCCGCTTGCCCAGCGGGCCTCCGCGCCCTGCACGGCGGGGCAGATCAGCCCGCACTCGGCCTCGCTCGCATGCATCGCGGCGAGCAGCACGCCGGGCGAGCCGACGATGCGGCCATCCAGCGCGAGTTCGCCCACCGCAACGAAATCGGTCAGCTGCTCGCGATCGACCACGCCCATCGCGCCGAGCAGCGCGAGCGCGATCGGCAGGTCGTAATGCGATCCGTCCTTGGGCAGGTCGGCGGGCGAGAGGTTCACCGTGATCCGCTTGGGTGGGAGCGCGAGGCCCATCGCGGCGAGCGCGGCCTGCACCCGCTCGCGGCTCTCGCTCACTGCCTTGTCCGGCAGGCCCACGACGCTGAAGCGCGGCAGGCCCGAGGCGAGCTGGCACTGCACCTCGACGCTGCGGGCTTCGAGCCCGAGATAGGCGACCGTGCGCACCAGCGCGACCACAAGCAGGCCCTCCCCCAAGAGCGACCGCCACGCGGCCAGCCCCGCAATGTCTGCCGCTTCGCCGCTGGCTTGTCGAGTTGGCAATCTTGCGCGAACCCTGAAAGGGTTAGCGGCGTGGCAACCATTTTCACGAGGGCAATGGTAACGCGACGGGCGGCAAGAATTTGCCGGTGCGTTGGCAAATCCCCCTCATACCCGCACTGATCGCGTCTCTCGGCCTGCTCCCTTCCCCCTTGCAGGCCGAGAGCTGGGTGATTCAGGTGACGGAAACGGAAGAGTGGATCGAGGAGAGCGATCCGCGCTTCTACGAGGACGATGCGGCGCCCGAATTCCTCTACGCCGAAGATTTCGTCGACGAGCCGCGGCTGGAATACGCCATCGCCGATCGCGCGATTTCGTCTTTCCGGGCTCGCGCGCCCAGCGCGATCGCCGCGTTCGGCCCGTTCCGCGTGGTCGACCCTTCGCGCGCGGTTCTGGTGGGCACCACCAATGCGGCGACACCGGGCCAGTTCGCCGCATTGCTGAACGCGTATCCGGGGCTGCGCACGCTCGACCTGGTGGAGGCACCGGGGACGGAGAACGACCGCGCCAATCTGGAAGTCGGGCGGATGATCCGTGAGGCGGGGTTGACCACGCGGGTGCCCGCAGGCGGATCGGTCCGCTCGGGCGCGGTCGAGCTGTTCCTCGCCGGCGTCCGGCGCGAGGTCGAGGATGGCGCACGCTTCGCGGTCCATTCCTGGCGCGACAATCGCGGGCGCGAGGCGCGCGACTTTGCCGCCGGGGCACCAGAGCACCGCTATTACCTCGACTATTACCGCGAAATGGGGATGAGCGATGAGGGCGCGCGCAGTTTCTACGCGATGACCAATTCGGTACCCAACGCCCGGGCCCGCTGGCTCGATGCTCAGGACATGCGCGGGTGGCTCGCGCGCACGATCGGTGCGGCCGCGAACGACAACGCGCCGGAGGTGGCACCACGCATCGCCTATCTTGACGTGACCGCCGCGATCCCTTAGTGGCGCGCGCTTGAAGTTCCGGCCTTTCGGGTCGGAGGCACCTGAGACCGATTCGCGCCTCGCGCGGTTGGTCGATCCAGTTTTCTCGAGGGTATCATGAAGCGGACTTTCCAGCCCAGCAATCTCGTTCGTGCGCGTCGCCACGGCTTTTTCGCGCGCAAGGCGACCACCGGCGGCCGCAAGGTTCTCGCCGCACGCCGCAAGCGTGGCCGCAAGAAGCTTTGCGCGTAAGCCGATTCGGTTTTTACGCGAGCGAGGGCTCTCGTGCCTGACGCTCAAGCTTGCGGGCTCCCGATCGGGGGCCCGTTTGCCTTTCCGGGTTCCATGAGCACGCGTGTAACCAGCCAGGATGTGTTGACCGCCCGCGCGGATTTCCTCGCGGCGAATCGCGGTCTGCGCGTGCCCGCGCGCGGTTTCGTGCTGCTGGTGCGCCCCAACGAGGGGCGCGGGATGCGCTACGGCATCACCGTGACCAAGAAGATCGGCAACGCGGTCGTGCGCAACCGGATGAAGCGCCGCTTTCGCGAGCTGCTGTGGGCCCATCTGCCCGAACACGGCCTGCCCGATCACGATCATGTGCTGATCGGCCGCGATGGCGGGGTGGAACGCGATTTCGCTAAGCTTTCCAGCGAACTGGTCGGCGCACTCGAAAAGGCTGCGCGCGGCGAAGGGCAGCGCGGGCGTCCGCCGCGCAGGAAGCGTACGAAATGAAGCCGGTCAGACGTGTCATGGTGCTGCTGATCCGCGGCTGGCAGCTTGGCCCCAGCGCGATCCTGCCGCCCTCCTGCCGGTTCCAGCCCAGCTGTTCCCAATATGCGATCGAGGCGATCGAGAAGCATGGGCCAATCAAGGGTGGATGGCTGGGCTTCAAGCGTATAATGCGCTGTCATCCATGGGGTGGCCACGGCCCGGACCCGGTGCCCTAGGGCCAAGGCCCAACCCCGCTCCCTTTCGCGTTACGATTACCAGCAGGACCGCAGTTCTTGGACAACCAGCGCAATCTCATCCTCGCCGTGGTGCTGTGCGGCATCCTGATTCTCGGCTACGAAGCCGCGGTCACCTATTACTATCCGACCCCGCCGGAGACCGAGCAGGTCGACCGGGCGACGACGGCGGAACAGCGCGTTACGCAGGACACGGCGCAAAATCCCGCCATCGCCGCAGCCGCGATCGATGAAGCGGTCGATCTCGACGAAGCGCTGAGTGCGGGCAACCGCGTCGCGATCGATGCGCCGCGTGTGGAAGGGTCGATCAACCTCGTCGGCGCGAAGATCGACGATATCGAGCTCAAGGATCACCGCGCGACGGTCGACAAGGATAGCGGCCCGGTGCAGCTGTTCGCGCCCGCCGGCACGCCGATCCAGAACTTTGCGCAGTTCGGCTTCGTGGGCGAGGGCACGCAGGTGCCTGGTGCGGACACCGTGTGGCAGGCGAGCGGCGAGGCGCTGACGCCCGACACCCCGATTGATCTCAGGTGGGACAATGCGCAGGGCCAGCGCTTCCGCATCCGCCTGTCGATCGACGACAACTACATGATCACCGCGGAGCAGACCGTTGCCAATACCGGCGACGCGCCGGTGGTCGTCTCCCCCTTCGCGACCATTACCCGCACCAGCCTGACCGCGAGCAAGAGCACCTGGATTTCGCATTCCGGGCCGATCGGCACCTTCGGCGGCACGGTCGACTATGGGCCGGACTACGACGACGTGGTCGAACAGAAGGTGGTCTCCGGCGCGGCCGACCCGGCATGGCTCGGCTTTACCGACATCTACTGGCTGGGCGCGCTGATCCCCGAAGCCGGGAGCGCGCCTGACACCGGTTTCCGCTCGCTCGGCGACAATCTGTTTCGCGCCGACCTGATCTACAATCCGGCGACGCTGCAGCCTGGTCGCCAGATCACCCGCACCTCGCGGCTGTTCGCGGGCGCGAAGGAAAGCGGCGTTCTCGACGCCTATCAGGATGCCGGCATCGCGCAGTTCGGTCTGGCGATCGACTGGGGCTGGTTCCGCTGGTTCGAGAAGCCGATCCTGTGGTTGCTGCGCCAGATCTTCTCGGTCGTCGGCAATTTCGGCGTCGCGATCATCCTGCTGACCTGCATCGTGCGCGGTCTGATGTTCCCGATCGCGCAGAAGGGCTTCTCCAGCATGGCGAGCATGAAGGCGATCCAGCCGGAAATGAAAAAGCTGCAGGAGAAGCACAAGGACGACAAGGTCACCCAGCAGCAGGAAATGCAGAAGCTGTTCAAGGAACGCGGTGTCAATCCGGTTGCCGGATGCCTGCCGATGCTGCTGCAGATTCCAGTGTTCTTCGCGCTATACAAGGTGCTGATCCTCGCGATCGAGATGCGCCACCAGCCGTTCATTTTCTGGATCAGGGACCTGTCCGCGCCCGACCCGGCGCATATCCTCAACCTGTTCGGCATGCTTCCGTTCGAGGTGCCGGGCATGCTTGCTCTCGGCCCGCTCGCGCTGCTGCTGGGCTTCACCATGTGGCTCACCTTCCGCCTCAATCCGGCGGCGATGGACCCGGTGCAGCAGCAGGTCTTCTCGATCATGCCGTGGGTGATGATGTTCGTGATGTCGCCTTTCGCAGCCGGGCTGCTGCTGTACTGGAACACCTCCAACATCCTGACGCTGGCACAGCAGAAGTACCTCTATTCCAAGCATCCGCAGCTGCGTGAGGCGGCGGAGAAGGAGCGGGCGGAAAAGGCAGCCAAGGCCCAGTCGGAAAGCAAGGCGTGAGCGCGCCCGGCCCGGGCCCGCAGACGCCTGAGGAGGTCGCCGCTGCGCGCATGGTGAGCGGGCGGGTCGAATTCCTGCTGTCCGCCCCGCAGCTCAAGTTCCTGCCCGAACCGACCGTGCCGGAAATCGCGCTGGCGGGCCGCTCCAACGTGGGCAAAAGCTCGCTGCTCAACGCGCTGACCATGCGCAAAGGCATCGCGCGTGCCTCGGTCACGCCGGGACGCACGCAGGAGCTCAATATTTTCGAGGTGGGCCAGCCGACCCAGTTCCGGCTGGTCGACATGCCCGGATACGGCTTTGCCAAGGCGCCCAAGAGCGTGGTCGAGAAATGGCAGAACGTGGTCCGCACCTACCTGCGCGGACGGCCGGTGCTGGCGCGCGCCCTCGTCCTGGTCGACAGCCGCCACGGTCTCAAGGACACCGACCGGGCGATGATGAAGATGCTCGACGAGGCGGCGGTGGGCTATCGCATCGTCCTGACCAAGAGCGACAAGATCAAGGCGAGCGCGCTGGCCGAAACGCACGACAAGGTCGCCGCCGAGGCCAAGAAGCATCCCGCAGCCTACCCCGAAATCCACCTGACCAGTGCCGAAAAGGGGCAGGGGATTGCGGCCCTGCGCGCAGCGATTGTTGCCGACGCGCTGACCCCGTAAGCCTCCTCCCTGTCATCGCCGCCACGCTCGACAGCGGCGAGGCGGCGCTCTAGGCGCGAGGTTCATCCCGGTAAGGCCCGACGCGACAGACCCATGAAACTGATTATCGGCAACAAGAACTATTCCAGCTGGAGCCTGCGCGGCTGGCTGGCATGCAAGCAGGCGGGCCTCTCCTTCGAAGAGCTGCTCGTCCCGCTGTTCGGCGAGGATTGGGACGCGCTCAAGCAGAAGGAGGGCGACCTCACGCCCTCGTCCGGCAAGGTGCCGGTGCTGTGGGATAACGAGGCGGTCGTGTGGGACAGTCTCGCGATCCTCGAATATCTGGCCGACAAGGTCGGTCGCGATCGCTTCTGGCCCAAGGAAGATGCGGCGCGCGCGATGGCCCGCGCAATGGTCGCCGAAATGCACAGTTCGTACCTGTCGCTGCGGCGCGAATGCCCGATGAATATTCGCGCGCGGCATACGGACGTGAAGATTTCCGAGGGCACCCGGCACGATGTCGTGCGCATCCTCGGCCTGTGGGCGGAGGCGCGTGCGCGGTTCGGCAGTGGCGGGCCGTTCCTGTTCGGCACCTTCGGCGCGGCGGATATTTTCTACGCCCCCGTAGTCAGCCGTTTCATCACCTATGGCTTCGGTGTACCGGGCTTCGCCGACAGCTACATGCAGGCGGTCTGGACGCACGACTGGCTCCAGCAATGGATTGCCGCCGCCGAGGACGAACAATGGGTCATCGAACAATACGAAAGCGTGCCACAGGCTTGAGGCGCGGGGTTGGCATGCGCATCGGCGCTGCGCTGGCGGGAATCGCCTTGCTGCTGCCGAGCGCGGGCCATGCCTGGGGCTACTACGCGCACGGCATCACCGCAGAGATCGCGCAGGCCAATATCCGGCCCGAGACGCGCACAAAGCTCGACAGGCTGTTCGCCGCCGAGCCGCTGATCGGCACGCCCGACTGCCCGTTGGGCAATCTGGTGGAGGCGGCGACCTGGCCCGATTGCATCCGGCGCGAGGGCTGGCGCTGGGGCTATACCTCCGCCTGGCATTACCAGACCGAGCCGGTGACCGAAGACTACGACGTGCGCAAGAACTGCTCCGGCGGCAATTGCGTCAGCGCGCAGATCGAGCGGAATTTCCGCATTCTCGCCGACGAGAGCCTGCCCGCCAATGTCCGCCTGCAGGCGCTCGCCTTCGTGGTCCACTTCACCGGCGACATCCACATGCCGCTGCACTCGGGCGATCTGGACGACCGCGGCGGCAACGACCGCGAGGCCGCCTACGGCATCGCGCCGGGCCTCAACCTCCACTGGATCTGGGATGGCCCGCTGGCCGAACGCGCGATCACCAGCGCGCGGCCCTCTCTGGTGCGCCGCTACACCGCCGCCGAGCGTGCCGAGCTGGCGGGCGGCACGCCTGCCGACTGGGGCCGCGAGAGCTGGGCGACGGCGCGCGATTTCGTCTATCCCAACGCCTTCGACCGCAGCCCGCTCGACGGCCCGCTGCCCGACGAGACCGTGCTGACGCAGCAGGCGATCGAAACGGCAGTCCCCGTCTCGCAGCGCCGCGTCACGCAGGCCGGGCTGCGGATCGCGGAGCTGCTCGACCGGGCGATGGAGCCGGGGCCGCTGCCTGAGCCCGCGCGCGATTAAGGCGTGCGCTTCGCCGCGTAACGCGTGCCATCCTTGCGGGCGTATCCTTCGGCGTCGAACACCATGTCGATATCGGGATATGCGCCCGAATCCTCGGCCTTCGGCCCCGCGCTGATCGCGATGAACACGCAGTCGGCGTCGCTGCGGTTCTGCAGATGGTGGCCGTTCTCCATGCCAGCGGGCCAGGCGAGGACATCGCCGGGGTGGATGATGCTCTCGCCCTCATCCTCGACCAGCACCGCCTCGCCCGCCAGCATCACGACCAGCTCGTCCTCCGCGCTGTGCCAGTGGCGCTGGCTCGACCACGCGCCGGGCTTGAGCGTCACATGGCTCGCCCCCATCCGCGTCAGTCCGGCAACGGGCGCAAGACGGCGATACCAGCGGCCCTGCACTTCGCGGTCGAAGGGGGCGGGATAGCCGGTCGCGTTGGTCTGAGGGATCGCATCGAGATCGAGCTTGGGCATTGGCGAAGTCTCCTGCTAGCGCGCAAGACATGACTGATGTTCTCGACCTCGCCAAGCGGCTGATCGCCGCGCCCAGCGTCACCCCCGCAACCGGAGCGGTGTTCGATGAGATGCAGGCGATGCTGGAGCCGCTCGGCTTCACCGTCCATCGCTTCACGCGCGGTAGCGGGCCTGCCGGGTCGGACGAGGCCCCGGTCGAAAACCTGTTCGCGATCCGCGCCGGAGCAGGGCCGAAGCACTTCGCCTTTGCCGGGCACCTCGATGTGGTTCCGCCGGGAGAGGGCTGGGAAAGCGGCGCATTTGCGCCCGAAACCAGGGGCGACCTGCTCTACGGGCGCGGCGCGGTCGACATGAAGGGCGCGATCGCCTGCATGGTTGCCGCCGTTGCGGAGGTGCCCGCCGATGCCGGGACGATCAGCTTCATCATCACCGGGGACGAGGAGGGGCCCGCGCTGCACGGCACCCGCGCGCTGATCGATTTCATGCACGCGAACGATCATGCGCCCGACCTGTGCCTCGTGGGCGAACCCACCAGCGTCAACCGGCTGGGCGACATGATGAAGATCGGCCGCCGGGGCTCGGTCAACATGTGGCTTAGCGCCAAGGGCACGCAGGGCCACGTTGCCTATCCGCATCTGGCCGACAACCCGATCCCGCGACTGGTCGCCGCGATGGCGGAACTGGAAGCGCTCGAGCTGGACGAGGGCACCGACTGGTTCCAGCCGAGCAATCTGGAGATCACGGATATCGAAGTCGGCAATCCGGCGCACAACGTCATTCCCGGCGAGGCGCGGGCGCGGCTGTCCATCCGCTTCAACGATCTGCACTCGGGTGCCTCGCTGAGCGAGAAAGTCACCACGATCTGCGCCCGTCATCAGGTCGATGTGCGTCCCGTCATCTCGGGCGAGCCGTTCCTGACCCCGCCGGGCGAGTTTTCCGGCATGATCGCCGCTGCGGTGGAGGCGGAGACGGGCGTGGTGCCCGAAGCCTCCACCAGCGGGGGGACGTCGGACGCCCGGTTTCTGCGCAGCGTCTGCCCGGTGATCGAGTTCGGGCTGGTCAACGCGACCATGCACAAGACCGACGAAGCGGTCGCGGTGGCGGACCTTGCCGTCCTTGCGCGGATTTATGCGCGGGTTGCACGCGCCGCATTGGAGAGCTGAACGCGCAAGGCTTGCCGTCTTCCTCCGGCAACGGCACTAGAGGCGGCTAGAGATTCTAGGGGGAAGTGAATGTTCAAGGCCTGGTTCGCCACACCGCTGTGGGCGCGCGTGCTGCTCGCGCTGATACTGGGCGCGATCGTTGGGTATTTCTGGGGCGAGGATGCCGAGAGCATCAAGATCGTCGGCGATGTCTTCATCGACTTCATCAAGATGCTGATCGTCCCGCTGATCTTCCTCAGCCTGGTGTCGGGGGTGACCGCGATTGGCGATCTCGGCAAGCTGGGCAGCGTCGGCTGGCGCGCAATCCTCCTGTTCGTGGTTACCGGTCAGATCGCGGTTTGGCTGGGCCTGGGGCTGGGGACCTTCTTCGCGCCCGGCATCGGCCTCGACACGAGCGGGATCGAGATGGGTGCGGTGCCCGAGCCTGCGCCCTTCGACTGGCGCGAAATGGTCCGCTCGATGATCCCGGTCAGTCCGGTGAAGGTGATGGCGGACGTCAACGTGCTGCCGCTGATCGTTTTCTCCCTGCTGGTCGGCATCGGCATCCTGCTCGCCAAGCGGGAAGAGGATAAGGAAAACCCCGAGGCGCCGGGCGCGACAAGAGGTGCGGTGGCGGCAGTCGCCGGTGCCTTCGATGCGGGCGCGGTGATCTTCCAGAAGATCACGATGGTGATCATGGAACTCACGCCTTTCGGCGTTTTCGCGCTGATCGCCTGGGTGGTCGGCACGCTCGGCCTTGATGCCGTCGCTGCGCTCGGCAAGCTGGTCGCGCTCAACTATGCCGGGTGCCTGCTGATCATTGCGATCATGTACGTCGCCATCCTGTTGCTGTCGCGCGTGTCGGTGATCGGCTTCTTTCGGGGAATGATCGATGCGATCGCAGTGGCCTATTCGACCGCTTCCTCCAGCGCGACGCTGCCGGTGACGCTGCGCTGCACCCAGCGCAACCTCGGTGTCAGCCGCCCCACTTCCAGCTTCATCGTCTCGCTCGGCTCGACCATCAATATGGACGGAACGGCGATGTACCTCGGTCTTGCGACGCTGTTCGGCGCGCAGATCTTCGGGGTCGATCTAAGCTGGGGCGATTACGGGATGATCGCCCTGCTCGCGACCGTGGGCTCGATCGGCGCGGCGGGGATCCCCGGCGGCGGGCTGGTGATGATGGGCGCGATCTTCACCGCCGTTGGCGTGCCGCTGGAAACCATTGCCTTCGTTGCGGGCGTCGACCGGATCATGGACATGATGCGCACCGCGACCAACGTCACCGGCGATGCCACGGTGACGGTGGCCACGGCGACCATGCTGGGCGAGATCGACAAGGCCGAGCTCGCCAGCGCGGACGACGTCTAGCGTGGGCTAGTTGTCCATCGTTGCCGGCGCATCGCTGACCGTGTCGGCATATTCGACCGGCACGAACTCGCCGAGGCCGCAGGCGGCACCGCGCGAGAGCTGGCCGCCGATATTGTTGAGCTCGAAGACGATCTCCCCGCTGCACAGGTTGCCGCCGCGCACATCGTAGGCGATGGCATCGCCGCGGCGCAGCGCGGGGCAGCCTTGCGACAGTGCGTTGCGATAGATCTTGCCGTCGTCGAGCTCGAAATCGATCACCCCGTCGCCGCGCACCTTGGTGTTACGTACGAGCGAGGCGGAAATGCAGCTCTTCGCCGCGCCGGTGACCTGCACCGCAGGCTTGACCTCGGCAGGCACAGTGTCCGGCTGGTCGACCGGCGCACAGGCGCACAGCGCGATCATTCCGGCAAGGGGGGCTGCTGCAAGTTTCATCATGGGGGTTCTCCGCTGCGACCTGTGCGCGGCGAGAATCAGCGCCGCGCCTTGGGCGGTTCTACCACCTTCTTGCGGAAGCTGCACAGATCGGAAACCTCGCAGCGCCAGCATTCGGGCGTGCGCGCCTTGCACACGTAGCGGCCGTGCAGGATCAGCCAGTGGTGTGCGTGAAGGCGAAATGGACCGGGGACGCGCTTTTCCAGCTTCGCCTCGACCGCCTCGGGCGTCTTGCCTTTGGCGAGGCCGGTGCGGTTGCCGACGCGGAAGATGTGCGTGTCGACCGCGAAGGTTTCCTGCCCGAAGGCGCAGTTGAGCACGACATTGGCGGTCTTACGGCCGACACCGGGCAGCGTGACGAGTTCCTCACGCGTCTGCGGCACCTCGCCGCCATGCTCGTCGACCAGCAGCCGTGCCATCGCGATCACGTTCTTCGCCTTGGAGTTGAACAGCCCGATCGTCTTGATGTGCTCCTTCAGCCCATCCTCGCCCAGATCAATCATCTGCTGCGGTGTCTTTACGTCCGCGAACAGCGCACGGGTCGCCTTGTTCACGCCCACATCGGTCGCCTGCGCGCTCAGCGTCACTGCGACCAGCAGCTGATACGGGTTGCCGTATTCAAGCTCGGTCTCGGGTGAGGGATTGCCCTCCGCCAGCCTGCTAAAGAATTCGAAGATCTGGTCCTTGGTCATGCCCGATCAGATTCCCAGCACGTCTTCCATCGAATAGCGCCCGGGCGGCTTGCCGATCAGCCAATCCGCGCCGGTCAGCGCGCCGCGGGCGAACAGCGTGCGGTCCTCGGCCACGTGGCTGAGCACGATTCGCTCGTTCTCGCCTGCCAGGATGACCGAGTGCTCGCCCGCGACCGTGCCGCCGCGCAGGCTTGCGAAGCCGATCGCGCCATCACCGCGTGCGCCGGTGTGCCCGTCGCGGCCGCGCTCGGAATTCTGCGCGAGGTCGATCCCGCGTCCGCTTGCCGCGGCTTCGCCCAGCAGCAGCGCGGTGCCAGACGGCGCGTCGACCTTTGCGCGGTGGTGCATCTCGACGATCTCGACATCCCAGCCCTGCGCCAGCGCCCCTGCCGCTTCGCGCACCAGCCGCGCGAGCATGGTCACGCCGAGCGAGGTATTGCCCGTCTGCAGCACCGCGACCGCGCGCGCGGCGTTGTCTATCGCGGTGTGGTGATGTTCTTCCAGCCCGGTGGTGCCGATCAGCAGCGGAACGCCTGCGCCGACGGCGGCGTGCAGATTGCTCTCGAGCGCCTGCGGAGCGGAGAAGTCGATCAGCACCTCGCTGCGATCGGCAAGGCCGGCGACATCCTCGCCCTTGTCGACCGCGCCTGCCAGCGTGTGTTCGCCGCTCTCGATAGCCGCAGCGATTGCCTGCCCCATGCGCCCGTCGCGCCCGATGATTCCGATTGCTGCCATTGCCCTCGCGCCTTGCCGGTGTTTGATGGGTGCATGGCAGACATTCGCAACATCGTCATCCTGACCGGCGCAGGAATTTCCGCAGAAAGCGGGATCGACACGTTCCGCGACGCGGGCGGGCTGTGGGAGAAGCACCGGATAGAGGACGTCGCCACGCCAGATGCCTTCGCGCGCAACCCGGCGCTGGTGCAGGGGTTCTACGATGCGCGGCGCGCGGCGCTCGACACGGTGGAGCCCAATGCGGCGCACCGGGCGCTTGCCCGGCTCGAGTCCGAATGGCCGGACGCCGAATCGCACAGCCTGCTGATCGTCACCCAGAACGTCGACGACCTGCACGAGCGCGCGGGCGCGAAGAGCGTGCTCCACATGCATGGCCGACTGCGCAGCGCGCTGTGCACGGCGTGCCGCGCGCGCATGGAGTGGCACGGTCCGCTGAGCGATGCGCCGCCCTGCGAGGCGTGCGGCGCGCCCGCGCTGCGGCCCGACATCGTGTGGTTCGGCGAGATGCCCTACGAGATGGAGCGGATTTATGCCGCGCTGGCCGGTGCGGACCTGTTCGTCTCGATCGGGACCAGCGGCGCGGTCTATCCTGCGGCAGGTTTCGTGCAGGAGGCTGCGGCCTACGGCGCGCGCACGCTGGAGCTCAATCTCGAACGCAGCGAAGGCTCGCACTGGTTCGACGAATCGCGTCAGGGCAGGGCGGGAGAACTCGTACCCGCGTGGGTGGACGAGCTGCTAGGCGGCTGAGCCGCACCCTTTGCACGCCGGATCTTTCGCAATCTGAAAACTGCGCATCGCGGGGCTGAGCCCCTCCATCAGATGCAGCGTACCCCATTGCGGATCGCCCAGCGCGCTCACCCCGCACAGCAGCACGCGGATCGCCTGCATTGCGGCGAAGCTGCCGACCCAGCCGACCATTGCGCCCAGCACGCCGTCTTCGGCGCAGGTGTCGCAATCCTCGGCATCGAAGGCATCGCCGACGAAGCAGCGGTAGCAGGCGTGTTCGGGCAGGTGACCGGCGAACGCGCCGACCTGGCCCTGGAAGCGGCCCACAGCGGCGGAGAGCAGCGGCACGCGCGCCGCAACACACGCGTCCGACACGGCGAGGCGGGTGGCGAAATTGTCCGTCCCGTCGAGCACCAGATCCGCATCCTCGATCAATGCGGCCGCATTGGCCGCATCGATCCGGTCGTCACGGACATCGGCGGTCAGGCCGTTGTCGAAATTGGCGAGCCAGCGGCGTGCGGCGACCGCCTTGGCATGGCCGATGTCGCGGGTGGTGTAGATCGTCTGGCGCTGGAGGTTGGACAGCTCGACATCGCCCGAATCGACCAGCGTGAAACGACCCACGCCTGCGCCCGCGAGATATTGCAGCGCCGGGCTGCCGATTCCGCCCAGGCCGATCAGCGCGACATGCATGTCCGCGAGCGCGGCCTGCCCCGCGCCGCCCACTTCGGGCAGCACGATGTGACGCGCGAAACGCTCCAGCCGTTCGGGTGCGATGGTCACGGTTTGTCGGAATCCTCGTCGCGCCGCTCCTGCACGAAGCTGCCGATGCCGAACCACCAGAGGAAGGCGATCACGCCGCCCTTTACCGGCTGGAGCATCGCCAGCAGCATCGCCACCGCGACCGGCAGGATGATCGCCAGCGTCAGGATCGGCGACATGTCGTAGGTCCCGATCATCGCGATCACGACCGGTGCGAGCAGATGCCCGACCACGAAGATGCCGATATAGGCGGGGAAGTCATCCGCCTGCTGGACCGACCAGTCCTGCGCGCAATGCGGGCAGGCATCGACCGGCTTGATCCACTTGCGAAACAGCCGCCCCTCGCCGCAGCGCGGGCAGGTGCTGCGCAAGCCCCGCAGCAGCGCGGCGCCGAGCGTGGCGGGCAAGTCGACTCGCTGTGGGCAAGGCTGGGGATCGGCCATGGACACGCTGTTGGCAGCCTGTGGCCGAGCTGTCGACAGACCTGTGGATGGGTCTGTCGACAATCGGTGTGCAAGCTGTCGATCGGCTGTGGGCTGAGTGTGGGCCGGCTGTGGGTGGTGCGATCAGCTTTCGAGCTGGCGCAGCAGGCTGCGAACGTCTCCGTCCATGTCCGCATCGCGGGTCCGCAGATCCTCGATCAGCTTGACCGCGTGGATCACGGTCGAATGGTCGCGCCCGCCGAACTTGCGCCCGATTTCGGGATAGCTGCGCGGGGTGAGCACCTTGGACAGGTACATCGCGACCTGACGCGGGCGAACCACGGCGCGGGTGCGGCGCTTGCTGCTCATCTCGCTGCGGTCGATGCGGTAGAACTGGCACACGGTGCGCTGAATCTCGTCGATCGTGATCCGGCGGCGGTTGGCCGACAGGATATCGGTCAGCTGTTCTTCGGCCAGCTGCAGCGAGACCGGCTGGCCGGTCAGCTGGGCATAGGCGATCAGCTTGTTGAGGCCACCGACCAGCTCGCGCACATTGCGGGTGATCGTGCGGGCGAGGAAGTCGACCACATCGTCGGGTACGCTGAGCGGCGCGAACCGGGTTAGCTTCGATTCGAGGATCGAGCGGCGCAGTTCCAGATCGGCGGGCTGGATGTCCGCGACCAGACCCATCGACAGGCGGCTGAGCAGGCGCGGTTCGACCGAGTCGAGCGCCTGCGGTGCGCGGTCGGCGGCGAAGACCAGTCGCTTGCCCTCCGACAGCAGGTGATCGATCGTATAGAGCAGCTCTTCCTGAGCGCTCGCCTTGCCGATGATGAACTGCAGATCGTCGACCAGCAGCAGGTCGAACCCGCGCAGGCGCGTCTTGAACTCGATCATCCGGTTCTGCTTCAGCGCTTGGACGAACTCGACCATGAAGCGCTCTGCCGAACAGTAGAAGATCCGCGCACGCGGGTGCTGGCTGAGGAACTGGTGGCCGATCGCGTGCAGCAGGTGCGTCTTGCCCTGACCGGTTGCGGCCTTGATGTAGAGCGGCGAGAACTGCGGCTTCTCGTTCGCGGCCATCCGCTGCGCGGCGTTGCGGGCGAGCACGTTGGCATCGCCGGTGACGAAGGCGGCGAAGGTCAGCGAGGCGTCGAGGCCGACGCTGCTGAAGCCAGGATCGCCGAAGCCGCCATCGGACACCACGCGCAGTTCGGGCCCGTCATTGGCCGGGCGACGCGAATCGCCCAGCGAGATGTCGGCCATCCGCTTGCGGCTGGGGTGCACCTCGATCGCGACGGTCTTGATCTCGGAACGCATGATCTTCCACGCGAGCGAGAGGCGGTCGGCGAAATGCTTGCGGACCCACTCGGCGGCGAATTCGGACGGCAGGTACAGCGCCAGCGTGCCGGTTTCGGAGTCGAACTCGCCCAGCTGGATCGGCTTGATCCACTGGCTGTGCAGCTGATGGCCCAGATCCTTGCGCAGGCCGGTGCTGATATCGTCCCAGTCCGCGGCCAGCGCCACGCGCTCCATATCTTCGCCTTCGCCTTTGGCCCGCTTGCGCGCGGCACCGTTCGTATCGGGAATACGTGCCATGACTTGCTAATAGACCTCCGCTTCCGGAAGCGCGTGTCGCCTCCGGGGTTCCCTGTTTACATTCGATGGATACAGCGCCCCCTTCACCGGAATCGCGTGTCATCGCGAGCAGTGTTGAGGCCCCCCACCGGCCATCTTCGATTTAGTCCCAGCCGCGGTGTCCCTCCCCGGCGGTGACGATCAATAGACAGGTCTGGGGGCCGATGGGCAAGCGCGAAATGGTAGCGAATTTGAAATAAAGAAATTGACAGTGGTGTGAGCCGCAGCCTTCCGTTTAAGGCGCTGTAAACGCTGTTTTTTCGCCCCGGATGACCCCTCGAATCGGCGGGATTCCTAGGCCGAATCGCGAAGCCTGTGCGTCGGTTTTAAGACAAAACCAAAAGGGGCCGTCGCACACGGCGACGACCCCGAAAACGCGGTCAGATTGTGGTCTGAAAGCAGCTTAGAGAGCGGCAACCCGCTTGGAAAGCCGGCTCATCTTGCGCGACGCGGTGTTCTTGTGGAGAACGCCGCGGGCAACGCCGCGCGCCAGCTCGGGCTGAGCAGCGCGAAGGGCGGTCTGTGCGGTTTCCTTGTCGCCGCCTTCGATGGCGCTTTCGACCTTCTTGAGGAAGGTGCGGATGCGGCTCATACGCGCACCGTTGATTTCGGCGCGACGCTCGTTGCGACGGATGCGTTTGCGGGCTTGCGGCGTATTGGCCATGGTCGTCCTTGTCTCTGGCCGCGAAGCGCGCAGCCAACTGCTTTTAAAATCAATGCCTGGAAGCGGCGATTGCTCGCCGGAAGGGCGCGCACATAGGGCGCGGTGTCCGGCTCGTCAAGGAAATTGGCCGAAAGCCTACCTCTGGCAGACCGGGCAATACCAGGTGCTGCGACCGCCCTGTTCGATCCGGGCGATATGCCCGCCATCCTCGCGTCGGCACGATTCGCCGGTGCGGCCATAGACGTCGAACCGGGTGGAGAAATAGCCCAGCTCGCCATCGGGCCGGGCATAATCGCGCAAGGTCGATCCGCCATCGCGAATCGATTGCTCCAGCACCTCGCGAATCGCCGTAACCAGCCGTTCCAGCGCCGCGAGCGAGACGCGGCCACCTGCACGCTTCGGGCTGATCCGGGCGCGCCACAGCGCCTCGCACACGTAGATATTGCCGAGCCCGGCAACGATTCTCTGGTCGAGCAGCAGCAGCTTGATCGCCTGCCTGCGGCCCGCCAACGCGGCGCGCAGATGGGCGGCGGTAAGATCGGGGCCGAGCGGTTCGGGCCCCATGGTGACGAAGCTGGGCCACGCATCGAGCGCAGCGGTGTCGACCAGATCGACCCAGCCGAATCGGCGTGGGTCGTTCAGCGCGAATCGATTCGATTCGGTTTCGATCAGCAGGTGATCGTGCCGGTCGGGCTGCTCGGGATCGATCCGCCAGCGCCCGCTCATCCCCAGATGGAAGATCAGCGTCTGGTCGCGGTCGGTATGGATCAGGCCGAACTTGGCGCGCCGCCCCAGTGAGGTCACCCGCGCGCCGACCAGCGCCTGCTCCAGCCCTTCGGGAAAGGGCCTGCGCATGTCGGGCCGTGCGGTGCGCGCGGCGGTGATGGTGCGGTTTTCCAGATGAAGGGCGAGCCCGCGCACGGTGGTCTCGACCTCGGGAAGTTCGGGCATTGGTTTTCCGGCGATTGGGAACGTGTTGGTGGTGGATATGGCGGTTCGCCGGAGGCGGTGCCAGCCCTCTCCCCCTCCCAACCACCCGACAGCATAATGCCATGGGTGGTTGGGAGGGGGAGAGGGCTGGTGCCGATCAAACCAAGCTAGCGAATAGACGCCACAAACCTTTCCCCCTAAGGCCCAACTCCATGAGCGATACCGTTTCCTTCGGCTACGAAGATGTCAGCCCCGATGAGAAGACCGCGCGCGTTGGCGGCGTCTTTTCCAGCGTCGCCGCCAAGTACGACGTGATGAACGATGCGATGTCGGGCGGGATGCACCGATTGTGGAAGGATCGCTTCGTGCGGCGGGTCAAACCGCAGCCGGGCGAGGCGATTCTCGACATGGCGGGCGGCACCGGCGACATCGCCTTCCGCATGGCCGATTGCGGCGCGGACGTGATCGTGTCCGACATCAACCAGGACATGCTCGACGTGGGCGTCGAACGGGCGATGGAGCGCGGGATCGACGGCCTCGTCTGGTCGTGCCAGAACGCCGAGGAGCTGACCTTCTCCGACCGCCAGTTCGATGCCTACACGATCGTGTTCGGCATTCGTAACGTGACCCACATCGACAAGGCGCTGGCCGAGGCGCACCGCGTGCTGAAGCATGGCGGGCGGTTCTACTGCATGGAGTTCTCCAGCACCGACTGGCCCGGCTTCAAGGAAGTTTACGACCTCTACTCGCACCGGCTGATGCCGCTGATGGGCAAGCTGATTGCCAATGACGAGGAGAGCTATCGCTACCTCGCCGAATCGATCCGCCGCTTCCCGCGCCCGCCCGAGTTCGAGGCGATGATCAAGGCGGCGGGCTTTACGCAGACCCGTGTCGAGACGATCCTCGGCGGGGCTGTGAACATTCATTCCGGCTGGAAAATCTGATCGCGTGACACGCCCGTCTCGCCATATCTGGCGCCTGCTGAAATGGGGGCGGACCGCCGCGCGTCACGGCGCGCTGCGCGGGATCGAGAGCGATCCCAACACGCCTGCGCCGGTCAAGCGTCTGGTCAGGCTCGCCCGGTTCGGCACCCGCCAGCCCGCGACTCCCGACTATGCAGGCGCGTTCCGCGCGATCGGCCCGGCGGCGATCAAGCTGGGCCAGTCGCTCGCCACACGGCCCGATCTGGTCGGGGACGAGGCGGCGCTCAACCTTCTGTCCTTGCAGGACAACCTGCCGCCGGTCCCGTTCGAGAGCCTGCGCCCGGTGATCGAATCGACCTTTGCCCAGCCGGTCGACGCGCTGTTTGCCGAGATCGACCCCAAGCCCGTCGGCGCGGCGTCGATCGCGCAGGTCCACCGCGCGATCACCACCGATGGACGGCAGGTCGCGGTCAAGATGCTGCGCCCCGGCATTCGCGAGCAGTTCGCGCGCGATATCGCGACCTACGAATGGGCCGCCGCGCATGTCGAGGCGATGGGGGGCGAGGCCGCGCGCCTGCGGCCTGCGCTGACCATCGCCAACTTCAAGCGCTGGACCAATACCGAGCTCGACCTGCGGCGCGAGGCTGCCGCCGCGAGCGAGCTGGCCGAGGCGATGAAGGGTTTTGCCGGCTATCGCATCCCCGCGGTCGACTGGGATCGCACCAACGGTCGCGTGATGACGATCGAATGGATCGATGGCATCAAGATGAGCGACCGCGAAGGGCTGGTCGCTGCTGGGCATGATCTGGAGCAGCTGGCCGAACGGCTGGTGCTCGCCTTCCTCACGCAGGCGATCAGCTACGGCTATTTCCATGCCGACATGCACCAGGGGAACCTGTTCGTGGAGCCCGACGGCACGATCGCGGCGATCGATTTCGGGATCATGGGCCGGATCGACCGGCGCGCACGGCAGTGGCTGGCGGAGATCCTCTACGGCCTGACCACGGGCAATTACCGCCGGGTCGCGGAAATCCATTTCGAGGCGCAATATGTGCCCAGCCACCACTCGGTCGGCGAATTCGCCACGGCGCTTCGCGCGGTGGGTGAGCCGATGCGCGGCAAGCCGGTGAGCGAGCTGTCGGTCGGCCAGATGCTCGACGGGTTGTTCGCGATCACCCGCGATTTCGACATGCAGACGCAGCCGCACCTGCTGCTGCTGCAAAAGACGATGGTGATGGTCGAAGGCATCGCCACCCAGCTCAATCCCAAGATCAACATGTGGGACGTCTCCGCGCCCTTCGTGCGCAGCTGGATTCGCGACGAGCTGGGCCCCGAGGCCGCGATTGCCGAGCGTCTGCGCGAGGATTTCGACACCCTGCAGCGCATCCCGGGGCTGGTCCGCCGGCTCGAGGAGAAATACCCGCCCAAGGGCGGCGCGCCCGAGCCCGCTCCGCTGCCCGAGATCGAGCTGATGTGGGACCGGCGCGTGCGTGAAAGCGGCCCCGGCTGGCTTGGCCAGGCGGCGCTGGTGCTGGGCGGCGCGGGCCTGATGGCGGGCCTGTTCGCTTTGGGGGTGATCGGCTGATGGCGGCGCTGAGCGGCATCAAGGTGCTGCTGGTGATCGGCGGCGGGATCGCGGCCTACAAGTCGTGCGAGCTGATCCGCCTGATCCGCAAGAACGGCGGCAGCGTCACCTGCGTGCTGACCGAGGGGGGATCGCACTTCGTCACTCCGATGACGCTAGCCGCGCTCAGCGAAAATCCCGTCCACACCACGTTGTGGGATCTCAGGAACGAGGTCGAGATGGGCCACATCCAGCTCAGCCGTGAGGCGGATCTGGTGGTGGTGTGCCCTGCGACCGCGAACATGCTGGCCAAGATGGCGGCGGGTATTGCGGACGATCTGGCGACCACCCTGCTGCTCGCGACGGACAAGCCGGTGATGGCGGTGCCCGCGATGAACGTGCGCATGTGGAGCCACGCCGCAGTGCAGGCCAATGTCGCGCGGCTGCGAGAGGCGGGCGTGATCGTGCTCGATCCGGACGAAGGGCCGATGGCCTGCGGCGAATACGGCGCAGGCCGCCTGCCCGAACCGCCCGCGATCTGGAATGCGATCGCCAGCTGGGCGGGGCAGGATACCGGCACCGAGACGCGCGAGCGCGAGTCGCAGGGCGGCCTCGGTGGACTGATCGCATCGCTGATTCCGCGCGGGGGGCGGAAGGCGGCGCCGCAGCCGGACACGCTGCTGGCAGAGAAGGGCGGCGCGGCTGCGGCTGCGCCCGAAGAGGATCGCGGCGCTCTCTACCATTTCGACGGGGCACCGCTGGCGGGCCGCCACGTGCTGGTGACAGCCGGGCCGACGCATGAGCCGATCGATCCGGTGCGCTACATCGCCAACCGTTCCAGCGGGAAGCAGGGCTTCGCGATTGCCGCCGCTGCCGCAGCGGCAGGCGCGCGGGTCACGCTGGTCGCGGGGCCGGTGGAGCTGGCGACGCCGCCTGGCGTCATGCGCGTCGAGGTGCAGACCGCGCGCGATATGGCGGCTGCGGTGCGCGAAAGCCTGCCCGCCGATATCGCGATCATGGCCGCCGCCGTCGCCGACTGGCGCACGCGCGATGTGGCTGAGAGCAAGATGAAGAAGCGGGGCGACGCTCCGCCCGCGCTCGAGCTGGCGGAAAACCCCGACATCCTCGCCACGCTGGGCGCTTCGGACGCCCGCCCCGGCCTGCTGATCGGCTTCGCTGCGGAGACCGACGATGTGGTCGAGAACGCGCAGGCCAAGCGCGCGCGCAAGAAGGCCGACTGGATCATCGCCAATGATGTGTCCGGCGGCGTGGGGCAAAGCGTGATGGGCGGGGCGCACAACACCATCCATCTCGTCACCGAAGAAGGCGTCGAGGACTGGCCGCAGATGCCCAAGGAAGAGGTCGCCATGCGGCTGGTCGAACGGATCGCGCTGGCGCTGGAGAATGATGATGACTGATACGGTCGGCGTGGCGATTCTGCGCCTGCCGCATGGCAAAGGCCTGTCGCTGCCCGTCTACGCCACAGATGGCGCGGCGGGGATGGACGTGTGCGCGGCGGAGGATGTCGACCTCGCCCCCGGCGCGCGCCATGCCGTCGCCACGGGCTTAGCGGTGGCGATTCCGCAGGGGTACGAGATTCAGGTTCGCCCACGCTCCGGCCTCGCATTCAAGCACGGCATCTCCGTACCCAATGCGCCCGGCACGATCGATTCGGACTATCGCGGCGAGCTCAAGGTGCTGCTGATCAACCACGGCGACGAGAGCTTCGCGATCCGCCGCGGCGACCGCGTGGCGCAGCTGGTGCTCGCCCCCGTCACCCGAGCGGCCTTTACCGAGGTGGACGATCTGGATGACACCGCGCGCGGCAGCGGCGGTTTCGGCTCGACCGGCGGCCACGCCACGCTCTGATACGAAAAAGGCGGACCATCCGGCCCGCCCTTTCCTGTTTCGCATTCCGGCCCGGTCTTACCGCTCTTCCGGCTTGATCGAGATACGCACGGTTTCGCCCGAATTGCCGGGGAAGCCGGTGAACATCGCGTCGACCAGATTGGGAACCAGATATTGCAGGTTGTCGCTGGGCGATACGGCCTTGGCTGTGCCTTCGAACAGACGCTGGCCGGTCCGCCGGTCGTCGATGTCGAGGTCGATCTCGCTGGTATAGACGGTGTAGCTGTCGATCCGGCTGCTGCTGGAGAGCCACGGGTCGTAGTAGCCGTAACCCCAGTAGCCGCGCGGGACGAAGGCCCCGGCACGGTAACGATACCAGGGATCGTAGAAGGGATCGCGGAAGCCGGTCCCGGTCGAGCGGACCCGTTCGCGCCCGTTATCGACATCGTAGTCGAACCGCACGATCAGGTCGGCATTGGCAGGCGTGCCGGGGACGTAGCCCAGTCGCGCCATCTCACCGCTTACCAGCTCGGCATACTGGCCGAACTCGATCCCGCCAGCGAGCGAGGGATCGTCCGCGACCACCGCGAAGGTCTGGCCCTGCGGCGCAGGCAACTGCGCCTGGAAGCGGGAGACATCGGCCTGGAAGCCGGTCGCACAAGCGGTCAGCCCGGCGCCGAGAATGCCCAGCGCGCCGACGGCAGCGAGAAAACGTGTTTTGATCATGGCAAGTGCCCCTGGGTGAGGGGAGGCGCTCCGTGGGGATGCCCCCCGCATGACATTACGATTCACGTCCTAGACAGGTTCCCCTGAACGCTGCTTTAACCTCTTGAAGTCCTTAACTTTCCTCGACTTAGCGGGATCTGCGATCAGCCACGGACCAGTCCGAGCGCTTGGTAGGTCGCAGCCAGCGTGGGCGCAGCGCGGTCGCGCGCCCTGGCTGCGCCGCGTGCAAGGATTGCGTCGAGCGCCTCGCGATCTTCGAGCAGCTGGTTGAACCGTGCCGAGATCGGCCGCAGCGTTTCGATCAGCACCTCGCCCAGCGCAGGCTTGAACGCGCCGAAGCCCTGCCCGCCATGTTCGGCCAGCACGTCATCCACGCTCCGGTCGGTCAGCGCGGCGTAGATCGTCACGAGGTTGAGCGCTTCTGCGCGGCCTTCGAGCCCGTCGCGCTCGGAAGGCAGCGGCTCGGGATCGGTCTTGGCCTTCTTGACCTTCTTCATCACCTCGTCCGGATCGTCGGACAGGTTGATCCGGCTCATGTCCGAAGGGTCGGATTTGGACATCTTCTTGCTGCCGTCGCGCAGGCTCATGATCCGCGCCGCATCGGGCGGAGTGATCGGTTCGGGCAGGGTGAACAGCGGGGCGTCTTCGGTGCAGAAGTCGTTGTTGAACTTCTGCGCGATGTCGCGTGCCAGCTCCAGATGCTGCTTCTGATCGTCGCCCACGGGCACGTGGGTCGCCTGGTGGACCAGCACGTCGGCGGCCTGCAGCACCGGGTAGGTGAACAGCGCGACCGATGCGCCTTCGCGGTTCTTGCCCGCCTTGTCTTTCCACTGCGTCATCCGGTTCAGCCAGCCCATCCGCGCGGTGCCGTTGAGCAGCCATTGCAGCTCTGCGTGCTGGGGCACCTGCGCCTGGTTGAACAGGATCGAGCGATCGGGATCGATCCCGCAGGCGACCAGCGCGGCGGCCATTTCCAGCGTGGCGCGGCGCAGTTCGGCGGGTTCGTGCGCCATCGAGATCGCGTGCAGATCGGCGAGGAAGAACAGGCACTCGCTGTCCGCATCCATCTCGTCCTGCATCCGCACCCAGTTGCGGATCGCACCGAGATAATTGCCGAGGTGAAGGTTGCCGGTGGGCTGGATGCCGGAAACGACGCGCATGATGATAGCTCTTTCGAAAATCGAACGGATAATGGCTTGGTGCCGGGTTGGCCCCCGGCGGTCAGATCAAAGCTGACCCAGCCATCGCCAGGCCGCCCGCCCGCGCGTTGCAAAGCGGCGCGGTGCAGTGTTCACTGGCTGAGCAATCCGGTCCATGGCGGCGAGCCTTATCACACGCAGTCTATTCGGCAACATCGTCCGGCCCGTCGCTTGCAGGCACCGGGGTCTTGCGGGTCAGCGTGGTGATGCGCTGGCGGTCGATCGCGCCGATCGCAAAGGCGATCCCGAAATAGACAGCGCCCGCGCAGACGACGAGCGCGGCGAGCGCGCCTGCCCGCGCGAACAGGCCCGCATCGTACCACCCGGTCAGCAGGTCGCGCGTGAACCACAGGGCAGCGCCCATCGCCGCGGCGGCAACCAGCTGGCGCGCAATCCGCCCGACCAGCTTCAACGGGATGCGGTAATAGTCGCGCTTGACCAGCACCACATAGAGATAGCCGACATTGATCCAAGCGCCGATCACGCTGGCAAAGGCGACCCCGACCACACCGAACCGGCCGATCGTCGCGACGTTCATCGCCGCGAACACGACCAGCGAGATGAACGCGGCGTAGACCGGCGTGCGCGTGTCCGACCGGGCGTAGAAATTGGGCACCAGCACCTTCACCAGCACATAGGCGGGCAGGCCGAGGACCAGCGCGGCCAGCACATTGCCCGTCAGTGCCGCCTGTTCGACGCTGAAGCGGCCGCCCTGGAAGATCATCGTGACAAAGGGCTCGGCACAGATCGCAAGGGCAACGGCCGCGGGGATCGTCAGCAGCATGGCGAGCTCGATCGCATCGGACTGGATGCGATCGGTCCCTGCCCGGTTCTTCGCGCCGACGAATTTGGAGAGCGTGGGCAGGATCGCGGTCGACAGGGCGATGCCGATGATCCCCAGCGGCAGCTGGTTCAGCCGGTCGGCGTAATTCATGTAGCTGATCGAGCCACTGTCGAGCTGGTTGAGGAAGTAGAGCTGGACCAGCGTGTTGATCTGGTACGCGCCGCCACCGATCGCGGCGGGAAACGCGATGATCGACAGGCGCTTCACCTCGGGCGTGATACGCGGCCACAGCAGCTTGGGCCGGAAGCCCTCCACCCGGGTCCAGTAATAGAGCCAGGCGAGCTGGATCGCACCGCCCACCGTCACCGCCCAGGCCTGGGTGTAGCCCACCTGACGCGTGGTCCAGCCCCATTGCGAGATGGCATGATCGCCGATCAGCAGGTTCGCGATCAGCACCAGGTTGAGGATGATCGGAAAGCTTGCCCCGGGCGCGAAGCGGCTGACCGAATTGAGCATTCCGGTGAACAGCGTCACCATGCTGACCAGCGCGATGTAGGGGAACATGATCCGCGCGAAGTCGACTTCCATCGCGAAGTCGGCGGGCGAGGAATCGCCATCGCCGAGCAGGCGAATGACCAGCGGCATCGCCAGCATCATGACCGCGCAGACCGCGATCAGCACCGGCAGGAACACGCTCAGTACGTCATTGGAGAAGCTGCGCGCTTCCTCGATCCCGCCGTCTCCATGCAACCGCTTGGAGAACATCGGCACGAAGGCGGCCGAAAATGCGCCTTCCGCAAACATGCGGCGGAAGACGTTGGGGATGATGAACGCCTGAAACCAGGCGTCGGTGACGGCATTGGCACCGAGCACGCGGGAGAAGATCATCTCCCGCGCGAGCCCGGCAAAGCGACTGACCAGCGTCAGCCCGCCGATCGTCCCGACATTCCTGAGCAGGCTCATCCGCCCGCCTCCCTACTGGCCTCCCTGCCGGGCGGTGGTCAGGCGTTGCCGCCCGGTGCCGCGCCGCCCGCAGCGGCGTCTTCCGCCTGCCGTTCCTGAAGGCGCTGCAGGTACAGCCCGTTGAAGTCGATCGGATCGACCATCAGCGGCTGGAAGCCCAGATCGCGGGTCGCATCGGCAACCACACGGCGGGCGAAGGGAAACAGGATGCGCGGCGCTTCTGCGAACAGGAACATGTGCATCTGGTCTTCGGGCATGTTGCGCACGCCGACGAGGCCGGCATAGACCAGCTCAATCACGTAAAGCTGCCCGTTTTCGCAATTGGCGGTCGCGTTGATCTTCAGTTCGACTTCGCTGATCTCGTCGTTCACCGGGTTCGCGCCGATGTTGAACTGCAGGTCGATCTGCGGCGCGTCCTGCCACTGGAAGCTGGCCGGAGAGTTCGGATTCTCGACCGAGAGATCCTTGATATACTGCGTGATGAAGCCCGCGGTCGGGCGGTTGTCCGCGCCATTGCCGGTGGACGGGGTGTTGAGATCGGTCAGAACGTCGCCTTCGTCGGCCATGGAAGAGCACTCTTTCGAAAGGTTGGGATACCCGGGCGGCAGCTTGACCTTGCGCCCGCGTGGTCGGTGACACGCCGCCTAGCAGCCGCTTTCCCGCCCCGCAACGGGCACGAACCGCCGCAGCGGGATACTTAGGCAGCCGTTGTGCATTTGATATCGCGCCCTATGTGTGGGATTGAAGGCCCATTACACGAATACAGGGCTCGGTCGGCTTTGCGGTCGGCCACAAAGGCCCGCAGGATCAGGTACCCCATTCAGTGATCTACGAAATCGTCATTCTCGCCATGATCGCAGTCTTTCTGGGGCTGCGGCTCTATTCCGTCCTCGGCCGCCGGGCCGAGCATGAGGAAGAGCCCGTGCCGCATCGTTTCGATGCGAAGGACAAGGCGGGGCTGGCAGCCGCACCGCAGACCACGCAGGCTCCGCCGCGCGCGGTGACCGAACAGGAAGCCAAGCCCGACGTGCTGCCGGTGGTGGAGCGCGGCGTGCAGTCGATCATCGCGGCGGATCGCGGGTTCGACATCACCAGCTTCCTCGAAGGGGCGAAGGGTGCCTATGGCATGATCCTGGAAGCCTACTGGAAGGGCGACAAGGAAACCCTGCGCGATCTGTGCGACGAGTCGGTCTATCAGGGCTTCGCCCAGGCGATCGACGCGCGCGAGGAAGCGGGCGAAACGCTCGACAACCGGCTGATCCGGATCGAGGACGCGACCATTCGCGATGCCGAACTGGAGCGCAAGGAAGCGCGGATCACCGTGCGCTTCGTCGCCGATATCGCCGCCGTCACCCACGACCGCGATGGCAACATGGTGGCCGGATCGCTCGACGATGCGATCGAGAGCCGCGACATCTGGACGTTTGCTCGCCGAGTCGACTCGCGCACGCCGGACTGGCAGCTGGTCGAAACCGACGAAGGCTGAGGCTAAGGCTGAGACTTGGGGGCCCGGGGCGCACGCGCGGCCCGGCCCGATCCATAACGCCGGGGGGAGAGCGCGATGTTCAAGTGGATATGGCCGCTCGCGGCGCTGGTCGCTCTCTCAAGCTGCGTCGGCCCGGGTTCCGACAAGCCGCCTTTCCCGCCGATCGACAAGCCCGCGCCACCCGCTTTCGAGAGCGCGGTGGCTGCCGGAGTCGCGCCGGGGCCTGCGTTCCGTTCGCTCCGCCTCGACGCAGCCGATGCCTCCGCCGCGCTCACCGCATTCCGCTCCAGCTGCAACTGGCCGTCCGAGAAGGCCGACGCTAGCGGCCTGACCCGGCCCGAAGATTGGCTGCCGGTCTGCACCGCCGCGCTGCGGTGGGATGGCGACGCGCTGACCTTCTTCGAAACCTTCTTCGAAACCGCCCGGATCGGCGATGGCGCGGCCTTTGCAACCGGCTATTTCGAGCCAGAGATCCTCGGTAGCCGCACGCGCCGCGCAGGGTACGACGTACCCGTTTATCGCCTGCCCGAAGATCTGGTGCGCGCATGGCCCGCCGACATGCCCGAAAGCGAGCGCGAGGGGCGCCCGCCGCTCGGCCGTTACGACGATACGGGCGCTTTCGTCCCCTATTACAGCCGCGCAGAGATAGAGGATGGCGCGCTCGCCGGGCGCGGCCTCGAAATCGCGTGGGCGGCCGACCCGGTCGAGATGTTCTTCCTCCAGATCCAGGGCTCTGGCCTGCTGCGCCTGCCCGACGGCAGCCGGATGCGGATCGGTTATGCGGGGCAGAACGGGCGCGGCTATACCGGGATCGGCGGGCTGATGCGCGAGCGCGGGCTGCTGGGCGACGGGCCGGGCCAGTACCCCGGATCGATGCAGGGCATCGTCCAGTACATCCGCGACAACCCGGAGGAAGGCCGCGCGCTGATGCGCGAGAACGAGAGCTGGATCTTCTTCCGTGAGCTCGACACCTCCGGCCCGCTCGGCTCGCTCGGCGTGCCGGTCACGCGGCAGAACAGCGTCGCGGTCGATCCCCGCTTCGTCCCTTACGGCGCGCCCGTGGTGCTGGAGATGGACCGTCCGGTCGCCTCCGGCATGTGGGTGGCGCAGGATACCGGCGGCGCGATCAAGGGGCCCAACCGGTTCGACACCTTCTGGGGCAATGGCGGCGACGCACGCGAGATTGCCGGCGGGATGAGCGCGCGCGGCACCGCGCTGGTGCTCCTGCCCAAGGGGACCGTCGCACGCCAGACCGGGCGATGAGACACGCGCCGCGCGGATTGTCTGTCGAAGAGGCCGCCGCTTGGGCGGCGCTGGCCGCGACGGTCGATCCGATCCGCCGCACTCCAGCAGTCCGCGCAGTACCCGTTCCCCCAGCCCCTTCGCCTGCCCCGCTGCCCAAACAGTCGGCTAGGCCGCCAAAGGCGATCGCGCCCGCGCCGTCCGCAAGGCGTTCCGGCCGCAACCCACCCGGTAATCTCGATTCCCATTGGGACCGCCGCCTGAAGGCAGGCGAGATCGCGCCCGATGTGAGCCTCGACCTTCACGGCCACGGGCTGGAGCGGGCCTATGACCGGTTGATGGACGGGATGGCGCAGGCGCGCAGCATGGACGCGCGCACCGTGCTCGTGGTCACCGGCAAGCCGCGCGGTGGGGACGCCGCCGACCGGGGCGAGCGGCGCGGCGCGATCCGCGCCAAGATCCTCGACTGGCTTGCTGCGAGCGAACATGGGGGCTCGATCGCTGCCGTGCGCTCCGCACACCGCCGCCACGGGGGCGAGGGCGCGCTGTATATTGTTCTGAGGAGAGGTCGCTGATGGCGCTGCTGCGCTCTCGGCCGTTTCTATGGCTGATCCTCGCTCTGCCCGGCGTGTGGATGCTTGGGCGCTGGTGGTTCACGCCGGACCTTTACGGCTACGGCCACATCATCGGCGATAGCGGGGACTGGGCGGCGTGGCTGCTGATGGTCACGCTCGCGGTGACGCCGCTGCGGCTGGCACTGCGCCGCAACCGGTTCGTGCAGTATCTGATGCGCAAGCGGCGCGATCTCGGCGTGGCGAGCTTCGCCTATGCCGCCGGGCACACGATCATCTACCTGTGGCGCAAGAGCGATCCGGCGATTATCTGGGATGAGGCATCGACGCCTTACGTCCTCGCCGGGTGGGCGGCTCTCGCGCTGTTCATACCGCTGGCGATCACGTCCAACGATGTGTCGATGCGGATGCTCAAGCGCTCATGGAAGACGCTGCACCGGCTGGTCTATCCCGCTGCGGTGCTGGTGTTCGTGCACTGGGCGCTGTCCGCCTTCGATCCGACCACCGCCTATATCAACATCGCGATATTGGCGGCGATCGAGATCGTCAGGGTGGCGCTGCAATGGCGCCAGCGCAGGCGGGTTAAAGCGTGACGTACTGGCGGAAGCGCGCGACTTCCGATTCGTCGACATATTTGCCGATTTCGCGATCGAACACGCCCATGTCGGCATAGGGGCGGTATTCCTCGAACTCGTGGACCATCTTGTCGGTCATGCCGGGAACGAGGCGGATTTCCTCTTCGCTCGCGGAGTTGAGGTTGATCGGCACGAACACGTTGACCAGCACGGCCTTGGCTTCGTCCTCGCTCAGCGTTTCCTTCAGCTTGGCGTCGAGATCGGTGACGCTGGCATAGGGCTGGCCGGCGACGATCGCGGCGGCGAGTTCGGGCGAAACGCCGTCGACGGCGGCGAGTTCGCTCTCGGTCGCGTCGTTGGCGTTGAGCACGGTGGAGGCGGCGTCGGGCGACTCGACCGCATCTGCGTCGGGCGTCGCGGTATCGGTCGCGGCGGTTTCATCGGTGGTCGCTTCGGGAGCTTCCGAGCAGGCGGCGAGCGCCAGTGCGGATGCGGCGACGGGGGCGAGGAACTTCAGTGTGCGCATGATATGCCTTCCTTTTTGCGAAGGGCTCGCATTAACAGGCTTGGCAGCCATGTCGATGGGCGATTTTGCGCTCGCCCACCGACATCGACCATCAGGGGCTATTGTGCACCCTGACGCTGTTTGATCCATTCCGCGCTCGCCATTCCGGGCGCGGTGGACTTGCCGCCGATCATTTCGCGCACTGTGTCCTCGATCCGCTGGCCGATCGTCTTGTCGACGTTCTTCCAGTATTCGAAAGCACGCACGAGCACCTTCTCGCTGACGCCGTCGGCGAGGTGGCCGGAGACATTGGAGACGAAGCGATCGCGCTGTTCGTCGTCCATCACATCGTTCACCAATGCGCGGGCCTGCGACCAGTCGTCGTCATCCTCGCGCAAGGTATAGGCCTGCCGCACCATGTCGCCGTCGGAATACCAGGTCGCCTCGCCGCCGACCTGCGGCTGCGCGGCGGGGCCGCCGTAGGAGTTCGGCGCGTAGACCGGGTCGACCGCGTTCTGCGTCCGCATGTGCCCCGCGCGGCTATAGGAATGCACATCGGCATTCTTCGCCGCGTTGACCGGGATCTGCTTATAGTTGACGCCGAGCCGGGCGCGGTGGGCATCCGAATAGGAGAAGCCGCGCGCCAACAGCATCTTGTCGGGCGACAGGCCGATGCCGGGCACCATGTTGTTCGGCTCGAACGCGAGCTGTTCGATCTGCGTGTCCCAGTCGACCGGGTTTTCGTTGAGCGTTAGCGTGCCGACCTCGATCAGCGGATAATCGGCGTGCGGCCAGGTCTTGGTCAGGTCGAACGGGTTGATGCGGTAGGTCTTGGCATCCTCGAACGGCATGATCTGCCATTTGAGCGTCCAGCTCGGGAAATTGCCCTCGGCAATCGCGTCGAACAGGTCGCGGCGGTGGTAGTCGCTATCCTCGCCCGCCTTCTTGACCGCCTCGTCCTGCGTCAGGTGGGCGTTGCCGCTCTCGTCGCCGACATTGGTGTGGAAGTGGAACTTGACCCAGAACTTCTCGCCGCCCTCGTTGATCAGCATGTAGGTGTGGCTGGAATAGCCGTTCATCTCGCGCCAGTTCTTCGGAACGCCGCGGTCGCCCATCAGGTAGGTGACCTGGTGCGCGCTTTCGGGCGACAGCGTCCAGAAATCCCACATCATGTCGTGATCGCGCAGGCCGTTGTCCGCGCGGCGCTTCTGGCTGCGGATGAAGTGCTGGAATTTCAGCGGGTCGCGGATGAAGAAGATCGGCGTGTTGTTGCCGACCATGTCGAAATTGCCATCCTCGGTGTAGAATTTGACCGAGAAGCCGCGCGGATCGCGCCAGGTATCCGGGCTGCCGCGCTCGCCCGCCACGGTCGAGAAGCGCATCGCGACCTCGCACTCGGCGCCCGGCTGGAAGATCTTGGCCTTGGTGTATTTCGAGACGTCGGCCGTCGTCTTCCACGTGCCGAACGCGCCCGATCCCTTCGCGTGCGGCTGGCGCTCAGGGATCCGCTCGCGATTGAAGTTGGCCATCTGCTCGATCAGGTAGTGATCGTTGAGCACGATCGGGCCATCGGGGCTGATCGTCAGCGAATGCTCGTCGCTCTGGACGGGGATACCGGCATCGGTGGTGGTGGGGGGAACGGTCTTGGCCATGGCGCGCAGCTTTCCTTTTGGAGTAACAGGTAGATAGCGCGCGGCGCGCGGTCCTGTTCCGCTATTGCTGCGGCAAAGAAACGATCACCGTTTTCGCTTTTCCCTCACACGCAAAAGGCCCCCGGCGTTGCTGCCGGGGGCCTTCCTTGTCTGCGGCGCTATGCCGTGCCGGTCAGTGGTACGCCATCAGTGGTACTGGGCGTAGGTCAGATCGAACCGGTCTGCGTCCATCACCTTGGTCCACGCGGCGACGAAGTCCTTCACGAACTTCTCCTCGTTCCCGTTCTCGGCATAGACCTCTGCCACCGCGCGCAGCTGCGAGTTGGAGCCGAACACCAGATCGGTGCGCGTCGCGTGCCACTTCTCCTCGCCCGAGGCGCGGTCGGTCCCGACGAACTCCTCGTCGCCGCTCTCGTCGATCGTCGCCCACTTCGTGCCCATGTCGAGCAGGTTGACGAAGAAGTCGTTGGTCAGCTGGCCCGGCCGATCGGTCAGCACGCCGATATCATAGCCGTGCTTGGCATGCTTGCTCACTGCGCCCAGCGCGCGCATCCCGCCGACCAGCACGGTCATCTCGGGGATCGAGAGGCCGAGCAGGCTCGCCCGGTCGATCAGCAGGTCCTCGGTCTTCACGCTCGCCTTGGTCTTGAGGTAGTTGCGGAAGCCGTCGGCGAAGGGCTCCATCGGCTCGAAGCTCTCCGCATCGGTCTGCTCCTCGCTGGCATCTCCGCGCCCGGTGGTGACGGGAACCTTGATGTCGAACCCGGCATCCTTCGCCGCCTTCTCGACCGCCGCCGAACCGGCAATCACGATCGCATCGGCCATCGAGATGTCGTCGCGCAGCTCGTCCAGCTTGGCGAGGACTTTGCCGAGTTCCTCGGGATCGTTGACCGCCCAGCTCTTCATCGGCTCCATCCGGATGTGCGCGCCGTTGGCGCCGCCACGATGGTCGCTCCTTCGGTATGTGCTGGCGGAGGCCCACGCCGCCTTCACGAGTTCGCGCACGCTGAGGCCGCTGCGCAGCACCTTGTCCTTGAAGATGTCGACCGCGGTGTCGGACGCCACGCGACCCGTGGGAACCGGGTCCTGCCAGATCAGGTCTTCCGACGGCACATCCGGGCCGAGATAGCGGACCTTGGGCCCCATATCGCGGTGGCACAGCTTGAACCATGCGCGGGCGAAGGCATCGTCGAGCGCGGCCTGATCGTCGCGGAAGCGTTCCGAAATCTTGCGATAATCCGGGTCCATCTTCAGCGCCATGTCGGCGGTAGTCATCATGGTCGGCACCTTCTTCGAAGGATCGCGCGCGTCGGGCGCCATGTCTTCGGGATCGGGATCGACCGGCTGCCACTGCTGCGCACCCGCCGGGCTCTTCACCAGCTCATACTCGTACTTGAATAGCAGGCGGAAATAGTCGCCGCCCCACTGCGTCGGGTTGGGCGTCCACGCGCCTTCCAGGCCCGAGGTGGTGATGTGCCCCTTCTCGATCTGCTCGGCATCCGTCGCCCAGCCGAAGCCCATCAGCTGCAGCGCCTCGCTTTCGGGCGATCCGCTCAGCTGGTCGGCGGGCACCGCGCCGTGGCACTTGCCGAAGGCGTGGCCGCCCGCAGTGAGCGCGACGGTTTCCTCGTCGTTCATCGCCATCCGGCTGAAGGTCTCGCGCATGTCGCGTGCCGATTGCAGCGGGTCGGGATTGCCGCCGGGGCCTTCGGGATTGACGTAGATCAGCCCCATCTGGATCGCGGCGAGCGGGTTTTCGAGCGCCTTGCCCTCATCGGGGATGATGCGCGTCTCGACGCCTTCGTCGACCCACTCTTCTTCCGAACCCCAGTAGATGTCGTTCTCCGGCTCGTAGACGTCCTTGCGGCCGCCGCCGAAGCCGAACACCGGCCCGCCCATGCTCTCGATCGCGACATTACCGGTCAGGATGAACAGGTCGGCCCAGCTGATGTGCTTCCCGTATTTCTGCTTGATTGGCCACAGCAGACGGCGCGCCTTGTCGAGGTTGCCGTTGTCGGGCCAGGAATTGAGCGGGGCGAAGCGCTGCTGGCCGCTCGACGCGCCGCCGCGCCCGTCGCCGGTGCGATAGGTGCCCGCCGCGTGCCATGCCATGCGGATGAAGAACGGGCCGTAGTGGCCGTAATCCGCCGGCCACCAGGGCTGGCTGTCGGTCATCAGCGCGTGCAGGTCCGCCTTGAGCGCGTTGTAATCGAGCGCGTTGAAGGCCTCGCAATAATCGAAATCCTCGCCCATCGGATCGGGCGACTGCCCGCCTTGCGTCAGGATCTGGAGGTCGAGCGAGTCAGGCCACCAGTCCTTGTTGGTGCGCCCCAGCAGCGCGCGCACGCCGCCATCGCCATGAAACGGGCATCCACCGCCCATCGAACCAGTCTTCGCGTCCATCATCCACTCCTTCTCTCGGGGCGACTCGCGTCGCCGATGAGGAGAGAATGCGCTCGATCCTGTGATTGGTCCAATCGATTAATTGGCTTTGACTAATCACCCTGAGCGATGGTGCGACTCGTGCAAGCCCAAATGCAAAGCGCCGCCATCCGGCTTGCGAATGGCGGCGCTCATGCGTTCGGTGTGGTCTGGACTCAGCTCGCGGGTGCGACGTCCTGCGGCTCATCAAGCACATCGGACTGCGCAGGGTCGCCTGCCGCGGGATCGACCGAGTCCACCGTCGCGCCCGCTGCCAGCACCCGGTCGATCACGCCCGCCTGCTGCACCTTGTTGAGCGCATCGACGAAGGCGGCATCCCACATCTCCTCGAATCCGCTGTTCGAGAATTTCGCCAGAGTGCCCGAGCCCTCTGTCGTCAGCGTTTCCACCACCTTTGCGCTCTCGCGATCATAGAACTGCCATTCGACCTTGATATCGATCGTGCCTTTGAAGCCGTTGACCGAGGAGCAGATGTTGATCGCGGTCGGCGCCATCACCGCGCCCAGCAGGATGTCGCCCTTGTCGTCCGATTCCGCGGCAAACAGATCGTCCGAGTCGGAGACTACCGCGACTTCGCTGGTGCCCAGCGTGTCGGAAACCAGCCGGTCGTAACGCTCGAAATCCTGCGTCTTCTTTTCCTTGGGCAGCTCGATATTGCTCGGAAAGACGCACAGCGTGCCGCCCTTCACGCGCGCTTCGATCGGTGCGGTCTCGGTGTCGAGCACGACCTTGGCGAGTTGCAGCGATTTGCCTTCGGCGTGAGCCGAGGCGGGCACGGCCAATGCCACCAGCGCGCCCGCGAGCGCGCACTGACTGAACTTCATATTCGGATTTTCCCCCTGAACGATCCCGTCCGCGCCGAAGCCGGACGGGATCGAAAATACATCTGCCCGGAAAATCCGACAAGCAAAATGCGTTGCAGGGGAGGGACTTACGCCGCTTGCGCGATCTCGTCCGCCGGTTCGGTGCGGATCAGGTAGTCGAACGCGGTCAGGCCCGCCTTCGCGCCCTGGCCCATCGCGACCACGATCTGCTTGTAAGGCACGGTCGTCGCATCGCCCGCGCCGAAGATACCGGCCAGGTTTGTCGCGCCGCGTTCGTCGGTCACGATCTCGCCGTGCTTCGACAGTTCGAGCCCGGAGTCATTGAGCCATTCGGTGTTGGGGACGAGGCCGATCTGCACGAACACGCCGGCGAGGTCGATCGTGCGTTCTTCGCCGCTGTCGCGGTCCTTCACGATCAGGCCGTTCACGCGGGCACCGTCGCCGGTGATCTCGGTCGTCTGGCCGTTGGTGACGATCTCGACATTGTCGAGGCTCTCGAGCTTGCTCACCAGCACCGCATCGGCGCGCAGCTGGGTGTCGAATTCGATCAGGGTCACATGGTCGACGATCTTGGCGAGGTCGATCGCGGCTTCGACTCCCGAATTGCCGCCGCCGATCACCGCGATCCGCTTGCCCTTAAACAGTGGGCCGTCGCAGTGCGGGCAATAGGCCACGCCCTTGTTGCGGTATTCCTGCTCGCCCGGCACGCCGAGGTTGCGCCAGCGGGCGCCGGTGGCGAGGATGATCGCACGCGCGGTCAGCTCACCGCCATTGGCGAAGCGCACCTTGTGCATGCCGCCCTCCTGCGTGGCCGGGATCAACTCTTCGGCCTGCACCAGGTCGATCTTGTCGATCTCGTTTTCCTTCACCTGCTCGTCGAGGTCGGCGGAAAGCTTGGGCCCTTCGGTATAGGCGGTGCCGGGCAGGTTCTCGATTCCGAGCGTGTCCTGCAGCTGCCCGCCGAAGCGTTCGGCAGCTATACCGGTGCGGAAACCCTTGCGCGCTGTGTAGACCGAGGTCGCGACCCCGGCAGGCCCGCCGCCGATCACCAGCACTTCGTAGGGCTCGCGCTCGTTGAGCTTGGCCGCCGCCTTCGCGCCCGCACCGGTATCGAGCCGTTCGAGGATCTGCGGCAGTTCGATCTTGCCGTTGTAGAAGCTTTCGCCGTTGAGGAAGGTCGCGGGCACGGCCATGATGTCGCGCGCCTCGACCTCATCCTTGTACGCGCCGCCTTCGATCAGCGTGGCGGTGATGCGGCTGTTCTCCAGCGCCATCAGCGTGAGCGCCTGCACCACGTCGGGGCAGTTGTGGCACGAGAGCGAGAAGAACATCTCGAACTCCAGATCGGTCTCGATCCGGCGGATATCCTCCAGCACATCGGCATCGACCTTGGGCGGATGGCCACCGGCCCACAGCAGTGCGAGCACCAGGGAGGTGAACTCGTGGCCCATCGGCAACCCGGCAAAGCGTACCCACTTTTCGGCGTCGTTGCCGCGGCGGATGATGAAGCTGGGACGGCGTTCGTGATCGCCGTCGAAATCCACGCTGACCAGATCGTGCAGCGCGGCGATCTCTTCGAGCAGCTCGCGCGTTTTGGCCGACGTTTCGTCGTCACCCAGCGATGCGACAAGCTCCACCGGCTCGCGCAGGTTTTGCAGGTACTGCTTCAGCTGGTCGGTCATCTGGGCGTCGAGCATGGGAAAGGACTCCATCCAAAAATGCGTCATTGCAAGCCGCTGGTAGCGGCGTGGCAATCCATCATCGAACGGGTCCATTTGCGGACCGGTTCGAACATGGATCGCTTTGTCGTTATCACCCCTCGCGATGACGAGGAGGGTTGGGGGAGGGGAAGTGGAGGCCCGGCGCGTGCCGAGCCTCCGATAGTATCGCTTAGATCTTGCCGACAAGGTCGAGCGAGGGGGCCAGCGTTTCGCTGCCTTCTTCCCACGCCGCCGGGCAGACCTGGCCGGGGTTTTCGCGCACGTACTGCGCCGCCTTGATCTTGCGGGCGAGTTCGTTGGCATTGCGGCCCACGCCTTCGCAGGTCTGTTCCATGATCTGGATCACACCGTCGGGATCGACCACGAAGGTCGCACGGTCGGCTAGGCCCATTTCCTCACGCAGCACGTCGAAGTTCTTCGACAGCGTGTGCAGCTGGTCGCCGAGGAACGGGAACTTCAGCTTGCCGATCTTGTCGGAGGTGTCGTGCCATGCCTTGTGGCTGAAATGCGTGTCGGTGCTGACGGCATAGACTTCCACGCCCATCTTCTGGAGCATGTCGTACTGTTCGCCGAGGTTTTCCAGCTCGGTCGGGCACACGAAGGTGAAGTCCGCCGGGTAGAAGAAGAAGATCGCCCACTTGCCCTTCACGTCCTCGTCGGTGACTTCGAAGAAGTCCTTGCCGGCCTGGAATGCGGTGGCTTTGAACGGTTTGATCTGGCTTCCGATGATACCCATGAATGTCTCCTCTGGGGGGTTGAAACTCGACGCCTAGATAGGGACTGCTGCAACGCACAAAAGCGATTTGTGGCGATGGCCGCAATCGGAATTATCGATCAAATTTGCGGAACTTTTCGAGGGTCCCGATAAGCAGCGGGTCGGACGCATCGTGCCGCGATTTTCCCTCCCCGCGCGGCCAGCGTTACGCCAGAGCTTTCAACAGGATGCGCGACAACAGCATCTCCCGATCCGGTCCCGAAATCTCTTTCAGCGCCAGCGGCCCGTCGAGCCGCCCCGAAATGATGAGGTCGGCCAGCCCGTGGACCATCGCCCAGGATGCGGCGACCTGCGTCATGGCAGACGGGTGGGCCGAAGGATCGCGGCCCAATACCTCGCACACACCATCGAGCAGTTTTCCGAAGGCGGCTTTCGCTGCGGTGTCGAAATGGGCATCGCCCCTGTCGGGCTTCTCGGACGAGAACATCAGCCTAAAAAGGTCCGGATTGGCCTCGGCAAAATCGAGATAGCCCAGGCCGATCGCAATAAGCTGCTCCTTCGGGGCGCTCCCGGCGTCGGACTGGCGCGCTTTCTGCGCCTCCACCAGCCGCTCGTATCCGGTCGCGGCGAGCGCGGTCAGCAATCCTCTGGCGCTTTTGAAATGATAGGCGGGGGCACCATGGCTGACACCTGCACGCTTCGCCACCGCCCGTAGGGAAAACGCCTCGATCCCGTTCAGGACCAGCTCTCGCTCTGCCGCCTGCAACAGCTCGGCAGCCAGATTTCCATGATGATAGGTCTTGTCCGTCATCTCGCCCAACCAGCAATGTCTGCCGTTCGACCCCCACTAGCGAAGCAACTTGACAGCGTCTAGATAGGTCGCGATAAGCAATCTAGACAGTGACAAGACGGATTTTCAAAACCGCTGTCAGGACCGGCCCAGCTCGAACCGCCGAACCTGCAGCCAAGGAGGACTTCGACGATGTTGAGATGCCTGGCCTTCCTCGCGATGATCGCGCTCGCGACCGCCCCGCTGGCCGCGTCGCCGCCCGCCCCGGCAGCCGCCGGCGAGACGCTCGTGATCGAAAATGTCACCGTGATCCCGATGACCAAGGAGGGCGGCGTGCTGCCCAACCGCACCGTGGTTATCGAAGGAGGCCGGATCGTCTCCATCGCAGATGCTGCAGACGCAGGCGATCCCCCGGATGCGAACCGGATCGACGGGACGGGAAAATGGCTGGTCCCGGGTTTCAGCGACATGCATGTGCATATCGGGAACGAGCGCATGCTGCGCCTGCTGGCGCGCAGTCCGGTGCCCGAAGACGGCGCAGCCAACATGCAGGACGCCTTCACGCCTTACATCGTCAACGGCGTGCTTCAGGTGTTCGACCTGGCCGCCATGCCCGAGACCGTGGGGCAGCGGATCGCGATCGAGAGCGGCCGTGTCCTTGGCCCGCACGTGGCCATGGCGACCATGATCGACAGCAACGATCCGGTCCTGCCCTTCGGAATTACGCATAGTGCCGGCTCGCCCGCGCAGGGTCGGCAGGCGGTCAAAGACGCAGCAGCAGACGGGTTCGACTTCGTGAAGGTGTATGGCCATCTCGACCTGCCGACCTTTACCGCCATCGTGGAGGAGGCACGCGCGCGGAACATCCGGGTCGTCGGCCATATCCCGCAGCGGGGCGAGGGGATCACCGAGGCCTTCTTCCAGCCCGGTTACGACCTGGTCGTCCATGCAGAGGAATTCGCGCAGCAAACCCGCTCGCCCGACGTCGCGGTAATTCCATCCTACGTGGAGATGGCCCGCAAAAACGGCACCGCGCTCGTCACAACGCTCACCGCCAACGACCGGATCGCGCAAATCGCGCGCGACCCGGGCTCGCTCGCATCGCGCGAAGACCTGTATGTGCTGCCGCCGCAGTTCTACGATCTTTCCGTCAATTCCAATCCCTACGCTGCCCAGTCGAGCGAGGGATATATCGCCTACGCGCAGAGCATCGTGGACTTCAACGGCTCGCTGGTCCGCGCCTTCGCACAGGCTGGTATCCCCGTGCTGACGGGAACCGATGCCGGAATCCCCGGCGTGGCGCCCGGCTTCTCGCTGCACGACGAGTTCGAGGCGCTGGCGCAGGCGGGGCTGGACAATCGTCTGATCCTGGAAGGCTCCACCAGGCTTGCTGCGGAGTTTCTGGGTGTCGAGGGTGACCGCGGCACGGTTGCCGTGGGCAAACGGGCCGATCTGGTGCTGCTCGATGCCGATCCGCTCGAGGATATCGCGAACACGCGGGAGATCGCAGCGGTGATCCGCGATGGCCGCTATCTGGATCGCGAAGACCTCGACGCCCTTTTGGCCGACCTGATTGCGCGAAACCGGAAATAGCGACCCTGCGGCAGCGCGCGCCCTATCCCGCAGCCAGATCGTCCCGCCGCATCCAGCGCGCGTCCGCGCCGTAGGATGCAAGCTTCGCCGCGATTGCGGGCGAGTGGCCTTCGCGAAAGCCGAGCCGGTGCCAGAAGCTGTGTGCGCCTTCCACGGCGACCAGCTCCGCCTCGCAAAGCCCGCTGGCCCGCGCAGCGTCGAAAGCGCAGCCGACCAGTCGCTCGCCCAGCCGAAGACCGCGCGCACCCGGCGCTACGGCGAGGTCGTGGATATAGAGCACGTCGCCTGCCCCCGCAGGGCTGTTGAGAGTGCCGATCGCGGGTGGGTTCGCCCGCTCCCACCCATGGGCGATCAGATACCCGGCCATCGCGCCCGCCCGGCGAGCGGTGAAGCAAAAGGACGGCGAGAGAGCCAGACGCGCGGCGAACACCGCGGCATCTTCCTGAAGCGACGCGGGATAGGCCTGCGCCTGGATCGCGAGCGCTTCGGCAATGTCGCCGGGCTCCATCGGCGCGATCTGCACCTGCGCCCCATCGCCGCCGCTCACCGAGCGATCCCTACCCGCACTGCGCCCGGTGCAGCATCGCCTGGTCCGCCAGCACGCAGGCCATCATCGCCTCGACCACGGGCACGCCGCGGATGCCGACGCAGGGGTCGTGGCGGCCCTTGGTGCTGATCTGGGTCGCCTCGGATTTGCCTGACGCATCGGGGCGGGTGATCGTGTCGACCGGGGTGAGAATCGAGCTGGTTGGCTTGAACGCTACCCTGCAGGTGACCGGCTGGCCGGTGGCGATGCCGCCTGCGATGCCGCCTGCATGGTTGGCGGTGAACTCGGGCGCGTCTCCGCTTGCCGAAGGCCGCATCGGGTCGGCGTTCTGTTCGCCCGAGAGGCGCGCGGCGTCGAAGCCGTCGCCGATCTCCACGCCCTTGACCGCGTTGATGCTCATCATCGCCGCCGCCAGCTCGCTGTCGAGCTTGGCGTAGAGCGGCGCGCCCCAGCCTGCGGGCACGCCGGTGGCCACGCACTCGACCACCGCGCCGAGCGAGGAGCCTGCCTTGCGCGCGTCATAGACCAGTTTTTCCCAGCGCGTCGCGGCGTCGGCGTCGGGGCACCAGAAGGGGTTTTGCCCGATCTGGTCGGCGTCGAATTTGGCCGGGTCGATCCGGTCGCCACCGATCTCTGCCACGTAAGCGAGGATGCTCACCTGCGGCACGACCAGCCGCGCGACCGCACCCGCCGCCACGCGCATCGCGGTCTCCCGCGCGCTCGAGCGCCCGCCGCCGCGATAGTCGCGGAAGCCGTACTTGGCATCATAGGTGTAGTCGGCGTGGCCGGGGCGATAGGCCTGCGCGACGTTGGAATAGTCCTTCGAGCGCTGATCGACATTCTCGATCATCAGCGAAATCGGCGTGCCGGTCGTGCGCTGTTTTCCGTCTTGGCCCTCAAACACGCCCGAGAGGATGCGCACCGCATCGGGCTCGCGCCGCTGGGTGGTGAACTTGCTCTGCCCCGGCTTGCGCCTGTCGAGCCACGGCTGGATGTCGTCCTCGGTGAGCGCGATGCCCGGCGGGCACCCGTCGACCACCGCGCCGATCGCCGGGCCGTGGCTTTCTCCCCAGGTGGTGAAGCGGAAGACCCGCCCGAATGTGTTCCAGCTCATTTCGGAATGTCTTGCCCACGTTGTCGACCGTTGGATTTGGTGACTACCATTGCAAGAATGCCCCCAACACTAAGCAAGCTTCCAACCGTCCCCCACGAATGCGGCAGCCCAGCGAACGCTTCTGCGGTCCACAACGCGACCGCGGCGCCCATCAAGAAGCCCGCAATCAAATACCCAAGCTGACTGCCCGTCATCGAAATCGCCTCCTGCCTTTCATCCGTGCCGAATGTGCAGGCCCCTGTCCACGTTCGACAGGTGCTCGCAGATTTTCCTACTTCGAAAGTCTGGGATAGGGTTAAGGTCGCTCTTTGCCATCGTCGGTTCAGCGGTATCATTCGCGAGTGATCGCCTCATGCGATTAAACGTCACTTACTGATCGAGAGGATTTCCTCCCCTGGACACTGTGTCAGGTGTGTCAGGCCCACCTCCGGATCGGCAAAACCTGCGCACTGCGCTGGCAATGCGGGTCGGAGTCGGGCAAGAACAAACCATGATTGCCAAGCTCACAGGAACGCTCGACGCGACCGGCCCCGACTGGGCGGTGATCGATGTGGGCGGGGTGGGCTACCTCGTCCACTGCTCGACCCGCACGCTCGACGCGCTGGGATCGGAAGGCGGCGAGGCGCGGCTGTTCACCGATCTGCAGGTGAGCGAGAACGACATGCGCCTGCTCGGTTTCGCCGAAGCGGCGGAGCGCGACTGGTTCCGCCTGCTCACATCGGTGCAGGGCGTGGGCAGCAAGGTCGCGCTGGCGATCCTCTCCGTGTTGTCGGCGGGCGAGGTGCAGGCGGCGTGCGCGAGCGGCGACGCGGCGATGGTCGCGCGGGCGAACGGCGTGGGGCCAAAGCTGGCGGGCCGGATCGTCAACGAGTTGCAGGACAAGGCAGGCGCGCTGCCCGTGGCCCCGGGCGGGGTGGCGGTGGCCGCTCCCAAGGGCGGGGCGAGCGCGGACGCGGTCTCCGCGCTGGAGAACCTGGGCTTCAAGCCCGCGATTGCGGCGAAGGCAGTGGCCGAGGCGATGGGCGAACTGGGCGAAGGCGCGAGCGAAGGCGAGCTGATCCGCGTGGCGCTGAAGAAGGCGGCGGGGTGATGGAGGTGGGTATGAGAGTGACACTGATGGCGGTTGTGGCGCTGGCGGTCGGCACCCCTGCGGCGGCGCAGGAGGTGTCTTACGGGCCGGTGTTCACCGAGTTCGGCCCTGTGGCGGAGGTGCCCGATGCCGACTTCGTCATTCCCGAGGACGCGAGCTTCCACGTCGCGTTCGACGTGTCGCGCGCAGCCGAGGAGGGCAAGCTCAACCGCGGGTTCGAAAGCGCTGCGCGGCTCATCAACATGAACGCGCGCGCCGGGGTCGAGCCGATGGAGAACCGCGCGGCGGTGGTCGTCCACGGCGCTGCGGTGCTCGACCTGCTGACCGACGCCGCTTGGGTAGCCCGCCATCGCGGCGAGGCGAACCCCTCGGGCGCGATGGTCCGCGCAATGATCGACCAGGGCGTGCGCTTCATCGTCTGCGGCCAGAGCGCGGCCGGGCAGGGCGTGGCGAAGTCCGAACTGATCCCCGGCGTGGAACTCGCCCTCTCCGCCATGACCGCCCACGCGCTGCTCCAGCAGCAGGGCTACACGGTGAACCCGTTTTGAGCTTCACTAACTCTCCTGTCACCCTGAACTTGTTTCAGGGTCCAGCCTGCGGCTCGTCCGGAAGAATCGGCTCGAAACCCAAGCCAACCGCGAGATCGCGCCAGTCCGGGTTCTCGCGGGTTATCAGGTTGAGCTTCCAGTCGCGGTGCCAGTTCTTCAGCTGCTTCTCGCGCTTGATCGCCGACTCCATCGTACCGAACAGTTCGAAGTGGACCAGCCGATGCACGGCGTAGCGTTTGGTGAACCCCTCTCCCGTGTCCTCGCGGTGCTGCCAGAGCCGGGCAATCAGATCCGAGGTGACGCCGATGTAGAGCGTGCCGAAGGGCTTGCTCGCGAGGATGTAGACGCAGGGTTGCTTCTCGGTCGGCATAAGGCGGAGATTGCCGCTGGCTGGATGCTGAAACAAGTTCAGCATGACGTTATGGGGGCGGTGTGATCGACCAACCCCTCCACACCCCCGAACGCCTGCCGGACGACCCAGACGCGGCGCTGCGGCCCAAGACGCTCACCGAGTTCATCGGGCAGGAGGCTGCGCGCGAGAACCTCGGCGTGTTCATCGCCGCCGCTAAACGCCGCGGCGAGGCGATGGATCATACGCTGTTCTTCGGGCCGCCGGGACTGGGTAAGACCACGCTGGCGCAGATCGTCGCGCGCGAGCTGGGGGCGGGGTTCCGCTCCACCAGCGGGCCGGTGATCGCCAAGGCGGGCGACCTCGCCGCGCTGCTGACCAATCTCGAACCGCACGATGTGCTGTTCATCGACGAGATCCACCGGCTCAATCCGGTGGTCGAGGAGGTGCTCTACCCCGCAATGGAGGACCGTGCGCTCGACCTGATGATCGGCGAGGGGCCCTCGGCGCGTTCTGTGCGGATCGACCTGCCGCCCTTCACGCTGATCGGCGCGACCACGCGGCAGGGCCTGCTGACCACTCCCTTGCGCGATCGCTTCGGCATTCCGGTGCGATTGAACTTCTACACGCACGAGGAACTGGAGCGGGTGGTAACGCGCGGCGCGAACAAGCTGGGCCTCAAGATCGAGCCCGATGGCGCGCGCGAGATCGCGCGGCGCTCTCGCGGGACGCCGCGCGTGGCGGGCCGCCTGCTCCGCCGCGTGCGCGACTTCGCCAGTGTCGACAACGCGCCGAGCATCACCGCGCAGGTTGCGGACAGCGCGCTGACCAAGCTGGAGGTCGATTCGCTGGGGCTGGACGCGATGGATCGCCGCTACCTCACCATGATTGCGGAGACCTATGGCGGCGGGCCAGTGGGGATCGAGACGCTGGCGGCGGGCCTCGCCGAACCGCGCGATACGCTGGAGGATGTGGTCGAGCCGTTCCTGATCCAGCTGGGGCTGGTGGCCCGCACCGCGCGCGGGCGCTGCCTCAACGCAGGCGGCTGGCAGCATCTGGGCCTGGCTGTGCCCACAAGTGATTCGCCCGACCTGTTCGCGGGGAAATCGTGAGTCGCACGTAACCACTCTTCATACTGCGGTGCCAGCATGGGACAGGTGGGTGCGCCGATCGGCGATGCCTTTGATATTGGACCGGTAAAACCGCATTTTCGTGGTTAATTGCATTGCGGTCAGCATGCCCGGTAAGGCCTATTGCATACAGGCGCACTTTCACTCCGCCCGTCGGAACCGCCGATGGCAACGGTTTATAAAGCGCTCCAATTTAAAGAGCCTGGCATTATGTCGATGAAGATCGCCCTCGCAAAACTCTCCGCAGCCGCTGCGGGCACCGCCGTTATTGCCGGCGGCGCGCTCCATGTGGCCGAGGAGCAGGTCGCCACGACCGATTACAAGTCGGTCAAGGACACTCCGGCGCTTCGCTACGTCAAGGAAGACCGGGTCGTCGAACGGCAGGTGCCGCGCACCACGTTGCGCAAGCGGCGGGTCGTGCGGCGCACCGTCGAGTGCGTGCCGGCGAGCATGGCAGGCGGCACGGGCGTCGGCGCGGGCGAGCAGATCATCTATGATGCGCGCGGCGGCTCTTCCTATGACGACCCGGATCTTGCCGCTGCGGCGGATGCCTGCGCGGAATATGGCGATGGTGCCTCGCGCACGGTGGTAGCGGTTGCGCCTGCGGCGCTGCCGGTCGGCGGCGGCTTCGTCGGTGGCGGCGGTGGCCAGGGCGGCGGTGTCGCGGTCGCCGGTGGCGGCGGCGGTGGCGGTTTCGGGGGCGGCTTCTTCGGCGGTTTCTTCGGGGGCGGCGGTAGCGGCGGCGGCACTATTTCCGTCAGCACGACCACTGGCGGATCGACCTCGACTTCGGGCGGATCGACCTCGACCTCGGGCGGGTCGACTTCGACCTCCGGTGGATCGACCTCGACCTCCACGGGTGGGCTGACGTCCACCACGAGCAGCTCCTCGACCACTGGCGGCGTTTCCACCTCGACCGGAGGTGTCTCGACGTCGACTGGCGGCGTTAGTACCTCGAGCGGTGTCAGTACCTCGACCGGCGGTGTCAGCACCTCCTCGTCGACCTCGTCGTCCACGTCCGGGAATCCCTCCAGTTCGACCAGCTCGAGCTCTTCAGGTGACGTCTCCAGTTCGTCGTCTGGTGACGTCTCCAGTTCGTCGTCTGGTGATGTGTCGAGCTCGTCCTCGGGCGATGTTTCCAGTTCATCCTCGGGTGACGTTTCCAGCTCGTCGTCGACATCCGGCGACGTTTCGAGTTCGTCTTCCACCTCGGGCGACGTCAGCAGTTCGTCCTCCACTTCGGGTGACGTTTCGAGCTCATCCTCGACTTCGGGTGACGTCTCTAGCTCCTCGTCGACCTCTGGCGACGTCTCCAGTTCGTCCTCGTCCTCGGGCGATGTCAGCACAAGTTCGGGTAATTCGAGCAGCGGTCACCCGCCCAGCTCCTCTGGCTGGAGCAGCACCAGCGGTACCAGCGGCAGCAGCGGCCATCCCGTTCCGGCGCCGCCTGTCGGCCTGCTGTTCGGTGCGGCCGCGCTGGCGGTCATCACCCGCCGCAAGTGGGCTTCCAAGAATAACGACTGACCGGCGCCGCGGCGTCTTGTCGGCAAACGAACGGGGCGGCGCAGTCTTGCGCCGTGACCTGGGCGGGGGCAGCTTGCCAGGAGCGGCCTCCGCCCTTTGATTTGCGCAGCACATGCGAAAAGGCCCGACCAAATTTGGCCGGGCCTTTCGTTTGCCGTTGAGCCTGATGCTTACTGGCTGGCGAGTTTGCGGATCACGTACTGGAGGATGCCGCCATTGCGGTAGTAGTCCAGCTCGTTCTCGGTATCGATGCGGCACTTCGCGGTGAAGCTGAAGGTGCTGCCATCTTCGCGGGTAACGTCGACCGTCACGTCCTGCGCCGGCTTGAGATCCGCGAGACCGCGAATGGTGAAGCTGTCGGTGGCCTTGAGGCCCAGCGTCTCGCGGGTGTCGCCATCCTTGAACTGCAGCGGCAGCACGCCCATCCCGACGAGGTTGGAGCGGTGAATACGCTCGTAGCTCTCGACGATCACGGCGCGCACGCCGAGCAGGATGGTGCCCTTGGCCGCCCAGTCGCGGCTGGAGCCGGTGCCGTATTCCTTGCCCCCGATCACAACCAGCGGCGTGCCGTCTTCCTTGTGACGCATCGCTGCGTCGTAGATCGGCATCTGCTCGCCCTTGTAGGTGGTGAAGCCACCCTCGACGCCCGGGACCATTTCGTTCTTGATACGGATATTTGCGAAGGTGCCGCGCATCATCACGTCGTGGTTGCCGCGGCGGCTGCCGTAGGAATTGAAGTCCGCCTTCGAAACCTGGTGGCTCTTCAGATACTCGCCTGCGGGGCTGTCCTCCTTGATCGAACCGGCCGGGCTGATGTGGTCGGTGGTGACCGAATCGCCGAGGATGGCGAGCGGCTTGGCATCGTTGATGTCCGCCACCGGCTCGGGGTCCATCTTCATCCCGTCGAAGAACGGCGGGCTGGCGACGTAGGTGCTGGTCGGGTTCCACTTGTAGGTGTCGCTCGGCTCCACCGTGATCGCGCGCCAGTGCTCGTCACCTTCGTACACGTTGGCGTAGCGGTCGACGAACATGTCGCGGCTCACATTGGCTGCGCGCAGATCGGCGACTTCCTGGTTGGTCGGCCAGATGTCCGCCAGCATCACCGGCTTGCCGTGCTGGTCTTCACCCAGCGGCGTGTCGATAATGTCCTGCGTCACCGTGCCCTTGATCGCGTAGGCGACCACCAGCGGCGGCGAGGCGAGGAAGTTGGCGCGCACATCGGGTGACACGCGGCCTTCGAAGTTGCGGTTGCCCGACAGGACCGAGGCGGCGACGATGTCGTTCGAATTGATCGCCTTGCTGATCGCGGGGGCGAGCGGACCGGAGTTGCCGATACAGGTGGTGCAGCCGTAGCCGACCAGATCGAAGCCCATCGCGTCCAGATCATCCTGCAGGCCCGATTTCACGAGGTAGTCCGTGACGACCTGCGATCCGGGGGCGAGCGAAGTCTTGACCCACGGCTTGGGCTTGAGACCCTTTTCGCGCGCCTTCTTGGCAACCAGACCGGCCGCGATCAGAACGTCCGGGTTGGAGGTGTTGGTGCAGCTCGTGATGGCCGCGATCACCACATCGCCGTCGCCCACATCGTGGTGCGTGTTCTCGACATCGACGCGGTGCGGTTCGGACTTGCCGTAGACGTCCTTGAGGTCGCGGTTGAACAGCTCGTCCACTTCGGGAAGCGCAACCTTGTCCTGCGGACGCTTGGGTCCGGCAAGGCTCGGCACGACCTTTGAGAGGTCGAGTTCGATCGTGCTGGAGAACACCGGCTCGACATCGGGATGGACCCACAGGCCCTGTTCCTTGGCATAGGCTTCGGCGAGCGCGATCTCATGCTCGTCGCGGCCCGTGAGGCGCAGGTATTCGAGCGTCTTGTCGTCGATGCCGAAGAAGCCGCAGGTCGCGCCGTATTCGGGCGACATGTTGGACAGCGTCGCACGGTCCGCGAGGCTGAGCGATTCGAGGCCCGGGCCGTAATATTCGACGAACTTGCCGACCACGCCGTGCGCGCGCAGCATCTGCGTGGCGGTGAGCACGAGGTCGGTCGCGGTGACGCCTTCGGCGAGCTTGCCGGTGAACCTGAAGCCGACCACTTCGGGGATCAGCATCGAAATCGGCTGGCCGAGCATCGCGGCTTCGGCCTCGATCCCGCCAACGCCCCAGCCGAGCACGCCCAGGCCGTTGACCATCGTGGTGTGGCTGTCGGTGCCGACACAGGTGTCGGGGTAGGCGACCATCTGGCCGTCGGGCCCTTCGCTCGCCCAGGTGCAGCGCGCGATATATTCGAGGTTCACCTGGTGGCAGATGCCGGTGCCCGGAGGCACGGCGGAGAAATTCTCGAAGCTCTTGGAGCCCCACTTGAGGAAGTCGTACCGCTCCGCATTGCGGGCGTATTCGAGTTCCATGTTGGCTTCCATCGCCTTGGGATGGCCGAATTCGTCGACCATGACCGAGTGGTCGATGACGAGGTTCACCGGAACCTGCGGGTTGATCTTCTGCGTGTCGCCGCCCAGCGCCTTGATCGCGTCGCGCATCGCGGCGAGGTCGACCACGCAGGGCACGCCGGTGAAGTCCTGCAGGAGCACGCGCGCGGGGCGGTACTGGATTTCGCCGCCGGTGACCGGATTGTTCACCCGGTCCGCAATTTCCTTCGCATTGTCGACCGAGACCGTGTGCCCGCCGTCTTCGAAACGCAGCATGTTCTCCAGCAGCACCTTGAGGCTGAAGGGCAGACGGGAAACATCGCCCAGCTGCTCCGCCGCCTTGGCGAGCGAGTAGTAAGCGTAATCCTTGCCTTCGACGGTGAGAGTGCTGCGGGTACCGAGAGTGTCCTTGCCGACCTGGGTCATAGCGTGGGCGGTCCTTTCATGTTGCTTCTGGTGGCGGCCTGTCTTGCGACTAACGGGCGGGACGCCGGTATGTGCCGGGAATATGTGCCGCGCGCTTGGCCCGTACGGGTGCGAAAATCAAGCGTCCCCGCGAAAGAGGGCTGCCGGCTCAGGGTGCCGTAGTCTCCGCTCCGCCCGCCGGACGGGCAGGCGCGCGGCCCCTGGTGACGGCGATATAGGTGCCGATCACGATCATCACCACGCCAGCGAGCGTGCCTGCACTTACTCTTTCGCCGAAAAACAGCCAGCCGAACAGCGCGGCCCAGCAGAAGCCGGAATATTCGACCGGCAACAATGCCTGCGCCTCTGCCCGGGCGTAGGCCCAGGCGATCGTCATCGCCCCACCCACGGTGAGCAGTCCGGCGGCGAGCAGGCTCGGCTGGACGGATACGGGCGGGGCAAGCAGCAGCCAAGGGGCGGCAAGACCCAGCACCAACGTCGATACGCCCCCATGAAACGCGGCGACTTCCAGCGGCCCGGCGCGCTGCGATTGCTGGCGGATGATGATGAAGTTGAGCGCGTAGAGCACCGTCGAGATCAGGATCGCGCCAAGGCCGACCAGCGCTTCCTCATCCAGCCTGCCGCGCCCGAACTGCCCGCCCACGATCACCAGCGCGCCGGCAAAACTGATCAGCGAGGCCAGCACCGCCCGGCGGGTGACTTTCTCGCCGAGCAGGATTGCCGCAAGGTACAGCGCGATCAGCGGGGCGATGAAGGAAATCGCGATGGTCTCGGCGATCGGCAGCCTGGTCAGTGCGAAGAAGAAGGTCAGCCCCATGAAGGCGGAACAGACCCCGCGCAGCACGTGCAGCCGCACGGTGCCTGCGTCCGGCCAGTTTGTGCGTCGGGCGAGCCATAAGGGCATCGCGATGGCGGTGGACAGGCCTGCGCGTATCAGCGCGGCGGAATAGGCCCCGATCGCGAGCGATGCGTCCTTCATGAACGCATCCATCAGCGAAAGCATCGCCACACCTGCAAGCGCGACCGCGAATGGGGCAAGGGTGGCGGACCGGGACATTGCTCTTGCCCTATCCCAAGCTCTGCCAAGCGTCACCGATGTGCCGCAGATCGTGCGTAAATTCAGGTTGGATAAATGCTGGCAGCTTGATGATTGCGCATAAATTCGCGAGGCTTCTGCCCGAAAAGATCCGTCGCTATATAAGGCGACGCGCTCGATAACAGGGTCTATCCTACGACATGAAAACGCTTGCCACTTCGCTGTTTGTCCTTGCCACCGCCACGCTTGCCGGGCCGACCGCGCTGGCCGCGCAAAACGCGCCGACCAACCTGTTGCCCGGCGCGCAGGATGAGGATGACAAGGCTGACGCGGATGCCGACGACGCGGTGACCTCCAGCCCCGTGGCCCCTTCTACCGCAACCGGTCCGGTCGAGATGACCAGCGAGCCGGTGGTCCAGAAATTCGACCCGGTGGTGCAGCAGTGGAATGTGGCGCAGGCAGAGGCGCTTGTCGCCGCGATCGAGGGGATCGGCACGCATGGCCTGATCCCGTCGGATTACGATCTTCCCGGCCTGCGTGCGGCGATCGCCGCCGGCCCGGGCGCGATGCTGGATGAAGAGGCCAGCCGCCGGTTCGTGTGGCTGGTGGAGGACATGCGCGACGGGCGTACGCCAATGGACCACCGCACCCAGTGGTTCGTGATGGACCCGGATGCGGACCGCTATCGCAGCGGCGCGGTGCTCAAGCAGGCGCTTGAGTCCGGCGATATCATGGGCGCGATCGAGGGCGTGGCTCCGCTGCACCCCGATTATGAAGCCCTGCTCGGCGAGCTGGCCAAGGCCAAGCCCGGCAGCAAGCGGTACAAGCTGATCCAGGCCAACATGGATCGCTGGCGCTGGCTGCCGCGCGATCTGGGCCATCAATACCTGATTACCAACGTGCCCGAATATCAGCTGCGCCTGACGGTGAACGACAAGATCATGCGCACCTATCGCACGATTGTGGGCAAGCCGGGGCGCACCGCGACCCCGCAGCTGGCCGAGAGCGTCGAGGGCGTGATCCTCAACCCGAACTGGACCGTACCGCAGTCGATCGTGAAGGGCGAAGGCCTGGGTGAGCGTGTGCTCGGCAATCCTTCCTGGGCCGCCTCGAAAGGCTACAAGGCGACGCGCGGCGCAAACGGCTATATCAGCGTGGTGCAGGGCCCCGGGCCGGGCAATGCGCTGGGCCGGATGAAGCTCGACATGCCCAACCGGCACGCGATCTTCTTCCACGATACGCCTTCGCGCGGGCTGTTCAGCCAGGCCGACCGTGCGCTCAGCCACGGCTGCATCCGAACCGAACGGGCGACCGAACTGGCGCTGACGCTGGCCATCCTGCAAGCGGGCCTGACCGCGGACGAGGGTGTCGAGAAGCTGGCCTCTGGCGAGTACACCCGGGTCGAATTCAACAGCAAGATGCCCGCATACATCACCTATTTCACGATGGGCACGACGATCGACGGCGAGATGGCGACCTTCAAGGATATCTACGACCGCGACGCGCCAGTGCTTGCCGCGTTCGAGGCTCCGCGCAAGGCGAACCGCAGCCGCGTGACCGACGAGGAAATCATCGAGATCGTCAACGATCCGCGCGATATTGCGTGATACTTGAGAGGGGCGGTCAGCCGCCCCTCGACACCTTCGGACCGGCGAGCGGGCTAGCCGCTAGTAAACGCCCGGGTTGGTCTGCTCGAACGTCTCCTGCCGCGGCTGGCGCAGGATGTGATAGCCGTTTTCGGGCTCGCCAACGATAGCCTGCGGCGGATAGGCCTGCGTGCCGTCCTCCTGCAGACCCAGCGCCTCGGCGTAGAGCAGCCGCCCGCCGGACAGGTTGAGCAGGGCGATCTTAAACTGCTCTTCGCCCAGCGCGAAGCAGCCGTTGGAGCGGCCCAGCCGCCCCCAGCGCTCGACATGCTCGGGCTCGGCATAGCTGGCCCGGTGCATCACGATATAGCGCTGCAGCGCGTGGTTGTTGGTCGGATCGAGCCCGCCCAGCCGCACCGACGTGCCGAACTTGCCGGTGTACCATTCCCACGTGACATAGGCCCCGCGACTGGTCGCGTTGGAGCCTTCGACATTGGAGAATGTGTTGAGCCAGCCGTCATGCTCCGGGTCGGAGCCGGTGCCGTGGCTGACATGGAAGCTCTTCACTTCCTGCCGGTCCAGATTGACGAAGTGGAAGCGGCGATGGGCCGAATGGAGCCCGAAATCGGCGATGCCTACGATATCCTTGCGCCAGATCACGTCGCCTGCCTTGTCCAGCTCGCGCTTGGCGATCTCGAAAAGCTGGCGGTCGCGCGCATTTCCGGCCATTGGTTGGGCGAACACACGGCTCGGCAGGGTCACACCAGCGCCCAGCGCGATGCCGGCGCCAAGCCCGGTCTTGATCAGATCGCGACGTTGCATATCGACTATGTGCTATAACCGAGCTTAATGCTTGCTTGAAGCCGTTTCGCGGTTTCGCCCTTGAGGAGGTGCCAGGATGCGACAAGTCGCGCTGTGGGGGACGATTGCTGCGGCAATCTGGGCCGCGATGCCAGTGGGGCTGGAGGCGCAGTCGAGTGTATCGGACCCCGCCTTCCTGGAGGATCCGACCGAGATCCTGAGCCAGCGCGATGCGGATCGTCTGCTTTCGCCGGGTGGGATCACGCTGCAATGGATCGGATGGGACGATCGCGGGCCGGTTTCCATCGCCCCGGACGAGCGCGGGGTGTGGCACGTCTCGGGCCACCAGACTGGTAGCGACGGTGGCGAACTCGAGGTCGATGGCACCATCCTCGAGATCGGCGAAGGATACTTCACCTTACGCGGAACGATTGCGATCACCGACACTCCCGATACGGGGCGCGAATGCCGCGCGGACAAGACCTGGCATTTCGCGATCACGCAAAACCGCCGCTATTACCGGCTACGCGAATTCGAGTGGTGTGATCGCCTGACCGACTACGTCGATATCTATTTCTGAAGTGAGATGGTGTGCGGGTGTGGGCCCGGCGGTGCCCGGCCCACACCGTCAGAATGTCAGTACTCGGGGCTATAGGTGCGGAAGCAATAGTTGATGCACTGATTGAGGACCGTCTGGTTACCGTCCGCATATTCGATGCAGTTTGCCACGCACTCTTCGAACTCGGGCGACTCTGCCATTGCCGGAACGCTCGCGCTCGACATGCCAAGGATCAGCCCGACTGCCGCGATCCTGAAGGTGAGGTTGCGCATGCTTTCACTCCTTTCGATGTGATGCCCCCCTGATGGAGCGAGGGCATGCTATCGCGCCATCGGCGTTCAGCGTAATCCGTAAGGCCCCCTAGAGGCTGAACCGTTGCGTCAGTGCGGTGCATCGAAAGTATTGAAAAATATGCTGAACCTCGGGCCGCGTCGATCGCGGCAATGCGTCGACGCGCTTAACCAAGTCTTCCGGAAAGCAGAAGGCGGTGCCGCAACTCGCGCGGCTTGATCTGTCAGGAAGCGCGCGTGAACGCCGCATTCTCCCGCGCCATTGCGATCATCGAACGCGCATGTCTCTCCGCCACCACGCGCGGATCCGTACCATAGCCACCGCCCAGCGCGCTCGCGATCGGCAGATCGCGCCCGCGCACGGTTTCGACCACGTAGCGATCGCGGCGCTCAAGCCCCTCGTCGGTCAGCGCGAGCCGGCCCAGCTTGTCGTTCTCGTGCGGGTCGACCCCTGCCTGGTAGAGCACGATATCGGGCGCGAATTCATCCAGTACGTGCGGCAGGTGCGTATCCAGAACATCGAGATAGTCCGCATCGCTCGTCCCATCGGGCAGCGCGACATCGAGGCTGGAGCGGGCCTTGCGAACCGGGAAGTTCTTCTCCGCATGGAGCGAGAGAGTGAACACATCCTCGCGCCCCGCAGTCAGCGCGGCGGTGCCGTCGCCCTGATGGACATCGCAATCGACGATCAGCACGCGGCGCGCGTCGCCTTGCGCGATGAGACGGTTGGCGCACACCGCCAGATCGTTGAACACGCAAAAACCCGCACCGGTATCGTAGAGCGCGTGGTGGCTCCCCGCCGCGCTGTTGGCGGCGTAGCCATGCCGCATCGCGAGCCGCGCGGCGAGCCAGGTGCCGCCATTGGTATGCGCCACCCGCTGCGCGATATGCGGCGTGACCGGAAAGCCGATCCGCCGTTCCTTCTCGTACGGAACCTGCGCGGTGAACACCTGCTCGACATAGTCGGGGCAGTGGACCGCCTCCAGCCATTCGCGCGGGCACGGATCGGGCGCGTGCTCGGTAATCGGATGGCCGCTCTCGCGCAGCGCGACCATTACCAGCTGATACTTGTCGAACCGGAAGCTGCCGCGCGTCAGCGCGGGCGCCATGTAGTCGACGTGATGAACGACGTGGAGCAAGCTACTCCGCGGCTTCTACCGCCGGGGCGGCATGCGGGTCGAAGGCGACATCCTCGCCCGCCTCGATCCGGGCGGCTTTCTCTTCCACCAGCCGCACGATGTGGTCGAGCATGCTCTCGTCTTCCACATGGTGGTCGGTCACGCCCGACAGATAGACCATGTGCTTGCCCTTGCCGCCGCCGGTGATCCCGATGTCGGTCTCGCGCGCCTCACCCGGGCCGTTGACCACGCAGCCGAGGACCGAGAGGCTCATCGGCGTTTTGATGTGTTCGAGCCGCTTCTCCAGCGCCTCGACCGTGCGGATCACGTCGAAACCCTGCCGCGAGCAGCTGGGGCAGGAGACCACGCGCACACCGCGGGTGCGCAGGCCGAGGGCCTTGAGCATCTCGTAGCCGACGCGCACTTCCTGCTCGGGCTCGGCCGAGAGGCTCACGCGGATCGTGTCGCCGATGCCGGCCCAGAGCAGGCTACCCATGCCGATCGAGGATTTCACCGTTCCACCGATCAGTCCTCCCGCCTCGGTAATGCCGAGGTGCAGCGGGCAGTCCACCGCTTCTGCCAGCCCATGATAGGCGGCAACCGCGAGGAACACGTCGGAGGCCTTAACCGCCACTTTGTATTCGTGGAAATCGTGATCCTGGAGCAGCTTGATATGGTCGAGCGCGCTTTCGATCAGCGCTTCGGGGCAGGGCTCGCCATACTTCTCGAGCAGGTCCTTCTCGAGCGATCCTGCGTTCACGCCGATGCGGATCGCGCAGCCATTGGCCTTGGCGGCGCGAACGACCTCGGCCACCCGCTCGCTGCTACCGATATTGCCCGGGTTGATCCGCAGGCACGCCGCGCCCTTGTCCGCCGCTTCGAGCGCGCGCTTGTAGTGGAAGTGGATGTCCGCGACGATCGGGACATTCGCGGCGCGGGTGATCTTGTCGAAATGCCGTGTCGCCTCTTCGGTCGGGCAGGACACGCGGATAATGTCCGCTCCCGCGTCCTCGCACCGGCGAATCTGGTCGAGCGTCGCGCCGACATCTTCGGTCGGCGTGTTGGTCATGGTCTGCACGCTGATCGGCGCATCGCCGCCAACCGGCACATTGCCGACCATGATCTGCCGCGACTGGCGGCGTTCGATATCTCTCCAGGGGCGAACGGACATGAGGCCTGTATAGGCACTCATGTCCGCCGGGAAAAGCCGAATGGCCCCTTTGATGCGTCAGCGCGTCAGAAACGCGCGCCGAGCGATACCGCGAGGATATCCGCGTTCCCCGAGCTGTCGGAGCGGATCGTGGTCGCGATTTCCGCCGGAGTGCCTTCGAAAAAGGCGTCCGTCCGGTCGAGCGGCGCGTCGTTCACGAACACGTGCGAATAGCCGAGGTTCGCGGAGAACCGGTCGCTCATATCATAGGTCAGGCCAACCGAAGCCCACACCCGGTCGGCATCCGGCACGCGGGCGGAGCGGTACGCGTCGGTGATCGGCGATTCGTCGAAGGCCGTACCGGCGCGCAGCGTCAGCTTGTCGGAGACGTCATATTCGCCGCCGAGCGACATCGACCAGCTGTCCTTGTAGTTCTGTTCGGAAATCTGCGGCGGCACGCCGCCTTCGGGATAGATCGCGATCTCCTTGAAATCACTCCAGTCGTAATAGCGCCAGGTGCCGAAGACGCGCCACGGCGTATCCGTGCCGAGCTGGATGCTGAGGGTGGCGATGTCGGGCAGGGTCAGCGGCGCGGTCGCGTCGACCGTCGCATTATTGCCCGCCAGCGGGCCGAGCAGGCCGGAAAGCTCGAACGTGCCTTCCAGATTCTGCTTCACCTGCGAGCGATAGTGCGCGCCGATCCTGACGGGGGCGAGATCGACCATGATGCCCGCATTCCAGCCGATCGATATGTCGTCACCCTTCACCCGGGCGAAACCGTCCGGTGCGGTGGGGGACAGATTGGGCACCGCATTGGTCAGCTCGACGTCGATATACTGCACGTCGATGCCCGCGCCGACGGAGACATTGTCGCCGATCTTTACCGCGAGGCTGGGCTGCACATTCAGCGTGAAGACGTCGGCGCGCAGCGTGTCGTAGCGACCGAAGAAATCGTCGTCATACTCGGCGATCAGACCGAACGGCGCGTTGACCGCAAGGCCGGCCCACACGTTGTCGCTCAGCTGCGCGCTGATCGCGCCCGAGGGAACCAGGAGTGGCTGGGGGAAGGGGTTGCCGCCATTGCTACCGCCGGTCGGAACCGAGACGGGCAGGCCGGGCACGCCGCGCGTGCTGCCCTGATCTTCCTGCGAGGCGGTGAGGAACAGGAACTGCGAGGCTGCTTCGACCTGCACGCCGTCCAGCTTGGTCATCGATGCGGGGTTGAAATAGATCGAGGCGGGGCCGTCGGCGGCCACAGCCGCGCCGGACAGCGCGCGCCCGGTTTCCTTGGCGGACTGTTCCTGAATGAGAAATGCGCCTGCGAATGCCGGATTGGCGGAGCACAGGATGGCGAGGGCGGGGAGGGCGCGAAGGCCGTAAGTGAGGGGTTTTGTCATGCCGCGCCTGTTGCCCCGTTTGGAATGCGGATCAAGGGAATTGGCGCAGTTATCGATAAAATTGAACGTTTTGGCATTGGGCTGTGCCCGCGCGATCCTGCCGGGCGTAGGAATCGGGTCGGATCTGGGGCACAGGATGCAGCATGAGTGAAGCGACAGACACCGAACCCGGCACGCCATTGCTGTTCGCGCGGGTGCTGGACGGTACGGGCGGCGGCCGCGCGATCGACTGGGCGGGCATCCAGGAGTGGGAGCCGGCGCGGCAGGATGCAGGGCCGGGCGATCAGGTGCTGTGGATGCACCTGTGCCGCAACACGCCGGGCGTCTACGAATGGTTGCAGGAGCGGATCGGCATTCCCGAGCCGACCGCCGAACTCCTCACCAGCGACGACACCCGGCCGCGCGCTTTTCGCGAAGGGAACACGCTGGTCGCCACGCTGCGGGGCATCAACTTCAATCCCGGGGCAGAGCCTGAGGACATGATTTCCATGCAGGTGTGGAGCGACGGGGTCAGGTTGATCACGCTGCGCCGCCATCCCTTACAGACTCCCCGCGAAATTCTCGCGCAGATCGATCGCGGGGCGGGACCCGGCGATGTCGGCGCGATCGTGACCGCGCTGACCGAGTCGATGGTCACCCGGATGAACGCCTCGATCGTCGACATGAACGAGCAGATCGATGCGCTCGAAGACATGGATATGGACGACGATCCGGAGGCCATGCTGGGCCGGATCGCGACCATCAGGCGCAATTGCCTGGGGCTGAAAAGGCACATGGGGCCCCAGCACGTTGCCTTCGAACTTATCAGTCGCGAAGCGCCGCCGTGGTTCGAGGAGCACGACCGGCGCGAGATTGCCGAGACGATCGACCGGCTGCGCCGCTATCTCGACGATATCGACGTCAGCAAGGAAAGCGCGGTGGTGCTGATGGACGAGCTGCGCACCCGCGCGCTCGCCAGCAATGAACGCGCAACCTACATGCTCACGATCGTGGCGGGCATCTTCCTTCCGCTCGGTTTTCTTACCGGGCTGCTCGGCATCAATGTCGGCGGGATGCCGGGCGTGAACGACGGCCATGCCTTCTGGTGGGTGACCGGCATTTGCCTGGCGATCATCGCGGTGCTGATGGCGATCTTCAAACGATTGAAGTGGCTGTGAAGATCGCCCTCCAGCCCTAGGAGGCCTGCTTGTGCGCGGGGATGAATTCCTCGCGCACCGCCTTGGCGATCAGTTCCAGCGGAATGATCCCTTGGGCGAGCAGGAAGTCGTTGAATTCCTTCTCGTCGAACGCCTCGCCCAGCGCCAGCTCGGTCTCGACGCGCAGGTCGATCAGCTTGCGGTAGCCGTAGTAGTAGGCGCCCGCCTGCCCGGGCATGCGGAACTGGTAGCGATCGAGCTCCTGTTTGGTCATGCCGGGCGAGAACAGCGCTTCCTCGCGCAGCACGTATTCGGCTTCGTCGCGGCTCATCAGGCCGAGGTTGAGCGCGGGGTCGAGGAAGGCGCGCGCCGCGCGCAGCAGGCGGAACTGCTGGGCGATGAACTGGCCTTCGATCGGCTCGTGCGGCATCATCTCGGCTTCGGCATAAAGCGCCCAGCCTTCCACGTTCACGCTGTTGAAGGCGTAAAGCATCCGGGCAAGCGACACGCCCTGTTCGACCAGCGCGGCGAACTGCATCTCGTGCCCGGGCCGGGCTTCGTGCGCGCTCAACGTCCAGGCGGCGGCGGGGAAGTTGAAATCGTCGTATGCGTCGTCCGCGCTGGCGGTCGGATTTCCGACGGTGAGCACGAAGGTGCCCTGTTCGCCGGTGTTCCCGATCAGGCGCGGCGGGCGCATGTGCGGGGCGGGCTGGGCGGCACTTTCCGCCTCGCTCGCGACGCGCATCTGCAACTCGGTGTTCGGAATGCTGACGATGTCGTTCTCGCGCGCCTTGGCTTCGAGTTCGCGGTTCACGCCGCGATAGAAGTCCTCGATCTCGTCGTTGGGGATGGTCTGCTGCTTCAGGCGCTTCATCACCCCGGCCATGTCCGTCTCGGGCCAGCCGTTCTTCTCCGCGATCTGCGGCGCGAGCGCCTCCATCTGCGCGCGGATCTCGTAGAAGCCGCGGCGCGCCTGGCTCATCGCCTCGCGCGGGTCCATGTCGATCCCGACATCGCGCAGGTTCAGCGCGTAGAGTTCCTCGGGCAGGCGGGCGGTGTCGCGCGCTTGCGGCAGCACGGTTTCGCGGGTCCACTCGCCGTAATCGGTGAACTGCGTTTCCATCGCATCGAGCGCTTTGTCCGCCCCGTCGATGTCATACTTGTCGAACAGCTCGCGGATCCCGGCGACGAAGGTCGGGATCTTGGCGATCGATTCTTCGACCTCGACCCGGTACGGCCCGATCTTTCCATCGCCCCGGCTCGCTTCGAAGTGGGCCTTGGCCTGCTCGGTATAGGGCTCGTAGCCATCCTCAACGCCGGTATACTTGCGCAGCAGTTCGAGGGCGGAGTCGTGGCGGCTCTCGGCCGTCTGGTCGGACAGGATCGAACCGATCGCATAGAAGATGCCCTGCGGCAGCTCGGCCCATTCGAGCATGTATTTGTCGTTCAGCTCGCTCTCGGTGATCTCGAGGTCGAGATTGTCGATCAGGATCGCGAGGTCCTGCTTGACGAAGGGATTGCTTTCCCGCGCCATTGCGGCGGTGAATTCGGCCTTCAGTTTCTTCGCTCCGGCGACGTAGCGCTCGTCCGCGTCGAGCGAATAGTCGAAGGTCTGCCCGTCGTACTGATCGTACCCGGCGGACGAGGCGCCTTCGGGAGAGAACTGCGCTTCGAAGTCGATCAGTTTCTGCGTGTAGGCATTGCTGGTCTCGACCCAGTCGGGCTGGGCGGGCGCGCTCTGCGTGGTTTCGGCCTGGGCGAAAGCGGGTGCGGCGGGCAGCAGCGCGACGAGCGCGATGGCGGCGGCGAAGGTCTTCATGGTCAGGTATTCCCCCTGGATATTCTGCGGGCGAGGCGTGCGCCTGCGGGCCGGGATTGGCAAGGGTGGGCTCGACGAACGACAGGCCGGGGCGGACAGCCGAACGGGCCGCTAAAGCCTGAGTTCGTAGAGAAATTCATCATCGCGGTGATTGCCGACCCAGAAGTCTATGTCCGCGATCTTGGCGAAGCCATACCGCTGGTAGAACCGCTGAGCGCCGAAATTCTCGCTCCACACCGATAGCTGGACCGCATCGTGGCCGCGCTCCCGCGCCTCGGCCATCGCCCAGTCCATCAGCGCGGCACCGATGCCCTGCCCGGTCAGCTTCGGCTGGGTGTAGAGCTGGCCGAGCGCGATCGGGTTCGCCGCGTCCGAATACCCCGCATACCCGCTGGGCGCGCGCAGCTTGACGTAACCCAGCAGCCGTTCGCCATCATCGGCGAGGCGGTGGATATGGCAATCATCGGCGATCTCGCCGGCAACGGCGTTTTCCGCATAGGCCTGCTCTAGGAAGGCGGCGAGATCTTCGGGCTTGTAGAGATGCTCGAAAGCCGCGCAGAAACTCTCCCGCCCCAGCGTGGCGAGTGCGGGTGCATCTTTGGGCATGGCGGGGCGCAGGATCATGGCACCGGCCTAGCGCGCGCCACCACGCAGGGGAAGCTGGACCGGGCGGGGCAAGCGCGGCATTGTCTCGCCCGCATCAGGAGAGATTTTCATGCGCGCCATCATCGCACTCGCACTCGCAAGCTTTCTGACCGCTCCGGCGCTGGCGCAGGAGGACTACGAGCCGGGCGAGCCGCGCTGGTCCTTCGCGATCCACGGCGGCGCGGGCACGATCGAGCGGGTCAATATGACCCCGGAGCAGGAGGCGCAGTATCGCGCCGCGCTGGATGCCGCGCTCGAAGCAGGTTCGGCGATCCTGCGCGATGGCGGCAGCGCGATGGATGCGGTGACCGCCGCGATCACCCTCATGGAAGACGACCCCAAGTTCAACGCCGGACGCGGTGCGGTGTTCACGTGGGATGGCACGATCGAGCACGACGCCGCGCTGATGGACGGGCGCGACCGCTCCGCTGGCGCGGTCACCGGCATCGGCACGGTGCGCCACCCGATCCTGCTCGCGCAGGAAGTAATGCGCGACGGGCGGCATGTCTTCCTGAGCGGTGCCGGGGCGGAGACCTTCGCCGACGGCACCGATCTGGTACGGGTGCCCAATGAATGGTTCCGGACCGAGAGCCGGCTGCGGTCGCTCGAACGGCTGAAAGCTGAAAAGCTTTCCGCAATCGATGTCGATTACAAATATGGCACGGTCGGCGCGGTCGCGCTCGACCTCGAAGGCAACATGGCGGCGGGCACCTCAACCGGCGGGCTGACCGGGAAGCGCTGGGGCCGGATCGGCGATGCGCCGGTGATCGGCGCGGGCACCTATGCCGACAACCGCAGCTGCGCGGTCTCCGCCACCGGCGCGGGCGAGTACTTCATCCGGGTGGGCGTGGCGCAGGAAATCTGCACGCGGCTGCGGCTTGCCTGGAACGACCTGCTCGAAGAAGCGGAAGAGAGCGTGCCGCGCGACGAACTCGGCTTTCCCGAATATGCCGTGCACGCGAGCGAGCTGTGGCTGGACGAAGACGATGTCCGGCAGGTGGCGGACGAGGTGCTGGCCGAGGTGAAAGACCTGGGCGGCAACGGCGGGGTGATCGTGGTGTCGCCTTTCGGCCCCGCCGTCTTCAGCTTCAACACGCCGGGCATGTATCGCGCCCGCGAAACCAGCAAGGGCGTCAAGGAAGTCGCGATCTTCGGCGAGGGCGAGTGATCGCAGCCGCATGACGCAGGGTGACACGTGTCACCCATGTGTCACCCTGAGAAAGTTCATATCTCTCAAGATCTTGGGGTACTCCGGGTGACGCTTTGCGGATTCTGGGCCGCGCGGGTGAGAGAGAGGACGACAACGGGAAAGAGCCGTCGGCATGCTAGCTCGAGCGGCGCGTGTAGGACAGTCCGGCGGTCCCCCTCCCCACTTGTCCCTGTGGGAAAAGCGGGGAGGTTCTGCGTTGTCGGGGAGAGAGTTCAGGCCGCCCGCGTCGCGCGGCGCAACACGTCGCCGAAGCCGTAGGCGATGCAGTCGTGCTCGCGGTAATAGCCGCGCTCCTTGAGCAGGTGGTGCAACCGCGCGAGGCGATATGGCGGCACGCCCGCGAAAATGTGATGCTCCAGATGGTAGTTCACATTGCACGGGCTGAGCAGCAGCGCCTCCCACCAGCGCGGGATCGTGGTGCCCGTGTTGATCCGCGCATCTATCGCATCGCGGTCCTTCGCGACGCCATGCTCGGAAATCTGCCGCAGCCTCATGGTCAGCGGGTAGACGAAGATCCGCGCCGCCCACCACATCAGGTACGCCCACGGCGCACCCACCGCGAGCAGCGCCATGAACAGCAGCGTGTGGAACAGCACCGACGGACCGGTCTGGCTCCACTTGAAGTTTTTGATCTCGCCAAGAAGGTCGCGAAACCCGGTCTGGCCGGTGATGTCGCGGATCAGCTTGCGCTTCAGCGAGGCGCGCGTGACCGGGTAGGATTTGACCATCCACTTGTCCGGATCGTCGGGCGTGCCGGCGAACTTGTGATGGTCGAGGTGGTAGCGGCGATAGAGATCGAGCGGGACATGCGCCGCCGCACCGCTGATCCACTTGCCTACAAGGACATTCAGCTTCGGCGTGCGGAAGAACGCGCCGTGCGCGCAGTCGTGGGTGATGATCCCGAAGGCCTGTATGCGTCCGCCCAGAATGATGATCGCGGCAAGGATCGTCAGCGGGTTGGGCCAGAGGATCGCGACCGCGAAGGCGGCCACGGCGAGGCCCGCCTGAAACAGCACGGTCGCCGCCGCGCGCGCATCCGATTTGGCGCTGAGCGCGGCGACTTCATCGCGTGTGATGTAATCGTTGATCGCGGGGGCGTGTCGCATAAGTCTCTCCGATCACAGACAATACCGGATCGGCGCGAGTCGGGCAATCAGCCGGGGGAGATCAGCGAAGGGCCTATCAGCGCAGGGGTGGCCCGCCCCGGTCGACCTCGGCGTGCTTGTCCGCCTTGCGCTTGCCGAAGCGCATGTCGGCCTCCAGCTTGGCGCGCAGCGCGGTGTAGAAGGATTCGAGGAAGGCACGCTCGTCCCCCGATCCTGCCTGCCAGCCGATCTTGCGCACGATCGCGGCGTGCACCGCGGCCAGCGTCTCGTCATCGCCATCGCGCAGCACGCGTTCGAGCGATTGCAGCTCGTACTCGCCGTAGACCTCCAGCTCTTCCGGGCCGAAGCGATAGGCCGCCTCGGCCGCAGGCTCGCTCTCCTGCCGCAGCGACAGCGCCTCGACCAGCTTGCGGCGCGGTGCCTCGACCACCCAGGTCCCCGCGACCACGTCGCCCGCGCGCAGCGCGTCGCGGTTGAAGAAGGGGAACAGCATGAACACCGCGAACCACAGCGACCCGACCAGCCATGCGGGGCCGGAGCCTGCCTCGCCCGCGGTGCTGAAGAAGGTCAGCGGCAGGAAGATCTCGATCTGGCGCAGCAGGTTGCGCGCGATGATCGCTTCGGCAGTCAGCCGCTCGCCCGACTGGCCCTGCGGCCGCGCGGCGACCCTGATGCCCACCGCCCGCTTGCCCAGCGTGGCACCGCGCGGGCCCATCTCGAAGAAGATGAAATAGCCGTTGAACGCCAGGAACAGCACGATGAAGAACACGACCACCAGGAACTCGCCCGCGCCCGTGCCCAGCGCGTCCAGCTGGTCGAGATTGATCCCGACCAGCAGCAGCGCCAGCGCGATCAGGAACAGGCTGACGAACATGATCACATAGTCGAGGATCAGCGCGATCAGGCGCGAGCCGCGCGTGGCGAGTGTCACGCTCAGCGGCACGCCTTCGGGCGTGACGATCTGCCGCTGCCGCTTGGCATCGAGGGATTTGCTAGCGGTACTCATGGCGCGCTCGCTCCCTTGCGCTCGCGGCCGACCAGCACGAACAGCGCTGTCCACGCGATCGCCATGAACGCGCCGATGATCGCGCGCGCCTCCGGCCCGGCGAGCTGGCGCGGGAAGGCTTCGAGGATCGCGGCGAAGATCAGCATGAACACGCAGCCCAGCATCACCAGCGCTGCGCGGCGGCCTGCCTCCGCCGTCGCGGAGAGGATGCTGGCATCGCCGGGAAAGGCCATCCGCCGCCCGACATGCACGCCCGCCGCGCCCGCCAGAAGGATCGCGGTCAGCTCGGTGGTGCCATGCACGCTCAGCCAGGCAAGGAAGTCGGGCAGCAGGCCGACCGAGTTGTACAGCCACGCCATCGCGCCCAGCAGCGCCATGTTGTAGATCAGCAGCAGCAGCGTGGGCACGCCGAAGGCGAAGCCCAGCGCGAAGGCGAGGATGCACACGCTCGCATTGTTGTAGAACAGCTGCGCGGCGAAGGCGGAGAGGCCGCCCGCGCCATCGGCAATCGCCAGCGTTTCGGCCAGCTGCGCGCGGCTGGCACCGGGAACGCGGGCGTCCGCCATCGAGCCGGGGACCAGCGCGAAATACCATTCGACATTGCGCGCAACCAGCAGCCAGCCTGCCGCAACCCCGGCGGCCATGGCTGCGAAGGCGAGCAGGATGTCGAGCCAGATCGCCCGCACCGCGCGGCTCCAGCCACCCCGGAAGAATCCGCCGAGCCAGCGCAGCAGGCCGCTGCGCGGGCCATAGACCTGATACCAGGCGCGCTGGACCAGATCCTCCAGGAAGCGCAGCGTCGCCGCGTCGAGCGAGGTTTCGCGCGCGACAGCCAGGCTCGATGCGGCCTGCCGGTAGAGTACAGGCAGGTCCATGATATCCTCGTCCGACAGGCGGAAGGCGAAGCCGCGTTCCAGCCGCCGGACGATCTGTTCGAGCCGCCGCCAGTCGCCCTCCCGCTCCAGCCTGAAACGGTCGGAACGGAGCGCTGCCGCCTCGATATCGGGCTGTTCGGGCAGGGGCTGCGCGGCGAAGGGGTTGCGGATGGTGGGGGCCTTCATCCTGCGATCGCCTCCTGCGTGCGCAGCGACAGATAGCGGTCGATCACCGCGAAGCCGAGCTTGTCGTAAGGTGCCTCGATCACGTCCACGCCCATCCGCCGTAGCCGGGTGAGCACCAGCTGGCGCTGGCGCGAAAGCGCGTCGGCGGTGACCGCGCGTGCGACGTCGTCGACGCTGTCGGGCGCGGCATTGGTGAACTGCGCAAGCTCGCGATCTTCCAGCGTGACGAACACCACCGCGTGGCGCTGGCTCAGCCGCCCGAGGCTCTCGATCATCAGCTCCGCCGCAGTGGTGTCGCTGAAGTCGGAGAACAGCACGACCAGCGACCGGCGCTTGAGCCGGGCGGAAAGGGTGGCGAGCGCGAGGGTGTAGTTCGCCTCCTCCCCCTGGCGATAGTCGAGCCCCGCCGCCGCCTGCTGCAACCGCGCAAAGGCGCGCGTCTCGCCAACGAAGGGGCTGGCGAGCACGGGGCGCCGGGCAAAGCCGAACAGCATCGCGCGATCGCCGCCCTTGAGCGCGACATAGGCGGCGGTCAGCCCCGCGCTGATCGCCCGGTCGAGCCGGGGAACGCCGTCGATCGGCTCGCACATCGCCTGCCCGCAATCGAAGGCGAACACGATCTGGTTGTTGCGCTCGGTCTCGTTCTCGCGCGCATAGAGCGCGGCGTGGCGGGCGCTCGCGTTCCAGTCGATCCGGCGCTTGTCCATCCCCGCCTCGTATTCGGTCAGCGCTTCGAACTGGGTGCCTTCGCCGCGCCGCCGCCGGGCGATCAGGCCCAGCTCCGCATCGCGCAGCAGCGCCTGCAATGGGCGCGAGCGGATCGGCGAGAGGTCGGGCCACACACGGATTTCCCGTTCCAGCGCGATCCGCTGCTGGCGGCTGCCGAGGCCCCAGGGGCCATCCCATGCGAACCACAGGGTGTCGACCGGCGCGGTGCCGCGACGCTGCGGCACCAGCTGCGTCTGCGCGGTCCACACATCCTGTTTACGTCGCAGAGCCAGATCGGCGCGCCCGCCCGGCGCGAGTCGCGGGTCGAGCGACACGGCGGCGCGCACCGCTCCCGGAGTGCCGCCGATGTCCGCCGACACGCTCAGCGGGGCAGGCTGGCCGATCTCGACATCGCCGTCATGCGCGATTGTCCATTCCCCGAGCGTGCCTGCCCGCGCGGCGTCGATCAGCACCAGCACCAGCAGCACCCCCGCCGCGACCGGCACCGCCAGCCACGCCTGTGGCGCGAGCAACGCGACCGCCAGCGCCAGCGGCGCGGCCAGCGCGACGATCCGCGCGGTGCGGATGGTGGGGAGCAGGGCGGCGGCCATGGTGCTAGCGCGGCGCCTCGGTGCTTTCGATCAGGTCGTCGACGATTCCCTCGACCTCGCGCCCCTCGATCTCGGCGGCGGCGGAGAGGATCAGGCGGTGCCGCAGCACGGCCGTGGCGAGAGCCTTGATATCGTCGGGCACCACATAGTCGCGCCCGTCGAGCGCGGCGCGCACGCGCGCGGCATTGCCCAGCAGCACGGCGGCACGCGGGCTTGCGCCCGTGGCGAGGTCGGCATGGCTGCGCGTCGCGCGGACCAGCCGGACCACGTAATCGACATTCTCCGGCGCGAGCGTGACCGCCTTCACCGCGGCAATGGCCTGCTGCAGCGCGTCACGCCCCGTCACCGGCTCGATCCCGAAGGCCTCGGGCCGGGGCGGGCCCTGTTCTGCGCCGAATCGCGAAACGATCCGCGCCTCTTCCTCCTCGCTGGGATATTCGGCGAGCAGCTTGAACAGGAAGCGATCGAGCTGCGCCTCGGGCAACGGGTAGACGCCCTGGCTCTCGATCGGGTTCTGCGTCGCGACGACCATGAAGCGGTCGGGCAGCAGGTGGGTCTCCCCATCCAGCGTCACGCGCCGTTCCTGCATCGCCTCCAGCAGCGCGGCCTGCGTCTTGGGCGGGGTGCGGTTGATCTCGTCCGCCAGCAGCAGCTCGGTAAAGATCGCGCCGCGCGTCAGGATGAACTGGCTGGTCTGGAAGTTGAACAGGTTGGAGCCCAGGATATCGCCCGGCAGCAGGTCGGGCGTGAACTGGATGCGCCCGTAATCGAGGCCCGTGGCCCGCGCGAAGCACTGCGCGAGGAAGGTCTTCGCGGTCCCCGGCGGGCCTTCCATCAGCACGTGGCCCTGCGCGATCAGAGCGATCAGCAGGTGATCGACCATCGCCTCCTGCCCGATGATCGCCTTGCCGACCTCTGCCTTCACATCGGCGGCCAGCGTGCGGAGCGGTTCGAGTTCCTGGGTCATAGGGTCCTTTCGAGATCGCGGAGCGCGCGGGCGGCGCGCAGCAGGTCTTTGCGGTTGCTGGCCGAGGCGAGCGCCTCCAGCGCAGGGTCGAGCGCGGGGGCACCGCGCGCGGCGAGTGCGCGCTCGATCCCCTCGTCATCACCCGGTTGCAGGCCGAGCCGCTGGGCAATCCGCGCGCGCATCAGCGATGCGTAAGGATCGCGCAGCAGGCGCATGCGGCCGCTGCGGGCGATCACCTGCGCGCCATTGGCGACCAGCTGGCTCTTGCCCGGGGCGATCGCGGGGGCGGGGCGCAGCGCGGGGCCGAAGCGGGCGAAGGCGCGCCACATCGCGATGGCCAGCGCCAGCAGCAGGGTCAGCGTGGCGGCGAGGAAGGGCGGCTCGAACGCGAGGGTCAGCAGATTGCGCGATCCGCCCATGCCGTTGAGCGTCAGGTCGAAGCGGACCGGCCCGTCGGTCCCCTGCCGGGCAATGTCGATCAGGTCGAGCGCCAGCAGCGCGCGCTTTTCCTCGGCCATGCCCCAGTTGTTCATGAGATCGGGTTCGGCGACCAGCATCACGCCATAGACCGGCGCGCTGTCGCCACTTTCGGGATCGAGATAGAGATCGCCATCGAGATAGCTGCCGTCGTCGGCGAGGTAGGCGGCGAGCATGCGACCGTCGCCATCCTCCACCAGCGGGGCGAGGAAACCGCTCTCGCTGCCCGCGCTGTTCTCGGCGTCATCCGCTTCGATTTCGACCGCCGCCAGCGCATCCTTGCTGGGCAGGGTTCCGCTCAGGCCGAGGCCGCGCCAGCGCGCGGCGCGGTCCTTCAGCTCGATATGCGGGAAGGAGAGCGTGCGGCCATCGATCGTCATCGCCCAGTCTTCGCTCGCGCCCAGCAGATGGACCCAGCCGGGCTTGCTGTTCCTGTCCCCCTGCGCGGGCATCGCGAACCACTTGGGCGCGATGATCATTGTCGGGCCGATGGTCCGGCGGCGCTCGATGATCTCGGCGAATTCCTCCTCGTCGATATTCGCCGGGGGGGTGAGGACCAGCAGGCCGGGATCGTTCAGCGCACCGCGATCGCGCGACCGCTCGACCCACACGCCGTCTTCTTCGAGCAGGCGCGTGAGCCCGGCAAATCCGGCGAGCCCGGTGCCCGCCGCGTGCGCCTGGCCATTATTGCCGCTGCCTTCCAGCCCGCCCCGCCCGATCAGGAACAGGAAGGCGACGAAGGCGAGCGCCGCGAACAGCACCAGCGCGAAGGTGCCGCGCTTGCCGAAGGCGCCGGATGGCTGTGCATCGGCCATCTCAGCCACGCTCCAGCGCGAAGTCGGCATAGGCGGCGCGCGCTTCGTTCCAGTCGCGCTCGGTCAGGTCTTCCAGCGCGAACAGTGCGCGTTCCACACTGCGCGCGATCGCGGCGAAGGCGCGCCGACCGGCGTCGGGCAGGGCGTCGAGCCGGGACAATTCGCGCGCGGTGCTGGACGGATGGACCAGATCGGGGCGGCGATTGGCGATCTGCCCGATGCTGCGCGCCAGCAGCAGGCGCACCGCCTCGCCATAGCGGCCCTGCGCGGCGAGCGCGTCGGCATCGCTCAGCAGCGCCTCGGCCTCGGCGCGATCGGGCAGGGTATCCTCGGACTGGTCGGACGCCTTGCTGCGCCGCTTGAGCACCGGAATGTCGAAGATCCGCACGATCAGGAGCACCAGCAGGGCGACGCCGATCGCGATCAGCACCCACATCAGAACCGGCCACGCGGCAACGAACAGTCGCGCTACCGGGGCAAGCAGGTCGACCAGGAATTCGCCGAGCGCGCGCAGCCATTCGGGCGTCTGGGGCGGATCGGGCTGTGCGATGGGCGCGAACTGGATGTCCGAATCGCTGCGCACCGCGCGCCAGGCGTCCACTGCCCCCTCACTGGTCGCTGCCCCTGTCGTCACGCGGGCGGGCTTGGCATGGCCTACACGGGGCCGCAAGCCGTCGCGTTCGCGAATGGTTCGTTTCGCAACGCCAGCGTGGCACTTGCGCATATCGGGCGCTCTGGCTAGATCGCGCGCGCACCCTTCCTGCAGTCTCCCATTCCAGAAACGGCCAGGCACATTTCGATGAAAGACAATCGCAACACCGCATTCGGGTGGATCCTGTTTTCCGGCGTCATCGCGCTTGGCGCGTCGAGCATCAGCTCGATGTACTTCCATGCCGACGATAACGAGCTGCCCGAAGGCGCAGAACCTGGCTTCTTCATCCAGGCGGACGAGGAAGAAGGCGCCGCCGATGCTGGCCCGCCGTTTGCCAACCTGCTCGCCGCGGGCAGCGCGTCTGCGGGCGAAGCGGTCTTCGCCAAGTGCACCGCATGCCACACGATCGCCCAGGGTGGCGCGGACGGCATCGGTCCGAATCTGTGGGGCGTTCTGGGCAAGCCGATCGGCAAGCACGCCGCCGGTTTCGCCTACAGCTCGGCTCTGTCGGGCCACGGCGGCGACTGGACTTATGAGAACATGGACGCCTGGCTGACCAGCCCGAAGGCCTTCGCCAACGGCACCAAGATGAGCTTCGCCGGGCTTTCCAAGGCGGAAGATCGCGCCAACGTGATCCTCTATCTGCTCGAAAATGGTGGCGGCCCGCCGCTGCCCGCACCGGTAGCCGAAGAGCCTGCAGAGGGTGAAGAAGACGCCGATTCGCCGGGCGAAGGCCCCGGCGCGGTGGAAGGCGCGGAAACCGGCGAAGCCGAAGCGGCGAGCGCGATGGGCGCCGATCAGCCGGTGCCCGAAAGCGCGCCCGCGACCAATCCCGAAGGCTGAGGGCTGACGGGGCGGCGCTCTGTCGCCCCGGAGCAACCCGCCCCCGGATGAGGGCCGCTAGTCGCGGCCCCCCGAATCCGACCCTTTGAATCCCTGAGCGACGACATACCATTCCGACGAGCCCTTGCGGCTCGCCGGCGGTTTGGCGTGCTTGACCGTCTTGAAATTCTTCTTGAGCAGCGCGAGCAGCTGCGCGTCGGTGCCGCCTGCGAGCACCTTGGCGAGGAATTGCCCGCCGGGCGCCAGCGTCTGGATCGCGAAGTCGGCCGCGGTTTCGACCAGCCCCATCGTGCGCAGGTGATCGGTCTGCTTGTGGCCCACGGTGTTGGCCGCCATGTCCGACATCACCAGATCGGGCGGCCCGCCCAGGTGGCCCATGATCGTCTCGGGCGCTTCGTCGGCCATGAAGTCCATTTCCAGGATCGTCACCCCGTCCAGCGGCTCGGTCGGCAGCAGGTCGATCCCCACGATGGTCGCCTGCGGGCGCTTCTTCTGCGCGATCTGCGACCAGCCGCCCGGCGCGATGCCCAGATCGACGATCCGCTCCGCCCCGCGCAGGATGCCGAACTTCTCGTCCAGCTCGATCAGCTTGAACGCGGCGCGGCTGCGATAGCCGGCTGCCTTCGCCTCGCGCACGTAGGGGTCGTTCAGCTGCCGCTCCAGCCAGCGGTTGGAGGATGCGGTGCGCCCGCGGGCGGTCTTTACGCGCTTTTGCGGGTCGCCCCGGCTACGGCTCATTATGTTCGTGTCCCACGGTCCAGGTCGCCCGACATGAGGCTGCGCAGAATGCCTTCGCGAATGCCGCGATCGGCAACGCCCAGACGTTCGGCTGGCCACAGGTCGAGGATTGATTCGAGAATTGCACAACCCGCCACGACCAGTTCGGCGCGGTCGGTGCCGATGCACGGCACCTTGGCCCGGTCTGCCAGGCTGAGGCCGGAGAGATGCGCGGAAATGTCGCGCATGGAGCGCGACGGCACGATCAGGCCGTCGACTGCGCGGCGATCGTAATGCGGCAGTTGCAGATGCAGGCTGGCGAGCGTGGTCACCGTGCCGCTGGTGCCCAGCAGGCGGATATCCTCGGCCGACGGAGCGTCGCCGATTCGCCGGGCAAAAGGCGCGAAGCTTTCGTCCACCGTCCGGCGCATCGCGGCGTAGAGGTCCAGCCGGCCCTGCTCGTCATCGGCCTGGCCCGGAGTCATGCCGCCCATCACCGTGTCGGTCAGCGAGACGACACCCCACGGCACGCTCTGCCAGTCGAGAATGCGCGGGATCGCGCCTTCGCCCGGGCCGACCAGAATCAGCTCGGTCGAGCCGCCGCCGATATCGAAGATCAGCGCGGGGCCGTCCCCCTGTTCGAGCAGGACGTGGCATCCCAGAACCGCCAGCCGTGCCTCTTCCTGCGCGGAGATGATGTCGAGCACGATGCCCGTTTCCTCGCGCACGCGATCGATGAACTGCGCGCCGTTGACCGCCCTGCGGCAGGCTTCGGTGGCGACCGACCGGGCGAGGAAGACGTTGCGGCGGCGCAGCTTTTCCGCGCAGACATGCAGCGCGCCCAGCGCGCGGTCCATCGCCTCGTCGGACAGCCTTCCCGACAGGGCAAGGCCTTCGCCAAGGCGTACCACCCGGCTGAACGCGTCGATCACGGTGAAATCCTGCCCCGATGGCCGCGCGATCAGCAGGCGGCAATTATTGGTCCCCAGATCGAGCGCGGCATAGGCCTGTCGCCCGCCGCGCGGGCCCTTCTGGCCCGGTGCCGGAGTGCGCTTGGCAGCGCTATTGCGTCGCCTGCCATCGGACTTGCGGTGGCGTTTGGGAGAATTCGTGGGCTTCGGAGGTTGGTGGTAGCGTTTCTCTGCTACCTCGCCGGACATTTTGCCCTCCGTCGGGTAAGCCCCTTTGCTGTCGTCCGGCGGCGCGAAGTCCGCCATAAGTACTTTTCCAATCCACCCGCAGCGAGATCCCGCGGGCACCTGACCCGGACGCTAAACGCCTGGGCGCATTTGAGCAAGGCTGGCCTGAGCGGATGAGTGCTTGACGCTGCGGCCTCGGCTTTCTAGATGCGCCGCTTCGCGAACGTGTTCCGCCCGCTCTGCGGGCCCGTCGCAATGCTATTGCCCCGTCGTCTAATGGTAAGACTACGGACTCTGACTCCGTCAATTGAGGTTCGAATCCTCACGGGGCATCCAGCTTTTTCCAAATTCGCCCAACACGTTCTCGGTCCTTGCCGGGCGCGCGATTGCCGCCTATCGCCGCTTCAATGAGCAAAGATGGTGGTGTGCGCGATCTCTACGATCGCCGGTTTTATGGGGCGCAGGAAGAGGCGGGTTTCGCCGAGGGCGCCAGCAGCTTCGATACGCCGCAGACGCGGCACCCGGCCTACAAGCTGGCGTTCAGCGACGAGGAGTTCCTCCTCAAGCCAGAGCTGCGCCCGGTTCGTTTCCAGCTTGAGCTGCTCAAGCCGGAAATGCTGCTGGATCAGGCGGGCGTGGGCAGCACGCTGGTGATGTACGGCTCTGCGCGAATCCCCTCGACCGAGGATGTCGAGGCGATGGAAAAGCGCGCCGAAAGCGAGCCCGAGGATGAAGCAAAGGTCACCCGGAGCCTGATCGGCAAGGCCAAGTATTATCAGGAAGCCTACAACCTCGCCCGGATGGTCACCGAAAAGGCGATCATTGAGAATGGCGAGCGGCAGTTCGTCGTCACCACCGGTGGCGGCCCGTCGATCATGGAAGCGGGCAATCGCGGCGCAAGCGACGCAGGTGGCGAGAGCATCGGCCTCAACATCGTGCTGCCGCACGAGCAGGCGCCCAATACCTACGTCACGCCCTATCTCAGCTTCCAGTTCCACTACTTCGCGCTGCGCAAGATGCACTTCCTGCTGCGCGCGAAGGCGGTTGCGGTGTTCCCCGGCGGGTTCGGCACGTTCGACGAGTTCTTCGAACTGCTGACGCTGATCCAGACCGGCAAGATGAAGCCCATGCCGATCCTGCTGTTCGGCGAGGATTTCTGGAGCCGGGTGATCAATTTCGAGGCACTGGCCGAGGAAGGGACCATTTCGGCGCGCGATCTCGACCTGATCACCTGGTGCGAGACCGCGGACGAGGCGTGGGCGGCGATCGCCAAGTTCTACGACCTGAAGGTATAGCGGGCGCGGGCGGCTCTCGTCGCTAGGACGCCCGGCCCACAGCTCTACAGTTTGCGCACCGCCTGATGGCCCATCGGGCCGTGGCCGTCGCCGAAGCCCGGCGCGTTCTCGATCGCCGCGCGGGTGAACTGGCGGGCGAGGCGGATCGCGTGATGCAGCGGTTGCCCGTGGCCGACCAGCGTGGCGATGGCGGCGGACAGAGTGCAGCCCGTGCCGTGCGTGTGGCGCGAATCAATCTTCGCATCGTCGAACTGCATCAGGAAACCTTCGGGCGAACACAGGATGTCGATCACCCGCGCATCGTCCGTGTGCCCGCCCTTCGCGAGCACGTGGCAGTCATTCGCCTCGGCCAGCGCGATCGACGCCTCCACGATCTGCCCGGTATCGGTCAGCGATCGTCCGGCGAGAATTTCGAGTTCGGGAAGGTTGGGCGTGAGCAGCGTCGCTAGCGGGAACAGCTGCTCGCGCATGATCTCCACCGCATCTTCGCGCAGCAGCCGCGCGCCCGAGGTGGCGACCATCACCGGGTCGAGGATCAGTGGCACCCCCTGCGCCTCGGGCAGGGTGGCGAGGCCCTTGGCGACCTCGGCGATGATCCCGGCATCGTGGAGCATCCCGATCTTGATCGCGTCCGCGCCGAAATCGGTCAGGCAGGAATCGATCTGTTCGACCACGAAGTCGCCGCTCAGCGGAGTGATTCCCTGCACCCCGCGCGAATTCTGCGCGGTGATCGCGGTAATCGCGGTCATCGCATAGCCCCCCAGCATCGTGATCGTCTTGATGTCGGCCTGAATCCCTGCACCGCCGCCCGAATCGGACCCGGCGATGGAAAGAATGCGGGGAGGGGGCTTGTCGCTCATCCCTTGAACTTGCGCTCGGTGCTGGCGGGATATTTCTCGAGGAGGTCGCCCGTTCGTGTCGGGCGGTCCATCAGCTCGCCTCCGCAATTGGGGCATAGGTCGTCCAGCCTCTCCGCGCACTGCGCGCAGTAGGTGCATTCGAAGCTGCAGATGAAGGCGCCCGGCCGGGGCGCGGGCAGATCCGCACCGCAGCGTTCGCAATCGGGCCGCATGTCCAGCATCAGCTGGCCGCCCTGACCGCGTCGCACACCGCGTCGACCACCTGTTCCACCTCGCCCGCATCGTCGCCCTCGGCCATCACGCGGATCAGGGGCTCGGTGCCCGAAGCGCGGATCACCAGCCGCCCCTTGCCCGCCAGCGCCCGCTCCGCATCCTTGATCGCGGCCTTGACCGTTTCCGCGTCGAGCGGGCTCGCCCCGTCGTAGCGCACGTTCTTGAGCAGCTGGGGCACGGGCTCGAACATCCGCAGCTCTTCCGACGCGGGGCGGTTGGAGCGGACCAGGCTGGCGAGCACGCGCATCGCCGCGACCGTTCCGTCGCCGGTGGTCGCATGGTCGAGCAGGATCATGTGGCCCGACTGTTCGCCGCCGACATTGAACCCGCCGCTGCGCATCCGGCCCAGAACATAGCGATCGCCGACCTTGGTCCGCTCCAGCGTCAGACCCTTGCCTTCCAGATAGCGTTCGAGGCCGAGGTTGCTCATCACCGTGGCGACCACGCCGCCACCGCGCAGCTGGCCCTTTTCCGCCATGCGGGTCGCGATCGAGGCCATGATCTGGTCGCCGTCGATCGCCTCGCCCTTCTCGTCGATCACGATCAGCCGATCCGCATCGCCATCCAGCGCAATGCCGATATCGGCGCCGGTCTCCACGACCTTGGCCTTGACCGCGTCGAGAGAGGTCGAGCCGACCCCGTCGTTGATATTGGTGCCGTTGGGATCGACGCCCAGCGTGATGACCTCCGCGCCCAGTTCCCAGATCGCGCTGGGGGCGACCTGATAGGCGGCGCCATTGGCGCAATCGACTACGACCTTCAGATCGTCGAACCGGGTCTTGTCGCTGACCGACTGCTTGACCGCGTGGATATAGCGCCCGCGCGAATCCTCGATCCGGCGCGCGCGGCCGATCTCGCTGGCGGGCACCAGTTCGGGCTCCTGATCGATCAGCGCCTCGATCGCGGCCTCGTCCTCGTCCGACAGTTTGAAGCCATCGGGGCCGAACAGTTTGATGCCGTTGTCCTGATAGGGATTGTGGCTGGCCGAGATCATCACCCCCAGATCCGCGCGCATCTCACGCGTCAGCATCGCGATCGCGGGGGTGGGCAGCGGCCCGGTCTGGATCACGTTCACGCCCATGCTGGTGAAGCCCGCGACCAGCGCGTTCTCGACCATGTAGCCCGACAGGCGCGTGTCCTTGCCGATCACCACCCGGTGGCGATGGTCGCCCCGGCGAAAATGTGCGCCCGCCGCCTGCGCGACGCGCATCGCCATGGTCGCGGTCATCGCGCCCTTGTTTGTCTCTCCGCGAATTCCGTCGGTGCCGAAGTATTTGCGTGCCATGATCGAGCTCTTCACACCCTTGCTTGTCGTCTGTACCGAGGCGAACCTGCGCCGCGCGCTTGTGGACGCGTGCGCACGGCGATGGAAGGGGGCAATCGCGCTTGTCGGCACCTGAGACAACCCGTCCCGCACGGCTGGTGACTTTGCGCCTGCCGGTCTGGTGGACCTTCGGCGGGCTCGTCGCGGGGCTGATCGCCGGATCGCTGATCGCCGGGCGGCCGGTTGCGGACAGCATTCTGCCGGTCACCGCACCGGCCGGCGCGCTGTGGCTGCGCGCCTTGCAGATGACGATCATTCCGCTGGTCGCCGCGCTGCTGGTTCTGGGCATCACCCAGCTCGCCAGTGCCGCGCGCGCCGGGGCGACCGCGCGACGGATGCTGGTGTTCGTCGCGGCGGCGCTGGTCTTCGGCGGGGTTGCGACATTGATCGCGATGCCGTTGTTGCTCGATGCGGTGCCCGCGCCCGCGGGCGCGCAAAGCCTGCTGGCCGCGAATGTCGAGCCGCAAGAGGTGCCTGGCCTGAGCGAATTCATCCTCTCGCTGATCGCGCCCAACATCATTGCCGCCGCGGCCGAGACCGCGATGCTGCCGCTGACGATCTTCTTCGCGCTGTTCGCGGTTGCGATCACCCGCCTGCCCGATTCCCAGTCGGCTATTTTGCGCAGCTTCTTCGAGGCTGTGGCGAACGCGATGCTGATGCTGATCGGCTGGGTGCTGTGGGTTGCGCCGGTCGGGGTCTTCGCGCTGGCGCTCGGGGTCGCAGTGCGAGCCGGCGGAGACGCGGCGTTCCTGACTCTGATCCACTATATCGCCACCGTCGCGGCGATGGGCGGGATCGTGCTGGTCGCCGCCTTCGTGGTCGGTGCCGTGCGGCACGGGCCGCTTCCTTTCGCGCGCGCGCTGCTGCCTGCGCAGGCGGTTGCCATCTCCACCCAGAGCTCGCTCGCGAGCCTGCCCGCGATGCTGGCGAGCGCACGGCGGCTCGACATCAGCGAGAATGTCGCGGATTTCGTGCTACCGCTCTCGGTCGCGATCTTCCGCGCGACCAGCCCGGCGATGAACCTCGCGGTGGCAATCTACGTCGCGCATCTGTTCGGTATCGAGCTGGGCCTTACCGCCATGCTTGCCGGGCTGGCGGTCGCCTTCGTGATCTCGATCGGGTCGGTCAGCCTGCCCGGCACGATCAGCTTCGTCGTCTCGATCGGGCCGATCGCGCTGGCGATGGGCGTGCCGGTCGAGCCGCTTGCGCTGCTGGTCGCGGTGGAGATGATCCCCGATATCATGCGCACGCTGGCCAACGTCACCGCAGACGTCGCGCTCGCCAGTGCGACCGACGGTGAAAAGGGCGAAAATCTTGCAACGGATGCCGCGCCCGCGCGTTCACTTACCGACAGCTGAACCACAAACCCAAAGAATGGGAGACAACACACATGGCTTTCGAAGTTACCCCGCTGCCCTATCCCGACACCGTGCTGGCCCCGGCGGTCTCCGCCGAGACGCTGAGCTATCACCACGGCAAGCACCACAAGGCCTATATCGACAAGACCAACGCGGCGATCGAAGGCACCGATCACGCGGACAAGTCGCTCGAAGAGATCATCGCTGCCGCGCGCGGCAGCGACCAAGGCCTGTTCAACAATTCGGCGCAGAGCTGGAACCACGGGTTCTATTGGAACTCGATGGCGGGCGAAGAAACCGCCGCCTCGGACGAGCTCAAGAGCATGATCGAAAGCGCCTTCGGCTCGGTCGATGCGCTCAAGGAAAAGCTGCAGGAACGCGGTGCCGGTCACTTCGCCAGCGGCTGGGTGTGGCTCGCCGAAAAGGGCGGCAAGCTCTCGATCGAGGAAACCCATGACGGCGACACGCTGGCCGACCAGGCCGGGGTGAACCCGCTGCTCGTGATCGACCTGTGGGAGCACGCCTACTACCTCGACCACCAGAATGCGCGTCCGGCCTATCTCAAGGCGCTGACGACCGAGAAGCTGAACTGGGGCTTCGCGAGCGAGAACCTCGCGCGCGGCGAGACCTGGAAATATTCCAGCTGATCGGACGAGATATCGTCAATGATTGAAAAGGGGTCGGGCCGCGCTGCGGTCCGGCCCCTTTTTTGTGAAGTTGGTATTACCCGTTGGGCGGAGGCGTGAGGGTCTCGTCCGCCTCTTCGATCAGCGGGGTTTGGAACAGCGGTTCGCCGAAGATGAAGCCGAGCAGGTTGGGCCGCCCGACATGGTCGAAGAAGGCGGTCAGCATCAGCAGCAGCGGGACCGACAGCAGTGCGCCGATCGCGCCCCAGATCCAGGTGAAATAGGAAAAGGCGAGCAGGATCATGACCGGGTTCATGGTGAACCGGCGGCCGAGGATCGCGGGCGTGATCGCATTCGCCTCGAACACGTGCAGCGTGATGTAGGCGACCGCAGGGATCATGCCGAGAAACACCGAATCCGCCGTGCCCAGCCCGAACAGCACCAGCAGCCCGGTCATCGCCAGCGGGCCGACATAGGGGATGAAGTTGAGCAGGGTTGCAAGGCCGCCCCACATGATCGGCGCGGGCAGCCCCATGGCCCACGCGCCCAGCGCGACGACGATGCCGACGCCCAGATTGATCCACGCCACGGTCAGGATGTAGGCAGCAACCCGATCCTGAACCTCGCGCAGCACGCGCGCAGCCTTGACGCTGGTGCCGAAGCTGGTCCGCCCGAACAGGATGTTGCGCCGCAGCCGACCGCGCGCCTCGACCATGAAGAACGCCATCAGGAAGGTCAGCATCACTTCGAGCAGCAGCACCGGCGCGCTGATCGCGACCTGCTGGAACACCGAAGGGCCCGCCAGCGTCACTTCGGTCGCGCCCGATCCGCCGACCAGATCCGCCAGCCGCTCGTTGGCATTGGCGAGCCAGGCGAACTCCTCCTGCATCTCGCGGTAGCGCGATCCGATCTGCTCGATCAGTTCGGGCAGCCGGTCGAACAGAGAGAAAGCGGGCTGCAGGATCGCGCTGAAGGCAAGCACCACGATCGCGACGAAAATGACCAGCGCGAGCACCGAGGCAAGCGTGTTGGGCACGCCCCATGACGACAGGCGATCGGCCAGCGGGGCGAGCAATACGGTCAGGAGAACGGCGGCGGTGACCGGCAGGAAAACCACCGAGCCTATCGACAGGACGAAGGGCAGGGCGAGGAACAGCCCCACGCCCAGCAGCAGCACCAGCGTGCTCAGCAGGCGCAGTTCCTGTTCGGCCAGCAGTGTGCGTTTCTTGGAACCGCCGGTAGCACGTGGCGGCTTGTCAGGCCGACGTTCCGCTTCGCCCCCCGGCTCGCTCATCGTGGCGATCCGACGATGCAGTGTGCGGTCAGGGCGCGCCCGGGCAGGGCGCGGATGCCATCAGCTGCGCCCATTGGTCGGTTCGGCCAGACCATTGCCCGCTGCGACATCGTCCAGCTCTTCCAGAATCGCGCGGTGGGCGGTGTCGTCGTCGATCGACCGGCGCGGGATATCGCCATCGGCAAGCATCGCGTTGAGCGCGGCGCGGGCGCGGCCCACGCGGCTCTTGATCGTGCCGACCGCGCAGCCGCAGATATTGGCCGCTTCTTCGTAGGAGAAGCCACCCGCGCCCACCAGCAGCAGCGCCTCGCGCCGCTCGGGCGGCAGGGTCAGCAGCGCACGGTGCATGTCGGACAGGTGGATCGGCTCTTCCTGGCCCGCCGGGGCAGTCAGGATGCGTTCGGCAACGTTCTCGTCGTATTCGCCGCGAAAGCGGTTGCGGCGCATGTCGGTGAGGTAGGCATTGCGCAGGATCACGAAGGTCCACGCGCGCATGCTGGTGCCCGGCTCGAACCGCTCCTGCGCGGCCCACGCCTTCATCAGCGTTTCCTGCACGAGGTCGTCGGCCATGTCGGGCCTGCCGCACAGCCCGCGCGCAAAGGCGCGCAGGTGCGGAACCACGCCCGTCAGCTCACGCTTGAACTCGACCGGATCGGCGGCGGGTGCGGGGTGCCCGCTCATGACTTGCCACCGCCCTTGTCGGCGTCTTTTTCAGGATCGTCGAACTGAGCGAGCAAATCCTTGAAGCTGTCGGGAATCGGTTCGTCGACCACGGAGTCGTAAAGGCTTCGCAGGCTGTCCGCCCAGCGAGGCTCTTCCATGCTCGCGCCATCCTTGCCAGCGCCCTTGAGGTGCTGGCCCTGCGTATCCGGAGTGTGTTTTTCGTTCATGCCTGTCGGCTTACATGGGGTATCGGTAGCCGAAACCCAAGCCTGCCCTTCCCATAATCGATCCAAGACAACAGGAACGTTGCTGCCCGCGCGTGGTTCCCTTGCTAAATCCAGCATTCACCAGGCCGCCGGACGCGCGGCCCGAACGATATTCAAGCGGAGCAGTAGTGGCGTCCGATCCGACACTTCCGACACGGCGATTCAGGCGATGGCTGGTCCATTACCCCCGTGCCGTGCCGGTGGTAATCTTCCTGCTGATCACCGCGATCACTGCGCTGAGCGTCTATGCGATCGAACGCGGCGAGCGGCGGCGCGAGCAGGCGCAGCTCAACGAAACCGCGCAGGTGATTGCGTCCTCGCTGGACCGGCGGGTCAATACCAGCGGATCGTATCTGATCGCTGGCGCTGCTCTGATCAGCACGCTTGACCGGGTACCCGCCGATCTGTTCCGCCGCTTCGCCACCGAACTGCGCCTGGATGCCGATTATCGCGGGGCGGAGGGGATCGGCTGGGCGCCGATCGTGCCGAGCGGGCAGGTCGGCAGCTTCGAACGCATGGTGCAGGCCGATACCGGCGAGCCGTTCCGGATCACGCCGCGGCCCGAGGCAGGCAGCAACTTCGCGGTGCCGGTGACCTTTCTGGAGCCAATGAGCGAACGCAATGCGCGCGCGCTTGGCTTCGACATGTATTCCGAGGCCGTCCGCCGCAGCGCGATGCAGAAGGCGATCGAGACCGGTCGCCCGACCGCGAGCGGCAGGATCGTCTTGGTGCAGGAAGGCGAAGGGCGCGATTCGGGCTTCATCATCTACATGCCCGTGTTCGAGCCGGGCACGCGCGACGAGTTGATCCGCGGCTTCGTCTATGGCCCGTTCAATTCGCAGGTGTTCCTCGATTCGGTGCTGACGCGCGAACTTGTCGGCCAGCGGGGCGTGCGGCTGTATGATGGCGAGCCGGTTGCCGCCAATCTGGTCGCGGCGCACGCGCCTGGACGGCGGACCGGGCGGGTGATGCGGATCGAGGTCGATCTGGCCGATCGGCCGATGACGGTGGAGGTGGAATCGGCACGCGGCGATGCGCTTTCGCTGCTGTCGATGATCACGCTGCTGTTCGGGATCGCGGTCGCCAGCCTTTCGATGCTGGTCGCACGCCTGCTGACCCAGCAGGCGCATGAGGACCAGGCGGCGCTCGATTTCTATGCCGAGCAGAACTCGATCCGCAATTCCCTGACCCGCGAGCTTAACCACCGGGTCAAGAACACGCTCGCCAATGTGCTGTCGATTGTCGCGCTCACCCGGCGACGGGCGCATTCTCTGGAGGATTTCGCCAGCGGGCTCGACGGGCGGATTCGCGCCCTGTCCGCGACGCACGATCTGCTGACCCAGTCCGAATGGGGCACCACGCCGCTTCGCGCGGTGCTGGAGGCGGAGTTGGCGCCCTATGCCAATTCCGCCGAATCGATCCTCAAACTCGAAGGGCCCGAGGTCGATCTTGCGCCCAATGACGCTCTGTCGTTCGGCCTCGCGATTCACGAACTGGCGACCAATGCGTCCAAATATGGCTCCCTCTCGGTCGAAGGCGGGCAGCTCGATGTCACCTGGCACCAGTTGCGCGACAATCTGGTCGAGGTGCTGTGGCAGGAGCGCGGCGGGCCGACGGTACCGAGCGAGCGCCCGCGTGGGTTCGGCACCGAACTGATCGAGAAGATCGTCGCGCACGAGCTCAAGCACCCGGTCGAGCTCGACTTTGCGCCGCAGGGCGTGCGCTGCGTGCTGCGGGTGCCGGTGCGCAAGCCGACCGAGTTCAGGATGCGGGCGCGCAATCGCCCCGCCGGTGTGCAGGCGAGCGATTGAGTGGCTGCGAGCGGGCGCTAGGCCGCTCGCCGCTGCTCCAGTCAGCGGGAAGCCTTGTCAGAGGTCAGAGGAGACAAAAAAAGGGCGCCGCAATCGCGACGCCCTTTTCTTTTGTTCGATGAGACGTTCCCTCAGGCGGAGGCGTTCTCGTGGCTGGCGTTGAAGAACAGCGCTTGGCTGATCGCCGCGCGCACGGTGGCTTCCTGGAACGGCTTGGTGACCAGATAGGTCGGCTCAGGCCGGTCGCCGGTCAGCAGCCGCTCTGGATAGGCGGTGATGAAGATCACCGGCACGCTGCCGATGCTGAGAATATCGTCCACCGCATCGAGGCCCGAGGAGCCATCGGCGAGCTGGATATCCGCCAGCACCAGACCCGGGGTCTTCTCCGCGACCACCTGCTGCGCCTGCGTGCGCGTGGCGGCGGTGCCGCAGATGTCGTGGCCGAGGCCGCGCACGAGGTCTTCCAGCTGCATCGAGATCAGCGGCTCGTCTTCGATGATGAGCACGCTGGTTGCCGATTCGCGATCGATCTCGGCGATCGCATCCTGGACCATCTTTTCGACGTCCTGCGGCGCGATCTCCATTATTTCGGCCGATTGCTCGATCGTGAAATCTTCCAGCGTGGTCAGCAGCAGCGCCTGCCGGTTGAGCGGCGTGACGGTTTGCAGTCTATCGGCGCTGATCTGGTCGGGCAGGTCGGCATTGTCCGCCCCACGGTCTGACACTTCGAGATAGGCGCTCGACCACACCTTGTTGAACGCCCGGTACAGCGGCACGCGGCCACCTTCGAGCGAGGACTTGAGCTCGTCGTCGGCCAGCGCCGCTTCGAGCGTGGCGCGCACGAAGGCGTCACCGGTCTGCTGCGATCCCGTCAGCGCGCGCGCGTAGCGACGCAGATAGGGCAGGTTTGCAGCGACATTTTCTCCAATGGACATGTAGTATCTTTCCCGTCTGAACCTCTCGCCAACGTCCGGCGTCGAGGCAGGTTCCAAGCCTGCGCAAGTTCGCTTGTAAAGCGCCAGCAAGGTGGTTTCGATGACGTGCTGGTGAAAGGGGCGAAAAAAATTTGCGGGGCGAGGAACCGGCTTCGGGCCGGGGCATTCTCCCTATGTCACCGCCGAGACCCCCCTCCCGTCCAAGCGGCCGGTGATACGATCCCGAAGGCCTTCGTTCCGCACCATGCGGATCGAAGGCCTTTTTTTGTGCCTGAGGGTGGTGTGCGAAAGGCGCAGTCCGGGCGTGCCGGGCGGCGCCCGGAAGAACGCTCAGTCGCGCTTGAGGCGGGAGAGGAAGGAGGGCCGCTCGGGCTTGCCGACATGCGCCAGCAGGTCGTCGAAATCGTACGGTTTACCCAGCACCGGGCCCAAGTCTGCGACGTGGGCGGGTATCTCGTCAGGCGATCCGGTCGCGAAGATGACCTTGGGCGCATTGGGGCCGAGCGCCCGCAGCACTTCCGCAATTGCCCAACCATCGCCGCGGTCGGCCAGATGGACATCGAGGATCACGGTCTCGACGTCGCCATCGCGCAGCCGCTCGATCGCCTGCGATGTCGTCGCGGCGATCGCGATGTCGCGCGCGCCCGCCTCGATCAGCGCGTCTTCCACCGCGAGGGCAAGGACGGCATCGTCTTCGACAATCAGGACAGGCCCGTAATTGCGGGTCTTTCGGGGGCTGGCGCCGTCCGGCGGCATTCGTACGTATCCTTCGCGAGGCCGGGGGTCGGCAAGTGGGGATATGCAGCAAACGCCGCGGGTGTCCCTCGCGTTCCGGAGCGAATGCGCGCGCTTACAGATCCTTCTCGTAGATCACGTATTCGCGGTTGATGCTGCTGTCGATCGCGTCTGCGATGGCGACCATTCCCTGATTGTCTTCGAGGATCCAGCCGACCTCGCCACGATCCGAATGAAACACGCTGCTCGCCGACTGCCTGATCTGGCTGATCATCATGAAAGCGAGCTGGCTGGCGAGGCGGGAGTTATGCAGCCGCTTGCGCACACCCATCAGCGGCACCCGCATCCCTGCGTGCATGGGTTTGCGCAGCCAGCGCAGGGTCGCAAGCCAGCCGAACGGGAACAGCTTGCCGCGCGTGCGCGCGAACAGATCGTTGACGTTGGGCAGCGTCATCATGAAGGCGACCGGTTCGCCGTCCAACTCAGCGATGCGGTTGATTTCCGGGTGGATCAGCGGGCGCAGCTTCTTGCCGGTATAGGCAACTTCCGCCTCGGTCAGCGGCACGAAGCCCCAGTTCTGCGACCATGCATCGTTGAGGATTTCGAGAACGATTTCGATCTCGCTCTCGTAATTGTCGAGGTCGATCGGGCGCACGCGGATCCGGTTATTGCGCTCTCCCGACTTGACGATCCGTTGCACCAGTGGGGGGAATTCCCGAGCGACGGGCAGGTCGTAGGTATAAAGGCGCTTGGCCGGTGCATAGCCCGCCCCCGCGATGTAGCCGGCATAGGGTTCGGGATGGTGGCCCATCATGATCATCGGCGAATGATCCTGCCCGCGCACCAGCAGGCCGGGTTCTTCCCAGATGGACATGGAGATTGGGCCGAGGACCCGGTTCATCCCCTGCGTGCGCAGCCAGTCCTCCGCCGCTGCGAGCAGCGCGCTGGCAACCGCTTCATCCTCGGCATCGAAATAGCCGAACATGCCGGTGCCGGGGCCCATGCCCTGTTCGGCGGGCACCTCCAGCGCCAGCCGGTCGATATGCGCGCTGATCCGGCCGACCGGCTTGCCGCCGCGATGGGCGAGGAACAGTTGCGCTTCGGCATGGCCGAAGAACGGGTTCTTGCCCGGATGGATGAGTTCGAGCTGTTCGGCCCGCATTTGCGGAACCGAGTGCGGCAGCTGCGCGGCGAAGCGGCGGCCCAAGTCGACGAAGGCCGCACGGTCGCGGCTTTTCGTCGCATCGAGCGGCGAGACGGTGATGTCGGTCATAAATCTCTGGGCATTTCAGCCGGCCGGCCTGCTGGTGAGCGCAAGATGGGCCATGATGGTGTGGTGCTGGAAAGCGCTGACGATCGGCTCACGCAAGGTTGTGCGATCGAGATCGTGGCTGCGTTTGCGGAACGGCAGATCGGCTTGGGCCTTCGCGGTGTGCGGTCCCGACACGGGCAAATTCCTGTTTTGCGTCCCCTTGGGTGTTTCTACGCTTTTGCGAGAAGGTTGCAACACCAACACAAACGGCCCGAACCTCGCGTTTAGCGCGACAGATGGCCGTTGGGGGCAACCTTCTGAATGCGCGGTGCATTTAGGGATTGTTGCAAACCAGTCAACCAAGCACGCAGACCATTGCGATGCGCGCTACGGCCGGCATGCCCCGCTCCGCCTCGGCCGCGAGTTCGCCTGCGAGACGCGGGTTGTCGGCTGCGGCGAGCTCGACGAAGCCCATCCGGCGATAGAACGGCGCGTTCCATGGGACGTCGGCGAATGTCGTAAGCGTGATCGCGGTGAAGCCCGAATTGCGCGCGTCGATCATGCATCCGCGCAGCAGCGCGGATCCGATCCCGCGCCCTTGCCAATCGGGATGCACACTGAATTCGTATGCATGCAACTCGCGCCCGAAGGGTTCGGTCGCCAGAAAGCCAACAATCTGCTCGCTGGCCTGCGCCACAAGGCAATGGCCGCGCACGATATAGCGCTCCAGTCGATCGACCGGCACGGTTGCCTGCCCGGCGACCCACGCCAGCCCATCGAAGCGTTCGAACATCCTGCCCGCCGCGCGCTCGATCGCGGGCATCGCTGCCGCATCGTCGCGCTGCGCGAGGCGGATGTGCCAGTCGTCGGTCTTTGCGCCGCTCACTCTTCGGTGCGAACGAGCACGGTCTCGCCGATCATCAGGAACAGCAGGAAGGGTGCCCATGCGGCGAGGAAGGGCGGATAGCCCCCGAAATCGCCCATTGCGAGCGCGGCGTTGTCGATCACGAAATAAGCAAAGCCGAGCGCCATGCCGATCAGCGCGCGCATGAACAGCTGACCCGAACGGGCGAGGCCGAAGCCTGCGACCGCGCCCAGAATGGGCATCAGCACCGCGGCGAGGGGGCCCGAAATCTTGTGCCAGTAATTCGCTTCCAGCTCTTCCGTGTCGCGGCCGGCCTGCCGATAGGCCTCGATAGAGCTGCCCAGCTGCCAGAACGGCTGTGTGGTGGGGTCGATCTCCTGCAGCTCGATCGTGGCGGGGGTGATGCCGGGGGCAACGGTCAGCTGGCTCGGCTGCGCCAGGCTCGCCGTGCCGACGGTGAATACGCTCGGGTTCTGCATAGCCCAGCCATCGGGCCCGTGAACCGCCATCGGCGCATCGACCTTCTGGGTAATCTCGGCCGTCGGACTGCGCCTGTAATAGGTCACATCGCGCAGGGTCGGGGCGGGGCCGCCACCTGAATAGCTGCGCGCGGTCAGGATGTTCTGCCCGTCCTCGAGATAGATGCTGCCCTTGCTTTTGGGCTTGTCGGGCAGCGCGCCGAATTCGGTCGCCTCCCACGCGGTCAGCTGTGCGGTCGCGCGAGTCACCACGCGTTCGTTGAAGGCGAAGCTGATCCCCGCCACCAGCAGTGCGGTGACGATCAGCGGGGCGAGCACCTGATGCGCAGACAGGCCCGCCGCCTTCATCGCGATCACTTCGCTGTTCTGATTGAGCGTGACCAGCGTGATGATCGTCGCCAGCAGCACCGAATAGGGCAGAAACCGCTGGATAAGCATCGGTACGCGCAGCGAGGCATAGAGCCACAGATCCGCCTCGGTATTGCCCGGGACCTCCAGGATCTGGCCGCTGTTGGACAGCAGGTCGAGCATCATCAGCACCAGTACCAGCATCACCAGCACCGCGAAGATGCGCAGTGAGAACATCTTGGCAAGGTACAGCGTCAGCGTGCGCGACGGGAAGAAGTCGAACGTCATATCCTGGCCGCTCAGCTCGCCTGTTCGACGCGGAAGGCGTCGGCCCGGCGCTTGGGACGCAGCAGCTTGCCGATCCGTTTGACGATCTTGGCGAAGGCGCTTTCCAGCGCGCCGATTGGCTGGCCGCCGGGGACATGGGCGATCTGCCAGTACCACCACAGGATCAGCCCGGCGAAGATCGCGAACGGGCCCCACAGGCCCAGCGTCGGATCGACCCGGCCAAGCGCGGCGAAATCCTGCATGTACTGATTGACCTTGTGATAGGCGACCACGAGGATCACCGCGACGAACACACCCAGCGCGCTGGTCGACCGCTTGGGCGGAATCGCCAGCGCCACCGCCAGTAGCGGCATGAACAGCATCATCGCCAGCTCCACCATCCGGTAGTTGAAGCTTGCCTGGCTGCCCAGGCGCTGGGCCTCGGTGGTCGTATCGCTCCACCCCATGCGGAGCAGTTCGGGCAGGATATACTCGCGCTCCGCCTCGCCCCGGGCGCGGAACTGCTCGATCGCGGGCAGGTCGATCGGCAGGTCGTGTTCGGTAAAGCTGAGCACGCGCGGGGTCTCGCCCGGCGGGTCCTGCACGATCGTGCCGTCGGACAGGCGCAGGATGATCGTGTCGGGATTGTCGCTGGTCGACAGGAACCTGCCCTCGCGCGCGCTGATCGAGAGGGTCTGTCCGTCCTCGGCGTTGATCCGTGCGAAAATGCCCTTGAGCTTGCGGCCGGAATCCTCGCTCTCTTCGATCCGCAAAGCCATACGGTCGGCCAAAGTGGTGAACTCGCCGACCTTGATCGACGCGCCCAGCGCGCCTGAGCGCAGATCGAACTGCAACTCCTCGTAATAATATTTGGAGACGGGCTGGACGTAGAACACGATCGCCGCGTTGACCGCCATCAGCGCCAGCGTGATCGCGAAGGGCACCCTCAGCAGGCGCCCGTAGCCAAGGCCGACCGCGCGCATCACGTCCAGTTCGCTCGACAGGGCAAGCTGGCGGAACGCGAACAGGGTGCCCAGCAGCAGGCCGAGGGGGATCGCCAGCACAGCATAATCGGGCAGCAGCGTGCCGAGCATCTGGAACACCACGCCGACCGGCCCCCCCTCGGTCGACACGAACCGGAACAGCTTGAGCATCTGTTCCAGCATCAACAGCGTCGCGGCGAGCGCGAACACGCCGATCATCGGGACGATGGTCAGGCGAAAGATGTATCTGTCGAGACGCGAAGAGAAGGGCAAGCGTGGTCCCGCGGCTAAATGGACGGTCGTGGTCGCGATGCCCTAGCGGCAATGCGCGCAAACGTCATGTGGCTTGTCGCACGTCGCCCGGTTCAGGCCTTTTCAAGCGTGCACTGGAGCGGGTGCTGGTTCTGCCGGGCGAAATCCATCACCTGGTTCACCTTGGTTTCGGCGACCTCGTAAGGGAAGATTCCGCACACCCCCACGCCGCGCTGGTGCACCTGCAGCATCACCCGCGTCGCCTCTTCCATATCCATCCTGAAGAACCGCTTGAGCACGATGACCACGAATTCCATCGGGGTGTAATCGTCGTTGAGCATCAGCACCTTGTACTGGCTCGGCTTCTTGGGCTTGGCGCGGGTCTTGGTCGCGACCCCGACATTGGGGTCGGCCGGGCGACCATCCTCGCCATGGTCGTCGTTTCCTGCTGCGGTCGGTGCGCGCGAAGGAAGGGGCGCAGCATCGCGCGGGCGAAGGCTGGCGTCGGGCGCGCGGGGTGTGGCGGGATCGTGCATGGCCAAACAATATCGTAACGCCGGGCAGATCTGCAAGGGACCGGCGGTGGCGAGGGGGGAATGCAAAAGGGGCCGGGCGACATCTGCGCCCGACCCCTCGTGACTTGGTCCGTTACCGGACTGGCGGATCGTTGCCGAAGCCCGGCCCGCTATGATCGCAAGCTCAGGCGGCGAGCTTGTTCATCTTGTCGACCGCTTCGCTCACGCGGCTGGTCAGCGGCGCGAAGGCGTCGTTGGTCAGCTTGATCCACGCTTCGGTGTTCTTCGAACCGGTGGCGACTGCGTGGTCGAACGAGCGGCGCATGATGTCGCCCTGCAGCTTGACCAGTTCGGTCGGCGACTTGGCGGCGGCCATCAGGCGCGCATCTTCGCTCATCTGGTCGGCAGCCTTGCGGGTTTCTTCCACGGCACCGCGGGTGAGGTCCTGCATGCCGGTGAAGAGGATCTTGCCCGCTTCGGCCATCGCTTCGGCGTTGGCGCGCTGGAAGGTGACCATCTCGCCGGTCATTTCGGTACCCTTTTCATACATGCCCGCGAGGCGGGTCTGCATTTCGGCGGCCATGTCGTTCGCAAAATTGGGGGCGAAATTGGGGGTCTTGGTTTCAGTCTTGGTAGCCATGGTGGTGTCCTTCGTCTTGGGGGAGGCAGCGGTCTTGGGGGCCGCCTTCGATTTGGTGGGGGTGGCCTGCTTGCGCTTGGCGGGGCCGGCCTTCTTCTTCGCGACGGGAGCCTTCACGGCAGGCTTCGCCGGCGCGGTCTTCTTGGCCGGCGCCGCTGTCTTGGCGGTCGCAGGCTTGGTGATTGCCTTTTTCGCAGGTTCCTTCGCCGTCACGGTCGGGGCAGGCGCCTCAGGCGCCTTAGCCGATTCGGTCACGGGCTTGCGCTCGCTGTCGGACTTCGCGGCAACGGCGGACTCGTAAGCCTTCTGCGCCGCGGCGTCGCCCTTGTCGGTGGTCTGGTCAGCCATTTGAACGGTAACCTCTTACTACTTGCTGCATTGCACAAATAGCAATTGTGCAATGCGAATTCAAGCAGTTTTTGTGCAGTGCACAAATTGCGGTTTACCGAGGGGAAATGGGCCCTCTACCGGGTTTTTACGTAGCGCCCCGGGGCAGGTTCGATGACCGTGTCGGTCTTGCCGCTGCCCGGCTTGCGCTTGCCCCGCGCGGGAATTTCCCTGTCGTCATGGCTGCGGATCCACTCGATCCAGTCGGGCCACCAGCTGCCCGGATGCTCCGTGGCACCCTTGCGAAACTCCTCGAGGCTGCCGACGCTTTCGTCCTCGTTGATCCAGTACTGGTACTTGCCCGAGGAAGGCGGATTGACGACCCCGGCGATGTGGCCCGATCCTGCCAGCACAAAGCGGGTGGGGCCGGTGAAATGCTCGGTCAGCTTCCAGACGCTGGTCACGGGCGCGATATGGTCGTCCTTGCCTGCCTGGATATAGGTCGGCACCTCGACCCTGGTCAGGTCGATCGCCTCGCCCAAGGCCTCCAGCTTGCCCGGCTTCACCAGCAGGTTGTCGCGGTAGAGATCCTGCAGATAATTGCGGTGCCACTTGGCGGGCAGGTTGGTGACGTCGCCGTTCCAGTGGAGCAGATCGAACGCGGTGTGATCCTCGCCCAGCAGGTAATTGCGCACGACATAGTTCCAGATCAGGTCGTTGCCGCGCAGCAGGTTGAAGGTCGCCGCCATGTAGCGCCCGTCGAGATAGCCGTCGCGCTCCAGCCCCTTGATCGTGGTCAGCTGCTGGTCGTCGATGAAGTGGAGCAGATCGCCCGCATCGTCGAAATCGACCTGCGCGGTGAAGAATGTCGCGCTCTTGACCTTGTCGGCCTCGCCCTTCGCTTCCATCACCGCGAGCGTCGCGGCCAGCGTGGTCCCCGCTACGCAATAGCCGATCGTGTGGACGGCGGGCTGCCGCAGGCGCTTGCGGACATGGTCGATCGCCTCGATCTGGGCGGCGATATAGTCGTCCCACACCACGTCCTTCATCGATGCGTCGGCCGATTTCCAGCTGACCATGAACACGGTCAGCCCCTGGTCGACCGCCCATCTCACGAAGCTCTTCTTCTCATTGAGATCGAGGATGTAGAACCGGTTGATCCACGGCGGAAAAATCACCAGCGGAACCGACAGCACCTTCTCCGTGCTCGGGTCGTATTGGATCAGCTGGAACAGCTCGGTCTCGTAGATCACCTTGCCCGGCGTGGTCGCGATATTCTCGCCCACCACGAAAGCTTGCGGGTCGGAATGGGTCAGCTGGCCCTTCTGCAGATCCTGCAGCAGGTTCTGCATACCCTTGACCAAGCTGTCGCCGCGGGTCTCCAAGATCCGGTCGAGCACGATCGGATTGGTCGCGGGGAAGTTCGCTGGGCTGAGCGCTTCGGCCATCGCCTGGGTCGCGAATTTGAGCTGTTCGCGCTTGGCCGGATCGATGTTGTCCATCTGCTCGACCATCGCCTCCACCCGCTCGCTCAGCAGCAGATAGGTCTGGTGGATCAGCGCATAGACCGGCTGTTCGCGCCACCGCGGATCGGCGAAGCGGCGGTCTTCGCGGGGCAGCTTCGGGCTGGTCGCCTCGGCCTCGCCGCCCTGATCTTCTGGCGGGAGCATCAGCGCCTGCCACAGCTGCGCGCTTTCCGCCCACCAGCGCTGCTGTTCGGCAGGGTCCGCGAAGGGCAGCTGCTGGGTCCAGCTTTCGAACATCGCGAACCACTTGGCGGGCCACTGGGCGGGATCACCCGCCATCATATCGCTGGTCGTCTCGATCGCGTGGGTCTGGCAGAATTCGAGCCACATCGTCTGCAGACGGGTCGCGTTCTCCGCCCATTTCTGAAGGTCGGCGAGCGCGGGCGGCGTGTCATCCGCATCCTTATCCGCATCGCTCTGGCCCGGGGTGGTGAGTGGCGCGAGCATCATCTGTGTCCAGCGCGCCTGCGCCTCCAGCATCGCGGAGAACATGTTCCCCTCGGCTGGATCGGATGAATCCTTGGCCATCGCATCGGTCCTTTCAGTCGATTTCCCCGCAACCGCATGCTTGGGCGTGCAAAGAAATTTCTGGGCGTCCTCTCTCAAGCTTCAATTGCACAGAAGCGCGCGGCGTTCCAGAAAGGACGAAACGAACCGAGCGAGCGGGAGCACAGCTTGAGCGACGAGCAATTTTACCGGATGCGGCGCCTGCCGCCCTACGTGATCGCCGAGGTCAACGCGATGCGCCATGCGGCGCGCGCGGCGGGCCGCGACATCATCGACCTGGGCATGGGCAATCCCGATCATCCCCCGCCGCAGCATGTGATCGACAAGTTGTGTGAGGTCGCAGGCAAGGCATCCGCGCATGGATACAGCCAGTCACGCGGCATTCCCGGGCTGCGCAAGGCGCAGGCGAACTACTACGCACGGCGATTCGGGGTCGAGCTCGACCCCGAGCGCGAGGTGGTGGTGACGATGGGCTCGAAGGAAGGCCTCTCGTCGATGGCGACCGCGATCGTCGCACCGGGCGATGTGGTGCTGGCGCCGAGCCCGTCCTACCCGATCCACACCTATGGCTTCATCATCGCGGGTGCGACGATCCGCTCGGTTCCGACCACGCCGAACGAGGAATATTGGGACGCGCTCGATCAGGCGATGGCCTACACCTCGCCCCGGCCGAGCGTGCTGGTGGTCAATTACCCCAGTAACCCGACCGCCGAGACGGTCGATCTGGCGTTCTACGAGCGGCTGGTGAAGTGGGCGCGGGAGAACGAGGTTTGGGTCCTGTCCGACCTCGCCTATTCCGAGCTCTATTACGACGGCAAGCCCACCCGCTCGATCCTCGAAGTGCCCGGCGCGAAGGAGGTCGCGGTCGAGTTCACCTCGATGTCCAAGACCTATTCGATGGCCGGGTGGCGGATGGGTTTCGCGGTCGGCAACCCGACGCTGATCGCGGCGCTGACGCGGGTGAAATCCTATCTCGACTACGGCGCGTTCACACCGATCCAGGCGGCGGCCTGCGCCGCGCTCAACGGCCCGCAGGACATCGTCGAGGAAAACCGCCTGCGCTACCAGCGGCGGCGCGACGTCATGGTCGAGAGCTTCACCCGCGCCGGGTGGGAGATACCCTCTCCGCCCGCGAGCATGTTCGCGTGGGCTCCGCTGCCGCCGGGCTTCGAGCATATGGGCAGCCTCGACTTCTCCAAGCAGCTCCTGGAACAGGCCGGCGTCGCGGTTGCAGCAGGCATCGGCTACGGCGAGGAGGGCGAGGGCTACGTCCGTATCGCGATGGTCGAGAACGAGCAGCGCATCCGGCAGGCCGCGCGCAATATCAAGCGCTTCCTGCAGCGATCGAACGCCTAGGAAATATCGGCCAAGCCTGAACCGGTATACATCCGTTCCGGATTGTTCGTGTTTTCCAATAAGGTAAACTACGTGCCACGGTGCATGTCCTTGTGGAGGCAGCGGGCGGCGGGGGCGCGTGCACGCAGCGCAGCAATTCATTGCGAGGTGGATGGAGGCGGGTCCGCTGTGGCTCGACCTGTTCCATCGTGACGCCGCGCTGGAGGGCCGCTGGCTCGCGCTGCACCCGCGCGAGTTTGCGCTGCTCTGGCGGTTGGCGGAGACACCGGACGCCACGGTCAGCCAGCGCGCGCTGCTGCAGGACGTCTGGCGGCTCCCTTTCGAGCCCGGCACCAACCGCGTCGCGGTCCATGTCGCGCGGCTGCGGCGCAAGCTTGAGACCGTCGGCCTTGCGGCGATGATCGCCACCGACGGGGCCGGGTACAGGCTGGACAGCGCCGCGCCCTTGCGCAACGAACTATCCGAACGGATTCAAACGAACGAAGAACGGGAGAACGCAAGCATGGCATCGCAGGTCGAGGAACAGCGGGTCGCGGTGGAGATCGGCGAGGATGGCGTGGCGCATGTCTGCCTTAACCGGCCGGACAAGATGAACGCGCTCGACCCCGCGATGTTCGAGGCGATCATTGCCGCGGGCGAATCGCTGATGGAGCGCAAGGATGTGCGCGTGGTGGTGCTGTCGGGCGAGGGACGCAGCTTTTGCGCCGGGCTCGACACTTCCAGCTTCGCGCGCACGCCCGACGCTAACGAGCCCAAGCTGACCGACCGCACGCATGGCGATTCGAACAAGTTCCAGCAGGTCGCGACCGTTTGGCGTAAACTGCCCATGCCGGTGATCGCTGCGGTGCATGGGGTGTGCTTCGGTGGCGGGATGCAGATCGCGAGCGGGGCCGATATCCGCGTGGTCGCGCCCGATGCGCGGATGGCGATCATGGAGATGAAGTGGGGGCTGGTCCCCGACATGGGCGGTTATCAGCTATGGCGCGGGCTGGTGCGCGACGATGTGCTGCGCGAGCTGGTCTATACCAACCGCGAATTCTCCGGCGAGGAAGCGCAGGTCCTCGGCCTTGCAACGCATGTCACCGACGATCCGCTGGCCAAGGCGAAGGAGATCGCCGCGACCATCGCCCGGCGCAACCCGGACGCAGTGCGCGCCGCCAAGCGGCTCCACAATCGGATGCACGACGAGACGGGCGAGGACATGCTGATGGCCGAAAGCGTCGAGCAGGCGAGCGTGATCCGCCAGCCCAACCAGATCGAGGCGGTGATGGCCGGGATGGCCAAGCGCGCGCCCAATTTCACGGATGCCGCCTGAGCCACCCACCTCCACCAAAACTCGGCCCCCTCCCCACGGGGAGGGGCGTAAATCCCTTCGGTTACGTGGGTGACACGTGTCACCCGAGTGTCACCCTGAGAATTAGTCGTTATCTCAAGGGCTTGGTGCGCGCTGGGTGACGCATTGCGGATTTTTGCTCCGCGCGAGCCTGGCGGGCGGCGTTTGCGAACGGGGACGACGACGATGGGAAAGAGCCGTCGCCACGATAGCCTGTGCGCTCGAAGTAGGAAAATGCCCGTCGCCGGGATGCGTAACCTGCTCCTCCCGCTCCCCACCGGGAGGCGAGTTCGCTAGCCAAACACCGCGGCCGCCTGCTGGCTCATCATCACCAGCCGCCCGTCAGCGTCCCACAGGCGCAGTCGCTCGCTCGAATAGCCGTGGTCGGCGTGGTCGCTCGCGGCTTCCGCGATCCACCAGCCGTCGCGCGTCTGCGCCAGCGGATCGAGCAGGTTGATCGCCCAGTTCATCGAGCTGACCGGGCCGGGGCGCTGCATCGCGCGCATTGCGCCCGGCGGCATGGTGTCGCCGATCAGGATCAGGCGGCTGGTCGGGTCGAGTTCGTCTCCACCTTTCAGGCGCAGCCAGCGGCGGACCACAGGACCGCCCTCGCCGCCGGAGGGGGCTGCGCGGCGCAGTTCGTAATTGTTCTGGATGAAGGCCGGGCCCTGGCCCTCCATCAGCCGTTCGGCCTCGTCGATCGGGATCGGGGCGGGGGCGATCGGCTCGGCGGGGTGGACGGCGTTCGCTTCGCGCGAAGCGCCGAACAGCCAGAAGGATGTCAGCGCGGGGCTGCCTTCCGCCAGCAGGTCGACGCGGATCTGCGTGACATTGCGGCCCTGGCGGATGATGCTTGCATGCGGGCTCACCTCGGCGCCGACCGGCGCGACGAACGCCACCTGGGCGGAGCGCAGCGGCGGCAAATCGGGAAAGGCGCGTATGGCGGCGGTGTATGCAATCAGCGCGCTCGCCCCGCCGTAGAGCGTGCGCCCCTGCATCCACTCGTCCGCGGGAAGGGTTACGGTCTCGCCGTTGCCGGCGATCGGTTCTAGCATGGCAGCGATTGTCATGGCGGCTTCCTTATACGAGGGGGCGGCGATGTGAAGACACCCGGCTGCGGCCATCGAAAGGGCCGGCGCGATATTAGAGACCGAAAGGCGATTGAACTGCTGCGATCATCCCGCTAGATGGCGCGCTTCGCGCCAAGCCCGTGAGCAGCGGGGCCCGATGGCGGAGTGGTTACGCAGAGGACTGCAAATCCTTGCACGCCGGTTCGATTCCGGCTCGGGCCTCCACGCGACACGAGGGTAGGACAAGGCCGCAATGGCCGATGCAGGGTGCGCCGATGACCAGTGCCGATTCCTCCGTTGCCGCCAGCCTGAACAGCGCGCGCAGGATCGTCGTCAAGGTCGGCTCCTCGCTCATGATCGATCCCGAAAGCCGCACCGCGCGGACCGCCTGGCTGGTGACGCTGGCGCAGGATATCGCCGCGCTGCGGGCGGGCGGGGCGCAGGTGATCGTGGTCAGCTCGGGCGCGGTGGCGCTCGGCTGGAAGCGGCTGGGGATCGAGCGTTCGCCGCAGCTCGATCGGCGGCAGGCTGCCGCTGCAGTCGGCCAAGGCCTGCTGATGAATGCGTGGAGCGCCGCCTTTGCGACGCAAGGGATCACGGTCGGGCAGCTGCTGCTGACCTATGACGACAGCGAATCGCCTCAGCGCTCCGCCAACGCGCGGGCCACGCTGGGCGTGTTGCTGGATGCAGGCGCGGTGCCGGTGGTCAACGAGAACGACAGTGTCGCCACCGAAGAACTGAAGCTGGGCGATAACGACCGGCTCTCGGCCCGCGTGGCGGAGCTGGCCGATGCGGACCTGCTGCTGCTGCTGTCCGACGTGGACGGGCTCTACGACCGCGATCCCGCAGATCCCGCCGCGCACCACATCGCCCACGTGTCCCGTATCGACGAGGGGATTGCCGCGATGGCCGGCGGAACGCGTCACGAAGGTGTCGGTACGGGCGGCATGGCGACCAAGATTGCCGCCGCACGCCACGCGATCGGGCAGGGCCGGGCAACGATCATCGCGAGCGGCCGAAGCGACCATCCGGTCAGCGGGCTTCGAGAGGGCGCGCGGGCGACTTTGTTCGATTCGGCAAGGTCCTGATTCCAAACAGAAAAACTACATCAAAAAAAGGCGCTCGGATCGAAACGATCCGAAAGATCCCCTCGTTCGGCAACATTTTTGCTTGCCATTAAGCTTTGATGTTATAAACCGCTCGCCACCGCAGCAATCGTGCTGCGCATGCGAGGAACGACGAATGAAGGCCGTGGCCGCCATCCGTACTGCCGACGAGACTGTGCTGTTTGCGCAGGGTCTTGCGCTGCTCCTCGTTATTTTCCTTGTACTTCTTATTCAGCGGGGGGGAGTGCCCATCGGCTAGGCTTAGCCAGACGGACCTCTCGAACCCCGCTCTCCGAACAGGAAAGCGGGGTTTTTTATTGGGTCCGTCAAGGGATCAACGTGATGACTGAGACAACTTCCAAACGCTCCGACGCAATCACCAAGGGTGCGGCCAAGGCGCCTGCACGCGCCATGCTGCGAGGTGCGGGCTACTCTGACGAACAGATGGCCCAGCCCATGGTCGCGGTCGTCAACACCTGGTCGACGGTGACGCCGTGCAACATGCACTTGGCTGATCTGGCCGAGCCGATCCGGCAGGGCCTGAGCGAAAACGGAGCCACCCCGGTCGATTTCAACACCATCGTCGTGTCCGACGGGATCACCATGGGCGGCGAGGGCATGCGCGCCTCGCTTATCAGCCGTGAGATCATCGCCGACTCGATCGAACTGGCGGTGAAGGGCCATTCGCTGGACGCGGCGATCATTCTGGTCGGCTGCGACAAGACCATCCCCGCCGCCGCGATGGCGCTGGCCCGGCTCGATATTCCGGGGCTGGTTTTCTACGGCGGGACTATCATGCCCGGCCAGCTGGATGGTCGCGATCTGTCGATCCAGGATGTCTTCGAAGCTGTCGGCGCGCATGCCAAAGGCGACATGAGCGATGCCGAGCTGGACAAGGTCGAGCGTGCGGCATGCCCCGGCGCGGGCGCGTGCGGCGGGCAGTTCACCGCCAACACCATGGCGATGGCGCTGGCGATGATGGGCATCAGCCCAATGGGCTCGGGCGATCCGCCCGCGACCGACTCCGCCAAGCGGGTCGAGGCTGCGCGCTGCGGGCGGCTGGCGGCCAAGCTGGCCAAGGAAGGCACCTCGGCACGCAGCTTCCTGACCCCCGCATCGATCCGCAACGCGGCGACGGCTGTGGTGGCGAGCGGCGGCTCGACCAACGCCGTGCTGCACCTGCCCGCGATCGCGGCGGAGGCGGGCTTTGCCTTCCCGATCGAAACCTTCGACGAATTGTCGCGCAGCGTGCCGGTGATCACCGACCTGAAGCCGGGCGGGCGCTTTCTGGCGCGCGATCTCTACGCGGCGGGCGGTGTCCCGCTGTTCGGCAAGCGGCTGGCGGACGCCGGGATGCTGGAAGACACCCCCACGGTGACGGGCGACAGCCTGTTTGCCGAACTGGCCCGCGCCGAGGAAACGCCGGGGCAGCAGGTGGTCAAATCGCCTGTCGACCCGGTCAAGGCGACCGGTGGCCTCAGCATCCTCTACGGCGACATCGCCCCCGAAGGCGCGGTGCTGAAGACCGCCGGCTACGGCGCGGCCTCGTTCGAAGGCCCGGCCAAGGTGTTCGAGGGCGAGGAAGCCTGCTTCGCGGCGGTCAACGCCAACCAGATCCAGGCGGGCGATGTGGTCATCATCCGCTACGAAGGCCCCTCGGGCGGGCCCGGCATGCGCGAGATGCTAGCGGTGACCGCCGCGCTCGCCGGGCAGGGTCTCGCGGGCAAGGTCGCGCTGATTACCGACGGGCGCTTTTCCGGCGCGAGCCACGGCTTCGTGATCGGCCACTGCTCTCCCGAGGCGGCCAAGGGCGGCCCGATCGCCCTGGTCGAGGAAGGCGACATCATCCGCATCGACGCGGAAACCCGCCGGATCGACGCCGATATCGACTGGGATGCCCGCCGCGCCGCGCACACTCCCAGACCGCCAAACTCCATGGGCGGGGTGTTCGACAAATACGCCCGTCTCGTTTCGTCCGCCGCCTACGGCGCAACCACCATTCCACCTGTTACCGAGTGAAGGACTGATACCATGCCCAAGACGATCAAGGTCTACACCGACGAAGATGCAAATCCCGAACTGGTGCGCGGCAAGCCCGTCGCCATCATCGGCTATGGCAGCCAGGGTCGCGCCCACGCGATGAACCTGAAGGACAGCGGCTGCGAAGTCATTGTCGGCCTGCGCGACGGTTCGCCCACCGCCGCGAAAGCTCGCGCCGACGGCCTGACCGTGATGCCGGTTGCCGAAGCGGCCAAGGCCGCATCGCTGGTCGCGCTGCTGACCCCGGACATGAGCCACGAGACGATCTTCGCCTCCGAAATCGCGCCCAATCTGGAGCCGGGCGACGCAGTGCTGGTCGCGCACGGTTTCACCGTGCTGTACGAACGCATCCAGCCTGCCGCCGGAATCGACGTGATCCTGGTCGCCCCCAAGGGGCCGGGCGATCTGGTCCGCCGCGAATACGAGCGCGGTGCGGGTGTGCCCTGCCTGTTCGCGGTCCGTCAGGACGCCACCGGCGAAGCGCGTGAGCGGGCGCTGGCCTATGCCAGCCTGATCGGTGGGACCACCGCCGGTGCCATCGAAACGTCTTTCCGCGAGGAAACCGAGACCGATTTGTTCGGCGAACAGGCTGTTCTGTGCGGCGGCGCGACCGAGCTAGTCGCTGCCGGGTTCGAGACGCTGGTTAACGCCGGCTACCAGCCCGAGATCGCCTATTACGAGTGTCTCCACGAACTCAAGCTGATCGTCGACCTGCTGTACGAAGGCGGGTTCGAGAAGATGCACGAATTCGTCTCCGAAACCGCGATCTACGGCGATCTCGTCTCAGGTCCGCGTGTCATCAACGACGAAACGCGCGCGCGGATGAAGGACGTTCTGACCGACATTCAGGACGGCACCTTCGCGCGCAACTGGATCGCCGAAAACGAGGCCGGAAAGAAGAAGTACGACGAGATGCAGGCAGCCGACCTGTCGCACCAGATCGAAGCCACCGGCAAGGAACTGCGCGGCCTGATGTCGTGGTTGCAGTCCGACGAGAAGAAGAAGGAGCAAAAGGCCGCGTAAGCGCGCCTTTGCCCAAGTGGAAGCTATGAACACCATGACCCAGCCCATGCACAGTCCGCAAAGCCAGCCTGCCACCCGCACGGGTGCGCAGCTGGTAGTCGATACGCTGGCCGCGCTCGGCGTCGATTGCGTGTTCGGCTATCCCGGCGGCGCGATCATGCCCGTGTATGACGCGCTGCCGCAGGGCACCACGCGGCACATCCTGGTCCGGCACGAACAGGCCGCCGCCTTCGCTGCCGATGCCTATGGCCGGATCACCGGGCGCGCTGGCGTGTGCCTGGCGACCTCGGGCCCGGGCGCCACCAACCTGATCACGGGAATCGCCAATGCCTATCTGGACTCGGTCCCGATGGTGGCGATCACCGGGCAGGTGCCCCAGACGCTGATGGGCACCGACGCGTTTCAGGAAACCGACATCTTCGGCATGACCATGCCGATCGTGAAGCACTCGATCATCGTCCGCCGGCCCGAGGATATCCCCTCGGCCATGGCGGAAGCCTTCGCCATTGCAGAAGGGGGCCGCCCGGGCCCGGTGCTGGTCGACCTGCCCAAGGACGTGCAGCAGGCGGTGTGCGAACCCGGCGCGCTGCGGCGGCCCGAAGCCGACATCCTGCCTGCGCCGACATCCGAATCGATTGCCGAGGCAGAGCGCCTGATTGCTCGTGCGAAGAAGCCGCTGTTTTATCTGGGCGGCGGCGTCGCGCGCGCCAATGCGAGCGAGATGGTGCGCCGGATCGTGGAGGAAAGCGGGATTCCCGCAGTCGCCACGCTGCAGGGCTTGGGCGTGCTGCCGCCCGAGCATCCGGCGATGCTGGGCATGCTGGGCATGCACGGCCACCGGCCTGCGAACATGGCGGTGCAGGAATGCGACCTGCTGATCGTGCTGGGCGCACGGTTCGATGACCGGGCGACCGGCAAGCTGGCCGAATTCGCTCCGCATGCCTCAGTGGTCCACATCGATGTCGACGCCGCCGAGCTCGGCAAGCTGCGCTTCGCCCATGCGGCAGTGTGCGGCAACCTCAAGTCGAGCCTCGCCACGATCGATTTCGAGAAGGGCGAGATCGACGCGTGGACCCGCTCCACTGCCGAAATCCGCGAGAAGCATGCTCCACGCTATGATGCGCCGGGCAACGGGATCTATGCGCCCGCCATGCTCAAGACCCTGTCGGAGCGGGTCGGCGACGATTTCGTGGTCGCCTGCGATGTCGGCCAGCACCAGATGTGGGTCGCCCAGCACTGCCGCTTTTCGCGCCCGCAGGCGCACCTGACCAGCGGCGGGCTGGGGGCGATGGGCTTCGGCCTGCCCGCAGCGATCGGCGCCAAGCTGGCCGAGCCCGATTCCCACGTCTTCGCGGTCTGCGGAGACGGGGGCTTCCAGATGAACCTTCAGGAACTGGCGACGCTGCGCCGGTACCAGATCCCGGTGAAGATCCTGCTGCTCGACAATGCGATGCTGGGCCTGGTGCGCCAGTGGCAGGAGCTGTTCTTCGACGGGAATTATTCCGAGGTCGACCTGTCCGACAATCCCGATTTCGTCGAAGTCGCCAACGCCTTCGGCATCGAAGCCTTCGGGATCGAGCGCCGCGAGGAAGTGGACGGGGCGATCGACCGCCTGATCAACGCACGCGGCCCGATCCTCGCCCATGTCCGGATCGACCCGGAAGAAAACGTCTGGCCGCTGGTGCCGCCGGGCAAATCGAATGCAGAAATGATGGAGAAGCGCCATGACGCGTAACACCCCGAGCCTTGAGCATATCCGCATCGAATTCGCGTGCGAGGAAGGCGCGCTTCGCCGGACGCTCGGCGTGATCGAGGCGCGCGGTTTCTCCGTCCGCTCCATGCAGATGGGCAGCGACGGGGACCGCGCGGTGATGACCCTCGCGCTCGCGCCGATGGACCCGTCGCGCAGGATCGACACGCTGCTGCGCCAGCTGGACCGGGTCTATGCGGTCGAAAACGCCATCCACCTGAGCAATGACACGCGCGTAGCGGAGGTCGTCCATGTCGCAAACGGATGAGGCGCAGCCGCGCCAGATCGCAATTTTCGACACGTCTCTGCGCGATGGCGAGCAGGCGCCCGGCTTCTCGATGAACACCGCGCAGAAGCTGAAGCTGGCGCATGCGCTGCGCAAGCTGAAGGTGGATGTGATGGAGGTCGGCTTCGCCGCCGCCTCGCCCGGCGATGCCGAGGCGATCCACGCCATCGCCAGCGAGATCGGCTATCTGCCCGATGCGCCCATGCTGTGTTCGCTCTCGCGCGCGATGGAAGGTGACATCATCGCCGCCGAACGCGCGCTGGGCCCTGCCAAGCGCAGCCGCCTGCACCTGTTCTTCGGCACCAGCGACCTGCATCTGGCGGCCAAGCACCGGATGGAAAAGCCCGAAGCGCTCGCCACGATCGAGCGTGCGATCAAGATGGCCAAGGGCCGCTTCACCGAAATCGAGTTCTCCGCCGAAGACGCGCTGCGCACCGATCCCGCGTTCCTGAAGGAAGCGCTGGAATGCGCCGCCGCCGCAGGGGCCGACGTGCTCAACGTGCCCGACACGGTGGGCTACACCTCGCCGGAAGAGATCTACGCCCTATTCGCGGATCTGACCGCCAGTGTCGCGCGGCCCGATCATGTCGTGTTCTCGACCCACAACCACAACGATCTGGGCATGGCGGTGGCCAACAGCCTCGCCGCCGTGCGCGGCGGGGCGGGCCAGGTCGAATGCACGATCAACGGGATCGGCGAGCGTGCGGGCAACTGCGCGCTGGAAGAGGTGGTGATGGCGCTGAAGACGCGGCCTGATCACTACCGGGCGACCAGCGGGGTCGAGACGCGCGAGATCTTCGCGGTCAGCCGCCTGCTGGGCGAGGTTACCGGCAATGCTCCGCCGCGCAACAAGGCGATCGTCGGGCGCAACGCCTTCGCCCACGAGGCCGGCATCCATCAGCACGGCGTGCTGGCCGACCGGCGGACCTACGAGATCATGAGCCCGGAAGACATCGGCCTGCCGTCCAACGCGCTGGTGCTGGGTAAGCACTCTGGCAAGCACGCGCTGCGCGCGCGGCTGGAGGCGCTGGGCCAGGGCGAACTGGGCGATAACCGGTTCGAGAAGCTCTATGCCGATTTCAAGCGGCTGGCCGATACCAGGCGCGAAGTGACCGATAACGACCTGTGCGATCTGCTGGCCGAAGACGGTCGCGGCCACGCGTGGGAGCTGGTCCGGGTCGAGATGCGCACCGGGACCAAGGCCAACGACCGGCCCACCGCCAAGGTCACGCTCGACCACCGCACCCGCGGCCGGTTGACCACGATCGGCCACGGCACCGGCCCGTTCGAGGCGCTGACCGATGCCTTCTGCGTTGCCGCAGAGGTGAAGCATGGCACGCTGGAAAGCGTCGACGCACACCAGCTCAGCCGCGAGATGGAGATCGAGGTCGGCCTGCTGGTCGATGGCGTGGCGATATCGGGACGCAGCCAGCACACCGACGTCGTCATCGCCGCCGCCGAAGCCCTGCTGGCGGCGTTCAACAATCACGAGCGGCTGTCGCACGCCGCGAATTTCGCCGACGCGGCGTAAGGGTCTCGCGATGTCTCAACCACGCTCGCTGTTCGACAAGCTGTGGGACGCGCATGTCGTCGTCCCCGAAAGCGAGGACGCGCCTGCGATCCTCTTCATCGACCTGCACCTGGTGCACGAAGTCACCTCGCCGCAGGCCTTCGCCGTGCTGGAAGACCGCGGGCTCAAGGTTCGCCGCCCCGACCTGACGCAGGCGACGCTCGACCACTCGACGCCGACCCTGCCTGCGGGCGCGGACGGGCGGCTGCCCTACGCGACCGAGGCGGCGGAACGTCAAGTCCACCAGCTGGAGGCGAACTGCGCCAAGCACGGCATCGACCTGCTCGGGCTCGACGATGCGCGGCGCGGGATCGTCCACGTGATCGGCCCGGAAATGGGCCTGACGCAGCCGGGCAAGACTATCGTGTGCGGCGACAGCCACACCTCCACGCACGGCGCCTTCGGCGCGCTCGCCTTCGGGATCGGGACGACCGAGGTCGGCCATGTGCTGGCAACGCAATGCGTGCTCCAGCGCAAGCCGAAATCGATGCGCATCACCTTCGAAGGTGCGCTGTCGCCCGGCGTTGGCGCAAAGGACATGGCGCTGGCGATGATCGCGCAGATCGGTGCCGACGGCGGGCAGGGCTACGCGGTCGAATTCGCCGGAGAGGCGGTGCAGGCACTGTCGATGGAAGGTCGCATGACCCTGTGCAACATGGCGATCGAGGCCGGTGCGCGCGTCGGCATGATTGCCCCCGACGAAACCACCTTCGCCTACCTCGAAGGGCGCGAGCGCGCTCCGCAGGGCGAGGATTGGGACGCGGCGGTTGCCCGCTGGCGCGAGCTGCCCTCCGATCCCGATGCGAGCTTCGACAAGGAAGTCACCGTCGACGCCGCCGCGATCCGCTCGATGATCACCTACGGCGTCTCTCCCGATGCCGCCGCGCCGGTCACCGGCAACGCGCCTGCGCCCGCGGACGATTCCGAACGCGAGGCGGCGGAATATATGCGCTTCGCCGCCGATCGGCCCTTTGCCGAGGCGAAGGTCGACCGCGTGTTCATCGGCAGCTGCACCAATTCGCGCCTGTCCGACCTGCGCGAAGCCGCTGAGGTCATGCGCGGGCGCACAGTGGCAGACGGTGTCACCGCGCTGATCGTGCCCGGCTCCGAAGCGATCCGCCAGCAGGCCGAAGCCGAAGGTCTCGACGCGATCTTCACCGACGCAGGGGCCGAATGGCGCCTGCCCGGCTGCTCGATGTGCATCGCGATGAACGGCGATCAGGGCGCGCCGGGTGAACTGGTCGTCTCGACCTCCAACCGCAACTTCGTCGGTCGGCAGGGCAAGGGCGTGCGCACCGTGCTCGCCGGGCCAGCCACCGCCGCCGCCTGCGCGATCGCGGGCCATATCGCCGACCCTTCGCAATATATGAGCACGGAGGCGCGCGATGCAGCCTGATCCGTTCACACGCCTCGAGGCGCGCACGCTGGTGGTGCGCCAGAGCAATATCGACACCGACCAGATCATCCCCGCGCGCTTCCTCACCACCACCACCCGCGAGGGGCTGGGCGCCAACGCCTTTTACGACTGGCGCTACACCGCCGACGATCAGCCCAAGAACGCCTCGCCCTTCCCGGTCGCAGGCGCAGGCGACCGCCAGGTTCTGGTCGCGGGGCCGAACTTCGGCTGCGGCTCCTCGCGCGAGCACGCACCGTGGGCGTTGCTCGATTACGGTTTTCGCGCGGTGGTCAGCTCGGACATCGCCGACATCTTCAAGAGCAACTCGCTCAAGAACGGGCTTCTGCCGGTCGAGGTCGACGCTGAAACCCACGCCGCCCTGCTCGACCGGCCCGGCGTTGCCATCGCCATCGACCTAGAGGAATGCACCCTGACGACCGAGGACGGGATCGAAGCCAGCTTCAGCGTCGAACCTTTCGCCAGGCGCTGCCTGCTCGACGGGGTCGATCCGCTGGGCCACATCCTCGCGCACGACGCGCAGATCGCCAAATACGAGGCCGCCGCGTGACCCATAAGATCGTACTCCTCCCCGGCGACGGGATCGGCCCCGAAGTCGCCGCCGCCGCGCGTGCCGTGCTCGAAGCGGTCGCGGCGGCGCATGCGCTTTCGCTCGCCTTCTCGACCCACGATTTCGGCGGCTGCGCGATCGACGCGCATGGCGATCCCTTTCCCGAAGAGACGAAATCCGCCTGCCTCTCTGCCGATGCGGTGTTCCTCGGCGCGGTCGGCGGACCCAGGTGGGACGGCGGCGGCCCCCGGCCCGAAGCGGGCCTGCTGGCGCTGCGTACCGAACTGGGCACCTTCGCCAACCTGCGCCCGATCACATTGTTCGACGGCCTCGAAGCGCTCTCCCCCCTCAAGCCGGAACGGGTCGCGGGGACCGATCTGCTGATCGTGCGCGAACTGACCGGCGGCATCTATTTCGGCAAGCGGCAGGAAGGCGACGAGATCGCCACCGACGAATGCGCCTATTCGCGCGGCGAGGTGGAGCGGATCGCCCGCATTGCCTTCGAAGCGGCGCGCGGTCGCGATGGCCGGGTGACCTCGGTCGACAAGGCCAACGTGCTCGCCACCAGCCGCCTGTGGCGCAAGACCGTGATCGCGCTGCGCGACGCGGAGTTCCCCGATGTCGAACTCGATCACGTGCTGGTCGACGCGATGGCGATGAAGCTGATCGAGCGTCCTGCCGCCTTCGACGTGATCCTGACCGAGAACATGTTCGGCGACATCCTGAGCGACGAGGCTTCGGTGATCGCGGGTTCGATCGGCCTCGCCCCCTCGGCCTCGCTCGGCCTGACCCACGGCGGCCTGTTCGAGCCTATTCATGGCTCCGCGCCCGATATAGCCGGGCAGGGCAAGGCCAACCCCATCGGCGCGATCCTGAGCGCGGCAATGCTGCTGCGCCACGCGCTGGGCGAGGAAGCGGCCGCAGCGACGATCGAACGCGCGGTCGCCAAATGTCTCGCCGAGGGCGTGAGCACCGCCGACGTCGGCGGCAGCGCGACCACACAGGAGGTCGCGCAGGCCGTATGCGAAAGGATTCGCGCAGCTGCCCCCAGCATCCCCCTTGCAGGCACCGCATAGCGAGGATAAGGGGCGTCCCTCCAAGCGACATGCCGCTTTAGCTCAGTTGGTAGAGCACATCATTCGTAATGATGGGGTCACGTGTTCGAGTCACGTAAGCGGCACCACCATCCTCAGCTTGTCCACGCGCCATTGTAACGCGAAGAGACGTTCGGCTGGTCCCGCGTGTGGGACTGGACTGGGTAGGCGTTATTCATGGCTGACGTGCGAAAAGCCTGTCAGGGTTAGGTCCCGCCGCTGATGTCGTCTGTTGGGCCGACTGCCGACTGTCAGGTTTTTCTCACTAGGCTGGCCAAACCAGACGTTCTAACCACCGAGCATCTTGATGGAATGTCATTGATCACCAGACGGGACTGCATCACGCATGGCAGCAGCAAATGGCGGCGATTGGCACCCCTTTGCGCACATCAGCGGAAAGGAAGGCTCCACGATGGCCCGACGGACATTCGGGCAAGGTGTTTTAGGCCTGCTGGGTGGCGTTGCGTTTGCTGCGCTTTCCGGATGCCGCCTGTTTGGAGGGAACAGCTACCGCTTCCGCATGACGGTGCAGGTGGAGACGCCCGGTGGGGTGCGCACGGGTTCATCGGTCTATGAGGTCAGCGCCGGGAACAAGGTCGCGATCACGCGCGAAATGGCTACTCGCGATTGGTCGGTGAAAGGGGAGGCAGTCGCGGTCGACCTTACAGGCGGAAGAACCCTGTTCGCGGTGCGCAGCACGGGTGCGCATTTTGGCGACCTGATGGGGCTGTCGATGAATACCCTCCATCCGAACTTTCGCGGCACCGGCTATGATGTGGTCGAGGTGGCAAAGGAACTGGCGCATGGCGAGTATCCCGGACCTAGCGAGGTGGCGCGGGAAGACTATCCGCTGCTGGTAACTTTCGGCGACATCGCCGATCCGGCCAGTATCGTCCGGGTCGAGCCGGACGCGCTTGCCACCCATTTCGGCGAGGGCGTGACGCTGCGCTGCATCACCGTCGAGTTGACAGACGATCCGGTGACCACCGGGATTGAGAAAAGGCTGGGGTGGTTGCCTTCCCACGTAGGAACTCTCGTGCGCCGTCCAACGGACTTGCCGATAGGCGAAATGCCGATCGAACAGCGCTTAATCCGGACCGATTTCCGCTACGGAGATGCGTGATCTGTAGTGTGCGGCACACGGGCTGCTATGGCCGATCTTGGGCGGCTTGCTGACCTTCCGCTTTTGGCAATCGAACTCGCTCATGCGGATGTTCGGCTTTGGCACTCAACTGTTGGCTCGCCGATCGCGGCATTGCCGCGTTCATTTTCAAATACCGACTGGAACCGACGCCCGAGCCGCTCGATGCCTTTCGCTGTACGATGATCCAGAGATTCGCTGTCGCCGCTGCGGGGGGCCCTGAGCTATCGATTCTTTCATCCGCTGTTGCGGATGCACAGGCGGCTATCCGCATGGTCCGAAAATCCGCGACGGAATGGAATATCGTTCCCCACCGTGTTGGTTTCCTGGGCTTTTCTATAGGCCCGATCGCCGGGATCGAAACAGTGGTTAACGCCGATGCGGAGACGATGCCTGACTTGATGGCTGCAATCTACCCGGCAATGGGGCGTGTTGCCGTGACGCAAAACGCCCCACCGCTTTTCGCCGCCATCGCCGCTGACGACCCGTTATGGCGTTCACGAGAGTTCGGCCTCGTTCAGGGATGGCTCGAGGCTGGCCGGTCCGCGGAACTCCATTGCTATCGCGACGGAGGCCACGGCTTCGGAATGGGAACGCCGCAGACTACAAGCGCATGGTGGCTGGACTCGATTGATAGATGGATGCGTGGTTTGGGTTGATGCCAACCGAACGGCAGCTTTGGGGCACTGCCGAGCACCTACCGATGGTCTTAAGTGGGGTGCAAAGCTGACGGAAGTGAGGTTGCCGGAGGTTGCTTGCGCCAGGCCCACAGGGCCAATGATTCAGTAACGATGGGGTCACGTGTGCGAGTCACGAAAGCGGCACCACTATTCTTCGACGGCACATCGCTCAGCATAGTTGCCATCGGGCGCGAGGCGCTTTCAGCGTGGGATCGCTGAAACCTGGTGTAATCTCAGCGAGATTGCACATACATGTTTGTGCGTGTAGGCTGAGCCAGAGATGATCCGCAGGCATTACCGGCCCGGGCTTTGTGCAACAGCCTGGTATCGAGGCATGGCCGAGCACATGGTGGCCCGATGAGCGACGAAGCGAAAACTCCCGACAACAGGACTATGCTCGACGAGATCACGTCGAGGTGTCTTGCTGCGCCAACTCTCAGGACGGCCCGCGTCATCGGCAGATCCTATGATCGCGCGCTCGCCGGAAGCGGGATAACGATCACGCAATTCACGCTGCTGGTCACGATCGCCAAGTATCGGCCGACGTCGATCGCGCAGCTTGGCGAATGGCTCGACATCGAAGCGAGCACCCTGTCGCGCAATCTGGCAAAACTGCGTAAGTCGGGTCATGTCGAGCCGCTCGGTAACGAAGGGCGCGCGCAGGAACTGGTTCTCACGGAAAAGGGAATTTCGACGCTGCGCGAGGTCTATCCCCGCTGGCTCGACACGCAGCAGGATCTTGAAGCGCGCCTCGGCCCGCAAAATGTGGCGGGCGTTCGTAGCAGCCTGACCGATCTTAGGACCGCTTAGCAACCGCGCTGCGGCTGATGCGCCGCGGGACTTGCTTGCACACCTCTAACATGTATATGCATGATTCGTTTAGGAGGCGGTGGTCATCGTCGCCGATCCCAAGTCGCAGAGGGCAGTCCATGCAATACCAGTCGATAAACCCAGCCACCACTTCACCCGGGGCGGAATTTGCCTTGATCACCAATGAGGCGCTCGAAGCGACCGTGCAGCAGGCTGCGGACGCCTTCGAGGTCTGGCGAGGCACCGAGGTGTCTGTCCGAAGCGCAATGCTCCGCGCGGTTGCCGCTTCCTTGCGCGAGGATGCCGGTCGGCTGGCCTCGGTCATCGTCGCGGAGATGGGCAAGAGGGTTCAGGAGGCCTATTTCGAAATCCAGCTCTGCGCGCAGATCTGCGACTATTACGCGGACCATGCCGGGCAATTCCTCGCCCCGGAGCAGGTGCCCGGCGTCGAGGGCGCGCTCGTCCTGAAAGAGCCGATAGGGCCGATCCTCGCGATCGAGCCGTGGAATTTTCCGTTCTACCAGATCTTCCGCGTCGCCGCACCGCAGCTTGCGGCGGGCAATGTTGTGATCGTGAAGCCTTCGGAGCTGGTCCCCGAATGCGCGGTGGAGATTGCCGCGCTGTTCGAAAAGCACTGCGACGCCAAGGGTGTATATACAAATATCTTCGCGTCTCACAACCAGATCGGAGAGCTGATCGCGGATGCTCGGATCAGGGGCGTCACCTTCACCGGCAGCACACAGGCTGGTGCTGCGATTGCCGAACAGGCGGGGCGTAATCTGAAGAAGGTCGTGCTCGAACTGGGGGGCAACGACCCGATGATCGTGCGCGAGGATGCGCCGGTCGAATGGGCGGCTCAGCAGGCTGTGTTCGGGCGATTGCTCAATACCGGCCAGTGCTGCGTCGGGACCAAGCGGCTGATCGTCGTCGGGAAGGACCGGGCGCGAATCGTGGAAGCCGCGCTTGCGCGCATATTCGCGAAGATTCCCACGGGGGATCCGGGCGACCCGGAGACCAAGCTCGGCCCGCTCGTCTCTGCGCGCGCGGCGCAAACGCTCCAGGATCAGGTCGACCGGGCGGTGGCCCACGGTGCGCGCCTGGTCGCGGGCGGCAGCCGGATGAACCGGGCGGGGTTCTACTTCGAGCCGACAATCCTGGCCGACATGGCGCCAAACAACCCCGTCTATCGCGAGGAATTCTTCGGCCCGGTGCTAATGCTGGACGCTGTGGCCAGCGATCACGAGGCCGTGTCGCTCGCCAACGCGACGCCGTTCGGGCTCGGCGCCTCGATCCTGTCCGAAGACATGGAGGAGGCCGAGCGCATGGCGCGCCGCATCGCCAGCGGCATGGTCTTCATCAATCAGGCATCGCGCACCCAGGCCGATTTGCCCTTCGGCGGGATCGGCCAATCGGGCTTCGGGCGCGAACTGGCCGAGGCAGGCTTCGGCGAATTTCTGAATCGCAAACTCGTCACCGCAGTCCCCTGCGGAACCCCGCCGCTGGGCGCTTGATCACCACCACAGGAGAAGAAGAAATGCCACTCTGGACCATCTATCACCCGGTCGATGCCTACACGCCCGAGGCCAAGGCCGAGATCGCGAAGACCATCGTCGATTTCTACCCGATGCTGCCGGCCTTCTACGTCGGCGTCGTGTTCCACGAGATGCCACGCGACAGGATGTTCGTCAGCGGCAAGCCGACCGACGATTTCGTCCGCATCGCGGTCGATCATATCGCCCGGCAGTTCCCCGAGGATGCACTCGCCCAGAAATGGCTCAACCATGTGAGCGCCTCGCTGGCCGCCTTCACATCGGATCTGGGCTATCGCTGGGAGGTCCATTTCGACGAGACCCCATTCAAGTTCTGGCGCATTCAGGGCTATCCGGCACCGCTTCCCGACAGCGAGACGGAGCGCAAGTGGAAGGCGGACGACGCAGCGAGTCCCTACGACTTCGCAGCCTGAGAAATCTACCCAGTCAGCGGCGCTTGGCGAACAGCTCGATCAGTTCCTCGAACTTCTCGCGCTGGTCGCCCTCGTCGCCGCTGGCGATCGCTTCGGCGACGCAGCAGGCGGCGTGATCCTTCAGAACCTGGGTTTCCACCTTGGCGAGCGCGGATTTGACCGCCTGCATCTGATGCAGGATGTCGATGCAATAACGATCATCCTCGATCATCTGCGCAAGGCCGCGCACCTGCCCGGCAATCCGGTTCAGCCGATTGATCTTGGCGGTCTTGGTGTCGCTCATTCTCGACGCTCGTTTCTGCATACCCAAGGGGGGTATAGGCCTGCGCGGGTGCGGGTTCAATCTGGTGCTTGGACCGGGGGCGACAAGATCTGACTGTTTCGCTGGTCCCTATGCGGGCAGGCCTGCTAGCGGTGCAGCAATGCATAAGCCCTCCCCAAATCAGGCATTTGCCCATGAAGTCGACGGCATGACGGTGGCCGCATGAGCGCTGCTGAACCCGGCATTGGAGAGTGGCCGACCGAGGGGCTGGTGGATGATGTCCGCCCGCAGATGTTCCGCGCGGCCGACGCCGGCGAGACGTTCGCGCTGGCCACGATCGTGGCGGCCGATGGCGGGCCGCGCCCGGTAGGGGCGCAGATGCTGATCACGGCAGCTGACTATTGGGGCTTCCTCTCGGGCGGCTGTATCGAGGCGGACGTCGCGCTTCACGCGCGCGAGGCAATCGCCGACGGTCAGCCGCGGCGGCTGGTCTATGGCGAGGGCAGCCCGTTCATCGACATTCGCCTGCCGTGTGGGGGAAGGATCGAAGTGGAGCTCGAGCGGGTCCTGCCCGACGATGCGGCAGTCCACGATCTGCGCCGCCTGACGCAGGCGCGAGAGCCCGCCTTGTGGACCAGCGACGGCAAGCACCGAAGCTGCAGCAGGGACGGGGTGACCGACCCGGCTCCTCGCGCGCGGGTCCGCCGTCGCTACGATCCCGCGCAGCGGCTGGCGGTGGTCGGCACAGACCCCTTCGCGCTCGCGATTGCCGGTCTTGGCCAGCGGATCGGCTGGGATACCGTGCTGCTCGCGCCCTTCGCCTTGGAAGGCGAGACGCCTTTGGAGGTGCCGGTGCTGCGCAGCGCCTTGGCCGATTCGCTGGCGAGCATCGCGCCCGACCCATGGACGGCCATCGCCGTCGCAACGCACGATCTGGAGCGCGATCGGGAGGCGCTGGTGCCCGCACTTGCCGGGGCGGCCGGCTATGTCGGGGTGCTCGGCTCGCGCCGCAAGCTGGACGAGCGAAGGGCTGGCCTGCGCGCCGCAGGATTGCGCGAGGCCGAGATCGACCGCCTCAAGGCCCCGATCGGCCTGCCTATTGGCGCGGCATCGCCGTGGGAGGTCGCGCTGGCGGTGATCGCCGAGATCGTCGCAGATGCCCGGTCTCGCACTAGCGGTGAATCCGCATGACAGGCCACGCTGGGCGCGAGGCAATGCTCGCCGGATGCCACGCGATCGTGCTGGCGGCGGGCGAGGCGAGCCGGTTCGGTGGCGGCAAGCTGCTCGCACGGCTCGATGACACACCGCTGGTCTGCCGGGCGGTGCGGGCCGCCTTCGCAGCGCCGGTGGAATCGGTCCGGGTGGTCATAGGCGCCGACGCCGAGCAGGTCCGCGAGGCGGTGCTGGCCGAGCAGACGCCGCCGCCTGAATTCGTGCACTGCGACAGTTGGCAGCAGGGCCTCTCCGCGTCGCTAAAAGCAGGAATCGGCGCGCTTCCCGCCGATGCGCGGGCGGTGGCGATCTTCCTTGGCGACATGCCGGATCTCAGCGGGCAGCTCGCTGGCGAGGCTCTGCGCGCGGTGCTGGCCGGGGCCCCGGCGGCCTACCCGGTTTTCGGGCAGGCTCCCGGTCATCCGGTCGCGCTGTCGCGGGCGCTGTGCGAGGGGGTCGCGCAGCTGGAGGGCGATCGCGGCGCGCGCGCGCTGATAAAGGATCATCCCGGCGTGGTCCGTCTGCCGGTCGATGATCCGGGCTGTATCATCGATATCGACACGCGGGACGATCTGCGCGTCTACGCGCGCGCGTAGACGCGGCTTATACCTCCGGTAGGAACGCGCGGTCATTAGTTAGGCACTGATTTACGATTTGGCCCTAGCCATAGGCATAGGGAGGAGTTCGTTGATGATGCCGGAGACTCTATTGCAAGGCCGCAACGGGACCTTGTTCTACGTGTTGGCCCAGATCGCCCTGCGCTACGCACTGGTCGTCGCGCTGGTGGCGGTGTTGTGCATTCCGGTGGCGCAAGGATCGTGGGTCACCATGCTGCAGGTCCTTGGGGCCGGGCATCTGTTTTTGGCCTTCGCCCTCAGCCTCATCATCCATTGGGTCCGGAAAGCGCAGTCGGCGGAGAACAAGGCGCGCCTCACCGGCATCAACGAGACGCAGGAACAGATCGAAGAGCTCTTCGCGATGACCGACACGCTGCAAAGCGCGGACAGCAATGCGGACGCTGCGCAGGTGCTGCGCGCCACCAGCCGCAAGCTTCTGCCAGGCTGCGGCGTCGCCCTCTATGTGTTCAACAATTCGCGCGACCGGCTCGACCTGATCGACAGCTGGGACATGCCCGAGGCCTATGTTGCCTCGGACAGTCTGGTGCCGTCCAACTGCTGGGCGCTGAAGCGGGGCAAGGACCATTTCAACAATCCGCAGGAACAGTCGCTGTGCTGTTCCCACTATATCGGTGAGGTCGCGAGTATCGAAGTGCCGATGATGGCGCGCGGGCAGGTTTTCGGCCTGCTGGTGCTGGGCGATCGTGGCGGCAAGTGCTCCAATGTCGAGAAAGCCCGCCGGATCGCGCGGGCGCTGGCCGATTCGACTTCGCTCGCGCTGTCCAACATCTCGTTGCGCGAACAGCTGCGCACCCAGTCGCTGCGCGACCCGATGACGGGCTTGTACAACCGCCGCTATATGGAAGACACGCTCGACCGCTTCCTCGCGCTGGCCCAGCGCCAGCGGCAGTCCACCTCGGTGCTGATGATCGACCTCGACAATTTCAAGACGCTCAACGACGAGCATGGCCATGCCAAGGGCGATGCCGTGCTCAAGGATGTTGCCGCGCATGTGGTCGGTGCGCTGCGCCCGTCGGACATCGTGTGCCGCTATGGCGGCGAGGAGCTGCTGGTGATCCTGCCCGATTGCGGGATCGACGATGCGATGATGCGTGCAGAGCAGGTGCGCGCGCGCATCGAATCGCTGTCGGAACAGCATGGCTGCCGCGTCACCGCCTCGATCGGGATCGCCTCGATTCCGGAGACCGCCAAGTCATCCAGCGATCTGCTGTCCGCCTCCGACGCCGCGCTTTACGAAGCGAAGGCGATGGGCAAGAACCAGGTCCATGCCGCACCGCCGGTGATGACCAAGAAGGCGGGCGAAAACGTGACCGCCCGCCTCGTGGTCAGCTGACCCGCCCGCCGGGCTCAGGCCTTGAGCCGCGCGGCGTGCCACGCCACGTGATCGGCCAGGAAGCTCGAGATGAAGTAATAGCTGTGATCGTACCCGTCGCGCATGTTGAGCGTGAGGGGGATGTTCGCATTCGCGCACGCCTCCGCCAGCAGTTCGGGCTTGAGCTGTTCTTCCAGGAACTGGTCCGCGGTGCCCTGTTCCACCAGCAGCGCATCGGCGCGCGCGCCATCCTCGATCAGGGCGCAGGCGTCGTATGCACGCCATGCTGCGCGGTCTTCACCCAGATAGCCCGATAGCGCCTTCTCGCCCCAAGGCACCCGGCTGGGCGCGACAATCGGACTGAACGCGCTGATCGACGCGAAGCGATCCGCGTTCCTCAGGCCGACGGTCAGCGCGCCGTGGCCGCCCATCGAATGGCCGGTGATTCCCTGGCGAGACATATCGACCGGGAAATGCTCCGCGATCAGCGCAGGCAGCTCGTCCTCGATATAGCTGCGCATCTGGAAATGCGGGGCCCACGGCTGCTGCGTCGCATCGACATAGAAGCCCGCGCCCTGACCCATGTCGTACGCATCGTCATCGGCCACGCCTTCGCCGCGCGGGCTCGTGTCGGGAGCGATGAAGATGATCCCGGCTTTCGCGCAGGCCGCGCGATACTCGCCCTTCTCGGTGACATTGGCATGCGTGCAGGTGAGGCCGGAGAGATACCACAGCACCGGCAGCTTCGCTCCTGCCTCGTGATCGGGCACGAAGACGGAGAAGGTCATGTCGGTGCCGGTGGCAGTGCTCTTGTGACGATAGACGCCCTGCGTCCCGCCATGGCTGCGGTTCTCGCTGACGGTTTCGATGCCCATCCTACACCTCCACCGGAACGAAGGCGGTTGCTGCGTCGCCGGTATTGGGCGTGCCGTCGGCATCCATCACCAGCAGTTTCGCCTCGCCGGCGGTGGCGCGGGGGCGATGCTCGACGCCGCGCGGCACCACGATCAGTTCGCCCTGCGCGAGGTGCTCGACCCGGTCGCGAAACTCGATGTCGAGCTCTCCCTCGACCACCAGGAACAGCTCGTCGGTGTCGGGGTGGCAATGCCAGTGATAGTCTCCCTCGACCCGCGCGAGCCGGACCTCGTTACCGTTGTAGCGCGCCGCGACGCGCGGCGACCAGTGCTCGGAAAACAGGGCGAACTTCTCGGCCAGATTGACCTTTGCCGGGGCTGCGCTGCCCATCAGTCGTACACCACGACGGAGCGGATGCTCTCGCCCGAGTGCATCAGGTCGAACGCCTTGTTGATTTCTTCCAGCTTCAGCACGTGGGTGATCATCGGGTCGATCTGGATCTTGCCGTCCATGTACCAGTCGACGATCTTGGGCACGTCGGTGCGGCCCTTGGCGCCGCCGAACGCGGTGCCGCGCCAGTTGCGGCCCGTCACCAGCTGGAACGGGCGCGTCTCGATCGTCTTGCCCGCTTCGGCGACGCCGATGACGATCGAGGTGCCCCAGCCCTTGTGACAGCATTCCAGCGCCTGGCGCATGACATCGGTATTGCCGGTGCAGTCGAAGCTGTAATCAGCCCCGCCGTCGAGCATTTCGACCAGATGCGCGACCACATCGTCGACATCCTTCGGATTGACGAAATCGGTCATCCCGAAATGTTCGGCATAGGGCTTCTTGTCGGGGTTGATGTCGACGCCCACGATCCGGTCGGCCCCCGCCATCCGCGCGCCCTGAATCACGTTGAGGCCGATCCCGCCGAGGCCGAAGACCACCACATTGTCGCCCGGCCGCACATCGGCGGTGTTGACCACCGCGCCGACGCCCGTGGTCACCCCGCAGCCGATATAGCAGCTGGTGTGGAACGGCGCGTCTTCGCGGATCTTGGCGACCGCGATCTCGGGCAGGACGGTGTAGTTCGAGAAGGTCGAGCAGCCCATGTAGTGGTAGATCGGCTTGCCCTGATAGGAAAAACGCGTGGTCCCGTCGGGCATCAGGCCCTTGCCCTGCGTTTCGCGGATCGCGCTGCACAGGTTGGTCTTGCCCGACAGGCACATCTTACACTGGCGGCATTCGGGCGTGTAGAGCGGGATGACGTGATCGCCTTCCTTCACGGATGTCACGCCCGCGCCGACCTCGCGCACGATGCCTGCACCTTCATGGCCGAGCACGCTGGGGAACAGGCCTTCGCTGTCGAGCCCGTCGAGCGTGTAGGCATCGGTGTGGCAGATCCCGGTCGCCTTGATCTCGATCAGCACTTCGCCGGCCTTGGGGCCTTCCAGATCGAGTTCGACGATCTCGAGCGGCTTCTTTGCTTCGAAGGCGACGGCTGCGCGGGTTTTCATGGGGGAATTCTCCTTCTCGCGGGGTCTGTCTGCATGGCAACGCGCCGGGTGGCGCAAACGTGCCTTGCGCTTGTTCGGATGCCTGCCTAGGCCCTTGATCCGTGATCGATCAATCCGCCTTTCGCGATGCGCTCGGTACTTTTGTCACCGGTGTGACGATCGTGACCGCCTATGATGAGGACGGGCAGCCTTCCGGATTGACGGCGAACAGCTTCAATTCGGTCTCGCTCGACCCGCCGATGGTGCTGTGGAGCCTGTCTCTGGGCAGCCGCAATCTGCCCGTGTTCCGCAATGCGAAGGCATGGGCGGTACACGTGCTGGCGGCGGACCAGCAGTCGCTTTCCAACCGCTTCGCCAGCCGCGGGGCGGACAAGTTCGGCGATCTGGACTGCGGCGACGGGCCGGAAGGGGCCCCGCGCCTCGAAGGGTGTGCGGCGCGCTTCGGCTGCACCGCCAAGTTCGAGTACGAGGGCGGCGATCATGCGATCTTCCTTGGCGAGGTGGTCGATTTCGAGCGGACCAGCGCCGAACCGCTGATCTACCACGGCGGGCGCTATGGCCGGGTGATGCCCGATGGCGAGCCCGCCAGCGATACCGCCAAGGCGCAACTGGTCAGCGACGGCCTGATCGTACAGGGCGGCGAGGGCTGGCGGCTGACCTCCGCAGGCCGCGCCCAGCTACAGCTTCTGCGACAGATCGAGAGCGGCTGAGGCAGCTGCAAGTGCAGGCTGCGTGAGCCTCTCGCTCTCGCAGGACTTGTAGATATAAAAATATCTTTATATGTCGGATCGCGATGCGGACCGAAGCCATCCTGCGCGCGCTTGGCGACACCACCCGGCTGCGGATCATGCGGCTGCTGGGGACGATCGAGCTTGCTGTGGGTGAGCTGTCGCAGGTGCTCCAGCAGAGCCAGCCGCGTGTTTCCCGCCATGCCTCGATCCTGTGCGATGCAGGGCTCGCGGTGCGTCGCCGCGAAGGCAGCTGGATCTATCTGCGCGCCGCGACCGAGGGCGCGCATGGATCGCCGCTGACGGCGGCGGTGGCCCGGCTGCTTTCGATCGCCGAGCAGGAAGACGCCGAATTCGCCGCGCAGTGCGAAGAGGATCGGGTCCAGCTCGCCGCGATCCGCAATGCGCGCGAAGACAAGGCGGCCGAATGGTTCGAAGCCCATGCGACCGAATGGGACGACCTGCGCCGCCGCCATAGCCCGGATGAAAAGGTCGAAGCCGCCCTGAACCGCGCGTTGGGGGGCGAGCCGCTGGGCGAACTGCTCGACATCGGCACCGGCACCGGGCGGATGGCGGAGCTTTTCGTCGAAGGGGCATCGCGGATCGTCGCGCTCGACAAGAGTCTCGAGATGCTGCGGGTGGCGCGGGCCAAGCTTCAGCATCTGCCCGCAGAGAAGGTCGAGCTGGTGCAGGGCGATTTCCTCTCCCTGCCGTTCGACAGCGCGTCGTTCGACACGGTGCTGTTCCACCAGGTGCTGCACTATGCGCCCGATCCGCTGGTGCCGCTGCGCGAAGCGGCGCGGGTGCTGCGGCCGGGCGGGCGGATCGCGATCGTCGATTTCGCCGCACACCAGCAGGAAGAACTGCGCGAACGTTTCCAGCATGCCCGCCTCGGCTTCGAAGACGGGCAGCTGGTCGGCGCTCTGGAGCAGACCGGCTTTGCGAGCGAACCTCCGCGCTCGCTCGAAGGCGACACGCTGGAGGTCAGAATCTGGGTCGCCCGGCGCATCGACGCGCTCGGCACCCGCGAAACCACACGAAAGGCGGCACGATGACGGCCGGACCAGGCACCATGTTCGATCCCGCTCGCGAAGCAGACTATGCGACCACCCCGCCGCTGTTCAGCGGACTGCCGGGCGATATCGACGTCAGCTTCGAATTCTTCCCGCCCAAGACGGAGAAGATGGAAGCGTCGCTGTGGAGCGCGATCGAGGAGCTGAAACCTCTCGATCCCCACTTCGTCTCGGTCACCTACGGCGCGGGCGGCTCGACGCGCGAGCGCACGCACAAGACGGTCGCGCGGATCATCGCCGAGGCCGGGTTGCCTGCCGCTGCGCACCTCACCTGCGTCAACGCTTCGAAGAAGGAAACGCAGCGGATTGCCGAGCACTACTGGGAAGCGGGCGTGCGCCACATCGTGGCGCTGCGCGGTGACATGCCGCGCGAGGACGGCACGCTCGGCCCGTTCGAACCGCACCCCGATGGCTACGCCAATGCCGAAGAGCTGGTGCGCGGGCTGAAAGAGGTCGCCGATTTCGAGATTTCGGTCAGCGCCTATCCCGAATGCCACCCCGACGCGCAGAGCCCGCAGGCGGAGATCGATTACCTGAAGCGCAAGATCGATGCGGGCGCGGACCGCGCGATCACGCAGTTCTTCTTCTCGCCCGAAACATTCTTCGCGTTTCTGGAAAAGACCGACAAGGCGGGTATCGACGTGCCGATCGTGCCCGGCATCCTTCCGATCACCAATGTCGCCAAGGCGCGCGAATTCGCCGGGCAGTGCGGCGCCGAAATTCCGCAGTGGATGGACAATCTTTTCGAAGGGCTCGACCAGCGCCCCGCCGCGCGCCAGCTGGTTTCGGCCACGATCGCTGCAGAAATGTGCCGTCGGCTCTACGCGGGCGGAATTCGCCACTATCATTTCTATACGCTCAACCGCGCCGACCTCGCTTACGCGATCTGCCACCTGCTCGGCATGCGGCCCACGGAGAACCCAGCATGACCGACGCCCGCCAGACCCTGATGCAGGAAGCCGCCAAGCGCGTCCTCATATCCGATGGTGCGTTCGGCACGCAGATCCAGAACCGCAAGCTGACCGAGGCGGATTATGCGGGCGATCTGAACCTGCCCGCCGACCAGAAGGGCAATAATGATATCCTCGCGCTCACTCGCCCCGACGTGATCGCCGACATTACCCGCGCCTATCTGGATGCCGGGTCGGACATCGTTTCGACCAACACCTTCTCCGCCAACACGATCAGCCAGGCGGATTACAAGGCGGAAGACAAGGTCGACGCGATCAACTTCGAATCCGCCCGCATCGCGCGCGAACTGGCGAATGAATACGCGGCGAAGGACGGTCGCCCCCGCTTCGTCGCGGGCGCGATCGGCCCGACCAACAAGACCCTCTCGCTCTCGCCCGATGTCGAAGACCCCGGCTATCGCGAGATCACCTTCGATCATCTGGTCGAAGTCTATCGGCAGCAGGCCGCCGGGCTCGTGCAGGGCGGGGCGGACTTCATCCTGATCGAGACCGTGTTCGACACGCTCAACGCCAAGGCGGGCATCTTCGCGGTGAAAAAGCTGGAGCGCGAGCTTGGTCGCGAGGTGCCGATCATGATGAGCATGACGCTGACCGACCTTTCGGGCCGCAACCTGTCGGGCCACACGGTCGAGGCGTTCTGGCACTCGGTTCGCCATGCCAGGCCGGTGACCATCGGGCTCAATTGCAGCTTCGGCGCGGAACAGCTGCGCCCGCATGTCCAGTTGCTGGCCAAGCTCGCCGATACGTTGGTGATGGTCTATCCCAATGCCGGCCTGCCTAACGAGCTGGGCGAATATGACGAAGAACCCGACACCACCGCAGCGCTGGTGAAGGCTTGGGCGGACAAGGGACAGGTCAACATTCTGGGCGGCTGCTGCGGTTCGACCCCCGAACATATCGCCGCGATGGCGAAGGCTGTTGTCGGTCTGCCCCCGCGCGAACTGCCCGAACCGCCCACGGTGATGCGCCTCGCTGGGCTCGAACCCTTCGAGATCGCTGCATGAGCGATGCCGCTGTGGAGCGTGTGGTGGTGCGAGAGGCCGGCGGAGAGGATGCTGGGCGGCTGGCGCTGGTGTCTGACGCGACCTTCCTCGAAACCTTTGCCGGAATGATTTCGGGTGACGCGCTCGTTACCCATTGCCAGAAGCGCCACGCGCCCGCCTATCTTAGAGGACTGCTCGAAGGCGGGGCGCGAGCCTGGCTGGCCGAGCTGGACGGCGCGCCGATCGGCTTTGCCCTGCTCACCGCGCCCGAACTCGACGCCGCGCGCGAGGGGGATGTCGAGCTCAAGAAAATCTACGTTCTGTCACGCTTTCACGGCAGCGGGATCGCGGCCCGCCTGCTGGACGCCGCACTCGCCGGGGCGGCGGGCCATGCGCGCCTGCTACTCGGCGTGAAGGACGATAATCAACGCGCCATCGGCTTTTACACCAAACAGGGATTTCGCCAGATCGGCACGCGACGCTTCGATGTCGGCGGTACGCTGTACGACGATGTCGTTCTCGCCCGCGATCTGGACCGGACTTAAATCATGACCGAGCAAAATATCGCCAACTTCGTCAATATCGGCGAGCGGACCAATGTGACCGGCTCCGCCCGGTTCAAGAAGCTGATCATGGACGGCGACTACGCGACCGCGGTCGAAGTCGCGCGCCAGCAGGTCGAAAACGGCGCGCAGGTGATCGACGTCAACATGGACGAGGGCCTGCTCGACGCGGTCCACGCGATGACCACCTTCCTCAAGCTGATCGGTGCCGAGCCCGATATCGCGCGCGTGCCGGTGATGGTCGACAGCTCGAAGTGGCATGTGATCGAGGCGGGCCTGCAATGCGTCTCGGGCAAGCCGATCGTTAACTCGATCTCGATGAAGGAAGGCGAGGAGGAATTCCTGGCCCACGCGCGTCTGTGCATGGACTACGGCGCGGCCGCCGTGGTGATGGCCTTCGACGAGACCGGCCAGGCGGACACCAAGCAACGCAAGGTCGAGATCTGCACGCGCGCCTACAAGCTGCTGACCGGAATCGGCTTCCCGCCCGAAGACATCATCTTCGATCCCAATATCTTCGCGGTCGCGACGGGGATCGAGGAGCACGACCGCTACGGGCTCGATTTCCTCGAAGCGGTGAAGGAGATCAAGGCCGCGTGCCCGCATGCCAAGACCAGCGGCGGGCTCTCCAACCTCTCCTTCAGCTTCCGCGGCAACGAGGTCGTGCGCCGCGCGATGCACTCGGTCTTCCTCTACCACGCGATCCCCGCCGGGCTCGACATGGCGATCGTCAATGCAGGGCAGATCGACATCTACGACCAGATCGACCCGACTTTGCGCGAAGCGTGCGAGGACGTGATCCTCAACCGCGATGTACCGGGCGAGGAGACCGCGACCGAGCGGCTGATCGCGCTCGCTGAAAGCTACAAGGGCAAGGACCAGAAGGCGGAGAAGGAAGCCGCCGAATGGCGCGGCTGGCCGGTCGAGAAGCGGCTGGAGCACGCGCTGGTCAAAGGCATCGACGCGCATATCGTCGACGATACCGAGGAAATGCGCGCCGCCACCGAAACGGCCGGCGGTCGCCCGATCGAGGTGATCGAAGGCCCGCTGATGGACGGGATGAACGTGGTTGGCGACCTGTTCGGTTCGGGCAAGATGTTCCTGCCGCAGGTGGTGAAGTCGGCGCGCGTGATGAAGAAGGCGGTCGCCCATCTGATCCCCTATATCGAGGCGGAGAAGGACAAGCTTCCCGAGGCCGAGCAGAAGACCAAGGGCAGGATCGTGATGGCGACCGTGAAGGGCGACGTCCACGATATCGGCAAGAACATCGTCGGCGTCGTGCTCCAGTGCAACGGCTACGACGTGATCGACTTGGGCGTGATGGTGCCGTGGAGCGACATCCTGAAGGCCGCGAACGACAACAAGGCGGATATCATCGGTCTGTCGGGCCTGATCACCCCCTCGCTCGACGAGATGGTGACCGTCGCGGAGGAAATGCAGGGCGCGCAGATGTCGATCCCGCTGCTGATCGGCGGGGCGACCACCAGCAAGGTGCACACCGCACTCAGGATCGATCCGGCCTATGAAGGCCCGGTGATCCACGTGCTCGACGCGAGCCGCGCTGTCGGGGTGGCGAGCCGCCTGCTGTCCGACACCCAGCGGGATGCCTTCGTCGACGATACGGCCAGCGAATATGTGAAGGTGCGCGAGGCGCGCGAGGGCAAGACCAAGAACCCGCTGTTCACGCTCGAGGAAGCGCGCGCCAACCACTATGATCCGTTCTATTCGGACAAGCCCGCGCCGCCGATGCGGCCGGGCCTGCACGTGTTCGACGACTGGTCGCTGGCGGACCTGCGCGAATATATCGACTGGACGCCGTTCTTCCGCGCGTGGGAACTGCACGGCAAATACCCGAAAATCCTCGACGACGAGGTGGTCGGCGAAACCGCGCGCACGCTCTTCGCCGATGCCAACGCGATGCTCGACCGGATCATCGATGAGAAATGGCTGACCGCGCGCGGCGTGTGCGGCTTGTGGCCCTGCGCGCGCGATGGCGATGACATTACGGTCTATCTCGAGCGCAACGAGGAGCATGTTGTGCTCCCGATGCTCCGCCAGCAGATCAAGAAGAGCCGTGATCGCGCGAACATGTGCCTCGCCGATTTCATCGACCCCGCGGGCGACTGGATCGGCGGTTTCGCGGTCGGCATCCACGGGATCGACGAGCCTTCGCGCAAGTTCATCGCGGACAAGGACGACTATTCGGACATCCTGCTCAAGTCGCTCGCGGATCGCTTCGCCGAGGCTTTTGCAGAGCGGCTGCACAAGCATGTCCGCACCGATCTGTGGGGCTATGCGCCCGACGAACAGCTGACCAACGATGCGCTGATCAAGGAAGAATATCGCGGCATCCGCCCCGCGCCGGGTTATCCTGCGTGCCCCGATCACTCGCTCAAGCCGATGCTGTTCGAGTTGCTCGATGCCGAGGCCAATACCGGCCTGACGCTGACCGAGAATTTCGCGATGTGGCCCACGGCGGCGGTCAGCGGGTTCTATTTCGGCCACCCGGAAGCGGAGTATTTCGGGGTTGCGCGGATCGGCCGCGACCAGCTGGAAGACTATGCGCAGCGCAGAGGCGTGGATATCGCGACCGCCGAACGCTGGCTGCGTCCCAATCTCGATTGACGCACCGCAGCAAATAACGCACACCGCCAGTCGTTCTCCGCAGAAGCGATTCTGCGGCGGAGCGCGCGGGAGAGATCGTGGAGAGGCCCTGGCCGAACCGCGGCGCCGAAGGAGCAACCGCCCCGGAAACTCTCAGGCAAGGCGAACCGCGCGCGCCGATTGGACACTCTGGAAAGCGTCTCTGGCACTGCCAGCGACCACCGAAGGGGTAAGCTCTCAGGTATTCCGACAGAGGGGGCAGGCGGCAAGGATGCGCACCAACGCGCGTCTTCCCGCGGCTGTCGGATATTGAATGATGAGCGAAGAAGAGACCGAAACCGCGCCGGAAAAGCTGGCTCTCGATGCGTGGCATCGTGCGCATGGCGCGCGCATGGTGCCCTTCGCGGGCTACGAAATGCCGCTTCAGTACGAAGGGATCGTGGCCGAACACGATTGGACCCGCGCGCATGCGGGCCTGTTCGACGTGTCGCACATGGGCCAGCTGACTCTCGAAGGCCCCGATGGAGACATTGCCGCGGCGGCAGAGGCGCTGGAAGCCCTCGTCCCCGGACTGGTCAGCAGCCTGAAGCCGGGCCGGATGCGCTATACGCTGCTGCTGGCCGAGGATGGCGGCATTCTCGACGATCTGATGGTGACCAATACCGGGCAGCACGTCGCGCTGGTGGTCAACGGCGCATGCAAGTGGGACGACATCGCCTTTTTGCGTGAGCATTTGCCCGACGACATCACCCTGACCCACCACGAAGACCAGGCGCTGCTCGCGCTGCAGGGCCCTGAAGCGGTCGATGCGCTGGGCGAACTGGTCCCTGCCGCCGCCGAACTCGTGTTCATGACCGCAGGGTTTTACGACTGGAACGGCGTGCCGCTGTGGATCAGCCGCGCGGGCTACACCGGGGAAGACGGGTTCGAGATTTCGGTGCCCGCCGATCACGCGGAAAAGCTCGCCGCGGCGCTGACGGAGGACAAGCGGGTCAAGCCGATCGGGCTGGGCGCACGCGATTCACTGCGTCTCGAAGCGGGCCTGCCGCTGTATGGTCATGACCTGACTGCGGAGGTCGATCCGGTCACCGCCGAGCTGACCTTTGCGCTCAGCAAGAAGCGGCGCGAGGCGGGTGGCTATCACGGGCACGCGCGGATCAGCGGCGCGCTGAGCGATGGTGCGGCGCAAAAGCGTGTCGGCCTCGTGCTCGACGGGCGGCTGCCCGCGCGCGAGGGTTCGGAGATTTTTGCGGGCGACGCCCAGGTCGGTACCGTCACCAGCGGGGGCTTCTCGCCCACGCTCGGCCACCCAATCGCGATGGGCTATGTCGATGCTGCCCATGCCGAGATCGATACCGCGCTCGAAGTGCAGGTCCGGAACAAACGCCTGCCCGCGCGCGTCGCGAAAATGCCCTTTGTCCAACACCGCTATTTCCGGGGGAGCTAGCAAATGTCCCGTTACTACACCGAAGATCATGAGTGGATCGAAGTCGAAGGCGAAGCCGCGACGGTCGGCATCACCGACTATGCGCAGGAACAGCTGGGCGACATCGTGTTCGTCGAACTGCCCGACGAAGGCGCTGAGCTTGAAAAGAGCAAGGACGCGGCCGTCGTCGAATCCGTGAAGGCGGCGAGCGATGTCTACGCCCCGATCACCGGCACTGTGATCGAGGTGAACTCCGCGCTCGAAGAAGACCCCGCGCTGGTCAACTCCTCTCCCGAGGAAGACGGCTGGTTCTTCAAACTGACCATCGCCGACGAGAGCGAGCTCGAAGGCCTGATGGACGAAGCCGCCTACAAGAGTTTCGTCGAGGGTCTTTGATGCTGCGCGGCGTCACTCTTCTGGCGGGCGCCGCCTTGCTGAGTGGGGGTGCGTTTTCAGTCCCCAGCGATGCGATGTCCGTGGAAGAGGTCATTGCCAATATCGAGGCGTTCGATGGAAAGGACGTCACTGTCCACGGATGGCTCGGCCGTTGCAGTGGGTATGACTGTGGCCTGTTCGTGTCGGTTGAAGACGCCGAGATGGTTGAGAATGGTGAGACCGGTTCAGACGAGTGGCTGGCCGCGTTCGACCGAAGTTTACGTATTGGCGGAGGGAGTGCTTTCGATGCTCTCGCTAGCACAATGCAATTTCGTGAAGTCGTGATTGAGGGTCGGGCTAGCAGCGAGTGTTTCCAACCCAACACTTTCTGTTTCGATCGCGCGAGCGACATCGAGCCGAGTTCAATTCGTAGAGTTCTATAAAGCGGAAGCTATACAATGCGCTACCTCCCTCTGACCGATGCCGATCGCGGCGAAATGCTCGCCAAAGTCGGCGCGTCCAGCATCGACGACCTGTTCGTCGATGTGCCCGAACATGCGCGGCTCAAAGGCCCGATCGAGGGCCTGCCGATGCACGCCAGCGAGATGGCGGTGGAGCGGCACATGCGCGCGCTCTCCGGCAAGAACCTCGCGGCGGGGGATGCGCCCTTCTTCCTCGGTGCGGGGGCCTATCGCCACCATGTGCCCGCATCCGTCGATCACATCATCCAGCGCGGCGAGTTCTTGACCGCCTATACTCCGTATCAGCCGGAGATCGCGCAGGGCACGCTGCAGATGCTGTTCGAGTTCCAGACGCAGGTCGCGCGGCTCTATGGCTGCGCGGTCGCCAATGCATCGATGTACGACGGCTCGACCGCGTGCTGGGAAGCGATCGCGATGGCGGGGCGGATCGCGCGCGGCAAGCGCAAGAAGGTCGTCCTCTCGGGCGCGCTGCACCCGCATTACGCCGAGGTCGTGCGGACCATGGCGAAGTTCACCGAGGACGAGATCGCCGACGCGCAGCCGACCTTGCAGGGCTCGCCCAATCTCGACGGGCTGATAGGCCGGATCGACGAGGATACTTCGTGCGTCGTCGTGCAGTACCCTGATATTCTCGGGCGTCTCTCCGACCTCGAAAAGATCAGCGAAGCCGCGCATGCCAAGGGCGCGCTGGTGATCGCTGTGAACCTTGAGCCGGTCGCGCTCGGGGCGGTGAAATCCCCGGGCGAAATGGGCGCGGATATCGTCGTCGGCGAAGGTCAGTCGATTGGCGTCGGCCTTCAGTTTGGCGGGCCCTATCTGGGCCTGTTCGCGGTGCGCGACCCCAAGCATGTCCGCATGATGCCCGGCCGTCTGTGCGGCGAGACGCAGGATGCCGAGGGCAAACGCGGTTTCGTGCTGACGCTTTCGACGCGCGAGCAGCACATCCGGCGCGAGAAGGCGACCAGCAATATCTGCACCAACAGCGGGCTGTGCGCGCTGGCGTTCAATGTCCACATGAGCCTGCTGGGGGAGAAGGGCCTGCGCCAGCTCGCGGCGGAGAACCACCGGCTTGCGTGCCTTGCAGCGGATAAGCTGGCGGCTGTGCCCGGCGTCACCGTGCTCAACGACAGCTTCTTCAACGAATTCACGCTCATGATCGGGCAGGATGCACGCAAGGTCGTCCGCAAGCTGGCCGATCAGGGCATCCTCGCGGGCGTCTCGCTCGGTCGGCTCTTCCCGGCCAATGATGCCCTGTCCGAAGGCCTGCTCGTCACGCTCACCGAAACCACCAGCGAGGAGGATATCGAGACCCTCTGCGCTGCCCTGAAGGAGGTGCTGGCATGAACGCGCCCAACAAGTCCGGCTGGAAGCCCAGCGCGCCGCTCGCTGGCGATACCGAAAGCGCCACCTTCACCGGCAACCGTGCGTTGATGCTCGAAGAGCCGCTGATCTTCGAGATCGGCCATATCGAGACCACCGGGGTAGACCTGCCCGAACCGCAGGCCGATGCGCCCAGCCGCCTCGGTGGGCTTGAGCGCACCGACACGATCGGCCTGCCCGGTCTGTCAGAGCCCGAATGCGTGCGTCACTATACGCGGCTCAGCCGGCAGAACTACGCGATCGACCTCGGGCTCTTCCCGCTTGGCAGCTGCACGATGAAGCACAATCCGCGCCTGAACGAGAAGGTCGCGCGGATGCCGGGCTTCGCCGACGTCCACCCGCTCCAGCCGGTCGATACGGTGCGCGGCGCGCTCGAAGTCATCAACGAACTTGCCTTCTGGCTGATCGAGCTGACCGGCATGCACGGCGTTGCGATGAGCCCCAAGGCGGGCGCGCATGGCGAGCTGTGCGGCATCCTGTGCATCCGCGCCGCGCTCGAAGCGCGCGGCGATGCGCGCAAGGTCGTGCTGGTGCCCGAAAGCGCGCACGGCACCAACCCCGCCACTGCCGCCTTCGCTGGCTATGAGGTGGAGGATATTCCGGCGACCGCAGAGGGCCGCGTCGATCTGGAGAAGCTCAAGGCGCGGCTCGGCCCCGATGTGGCGGCGGTGATGATCACCAACCCCAACACCTGCGGGTTGTTCGAGCGTGACATGAAGGCAATTTCCGACGCGGTCCACGCGGCGGGCGGCTTCGTCTATTGCGACGGCGCGAACTTCAACGCGATCGTCGGCAAGGTGCGCCCCGGCGACCTCGGCGTCGATGCGATGCACATCAACCTGCACAAGACCTTCTCCACCCCGCACGGCGGCGGCGGACCCGGCTCCGGCCCGGTGGTCCTGTCCGAAGCCCTGTCGCCCTACGCCCCGCTGCCGTTCACCGCGCGCGGCGAAGACGGCACGGTGCATCTGGTCGAGGAAGAGAACGCGCACGAGTTCGGCCATTCGGACGCCTTCGGCCGGATGACCGCGTTCCACGGGCAGATGGGCATGTTCACCCGCGCGCTCGCCTACATCCTCAGCCATGGGGCGGACGGTCTGGCGCAGGTCGCGGGAGACGCGGTGCTCAACGCCAATTATATCCTGCGCTCGCTCGATGATCTGCTCTTCGCGCCCTTCGGCGAGAGTGGCCCGTGCATGCACGAGGCACTGTTCGGCGACAAAGGCTTTGCCGAGGATGTCTCCACGCTCGACCTCGCCAAGGCGCTGATCGACGAGGGCTATCACCCGATGACGATGTACTTCCCGCTGGTGGTCCACGGCGCGATGCTGATCGAGCCGACCGAGACCGAGAGCAAGGCGGGCCTCGACCAATTCATCGGTGCACTGCGCTCGGTCGCGGAGCGGGCGAAGGCAGGCGACGAGAGCCTGAAGGCCGCGCCCTATTTCGCGCCGCGCAGGCGCCTCGACGAAACGCAGGCGGCGAGGAAGCCGGTGCTGGCTTGGGAGGGCGAACTCGCCCCCGCAGGCAAGCCGGTGCCGAGCGAGATCGGCGGGCAGTAGAACCCGCGCGGCATGAAGATCGTCTTCAGCCGCAAGGGGTTCGACAGCGGATCGGGCGGCGGATCGTCGCCCATCGTGGATGGCGTACCGGTCTCGCTGCCGATCCCCGACAGCAAGGGGATCGCGACAACAACCTACGGCGACCTGAGGCTAGGCGAGCTTGCCGCTCGGGCGAGCCGGAATGCTTTCGGGGCGGACAGCCTGTGCCACCACGATCCGCTGTTCACCGGCGAAGGCCGCTGCATCTTCGGGCAGGTCGGCGCGGCGCAGACGCATCTCGCCAATCACGGTGTGGGGCTGGGTGACGTGTTCGTGTTCTTCGGGCGGTTTGCGGGCGAGGGGGAAGCGGCGCACCATCGGATTTTCGGATATTGCCAAGTCGAGCGGGTGATCGACCTGACCGCGTGCGACAAAGCGGAGCGTGCCGAGTATGCGGCGCTCGGTCATCCCCACGCGCTGGGCCTGCATGGGCCGAACGATACGCTCTATGTCGGGCCGGGGCGAACGGCGGGCAGGGCCTCGGATGCGCTGCGTCTGACGGCACCGGGCGAAGCGCTAAGCCGGTGGGTTCGGCCGAAGTGGTTGCGGCGCGGTGACCTCTCCTACCACGATGCCGAGTGGCGCTGGGCTGCGCGCAATCGCCTGATCGCCGTCAGCCGTGGGCAGGAATTTGTCGCGGACGTAGGACGGCGCAAGGCTCCGCGCGAATGGCTGGAGCGGATACTCGAAGAATTCTGATCCTCCCCGTTTCTCCGCAGGATAAATGGGGAGGGGGACCGCCCGCAGGGCGGTGGAGGGGCCAGTGGCGCCATGGCCCCTCCGTCACGCAGCCTGTGGCTGCGCGCCACCTCCCCATTCACCGATGCGGAATGGGGAGGATCTTGAGGGCTTACTTGTACGTCTTGATGATCGCCGAGAAGTCGAGGCCGTCATTGCCCGCGCCCGAGAAATCCTCGTACAGGCTCGCCGCGCGTGCGCCCAAGGGAACGCCCGCGTCGACCTCTTCCGCCGCCGCCATCGCGAGGCGCAGGTCCTTGAGCATCAGCGCGGTCGCGAAGCCGCCCTGGTAATCCTTGTCGGCAGGGCTCTCGACCCCCACGCCCGGAAGCGGGGTGTAGGCGTTGAGCGACCAGCAATAGCCCGAGGACTGCGACGAAATCTCGTAGAACTTCTGCGGATCGAGACCCAGCTTCTGCGCCATCTGCATCGCTTCGGCGACCCCGATCATCGAGATGGCGAGCAGCATGTTGTTGCAGATCTTGGCTGTCTGGCCCGCGCCAGCGTCGCCCGCATGGATCACTGCCTTGCCCATGCCTTCGAGGATCGGCTTAGCCGCCGCGAACGCCTCTTCGGTGCCGCCGACCATGAAGGTCAGCGTGCCACCGTCCGCCGCCGCGATCCCGCCGCTGACCGGCGCGTCGACCATCTTGTAGCCCTTGGCGGTGGCCATCTCGGTCACTTCCTTGGCGGTGGCGACGTCGATGGTCGAGCAGTCGAGCAGCGCCGCGCCTTCGGGCGCATGGCCGATCACGGCGTCGGAATAGACCGACTTCACGATTCCGCCATTGGGCAGCATCGAGACCACCGCGTCGACGCCCTGCACGGCTTCCTTGGCATCGGTGAAGGTCTCGCAGCCATTGCCCTTCGCCTTGGCGAGCGCGTCCTCCGACAGGTCGAACGCGCGCACTTCGTGGCCGTTCTTGACCAGGTTCGCGGCCATCCCGCCGCCCATGTTGCCGAGGCCGATAAAGGCGATTTTCATAGTGCTATCCTCTCTCAATCATTCGTCATCGCGAGCGTAGCGACGCGATCCATGGAGCGACCGCCGCCTCTGCGAGTATTGGGCCATGGATTGCTTCGTCGCCTGCGGCTCCTCGCAATGACGAAGCTAAGGGTTCACCGCCCCTTCCACTGCCCGTCGCGCTTCTCGATGAAGGCTTTCATGCCCTCGGCCTTGTCCTCGGTTGCGGTGAGGATCTGGAACAGGCGGCGTTCGTGGAGCACGCCTTGGCCGAGGAAGGTCTCGTAGGCAGCGTTGACCATTTCCTTGTTCACCATCGCGGCCATCGGCGGCATCCCGGCGATGGTCGCCGCAGAGGCTCGCGCCTCGTCCATCAGCGTGTCGTGCGGCACGACGCGCGCGACGAGGCCGCTGCGTTCGGCTTCCTCGGCGTCCATCATCCGCCCGGTCAGGCACATTTCCATCGCCTTGGCCTTGCCGACTGCGCGGGTGAGACGCTGCGATCCACCCATGCCCGGCGCGACGCCCAGCTTGATCTCGGGCTGGCCGAACTTCGCCTTGTCGCTCGCGATGATGAAGTCGGCCATCATTGCAAGCTCGCACCCGCCGCCCAGCGCGAAGCCGTTGACCGCCGCGATCCACGGCTTGCGCACGGCTTCCACGATGTGGCTGGTCCACTTGGCGAAGAAGTCCTGCAGGTAGAAATCCGCCGCGTCCTTCTCGCTCATCTCCTTGATGTCCGCGCCCGCCGCGAAGGCCTTATCGCCCGACCCGGTCAGGATCGCGCACAGCTGGCTATCGTCGTTCTGGTAGGCGGCGAAGGCCTCGATCAGTTCGTCGAGCACCACGCTGGAAAGCGCATTGAGTGCCTGCGGGCGGTTGAGCGTGATGGTGGTGACGGCACCGTCGGTTTCGCTGGTGATGGTTTCGTAGGCCATTTCTACTCCTCGTCGCTCCTGCGCAGGCAGGAGCCTAGATAACGTGTGTTGTGCGACCTGCGGGCCGCATCTGGGCCCCTGCCTTCGCAGGGGCGACGGCAAGTTCAGTTGCCGAGCGGCGTCCACTCCTCGCCCTCGGGCAGGGCGGCGAAGATCGCCTCGATCTGTTCGTCGGTTACGCCTTGGGGCGTGGCGGGGTTCCATTGCGGGTCGCCGGTCTTGTCGACGATCACTGCGCGCACACCCTCGGCGAAATCGTGGCTGACGAGCACGCGGCTGCCGATGCGGTATTCCATCCGCATCTCGTCGGCGAAGCTGCCAAGCGTCAGGCTGTCCGCCAGCTGGCGCAGCGCGACCTTGCAGCTCTGCGGGCTCTTGGCGCGCAGCGTCTTGAGTTCCTTCGCGGCCCAGTCGGAATCATCTGCCTCGAGCGCGGCGAGGATATCCTCCAGTGTGCGGCCCGCGAACAGCCGGTCGATCGTCTCGCGATTGGCGAGGATGCGCGCCTCGGGCGGGGTTTCGGATGCCTCGTCGAGGATCGACTGGATGTTGGCCGGATCGTCGATGATCGCGGCCTTCACCCGGGCGAGGTTCTCGCTCGCAATGTAGTGCGTGGCGAGACCGATCGCGTGGCACTCCGCCCCGTCGAGCCGCGCGCCGGTGAGCGCGAGGAACTTGCCCGTCTGGCCCGGCAGGCGGCTGAGATACCATCCGCCGCCGACGTCCGGAAACAGGCCGATCCCCGTTTCGGGCATGGCGAACTTGGTATTCTCCGTCGCCACGCGGAACGCCGCAGGCTGGCTGATGCCGACCCCGCCGCCCATCGTGATCCCGTCCATGAAGGCGACCACCGGCTTGGTGTAGGTGAACAGCTGGTGGTTGAGCTGATACTCGGCGTGGAAGAACTCGCGCCCCGTCTTTCCCTCGTCGTTCAGCGCCGAGTTTCGCAGCATCGCGATATCGCCGCCCGCGCAGAAGCCGCGGCCTTCGGCATGGTCGATCATCACCACCGCGATGCCGGCATGGTCGGCCCACGCGCCCAGTGCCTCGGCCATCGCGACGCACATCTCGGTCGTCAGCGCATGGATCGCCTTGGGGCGGTTCAATGAGATGTGGCCCACGCTCTTGTGGGTGTGGATGTTGAGCTGGTCGGTCATGCCGCGTCCTTGTGTTCGATGAGATCCCAGCGGTTGCCCCACGGATCGTTGAAAACCGCGACGGTGCCATAGGGCTCTTCGCGCGGTGCTTCGGTGAATTCGACGCCCCATTGCGCCATGCGGCGATGGTCGGTCGCAAAATCGTCCGACTGGAGAAACCAGCCGACACGCCCGCCTGCCTGGTGGCCGATCGCCGCAGTCTGTTCGTCGTTTGCGGCGCGCGCGAGCAGCAACTTGCCGCCGCTTGCACCTGCCATGACGACCCAGCGCTTGCCGTCGCCCAGATCGCTGTCTTCCTCGACCGTGAAATCGAGCGCGTCACGGAAGAAAGCGATCGCCTCGTCGTAATCGGGGACGAGGAAGGTGGTCATGGCAAGGCCGGTCACTGCCGAAGCAAATCCCGGCCCACGATCATGCGCATCACCTGGTTGGTGCCTTCGAGGATCGAGTGCACGCGCAGGTCGCGCCAATAGCGTTCGATCGGGTAGTCCTTGAGGTAGCCGTAGCCGCCGAACAGCTGCAGCGCGTCGTTGACGACCTTGGAGCCATTGTCGGTCGCCAGCCGCTTGGCCATCGCGGAGAAGCGCGACTTGTCGGGCGCGTTGTCGGTGACTTTCGCCGCCGCGAGATAGAGCAGCGCGCGCGCTGCCTCCAGATCGGTCGCCATGTCGGCGAGCATGAATTGCGTGTTCTGGAAGTCCGCAATCTGCTGGTCGAACTGCTGGCGTTCCTTGGTGTATTTCACCGCCTCGTCGAGGCAGCGCTGCGCCCCGCCCAGCGAGCAGGCGCCGATGTTCAGCCGTCCGCCGTCGAGCCCCATCATCGCGAAGCGGAAGCCTTCGCCTTCGTCGCCTACGCGGTTCTCCACCGGTACGCGCGCATCCTCGAAGATGACCTGCGCGGTCGGGCTGGCATTCCAGCCGAGCTTCTTCTCGGGCGCGCCGAAGCTGACGCCCGGCGTGTCCTTGTCGACCACCAGGCAGGTGATGCCCTTGGTCTTGTGCTCGCCCGTGCGGACCATGGTGACATAGACGTCGTTCACGCCGCCGCCGGAGATGAACTGTTTGGTGCCGTTGAGCACATAGTGGTCGCCATCCAGCACCGCCTGCGTCTTGAGCCCCGCCGCGTCCGATCCGCTGCCGGGTTCGGTGAGGCAGTAGGAGGCGAGCTTTTCCATCGTCACCAGCTGGGGAAGGTATTTCTCCTTCACGCCTTCGCCGCCGAAGCGGTCGATCATCCAGCTGGCCATGTTGTGGATCGAGATGAATGCGCTGGTGGTGGGGCAGCCATAGGCCATCGCCTCCATGATCAGCGCCGCTTCGAGACGGCCGAGGCCGATCCCGCCGCTCTCCTCGCTGACATAGATCGCGCCGAAGCCGAGCTCGGCGGTCTGCTTGATCGTGTCGACGGGGAAGTGGTGATCCTCGTCCCACTTGCCCGCGTGGGGCGTGATGTTGTCGGCGGTGAACCGCTGCGCCATGTCCTGGATCGCGAGCTGGTCGTCTGAAAGCTGGAATTGTCCGGTCATGGAAGGCGACCTAGCCCCCCGGACGCGGATAGAAAAGGGGACAAAACGCTAGGGCGGGCTGCGATCAGGGTGCGCTGGAGCCGCGATCCGCCGGGCAGCGTTTGCGCATCGTGATGCGATCGGGGTAGCTTGACGCGGTAACGGCCAGCCGCTCCCGCCCGCCGACCAGCCGCATCGAGTAGTCTTCTTCCCAGCGCTCGCCTTCGCCTTCCATCGCCAGCGACACCACCAGCCCATCCCGGGTGCGGCGCACCGCGGTGACCTCGCCCCGCGATTCGTAGAAGCCGATGCTGCCCGGGCGCACCATCATGCGCAGGTCGGAGTCGGGCGCGCAGCTACCCTCGACGCCATCCCATTCGCCCAGATAGCTCGCCGGAATCGCGGTCAGCGCAGCGCGGTTGCGCGCGACATCGTCTGCCGGGACATTGGGCAGGGTGTAGAGCGTCGGTTCGGAAGAGGGCGCAGGCGAGGGTGTAGTTGGGGGTGTGGTAGAGTGCGGGGGCGAAGCGCTGGTCGAGGCGCTTTCCACGGCTGTCGGCGTTGCATCGCCTGTCGGTGCGCGCGCGGTCGGTTCTGATGTGGTGGTCGACGGGGCGCGCTCGCCTGACACCGCCACATCGCCGGCAGCGTCCTCGCCCGGTTCCGGCTGCGAATCCCCGTTCCTGCCGTCGCAGCCGACCAGCACGATCAGCATCGCGGTAGCAGGCATGATCCGCCTCATCATCGTGCATTGCCCCCTCTGATCGCACGGCAGCTGTCTTCTACCGCAATCTTCTCCACCGCGCGATAGTCGGCCTCGTTCGGTGCGATCCGGCGGATCAGAACGACCCCGCGCTGGGTCGGGGCAGGGATGGAGAAGCCCTCGGGCTCGCTGAGGGGCGGTAGCAGCCGCATCGCGAAGCGCTTCCCCTCGCCCCGGAAGGTCAGGAAATTATTGGTCTGCGCGTCATACACCGAGAGCGAGGAATAGCCCGGCCAGGCGGCCATCTCGATCGCGACCGCGTCAACCCCCTCGGAAAAGTCGAACAGGCAGATCGAATAGGCGAGCTCAGGGGAAGCGCGCACTACCCGTTGGGTCTGGGGTGTCATCCGCGGCGCAAGCCTGAAGCCGTGCTGCGGAATGCCACGCTGTTCCATCGCGGCCATTGCGCGTTGCATGATAAAGCCAGGCGCGCCGTACAGCACCGCAAGGTGGCCGATCACGATCGCGGCAAGCAGGACGAACAGCGTCAGAAACGTGCGCATCACAGATCCTCCGCAGTGGTGCAGCCCAGCCGCGCGATACGCGGCGGGTTGAGCGCGAGCTTGGGCGTTTCCAGCACCTCCGCCGATGGCACGTAGAGCCGCAGAGTCAGGTCGAAATGGCCCGCGTTGCGGCTGGAGATCCAGTGCTCCGCACCCTGCGGCCGCTGGGGCGCGATGATCGCCTGCCACGCGCCCTCGCCTGTCTCGCTCGCACTGATCGACAGCGCCTGGTCTTTGTTCATCGGCAGGCGGCTGTTCGCATCGTAGAGCGTGATCGACCACCACCGCGCGGCCTGCCCCATGCCCGACAGGCGATAGCGGCAGCCTTCGCGCAAGGGACGTCCACGCTCATCGCGAGAGCGGGTGAAATAGATCGCCTCGCGTCGCTGCAGCGCGAACAGCCCGTGCTTGGCGACGCGCGCGCGGGTGTAGGGATCGGCGCCGTCCGAACCGATCGCGAAATCGGTGCGCCAGCCATCAATGGCGATCCCGGCGATCCCGGTGGGGGCGCTGCTGCGCGGCCAGATGCCGGACAGCACCAGCGCAGACGCACCGCCTATCGCGAGGCCCACCAGAATGGCGGCGAGAAGGCCCAGCACAAATCGCATGGCCGGCCCACGATAGCAGCTTGGTGGTTAAAGATCAGTCGTTCTGTTTGCGCGGCAGGCCGAGCACGCGGGTATCGAACCATTGCTGCGCCCGATCGGTGTCGTTGCCGCGATACCAGCGCGGGGCGGGCAGGCCCTTTTCCCACGCGACCATCTCGGTCAGGCTGCCTTGGGCGGAGGGAGTGTCATAGACGGGGGCATAATCGGCGAAGGGATCGGCATAGGCCTCGTCCGCGCTGACGATCGTCCAGCCCTTTGCCTCCAGCGCGCGGACCAGATCGCCGATGTACATCGCGTTGAGGTCGGTCTCGTGCAGCAGGATCACGTGAACCGGGGAGCGCCCGATCGTCTGCCGGGCGAGCTGGTCGTAGAACTCGGCGGCGTCGACCTGCGTTTCGATATAAAGATCGTGCAGCGCCTGCCGGTCGATCTTGTGCCCGTCTGCAACCGCGCGCTTGGCGGCGCTTTCGTAGAACCAGTCGCTTGCGTCGATCGTCACGTAGCCATTGGAGAGGCCACGCTGCGCCAGACCTTCACGTACCGCGTCGCGCTTCCCCTTATCCTGCCGACCTTCGTCGAGGTAAGGATAGCGGAACCACGGGCGGTATCCCGCGCGCCCGTGCAGCCATTCCTCGGCGGCGTCGATATCGGCCAGATATGCGGCGGCGTCTGTCTGCGAGAGGTGGGGGTGGCTCGCCGAATGGTTCGCGATCACGTGCCCGGCGGCGACATAGGCTACGATCCGTGCCTCGTCATCCGCGCCATCGATTTGCCCGGGATTGACGAAGAACACCGCCTGATCGACGCCCGCTTCGGCAAGGTTTGCGATCAGCAGCCGGGTGCGCTCTTCCTCGCTGAGGAAGGCGCCGGGTGCGCGCGGCGCATCGTCGAAGCTCAGCGCAATCCGCTTTTCGGGCGGTTGCGGCGGGGCGGATGTGTCCTCGGCATGCGCGCAGGCGGCGAGCAGGCCGAGCATGAGGGGAACGAGCCAGCGCATGGCCCGGACGCTAGCCCGGACAGCGGCGGTAGGTAGTGGTGGAGCGTTCACCCGTGTCGAAATTACGGACGGTCAGCGTCTTTGCCACCGGATCGACCCGGAATTCGAGCTCGTCACGGGTCGGCTCGTCGGCATAGGTGGTGTCGAACAGCGCGCGGATGTGGCCGGGCGCGCGATCCGAGACGGAGATGAACTTTCCGCCGGTCTCGAAGAACGAATAGCCATCCTCCCGAATGGTCAGCACTTTGCCTATCTTGTCCTGCTGGTAACCGTCACATTGAGCCTTGGTTACCGCCGCGCCATCAGTTTCGCGCCACTTGCCGCGGATCGCCGCAGGGAAGGTCTGGGCAAAGGCGCTAGGTTCCTGTTGTGCGTCGCCGTCCGAGGGCAGACCCTTGGGCGGGCCTGCACCATCGCCGATCCCGCCATCGGGTTCGACCGGGATCGGGGGCTGGCCGGCATCCGGCCCTTGCATGCCTCGATCTGCGGCTGTCGTGTCGACCTCCTGCTCGTTGGGTGTGGGCGAGCACGCAGACGTGGCGAGCAGGGCGACAAGCATGGGAAGAGCCAAACGCATGGTCGCGATGCTAGCGCGTACAGCGGCGGTATGTCCTGATTGAGCGTTCATCCGTGTCGAAATTGCGGACGGTCAGAGTCTTTGTTGCCGGATCGACGCTGAATTCCAGTTCGTCACGGGTCGGCTCATCGGCAAAGCTGGTGTTGAACAGCGCACGGATGCGCCCCGGCTCGCGCTCCCTGACGGACACGAAGCGCCCGCCCGCTTCGAAAAACGTATAGCTGTCGTCGCGGATCGTCAGCACCCTGCCCATGTTGCCGGGCAGATAGCCGTCGCACTGCGCGGGGGTTGCCGCAGCATCCTTGGTCTCGCGCCACTTTCCCCGGATTGCGGCAGGGAAGCTCCTGGGCAGGGTGCTCTGCCCTGCGGACCCGTCTTCGTCCGGAAACAGCCCGGGCCAGGGCGCCGCGTAGAGCTGGCTCGCGCCACCGCCGATCGTCCTGGCCGGTTCGACGGCAATCGGGATCTGGCCGGTTTCGACGGAGGGTGCAGGCGCGTTCGAGCCGGGTGCGGCATCATTGTCGCTATCCGCAGCGGAGCAGGCAATCACACCCAGAGCGACTGACGATAGGAGAGCAAGCGATTTCATCGACGGTGAATGTCCTGCTGCCGCTCGCTGTCCGACTGCTCAGCCACCGCACCGGGTCAGCGGAATCGGGCTATGCCCGGGCCCGACCAAAGCACCGCTCTTGCCTCCCTGGTCCAGCACGATGCCATAGGGTTCCTCCTGGCCATCGTCTTCCAGCTCGATCGCGTTCGGCCCGGCGTAGTGGACCTTGGTGAAATTGCTCGTCTTGCCCTGCCAGGTGATCTTCGTCGGCGCGATCTTGATCAGGCTGTCGGAGGCGGCCTTGCAGGTGCCGTAGGTGGACCAAGTGCCTTCGTACTCGGAGGGGATCAGATGCGCCTCGCGGATTGTCGCGCACTTGCGGAATTCGAACGGTTCGAAACCGTCGCCCGAAAGGGTCAGGCGCTTGCCACCGTCCGACAGCCGCAGCGTGTAGGACTCTTTCGACCGGTCGTCGGCATACTGGAAGAAGCCCTCGCTCTCGATCCGGTCGTCGGAGATCTGCGAGATCGTCTCGGGAGTGAACGCGCCCTCGTAATATTGCAGCAGCTTGGGCTCGATCGTCAGCGCCGTGTCGCTGAGCGTGGTGCACGCGAACTCGCCCGCATCGACACTGTCCCACCCGCCGCGGAAGTTCATGGGAATGGCGTCGAGTGTGCTCGGCGTGGGCTCTGCCTGCGCGGGCGGGGGCGCGGCGTCCGCGCTTTTCCTGTCCGCGTCCTCGGCTTCACCCCCACATGCTGACAAGGCGACCAGAGCCGCCACTGGCGCAATGAACCTGACCATATTCATCCGTCTTCCCCCTGTAGTGGTGTGCCCCAAGCGGATATTGGCAAGGTTTCCGGCTGCGGATCAACCCATGGTGGGGATGACGAAGGCGTTGGAGCCATCGCCACCGCCATCGGGCCAGCGCTGGGTGACTTTCTTGGTCTTGGTCCAGAAGCGCAGCCCTTCCTGCCCGTACTGGTCGATGTCGCCGAAGCCCGAACGCTTCCACCCGCCGAAGCTGTGGTAGCTGACGGGCACGGGGATCGGCACGTTGATGCCGACCATGCCGACGTTCACCCGGTGCGCGAATTCGCGCGCGGCGTGGCCGTTGCGGGTGAAGATGGCGACGCCGTTGCCGTACTGGTGCTCGCTCGGCAGGCGCACCGCATCCTCGAAATCCTTCGCGCGCACGATCTGGAGCACGGGGCCGAAAATTTCTTCCTTGTAGCTCTCCATGTCGGTGGTCACGCGGTCCAGCAGCGTCGGCCCGACGAAGAAGCCCTTTTCGTGGCCTTGCAGGCTGAACCCGCGCCCGTCGATCACGACCTCGGCACCTTCCTTCTCCGCAGTGTCGATCCACTGTTCGATCCGCGCCTTGTGCTCGGGCGTGACCACGGGGCCGTATTGCGCATCCTTGTCGGTCGAGACGCCGACCCGAAGTGCGTTGATCGCGGGGATCAGCTTTTCGCGCAGACGGTTCGCGGTATCCTCGCCCACCGGTACCACCACCGGCAGCGCCATGCAGCGTTCGCCCGCCGAGCCGAAGGCGGCGCCCGCCAGATCGTTCACCACCTGATCGAGATCGGCGTCGGGCATCACGATGCCGTGGTTCTTCGCCCCACCGAAGGCCTGCACGCGCTTCCCGTTAGCGGTGCCGCGCGAGTAGATATACTGCGCGATGTCGGACGATCCGACGAAGCTGATCGCGGCGATGTCGTCATGGTCGAGGATCGCGTCGACCATTTCCTTGTCGCCATTGACCACCTGAAGCAGCCCTTCGGGCGCACCGGCTTCCACGAACAGTTCGGCGAGGCGGATCGGCACGGAGGGATCGCGTTCGGACGGCTTGAGGATGAAGGCGTTGCCTGCCGCGATCGCCATGCCGAACATCCACATCGGGATCATCGCGGGGAAGTTGAACGGGGTGATGCCCGCCCCGATGCCGAGCGGCTGGCGCATCGAATAGACGTCGATGCCCGGGCCGGCTCCTTGCGTGTATTCGCCTTTCAGAGCCTGCGGGATACCGCAGGCATATTCGATCACTTCGAGCCCGCGCTGCACGTCGCCATGCGCATCGTCGACCACCTTGCCGTGCTCGCTGGAGAGCAGCTCGGCCAATTCCTGCTTGTTCGCTTCGACCAGCCGCTTGAACTCGAACATCACGCGCGCGCGCCGCTGCGGGTTGGTCGCAGCCCATTCGGGCTGGACTTCCTTCGCCTTGGCCACCGCCCGTGCGAGCAGTGCGGCATCGCCCAGCGCGACCTCGGCCTGCACCTCGCCGGTGGAGGGGTTCCACACCTTGTGCGTGCGGGCGGCTTCGCCGGCGGCGACGCCTGCCGCGAGATGGTGGTCGATAGTGCGCATGGGGGCTCTCCGTGAATTTACTCTTCGGTAGCGCGCTAGACGCTGCGCCCGCACCAGATCAAGGGAGGAAGGGCCCGCACACCACTGGCGAAAGAGCTAGCCGTAGCGTCCATCGCGCTCGATGCGCCCGAAATCGCATGGGGGTTGGCCGCAGTCAGGGGCGCTGCGTTCAACCCATCTTGACCGGGACCTAGCGAAGGTGCAATCGCGCCACGGCCCAATGCGGCCCCGATGCGGGTGTAGCTCAATGGTAGAGCAGCAGCTTCCCAAGCTGACGACGAGGGTTCGATTCCCTTCACCCGCTCCACAATCCTGAATTAGCCGCAGAAAACCGCGACTTCGGAGGCGAGCGTGCGCCTTGTGCGGAGCGTGGGACCGGAAGTCGCATCCGCGCGTTCAACCGTCATGAGGAAGACCGTCGAGGATCTCCAGCGCGAGATGGAAGCCGCCGCGCGTGCGCTCGATTTCGAGACCGCAGGGCGAATACGCGACCGGATCAACCTGATGCGCGGCGGAGCGAATGCCGAAGAGGCGGCAAAGGCGGATACCTCCGGCCTGATCCGCCAGCAGCCCGGTGCCATGGGGCTGGGCACGAGCCGGCAAAGGCCGATTCCTCCCGCAGGCTGGAAGAAGCCGCCTAAGCCCGACCTCATGACCTCAGGCCGAAAACGCAAATGAGCATCGGCACCGCGCATGGCGCGATCGGGCAGGCGGCACGATTATCCCCTCTTTTGAGACTTTTGGAATTGCGTCACGGATGCGGGCTTAGATAAAAATTCACCAACGCGCCGTATAGTTAATGCCGCTGCGGCTCATGGATGATCGGGCGCGGCACGATGAGGATACCGGACGGACGAGTGGGGTATGGGTAAGGACAATATCGGGCGCGACGTGCTCACGTTTCTGGCTGGCAATCTGCTCGATCCCACGCCGATGAACTATCGCTTCGGCTATCTCTACCTGACCCGGTCGAGCAAGGTGATCTGCGAGGAAACCGACACCTACATCGAAAACGGCATGCGCATGAAGCAGGAGACGATCGTCGAGATCATGGGCAAGCATGCCTCTGCCTCCGACGATCCCGAAGAGCGGATTGCCGCGCGCGACGAAGCGGTCGAACTGTTTCTCAACACTGCCGGAGAGCTCGCCCGCGAGGCAAAACGCCAAGCGGACGGTGTCGGACGCGACATTGCGGAGGAAAGCCAGGTGATCCGCGAGGGCGCGCAGGGCGAGGATCTGACCGGCGCGATCCGCCGCATCATCGACCGGGCGGAGGAGGCGGAGCGGGAATTGTCCAACGCCTCCAACCGGATCGACCGGCTCCAACGCGATCTCGACGAGGCGCGCAACAAGGCGCTGGTCGACGAACTGACCGGCATCCCCAATCGCCGTGCGACCCGCGCGACCATTCAGGATCTGGAGATCCGCAAGGTCCGCTATTGCCTCGGCCTGATCGATATCGATCATTTCAAGGCGATCAACGATACCTACGGCCACCCGGTGGGTGATCGCGCGCTGAAGCTGGTTGCCGAAGCGCTGAGCGAATCGCTCTCCCCGTGGCCGGTCGCGCGCTGGGGAGGAGAGGAGTTTCTCGTGATCGCCGAGGTCGCCGACGCGAAGAAGCTGGCGGAGCGCGTGGCCGAGGCGAAGGAAACGCTCGCCGAACGCAACCTCAAGCTGCGCGAGACCGACGAGCCGATGGGCCCGATCACCTTCTCCGCCGGGGTCGCGGTCAATTCCGAAACCAGCGACGAGACGCTGCGCCGGGCCGACAACGCGCTGTACGAGGCGAAGAAGGCAGGCCGCAACACGGTGCTGATCGCGCCCGAGAGCGGCCGCGTGGCAGACGCCGCCTGACCGCGCGCACCGCCCGCCCATGTCCTCCTTCCTCTTCGGCTTTGCCGCGGCCCTGCTGCTGACCATCGGCGCGCGCGACCAGCTGCTGGTCGCTCGGCTGGCCGGGCCGCTCGGCGCGATCATCCTGCTGGCGGCGCTGGTCGCTGCGGTCTTTACCGCCGGGCTGATGGCGCTGGCGGGCGATGCGATTGCGCAGATGTTGCCCGACGCGGCGCGTCGGATGCTGGTCGCCATCGCGCTGGTCGTGGCTGCGGTGGAACTGGTGTGGCCGGGGCGGGACAGGCGCCCGAAAGAGCCGACCCGCTCGCCCTTCGCAGCCTTCGTCGTGCTGTTCGCCCGGCAATGGGGCGATGCCGCGCGCTTCCTGCTCTTCGCGCTCGCCGCCGCCACCGCGCTGCCTGCCTATGTCGCGCTCGGCGGTGCGGCGGGAGCGGGGGTGGCGCTGGCCGGTGGCTGGGCGCTGGGGGAAGAGCTGGAAGCCCTGCCGCTGCGCGCCTTCCGGCTAGTGATGGCGGGGATCGTGCTGTTCGCTGGGCTGCTGATCGGGCTGGGTGCGCGCGGGATCATCTGAGCCCCGCTACCCCCGCCGGGCGAAGGCCCAGTCAATCACAGTAATCGAAGCTTTGGCAGGAAACCGGGAGCGGCTTGCTCCGTTGACCTCACGAGACCCTTTCCAAGGCCCAATAAAATAACACAGGAGACCAAACATGGCTCAAGCTGGCGACAATTCGAAAACCGCACTGGTGCAGGAACTTAACGGCCTGCTGGCGGATCATCTCGCGCTCTACTTCAAGACCAAGAACTTCCACTGGCACGTGAAGGGCCCGCGGTTCCGCGATCTGCACCTGCTGTTCGACGAGCAGGCGATCGAACTGCGCGACCAGATCGATGCGATCGGCGAACGCGTGCGCAAGCTGGGCGAGGTGACGCTGACCTCGATCGGTTCGGTCGCCCGGGCGACGCAGGTCAAGGATCAGGATTCGACCGACCTAGATGGCGACGCGATGGTCAAGGAACTGCACGACGACAACGTCGCGATGATCAAGCGCCTCAAGGGCATGAAGCCGCTGGCCGAAGAGGCGGGCGACAATGCGACCGACGGCCTGCTAGACGACTGGACCGACATGGCGGAGGAACGCGCGTGGTTCCTCAAGTCGACGCTCGGCTAGTCCCCCGTTAGCCAGGCAACCAGAAGGGCCGATCCAGCGCTATGCCGGGTTGGCCCTTTTCTATATCCCGCATCCATCATGCCGCCACTGCTGCCCCGCTTGCTCCACCGCCTCGCGCTGCGCGTCGCCCACCGTCTGCGCCACGTCTGGCGGCGGCTGGCGAAGCCGCAGCTGCGCGGCGTGAGCGTCATCCTGCGCGATCCCGACGGCCGGGTGCTGTTCGTCCGACATACCTATGGCCCGCCCGACTGGAGCCTGCCGGGTGGCGGGATCGCGCGCGGCGAAGCGCCCGAGGCAGCCGCGCGGCGCGAGATGGCGGAGGAACTGGGGCTGACGCTCGGCCCGGTCAGCGAACTGGGCACGATTGAGGAGACGATCTCCGGCGCGCCGCACACTGCGTATCTCTTCCTGGCCGAGATCGACGATGCCCCGGTGCCCGACGGTCGCGAGATCGTGGAGGTGCGCTTCGTGATGCCGGACGACCCGCCGCAGCCGGTCAGCGGCCTCGCCGAAAGGCGGATCGGGTACGTCCTGAAGGCCTAGAAGAGAGCGAGCTGCCCGCTGTCGGCGTCGTCGGATCGCCCCTCGTCTTCCTCTCCGGAAGCGTCCCGTTCGAGATTGGAGAGTGTCAGCCCCATCAGGCGGATCGGGCGGGGCAGGGGCAGCAGTTCATCGAGGATTGCGTGCCCGATCGCGGCGAATTCGGCCTTGTCTGCGACATTGCGCGGCAGCGATCGGGCGCGGGTCATCAGCTGGAAATCGTTGTATTTGAGCTTGAGCGTTACCGTACGCCCGCGTGCCTGCGCCCGCTCGATCCGCTCCCACACGATGTCGACGATCTCGTCCAGCGTGGTGCGCAGCTCCTCCGCCTCGTGCCGGTCGACCGAGAAGGTGCGTTCTCCGCCGACAGACTTGCGGATGCGGTTGGCGCGCACGGGCCGGTCGTCGATTCCGCGCGCCGCGCGATAGAGATAGTCGCCGAAGCTGCCGAAATGCTGCGCCAGCCACGCCGCGTCCTTCGCGGCAAGATCCGCGCCGGTCGCGATGCCCAGCCGCGCCATCTTCTCCTCGCCGCGTGGGCCGACCCCGTGGAACCGGCGGATGGGGAGCGTCTGGACGAAGGCCGCGCCCTCTCCGGGGCGGATCACGCACATCCCGTCGGGCTTGTTCTGGTCGCTCGCCAGCTTGGCGAGGAACTTGTTGTAGCTGACCCCCGCGCTCGCGGTCAGGCGGGTCTTGGCGCGGATTTCCTGCCGGATCATCTGCGCGACCTGCGTTGCCGAGGCGATGCCCAGCTTGTTGACCGTCACATCGAGATAGGCTTCGTCCAGACTCAGCGGTTCGACCAGATCGGTGTGGTGGCGAAAGATCGCACGGATCTGGTCCGACGCCTCGCGATAGGCGTCGAAGCGGCTCTTCACGAAGATCAGGTCGGGGCACAGCCGCTTGGCGGTAACCGACGGCATCGCCGATTTTACGCCGAACTTGCGCGCCTCGTAACTGGCGGCGGCGACCACGCCGCGCCCGCTCGCCCCGCCGACCGCGACCGGTTTGCCCCGCAATTCAGGGTTGTCGCGCTGCTCCACGCTGGCGAAGAAGGCATCCATGTCGACATGGATGATCTTGCGAGTCGGCGGTGCTTCGCCGCGATCTTCCGGAGTGGTCTCGCCTTCGCTCATCGCGGCCCTGCGATAGCACACAGGTTGCCAATCGGAACCGACGACGCCATTTGCGGTTTTGTGCACATGCGAAATCCAGATTACGGGCCCGGCGAGTCGATCGACCGGCAGAGCGTCGATGCTCGCGCGCCTGCGGCGCTGCCGCCGTCGGGCCAGCGGATCGGCGAACGCCAGCTGATCGCGATGATGGCGCTGCTGATGGCGCTCAACGCGCTGGGCATCGATGCGGTGCTTCCTGCGCTCGACAACCTTGCCACCGATCTGGGCGCAAGCGGCAATTCGCGTCAGTTCGTGGTCGGCGCCTACCTGCTCGCGGCGGGTCTGGGCGCGCTGGTGCCCGGATCGCTGGCAGACCGATACGGTCGGCGTCCGGTGCTGTTCGCGGCGCTGGGCCTCTACATCGCCTTCTCGCTGCTGTGCGCGATGGCGTGGAATTTCGAATCGCTGCTGACGCTGCGCTTCCTGCAGGGCTTCGGCGCGGCGGGGATCGTCGCGCTTCCGCCCGCGATCATCCGCGACCGGGTGGGCGGCGACAAGATGGCCCGGATGATGAGCCTGATCTTCGTCATCTTCCTGATGGTGCCCGCGATCGCGCCCAGCATCGGGCAGGGCGTGCTGATGGTGATGGGCGACTGGCGCTGGATCTTCGTGTTCACCGCGGTCGCCGGCGTGGCGATGGGCGCATGGGCATGGCGCAACCTGCCCGAGACGCTGCATCCAGAAGACAAGCAGCCGATCCAGCCGCGCGTGATCGCGCGCAACATGCGCGCCACGCTGACCATGCGGCAGGCGCTGGGCTACACGCTGGGCAGCGCGGTGATCTTCGGGGCGCTGTTCGGTTTCATCAACTCGGCGCAGCAACTGGTGGGCGAGGCATTCGGCGCGGGGCCGTGGTTCCCCGCGATCTTCGCCTGCTGCGCGGGCGCGATGGCGGTGGCCAGCTGGACCAATTCGCGGATCGTCGAGCGTTTCGGTGCCCGCCGCGTGAGCCACACTGGCCTGTTCCTGTTCCTGATCGTCGCCGCGGTGCAGCTGTTCGTCGCGACCATGACCGAGGAAACGCTGTGGACCTTCGTCCCGCTGATGGCGGCGAACATGATGCTGCTCGGCTTTATCGGTGCCAATTTCGGCTCGATCGCGATGCAGCCCTTCCGCGAGACGGCAGGCGCGGCGGCAAGCGTGCAGACCTTCTTGCGGATGGTTACCGCAGCGGTGATCGGCGCGAGCATCGGCTATGCCTATAACGGAACCGCGATCCCGCTGGCGACCGCGCTGTTCGGCGGCGCGCTGATCTGCATCGGCCTGGTGCTGTTCGCGGAGCGCGGCAAGCTGTTCGGCCCGCCGGTGGACGACGATTGAGTTGGGCGTGAGCCCACCCCGCTGGGACTAGCGGGCAAGCCCGCAAATCTCGCTCCCCTCCCGCTTGCGGGATGGGGTGGGGATAGGTTCTATTCCGCAGGCTCCACCACGCACAGGACTGCTTCGACCTGCACCTGACCGCCTTCGCTGGCGGAAAGCTGGGTCACGGTGCCGTCGAACGGCGCGGTGAGCGAATGCTCCATCTTCATCGCCTCGAGCACCATCAGCCGCTGGCCGGCGGTGACGCTGTCGCCCTCCGCCACATCGAGCGCGATGACCTTGCCCGGCATCGGCGCGAGGATCGCGCCGTCGCCTGCCGCAGCCGCCCCAGAGCCGCGCGAACCCCGGTCGAAGGCGAAGGACATGCCGTCGGCGAAAACGACCACACGGTGCGGATCGACGAAGCCCGTCGCAGCCTCGAAAGCCGGACCCTCTGCCGCCGCGACGACGCGCGTATCGCCCTTGAAAGAGAGGCTGGTGGTCAGGCGCCCCGATGCATTGAGCCGGAAACCGGCAGGCTGGTCCTCGTGCTCCTCTGTTTCGGCGAGCACCACGAAGTCCGCAGCGGTCTGCCAGATCGCCTCGTAGGGCTCGTCCGATTCCACCAGATCGTCGATCTTGCGTTCGATGAAGCCGGTATCGAGGTTGGCATCCTCGAAATCCTCGTCGCGCAGGCAGTTCGCGATGAAGGCCGCATTGGTGCGCACGGGCCAGATTTCGACCCCGTCGGCGATCTCTGCCAGCTGCTCGATCGCATCTTCCCGGGTATCTGCCCAGGTCACGAGTTTGGCGACCATGGGATCGTAGTAGGGCGATATCTGATCGCCTTCCTCGACGCCCGTTTCGATGCGGCCCCGCAAGCCGATATCGAAATGGTCGAGTGACCCGGTGCTGGGCAGGAAACCGCTGGACGGATCCTCCGCATAGAGCCGCGCCTCGATCGCATGACCGTCGATGAACAGCTCGTCCTGCTTGAGCGGGATCGCTTCCCCCGCTGCGACCAGCAGCTGCCACTCGACCAGATCGACCCCGGTGATTTCTTCGGTCACCGGATGCTCGACCTGAAGCCGCGTGTTCATTTCCATGAAGAAGATGCGGTCGGCTCGCAGGCCTTCGCTGGCGTCGGCGATGAATTCGATCGTGCCCGCGCCTTCGTAATCGACCGCCTTGGCCGCGCGCACCGCGGCGGCGCAGATTTCCTCGCGCGTGGCCTCGTCCATGCCCGGCGCAGGCGCTTCCTCGATCACCTTCTGGTGGCGGCGCTGGAGCGAGCAGTCGCGTTCGAACAGGTGGACGTGGTTGCCGTGGCTGTCGCCGAACACCTGCACCTCGATATGGCGGGGCGAGGTGATCCATTTTTCGAGGATCACGTCGTCATTGCCGAAGCTGGCCTTCGCCTCGCGCCGGCAAGATTCGAGCGCGGAGAGGAAGTCTCCCTCGGCATCGACCTTGCGCATCCCCTTGCCGCCGCCACCCGCGACCGCCTTGATCAGCACGGGATAGCCGATCGCGTCGGCTTCCTGCTTCAGGCGTTCCGGGCTCTGGTCGTCGCCGTCATAGCCCGGCGTCACGGGCACGCCCGCCTCGCGCATCAGCTTCTTGGCCGCGTCCTTCAGGCCCATCGCGCGGATCGAGGAGGGCGGCGCGCCGACCCAGATCAGCCCTGCGTCCTTCACAGCCTGCGCGAAATCGGCGTTTTCCGAGAGGAAGCCGTAGCCCGGGTGGATCGCCTGCGCGCCGGTCTGCTTGGCGGCGGCGATGATCTTCTCGCCCACCAGATAGCTTTCGGCAGCGGGCGAGGGGCCGATGTGTACCGCTTCATCGGCAGAGCGCACGTGCAGCGCCTTGGCGTCGGCATCGGAATAGACCGCAACGGTGGCAATGCCCATCTCGCGCGAGGTGCGAATGATGCGGCAGGCGATTTCGCCGCGATTGGCGATCAGGAGCTTCTGGATCATGCCCGCAGCGCTAACGCCAAGTGGGCGGCAGGTCTACCACCCGGCAACCGGGCGCAGATCGTCGCGGGTGTAGGGCGGCCAGTGCTCGGGCTCGGGCGCGTGCTTCGTGACGGCCTCACCGAAGGCGGCGATCACATGGACGAGCTTTTCGTACCACGGCACATAGGTGCGGGTGTCCCACGCCAGCTGGCCTCGCGCGCGGACCTTGCGCCCGATCACGCCGTAGATGCGCGCGGCGGACAGAACCGCCCAGCGCTGGCGGAAACGCAGGTGTTTTGCGCCCAGCCGGGACGCGACCTCGTACATTTCCATCCGGTCGACCAGCCGTGCGGAGACCGCAGCGAGCGCGAAGCGGTTATCCTCGTCGGCATAGTTCTCGCGCGTCAGCCCCGCGTCTTCCAGCCACTCGTCGGGCAGGTAGCAGCGCCCGGCTGCCGCATCCTCGATCACGTCGCGCGCCACATTGGCGAGCTGGAAGGCCAGCCCGAGATCGCACGCGCGGTCGTAGATGAAGCTGTCGTTGGGGGCGAACATCACCCGCGCCATCAGCACGCCGACCGCGCCCGCCACGTGGTAGCAATAGCGCATCAGCTCCTTCTCGCTGTGCGGGCTGAAGCCGTTGGCATCCATCGCGAAGCCTGCAATGACCTCGTTCGCCATGTCGAGCGTGATGCCCGCCTCTCCTGCGACCTGGCCTAGCGCGTCGAACGCGACATCGGCGGTCGCGCCGCCTTCCAGCGCGCGGCGGGTGAGCACCTTGATCGCCTGCAGTCGGTCCTCGATCCCCGCCTGGTCGCCCAGCTCGCCGCCCTTCTCCTGCGCGTCGGCCAGATCGTCGCACCGGCGGCACCAGGCGTAGAGCATCCACACGCGTTCGCGCGTGGCCTTGTCGAACAGCTTGGAGGCAAAGGCGAAGCTGCGCGATCCTTCTGCAATCGCCTCGTAGGATTCGCGCACCAGCGCAGCCCGGTCGCGTCCGCCGCCGGGGCGGGGGATCGAGGGGCGCACGAAGCGGGAAGGGACGAGGGGGCGGGCCTGGTTCAAAGCTGGTCTGCGCTCATGCGATAGATCGGGGTATTAGGCTTATAAGACGCAAGCTTGTCGAGCAGTTCCGGCAAACTGTCCGCAACCTGAAGAATTTCGCGATGTGTTGCACGTACGAAACCCGTATCGGCCATCCGGTTTACGAATTGCACAAGATCGTCGTAAAAACCGAAGGCGTTGAGCAGGCCGACCGGATTTTCGTGATAGCCGATCTGCGCCCAGCTGAGCGCTTCGAACAGTTCGTCCATCGTCCCCATGCCGCCGGGCAGGGTGATGAAGCCGTCTGCAAGGTCGGTAAAGTGCTGCTTGCGCTGGTGCATCGTATCGACCGTGATCAGCTGCGTGCAGTCGTGGTTGGCGAATTCACGTTCCACCATCGCATGCGGGATCACCCCGATCACCTCGCCGCCCTCGGACAGCGCGCCTTGCGCCAGCGCGCCCATCAGGCCCAGCCGCCCGCCGCCATAGACGACGCCGATACCGCGTTGTGCGAGCAGCGCGCCAACGTCCCGCGCCAGCTCGAGATAGCGCGGGTCGGGCGGGGTCGCCGCGCCGCAATAGATGGCGAGGCGAGAGAGTTTCATATTTTCATCCTGTCCTTCTTCGATGCTAAGGATGAACTCATTCTCGTGCTCGGCATGGTACTTCTCGGCGTCGCGTAGCACCTGCATGAGCTTCGCAAAGTCTTCTCCCAACGTCTCGCGTGCGAGGTCCGTGTCACGCCACCGCACTTCGAGTGGACGCGGAAGAATAGCGACCAGCAGATCGAACAGCGCGTCCAAGTTGGGCCCGAACCAGTCTGGAGTATCTGGATGTCCGCGCACCTGCGCGTAAAAATCGCCCACGTTACGCATTTTGCTGCCATCAAGATGGAGCTGCGTCGTCAAGCGGAGAGATCCTCTATCATCAGTCCGGCGGTCGCCTTCGCGCTACCGACCACGCCGGGGATGCCCGCGCCTGGATGGGTGCCCGCGCCGACGAGGTAGAAGTTCTTGATCACATCGTCGCGGTTGTGGCCGCGGAAATAGGCGCTCTGTGTCAGCACCGGTTCGAGGCTGAAGGCGCTGCCCAGATGCGCGTTGAGATCGGTTGCAAAGTCGCTTGGCGCGTAGTGGAACTTGGTCACGATGCGCTTGTGAATGTCGGGCACCAGCCGCTTGCCCACCTCGTCGAGGATGCGCTTTTCGAGCAGCGGGCCGACCTCGTCCCAGTCGACCGGCAGCTTGCCCTGGTGCGCCACCGGGACCAGCGCGTAGAACGTGCTGTGGCCCGGCGGCGCCATGGAGGGATCGCTCTTGCTCGGGTGGTGGAGGTAGATCGAGAAGTCCTCGGGCAGCACGCCGTTGGAGTAGATATCGTCGAGCAGCCCTTTGTAGCGCGGCCCGAACAGGATCATGTGGTGCGCGATGCCCGGCCATGTCCCTTCGAGGCCGAAATGCACCACGAACAGCCCGGGGCTGTAGCTCTTGCGGGCAAGACGGCGACCCATGCTCCACCCCCGCTGCGAGCGGCCCAGCAGGTCGCGGTAGGAGTGCATGATGTCGGCATTGCTGGCGACCGCGTCGAAGCGCTGGACGAAGCCGCTCTGCGTCATCACGCTCTTCGCGCGCTTGTCGTCGACTTCGATCCCGACCACCGGGTCGCCCAGCCGGATCGTCCCGCCGATCCGCTCGAAATGGCGCACCATTCCCGCGATCAGGCGGTTGGTGCCGCCCTTGGTCCACCACACGCCGCCATCCATCTCCAGCTTGTGGATCAGCGCGTAGATGCTCGACGTCTTCATCGGGTTGCCGCCGACCAGCAGCGTGTGGAAGCTCAGCGCTTCGCGCAACTTCTCGTTCTCGACGAAGCTGGAGACCATCGAATAGACGCTGCGATAGGCCTGCTTCTTGGCGAGCGCGGGCGCAGCCTTGAGCATCGATTTGAAATCGAGGAAGGGCACCGTGCCCAGCTTGACGTAGCCTTCCTCGTAAACCCCCGCGGAGTATTCGAGGAAGCGCTGGTAGCCTTCGACGTCCTTGGGGTTGAGCTTCGCGATCTCCGCGAACAGCTCTTCATGGTCGTTCGAATAGTCGAAATTCGTGCCGTCGGGCCAGTTGAGGCGGTAGAACGGCTTGACCGGGACCAACTCGACATCCTGCGCGATGTCGTGGCCCGAGAGTGCCCAGAGTTCCTTGAGGCAATCGGGATCGGTGACGACCGTGGGCCCGCCGTCGAACGTGAAGGTGCCCGTGTCGGTGTCCTTCTCCCAGTAATAGGCGCGCCCGCCGGGCTTGTCGCGGCCCTCGATCACGGTCGTGGCGATCCCAGCGCTCTGCAATCTGATGGCGAGCGCGAGGCCGCCGAAACCGGCCCCGATAACGCATGCTGTGCGGCCTTCAGCCATTGTCGGCAGTTCCTTCTGGTGGGGCGAGCGGCGGGCGGTGCGATGCCAGCGCGCGCAGGGCATGGGGGATCGGGACCGGCGGCTTGCCGGTCAAGACCCTGAGCTTGTCGGGGGTGGTCGAACGTGCGGCATAGAACCGCTCGATCAATCCCGGCGATAGGCGATAGAAGCGCGAGAAGATGCGATATCGTTCCTCAGGTTTCGCCGCGCCGAACAGCATTTTGCCGAGCATCCGGTAAAAACCGGTCCGCTGCCACACACGGCGCGCATGCGCTTCGAGTAGGGCGGCCATCTGTTCGCCGGGCAGATCGCGGTTGTCGGCCACCAGCAGCGCGGTTTCGACCGCGAAGGGCAGGGTATAGCTGGTCAGAGGGTGGGATATCATCGCCCTCGCGCCTGCCATCGCCACGCCGGGCACGCGCACTTCGCGCTGGTAGCGGGCCAGATCGCCGCCGGTCACGACTGGGAGCACGCCGGTTTCGAACGCGAGGGGCTCGCCGTGCCAGCCCATCGCATCGCAATAGCGATCGATCCTGCTCGAGAGCGCTGCGCGGTCGAGCACGGGGCTGTCCTGGTAGTAGGTATCCTCGACGAACAGCTCGTCGGCGGCGAGGGGGAGGGTGTAGACGAAGCGGAACGCGTCGTGCTGGGCGAGCTTCGCGTCCATCACGATCGGGCGGTCGACATCGTGTGGGGTGTCGGTGCGCAGATGGCGTCCCATGAACACCTGCCAGCCACCCTCGAACGCGTCGGACAGGATGAAGCCGCGCGCGTCGATCACGCAGCGCGCCTCGATCCGCTCGCCCCCCTCCAGTGTGGCTCCGCGCGCATCGACCGAGGCCACGTTGCGGCCCGTGTGAATGGTCGACTGCGACAGTTCGCGGCGCAGCGCGGCGTCGAAATCGGCGGATGCGAGGGAGACGTAGGTGCTGTCCAGACGGCGCGAATGTTCGGGGAAATGGACGTCGTAACCAGCAGGCCAGTGGATCTTGCGAAACGGGGCAAGCAGCGCCGCGCCGTCGCGCGTCAGATCGCTTTCGAACCAGCTCCAGCGGTGATTGCCGCCCAGCATCTCTCCCGCCTCGACCAGCACCACTGCCAGCGAGGGGTCCGCCCGGCGCAGGGCGAGCGCGATCAGGCCACCGGCAAGGCCGCCGCCAAGGATTGCGATGTCGGCACGAGCCCCTGATGTCGCCGGTGTCATCGCCAATGCTCGTAGGGCGCTGGGGAAAAAGGTGCAATTGAACTTGCGGTTGCCCGCGCAATCATGCGCTTTTGCGTGGAACTATGCCTCTACATCGCCGTTCAAAGGGGCGCAACATGAGGGATAATCCATGCGTTCAATTCTACCCACCCCCGCAACGTTCGCTGCGGTCGCGTTCGCCTGTGCCGGGGTGGCCACGCCGGCGCTCGCGCAAGACGGCCCGGATGATGATGCTCCGGCCCGCTCTGCCGAAGGCACAGTGTTCGACGGCGACTGGGTCCAGGTCGGCATAGGCGCGGGCTTTGCGCCCGATTACGACGGTTCCGACGATTACGAGGTGTTCCCACTGCCGATCATCCAGGGGAGCCTCGGGGGGATCGATATCAACCCGCGTGCGGCCGGTTTCGCACTCGATTTCATTCCCGACAGCGCTGACAGCAAGGTCAATTTCGGCTTCGGACCTGCGGTGCGCCTGCGTACCTCGCGGACCGGCGATATCGAAGATCCGGTGGTCGCCGCAGCAGGCGAGCTGGATACCGCAGTCGAGGTCGGGCCGAGCGCCAGCATCGGCGTGTCGGGCGTGCTCAACCCGTACGACAGCCTGTCGGCCAATGTCGACGTGCGGTGGGATGTCGCGGGCGCGCATGAGGGCATGGTGATCAACCCGGGCATCACCTACTTCACCCCGGTCAGCCGCGGCGCGGGCATCAGCCTGTCGCTCAGTGCGGAGCACGGGGACGAAGCGTTCAACGAATACTACTATTCGGTCACCCCCGCGCAGGCGACCGCCAGCGGCCTGCCGGTCTACGATGCCGGTTCCGGCTTCAACAAGCTCAGCGCGAACCTGCTGGTGGGGGTCGATCTGGATGGCGATCTCGCCAATGGCGGCCTCGCGCTGTTCGCGATCGGCGGCTATTCGCGGATGATCGGCGATGCGAAGGATTCCCCCTTCGTCGCGCTGCGCGGCGATGCCGACCAGTTCCTGATCGGCGGCGGCATCGGCTACACCTTCTGACGCGCGGGGTGCGCTAGGTTCGCGCGCAGCGGACTGCCATCGCAAACGCATAAAAAAGGGCGCGGAGGCTTAAACCTCCGCGCTCTTTCTATTGGCAGGGTGGCATTATTCGCTCTTGTCCTCGATCATCAGGTCGGGACGCGGGGCAGGCATCTGCGCATCGCGGTCGCCCGTCTTCAGAAAAGTGTCGAACCACTGCATCATGCGCAGGTTGTAGTCGTATCGGCTGGCCGCGAGCCGGTTGCCGTGGCCTTCGCCCGGGAACAGCACGAGGCGCACCGGGGTATCGGGCTTGCGCACCTTGATGTTGCGATACAGCTCGTAGCTTTGCGTCGGCGAAACGCGCGTGTCTTCCGCCCCGTGCATGATCAGGATCGGGGTTTCCGCCTTGTCGACGTGATAGATCGGGCTGCGTTCGAGCAGGTGATCCCATTCTTCCCACGGCCACTTGCGCTCGTGCACCAGATACATTTCGTTGGGGATGTCGGTGGTGCCGAACTTGCTGATATTGTTGGAGATGCCGACGAACATCACGCTCGCGGCATATTCGCTGGAATAATAGGTCGCGCCCCAGGCGCTGGCGAACCCGCCGTAGGAGCCGCCGGTGATTCCGGTGCGGTCCGCATCGGTCACCCCTTCGGCAACCAGCGCGCGCTTGGCATCGACGATGTCGTCGAATTCCTTGCCCGCATAGTCGCCCTGGTGCTGCTTGGAGAACGCGGTGCCGTAGCCGGTCGAGCCGCGATAGTTCGGGTGGAACACGGCATAACCCTGACCCGCGCCGACCTGGCCGGGCATCGAATAGCCGGTCAGCCAGCCATTGGTATAGTGCGCTTCCGGCCCGCCATGGACCATCATGATGGTCGGCGCGCCGCCCTTGGGCACACCGCCGACCGGTTCGATCAGAATGCCCTCGATCTGCTGCCCGTCGCGCGCGGTGTAGGTCATCGTGCGCTGGGTGCCGAAGTCGATTTCGGCGAGCCACGGGTTGTGGCTGGTCCAGCGGGTGAGGGTGGTGCCGTTCAGCGCGAACAGCTCACCGGGATGGCGCGGGCTGTCGGCACGCACGAACAGAGAATCGCTACCGCCGTTCTCCAGACTGGTCGGCACCAGCTCGCCGGGGTCGATTTCCTGCGCCACGCTGCCATCGGCATTGTACATGCGCAGGATCGTATCCGCGCCCTTGTCCACGATCGCGGCAAGCTGGCCATTGGCGAGCCATTCGGTATCGCCGACCGCTTCCGCCGCGCCCTGGTTGAGCGCGCGGTATGCACCGCTGGCGACATCGACCAGATGCAGCGTGGTCGCGGCGGGATCGTGCTGGTCGATCCCGGCGACCAGCGAGAGCTGCCTGCCGTCGGGCGAGACTTCCAGATCGCCCAGCTTGCCCGGCGTTTCTACCTCGCGCAGCACGCGGCCCGTGCCCAGATCGATGATGTTCACCCGGCTGGCGGTATAGGTGTCGTCGATCCGCGGGGTCGGCTGGCTTTCGACAATGCCGAGCTTGCCGTCGGGCGTCAGCTTGAACGAGGTGACGTAGCCGGACACGGCGATCTCGCGCGGCTTGGCGTCGATCTCCTCGCCACCGGCCTGCGCGGCGAACAGGCGGTTGAACCGCTCTTCCTCTTCATAGACCACCGCGTTGAAGCCTTTCTTGGCCTCTGCCTTGCGGTCTGTGTCGGGGGCGGCGCTCGCCAGCAGATAGAGCGTCGCGCCATCGGGTGCCCATGCGTAGCTGCGCACGCTGGCGTCCTTGACCTCGGCGAGTTTCATCTGCGCGCCACCATCGACGGGGATGCCCCAGACCGCGCGATCTTCGTCGTCCTTGCTCCACAGGAAGCTGACCATCCGCCCGTCGGGCGAGAATTCGACGGTCGAGACGGAGACATCCTCGGGCAGGAAGACCCGCGTGTTGTCAGGCCCGTAGGCCATTTTCAGCTGCTGCTGCGTGCTGCCATTATCCTCGCCCGCAACCACGTCGGGCAGGCTGGCGGTGGTGTAGGCGACGCGGCTGCCATCGGGCGAGACGGCGATTGCGCCCACGCTTTCCAGCTGTGCCACATCCTGCGGCGTCATCGGGCGCGCTTGGGCGGTCGCGGCGAGCGACACCCCGGCGAGCAGGCTGGCGGCGGTCAGGGCAGTGCGGGTGGCGTGGTGCATCTTCTGGTGGTCCTCTCGTATCGTTTCGGTTGTTTTTGCCAAACTGTGCGGCAGGTTATAGCCAGCCATCAGGTGTGCGCAAACGTGCGAGCGGGCAAAAGGGGGAATAGGACGATGCGGGTACTGGTCTGGATGATGGCGGCGATTGCTGCGCTGCTGGGTACGCCTGCGCTGGCGCAGGTGACGGTGATCCATGCCGGATCGGTGATCCGCGATGCCGATGGCGAGCCGAGCGGCCCTGCCACCATTACGATCGAGGACGGCCGGATCGTGTCGATCGTCGACGGGCTCCAGACGCCGGGTGGCGAGGCGCAGGTGATCGATCTTGCCGACAAGACCGTGCTGCCCGGCCTGATCGACCTGCATGTCCACCTCACCGGCGATCCCGGTGGCGATTTCTGGAAGGAAGCGACCGAGCCTGACGAGTGGGGCGTGGTCGTGGGCGCGAAGAACGCGCGGATCACCGCACTGGCGGGGTTCACCACCGTGCGCGAGGCGGGCAGCGGGCCCGAAACCGCCTTCGCCCTGCGGCGCGGAACGGCCGAGGGGCTGATCCCCGGCCCGCGGATCGTCGCGGCGGGCGTGCCGCTGGCGATCATCGGCGGGCACGGCGACGTCAACGGCTTCCGGCCCGAGGTCAACGAACTGCTCGACAGCGGCTTCACCTGCACCGGCCCGGTCGAATGTGCCGCCAAGGTGCGGCTGGCGAGCCAGAACGGCTCCGACGTGATCAAGATCACCGCCACCGGCGGCGTGCTCAGCCAGCAAGGCCGTGGGCTGGAGGCGCATTTCAGCGATGCAGAGATGAAGGCGATTGCTGACACCGCCCACTCGCTCGGCCTCAAGGTGATGGCCCATGCGCATGGCGCGCGCGGGATCGAGGCGGCGAGCCGCGCCGGGATCGATACGATCGAGCATGGCACCTATCTGGACGAAGCTGCGACGCGCGCGATGCGTGAGAACGGCACCGTGCTGGTCCCCACGCTGATGGCGTTCCAGGGCGTGACCGAGCGGCTGGGCAAGGGCATCTACACCCCCGTGGTGGAGGACAAGATCCGCGCCGTGGCCGAAACTGCGCGCGTCTTCATGGGCAAGGCGCTGCGCTGGAACGTGCCGATCGCCTTCGGCACCGATGCGGGCGTGTTCGCGCATGGCCGCAACGCGGGCGAATTCGCGCTGATGCGCGCACAGGGCATGACCGACCGGCAGGCTCTCGCCAGCGCGACCACTATCGCCGCGAAGGTGCTGGAGATGGACGACCAGATCGGCCGCCTCGCGCCCGGCTATTCGGCAGACATCATCGCGGTCGACGGCAATCCGCTGGACGATGTGACGGTGCTGGAGAAGGTCGACTTCGCGATGGTGCGTGGCCGGGTGATCGAATAGCCGACGTTCGTCGATTGGCCGCTGGCCTTTGCAGAAGGCGATTGGCGGGCGTCCTGGCCCGGCCTACCGTCGCGCGATTATATTCCTGGGGGAGACTACCGACATGACCATCCGCCGCCTGCTGACCGGAGCCGCCGCGCTCGCCCTGCTTGCCTCGCCCGGGGTGGCGCTGGCCGATCATCACGAGGAAGCGCCCGCCGCCGCGCAGCAGTCCGAACACGACAAGCTGTTCGCGCTGTTCGCCGATTCCGATGCGCGCAGCCTCGAACTCAATCCGCTCAGCCGCCTGTTCCGCGGCGACGACACCAATGCGGACCGATTGGGCGACTATCTGACCGATGCGAGCTATTACGCCTCGCTTCGCGATACGCAGCTCAATGTCGCGCTGCTCGAACAGATCGACCGCGCCAAGCTCTCGCCGACCGACCAGCTCGCCTACGACGTGTTCAAGTACAACCAGGATGAATCGCTCAAGGGCGCAACCCCGGAAATCCGCGCGCTGACCGAGGTGCGCCCGGTCAACCACTTCAGCGGCTTCCACACCTTCTACCCCAATTTCGCGAGCGGTACCGGCGCGGCACCGTTCAAGACCATCGCGAACTACGAAGACAACCTCAGCCGCCACGACGACTATATCGCCATCACCGACCGCTCGATCGAGAAGTTCCGTGAAGGGATGGAAACGGGCGTGGTCGAGACCAGGCTGACCATTGGCAACGTGATTTCGCAGCTCGACACGCAGCTGGCGATCCCGATTGCGGAATCGCAGTTCATGGGCCCGACCACCATGTTCCCCGAGGATTTCTCGGACGCGGAGAAGGCCCGCCTGACCGCCGCCTATGAGGCCAAGACCCGCGAAATCTACGCCGCGCACGAACGGCTGCGCGATTTCCTGCGCGACGAATATCTTGCCGCCGCGCGCGAGGAGGTGGGCCTGAGCCAGATGAAGGGCGGGGCGAAGCTGTACGAACAGCTGATCGAGAGCACCACGACCCTGCCGCTCAAAGCCGACTACATCCACCAGCTGGGCCTCGCCGAGGTCGAGCGGATCAAGGGCGAGCTGGAGGCGTTGAAGGAAGAGGTCGGCTACGAGGGCACGCTGGGCGAGTTCTTCGACTACGTGCGCACCGATCCCAAGTTCAAGCCGGAGAGCCGCGAGGCGCTGACCCAGACCTATTACGATATCGGCAAGCAGGTCGATGCGAAGATCGGCGAGCTGTTCAGCCTGGTCCCCAAGTCCGAGCTCAAGATCGAGCCCTACGACCCCTCGATCGAGCAGTTCAGCGCGGGCGGGTCTTACCAGTCGGGTACGCCCGACGGATCGCGCCCGGGCACGTTCTTCTTCAACGCCTACGACCTGCCCAGCCGCCTGACGACGGGCAATGTGACGCTCTACCTCCATGAAGGCGCGCCGGGGCACCATTTCCAGATCAGTCTGGCGCAGGAGAACGAGGATCTGCCCGCCTTCATGCGCTTCGGCGGGACGACCTCCTTCGTCGAAGGCTGGGCGCTCTATGCCGAGACGCTGGGCAACGAGATGGGCTTTTACGAAGACCCGTGGGCGCGGTACGGCACGTTGCAGGACGAACAGCTGCGCGCGATGCGGCTGGTGGTCGACACCGGCATCCACTCCAAGGGCTGGAGCCGGGAGCAGGCGATCGACTTCATGCTCGAAAATTCAGGCATGACCCGCACCGAAGTGGTCGCCGAGGTGGAACGCTATATCGCGATCCCGAGCCAGGCGCTGGCCTACAAGATCGGCGCGCTGAAGATCCAGGAACTGCGCGAGCGCGCGCAGACCGAGCTGGGCGATGCGTTCGACATCAAGGATTTCCACGCGCAGGTGCTGAACACCGGCGGCCTGCCGCTGCCCGTGCTGGAGGAAAAGATCGACCGCTGGATCGCGAACGGCGGCGGCTGACCGCGCGCCAGCTGGGCACTATCCCTCCCCGCGCCTGATAAGAAACCGGGCTGCGGCTGTCGCATAACGGGGCGGTCGTTCGGCGGGGCTGCGGCCCGCTTGCGAACGCGTGCGCCATCGGCCAAGAAACAATTGTTAACTACGCAATTTCCGGCAGTGAGTCACACGCGCATCATGTGGCGGTGGCACCTGGCAGGGCGCGGTACCGGAACGGCGAGCTGCCGCGCGGGGCCGCTGCCCGCTGCGGCGCATCCGCATCGCGACCGGTTCTTGCGATGCCTGGCACGATTATCACAGGAGCAATCGCCACCGATGGCCACCGCCGACACCATTCCCGCCTGGATCGCCATGTTCATCGGCATCTATGCCTTCGCCGCCGCCATGGGCGAGCTGCGGCTGCCGGGCACGTGGAAGGCGATGATGCAGGATTTCGAGCAGTCGCCGGGCATGCGCTTCATCGCGGGAATCATGGCCCTGACGCTGGGCGCGGTGATCTATCTCGTGGTGCCGTGGCGGCCGGACGACTGGTTGTTCATCGCAGTCTCCGCGCTCGGCGGGCTGCTGGTGCTGGAAGGCATCGTGCTGCTGGCGGCGGGCGAACGCGTCGTCACCTTCGGTCGCTGGCTGATCGCGAGCGCGAGCGAGGTGTGGGCGGGTCTTTCCGCGATCCTGGGCGCAGGGTGCATCTTCGTCGCTCTGTCGCGGCTGGGCACGTTCTGAGCCGCTGCCGGCCCTAGGGCAGGCGGCAATCCTGATAATATTCGTAGGCCTGCCCGCCCTCGCCGGTGAAGGGCGCGCCCTTCTCGCAATCGAGGCGCAGGTCCGCGCCGACCCCGCCCCAGGCATCGATCACTGCCTCGACATTCTCCGCCGGGATTTCGAATGCCACGGTGCGCCCGTCGGCGGTGGTCATGTCGCCGATCGGCGGGTCCATATCGAGCGCGATGCCCGACACCGCGCCGGAGATAGTCTCGCGCGTGCTGGCCGGTTCCGCTTGCGCCTCGGCAGTCTCCTCCGCCTCCGGCGCGGGGGCAGGGTCGGCCTCGGTGACCGCTTCGTCTGCCTCGGCCGAGCTGTCGTCGCCATCGGAACAGGCGGCCCCTGCGAGCAGGATCGCGGCTACCAGCATTCTGCGCATCGTCATTCCCCCATCAATCGCGCGGGGAAGCATACCGGCGATACCTCACGCGGCAAGTCGGGCAGCTCTCACTGCGCCGGGTAATAGGTCGGCGAACCGGGCCCCACCGGCAGGCCCAGCGCAAAGGTCCACAGGTAGAAGAAGATCGACCACACGATGAAGAAGCAGATCGAATAGGGCAGCATCATCGCGATCAGCGTGCCCACGCCGAGGTCCTTCTGGTAACGTGTCGCCCAAGCCAGGATCAGCCCGAAATAGCTCATCATCGGCGTAATGATGTTGGTGGTGGAATCGCCGATCCGGTAGGCGGCCTGGATCGCTTCGGGCGAATAGCCGATCAGCATCAGCATCGGCACGAAGATCGGCGCGGTCACCGCCCATTGCGCGCTCGCGCTGCCCAGCGAGAGGTTGATCAGCGCGCAGATGCCGATGAAGGCGAAGAACATCGCCGGGCCGGTCATCCCGGTGTCCTTGAGGAATTGCGCGCCGGTGACCGCGGTGATCCCGCCCAGATGCGTCCACCCGAAGAACGCGACGAACTGCGCGGCGAAGAATACCAGCACGATGTAGAGGCCCAGGGAGCTGAGCGCGCCCGCCATCGCGTCGATCACGTCGCGGTCGGTCTTCATCGTCTTGGCCGCGCGGCCATAGGCATAGCCCACACACACGAAGAAGATCAGGATCCACACCACGAACCCGTCGAAGAAGGGCGAATCCATCCGCTCGCCCGTCTCCAGATTGCGCAGCACGCCCCACTCGGGCCACAGCGTCAGCGCCATCAGCGCGAAGACGCCCAGCATCGCGATGCCCGCCCAGCGCAGGCCCTTGCGCTCGCTCTCCTGCAGCGGCTGCATCATTCCTTCGTCGAGGATCTCGGGATCGGCCTTGGAGGCGTCGAATTTCCCCAGCTGCGGCTCGACGATGTAGATCGAGACGAGGCTGCCGATCGCGGTGATGAGGAAGGTGCTCGCGACCATGAAATACCAGTTGGCGGTCGCCAGCACGGTATAGTCGGGGTCGATCAGCTGCGCCGCTTCCTCGGTAATCCCGGCCAGCAGAGGGTCGATCGTGCCGATCAGCAGGTTGGCGGAATAGCCGCCCGAAACGCCCGCGAAGGCCGCGGCCATGCCCGCCAGCGGATGACGGCCGAGCGCGTAGTAGATCGCGCCGCCCAGCGGGATCAGCACGACATAGCCGACTTCGCTCGCGGTGTTGGAGATGATCCCCGCGAACACGATCGCCACGGTCACCAGCTTGGGCGGTGCACCCAGCACCAGGCTGCGCACCGCCGCGCTCAGCAGGCCGGATTTCTCCGCCACGCCGACGCCGAGCATCGCGACCAGCACCACGCCGAGCGGCGCGAACGAAGTGAAGTTGTCGACCAGCCCGGTGAAGATGCGTTGCAGCCCCTCCACGTTCATCAGGCTGACCGCGCGGATCATCCCGTCATCGGCCACGCCGGGCGCGCCAGCGGGCCTCGGGTCGACCACCGCGACGCCAAGATAGCCGAACAGGCCCGACAGCAGCACGATGCCCACCGCCAGCAGCGCGAACAGAGTGACGGGGTGGGGGAGGAGGTTGCCCAGCCATTCGACGCCGTCGAGGAAGCGGGTAAAGGCGTTGCGCTTCGGCTTGGCGACAGCCTCGGGCGTATTCTCGTCTGCGGGCGGGGGAAATTCGGTCATCGTGGCTCCGGTCGATTGGCGGCCTGGGCGCGCGAAAGAAAAGGTGCGAGTGGGTGTGCCCTCAAAAGTACCCGGGGGACAAGCCCGTCCTCCAAAGCCGCCAACAGGCACGAACGCGCCTGAACTGGCACTAAACGAGTGCCGACTGCGGAACCGGGCGCGCAACCGCCGGTTGGTCGGGTATGATCAAACTGGCTCTCATATGTCTCGTCGTCGCCGCTGTTGCCGCGATCCTTGGTTTCGGCGGCGTTGCCGGTGCCTTCGTCGATATCGCGATCTGGCTGGCGGTCATCGCCGCCGTCCTGTTCGTGATCTTCCTGGTGCTGGGCATTGTGGCCGGTAAGAAGGCCTCCGACGCGCTCGACTGATCCGGCGAGCGCTTTACGCCGGGCACCGCGTGCTCTACAGTCATGAACATCCCCGGGGAGCCTGCCGCGAAATCGCAGGTTGAGAGCGGAATAGACCGCGACCCGTCGAACCTGATCCCGGTAATACGGGCGGAGGGAGGGAGCGGTTTTCGGAAAAACTCCCGGCCTCCGCCCTCGCTCCGACTTTGTAAGGAGCGTTTTTCATGGCCGACATCCCCGCCCGCACCGAAATCGGAGTTACCACCGGGCCCATTCGCGGCAGCCGCAAGGTCCATGTCGCCGCGCGCACCGGCAGCGGCGTTCGCGTTGCCATGCGTGAGATCGACCTCGAGGGCGGAGAGCCTTCCCTGCGCGTCTACGACACCTCCGGCCCCTACACCGACCCCAATGTCGCGATCGACATCAACATGGGCCTCCCGCAGCTGCGCCGTGAATGGATCATGGCGCGCGGCGATGTCGAGGAATACGACGCGAGGCCAGTGAAGCCGGAGGATAACGGCCAGCTCGGCCCCGACCGCAGCGGCGGCGTTCCGCAGTTCCCCAACGTGGTGAAGCGGCCTCTGCGGGCCAAACCGGGCGCGAACGTCAGCCAGATGTACTATGCGCGCAAGGGCATCATCACGCCCGAGATGGAATATGTCGCGGAGCGCGAGAACCTGGGTCGCGAAATGATCGCGAAGGACCGCGATGGGCAGAGCTGGGGCGCGGCGATCCCCGATTTCATCACGCCGGAGTTCGTTCGCGACGAGGTGGCGCGGGGCCGAGCGATCATCCCCAACAACATCAACCACCCCGAAAGCGAACCGATGGCGATCGGGCGCAACTTCCTGGTCAAGATCAACGCCAATATCGGCAACTCCGCCGTCGCATCCGACGTCGCCAACGAAGTCGACAAGATGGTCTGGTCGATCCGCTGGGGTGCCGACACCGTCATGGACCTGAGCACAGGCCGCAACATTCACGACACCCGCGAATGGATCATCCGCAACAGCCCCGTCCCCATCGGCACCGTGCCGATCTACCAGGCGCTCGAAAAGGTCGGCGGCGTGGCCGAGGACCTGACGTGGGAGATCTTCCGCGACACGCTGATCGAACAGGCCGAACAGGGCGTCGACTATTTCACCATCCACGCGGGCGTGCGCCTGCCCTACGTGCCGATGGCAGCCAAGCGGATGACCGGCATCGTCAGCCGCGGCGGATCGATCATGGCCAAGTGGTGCCTCGCGCATCACAAGGAGAGCTTCCTGTACGAGCGCTTCGACGAGATCACCGAGATCATGAAGGCCTATGACATCGCCTATTCGCTGGGCGATGGCCTGCGCCCCGGCTCGATCTACGACGCCAATGACGAAGCGCAATTCGCCGAACTCTACACGCTGGGCGAACTCACGAAGAAGGCGTGGGAGCAGGATGTGCAGGTGATGATCGAAGGGCCGGGCCATGTGCCCATGCACAAGATCAAGGAGAACATGGACAAGCAGCTCGAAGCCTGCGGCGAGGCGCCCTTCTACACGCTCGGGCCGCTCGTCACCGACATTGCGCCGGGCTACGACCATATCACCAGCGGCATCGGCGCGGCGCAGATCGGCTGGTATGGCACGGCGATGCTCTGCTACGTGACGCCGAAGGAGCACCTCGGCCTGCCCGACCGCGACGACGTGAAGGTCGGCGTGGTGACCTACAAGCTGGCCGCCCACGCGGCGGACCTCGCCAAGGGCCACCCGGCGGCGCAGGTGCGCGACGATGCGCTGAGCAAGGCGCGCTTCGAGTTCCGCTGGCGCGACCAGTTCAACCTCTCGCTCGATCCGGACACCGCCGAGCAGTATCACGACCAGACACTGCCCGCAGAAGGCGCCAAGACCGCGCATTTCTGCTCGATGTGCGGGCCGAAATTCTGCTCCATGAAGATCAGCCAGGAAGTGCGCGAGTTCGCCGCGAGGCAGAACTCGGACAGCTATCTGGCGAGCGAGAACCTGAAGGGTGAGAACTCGCCCGACCAGCGCGCCGAGAACGAGAAGGGCATGGAAACAATGAGCGAGGTCTACCGCGCCAAGGGCGAACGACTCTACCTGCCCGAGCAGGAGACCGAATGAAGCCGCGCGCCATCGCAGCAGCGCTCTCGCTTGCCCTCTGGCTCGCCCTCGTGCCCCGTGCGGCCGCCGCACAGGACGAGGGCGGCGCTGAGGTGCGCGCGGGAGAGCTGCGGATCATCCACCTCTGGTCGGTCGATCCCGATGCTTTCCTCGCGCAGTGGAACCAGCCCGACCCGCCGACCCTGCCGACCACGACGCGGACGGCCCGCAACCGGCCGATCCAGCAGTTCATCCTGTACGGCGGGTGCCAGCGCGATTTTGCCGGGCAGTGCCATCTCTCCGCCGTCGTCACCGTCACCGCGCCCGACGGCACGCCCTATGGCGATCCGATCGCGTTCGACGCGCTCCCGCTCTCGCCCACGGTCGCGCAGGGCTTCGGTCTCGCCCCCAATTCGATCGGCCTGGTGATCGAGGATGGCGAGCAGCTGGGCGACTACACCGTGCAGCTCGACGTGACCGACGAGATCGCCGGGGTTACCGCCAGCCAGACGACCGTGCTGGAGATCGTCGAAGCCGACTGAACGGCGGTGACGATAGGAGGCGGGGCGACGAATGACCGAATACCTGATCTTCTTCGCCATCGTGTTCGGCGTGAACCTGCTCCCCGCGTTCGGGCCGCCGACCTGGTCGATCATCGCGCTCTATACGCTCAGCGGAGATCTGGCGCTGCCGATCCTCGTTCCCGTGGGCGCGCTGGCGGCGGCATCGGGGCGCTTGCTGCTCGGCCTCGCCACGCGCTATCTGGGCGCAAGGTTCCTCTCCGCGCGCACGCAGGACAATCTGGCGGCGGCGCGCGAAGCGCTCGAGAAGCGGCGCGGCAGCACGCTGCTGGGGCTCGGCCTGTTCGCGCTCTCCCCGCTGCCATCGGCGCAATTGTTCATGGCCGCGGGCCTCGCCCGGATGCGCCTGCTGCCCTTCACCGCGGCGTTCTTCGCCGGCCGGTTCGTCTCCTACACGATCTACGGCGTCACCGCGCACACCATCCGCGCGACCAGCCTGGGCGAGGTCATCCGCAGCGGCCTCACCAGCCCGTGGGGCATCGCGCTGCAGGTCGCGATGCTGGCGGGGATCGTCGCGCTGACCCGGATCGACTGGCGCAAGCGGCTGGGCGGCGGCGACACGCCCGAAGGCTGAGCGCGCCCAGTGCCGCCGGTCCGCCTGGGAGCGGCTTTCGCAGAGCCGCCGCTTGACCTTCGCACCCGCGCGCGGTTGCATCGGCCACCTGATAGAGAGGGGGCTGTCCGATGAACTCCAATCGCCTGAATTCCGCGCGGTCTAACCCTCCGCGCACCGCCTGTCTCGCGCTGGCCGCGGCGCTGCTGTGCGGGGCCGTGCCGCTCGCCGCGCAGGAGGCTCCGCCGCGCGATTATGGCGAGGTGACCGCCGACAACACGCCGCTCGCCGCCGCCTATATCGCCGCCTACACCTCGCGCGACTGGGACGCGCTGGAGCCGCTGCTCGCAGAGCAGGCCAGCTTCCGCGACCCGACCGCCACGCTGGTGTTCGGCGGGGTGGAATCGCAGGGCCGCGCCGCGATCATGGAGCGGTTTCGCGTCGGTTACGCGGGCATCACGCACATGGAGTTCACGCCTTTCCGCCAGATCGTCTCGGGCGATGTCGCGGTGGCCGAAGGCGCACTCCACTGGGGCCTCGACCTCGGCGAGGGCAAGGCGGTGGACAGCGTGACGCCGATGGTGATCGTGCTGACGCTGCAAGACGGCAAGGTGATCGAGCACCGCGACTACGTCGACTACGCCCCGTTTCTGGAGGGGGTGCGCGAGGTGCGGGCTGGGGGGTAGGCTGGGGGCTGGGCTTCGCGGCGAAGCAGAACGCGGATAACTATCTGGCGAGCGAGAACATCAAGCACGAGACCTAAGAGCCTGTCTTCAAAAGTAGTTGGGAGATATCAGCTGGTTGCGCTTGACGCGCTGGTGCATCGCTGATTCCGGGGTTTCGCCAGAAACGACCGAGGAATAAGCGATGTGGACCGATACCTCCCGGCAGCAGCATAGCCGCCCGGGTCTACGTTATCCAAGCGATTTGCGCGATGCCGAGTGGGCCTTGATCGAGCCTCTGTTGCCGCCCGCGAAACCTGGCGGCAGGCCGCGCTGCGCCGACCTGCGCGAGGTGATGAACGCGATCCTCTATCTGGCAACAAGCGGTTGCCAATGGCGGATGCTGCCCAAGGATTTCCCTCCGCTCTCGACGGTTCAACGCTATTTCTATGCCTGGCGCGACAGCGGCCTATGGCAGACGATCAATCACCTGCTGGTGATGGCTGCGCGCCAGATCGAAGGGCGCGAGGCCAGCCCCAGCGCCGGGGTGATCGATAGCCAGAGCGTCAAGACCACCGAGAGTGGCGGCCCACGGGGCTACGATGCGGGCAAGAAGATCATGGGACGCAAGCGTCACATCATCACCGATACGCTCGGACTGATGTTGTTCGTCACCATCCACGCTGCCAGCATTCAGGATCGCGACGGGGCGGTCGATCTCATCAAGGCAATCCGCTACCGCTTCCCGTGGCTGCGCCACCTCTTCGCCGATGGGGGCTACGCAGGCGACAAGCTCATCGGCGCGCTTCAAGGGCATGGGCAATGGACGCTCGAGATCGTGCGCCGCTGCGACACCGCCAGGGGCTTTGTTCTGCTCCCGCGCCGCTGGGTGGTCGAGCGCACCTTCGCCTGGCTCGGCAGATGTCGACGGCTCGCAAAGGACTGGGAAAGAACTATCGAAAGTTCCACCGCATGGACTACCATCGCCCACATCCGCCGCCTCACCCGCCTCATCGCAAGCCACTGCCAGATCGCATAAACTTCTGAGTCAGGCTCTAAGTGCGGGACGCCAAGTAAGCCGGTGGGAAGACGGGAGCACGATTGCAGAAAGGTCTTACCGCCGTTACCTCTTACGCGAAGAGCACTATACAGAGAGACCGTTTGTAAATGGGCGGCTACCGAAGACCTTCATTGCCGAATGCCGTCGCGCGACAATTGAGGCAGGCAGCTGGCTTTGGATGTGCGCGTTGCGGACATCCTTACATTGAATATCACCATATTATACCGTGGTCGGAGGAGCAGCATTTTCGTCCGTCCGACATGGTTGCGCTATGTGGAAATTGCCACCCAGCTGTCGCTAATTGGGCGCGGGATCGTCAATACGAATTGAAATATGCACCCTACAATATCTCACAAGGTAAGATGCAGGGGGCGCTAGACTACGACAAACGTACCTTAAATTTTAAGGTCGGAGGGACTCGATATGAAGAAACGCCTACAATTTTGCAATTTTATGATACACCAATCATTAAGTGCCGCCTTGATGAAGGGCAGGCGAAAGTCAGCCTAGTAATTTTGGATGAAACATTTCATCAAGTTCTTGTGATCGAGGACAATGTGATACGGTTTCGTGTCGATGACCTTTGGGATTTTGAATACGGCCATCGGCATGCAGTGGCCCGTCGCGGAAAGGGGGATGTGATCCTCCGTATGGACTTTCGCGGGGACGAAGCGATCATTGAAGGCCGAATTTTTCTTGGTTGCGATAGGGTTGATCTGAGCCCTGATCGAATGACCATGCCGCGGGGTATGCAAGTTGCTGGAGGCCACGTGCGACAATGCGCGGTCGGTATCCAAATTGGCGATCCAGAAGTTGCACTGCCTGTTCGTTGCCGATTGTCTTAGGATCAAACGGACGGTGTGCCATCCTCACTCTGAACACGCATGGTGCTCCAATCAAATATCGTTATAACATCCGTATGAACAAGCCGCTCAAGATCACTAAGATCGGCAATTCCGCCGGGATCGTCCTGCCCAAGGAGGTGCTGGCGCGTCTGCGGGTCGGGCCGGGGGATCAGCTCTATCTTTCCGAAGCGCCGGACGGGGTACGGCTGACGGCGGTCGATCCGGATTTCTCTGTTTCTTGGGCCGCGAAGATGGATGCTGCCGAGGCGATCATGCGCGAGGATCGCGATATCCTGCGCGAACTGGCGAAGTGATCCTCCCCTCCTTTTCAAAGGAGGGGATTGAGGGGTGGTATTGCGACCGCAAGGTCGCAAATACTCGCTTCGTCCGCCACCACCCCCAACCCCTCCTCTGAAGAGGAGGGGGCTTCGGTGACCGCCCGCAAAGAACCCCAATGGCTCTCGCTCGACCTCGCGCTCGCCATCCATGATCGCCAGTTGGCCGAACATGGCGGGCCTACGGGCGTGCGCGATCAGGGGATGCTTGAAAGCGCGCTGGCCCGTCCGCTCAACCAGTGGACCTATGGCGAGGATGATCTGTGCGCGCCCGCCGCCGCCTACGCCTATGGCATCGCCCTCAACCATCCCTTTGCCGACGGCAATAAGCGCACGGCGTGGGTGTTTGCGCGCCTGTTCCTAAGGCTGAACGGGCAGGCCCTATCTTTTGCGCCGAGGGATGCGATCGATATCGTGCTGGCGCTGGCCGCAGGCGAACTTTCGGAAGACGAGTTGGCCGACTGTTTCCGCCAGCACCTCGCCTAACTCCGCCCCATCCCCACCAGCACCCGGTCCAACGCCTGAAGGAACCGCGACCGGTCCGCCTTCCCGAACGGCGGCGGGCCGCCACCAACGCTATCCATCCCGGCGCGCAGGTCTTCCATGATGGCGCGGGTGGCGATCGCGCTGCCGATGCTGGCGGCGTCGAAGCTCTTGCCGTTGTGGCGCAGCACTAACGCGCCCGCCTTGAGGCAGCGCTCGGCCAGCAGGATGTCGGCGGTGATGACCACGGTCCCTGGGCTGGCATTCTCCGCGATCCAGTCGTCCGCCGCGTCGAAGCCATCCGAGACCACCACGCGCTTGACCCGCTCGCTCACCGGCACGCGGAAGGGGCTGTTGCTGACCACGCGGACATGCGCCTTGTGGCGCGCGGCCACGCGGTAGATTTCCTCCTTCACCGGGCAGGCGTCGGCATCGACCAGAATGGCGGGGTGCGGGATGGTGGTGGGTTCGCTCACGCGGGGTCTCCTAGCGAAGATCGCGGCGTCGCCAAAACTTTCCTACTCCGCGCAAATCTGCCTTAACCTCTCCGATGAGCGCCTCCGACAAACCCCGCCCGTCCGCCGTTTCCTCGCAAGTCCGCGACGTCCCGCCGGAAGACCGCTGGGACAGGCGCAAGATGGCGGAGTTCCTGCGCGTGCTCGCGGCGACGCAGCAGGTGACGGCGGCGGCGAAGGCGGTCGGCATGTCGCGCCAGTCGGCGTACCGCTTGCGCAACCGGCAGAAAGGCGAGCCGTTCGATATCGCGTGGGAGGCGGCGTTCCAGCATGGCTACGACGCGCTGCATCAGGCCGCGCTCGAACGCGCATTGCACGGGGTGGAGGAGCCGGTGTTTCACGGCGGGGAGCAGGTCGGCACGCGGCGGCGGTATGACGAGCGGCTGACCGTCTTCCTCCTCGCGCGCCGCAACGCGCTCGGCGCGCAGCGGCTGTCGCGCTATGGCGTGGCGGCGGAGTTCTGGTCCGAACGGTGGGAGCAAATGCTCGACCGGATCGAGCATGGGCCGATCGTGTGGCAGGACGAGGACGGCACGCGGCTGCTCGACGATGATACCAAGCGGGCGAAGGATATCGAGGCGCGCCACATGCTCGACGCGAGCGAAGATCGCGCGCGCAACGGCTCGCGATAGAATGGCGGGCGATTTGCGCGATGTGTCACCCTGCGGGCGATGGCCGCGGGTGAAAACCGTTTTTCGACAGTGGTTTATGCCGCGCAAGATGTGCTCGGCGAGGGGGTGACAGGTGGGTGACACGTGTCACCCTGTCGCCGCCGCGCTTTCGCCGCCACGCCGCAGCCCGGGCGGGGCGGGTGTAGGCTACGAAAAAGCCCGCCCGGCGGGTCTGCGCGGGCGGGCCCTGTGGAGGGTGGGGGTGCGCCTACATTCCCGCCGCGGGCATCTGCGCATCGGGCAGGGCGGCGAGGTCCTGCGCGGTCATTTCGGTCTGCACATCCTTGTCGTCGCCATCCATCCGCATGCTCAGCCCGTCGAGCGGGATCATCACGAAGCGATCGGGATCGGTGTTGTCCAGTTCGACGAACAGCCCGTCGACCGCGCCCGATGCATCGCGGTGGACCGCTTCGATATCGCCCAGCTCGGTGCCGTCGGCGGCGACCAGGTCGGCATCGATCAGCTGCAGCTCGGTCATTCCCAGCGCGGCCTCTTCCATGCCCGCCGCAGCGGCGCTCTGTTCGGCCTGCGCCTCCATCCGGTCCTCGGCCACGTCGGCCTGCTTCTCGGCCTCGGACTCGCAGGCGGTGATCGCCAGCGCGGCGAGCGGGAGGGCGGCGAGTTTGAGAATCTGCATCATCTGTCTCCTCTTGTACGGGGCGACCAACGGCGCGAGCGGGGATCGCGTTCCGACGCTCGCAGGGCGGGGTGGCGAGGGGGCGCGCAAGAGATGAGGCAATGGGGATTAGGTAATTGCGCCGATCGGTGCTACATAAGCCTCGCTGACGTCGAAATTTGCGACGGACTTCGGAATTTGCCTCGCCGCTTGCCCCTGCTTACCCGCCCGGGCCCCGGCGTAAACCAGACGACGTTTTCCTTTCATCGGACGATTTGACGCAAAACCCTGCGCGCAATTTCGCGCGAGGGGCCTTCATTGTTCTTGAAAGGAACATCACATGGCCAAGACTGGCACCGTAAAATTCTTTAACAGCGACAAGGGCTTCGGCTTCATCCAGCCGGACGACGGCTCGGCCGACAGCTTCGTGCACATCACCGCCGTCCAGGCGGCCGGGATGCAGGGCCTCGATAAGGACCAGCGTCTCAACTACGAAGTCGAGCAGGGCCGTAATGGCAAGGAAAGCGCCGTGAACCTCTCGGCCGCCGACTGATCATCGCGAGGGCGTCGCTTCACACCGAAGCGGCGCCCTTTCTCTTTCACCCACCCCCCGCCGGAGGACGCCCCATGAGTCAGAGCTACGAATTCTATTGCGCCCGCGCGGACCAGGCCGCCGCCGCCGCGGACAAGGCCGAACTCGCCAATGTGCGCGACCGCGAACTGCGCGCCGAGAAGACCTGGCGCGGCCTTGCCGAACACGCCCGCGCCGTGGCCGAGGAACGCGCCAAGCTGGTGCGTGACAAGCAGGCGGAAGCCGACGCGGCCTGAGCCCGCTTTCCTACTCGCCCAAAATATGGCTTGTTCCGAGGGATGAGCCAGTGCCCACTATCCGTCCTTCTGTGCGCAGCTTTTGCGGTTCGGCATGATCCGCATGCGCCAGCCGGGCCTCCGCGCTTGGGCGGGAAGCGGCAATGGGCCGGGCGGGAACGCGCGCGGCCGGTTTTCCGTTTTCAGAGCATAACCGCGCTTACGCACCGCATAGGAGGTTCGTTATGAACAATCCAATCGCCTGCCTGACGGCCCTGGCCGGGGCAACCGTCCTTGCATCCTGCGCACCCGTTCCCGAACCAGCGAGCGCGCAAGGCGATCCTGCGGAGGAGACGCTTGCCGGGCTCGACACCAGCAATCAGTGCTTCTTCATGCGCAACGCGGATCGCTATTCCGAAGCGCCCGATGCCCCCAACGGGAATGAGCGGATCTTCGTGAAGACCCGCGCCAACGAGCGGTTTGTGCTCGAAACGCTTAGCAACTGCCGGGATATCGACTTTGCCTACGAAGTTGCGCTCGACAACCGCTTCGGGTCGAACCTGTGCACCGGGGATACCGCAAACCTGCTGGTCCCGTCGCCGAGCGGCACCGACAGCTGCATGGTTCGCGTGATCGGCCGGATCGAGGATTAATCGCGTCTGGTGCGGGATTGCGGCCAGATGCCTCATTTTTGCCAGAATCGGAACATCGCGAGCCCAAGCCCGTTGATGGGGAGAACGGAGCGGCCAACCGGTTGCGACGTGTCTACGAAGCTCCCAAGAGGACGATAACCCCATGAACAAGCTAGCCCTAACGCTCGCCTCGGTCGCCGCGCTCTCGCTCGCCGCATGTGCCGAATCCGACACCGTCAACGATGACGCAGCGATGACCGATGACACCGCCGCCGACCAGATGGCGGTCGATGACGCGGCCAGCGGTACCATCGTCGAAGTCGCGCAGGCCGACCCGCAGCTCTCGACCCTCGTCGAAGCGGTAACCACGGCGGGCCTCGGTGAGACTCTGTCGAGCGGTGAATACACCGTGTTCGCACCGACCAACGCCGCCTTCGACAAGGTGCCGCAGGCGACTCGCGACGAACTGATGAGCGAAGCAGGCAAGGAAGACCTGGCCAACATCCTCACCTATCATGTCGTCGAAGGGGCGACCGATGCAGCCGCGCTGACTGCAGCGATCGAGGCCGCGGGTGAAGACGGTTACACGCTGACCACCGTCAATGGTGCAGAGCTTACCGCGATGATGGACGGCGACAATGTCGTGTTGCGAGATGCGGCGGGCAACACCGCAACCGTCACGATGACCGATATCGACGCCTCGAACGGCGTGGTCCATGTGATCGATACCGTGCTGATGCCGCAGTAAGCGCATCCGCACCTCTGAACGACGAAGGGCTCCCGGTTACGGGAGCCCTTTTCGTGTGTGTAGCGGTGGCTTGTGCGATCAGCGCGCAGCCGCGCTGGAGGTTTCCTGCACCACCGGGCGCGAGACATAGGTGATCGCCTGTCCTTGCGAAGGCTGGGCGACACGGGCGGGCCGGTCGAGCTCCAGCGGACGGCGCGGTGCCGGACGAGGCGGTGCCCGACGTGCATAGCTGCGCTGCTGGTCGATCGCGCGGCGCTGCTCGGCCTCCCACCGCAGCGCCTCGGCCTGAGCGGCGTCGAAGTCGAACTCGCCAAGTTCGGCTCCGGCTTCGCTGTAGGCAAAACGCGGAGCGAACCGCTCTTGGCTGTACAGCCCGCGTTCTCGCAGTTCGGCGACCTCGTAGGTCTTGCCGTTCGCCTTCAGCGGGTAGTGATCTGCGGCGCCGAGGGCACGACGCTTGTCGTCGATCGCGATCGGTCCGGGGCCGGGCAGCGGCGTCTCGGCGTGGATCTGGCGCGGGGTCGTATCGATGGCGGCACCGGCTACCGCACCGCCGATCGCGACTACCGCGACTGCTCCAACGATCCCGGGTAAGGCGCGCATCTTGCTGTACTCCCTGACAAATTCTGCGTCGAATTCCTTTGCCATCACAATACGCAAGCGCCTTCCGGGGTTCCCGTAAGGTCTTGCGATCGGCCGCGCTTTCCGTTTCCTGCGGTGCAGGATAGATAATGCGCCAGTAACAAAGCACCCTCTCTCGCCGAAAGGAACCCCCATGCGCCTGCTGGTTGTTGCCATTCCCCTGCTGCTCGCTGCGTGCCAGACCGAGAACGGAGCGCGTGCGCCCGGTACTTCGCCCGAAGGTTTCGACGCCATCGGAAAGAGCGAGACGATCCGCTTCACCGGCACCGAGCCTTTCTGGAGCGGCAAGGTGAGCGGGGAGAGCCTGACCTACAAGACACCCGAGAATACCGAGGGCGTCAGGTTTGCTGTCCGTCGGTTCAGCGGGCAGGGCGGGCTCGGCTTCTCCGGCACGCTCGACGGGGCGGCGTTCGACATGACGGTAACGCCGGGTGCCTGCTCCGACGGGATGAGCGACCGGACCTATCCCTACACGGTGACGCTGAAGATCGGCGACGACACGCGCGAAGGCTGCGCGTGGACCGATGCGCAACCCTTCGAAGGCCCGGAGGCGCCCTAGCCTTGCGGTCGGTTCACGCCTGCGCGATCGAGCTCCGGGCCGAGCCGCCCGGTGATCCACAGGAAGAACATCCGGAAATCGGCGATCAGGCTCCACAGCGGATAGGTGAAGGTCGCCGGGCGGTTCCGTTCGACCCGGAAATGCGCGATCCAGGCAAAGAAATAGCCGGCCACGGGCAGCGCAAGCAGCAGCCACCAGTTGCGGCTCGCCAGGGCGACAACCGCAAGCGCGATGACCAGCCCGGTGCCGACATAGTGCAGCCGGCGCGTTGCCGGGCGGCTGTGTTCGCGCAGGTAGAAGGGCCAGAACTCCGCAAAAGTGGTGTAGGTGCGCTCGCCCATCAATGCCTCCCCGAGATGCTTCCGAACCATCGACGCGCGCAGATGCCCGAAAAGGGATGCGCGTGAAGAAAATGCAGGAACGAGCGCGGAATATGCTCGTTCAAGCGATCAATGTTAATAGCGCGCAGCCTTCGGGCACCAGCTTAACGGACACCTATGGCCGACCGACCCGAAGTACATAGTCAGGCATCGCAACGCGATCCCAATGCCCGGCCGCGGCGCGACATGAAGGATGTCGGGCACGAGGACCGGTTCTCCGACACCTCGGGCGTGCTGTTCGAACAGGCGATGGCGCAGACGCGGATGGCGGTGTGCCTGAGCGATCCGAACCTGCCCGATCAGCCGATCGTGTTCGCGAACCGCGCGTTCCGCCGGCTGACCGGTTACGACGAAGACGAAATTCTCGGTCGCAACTGCCGCTTCCTGCAAGGTCCGAAGACCGATCGCGCCGAGGTTGCTCGGGTGCGCGAGGCGATCGAGAACGAAGACGTGGTGGTGGTCGAACTGCTCAACTACCGCAAGGACGGCACCGAGTTCTGGAACGCGCTGCATCTGGGCCCGATCTACGATGCGCAGGGCAAGCTGCTCTACTTCTTCGGTAGCCAGTGGGACGTGTCGGACGTGCGCGCCGCGCGTGAGGAAGAGCGCCACGCCCGGGCGATGGCGCGCGAATTGTCGCACCGGATCAAGAACATGTTCTCGGTCATATCGGGCATCGTCAACGTGATGGGCCGGGTGCGCGGGGTGGAAGACACTACATCGGAGATAAACAGCCGCATCCATGCGCTGGGCCGGGCTTATGAGACGACCCTGGACGAAGCATCGGTCGGGGTGATCGATCTTGGCCCTGCGGTGAAGGCGATCCTCGAGCCTTACGCGGTCGACGAGCGGGTGAAGTTTCTGGGTAACGGCGCACAGGTACCATTTTCGGCCATGTCGCTGATCGGCCTTGTGCTTCATGAGCTGGCGGCCAATGCCACACGCTACGGCGCCTGGGCCGAGGGGTATGACGGGCAGGTGTCGGTCGACTGGCAGCGGCGCGATGGCAACGCGGTGCTGACCTGGATCGAAACCGGCGGGGCACCAATTTCCGGTGCGCCGGCGCATATTGGCACCGGAGCGACTATTATGAATCGTATGGTAGCTGCGGCGCGAGGCACGATTGAGAGAGAATGGAAGCCGGAGGGGCTGCACGCAGTCCTGACCGTGCCGATCGAAGGGGGCAATACGTGATCGATGGATGCCGCATCCTGTTGCTGGATGACGAACCGCTGATCCTGATGGATCTCGAATTCGCGGCGGAAGACCGTGAATGCCGTCCGCTGACCGCCACCAATGTGCGCGAGGCGCTGGCGCATATAGAGGCGCAAGGAAGTGTCTCGTGCGCGGTGCTCGACGTGACGCTGCGCGATGGAGAAACCTGCATGCCGGTCGCACGCGAGCTGGAGCGGCGCGAGATCCCCTACATCCTGCACTCGGGCGACCTCAACCGGCAGGAAGGCACGCTTGCCGCGCTCAACGCGCGTTTGATTGCCAAGCCGGCGTGCTCCAGCAAGGTCGTCGATGCGGCGCTCGCACTCGCAGAGCCTGCCGCAACCCGCCAGGCATCCTGAACACTGCCCGGGCTAGAACAGCCCGGGGATGCGGTATTGGGCCGCGCTCGGCTCGGTCGGCCTGATCGCCTGATATTCGACCTGCTTGATCTGTCCGCGCTGGCTCTGGCCTGCCGTCCCTGCCTGACCGATGGCATTGCACGCTGCTCCGCGCAGGAAGCCTAGCGCCGCACCGGTGGAAGCTTCGTCGACCGAGCCCAACGGATCGAAGATGTCGTCCGTCGCTGCGCAGGTCTGCGGATAGACGCTCGCGAGGCCATTGTAATAATCGCCACCGCCGGCGGCATTGACCGTGCGGAACGCGACCACGCGCAGGCGGTCGTCACACTCGGCCTTGTCGCGCGCGATCTGGCCGACCGGCTTGCCATAGGTGTTGCTGCCGACCAGCGCGGTGTTGTTGCCCAGATATGGGATGAAGGCATTGCCGACCAGTTCGCTCGCCGAAGCGGTAGAGCCGGTGCCGATCAGCGCGATCTTGGTCGCAGCGATGGCCTGAGGCCGGGTTTCGAACAGTCTGGTCGCGTTGTTGCTGGAGAGCGAATCGCGGAAGATCGTGCGACTGAATTGCTGGCCTACCTTGTCCGCGCCGAGCAGATCGCCGAGCGTTTCCGCCACCGAGACGAGCCCGCCGCCATTGTAGCGGAAATCGAGGATCACCTCGCTGATCCCCTGCTGGCGGAAACCGTCGATCGCCGCGCGCAACTGCGTACCTGCATCTTCGACGATGAAGGTGCGCAGGTTGATATAGCCGACCGGGGTGCCGCCATTGTCGATCACCTTCACACCGTATCGGTCGGAGATCGGATCGAGCTCGTACTCGCTCTTGATCACGCTGACAGTCGCCTCGGTCTGGTCTGGCTGGCGGATCGTGAAGGTGCGGGTAACGCCAGGGTTGCTGGACCCCAGCGCATCGCTGAATGCCTGCGGCCCGCCAGAGGCAAGCAGGCTGGCGGTGGAGGTACCGTTGACCGCCAAAATCTCGGTCCCACGATCGAAACCTTGCGCGAAGGCTGGCGCATTTTCGAACGCCTCCAACACGAACACCCTTCCCGCCGAGGTGTCGTAGGCCAGACGGATCCCGAAGCCTGCCGAGGCCCCCGAATTGATCAGCCGGGTCTCTTCCTCGATCGACGTGATGTAGGTGAATGAGCGGTCGCGGCCCAGCGCGCGGGCAGGGGCAACCAGCGCGTCGATATAGGATTGCACGGTCGGATAGGCCGCCGGGTTTACGCCGGTATCGAGCAGGTCGGGGAACAGGTAATAGGTGCGCAGCTGGTCGAGCACCCATGCCTTGCGGTTCTCGAGCGAGCAGGCCGAGGTCGCCGGGCTCGGTGTAGGCGTGCCTCCCGTTGCGGGCGACGAATTGCCGCCGCCACCTCCGCAGGCAACAAGCGTCCCGGCGAGTGCCAGTGCAAGCGAGGTGCGACCGATCGACATTGCTTATTTTCCTCTCAACTTCCCGTATCCACGGGATATTCCCCAGCGCCCTTGCTTGTCTATCTCGAAAAGCCCCGTGCGCGCGGTGCTCTTCACTAGCGAGCGAGCGCCGGGCCCTTACATCGATCGCCGCAAACGCCTACCCGGGGGGGAACAAAGGAGATTCACCGACCCATGACCGACTGGCTTTCCGCAGTTCTGCCCTCGTCTTGCCCTGCCAATGCCAAGCTTGCGATCGCGCGATTCGCAAAGCGCGAGACGATCGGGCGCAACGGCTTTTCCCTCACCAGCCCCGCCTTCGGGCAGGGCGAGGAGCTCGACCCGTGCTTCACCGCGGATGAAGAAGACGCGGTTGCGCCGCCGATGGAATGGACCGCACCGCCCAAGGGCGCGGAGGAATTGGTTCTTGTGGTCGAGGATGCGAGCCAGGCCGATCCGACCTGCCACTGGCTGGTCTGGGGCCTGCCCGCGCAGAACGGCAAGCTGCTGGAGGGCGAGACCCCGCCGCGCACGGGTAAGAACGACCAGGGCAATTCCGAATGGCTGCTGCCCAAGGTCGATCCCGATGGCGCGCCGCACTGCTTCGTGTTCCAGCTGTTCGCGCTCGACCTGCCGATCGCGCTGATGCCCGGCGCGGGCAAGGCGGAGCTGTTCGCCGCGATGGAAGGCCATGTGATGGCTGCCTGCGTGCTCTCAGCGAGCTACAGCGGTTCGGATGAAGAGGATCTGGGCGACTTCGAAGACGACGCCTAGACCCGCTTCGCGAAGGGCCAGTCGATCACCCGGCTGGCCCACAGCGCGGCCCAGATGATGACCGGCTGCGCGAACATGCGCGGGATGTGATAGCCGAGGCCGAGGCCGCCATCGGCGCTGGCGAGGTCTGTGATCATGTGCTGGACGTTCGCCGGCCATACGCACAGCGCGTAAAGCGCCAGCCCGATGCCTCCGGCCGCTCTCAGCGCAGGCGAGACGGGCTGCGCAAGCGCGATGGCGCCGAGGATTTCGGCAACTCCGGTGGCGAACACCACCGCCTCGGGCAGCGGCACGAAGCCGGGCATGATCGACAGGAACGGGCCGGGCACTGTGACGTGCAGGATGCCCGCGGCGAGGTAGGCGAGCGTGAGGAACCAGCGGATTGCGGTGCGGGCCATCGCCTCAGGCCCGCTTCGGCGCCCAGCCGGGCGGTGCGAGTTCGAACCCGTCGAAGGAGAAGCCCGGCGCGACGACGCATGAGACGAACGCGTAGCCGTGCGATCCGGGCAGGGGCAGCGCCGCCTGCCACTGGCCTTGCGGCACCACGCCCTGCCATTGCGGCGCGTTCGCGTCACCCAGCACGATCGTCTCGACCGCTGCATCCTCGGTTTCCGCGACCCTGAGCGCCAGCGGGTCGCCCGCGTGCCACAGCCATAGCTCGTCCGCATCGACGCGGTGCCAGTGCGATGCCTGTCCGGCCTCCAGCAGGAAGTGGATCATGGTCGCGCTCGACCGGCCATCCTTCTCACCTGCGCGGAAGGTCTCGCGGTACCAGCCGCCTTCGGGATGGGGGGCGAGGCCGTGGCGCTCGATCATGTCGCGGGCACTGGTCATGGGGCGTCCATCTTCCTTTTTGCTGCTGCGTCGGTATGCCTAGGCCGACAGATGCAGGGGAGTCACCACATGCTGCGCCGTTTCGCCACCGCTTCCGCTCTCGCAGCGCTTTTGTGCGCACCCGCGCTGGCGCAGACGCCCGAAGAGATCGCGCAGGCCGCCCTTGAAGCCGCGCCGGTGTGGGATGGGCACAACGACGTGCCGATCCAGCTGCGCAGCCGCTTCGGCAACGAGCTCGGCGAGTTCGACTTCACCAATACCCGCGCGACGAAGACCGAGACGCGCAACGCGATGCATACCGATCTCGCGCGGTTGCGGGCCGGGCATGTCGGCGCGCAGTGGTGGTCGGTCTACGTTCCCGCCTCGCTCGACGAACCCGAAGCGGTGCAGATGACGCTGGAGCAGATCGACGTCGCCAAGCGGCTGATCGCACTTTACCCGGACGACATGACGCTGGCGCTGAGTGCCGATGATGTCGAGGCGGCGCGGGCGCAAGGCAGGATCGCCGGTCTTATCGGGATGGAGGGCGGCCATTCGATCGGGTCGAGCCTCGCCGTACTGCGCCAGATGTACGATCTGGGCGCGCGCTACATGACGCTGACGCACAGCCGCAACACGCCGTGGGCGGACAGCGCGACCGATGATCCCGAGCATGGCGGGCTGACCGATTTCGGCAAGGATCTGGTGCGCGAGATGAACCGGATCGGGATGGTGGTCGACCTCAGCCACGTGTCCGAGAAGACGATGATGGACGCGCTGGATGTGAGCCGCGCGCCGGTGATCTTCAGCCATTCCTCCGCCCGCGCGATCAACGGCCACGCGCGCAACGTGCCCGATGCGGTGCTGCGGCGTCTGCGCGAGAACGGCGGGATCATCATGGTCACCGCGGTGCCCGGCTTCATCAGCGAGGACGCGCGGGTGTGGAACGCGCAGCGCGATGCCGAGGAGGCGCGGCTCAAGGCGCTCTGGCAGGGGCAGCCCGATGCGGTTGCGGCAGGCATGTCTGCGTGGGACATGGCCAACCCCTATCCGCCCGCCAATATTGCCGACATGGCCGACCATATCGATCACGTGCGCAAGATTGCCGGGATCGACGCGATCGGGATCGGCGGCGACTACGATGGCATTCCTTTCGGGCCTGAGGGGCTGGAGGATGTCTCGACATACCCCGCTCTGTTCACCGAACTGGCGGGGCGTGGATACTCGCAGGAGGATCTGGAGAAGATCAGCCTCCGCAACATGATGCGGGTGATGCGCGGGGTCGAGGCGACCAGCGCCGCGATGGCCGATGTGCCGCCCTACGAGTACCCCACGGGCGGCGGGGAGTAAGGAGGGCCGGCCCGTTCAGTCTCCGTCGACTTCCTCGGGCAGGTCTTCGCGATCGGTGGAGGCCATTTCCTCCAGCTCGTCCTCGGTCATGCTTTCGTACATGCCGACAGACGCGCCCTGAAGGTCGGACTTGTCCGTCTCGCCGCGCTTGGCGGAGAGGGCGGCGCCTGCCGCCTGTTGCTGCTTCTTCGATTTGGCCTTGGGCATGGCGTGATCCTCAGCTGTCTTGTGCTTCGATTTCGGAGCCCAGCTTGAGCACTTCGTCGCCATCATCCTGTTTGATGAGGTAGGCGGGGTCGTCTTGGGAGCCATTCCTGGTGATCTCGCTGCCCTGCAGGGTGCGGGTCACCTCGCGTTCGAAACGCTCCTTGATCTGGCCCTTGGCAGTGCCGTTGCCCCAATCCCACTGCACATACTGATCGCTCTGGAAGCTGTTCGTATTGCTCATGAAATCGGGGCTCCTGGCCGGTTATTCCTGTTCGGTAGCAACAACTTCGTCGTTGGCCGCCGGTTCCTCGGCAACGCCTTCGTCGCCCGGAGCTTCTTCGATGATGCCGTCCGTGTCGCTGCCGATGGGCGCACCGCGTGCTTCCATCGTACCCGTCATCGTGGCCTCTTCCTCAGCATCGCCCTGCATCAGTGCGGGGACGATCCAGATGACCGACAGCAGCACGATCGCGAGAAGCAGGCCGATGCCCAGAACCCAGCGCACGACGCCTTCCTTGCTGCCGCCGCTGACGTCTTCTTCGTCGATACGAACTTTGCTATCGCGGTTATCAGTCATCTCAAATTACCTTTCCGTCCACCGAAAATAACCAACGGCTCGTCTGCCGCGCGGTTCCTTGACTGCCGATCAGTCGCGCAGCAATTCGTTGATGCCGGTCTTCTCGCGAGTCTGTGCGTCGACCGTCTTGACGATCACCGCACATGCCAGCGACGGCCCGCCATCCTTGCCCGGAAGGCTGCCCGGCACCACCACCGAATAAGGCGGGATGTGTCCGCGCAGCACTTCGCCCGTGTCGCGCACCACGATCTTCGTCGACTGGGTGATGAACACGCCCATCGCGACCACGCAGCCTTCGCCCACGATCACGCCCTCGACGATTTCGGAGCGCGCGCCGATGAAGCAGTTGTCGCCGATGATCGTCGGGTTGGCCTGCAGCGGTTCGAGCACGCCGCCGATCCCTGTGCCGGCGGAGATGTGGCAGTTCGCGCCGACCTGCGCGCAGCTGCCGACGCTGGCCCAGGTGTCCAGCATGGTGTTTTCACCCACATAGGCACCGATATTGGTGAAGCTGGGCATCAGCACGCAGTTCTTGCCGATGAAGCTGCCGCGCCGCGCGATCGCACCGGGCACGACGCGGAAACCCGCTTCGCGGAAGCGCGCTTCGCCCCAGCCGGCGAACTTGCTGGGCACCTTGTCGAACGCGGGCGAGCCGACCGCGCCGTCCATCACCCGGTTGTCCGACAGGCGGAACGAGAGCAGCACGGCCTTCTTCAGCCACTGGTTGACCTGCCAGCCGCCATTGCCGTCAGGCTCCGCAACCCGCGCGCTGCCTTCGTCGAGGCTGGTAATCGCACTTTCGACCGCTTCGCGCAGGTCTATATCGCCGGTATCGAGAGAATCGCGGTTCTCCCATGCCTGTTCGATCACCTGCCGGTGTTCGTCGCTCATCCTCAAATCACTCCTGCACCGGGGATCGGCCCCGTCTTCGCCATGCCTGCTAGCGAGCCCCTGCGCGGTTGTGAAGCGCGCCCGCTCAGTCGAGCCCGGCGCGCTTGGCGAAGTCGTAGGCGGACTGCACCAGCGGGCGCACCCGCTCGCTCATCTGCTTGGCATGCGCTGACGAGGCAGTGCCGTCGATCACGCGCTTCTTGATGCCCTGGATGATCCCGGCAAACTTGAACAGGTTGAACGCGAAGTACCAGTCCATGTCGGGCACCGGGTAGCCGGTCCGTTCGACATAGCGCTGGGTGACTTCCTCCGCGGTGGGGATGCCCAGCGCCTTCAGGTCTTTCCCGCCGAGCCCGGCCCGACCGTCGGACGGGTTGTGCCAGTTGAGCACGAAGTAGCTGAAATCCGCGATCGGATCGCCCAGCGTCGACAGCTCCCAGTCGAGCACCGCGGCAACGCGGTTCTCGTCTGCATGGAAGATCATGTTGTCGAGCCGGTAGTCGCCGTGCACGATCCCGCTGGCGTGCTGTTCGGGCACGGTCTCGGGCAGCCACGCGATCAGCGCCTCCATCTCCGGAATCTCTTCGGTTTCGGAGAGCTTGTACTGCTTGGTCCAGCGGGCGATCTGGCGCGCGCAGTAATCCTGCGGCTTGCCGTAGTCGCCAAGGCCGATCTTCTTGGGATCGGTGGTGTGCAGATCGGCCAGGGTGTCGACCATCGCGTGGTAGATCTCGCGCCGCTCGTCCGGCTGGTAGTCGGGCAGGGCGCCGTTCCACAGGTTGCGGCCCTGGATCAGTTCCATGACGAAGAACTTGGAGCCGATCACGTCGCCGTCTTCGCACAGCCCGAAGGTGCGCGGCACGGGGAAGCCGGTGGGCCCAAGCGCGCTCATCACGGTGTACTCGCGGTCGACCGCGTGGGCCGATGGCAGCAGCTTGCCGAAGGGCTGGCGGCGCAGCACGTAATTGCGGCTGGAAGTCGCCACCTTGTAGGTCGGGTTGGACTGGCCGCCCTTGAATTTCGAGAGGGTGAGGGGCCCTTCGAAGTCCTCCACATTCGCCTCGAACCACGCGGTCAGCGCCGCTTCGTCCAGCTTGTCGGCCTCGGGCACGTCGACCGTGCCGACCATTTCCTTCTCGTAGTCGATAGCTGCCACGAACTTCCTCTCCTAAACCAATGGCGGCCAGTCTCTATGCTGGCACCTGTACCGCGCCCGTTCGCGAAATTCCGGTCATGGCGTGCAGTCGCACTATTTCGCCGGGCCGGACCGCAAACGAGAGCGGCAAGTGTCACCTTTCAAAATTCATCACCCTGCGCCGGATGATCTGTCCGACGCAGGTTTTAACGCGCCAGCCCGGTGTAGGACAGGCGCGGTCCCGTAACCGTCAGTCGAACACCACGATGCTGCGGGCGCTGTGCCCTTCGCGAAGCTTGTCGAACCCGGCGTTGATGTCTTCCAGTGCGATCCGTTCGGCAATGATCGTGTCGAGGTCGAGCAGGCCACGCAGGTAGAAGTCGACGAGGCGCGGGAGATCGACCGGGAAGTGGTTCATCCCCATGATTGCGCCCATCAGCTTCTTGCCGCCGAGCAGGTCCATCGCGCCGAGCCCGACCTTGCAGTCCAGCGGCATCATGCCGAGGACCACGGCGGTGCCGCCGCGGCGGAGCGATGCGACCGCGAGATCCGCGCTCGCCTGCCGTCCGACCGCTTCGATGCCGTAATGCACGCCGCCACCCGACAGCTTGACGATCTGCGAAGCGGCATCTTCCGCCAGCGCGTCGATCGTGTGTGTCGCGCCCAGCGTTTCGGCGAGCGCGCGCTTCTCGGGCAGCGGGTCGGCGGCGATAATCATGCCTGCGCCCGCGATCTTGGCCGCGTTGATCGCTGCAAGGCCGACGCCGCCGCAGCCGATCACCGCGACGCTCTCACCCGGCGTCAGCTTGATCGCGTTGAAGATGGTGCCCGCACCGGTGGTCACCGCGCAGCCGAGCACGGCGGCCCGGTCGAACGGCATGTCCTTGTCGATCGCTACGCAGGCATGTTCGTGGATCAGCATCTGTTCGGCAAAGGCCGACAGGTTGAGCAACTGCTGCACAGGCTCGCCGCCCCGGGAAAGGCGCGGGGCCGCACCCTTGCCGCGCCGGGTTCCCTGACCGAGGCACAGCGCCATGCGGCCGGTGACGCAGAATTCGCACTGGCCGCAGAACGCGCTGAGGCACGAGACGACATGGTCGCCCGGCTTCACCATCGTCACTTCGCTGCCCACCGCGCGGACCACGCCCGCCGCTTCGTGCCCGGGCACCAGCGGCAGCGCATGCGGATAGGCACCGTCGATGAAGTGCAGGTCCGAATGGCACAGGCCGCACGCCTTGGTGTCGATCAGAACCTCGTGCGGGGCGGGTTCGGCAAGTTCGATCTCGCCGATCACCATCGGTTCGCTGGGCTTTTCGAGGATTGCAGCCTTCGCCATTCTCAACTCCGTGTGATTTTTCCGCTCGCCCTGAGCCTGTCAGGGCGAGCGGTAGTGTTGCTTCGAGCGTTAGCGCGTCGCGCCCATGTCGCCCGAGCTGTAGGTTTCCATCTCGTCCTCGCTCGGCGCGTGCCGGGCGAATTCCATGCGCGCGATGGAGCGTGCGTGAACCTCGTCCGGGCCGTCCGCCAGACGCAGCGTGCGCTGGTGGGCGTAGGCCTGCGCGAGGCCGAAGTCGTCCGCCACGCCGGCACCGCCATGCGCCTGGATCGCATCGTCGATGATCTTGAGCGCCATCGTGGGCGCAGCGACCTTGATCATCGCGATTTCCTGCTTGGCGGCCTTGTTGCCGACCTTGTCCATCATGTCGGCGGCCTTGAGGCACAGCAGGCGCGTCATCTCGATGTCGATGCGGGCCTGCGCGACGCGCTGTTCCCAGATCGAGTGCTTGTAGATCGGCTTGCCGAAGGCTTCGCGCGCCTGGAGGCGCTTGCACATCTTCTCCAGCGCTTCTTCCGCAACGCCGATGGTGCGCATGCAGTGATGGATCCGGCCCGGCCCGAGGCGGCCCTGCGCGATCTCGAACCCGCGCCCTTCGCCCAGCAGCATGTTGGAGGCGGGAACGCGGACATTCTTCAGGGTGATTTCCATATGGCCGTGCGGCGCATCGTCGTAGCCGAACACCGGCAGGAAGCGTTCGATGGTGACGCCTTCGGCATCCATCGGCATCAGGATCATGGACTGCTGCTGGTGACGCTGGGCGCTGGTATCGCTCTTGCCCATCACGATCGCGACCTTGCAGCGCGGATCGCCCGCACCCGAGCTCCACCACTTGCGACCGTTGATGACGTATTCGTCACCTTCGCGGATGATCGAGGTTTCGATATTGGTCGCGTCCGAGCTGGCGACCTGCGGTTCGGTCATCAGGAAGGCGCTGCGGATCTCGCCGGCCATCAGCGGGGCCAGCCACTGTTCCTTCTGCTCGCGCGTGCCGTAGCGGTGGAGCACTTCCATGTTGCCGGTGTCGGGGGCGGAGCAGTTCATCGTTTCGCTGGCGAAGCCGATGCGGCCCAGTTCCTCGGCGACCATCGCATATTCGAGGTTGGTGAGGCCGGGGCCTTCGAACTCGAAGGTCTCATCGACATGATGGTGGCTGTCATTGCGCGGGGGCATGAACATGTTCCACAGGCCCTTGGCTTTGGCCTTTTCCTTCAGCTCCTCGACCACCGGAATGACCTTCCAGCGATCGCCCTCGGCGTCCTGCGCCTTGTAGGTGGGGACGGCGGGGCGCACTTCCTTCTCGATGAAGTCGCGCACCCGGTCGCGCCAGTGGCTTTGCCGTTCGGTCGGTTGGAAATCCATGTCTTGCCTCTCTTGCTTCGGTCTATCTTCGAATATCAGGTATGCAGTCGAAACGCCTCGTGGCAGAGCCGCGCGCCTGCGCCAACCCTGCAATCGTCGTGTTGTGGGTCCTCAGGGACGCAAAACTTCTCCCGTCGGATCGGTGCGCGCCGCATCGTCGAGCAGGGCGAGCCGTGCCTCGTGGCTCTCTCGCGTGATGGGGAACCGCGCCAGCCAGAAGGCAGCCGTAGCGGCAAGGATCAGCGAAACGAGGCCATAGAGGAGGATCATCGGGGTGAGCACGTCCATCGAGACCGTGCCGGGCCGCGCGTCGGTGGGCAGTTGCGCCAGCGCGATGATTTGCCCGGAAATGAAAATCCCTGCGCCCGTCGCGCATTTCTGGATCAGCCAGTTGCCCGCGTAGAACTTGCCTTCGGCCCGCTCGCCCGTGCGTTCCTCGTACACCTCGATAATCTCGGCGACCATCGATGTGGCGGAGATCATCGACACGATCCCGGAGGTGTTGCCGAGGAACAGGAAGCAATAAAACAGCGCGGTCGACGGCAACGTTCCGGCCTCCGGCCACGCACCAGCCAGAAACAGGGCGTAGGGCGTGAAGGCAAACCCGAACGCCGCCAGCGCACCATAGGCGGCCGTATGCGGCTTGCCGAGGCGCCGGTGCAGCGGGCTCACCACGACGAACATCAGCAGCGCGCTGAAGAACAGCACCACCGGGTAGGCCTGGAACGCCCGCTCGTCGAACTGCCAGACGAAGGCGTTGACATATTGCGAGATGGAGAAGGTCGTGCCCTGGCTGATATAGGCCGCCATGGCGCCCGCGGCGAAGATCAGGAATGCCTTCTCGCTGAAAGCCTGCTTGATCTCGGCAAAAGCGTCCAGCCACCGGAATGGCGGCGGGCGATCGGGCGGAGGATGCGCCACCAGTGTATGCAGACCGATCGCCGACCCGATGACCGAGGCTATCATCAGAAGCCCGCCTGCGATTCCGAAGCCGACATAGCCGTCCGCTTCCAGGATCCCGTCGGGCCCGCGCATGAACACGGTGTAGGCGAGGATCATCATCACGATACCGCCGCTCCATCCCATCAGATAGCGGTAACGGAACAGCGTGGTCCGCTCGTCGTAGTCGGTCGTGATCTCGGGCACGAGGCTCACCTGAGGCACCTCGCAGGCAGACAAGAGCAGCCGCACACCGACCGCAATGCCCAGCAGGCCGAGGAAGCTGGGCGCCTCACCGCCGGGCGGGGACCACAGCATGATCCACGCCACTGCGAGCGGAAAGGGTGCGATGTAGAGCCACGGGAGACGGCGGCCCCACTTGGTATAGGTCCGGTCGGAGAAATAGCCGATGAATGGATCCGCGACCGCGTCGACCAGCAAAGCCAGTGCCAGCGCGAGGCCTACCAGCCCCGCGTCCATGCCCAGCACCTGATTGTAGAAGATCAGCAGGAAGAAGGAAAAACCGCTGTCCTTCACTCCGAAGGCCATCGCTCCCACGCCCTGAATCAGCTTGATGCGAAGCGGAACCGGTCCTTGCGTGAAGGCCATGAAGTGCGAATCTCTCCCGTGCGGAGCTTCTTCGCGCCGCCTTTGACGTTTACGGAACAGTAGGGGTTGCGGGCGGGCGCGCAAGCGCAATCGCTCTGCCGCTACGGCATACCGGTTTTACGAAAGTACGCTTGCGGCGGAGCCTCGCTTGGCCTTACGTAGGCGTCAGCAAAAGCACCGGCGGCGAGAGCCTCACACCGCTCCGCCGCATCCCGAGGAGAGAGATACATGGCCGATCTGGAGCAATTCCGCGCGGAAACGCGCAGCTGGCTCGAAGCCAACTGCCCGCCCGAAATGCGCAAGCCCGCCGAAGACGAGAAAGACGTTTATTGGGGCGGGCGCAACGCCACCTTCAAGAACGAGGCGCAGAAGGCCTGGTTCGAGGCGTGCCGCGACAAGGGCTACACCGTCCCGGCATGGCCAAAGGAATATGGCGGCGCCGGGCTTTCGCCCGCGGAAGCCAAGGTGCTGCGCGAGGAAATGGCGCGAATCGACGCGCGCAGCCCGCTGCACAGCTTCGGCATCTGGATGCTCGGCCCGGCGCTTCTGCACTTCGGCACCGAAGGCCAGAAGCAGCGCTTCCTCAACGAGATCGCGCGCGGCGAGATTCGCTGGTGCCAGGGCTATAGCGAGCCGGGCAGCGGATCGGACCTGGTCTCGATGCAGACTTTTGGCGAGGACAAGGGCGATCACTGGATCGTCAACGGCCAGAAGATCTGGACCTCCTACGCCGACGAAGCCGACTGGATCTTCTGCCTCGTCCGTACGGACAAGGACAACAAGTACCAGGGCATCACCTTCATGCTGTTCGACATGGCGGGCGACGGCGTCTCGACCAAGCCGATCAAGCTGATCAGCGGCAACTCGCCCTTCTGCGAAACCTTCATGGACGATGTGAAGGTGCCCAAGTCCTACGGCGAGGATATCCCGGCCTATGTCGGCGAGATCAATCGCGGCTGGGATGTCGCCAAGTACCTGCTGGGCCATGAGCGCGAGATGATCTCCGCCACCGGCGGCGGCGACCGTGCCTCTTCGCTGGGCGCGGTGACCAGCCGCCAGGGCGAGCTCGACCCCGTGCTGCGCGCCGAAATGGCGCTGTTCGATGTCGATGCGCTGGCGTTTACCGCGATGAGCGAGAAGTTCCTCGACGAGGTGAAGGTGGGCAAGGGCCACCCTGCGCAGCCCAACATGCTCAAATATGCCGGGACCGAGCTCAACAAGCGCCGGCACGAGCTGCTGATGGCGGCCGGCGGCAGCCACGCTCTCGAATGGGAAAGCGAAGAGACCGAGCACGGCAAGCCCGCGCGCAGCTGGCTGCGCACCAAGGCGAACTCGATCGAGGGCGGCACCAGCGAGGTGATGCTCAACGTGGTCGCCAAGCGCATCCTCGAACTGCCGGGCGCGTAACGAGAAAAGCCCTCTCTCCTTCAGGGGAGAGGGTTGGGAGAGGGGGCGGCTACGCTCCCTGGATCATAAACTTTAAGGGCCGGGAAGGGCCAGTCCCCACTCCCCGGCCCTCTCCCCTGAAGGGGAGAGGGAGTAAAACATGCCACTTTACTACGACGACGATCAGGCGATGCTGGCCGACAGCGCGAGCGATTTCATCCGCGAGGAAGGCAGCATTGCCAAGCAGCTGCGCCACTGGCGCGACCGCGACTGCAAGGATGGCTTCGGCCATGGGCTGTGGGAGCAGTTCGGCGAAATGGGCTTCACCGGCATCCTGCTTCCCGAAGAGGACGGCGGGCTCGGCATGGGCCAGGTCGAGGCGAACATCGTGCTCGAGGAAATCGGCGCGAACCTTACCCCGTCGCCCTTCCTCAGCTCCTCGGTTCTTGCGGCCACCGCGCTCAAGCACGGCAGCGACGACACGCGCGGCCGCTGGCTGCCCGATCTGGTCGCGGGCAAGAACGTCTACGCCGTCGCGATCGACGAAGGGCCCAAGCACCGGCCCGAAAAGATCGCCTGCAAGGCAGAGAAGTCGGGCAACGGCTTCAAGCTTTCCGGCAAGAAGGACTTTGTGGTCTACGGCGCCAGCGCCGAGATGATCGTGGTTGCTGCGCGCACCTCGGGCAGCGATAGCGATGCCGACGGCATCACCCTGTTTGCCGTGCCGCAGGATGCCTCCGGCGTGAGCCACGACAGTGTGCGGCTGGTCGACAGCTCGATGGCCAGCCACATCACGTTCGACGGGGTTGAGCTGGATGGCGACGCGGTCATCGGCGAAGTCGATGGCGGGCGCGAGATCCTGAACGCCATGCTGCGCGCAGGCCGCGTCGGCGCGTCGGCGGAAGGCGTAGGTGTCGCACGCGGCGCGATGGACATGACGGTCGACTATCTCAAGCAGCGCAAGCAGTTCGGGCAGCTGATCGGCAGCTTCCAGGCCCTCCAGCACCGCGCAGCGCACCTCTATTCCGAAGTCGAGATCGCCCGTGCGGTGGTCATCAAGGCAGCGCAGCTGCTCGACGCGGGCAGCGAGCAGGCCGAGCTGATGACCTCGGTCGCCAAGGCCAAGGTTGCCAAGGCGGCGGGCCTCGCGGTCAAGGAAGGTGTGCAGATGCACGGCGGCATCGGGATGACCGACGAATACGATATCGGCCTCTACATGAAGCGCGACCGCGCGCTGCAGGAGTTCCTCGGCGACATGTACTACCACGCGGGCCGGGTTGCCGAACTGAGCGGGTATTAGACCTCAATATGTTGAAAAGTCCCTCGTCATTGCGAGCGTAGCGAAGCAATCCAGGGACCTGCGTCATGGATTGCCGCGTCGCCTGCGGCTCCTCGCAATGACGAAGAAAGGATTTCTGTCATGATGAAACTCACCGACCTTTTCGGTCTCGAAGGCAAGATCGCGCTGGTCACCGGCGGCAGCCGCGGGATCGGGCGCATGATCGTGGAAGGCCTGCTCGAAGCGGGCTGCGCCAGGGTCTATATCGTCGCGCGCAAGAAGGAGCAGGTCGACGAGACCAGCGCCGAACTGGGTGACAAGGTCATCGGCCTGGTCGGCGACCTCAGCCAGATGGACGGGATCAAGGCGCTGGCCGACGAACTCGCGAGCCGCGAGGACAAGCTCGATCTGCTGGTCAACAATGCAGGCGCTGCCTGGGGCGAGCCGTTCGAGGAATTCAGCGAGGCCGGCTGGCACCGCACGATGGACCTCAACCTCAAGACGCCGTTCTTCCTCACCCAGAAGCTGCTCCCGCTGCTCAAGAAGGCGGGCACGGCGGAGCGTCCGGCCAAGGTGCTGATGATCGCCAGCATCGACGGGATGAAGACCAACCCGTGGCCGACCTATCCCTATCAGGCGAGCAAGGCCGGGCTGATCCACCTCACCCGCCGCATGGCTGCCGAGCTGATCGGCCACAACATCGTGGTCAACGGAATCGGTCCGGGTGCTTTCCCCAGCGCGATGAACCGCGCTGCACGCGACAACGAGGAACTGGTCAAGCGCGGCATCCCGAGCAAGCGCGTGGGCGTTACCGAGGATATGGCCGCAGGCGCGATCTACCTGCTCAGCCGGGCGGGCGACTATGTGGTCGGCACGACGATCCCGATCGACGGCGGCGTGGTCAACGCCAATATCGGCGCGGGCAACTTCGTCGATCCGTCGGGCGACTAGGCGCAGCGGCACGGGGCGGGCGGCAAGTGGACGCCGGCCCCTTAGATCGCCTGCCGGGGGCACGCTTGCCCGGCCGTCAGCGTGCCGGTGTCGTCCCTTCCTGCAACGCAGTGGTGGTACCCGAGAGATCCGCCAGGAATGTCCGCACGATCGGGGCGAGCACGCCGTAATCGGACCGGCCCTCACGCGTCACCATCCGCACATCGATCAGGCTCGCGCGGCCATCCTGCGCCGGAAGGGCGCGCAGGATGAAGATGAAGTCGACACCCAGCAGGGTATCGCGCCCCTGTGCTTCCAGCGTGGTGTCGCTGTCACCCGGCGCAATCGTCCAGCCGCGGTCTTCCGCCAATCGCTGTGCTTTGGCGAGCACCGCCGCGGGCTGTGCATCGATCCGGACGGAACGGATGTCGGGATAAGCGTCCTGATGCACCGCGGCCCAGCGCTGGCGCGGATTGAGGCCGGTCATGTCGCTGTCGCCCGCGCCGGGAATGTCGTCGAAATTGTCGGGCCGCACGGTGAGGCTTCTGAATTGCGGCGGATCGGCTAGTTCGGTCGAGATATCGTGGATCGCGGGGTGGCCAATCCATGCAAGGCCCCAGCTTGCGGCATAGACAGCCGCGACCGCGCCACCGGCGAGACCGGCGATGACCGGCAGCTCGAAGGCCGATTTGCCTGTCTTTCGCCGACGAAAGATGAAAGCGAGCAGCAGGACGACCGCGATGAGCCCCGCAAGGCCCGCGTACATGACGATAGAGACGGCCTGTCGCCATGCGATACCGCCAAGCGCACTGACGGCGATCATGGCGAGCATCGTCAGCAGCGCGGCGATGCCAACGACACCGAGCATCCAGCCCAATTTGGAGCGACCGCGCGACTTCGACGAATTGTCTGCCGCGTCGCTCGCCCCGTCGTGGCTGGAGGGGGCGCTGGCGGAAGCATGGCCGCCCTGCGCAACATCTTCGTCCTGCGTCACCGCGTCGCTCAGAGGAGGGACGTCTTCTTCGCGAGTGGTCGAGCCGTTATCAGTCATCAGGCCAGTCTCCTCGATGCGCATTGGGGCAACGCCCGCATTGGTCCGCTCTTACTGGCAGAGCTGCCGGGGCAGAGCCAGCGCTACCCCATCAATTCGCGCACGAAGGGGATCAGCCCGGTCTGGCGCGTGCGCTTCATGCGTTCGGCGTGCAGGATCTCGCGCACCTTGGTGAAGCACGCGTCGACATTGTCGTTGATCACGACATAGTCGTATTCGGCCCAGTGGCTGATTTCGGCGCGCGCGCGTTCCATCCTGCTGTTGACCACCTCTTCGCTGTCGAGCGCGCGGGCGGTCAGGCGGCGGTGCAGTTCCTCAAGGCTCGGCGGCAGGATGAACACGCTGACCGTGTCCTGCTGGTCTTTCTGGTAAAGCTGCTGCGTGCCCTGCCAGTCGATGTCGAACAGGTAATCCTGCCCGCGCTTCAGCCCTTCGCGGATGTGGCCCTTGGGCGTGCCGTAGCGATTGCCGAACACGGGCGCCCATTCGTAGAACCCGTCCTCTTCCACCAGCCGGTCGAACTCTTCGTTGCTGACGAAGTGATAGTCCTTGCCATCCACCTCGCCCTCGCGCGGGGCGCGCGTGGTGGCGGAGACCGACAGCATGATCTCCTCGTCCGAGGCAAGCAGCATGCGCGACAGCGTCGTCTTGCCAGCACCGGAAGGCGAGGAGAGGATGAACATGACGCCCCTGCGGTGAAGCGTGTCGGTCTCGTGCGAGTGGGAGGAGGAGTCGGGCATATCCGCCATTGGCCCGTCCGGGCGGGTCAGATCAACCCTTCGCGTCGGCTAAATCCGTAAAGGGTGCGTGCGCGCTTACGCGTCGGCGGCGTCTTCCAGAATCTGCGCATCGCCCTTGGCCCGCGCCTTCTTGGCCTGCCGCCGGTCGTACAGCGCCTTGGCCAGCATTCCGCCGCCGACCACCACCGCGCCGGTGGAGGAGCGCGCAGCGACCTTGGACAGGGCGAGTGCGGTCAGCGTCGATCCCAGTCCCTGGTTCTCTGCTGCGGCTTCGGCGGTATCCTTGCCATAACGCCCGCGCAGCATGCGCTTGTCGACGGCCCGGCGCAGCAGGATCGATCCGGTGCGCACGATCGCGTTGGCCATGATCAGGTTGGCTGCCGGATTGGGGGAGAGGCCCGGCACCGCTTCGCCGCGGGCGCGTGCCTGTCCGCGGGCGACCTTGCGGCGCAGTTCCTCGCGGCGTTTGCTCATCTGGTCAGGCCCCCTGGATTGCAGGCTCCGGACGCGCTGACGAGTGTGTGCGGAGCGTTACTTCTTGCGGCCGAAATCGACCGTGACGACGTTCGAGCCGTCTTCGTTCTTGGTAACGGCCTCGCGCGGATCGCGTTCCGCGTCGTCCGACCCGTCGTTTCCTGCCGCATCGGTCGGGGTGGGGTAGTCCTCCACCTCGGTCGCCTGGAACTGCAGGCCGAAATCGACCGCCGGATCGACGAAGGCGGTGATCGCGGAGAACGGCACCACCAGATGCGAGGATCGCTGATTGAAGCTCAGCCCGACCGAAAAGCCCACTTCGGTCACGTTCAGATCCCAGAACTTGTTCTGCAGGACGATCGTCATCTCGTCCGGAAAACGCTCCCGCAGATGGTCGGGTATCTCGACCCCGGGGACGCCGGTCTTGAAGGTGATGTAGAAATGGTGGTTGCCGGGCAGCGTACCGCCGCCCGCCTCGATTTCACCAAGCACGCTGCCGACCACGGCGCGCAGGGCCTCCTGCACGATCTGGTCGTAGGGGATCAGGCTATCGGGCGCATCGTCACTCATCACGTGGCTAGGTGGCGGCGAGCGCGCGTATGGTCAAGCGCAGAATGCTTGCGCGCAGCCCCGGTCACGGATAGCGCGCGTCCCCATGCGAACCGGTCTGATAGAGCGCGATACCAAGGAAACGCGCATCCGCGTGGCGGTGAACCTTGATGGTACCGGCACCTACGAGGTGGCGACGGGGATCGGCTTTCTCGACCATATGGTCGAGCAGTTTTCCCGCCATTCGCTGATCGATGTGGAGATGAAGGTCGACGGCGACCTGCATGTCGACCAGCATCACACCACCGAAGACAGCGCGATCGCGCTGGGCCAGGCACTCAGCGACGCGCTGGGCGACAAGGGCGGGATTGCGCGTTACGGCACCGCCTATTCGCCGATGGACGAGACGCTGGCGCGGGTTGCGCTGGATATCTCGGGGCGGCCCTGGTGCGTGTGGCGCGCGGGCTTCAGCCAAGCCAAGCTGGGCGAGTGGGACACCGAACTGATCGAACACTGGTTCCAGTCGGTCGCGCAGACCGCCGGGCTGACGCTGCATGTCGAGCTGCTGTACGGTTCCAACAACCACCATATCTGCGAGGCGATCTACAAGGGCTTTGCCCGCGCGATGCGGCAGGCGGTCGAGATCGACCCGCGCAAGGGCGGTGCCATTCCCTCGACCAAGGGCATCCTGGGTGGCTGATCGTGTCGCGCTGATCGATTACGGCGCCGGGAACCTGCATTCGGTCGAAAACGCGCTCAGGCGGGTCGGAGCGGAGGTCGCGCTGGTCTCGGATGGCGATGCGCTGGCGAAGGCAGAGCGGATCGTGCTGCCTGGCGTGGGCGCGTTCGGTGCGTGTTACAACGGCCTCGCGAGTCTGCCCGGGATGATCGAGGCGCTGGAAAGCCACGTGCTCAAGGATGGCGTGCCCTTCCTCGGCATTTGCGTCGGCATGCAATTGCTCGCCGACAAGGGGCTGGAGCATGGCGAGACGCCGGGGCTCGGCTGGATCGGCGGCGAGGTGCGGGCGCTGGAGCCCTCCGAACACGTGAAGGTGCCGCATATGGGCTGGAACGATGTGGTCGTGGCCGACGATGCGAGCGGGCTGGTTCATCCGGGCGAGGCCTATTTCCTCCATTCCTACGCCTTCGATGTCGCGAACAACGCGCACGTCGCCGCGCGCACCGACCATGGCGGAGCGGTGACGGCGGCGGTGGCGCGGGACAATATCCTCGGCGTGCAGTTCCACCCGGAGAAGAGCCAGGCTTACGGGCTGGCGCTGCTGGAGAGGTTTTTGCAATGGAAGCCTTGATCGCCCCTCTCCAAGCTTCACTAGCCCGCTTCGCGGGAGAGGATATGTAGGCTTGGCGACGCAGGAGCCTAGCCGCAATTGGAGAGGGGTACGCAGTATGATCATTTTCCCCGCTATCGACCTCAAGGGCGGCAATGTCGTCCGCCTCGCCGAAGGCGATATGGACCGCGCGACCATCTATGGCGACGATCCCGGCGAACAGGCCGCGCGCTTTGCCGAAGCAGGGGCGAGCTGGCTGCACGTGGTCGACCTCGACGGAGCCTTCGCTGGCGAGGCGGTCAACGCGCATGCGGTCGAATCCATCCTGCAACGCTTCCCAGGCAAGGTGCAGCTCGGCGGCGGCATCCGCACGCGCGAGGGTGCGGAGCGCTGGCTGGAGCTCGGCGTGGCGCGGGTGGTGATCGGCACGGCTGCGCTGAAGGACCCCGAACTGGTCAAGGCTCTGGCGGCCGATCATCCGGGCCGCGTGGTGGTCGCGGTCGACGCGCGCGACGGGATGGTTGCGACCGAGGGCTGGGCGAGCGTTTCCGACCTGCCGGTCGAAGACCTGGCGCGCCGGTTCGAGGATGCGGGCGTCGCCGCGCTGCTGTTCACCGATATCGGCCGCGACGGGCTGCTGAAGGGGTGCAATGTCGAGGCGACTCTGGCGCTGGCCAAGGCGCAATCGCTCCCCGTGATCGCCAGCGGCGGCGTCGCCGACATCAAGGATATCCGCGCCCTTGCACCGCACACCGCTGACGGGATCGAGGGCGTGATTACCGGGCGGGCGCTCTACGATGGGAGGCTCGATCTGGCCGAGGCGCTGCGCGAGGGGGCGTAGTGATCGAGCCCCCTCACCAAGCTTCGCTAGCCGCAGACGCGGCAAGCTGCGCTATCCTCTCCCACAGGGGGAGAGGGAATCGTGCCGCATCCATCCTCTCCCCTTGCGGGAGAGGATACGCAGGCTTGGACCTGCCAGGTCCTAGCCGAAGTTGGAGAGGGGGGATGGCGAGATGACCATCGCCGATATCGCCCTGATCGCCACGGCCGTCATGCTGGTCGTCGCCGCGGTCGACGCGGTGCGGGGCAAGACCGCGCTGGGCAAATTCCGGCTGAGCAAGAAGGATGATGATCCGAGCCGGTTCTGGTTCGCGATCGTGCTCTATATCAACATGGCGTTCGGGATGTTCTGGCTGGCCGGGCAGGTTGCGCCATCGACCTCCACCGGAGAGCAGGCCCCGACCGTCGCCAACGAGAGGCACATGACATGACCGTCCGTATCCGCGTCATCCCCTGTCTCGACGTGGCCGAGGGCCGCGTGGTCAAGGGCGTCAATTTCGTCGATCTGCGCGATGCGGGCGATCCGGTCGAGCAGGCGCATGCCTACGACCTCGCGGGGGCGGACGAGCTGTGCTTCCTCGACATTTCCGCGAGCCATGAAGGGCGCGCGACGCTGGCCGATATCGTGCGGCGTACCGCCGAAGTCTGCTTCATGCCGCTGACCGTGGGCGGGGGCGTGCGCAGCGTCGAAGACGCGCGCACGCTGCTGCTGGCCGGCGCAGACAAGGTCGCGATCAACTCCGCCGCCGTGGCGCGGCCCGAACTGGTCGACGAGATCGCGCAGCGCATGGGCAGCCAGTGCGTGGTCGCCTCGGTCGACGCCCGGCGTGGCGAGAGCGGGCGCTACGAAATCTTCACCCACGGCGGTCGCCGCGCGACCGGGATCGATGCGCTCGAACATGCGACGAAGCTGGCGCAGCTAGGCGCGGGCGAACTCCTCGTGACCTCAATGGACCGCGACGGGACCAAGGACGGCTACGACCTCGAACTGACGCGGATGATCGCCGATGCGGTCGATGTGCCGGTGATCGCCAGTGGTGGGGTCGGCACGCTGGAACACATGGTCGCAGGCGTGCAAGAGGGGCATGCGAGCGCGGTGCTGGCCGCCAGCATCTTCCACTTCGGCCAGCATACTATTGCCGAGGCGCAGGACGCGCTGCGCGCGGCGGGCTTGCCTGCGCGCCACCCGGAACCCTACGCAGGGACGCACGGTTGAGGCGTCACGCATAACCAGAAAGAGGACCGTCTGGATGGAAACTCTCGCTCGCCTGGAAAAGGTGATCCTTGAACGTCGGAATTGCGATCCCGAAACCAGCTATGTCGCGCTGCTCAGGCGCGACGGGCGGCCCAAGATGGCGCGCAAGCTGGGCGAGGAAGCGGTCGAGGCGGTGGTCGCCGGGCTTTCGGGCAGCGACGAGGAGCTGGTCGGCGAGGCCGCCGACGTGCTGTTCCACCTGATGGTGTTGCTGGCCGATCGCGAGATCGCGCTGGACGACGTGCTCGCCGAGCTCGACCGGCGCGAAGGCATCTCGGGGATCGAGGAGAAGGCCAGCCGCGAGAGCCAGGAGGAGACGAGCAATGCCGATTGATCCGACCGCGCCCTATGACGACGACAATATCTTCGCCAAGATCCTGCGCGGCGAGATTCCCTGCACCAAGGTGTACGAGGACGACTGGGCCTTCGCGTTCGAGGATATTGCTCCGCAGGCCGAAATCCACACGCTGGTGATCCCCAAGGGCAAGTATGTCAGCTGGGACGATTTCTCGCAGAAAGCCTCGGACGAGGAAATCGCCGGGCTGGTTCGCGCGGTCGGCACTGTGGCGCGCGCGAAGGGGCTGGTCGAGCCCGGCTATCGCCTGCTGGCCAATGTGGGTGAGAATGGCGGGCAGGAAGTGCCGCATTTCCACGTCCACATCTTCGGCGGGCAGAAGCTGGGGCGGATGATCGCCTGATCGGACCGCTTCTCCTCGCGCGGCGGGCGAACCGCTCCCACCGTGCGACAGTCCGCTTGAATGTGATTGCCGCTGCGAACAGCTTTCCGGTAAAGGCGCGCCCTGAATGACCGACGCACCCGATCCTGTCCGCCCAACGCCGCCCGGAGGCGTGTTCGACGGCTCGCTGCACCTGTACGCGGTGCGGGTCTATTACGAGGATACCGACCTTTCCGGCATCGTCTATCACGCCAACTACCTGCGCTGGTTCGAACGTGCGCGTTCCGACGTGCTGCGGATGCTGGAGATCGATCAGCGCGCCGCGATCGAAGCGGGCGAGGGTGCCTATGCGGTGGCCGATGTGCAGATGCGCTATCTTCGGCCCGCGCTGCTCGACGATGATATCGTCATTCATACGCGGTGCAGCGAACTCAAGGCAGCGAGCGTGCGCATGGTGCAGGAGGCGAAACGTGATGGGGAGACGATTTGCAGCGCGACCTTCCGGGTCGGCTTCGTCGCGCCCAATGGCCGTCCGCGCCGCCAGCCCGATGTATGGCGCCAAGCCTTCACCCGAATTCTCGATACCAGTTCTCTTGGGGAGCATGCCTGAATGATTCTTTCCGACCTGCTTGCCGCCGCCGCGACAATGCCCGTTCCGCCGACCCGGCTGGAGCCGGTGAAGCTGTTCATGGACGCCGATATCGTGGTCAAGGCGGTGATGGCGGCGCTGCTGCTCGCTTCGATCTGGAGCTGGATGATCATCATCTCGGTCGCGATGAAGATCGGCGGCGCGAAGAAGCGCGCGCGCAAGTTCGAACAGGATTTCTGGGCCTCGGAAAACTACGAGGAAACGCTGGATGCCTACCGCAACCAGGATGTCGCGCCCGCGCGCATCGCGTGGGGTGCGATCACCGAGTGGAAGAAGTCGACCAAGGGCGGGGTGAAGGACGTGCGCGGTGCGCAGGGCCGGATCGCCGCCGTGATGGATAGCCATGTCGCGGAAGAAGCGGACCGGATGGCCAACCGGCTGACCTTCCTCGCCACGCTGGGCTCGGTTGCGCCCTTCGTGGGCCTGTTCGGCACCGTTTGGGGTATCATGAACAGCTTTTTCCAGATCGGTGCGCAGAACAATTCCTCGCTCGCGGTGGTCGCGCCAGGCATTTCCGAAGCGCTGTTCGCAACCGCGATCGGCCTGTTCGCGGCCATTCCGGCGGTCATCGCCTACAACCGCTTCTCGGCCAGCGTGAACCGCTACGAAGCGATCCTCCAGCGCTTCGCCGACCGGTTCAACGCGAACCTCGGCCGCGAGCTGGAGCGGGTTTGATGTTCTATTCGGGCCGGCACCGCGGAGGAGAACTCTGATGGCGATGGGCGTTCACTCCCATAAGCGCGGGCGCAATGCCAAGCGCGCGCCGATGGCGGAGATCAACGTTACCCCGCTGGTCGACGTGATGCTGGTGCTGCTGATCATCTTCATGGTCACCGCGCCGCTGCTGACCGCGGGCGTACCGGTCGACCTGCCCGACAGCCGTGCGAACGCGCTGCCGCAGGACGAGGAACCGCTCAACGTGTCGATTGCGGGCGATGGCACGATCTATGTCGGCGAATCCGCAGTGCCGCAGGGCGATCTGGGCGCGGCGCTCGCCACCGCCAGCGAAGGGGTCGCCTGTTCGCAGCGGGAGGTGGTGCTGCGCGCCGACAAGACGCTCGATTACGGGCGCGTGATGGGCGTGATGGGTGAGCTCAACCGGATGGGCTGCAACTCGATCTCGCTGGTCACCAACAGTTCAAGCGACTCGATCTAGCTCCCAGGGCTCGATGGACGCGAAACAGCATACCGGCCTCGATGCCATTGCGCTGATCGTCGCGATCGCGCTGCACGCCGCGCTGATCGCGGTGCTGCTTGTGCAGGGTGCGACGCGCGAAAAGCTGCCCGAGCCGCAACGCATCACGGTCAATTTCGCGGAAGATGTCGGGACGACATCTACCTCGCCCGACCCGGTTCGCGAAGCGCAAGCCTCGGTCGCGCCGGAGCTGGGCGAGCAGGTCTCGCCGCCGATCGAATACGTACCCCCGCCGCCGCTGCCGCAACCCACTACCGCCCCTGCACCCGCCCCGCGTCCGCAGCCGACCGCGCGCGCGACCAGCCGCCCGCAGCCCCGACCGAGCCCGCGAGCGACCGCGCAACCGCGCCCACGCCCGCAGCCGCGCCCCAGTGCCACCCCGACCCGCTCTGGCGGCAGCCGCGTGGGCGACGATTTTCTCGCCGGATCGGGCAGTTCGTCGACCTCGACCGACACGCGCATTCCCGCTTCGCAGATCGGCAACAGTGCGAAGGCCAGTATCGCTGCGGCGATCTCGCGCCAGATCAAGCCGCACTGGCAGCCGCCCAGCGGGCCCGACGTGGAACAAATCGTCAGCTACATCTCTTTCCAGCTCAACGAAGACGGATCGCTGAAGGGGCGTCCGCGTCTGGTGCGCCAGACCGGGGTCAACGAGACCAATCGCGCGCAGGCCGAACGCCATGCCGAACAGGCCATCCGCGCGGTGCAACTGGCCGCCCCCTTCGATTTGCCGCCCGAATATTATAATGCTTGGAAGTCGGTGACTGCCAACCTCGATTGGAGACTCGCTCAATGAGATTCTTGCTGGCTAGCCTGGCCCTGCTGATTGCTTCGCCGGTCCTCGCGCAGAACGAAGACCTGGGCACTGCCCCGCCGGTGGGTGGCGAGGTTGAAACCGTGCCGACGCCGGGCGATGGTGATGAAGACGGGGGCCTGTCGGTCAACGTCTCCTTCGAAGGCAGCCTCGATGACCTGCAGCTCGCGATCCCCGCCTTCGCAGCCGAGCGCGATGTTGCGACCGCCGCCAATGCGCAGGGCACTGCCGCGCTGGGTGCGGAACTCGCGCGGGTGATTACCGCCGATCTGCAGAACAATGGCCTGTTCGCCCCCACCGGGCCGGACGCGCTGCCCAAGCCGAACTACCCGCAGATCACCGATCCGGTGTGGAACATGTGGCGCATGCGCGGGGCAGAGATGCTGGTGCAGGGCTATGTCCGCCCGCGCGCCGACGGCAAGCTGGTGGTTGGCTGCTATCTCTACGACGTCGCCCTGAACGACGAACTCGCCCGCTCGGGCTGGGTCGTCCCGCCGTCCGACTGGCGGCGTGCGGCGCACAAATGTGCCGATCTCGTCTATTCGCGCCTGACCGGCGAAAGCCCGTTCTTCGACAGCCGGATTGCCTATATCGCCGAAACCGGCCCGAAGGATAACCGCACCAAGCGGCTCGCGATCATGGACAGCGACGGGGCCAACCACCGCTTCATCACCACCGGGCGCGCGACCGCGCTGACTCCGCGCTATTCGCCCGATTACCGCAAGCTGATGTACCTCAGCTATGTCGACGGCAATCCGCGCATCTACATCTACGACATTGGCACGGGCAAGCAGACGCTGGTTACCGAAAGCAGCAACCCGACCTTCGCTCCGCGCTGGAGCCCGGACGGGCGCTGGGTGCTCTATTCGATGGCGGTCAACGGCAACACGGATATCTACCGCGTCTCCGCCAATGGCGGGGCGAGCGAGCGGCTGACCGATGCGCCGGGCATCGACGTGGGCGGCTCCTACTCGCCCGACGGCACCCGGATCGTGTTCGAAAGCGACCGTTCGGGCGCGCAGCAGATCTACATGATGAATGCCGACGGATCGAACCAGCGGCGGATCACCTTCTTCGGGGGCCGTGCGGCAACGCCCGAATGGAGCCCGCGGGGCGACCAGATCGCGTTCACCTACATCCCGGGCGACTTCAACATCGCCACGATGAGCCCCGACGGGAAGAACTTCCGCAAGCTGACGGACGGCTGGCAGGACGAGGCCCCCACCTGGGCACCCAATGGCCGCATCCTCCAGTTCTTCCGGACCGAGCGGAACACGGGCCGCACCGCGATCTATCAGGTGGACCTGACTGGCGAAAACCTGCGCCGCCTGCCCACTCCGGTGGATGCATCGGACCCGGCATGGGGCCCGATTCTGCCCTGAGGCGTTGGGAAAAACAGATGCTCTTTCGTGGGGTCGCACCGACGAATGAAGGCAATTTTGTGAGGAGAGACCAATGAATTCTCGTATTGCAGCAGCGATCGTCCTTTCGGCCACCGTTTCGCTGGCGGCGTGTAAGTCGCCCGCACCCGAGCAGCTCCCGCCCGAACCGGGGGTGAGTCAGCCGACCACTGGCGGCAATACCGGCGGGCCGGGTGTCGGCACGCAGGAGCACTTCGTGCGCGCGGTGAACGGCCAGAACGTGATCTATTTCGACACCGACCGCTACAACATCGACACCGCCGATGCCGCCGCGCTGCAGACGCAGGCGCAGTACATGTCGCAGTACCCCAACATCACCGTCACCATCGAAGGCCACGCGGACGAACGCGGCACGCGCGAATACAACCTCGCTCTGGGTGAGCGCCGCGCGAACTCGGCCAAGAACTACCTCGTCAGCCTGGGCATTGCCGCCAACCGCATCCGCACGGTCAGCTATGGCGAGGAACGCCCGGTCGCGACCGCTTCCACGCCCGAGGCATGGGCCAAGAACCGCCGCGCGGTGACCGTCGTCGTCAACTAGGCGGCGAGCGTCGTATTTCGGGAAGGGCGGGTGGCTTGCAGGCCGCCCGCCTTTTCTTTTGCGCTGTAGTGGCGCGAAGAGCCCGAAAGACCGGTTTGCGAGGTTGCGGGCGCGGGCGACCGCTCTAGATTGAACCAATGGCAAAACCGCGCAGATCGAACGATTGGGGCTTCCCGCGCTGGCGCGGCTACGAGGAAAGCCGTGAGGCCGCGACCGTGCGCCTGTGCGATCGCCACGGCTGCGACGAGCGCGGCGACTGCCCCGCACCCAAATCCCCCAACAACCCGGATCGCTGGTATTTCTGCCAGAAACACGCGGCGGAATATAATTCCAAGTGGGACTATTTCGAAGGGCTGGAAAAGGCCGAGGCGGCCGAACGCGCACGCACCGAACAGCGCGACAATGCCGGCTACGCCGAAGCCTCGCATTATAGCTGGGGCGGATCGGGCGACGGATCGCGCTCGGCAGACGAGATGCGCGCGCTCGACGTGCTGGGTCTGGAATCCGATGCCGATTTCGCCACGATCAAACGCGCCTGGCGCGAAAAGGCGAAGACCGTCCATCCCGACGTGAAGCCGGGCGACAAGGAAGCCGCCGCAGAATTCCAGAAGCTGCAGGTCTCCTACGAGGTGCTGAAAGCCGCAGAAGCGCGGCGCGAATGGCACGGCTAGGCTTCTGCCGACTAGTGGGAAAAGTGTCTGGCTCGGTGGTTTCTAAATCACCGCAAAATCCAATGGGCTGGATGAAATGGCACTGAAACAAAAATATGAGAATTTTCTGTTCCTGACGAATTGAGTATCTGAAGGGGTCGGCATGAAGGCGCTGAAGCTGTTCGCGCTTTTACTATTCTTTTGCCATCAAGGTGCCTATGCGCGCTGTGGTATTTCAGATCTTTTTGAATCGGACCCAAAAATTGCGGCCGAGCGCGTTTTCGATGAATCGGATTTTGTTGGTTTTGTTCGTAGAATAGAGAATGCTCAAACGGGCAGTGCTATTTCTCAACAATATGTCGTGCTCATTGCTTTGAAGGGCGAGTTCGACCGGATTGCACTACAGCCTTTCACAAACGAAGGCGTCGTGGTCCTCGGCTCGCGCAATCGGCAGCTGGAGTATGATGAAGGCGAGATTGCCTTTCTTGCTCTGTCGCGGCTCGAGGATGGAACTTTCGTCCAGACCGAATGCCAGGCAGCTTTCGCCAAGATCGAGATATCTTCGGACTTGATCGAAAGTCTCGAAGATCGCGTCGTAGATTGACCATGTGATCAGTGACCTTGGGAGGTCAGGCTCAATGCCCACAAATGTCAGCGGAAATACCATCACGGTCACCGGGGCCTATGGGACGACGTCGATCAGTGGACTATACGGTGCAGAGTATCTTGGGGCGTTCGTTCCTACGGTCAATTTTTCGTCCTTCGACCTGTCAGGCATATCCGTGGATACGGACGATATCGTCGTCATTGGCAAGAAGGACGGGCGCCCGGAGACCACCATCGAGGGTGCGTCGCCTGAGCAGATTGCTGCCATCATGGCAGCGCTGGCGAACTCTTCGGAAAACGATTCGCTCGCCGAAGCTTTTCGAGAAATGGCCGAACTCAATGTTACCCTAGAAATCAATCTGACCGAGGTCGCTCCTTCCGATTTCGGGAATGACGTCGGAGAGGCTGAGTTTCAGGCGATACAGATGCCGAACGGGGACCAGAGTTTTCTTCCCGACTCGACTGCGGTGATTACGATTGTCGGAAGCAGGCTTGATGATCCGCTGTACGATGACTTGTCGTTTATCGAGGTTCTCGGCCACGAATTGATGCATCTCACGCAGAGACCGGGTGCCAGTACGTTCCGGCAGCACGCCCCCGGCGAGGAATTCAGCGGCGAACGCCGGTTTCGCGACGACCTGTTCGACGATTTCGATCCGACCGACTATCTTGAAAGCTCAATAGTAGATCTCTCCCTGACGGCGCCCCCTCATTGGCAGCTTACCCCATACAAGATCAACGGGATCGGCACGGATGGGAACAATCTCTTCCAGATTCCGGATGTGACAGGGGGAACTCACTATTCGAGTTTTTTCCTCGAAACAGGAGCGGGGAACGACGTCATTCTGGTCGATGGCTCCCACTTCGGAACGATCACGGTGTCCCCGACGGGAATAAAGTTCTCTATGGAACCACCGCCCTGAATGGCCTGATCTACGAAGCCGACGTCAGCGTTGATGATATCTCCGTGGGTCGCGAGGGAGACAATCTTCGGATTACCTTCGATAATCTCGACGCGGAACATAATGGTGTGACGATCGTGGACTTTTTTTGCGCAGTGCCTGGCAGAGTGTTACGGTCGGCGATCAGGTGGTCGTCATCAATCAGGACTTGAGTATCACCGACATCCCGCAATTCTACGCCGCCAATACGCCTCTCGACGTGTCACTCGATATGATATTCGCTTCGGGACACGAACCAGCGGCCGGCAGTCCGATTGCGCCAATCATGCCGATGTTTCCGGATGATCAGCTCGGGTGGACCGCCGAACCCGTCATCTTGGTCTAGCCGACTTAGGGGCGCGGCATGCCTCTTGCCATGAGCCACCCGTTCGCCCCCGCTGTTGCGGAGCTGCACCAGGATAAGGACTACGGGTTCTCACCTGGCAGGTTCACCAAAGCGTAACCTCGGCGCAGTGGATCGGTAACACACTGGCCCTAACGACCCTTCGCAATCGCAGCATAAAGGGTCTCACAATGCGTTCGTCTTCCGTTTCCATCCTCCGTCTCGTCTTGCTCGGCACCGCCGCGCTGTCGCCCGTCGCCGCCCTCGCTCAGGCCCCGGTCGAGCCTGCCGATGAAGCCACCGGCGAGGAGGAAATCACCGAAGAAACCGGCAACATGATCGTTGTCACCGCGCAGAAGATCGAACAGCGCGCGCTCGACGTGCCGATCACGATCAGCGCCCTGAGCGGAGATCAGATTGCCAATCTGGGCGTCACCGATCTCGACGAGCTGTCGAACTATGTCCCCGGCCTCAACATCCAGGAACAGAGCGCCAACAACCCCGGCATCGTCATCCGCGGCATCACTTCGGACAGCGGTTCGGCCCAGCAGGGGCCGCGCGTGACGCTCTATTACAACGGCGTCGATATCTCGCGCTCGCGCGGGTCGTACCAGGCGATCTACGATCTGGAGCGCGTCGAGGTCATCAAGGGCCCGCAGGCGACCCTGTTCGGCACCGCCAGCGCTGTCGGCGCGATCAGCCTCGTCTCCGCCAAGCCGAAGCCCGGCTTCTCCGCCGAGATGACCGGCGGCTACGGCAATTACGACGCCACGCTGCTGTCGGGCTTCGTCAACGCAGGGTCGGATGTGATCGCGGGCCGCGTCGCATTCGAATGGCGCAAGCGTGATGGCTACGTCGAGAACCTCGCGACCAATCAGGACGAAGAGCTTTACGCCAAGGACCAGTTCGGCGTTCGCGGATCGCTGCGCTTCACGCCCAGCCCCTTCGTGACTGTCGACCTGGTCGGCACCTACGACCAGCAGCGAAATGGCGGTACGCCGTTCATCTCGGGCACGTTCCCGGCTTTCGCCGGAGCGCCGGGTGGCCCGGCCAACGCTTTCGAACCCGCGAACCTCGCCGGTTCGCCTTATTCGGCGGCGGCGCTGGGCGATGACCAGCTGGGCCTCAACCGCGAAGTCTACGACATCAACCTGACCGCACAGGTGGAACTGAACGACTCGCTCACCTTCACTACAGTGAACGGCTACCGCGAATTCGACAGCGCCGAGGTGTTCGACGCCGACGGCTCGGCAGCGCCGTTCCTCGAATTCGCGGAAATCGCGACCGGGCACCAGTTCAGCCACGAAGGCCGCTTCAGCTATGCGGACCCGAGCTGGCGCGCGTCGTTCGGCTGGAACGTTTTTGCCGAGAAGGGACGCCAGAACGTGCCTTTCTCCACCGAAGAGGGTACCTTCCTGCAGTGCCTGAGCTCGCTGTTCGGTGCGCCGCTGATCCCCGGCATTCCTTGTGTTGCGCCTGACGGTAGCGTGCCTGCCAGCGTGGTGACCCAGCTTGCGACGGGTGGCGCAGCGACCGCGATTCCCTACGCTTCCGTGTTCGAGAACCAGGGCACCAACACCAGCTATTCGATGTTCGGCGACGTGACCTACATCCCGACCCCGAGCATCGAACTGACCGCGGGTGCGCGGATCCTGATCGAGGAGCGCAAGTCGGGCTTCACCGCCACCGTACCCAATTCGGTGCTGAGCGGCGCGCCGCTGATCCCCGGTCAGGTCGACACCGGCGGGCAAACCATCACCGGTGAAGACAGCTTTACCGCCGTGCTGCCGCGCTTCAACATCCTCTATCGCATCAATCCGTTCGTAAACGTGTTCGCGACGGTCTCGAAGGGCCGCCGGTCGCCGGTGGTGCCGGTCAATGCAGGCGGTGTGCAGCCCCTCATCCCCGAGGAAACCGTGTGGAACTATGAAGGCGGCCTGAAGCTGGGCGCCGGACCGATCTCCGGATCGCTGGGGGTCTATTATCAGGTCTACGACAACTTCCAGGTTTCCGTGGCAGACCCCGACAACCTCGGCTCCTTCATCACCGCCAGCGCGGGTTCGGCATCGAACCTGGGTGTCGAGGCGGAACTCGCGGTGCAGGCGACCGACTGGCTGAGTATCTTCGGCAATGTCGGCTATATCAGCGGCGGGATCGACGAGGACGGCGCATACTCTCCCGAATATTCGGGTGCGCGTTTCCGCCTTCAGCCCGAGTGGCAGGCGGCGGGCGGCTTCACGATCGACTATCCGCTGGGCAATGGCGCGCGTCTGTTCGCCACCCCCAGCATCACCTACCGCAGCCGGATATTCTTCGAAGTGCCGAATGATCCGCTGATCTCGCAGGGGCCGGTCACGCTGGTCAACGCGCGGGCGGGCGTATCCTTCGCCGACGACCGGTTCGAGATCGCAGGCTTTATCCGCAACGCTTTCGACGAGGATTATCTCCTCGACGCGGGCAACACCGGCGGTTCGTTCAACGTGCCGACCTTCATCCCCGCAGAGCCGCGCCTGTTCGGGGTCGAGCTGACTGCGCGTTTCGGGCGCTGATATAAAATGGGCGGGGGCCTTGCAGCCTCCGCCCATTCGCATTTTTCTGGTGAACTGACCGATCAGACCGCGTCGAGCGCCTGATCGAAGTCGGCGATCAGGTCTTCTGGGTCTTCGATCCCGATGCTGATCCGCACCAGCGCGTCCGAAATGCCGAGCTGCTGGCGGCGTGCATGGGGCACGGAGAGGTGCGTCATGCTGGCCGGGTGGCTGGCAAGTGTTTCGGTGCCGCCAAGGCTGACCGCAAGCTTGGCGACCTTGAGCGCGTCGAGGAAGCGGAAGCACTCCTCTTCGCCGCCCTTGAGGAACAGCGAGAAGGTGGAGCCTGCGCCAAGGCAGTGGCGGTCGTAGATGTCCTGCTGGCGATCATCCTCGATCATGCCGAGATAGCCCAGGCCATCGACCTTGGGGTGCTTCTTCAGGAATTCGCACACCTTTGCCGCGTTCTCGCCCGCGCGCTGCATCCGCAGCTCCACGGTTTCGAGGCTGCGCAGCAGCATCCATGCGGTGTTCGGGTCGGCGATGCCGCCCATCGTGTTGCGGATCATGCGGACCGGCTTCATCCACTTTTCGTCGCCGGCAATGGAGCCCGCGACGAGGTCCGAGTGGCCGCCGACATATTTGGTCAGCGAATAGCACACGATGTCCGCGCCATGTTCCAGCGGACGCTGCCACAGCGGGCCGAGGAACGTGTTGTCGATCGCGATCGGGCAATCGGCGGGCAGAGCAGCGTCACGCACATCGCGGACCATCTCGATATCGACCAGCGCATTGGTCGGGTTGCCCGGGCTTTCGAGGTAGATCATCGCGACCTTGCCGCCGTTCTCGGTCGCCATGTCCTTGGCCTTGGCGACCACATCCTCGAACTGTTCGCGCGTCGCACCGGCGGGGAAGTCGATATACTTCACCCCGAACTTGGCGAGGATCTTGGCGACGAAGCCTTCGGATGCTGCATAGAGCGGGCCGGAGTGGACGATCACGTCGCCCGCGCTGCAGTAGGCCATCATCATCACGCAGATCGCGGTCATCCCGCTGGAGAAGCACAGCGAATCCTCCGCGCCGTCCCAGATGGCGAGGCGGTCCTCGAGGATTTCCTGGTTCGGTCCGTTGAAGCGCGAATAGACGAGGCCTTCCGCGCCGCCTTCACGCAGGCCGGTGATGCCTTCGAAGTGGCGCTTGCCCGCAGCCGCGCTTTCGAAGGCGAAGGTGCTGGTCAGGAAGATCGGAGCCTTGAGCGATCCTTCGGACAGTGCCGGGTCGTAGCCGTGGCCCATCATCAGGGTCGACGGCTTCATCTTGCGCCCGTCGATCTTCGTGACTTCGGGCTTGGGCTTGCGGCGGGGGGTGGGGGTTTCGACTGCGTCGACGGCGTCGGTCATGGGGAACGGCCTTCCTCAACTATACCCCCAGGAAGGCGGGGGCTTGGGCTGGAGGCTGTGCCGGTGGCGGCCCGCTCCTAACCTCCGCAGGAACGCATCTCCACCAGCTGCCGGTTTTCGAACGCGCCAGTACCGCCGGGAGTTTCCGCGATCAAGCGACCCTGAGCACAAGGGGGGCAGGGGGCGGGCTCGACAACGGCCCGTTCAGCGTCGATCCATTGGCGCTGGAGCAATGTCAGGGGCATGTTGAAGCGATCCCTGATCCTCGCCGTCGCATCCGTTGCGTTGCTCGGTACCGGCCTTGCCGTCGCGCCCGTGGCACCGGCGGCGGCGCAGTCTGTACGTTCGACCTGGTCGATCGGCCCGGCCGTGCGCGGCAAGAACTCGTCATACCGGATGCCCGCGACCATGCAGGATACCGCGCGTGGTGCGGTGTTCGATTTTCCCTATCCCAGCCCGGCGGCAGGTCACGTCCATTACGTGACCACGGCAACCCGGCCGCTTGCGGGCGCGAAGCGGATTACGATGCGTTACCGGATCGATGCCGCACGCGGAGTGCGCTTCGTGCCGGAGGAAGACCCGCAGAACACCGCGACCCTGTCGCTCTATTTCCAGCGCGCAGGCGACCGCTGGACGATGCGCACGCCGCACCACCGCTGGTACGCGCCAAATGAGAAGGTCATTCCGCTCAGCCGCGGTACGCACGAGGTCAGCATCGATCTGGACGAGGAGTGGATCGCGATGGTCGGGGGCACCAGCTATTCGCTGCCCGAAGCGTTCGAACGCGCGCTGGATCGGACTGCGCAGGTCGGTTTCGTGTTCGGTTCGCCCGCGCTGCGCGGGCACGGGGTCTACGCCACCGGCCCGGCGCGGTTCACTCTGCTGGATTTCCGGATCGAGTGATCCGCAGGGTGGGCTAGCTCGAAGAAACAGAGAAGCGGCGGACGCGCCACTGCAGCTCTTCCTCGGTCGCACCGGGGACATCGTTTACCCGGCTGAGCACGATCTCCCCGGTCAGTGTCTGTCCGGTCCCGCCCCGAATGGCAATCGGAACCTCGTAGTAGATGGTCCCCGCCGCACCTTCCATGGTGCCGCCCGGCGCCGAGACGGTCAGGTCGCCGAGACCGGCGAAGGTCTGCGTGAACTGGTCACGCGGCAGCTTCTCCCGCAATTCGGGCACCATCAGGTTCCAGGCCTGATCGAACTCCTTGAGCTCGATCGCACGGGTGAAGGACAACAGCACGTTGCGCGCGCCCTTTTCCCCTTTCTGCGCCTCGGGAGTGAGCGTGGCGGGTGTGAGGTCGGGAATCCCGTCGTTCACGCCCGCCGGCTGCTCGGTATCGCTGCCCGCCTGCTGCGTATTCTCGCCACTGCTTGCGGCCTGGTCCGGCTGCGTCTCCCCTCCCGAATTGCAGGCAACCAGCGCGAGGGTCGCTACGCCGATTCCGGCAAGGGAGACTATGCGCATGGGGAGGGCCTTGGGCTGCAGAGGTAGAAGAGGCAGTTACTTGGGCGCGAGGACCATCAGCATCTGACGGCCTTCGAGACGCGGGAAGCTCTCGACCTTGGCGATCTCTTCCACATCGTCGCGCACGCGGTTGAGCAGGTCCATGCCCAGCTGCTGGTGCGCCATTTCGCGGCCACGGAAGCGCAGCGTGCACTTAACCTTGTCGCCGTTCTCGATGAACTTCACCACATTGCGCATCTTCACGTCGTAATCGTGCGTGTCGATGTTCGGACGCATTTTGACTTCCTTGATGTCCTGCGTCTTCTGCGTCTTGCGCGCGAGGTTCGCCTTCTTCTGCGCTTCGTAGCGGTGCTTGCCGACATCGAGGAACTTGCACACGGGCGGGTCTGCGTTGGGCGACACCTCGACCAGGTTCAGGCCAACTTCCGCGGCGCGTTCGATCGCGTCACGCGTGCTGAGGACACCGATGTTTTCCCCGGTCTCGTCGATAACGCGGACCTTGGGCGACTGGATAAAATTGTCGTAGCGCGGGCCGCTCTTGATAGGCGGCTGAAGGGAACGACGGGGGGGACGTGCTATGGGATGCTCTCCTAGAGTAATGAACAGATGTCCGCGCTATTTAGGTGTTTTCGGCGCAATGCGAAAGGGGGCTGCGCGAGGAACCGCGCTTTGCGGCGGGCAGACCGCGTCAGGCCGCGCGTTTCTCGGCCCGCCACAGCGGCAGACGGACCAGTTGCCCCCGCACGGCGCACAGCGCCTCGATCGTTTCGGCGGGGCTCAGGCTCTTGCGAATCGCCGGATCGTCGGCCGCCATTCCACCTGTCAGCGCGCCGAAGGCGGGCAGCACCATGCGCGGAGGTCCATCGCTGCGCCGGGCGATCACCGCACACGGGCGGCGCACGCGGCGACCGCGCAGGGTGATAGAGAGCTTGGGGTGCCAGTGGCCGGAAAGCTCTGCCCGCGTCTCGCCGGCCCGCGCCTCGTGGCGGCAGATCACCCCGCCGATTTCCAGCTCTTCGTGCAAGGCCCCGCCGCACTGCGCGGCTGCCCCGGCTGCGTCGGGTGGGCCGTCGTGGTTGCCGGTGATCCAGACCCAGTCGACCCGAGCGGTGAGCACGCGGAGCATGTCGCACGCGCCCTCTTCCAGGCGGCCTGCGCCCTCCGCGTCGTGGAAATTGTCGCCCAGCGTCACGACCCTGCGCGCACCGGTCTCGTCCACCGCCTGCGCCACCCGTTCCAGCGTGGCGCGGCTGTCGTAGGGCGGCAGCGGCTGGCCGTGGCTGGCGAAGAAGCTCGCCTTTTCGAGGTGCAGGTCGGCGACGAACAGCGTCGCCTCGCGCGGCCAGTAGACCGCACCGTCGCTGCGCAGAAGCAGCTCCGCCGTGTCGAACGAAAGGGGAACCATGGGGTCCACTTGCCCTAGGCTGGCAGGATTGGCAAGGGATGCACGACGCCACGCAAGGATGCGAAGACAATGCCCGACTGGTCTGCCCAAACGCAACAAGCGCGTACCTGGTTCGAATCCCTGCGCGACCAGATCTGCGCCGAGTTCGAGGCGATCGAGCGCGAGGCAGGTTCCGACGCGACCTTCCAGTACACCCCCTGGGAGCGCGAGGAAGAGGGTAACGACAGCCCGGGCGGCGGGGTGCAGGGCCTGATGAAGGGCAAGGTGTTCGAAAAGGTCGGGGTCAACGTCTCCACCGTCCACGGCACCTTCGCACCCGAATTTGCGAAGACGATCAACGGGGCCGAGGACGATCCCAGCTTCTCCGCCACCGGCATCAGTCTGGTCGCGCACATGGCCAACCCGCACGTGCCCGCAGTGCACATGAACACGCGATTCCTCGTCACCGGCAAGGCCTGGTTCGGCGGCGGCGCGGACCTCAACCCGCCGATCCCCTACGAGGAGGATGCGCAGGAATTCCACGCCGCCTTCCGCGCCGCCTGCGCGAAGCACAATCCGACCTATTACGAACGATTCAGCAAATGGGCGGACGACTATTTCTACATTCCCCATCGCGGCGTGCATCGCGGGGTCGGCGGGATTTTCTACGACCATCTGGAATGCGACGACGAGAGCGGCTTCGCCCGCAATCTCGATTTCACACAGGATGTCGGGCGCGCCTTTCTGGAGATTTTCCCCAAGCTGGTCCGCCGCCGGATGGAAAGCGAATGGACCGAGGCGGACAAGCGCACCCAGCTGGAATGGCGCGGGCGCTATGCCGAATTCAACCTGGTCTACGACCGGGGCACGCTGTTCGGCCTCAAGACCGGCGGCAATGTCGACGCGATCCTGATGAGCCTGCCGCCGGAAGCGGTGTGGACCTAGGCACCGAACGCGCTCCCCCGCATTGAACTGACACGACCCGAATTTCCCGGAGAACCCCATGTTTCGCGCCACCCTGCTCGCCACCGTCGCCCTGTTCGTAAGCGGCTGTACCACGATGGACAGCGCGCAGGAGGCTCCGGTCGAGCGTAGCGCGATGGTCTCCCCGATTCTGACCACGCCCGATGCGGTGGACGACCAGACCTATGCGCAGCCGCAGGTCGCGCGGGTCACGCATGTGGCGCTGGACCTGGACCTGGATTTCGACGCCAAGATGATCGGCGGCGGCGCGGTGCTGAACATTCTCGCCAAAGACGATGCCAAGCAGATCGTGCTCGACAGCAACGGATTGCGGATCGATCGGGTGACCGACGGGCAGGGCAATTCGCTCCCGTTCACGATCGGTGAGGCAGAGGAGGGCAAGGGTGCTCCGCTGACCATCCAGCTGAACGGCGCGCGCCAGCTGCGCATCGCCTATCGCAGCGCGCCCGATGCCGACGCGCTGCAATGGCTGACGCCAGAGCAGACCGCCGGGGGCAAGTACCCGTACCTGTTCAGCCAGGGGCAGGCGATTCTCAACCGCACGTGGATTCCGACGCAGGACAGCCCCGGCATCCGCCAGACCTGGGAGGCGCGCATCACCGCGCCCAAGCCGCTCGATGTCGTGATGAGCGGCGTGCGTCAGGGCGAGCCCGAGGATCTCGGCAATGGCCGCCGCGCATTCCGCTTCGTGATGGACAAGCCGGTGCCGCCCTATCTGATCGCGATCGCCGCTGGCGATATCGATTTCCGCGCCACCGGCCCGCGCACCGGCGTGTGGGCCGAACCGGCCACGCTCGACCGGGCGTATAACGAGGTGGCAGATACCGAACAGCTCGTCGAAGCTGCCGAGGAACTCTACGGTGATTATCGCTGGGGCCGGTACGACATGATCGTGCTGCCGCCCTCGTTCCCTTACGGGGGCATGGAAAACCCGGTGATGACCTTCCTGACGCCGACTTTCATCGCGGGCGACCGGTCGAACAACGGGCTGGTCGCGCACGAACTGGCGCATAGCTGGTCGGGCAACCTCGTCACCAACGCGGTGTGGGGCGACGGCTGGCTCAACGAAGGCGTCACTTCCTATTTCGAAAACCGCATCGTCGAGAAGGTTTACGGCAAGAGCCGCGCCGAACAGGAGGCCGCGCTCTCCTACGCCAACATTATCGAGACGCTGGACGAGGTCGGCAGTGACGCGCCAGGCACCGCGCTCCACAACGAAGGCGATGGTGAGCTGATCGGCAGCGCGATCGCCTACGACAAGGGGCACTTCTTCTTGCGCACGGTGGAGCGCGCGGTGGGCCGCGAGCGGTTCGACGCATGGCTGCGCCAGTGGTTCGACAACCACGCGTTCCAGCCAGCGACCAGCCAGATGATCTACGACGACATGCTGGCGAACCTCGTCACCTCGCCCGCCGAAGCGAAGCAGTTGAAGCTGCGCGAATGGATCTTCGAACCCGGCCTGCCGAGCAATGTCGCCAAGCCGGATCCTGCAGCCTTCGCCACGGTAGACGCGGCGGTGACCGCCTATGCCGACAACGGCACCATCCCCACCGGCTGGAGCGGCTGGACCGCTGCCGAGCAGATGCGCTTCCTCGACAACATTCCCAAGGAGCGAACTGCCGCGCAACTTGCCGCGCTCAATGATGCGCTGGGCCTGTCGGAGACGGGCAACAACGAAGTGCTGTTCCTGTGGCTCGAACTGGCGCTTGCCAACCGGTACCAGCCTGCCGTGCCGCAGGCCGAGGTGTTCCTGAGCGAGATCGGCCGGGCCAAGTTCGTCCGTCCGCTATTCGCGGTGCTGTGGGACCAGGGCGACTGGGGGCGGCCTATCGCAAAGCGCATCTATGCCGAAACGCGTGACGGCTATCATGCGGTGACGCGGGCCGGGGTCGACCGGCTGATGGCAGCCGATTAACCAAGAGGCGATTTTGCGCGTTGCAATAATGTGCGCTGCACCGCACATTTGCTGGTGAAATGCTGCGCCAATACGAACTTGTTGAAAGGGTCAAGGCCTACGACCCGGACGCCGATGAGGCGATGCTCAACCGTGCCTATGTGTACACCGTGCAGAAGCACGGGACGCAGAAGCGCGCGAGCGGGGACCCCTATTTCAGTCATCCGGTAGAGGTCGCCGGGCTGATGACCGATCTGCGCCTCGACCAGCAGACCATCGCCACCGCGCTGCTGCACGACACGGTCGAGGACACGCTCGCCACGATCGAGGATATTGAGGCCAATTTCGGGCCGGAGATCGCGCGGCTGGTCGATGGCGTGACCAAGCTCTCCAAGATCGAGCAGCTGCCCGAGAACGAGCGCGCGGCGGAAAACCTGCGCAAGTTCCTGCTCGCGATGAGCGAGGATATCCGCGTGCTGCTGGTCAAGCTGGGCGACCGGCTGCACAACATGCGCACGCTCCACTTCATCAAGAACGAGGACAAGCGCCGCCGGATCGCGCGCGAGACGATGGATATCTACGCCCCGCTGGCGGAGCGCGTGGGCATGTACGAATACATGCGCGAGATGCAGGCGCTCGCGTTCGAGCAGCTGGAGCCGGAAGCGTACGCGACGATCACCGGACGGCTTGCGGAAATCCGCAGCCAGGACAGCGGGCAGGTCGATGCGATCGCGCTCGCGATCAAGCAGGCGCTGGCCGAGGCGGGGCTCAGCGTCGAGGTGTCAGGGCGCGAGAAGCACCCCTATTCGATCTGGAAGAAGATGGCCGAGAGGCATCTGCCGTTCGATCAGGTGACCGACATTTTCGCGTTTCGCGTGATCACCGAAAGCGTCGAGGACTGCTACCGCGCGATGGGCGTGCTGCACACAGTGTGGCAGTTCATTCCCGGCAAGTTCAAGGATTACATCTCCACCCCCAAGAGCAATGGCTATCGCAGCCTGCACACCTCGCTGATCTACGAGAATTCGATGCGGGTAGAGGTGCAGATCCGCACGCAGGAAATGCACCGGACCAACGAGTTCGGGCTCGCAGCGCACTGGGCGTACAAGCAGCATGACCGGCCCGACGGGCAGGTCGGCTGGTTGCGCGACCTGATCGAGATCGTCGACGCCAGCCATGACCCCGACGAGCTGCTCGAACATACGCGGCTGGCAATCTATCAGGACCGCATCTTCGCGTTCACCCCCAAGGGGGCGCTGTTCCAGTTGCCCAAGGGCGCGACCCCGGTCGACTTCGCGTTCGCGGTGCACACCGATCTGGGTGCGCAGACGGTCGGCGCGAAGATCAACGGGCGGCACATGCCGCTGCGCACCCCGCTGGCGAACGGCGATGTGGTGGAGATCATCAAGGGCAGCGAGGCGGAGCCGCAGCTATCCTGGCTGGGCTTCGTGGTGACGGGCAAGGCGCGCGCCGCGATCCGCCGGGCGGTGCGCAACAAGGAACGCGAAGATGTCGCTGAACTGGGCTCCAAACTCTACGACCAGATCGCCGCGCGCACCCCGGCCAAGGTCGGCAAGAAGGCGCTGCGCGAGGCGCTGAAACGCCTCGGCATGGAGGAAGAGGAAGACCTGATGTATGCCATCGGGGCGGCGCAGATCACCGATCACGAGGTGATGGAGGCGCTGGTCCCCGGCAGCACCGCCGATTTCGAGGATGACCCGGACTGGGGACGGCACAAGAAGCAGGCGCTTTCCATCCGCGGGCTCAAACCCGGCAATGCCTACACGCTCGCCCAGTGTTGCCACCCGGTGCCCGGCGACCGGATCGTCGGGCTGCGGCGCAAGGGGGAGAGTGTGGAGGTGCACAATATCCAGTGCCTCAGCCTTGCCAGCGGGATCGACAACGACTGGCTCGATCTCGACTGGGGCAATCGCTCTGGCCTTGCGACCGGGCGGCTGTCGGTGACGCTGTACGACCGGCGCGGCACCATTGCCGAGATGGCCAATATCGTTGCGCGTAACAACGCCGATGTCCGCAGCCTCGACAAGGTGCGGATCGAAGACCCCTTCGCGACCTACGAGATCGATATCGAAGTCCAGGATCTCGCCCACCTCACCCGCATCCTCAGCGCGCTGAGGGCGAGCGATGCGGTGGCCCAGGCCGACCGGATATGACCGCGCTGCTGGCCTATATCACGTCCAGCTGGCCATCCCCGAAGGCGGAGAGGATAGCGCGCGCGCCTTCTTCGTCGATCTGATCGGCATGCGCGAAGTGGCCAAGCCCGACACGCTCTCGCCGCAGGGCTGATGGTTCGCGGCGGGCGAGGTCGCGCTGCATCTGGGCGTCGACCCCGATTTTACCCCTGCGACCAAGGCGCATCCCGCGTTCCTCACCAGCGATCTGGATGCTCTGCGCGTGCGGCTTGAACAGGGCGGTGTGGCCTGCCGCGACGACAAGCCCGTGGCAGGCTACCGCCGCTTCTTCACCGCCGACCCATTCGGCAACCGGCTGGAGTTCATGCAGAAGGTCTAGCGGTTGGCGAGATCCGCAGCCCGGGGCCAGTGCATGCGATAGCGCACTTCGTCGGGCGCCTTGTCCCAGTCGGAGATGAGCCTTTCGGCGATCTCCCCGCCGAGCGCGCGGTAGAAGCCGACCGCAGCTTCGTTGCGTTCGAACACCCACAGGTAGAGCCCTTTGTGCCGATCGCGCGCGGCGACCCGCCGTGCGGCCTCGCTCAGCAGCGCCTTGCCCACTCCCTGTCCGCGCACCGATGCGGCGCTGTGCAGGTTGTCGACGAAGCCGCCCCAGCCGGGCTCGCGCTCGTGGAACAGGCTGGCGAAGCCGATGATCCCCTGTTCGCTTTCGGCGACGACAACCTCAAGGTCGTCCGGCCCGGCGGTCAGACGCTCATGCCACACCGCGCGTCGATCTTCCTCCACCGGCCCGGCGAGATAGGCGGGGTCGAGGATGCCGGCATAGGCGCCGCGCCAGTTGGCCGTGTGCAGCGCCGCGATCGCGCCTGCATCGCCAGCATCGGCAGTGCGAAGCGCAAATGTGCTCACTCGGCGTCCGTCCTGCGCACGGGCACCGGGATATTGCAGACGTCCGCCCCGCCGGCAGGCTGGATGAAGAACGGATCGCGCCGGTTGGCGCGCGCATCGGCATAGCGCGCGAAGCTCTCGCTCGCGGTGGAGAGGTATTCGAAGTGCGGCTGCTCGCTCTCGGGCAGATCGGCGGCCATGCGGACCGAGACGATCGGCACGCGCTTGCTCTCGTCCTCGTAGAAGCCGAGCGGGCCTGTGCCACGCGGCAGGCTGGAGAGGTATTCGATCCCTTCCACGATCCGGCCCACGACCGCGATATTGCGGTCGAGATGGCGCGGCGCGTGGCCGATCACGGTGTAGAGCTGCGATCCGTCGCCGGTATCGGGCGACATGTTGCGACCCACGCCGACCATGCCGTAGCAGTGCACCGGCCACTGGACCGCGAGATGCATTCCCTGCACGCCGGCAATCGGCCAGCCGTCGCGAAAGCTCGCAAAATCGGCATAGGCGTCGGTCATCATCGGGGCGGGCCAGTCCTCGAACACCTGCGGCTGGCGCTTGGCCTGCAGCACCGGTCCGGTGAGCCAGTTGGGCGATCCGGCGACATACTCGCCCTCGGTCATCACCTTCAGCCCCTCGGGCACGGGCTTGGGCTCGACGCCCATCTCCGGGTCGGGCTGGCCCCACTGGACCACGTAATTGTCCTGCACGCGCAGGATCTGGCTGCCGTCCCAGTAATTCGCGCGGGCGAGGGTGCGGATGTTCGCGACCCAGCCCTGGCTGAAGGGCGCGCCGATCAGCTGCATCACGATCCTGCGCTCGGTCCCGTCGTCGAGCGGGGGCAGCGTCATTACCACCAGGTTCTCCGGATCGATGGCGATCCAGTCATCGGTGGGCGCCGAGCTTACGATTTCGCCCGGGGACGGCGGAGGTGCTTCGGCTTCTTGCGCGAAGGCGGTACTGGCGAGCGCAAGAGCGGCACTGGCGGCAAAAAGAATACGCATTGGCTTCCCCCTCATGGCGAGCAGCGCGAAACAATCCGGAGCGGAGCGCATCGCCGCCCCAGATTGCGTCCTCGCGATGCTCCCCGCAATGCCGAACGCAAATCTAGCGGTCGACCATGTCTTCCAGCGCATGCATGTCGTCGTCCGAGAGGCCGAAGTGATGGCCGATCTCGTGGATCACGACATGCCGCACCAGGTGCTCGAGAGTCTCATCGCCGCGCTCTGCCCATTCGTCGAGAATCGGGCGACGGAACAGGCGTATGCGGGTGGGCAGCGTGCCCGACATCTCAATGCTCCGCTCGGTCAGCGCGTGGCCCTCGTACACACCGGTCAGTTCGAAGGGATCTTCCATTCCCAGCTCGCGCAGGGTCTCCTCGTCGGCGAAGTCCTCCACCGCGAACACCACATCGCCCAGCTGTTCGGCAAAAGCCTGCGGAAGCGCGGCGATCGCCGCCCGGCCAAGCGCTTCCATCTCGTCCAGCGTCACGGGAAGTCCGAATTCTCTCATGCCCGGTGCCTAGCGGAGCATCCGCGTCTTGCGAAGCGCACGGAACGCAGCTAGGTGCGCTCCCTTCCCGAACGGGCGATGCGGAGCGGTGGCCGAGTGGTCGAAGGCGCACGCCTGGAAAGTGTGTATACGGTAACCCCGTATCGAGGGTTCGAATCCCTCCCGCTCCGCCACGGGCCTTTTTAAGGCCCTTCAATCACCTCCAGATCCGTGCGGAAAGCTTTGCAATTCCGCTGTTTGCGACTCCTATCCGGTCCAGCCCATTTCACTCCTAGCTAGATGCGTGTCGGGGTATTTTGGGGGTAACGAACGGACCGAACTGGGGGTATCGGATGCTGACGGACAAGGCGGTGCGCGCTGCTGCTTCGAGAGACAAGGCTTATAAGCTTGCCGACAGCCGCGGATTGCATCTTCACGTGTCTGCCAGCGGCCACAAAAGCTCGCGCTACAAATACCGGTTCGAGAACAAGGAACGTCTATTGACCTTGGGTGCATACCCCGAGGTATCGCTGGCCGATGCTCGCGAGAAACGCGATGAGGCGAAGAAGATCCTGCGGGATGGTCGCGACCCCCGGCACAGCGCGAAGCGCAGCCGGCTGATCGGCCGGAACGATTCGGCAAGGTCGTTCGAGGAGATGGCCCGCGCCTGGCATGCACTTCAGGTTGCGCGCTGGAAACCGGTGCACGCCAACGATGTCATCACCAGCCTTGAACGCGACGTCTTTCCGCATCTGGGCGCGATGCCGCTGGCTGATATCGACAAGCCGCTTCTCCTCTCGGTTCTGCGCAAGGTGGAGAAGCGCGGTGCCATCGAAACAGCGCGGCGGATGAAGCAGCGCGTGGCAGCGATCTACCGCTACGCGTTCGCAGAATTTCGCTCGAATTTGGGGCGACCCGAGGCCATGCCCGACATAACTCGCACCATGAAAGTCAAATTTTCCAGTAGAATCGATCGCGCTTTGGAAAAGCCATAATATTTATATAATTGAATTTCTTACTATCTGATTTTGTATATTCTTTATTCCCTCGGCGAGAAAATTCAATCGTCTTGGAGTGAGATAATGCGATCGGGTAAAAAGAGCTACAAATCGATTTTTACAAAACCTAAGTCCGAAATTCTTATTTTAAATTCGGCTCCACCACGCATAGGACGGCCTCGACCTGCACCTGCCCGCCCTCGCTGGCGTTGAGGTCGGTCACAGTCCCGTCGAAGGGCGCGGTGAGCGCGTGCTCCATCTTCATCGCCTCGAGTACCATAAGGCGCTGTCCGGCAGTGACGGTGTCACCGTCGGCCACATCGACAGCGATGACCTTGCCCGGCATGGGAGCGAGGATGGCACCGTCGCCGGCTGCTGCTGCGCCCGAACCGCGCGACTGGCGTTCGAAGACAAAGCTTTGCCCGCCGGCGAAGACCACCGCGTGCTTGGGGTCGACGAAACCCGTCGCATCGGCTGCCGTCGTTGCCCGAGCAGCCGAGATATACCGCGTCTCGCCCCTGTGATGGAGTGTCGCACCAAGCACGCTCGGTGCGTTCAAGCGCAGGCCGATGGGCAGGCCTTCGTGCTGCTTGGCATCGGCCAATGCTACAAAGTCGGCAGCGCTCTGCCAGATGGCGTCCCCGGCTTCGTCCGAAGAAACCAGCGTTTCGATTTTGGCGGCGATGAAGCCGGTATCGAGATTCGCTCCGTCGAAATCCGCGTCTCTCAGACAGTTCGCGATGAAGGCGGCGTTGGTCTTCACCGGCCAGATCTCCACGCTTTCCGCGATATCTGCCAATTGGTCGATCGCCTCGCTACGGCTTTCGCCCCAGACAACGAGCTTTGCAACCATCGGATCGTAGAACGGCGAGATTATGTCGCCTTCCTCGACGCCGGTCTCGATCCTACCTTCGGTGCCGAGGTCGAAATGATCGAGCCTGCCGGTCGAGGGCAGGAAGCCGCCATTGGGATCTTCGGCATAGAGCCGCGCTTCGATGGCGTGGCCGTTGATCGACAGCTCCTCCTGCTTCAGCGGTATAGGCTCGCCGCTGGCGACGCGCAGCTGCCACTCCACCAGGTCCACCCCGGTGATCTCCTCGGTCACCGGATGCTCCACCTGCAGGCGGGTGTTCATCTCCATGAAGAAGATATTGCGAAAGACAACGACATTCCGATTATCGAGAAACCGCCGCTCGCGCGTGCACTGCACGCCAGCGCCAAGCTCGATCAGCCGATCCCGGCAGAGCATTACCTCGCCGTGGCCGAAATCATCTCCTACGTGATGAAGCTCGCGCAAGGACGGCGGTAGCAACCGCGCCTTTGCGCCTCGCCGCCGATGCGGAGGGTCTAGACCTCGATATCGAATTTAGCCAGTTCGACGCGCACGCGCAGTTCGATATCGGCGATGATTTCGGCAAGCACAGGATCGGCGGGCTGCTCGACCTGAGCGACCCATTCGGCCAGCTGCTCCAGCCGTTCGGGCGTCACCTCGCCGGTGGCCAGTTCCACCTGCAGCGCTTCGAGTTCGTCGAGCCCGTCCAAACCCTGTTCGGCCATCTGCCGGCGGCGTTCGCGGTCTGGATCATAGGCGGCAAGAGTCACCAGCATCTGCACCGAACCCAGCGGCTGGCCGGGCTGGACGGCAGGCTGTTGCGGCACCTGCGCGGTGGGCACGTCCGGCTCTTCCCCGAGGTTGAACGTCGGGGTCTTGCGGGCGAACCCCGCAAGCAAAGCCGGGGCAGGCAACAGCGCGCTGATCTGCACGATAAACTCCTACCAAAGTGCGATTCTTGTCCTCCTCTATTCTATAAGAAAGAGAAGCCATTTTGGTAAACAGGAACGAGAATATGCGCATTGTGACAATGGTCGTCACCGCTTTGGCCCTGCTTCTCGCAGCGCCCGCGCAGGCCCAGTCAGGTTCGCGGATCAAGGACATCGTGGATGTCGAGAACGTGCGCACGAACCAGTTGGTCGGCTACGGCCTCGTGGTCGGCCTCGCCGGGACCGGAGACCGCACCCGCAACGTCCCGTTTACCGAGGAATCGCTGCAATCAATGCTCGAACGCATGGGTGTGAGCGTGCGCGACATGCAGCTGCGGACCAAGAACGTCGCCGCCGTCACCGTCACCGCGACCCTGCCGCCTTTCGCGCGTGCCGGTTCGCGGATCGACGTGCAGGTCTCGGCGATGGGCGATGCGACCAGCCTACAGGGCGGCACGCTGCTCATCTCCCCCCTGCGCGCCCTGAACGGAGAGATCTTCGCGGTCGCCCAGGGCCCGCTCGCCGTCTCGGGCTTCAAGGCTCAGGGCGCAGGTGCCAGCATCAGCCGTGGTGTTTCGACCTCCGCGCGGATCGCCGGTGGTGCGATCGTGGAGCGTGAGGTTCCCTATGTGCTGGGCAGCGCGGACAGCCTCAAACTGGCGCTCAAGAACCCCGATTTCACCACCGCCGATCGTATCGTAAGGGCGATCAACCAGCGCTTCCCGGGTGCGGCGCGGATGCTCGATCCGGCGACGGTCGAGCTGGGCGGGGCGGGCGGCTATGGCGGCTCGCTTCTCCAGCTCCTGCCCGAGATCGAGAACCTCCCGGTCGATGTCGACCAGCCTGCGCGGATCGTCGTGAACGAGGCGGCGGGCACGGTGGTGATGACCTCCGACGTGCGGATCAGCCCGGTGGCGATCGCACAGGGCGGGCTGACGATCAGCGTCGCCGAAAGCCCGATCGTATCGCAGCCCGGCCCGTTCTCCGGCGGAGAGACCACGGTGGTGCCGCGCACCCGGCTGGAGGTAGATGACGGCAGCGGGGCCTCGCTTGCGATGCTGGAACAGGGCACCTCGCTCCAGTCGCTGGTCAACGGCCTCAACCGGCTGGGCGTGTCGCCGCGCGACCTGATCACGATCCTTCACGCACTCAAGGGCGCGGGCGCTCTGCAGGCGGAGATCACGATCCAATGACGAGCGCAGCTTCAGCCACGCCCTTTCAGGGGCTGCCGGCGGCGGTGCCCAGCGGCGCATCGCCCGGCGCATCGCGCGCCGAGATCGCCAAGACGGCCGAGGAATTCGAAGCGGTTTTCCTGGGCGAGATGTCCAAGCTCATGCTCGAAAGCGTCGAAATGGGGGATGAGTTCTCCGGCGGCCATGCCGAGCAGATATTTCGCGGAGTCCTGGCTGAAAAGCTGGGTGCGGAAATCGCCAGACGGGGCGGCGTAGGCCTGGCCCCGTCGGTGATGGAACAGATGATCAAAATGCAGGAGGGTTCTCAATGATCGAAACAATTCTCGATGCTGCCCGCTCGATTGCCTCGCTGATGGATGAGGAAACCGAAGCACTCGGCCAGCGTGGACGCCTTGCCGACCACGCAGACCTGGTCGCCGCCAAGCGCCGCCTGGTGGCGCAGATGGAGGCCGAGATCGTGCGGCTCAACCGCGAAACGCCCAACTGGCTGCGCGATCTGGACGCAGAGCAGGACGCCGCACTGACCGAGGCGATGGGCACGCTGCAGGCCGCGGCCATGTCCAATGCGACCGTGGTCAGGAGGCAGCGGGACCTTTCCAACGATCTGATCGACGCGGTTGCGGCCGAAGCGAAGCGGCTGACCGGGAATTCCAGTTGCAGCTACCGCGACACCGGTTCGGTGACGTGGCGGCAGGATTCCAGCCCGATCTCGGTCAACACCAGCCTCTAATACGACGATCCCGGCCAGCCTCGGGGCTGGCCGGGATTGCCTGATTTCTCCGACCACTAACGGGTCGGGCCCCGAACGACATTCCAACACATACAAAGCGACCCCGGCTGGCACCAACGCCAGCCGGGGTCGCTTTGTTTTTAGATCGGCTTATCCGTTGCCGCGACCGGTCGCGGTTTTGAGCAGTTGCATCTGCTTGCGATAAAGGTTGGTCAGCGCGGTGAATTCGGATTGCACCGCGCCCAGCTTCAGCACCTGTTCTTCCAGCGTGACATTATTGCCGTCCGGCTTCGTCTCGACGATATTCTCGTCCAGGATGATCGCGCTCGATGATTGCTGGCGTGCACCAAGCGCGCGCATTTCGGAACTGATCTGGACGGTGGGCCGCGCAACGCGCCCCGCGCCGCTTGCATCCACCATTCCCGCAAAGCTGGGCGCTTCGACTTCGCGCGCCTTGTAGCCCGGGGTATCGCCATTGGCGATATTCTGCGCGATCACCTGCTGGCGATCCGAAAGATGCCGCATGGCGACACCAATGCCCCGCAGGAGGGCTGGACTCGTTTCACTCATGCCATGCTCCCTGGTCTGAGTTGTTAGAACAAGCCGCCGGAGTTGAACCCGGCGGTAAGGCTGCTGATGCGGGCGAGCGCATCCTGATAGTTTGCGATCTGCGCCAGCTGGCGCGGGGATGCGCCGCCGGTGGAACCGGCGCCGCCATTCACGATCGCGGCCTTCCCATCGTCCCAGTAGAGCGAGCGATAGGCGGTCTGCGTCATCGAGATCGCGCTCTTGATGCGTTTCGTGGCAAGCGCCGCGCCTTCGCGGGTCGAAATGTCGAACGCATGAGTCAGGTCGAGGCCGTAGCTGCCGCCCGGCACAACCTTGGGTGCGCGCTTGTCGTAGGCCGGCGGTGCGACAAGCTTCGCTTCGGGCAGACCCAGCTTGGCGAGCGCATCGCGCCCTTCACCGCCACTGACCAGCTCGATCGCCTGACCTGCCTTCGCGGTAATGCTCAGAGTGCGGCCATCATCGCCCGATGGCGTGGTGACAGTCGCCTTGGTGCCGGTGATACGGCTGATCTTCTGCGACAAGGTCGCCATGGTCTCGTCTGCGGCGATGGTGATCTGCCGTGCGATTCCGTCGTTGACCTTGATCGAGAACTGGTCCCCTGCGCGCAGGCTGGTCTGCGAGGTCAGCAGGGGGGAATCGGTGCTGTCGAGCCGCCCGCGCTTCAGACCGAGCGCGCCCAGCACGGTCGACCCGCTGGTGGCCGCGGCGATGCGGACCGGCTCGGTCGTGCGGGTGGCGAGGCCGAATTGCTGGATATTGGCGATCGCGCCGGTTCCGGCATCCAGCCGTGCGACGAACCCGTCGCTCGTGCCGCTGCGCGTCCCGCCAAGGTCGCCCGTGGTCCGTCCGCCAGCGTAGAGACTGCCGCCCATGAACGCGATGCTGTCCACCCGCTCGTCTGCCCCGGTGGCGATATAGCTGACGTCGCTGGTGGCGAGATCGGCGCTGACCCGCGCGACGAACCCGTCGCGCCCGCCCTGCATTGCGTTGAGCTGGTTGCCGGTCACCGCGCTGGAGGCCGAGCCGCCGATCCCGATGGTGCCGTCGGCGGCGACCGCCAGCACGCGGGCATCGACCCGACCGAGATCCATCGAGCCGAGATCGTTGACCAGAGAGGTGCTGTCGATCCGTCGCAGCGTGCCGACGCCGCCTTCGCTGGTGAGCGCGAGCAGCTCGCCATTGCTTCCGATCGCCAGCGCATTGACCGTGTCGCTGCCGCCGCTGTCGATCCGGCGGCGCTCGCGCAGCTGACCATCGGCGTCGAGGCGGGCGATGAACGCATCGCCGCCGCCCGTCGCGCCGCGCCCGCCGACGAAGATCGAACCGTCTGCGGCAACCGCGAGCGCGCTTGCGCTGTCACTGCCAACCGCACGAATGACGGTGGAGGACAGCTCCGCGCCGTTCGCGTCGAAGCGCGCGACCATCATGTCGCCGTCGGTGTTGGCCCCGTCGAAGCTGCCGGTCACCGTGCCGGCCACCACGATCTGGCCATCCGGGCCGAGGGCGACCGCCGCACCGCTGGCAGAGCCGCTGGCACCAAGCGCGCGTTGCCAGACCACTGCGCCCTCGCTGTCGAGCTTAGTCAGAAACAGGTCTTGCGAACCGGCGACCCGGTTGGAATCGAGATCGCCCGAAGTCGTGCCGACGACGAAACTGGAGCCGTCGGCAGCAGTGACGACCGATTGCGCAGTGGTGGCGGCAAATCGCTCTGTCGAAGGCGGTTCAACGCCCTCGATCGGCGCATATTTCGGCGCATTCAGCTCCGCACGTTCAGTCGCCAGCCGGTCGAGCCCGGCGATCTGGGACAGGGTCGATCGTTGGGCCGCGCCTGCCGGATCGGATATCCGCATCACCTGCGTCGATGGGGGGGCATCGGGATCGGTCTGGCCGGTGACCACCATCAGCGCATCGGGCGCATCGATCTGGTCGATCGAAACCTCTTCCAGGCCCGGGTTCTCGATCTTGAAGCCCCAGCTTCCGGTGCTCTTGTCCGGCACGAAGCGGACCAGCCAGCGGGGCACCGGGTTGCCGTCTGCGTCGAGGTTGACGCTGCCGTCGGGTGCACGCATCGGCACGGCGGCGATCGCATCGTTGATCGAGCCCGAAATCGAATCCAGCGTGGGCGGCTGCGGCCCTCCGGCCAGGTCGACATTGATCACGTCGCTCGCATCGCCGCGACGAATGGTGATGGCGAAGCGTTCCGTACCCGTAAGCGCGGTGAGCGGCGCATCGCGCGCTTCGGCCACGCCCTTGCCCGCGATGGTGCCAATGGGAGCATCCGCGGCGACCGCGACAGAGCGGACGCTGGTGCTGGGCTCGTCAAAGGCGAGAGTCAGCTTTTCGCGGGGTGCGGAGGCGACGAAGGCCTCAAGATCCTGCAACCCCTTTGCGAACACGCCCTGCAGCGTCTCGCGCACGGAGTCCGTGGGCCCAGCGGTCGCGGCTTCTGCGAGCATGCGGAGCCGGTCTAGCGCGCGGTAGGTGGTGAAGGCGGTGGCCACATCGCTCGGCAGCTTGCGGGCGCCGGTGGGCCCTGCATCGATTATCGACGACATGCGCCGGATTGCGGAAACCTGCGATGACAGCGACGTTCTGGGCTGGGCCTCCTTCCACGGCGGCGTGGTTTCGGGCGTCGAGAAGTTCGCTTTTGCTCGCCGAACGGCGAGCGTTTCGAACCCTCCCGATCCGGGTGAGAACATCGCGAAACTGTTGGTTCCGCTGAGCAGGCTGAGGCCTGCGAGGCTGCTGTTGAGGTTTGTCGGCACCTTCTTGCTACGTCCGTCCAATCGGCTGTTCGTTCCTCTATAATAGGACGAGCGCTCCCATCATGCGGGATGGGCGCTGGGATTTCTTTCTCTGGGGAACTGACATGACCATGGCCGCCAATCTCGTGGAGCCTGCCGAGCTCAAGAAATATTCGGGGCCGCAGCGTGCTGCTGCGCTGATGCTCGCGCTCGGCCAGGAACACGGGGCACCGATCTGGGAGCAGCTGAACAACGACGAGATCAAGGAACTGTCCGCCGGGATCGCGCAGCTGGGCCGGTTGCCGGCCGTGGCGGTGGAGCACTTGCTGGTCCAGTTCAGCAGCGAAGTCTCCAGCATGTCGTCGCTGCACGGATCGTACGAGACGACAGAGCGACTGCTCTCCGGCATCCTCGGCGAAGACAAGGTCAAGGAGATCATGGAGGACATCCGTGGTCCCTCGGGCCGCACCATGTGGGACAAGCTGTCCAATGTGAACGAGGCGGTTCTCGCCGCCTATCTCCGCAACGAATACCCACAGACCGTGTCGGTGATCCTCAGCAAGCTGCGTGCCGAGCATGCAGCGCGCGTGCTTTCCGAACTGCCCAGCGACTTCGCGACCGACGTCATCCAGCGAATGCTGCGGATGGAGCCGGTCCAGAAGGAAATCGTCGCCGAGATCGAGCAGACGCTCAAGAGCGAGTTCATGACCAATCTGGCGCGCTCCCAGAAGCGCGACCCGCACGAGATGATGGCCGAGGTGTTCAACGCGCTCGACCGGTCCGCCGAGGAGCGGATGCTCAGCGCGCTCGAAGAGTGCAATGCGGAATCGGCGGAGCGCATCCGCGCGCTGATGTTCACCTTCGAGGATCTGGGCAATCTCCTGACCGCATCGATCGCCACGATCGTGAAGAACGCCGATAAGCGCGAAATGGCGCTGGCACTGAAGGGCGCGCCGGAAGAAATACGCACGCTGTTCCTGGGTGCGATGACCGAGCGCGCGGCCAAGATGCTGCGCGAAGACATGAGCGCGATGGGCCCGGTGCGCGCACGCGAATGCGACGAGGCGCAAGCCGCGCTTGTCCGCCTGGCCAAATCCCTTGCCGATCGGGGAGAGATCGTTCTGGTCGATCCGAAGTCCGATGAATCGATGATCTACTGATCGCATGACGATGCACGATCATAACCTTCATGTCCGGCCGTTCGGCTTCGACCGCACGTTTGCGATGCCGGTTCGCGAACCGGCACGGCAATATCGACGCAAGACCGACGCGGCCGAGTTGGCGCACGACGTAGATACCCTGCGCAGGCAGATCGCCCGGATCGAAGAGAGCCATGCGGAAGAACTGGCCCGGACAAGAACCGAAGCGTTCGAGGCCGGGTGCAGCCATGTGCGCGCAGAACGAGATGCGGCGATCCTTTCTGCGCTGGATGCGGTTCAGGCATCGCTGGACGAGCTTTCCGAGCAGTCCGGAGAATTGCAGGCCCAGGCCGAGGCCGATGCGATCGAGGTCGCCTTTGCGGCGGCCGAAGCGCTGGCCGGACAGGCTGTTGCGCAGCAGCCCGGTGGCGCGGTCGACGAAGCGATCGGGCGCGCGCTCGCGCAGGTCGCCCGAGGGCAGGAGATCGATGTAAAAGTCCACCCGGATCTGGTCGAGGATATCGAGGCGCGGATCGCCGAGCGGCAGAGCCGCGACCGCCGTCGTCTGGCGCTGGTCGTATCCGGCGACGCATCGCTCGCCCCCGGCGATGCGGTGCTGCGCTGGGATCGTGGCGGGGTGATCGTCGATGCGCAGAGCCGCCGCCAAGCGGTGCTGGACGAGCTTGCTCCGATCATGGATCACTCCCCCGAGTGACCTGGCGCGCCGGGCTTTTGTGCACCCGGCAAAAATTTCCCACCGGCAAAAAATGCCGCCCCGCAGCCTTTCTATAATGATCCCGAGAGCCGGCGATTTTGTCGGCGCAATCCTACGGGGTCACCTTGGAAGCACTGCGCAACTTTGCCGGACAACTCGGGCCACGCCGGGTGCTGATGATGGGCGGCGTGGCGTTCGCGCTGCTCGCAGCACTGGCGATGGTCGCGATGAGCGGTGGCTCGTCCGACAAGATGGGTTATCTCTACACCGATCTGGACCCGACGGCGGCGCAGGCGATTACCGAGAAGCTGCGAGCGCAGAACGTGCCGTTCTCGCTGTCGGGCGACGGCACTGCCGTGATGGCCCCGGAAAATCGCCTTCCCGAATTGCGGATGAGCATGGCGGGCGAACAGTTGGGCGGTGCGATCGGCTATGAAGTGCTCGACACCCAGCAGGCCTTCGGCGTGTCGTCTTCTCGCGAGAAGATGAATGAGACCCGCGCTATCGAGGGCGAGCTTGGGCGTTCGATCGCGACCTTGCAGTCGATCGTCAACGCTCGGGTCCATCTGGTCATGCCCGAACGCGCATTGTTCGCGCCCGAAGCGCGCAAGGCGAGCGCGTCTGTAACCGTCAAGACCCGCGGCAAGCTGTCGTCCGGCAATGTCGAGGCGATCCGCTATCTGGTCGCCGCAGCCGTGCCCGAATTGTCGCCGGAATCGATTTCCATCGTCGACCAGACCGGCGCGCTGTTGGCGCGGGCTGGAGAGGCGGGCGAAGCCGGCGCCAGCCAGGCCGACGAACGCCAGGTTGCCACCGAGGCGCGCATTCGCAGCCAGATCGAGGCGCTGATCGAACCGATCGTGGGCGTGGGCAAGGTCCGCGCGGAAGTCTCCGCCGAAATCGACCGCGATCAGACCCGCGAAGAGTCCGAAGTGTTCGATCCCGACACGCAGGTGATCGCCCGCCAGATCTCGGTCGAATCCGGTGACCAGAACCGTGAAAACGCTGGTGCTACCCCGGGCGTCACGGTGGGCGCGCAGCTTCCCGAAGGCGGCGACGTCATGGGTGGCGGCGGTGACACCCGCGAGAGCGCCCGCAACGAAACCTCCGAAGACATTACCTTCCAGAACAGCAGCCGTCGCACGCTGACAACCCGCACGCCGGGCAAGGTTTCTCGCCTGACCGTGGCCGTGATGGTCGATGGTGGTGAACAGGGTCTGCCTGCGCCGCAGGTCCAGCGCCTGACCCGGCTGGTCGAGAACGCCGTCGGCTATGATGCAGAGCGTGGCGACAGCGTGATTGTGGAAAGCATGCCTTTCGCCCAGCCCGATGAAATTGCCGATGCCGAAGGAGACTTTTGGTCCGACCTTCCGCTTGGCCAGCTGTTCGATCTGGGCAAGCTGCTGGTGATCGCAGTGGTCGGCCTGTTCGTCCTGCGGATGCTGCGCCCCAAGAACGTGCCCGCGTCCGCCGCCGGTCAGCTGCCGTCGCCAGAGCAGAACGTGATCGACCTGACCCCCGAGGGGCGGGGCGGCGAGGAGCAGCTCGAAAACGACGGGGCCCCCGCGCTGAGCGGTCCCGAGCTGGATGACGAAATTGCGCTCGCTCAAGTCGAAGGCAAGCTCAAGGCCTCGGCACTCAAGAAAATCGGCGATGCCGTTGCCGCCAGCCCGGCCGAATCCGCCGCCGTCGTTCGCCAATGGCTTAGCGCCTGAAGGATACTCTCATGACCGAAATGGACAATGACATCGCCGCCGCTCCGATCGAGCAGAACTCGGAAGCCTTCGTTGACCTGCCGTCTCTTGGAGAGACCGCTGCGCCCGAACCGCTGGAGGATCTTGCCGTGTACGAGGGTGACGGTGGCGCGCTTGGGCTCGACGCGGTCCACGAAGTGCCGGTCAAGATGCAGGCCGTGCTGGGCCGCGCCCGTATGACCGTCTCCGAACTGATGAGTATCGCTCCGGGACGCGTGGTCGAACTGGATCGCAAGGTTGGCGAGCCGGTCGACATCTTCGTCAGCAACCGCCTGATCGCCCGTGGCGAGGTGGTTCTGATCGACAAAGCGCTGGGCGTGACCCTGACCGAGATCGTGCACGAAGACGACTGATGAACGGATCTCTCTCAACTCCGGTGCGCATGACGCTGGTCGGCGCGCAGCACTCGATCTTCCGGCAAGCGGCGCATATGGCGCGCGAGACGGGTGCTCTTGTCACCATGGCGGATGACGAGCGCTCGGCAATGGACCTGCTGCGTCGTGCTGGCGGGGATCTGGTGATGATCGACGTGGCGCTGGACGTGCCCGGCTTCATTGCCGCGCTGCATGCCGAACGCATCGCTGTTCCCACGATCGCCTGCGGCATCGATGCCAGTGCCCAGAGGGCTGTGGCCGCCGTGCGCGGCGGCGCGCGCGATTATCTGCCACTGCCGCCCGACCGCGATCTGATTGCAGCGGCCATCATGTCCGTCGCGCGCCCCTCTCGCCAGATGATCGGCGCGTGCGAGGCGATGCGGCAGGCGATGGAGTTTGCAACGTCCATGGCCGCCACCGCCGCGCCGATTCTGATCCGGGGGGAACCGGGGACCGGCAAGGAAGTCATGGCCCGGCTGGTTCATGCCAGCTCTGGCAGAGCAGGCCATTTCGTGACCGTCGAGTGCCATGGCGTGTCGCCCGAAATGCTCGAATCGGAGCTGTTCGGTCACGAGCCCGGCGCTTTTCCTGGCGCGATTGCGCGTCGGGTGGGCCGTGTGGACGAGGCGGAAGGCGGCACGATTTTCGTGCGCGGTGTCGAAGCACTCTGCCCGACCTTGCAGGCGCGGCTGCTCGACGTGCTGCAAACGAGGCAAACCCGTGCGCCGGGAAGCACCCGCCAAGGCGCGCGCCTGATCACCAGTTCAACCGTGGATCTCGGGTCGCTGGTTGAGCAGGGCCGGTTCCGCGCGGACCTGCACGCCCGGCTTGGCTTGGCAGAGATCGGGATGCCGCCGCTGCGCGCCCGGGGGCAGGATGTCATTGAGCTCGCTCGGCATTTCGCTGCGCAGTTCGCCGACGTTTACGCGATGCCGGTGCCCGGCTTCGATGACACGGCAGCTCGCGTGCTTGCAGGCTATACCTGGCCCGGCAATGTCAGCGAGCTTGAGACGACCATTCATCGTGCCATCCTGCTCGCGCGATCGGGCACCATCGGTGCCGAGGCGCTGGTGCACGCCGATGGTTCGCCGATCGAGCCTGACCGTCCGGTCGGCGAAGACGGTCTCCATGTCGAACAGCTGGTCGGCCATACGGTCGCAGAGGTCGAACGCGAGCTGATCCTCCACACGCTGGAGCGGTGCGGCGGCAATCGGACGTCTGCCTCGTCGATCCTGGGCATTTCGGTGCGCACGATGCGCAACAAGATCAACAGCTTCGTTCAGGCGGGCATCAGCGTCGCCCCGTCCAAGTAATACCCTCGTAACAGGTCGCCCGTGCCATGCCCCAGAATCTGACCAGCTTCCTCGAACGCATCGGTGCCAACCGCGATCTCGCGCTGGCGATCGGTGTGATCGGCATCATTGCGATGCTGATCCTGCCGATGCCGGCGTGGTTGCTCGATTTCGGGCTCGCGATCTCGATCACGCTGTCGGTGATGATCCTGATGACCTCGCTGTTCATCGAGAAGCCGCTGCAGCTTTCGGCATTTCCGACGATCCTGCTGATCGCGACCATGCTGCGCCTGGGCCTGAACCTCGCGTCCACCCGGCTGATCCTGGGCCACGGGCACGAAGGGCCACAGGCCGCAGGCGGCGTGATCGGCGCTTTCGGGCAGTTCCTGATCGGCGGCGAGACCGTCATCGGCCTCACCATCTTCATCATCCTGGTGGTGATCAACTTCGTCGTCATCACCAAGGGCGCCGGGCGCATCGCGGAAGTCGCCGCACGCTTCAGCCTCGATGCGATGCCGGGCAAGCAGATGGCGATCGACGCCGATCTGGGCGCGGGGATGATCAGCGAAGAACAGGCGCGAGAGCGTCGCAAGGAACTGGAAGCCGAAAGCGGTTTCTTTGGCGCGATGGATGGTGCCTCCAAGTTCGTTAAGGGCGATGCCATCGCCGGGCTGCTGATCACCGCGATCAACGTGATCGTCGGGCTGATCGTCGGCGTGGCGATCCACGGCGTCGAGTTCGGCGAAGCCTTCACCACCTATACTCTGCTGACGGTCGGTGATGGACTGGTCAGCCAGATCCCGGCGCTGATCGTCTCGACCGCTGCGGGCCTGCTCGTCTCCAAGGGCGGCATGTCGGGCAAGACCGGCAATGCGCTGGGCGAACAGCTGGGCCGTTATCCCAAGGCGTTCGCCATGGTGTCTGTGCTGATGGGGGCGTTCGCGCTGCTGCCCGGTTTCCCCTTCCTGCCCTTCGCCTTCGTGTCCGCCGCCAGCGGCTATTACGGCTGGTGGGCCAGCCGCAAGCACAAGCAGCAGCTTGCGCACGAACAGGCCGAGAAGGCCCAGGCCGAGATCGCTTCGGCCGAGACCGAGGAACCCATTGCCAATACCATCGCGATCGACGCGGTGCGGGTTGAGCTGGGCTATGGCCTGCTGCCGATCATCAAGGGTTCGGCCGCCGAGCCGCGGCTCGACGATCAGGTGCGCGCGCTGCGCCGCCAGATGGCGACCGATTATGGCTTCGTGCTGCCCGCCGTGCGCATTATCGACAATATGGGGCTGGGCGCGCACGACTATCGCGTCTTCATCCGCGAGACCGAGGTCGCGGCGGGCGAGCTGCGGCTCGACAAGCTGATGGTCATCAACCCGGGCGGCGGCGATGTCGGCCTGCCGGGCGACCCTGCGCAGGAGCCGGTGTTCGGCCTGCCCGCGCTGTGGATCGATCGCGAACTGCGCGACGAGGCGGGCCTGCGCAATCTGACCGTGGTCGACTGCGGCACCATCGTCACCACCCATCTGGCGGAACTGGTGAAGGACAATATCGCCGAGCTTCTTTCGTACACCGAAACGCAGAAACTGCTGAACGAGGTGCATACCGACGCGGAGAAACTGGTCGCCGACCTGGTGCCTGCGAAGATCAGCATCTCTGGCATCCAGCGGATCCTGCAGAACCTGCTCGCCGAAGGGGTCTCCGTGCGCGACATGGCGACCATTCTGGAAGCGATCGCCGAAACCGCTCCGCTGACGCAGAACCTGACCCAGATTACCGAGCACGTCCGCGCCCGGCTGGCCCGGCAGATTTCCGCCCAGCAGACCCGCGACGGTTTCATCCCGATCCTGACCCTGTCGCCCGACTGGGACCAGCAGTTCGCCGAAAGCATCATCGGCGATGGGGACGAACGTCACCTCGCGATGGCTCCATCCAACCTGCAGCGCTTCATCACCCAGGTGCGTGAACTCTACGACACGCTGGCCGCGAGGAACGAGATTCCCTGTCTTCTCGTCAGCCCGTCTATCCGCCCGTTCGTGCGCTCGATCATCGAACGCGTGCGCCCTGCGACCGTGGTTCTCTCGCAAAACGAGATCCATCCGCGCACCCGCGTTCGTTCGGTTGGCAGCATCGGTCAACAAAATGTGCTCGAAGCGCCCTGATCGCTTTCATCATCCTATAATGCTCTTAGGCGCCCCCCGGGCGAAAGGACCGCATGACCCAACTCCTCTCGCTTGTTCCCGGCAACAGCTCCCCTTCTGGATTGTCTGGGGGCGCCACCCCATTCCCTTCGCAAGGCCCCTCCTTCGCGGCACTGCTGACTGCGCCTTCGTCGCAGCAGGCGACGCAGCTGAGCGGGTTTGCAGGCCTGCGCAATATGCCGGGCATGATCCTCGACGGTAGCCAGCAGCTTGCGCGCCCTGGTGTGATCCCGGGCCAGCTCGCCGCTGCCTCTGGCATGGCGGGCCAGACATTGATGCCCGATCCCGCAATGCCGCCGGTGGCGACCACTGTCGCGGCCGACGTATCTGCCCAGCCGGTCGATGCGCCGCCCGCCGATAATCCCGGGCAGAGCGCCATCCAGCTCGCCGATCTCCAGCCTTCGCCGGAAGGCGAGGGCTTGCCGACGTCGCTGGGCGTCCAGGCCGAGGGGGACAGCCCCGTGACTGCGCCGGCTGAACAGGTGCGCGATGCGGAGCCCGTCTCGCAGCCCAACCCTGCTCGCCCAGACCCTATCTCGCAGCCGATTGCGCAACCGATTGTGCAGGCAACGCCCGAGCAGGCTCTCGAACAGCCCGCCCCGCCTGTCGGTGAAAACACCGACACCGCGATCGAACAGGTGCCCGTTCACACGGATGCTGAGCCTGTGCCGGTCGATCAGCCCGAGAGCGATCCCGACGTCGTCCCGAGCGCTGAGGATACGCCAGAGGCGCGCGACGTTGTTGTGGCGATGCCCGCAGATGCTGTGGCCGAGGCGATCCCTGCGATCCCCGCGCGGCAGCCTTCTGTGGTTCCGGATGAACCCATTGCGGACGATATTGCTCAGGACGACAGCAACATTTCGGTGTCCCCTCGTGACACTCGCCAGGCCCCCGATGTCGCTGCGCCCCGCTTCACGGCGGCCAAGGCACCTGAAAACGGTAACACCGGCGATTTTGCCCAGCTCGTGAAAGAGAATGGCGCAGATGCCGCCGCCCCTGCAAGTGAAGGCGGGGAGGGCACGGCTGACATGCTGGCCCAGCCCCGGCTTGATCCTGCCAAGCCGGCTCTAGACACCGTCAGGCCCGCCGCCTCGGTTCCCGGAACCGTCTCCGCCCGGCCGGGCGAGATCGGGCATCAGCTTGGCGTCGAGATCGCCCGGCACAGCCGCGATGGTCGCGACAGCCTCACCATCCGCCTCGATCCGGCGGAAATGGGCGAGATCCACATCCGCCTGCAGTTCGACGACAAGGGCACCATGCGCGCGCATGTGACCGCAGAGAGCGCCGCGGCGCTGGATATGCTGCGGCGCGATAGTGGCGATCTGGTCCGTGCGCTGGGTGATGCTGGCGTGCGTACCGATGCCCAATCCTTCCAGTTCGAGGCGCGCAGCCAGGGTCGTGGCGACCAGCAGGGCCAGCAGAACCGCCCCGAAACTCCTTCCGGTGCGAATACCGCACAATCCGAAACCGAGGGCGATGACGGCGCGCAGCCAGCCCGCGCGAAGCGCCTCGGTAGCGGAAGCCTAGATCTCTTCGCTTGAGGACCAAGACATGACAGTAATTTCCTCGATGACGTCCGGCGTGCCGGGCAATGGCACCGGCGGTGCGGCGGGAGCCGAACTGAACGCCAATTTCGACATGTTCCTGAAGCTGCTGACCACGCAGATGCAGAACCAGGATCCGCTCGATCCGATGGAAACCTCCGAATATACCCAGCAGCTGACGCAGTATTCGCAGGTCGAGCAGTCGATCCAGCAGACCGCCGCGCTGAAGGATATTCTCTCTGCGCTTTCGACACAGGATATCGCCCAGTCGGCGAACTTCCTGGGCCAGCGCGCGGAACTCGACAGCAGCACCGCCGGCCTCTCTGGGGAAACGCCCGCGCAGTGGGCCTGGTCTGCCGATCGCCCGATCCAGAGCCTGACCGCGACCATTACCGATGCGCGCGGAAGCGTGGTCGAAACGCGCGAACTCGATCCGGCGACCGCTGGCAATTTTGTGTGGGATGGTTCGCTTACCGGCGGTGGCTCGGCCTCGGAGGGGGCCTATACGCTCTCGCTCAGTGCGGTCGACGGCGCAGGGCAGGACGTGCCGGTGGGCGTTCGCAGCACCGGTGTCATCGACGAGGTGGTGACGCGCAATGGCGCGGTGTTGCTGGGCATCAACGGCCTGAACTTCCCTGCCTCCGTGCTGGCTCGGGTGGTCGCAGGTCAATAAAGATTGTGCGAGCGCGTCCCTGCGCCCGCACAATCCTCTATAATGTAACAAGGTCGGCAGTTTCCCAGTCTCCCTCTGCCAGGCCTGACTTCCGGGGCACTCTCCACCTCCCTCTTGCGGCGTAGAGATGCGGTTCCGTCTCTCGCCCGCCCCGGAGGTCAATTTTTTTTCATTCTTTTGCAGACAAGGCCACCGGATTGCCGGACGATGACCGCGTGCAATTTTGCGCCGCTCGTTCGCCCGTGCCCGTGGCCGCGCTGATCCTGTGCAAGTCTGAGATCTGGGCCCCGGATCGACCTTGTTCGACAGCACCCTGGGCTGCCCCGCGACAGACGCCTCGCAGTCAGTGAAGGTAGGACTGCCGCCCCCGGCCCAGCTCGCGCGCATGCGCGCAGACTATGCACAGCTCGGCGTATACGCGATCCCACAATGCCAGGACGATCCTGAGCGGTTCATCAGCATTGAGCTGGTCGATGATCACCGCTGCCTCAGGCTCGGGCTCCAGCTGGAAGCGGGTCGGAAAGGCGCCCCCGATCTCTTCTTCGGGCATGGTGCCCGGCACGGCAAGGCGGGCCGACATGATGTAGCCGAGCAGGATATCCGCGCCGTAGGCATCGAGCATGACTTGGCCCGACTGCGGGGCATTGGGTCGATCTATCAGAATCAAGGCCCCACCGGGATGGGGCTCTACGCTGATCCGCACGACTTCCCCGTAGGGATCGGCAATTTCGCGAATGCGGGGAAAGTTCGTCGCCAAGGGTACTGATACCTGCCTGATGTTCTTGCTGCCGCATTCGGCAGCGTCGGCGGCGCTTCATGCATCGCGCGACGGGAAAACAAAAGGGGCCGGACTTGCGCCCGGCCCCAGGTGGCCTTCCCCCCGAAAGGGGAAGGACTTCGTCGACCGATTAACGGAAGAGCGAAGTGATCGTCTGCGGCGCCTGGTTGGCGATCGACAGAGCCTGGACACCCAGCTGCTGCTTGACCTGCAGGGCCTGCAGCTTGGCCGATTCCTTGGCCAGATCGGCATCGACGAGGTTGCCGATACCGCTCTCGATCACGTCGGACAGCTTGCTGTTGAACGACAGCTGCCCTTCGATCTTGCGCGAAGCCGAACCCAGAGTGCTCAGCGTCGACGTCACCGTGGCGGTCACGGTGGCGATTTCGGTCAGTGCGGTATCGGCATCGGCTTTGGTTCCGAGACCGGTGCCAAGGGCGGTGGTGACGTTGGTGTCGAAGGCCTGGTTGGCCACGCCGATCGTGCTCGTGGTATCGAGCGACTGCAGCGCGGAAACCTTACCGGTCGAGGTCGCGTCATCCTTCAGAACGTTCGTGCCGTTGAACTCCGACGAAGCGATGATCGTGGTGATCTGCTCCTTCAGAGCCGTGTAGTCGGCATTGATCGCGGTACGGCTTTCAGCATCCAGGCCGTCATCCGACGCCTGAATGGCCTTTGCCTTCATCTGATTGAGGACGTCGGAGATCTGCTCCGCACCCGCAATCGCCACGTCGACGGTGCTCTTACCCCGGTTGAGCGAGGAATTGACCGCCGAGAGACCACCCACGTCGCCGCGGAGAGACTGTGCAATCGTGAACGATGCTGAATCGTCCTTGGTCGATGCGACGTTCAGGCCGGTGTTGATACGGCTCTGAACCTGCGACAGACCCCTGTTGGTCTGGTTCAGGCTCTGCAGAGCTGCCATCGCGCCGGTGTTGGTATTGACTGAGAACGCCATTTTTCATTTCCTTCTTGGATAGGCGAACCGCATTCTGCGGTCCCGGCCAGAAGCGCTGGCCACGACGCACAACAAAAACTGCGGTGCGCCTTTCATTCTGGAAAGAAATGGCACTCCATCCCAAGCGGATCGGCAGATATTTTTGCCTCTCCGCGAAGACGTATCAGAACGGGAACAGCGCTTCGTAGATCTGCTGGCCCCAGCGCGCCTGCTGCACATCGGTCAGCTGGCCGCGTCCGCCATAGCTGATCCGCGCCTCGGCGATCTTGCCGTGCTGGATGGTGTTGCCCTTGGCGATGTCCTGCGGTCGCACGATGCCGGTCACGATCAGTTCGCGCAGCTCGAAATTGACGCGCATCTCCTGCCGTCCGCGGATCACCAGATTGCCGTTGGGGAGCACGTCGGTGACGATCGCCGCCATCGTCATGTTGATCGTCTCGCTGCGGGTGGTGCTGCCCTGACCGCCCGAGGCCGAGTTCGACGTTGCATCGACCGCCTGGGCAGGATTGCCGGGAAGGAGGTCCTGCAGGCCGAGCAGGGCGCCGATGCCCATGCTTTCCGAGCCACTACGCGAGCGAGAGGTCGAATTGCCGAACTCGGCCTTGTCGGCGATGTTGATCTCTACCGTCAGGATGTCGCCCACGCGCGAGGCGCGCTGATCCTGAAACAGTTCCCCAGCGCCGGCGCGAAACAGCGAGGCGTTGGGGGCCTGAGCTTGGGCAGGAGCTTGCGGAGCGGGCGCGGTCGGCACGGTTCCACGCATCCGGACTGGGTCCGTGCTTGCGATGGACGGCTCGTAAGCAGGGGTGGTGTAGGCCTCTACCGGCGACATGGACGGTGCCTTGCCGACATTCTTGAGGCGATCGATCGTGCCGCAACCCGACAGCAGCGACGCCGTGACGGCGATCGTAACGACTTTTTTCATCTGAGTTTCCTTGGCTTGTGGCTCAGGGGGCGAGCACACGAACGGTGCCGGCGCCTTCGACGACACCCTGAAGCGTCTGGTTGGTGGCTTCGCTGAAGACGCGCACCTGCTCGCCCAGCGCGGCATCGGCCAGCGCGCGGCCCATGGCGGTGATCGTCAACGCGCCTTCGCGCACGCTGATCTTGACCGTCTCGCCCCGTTTGACGAGCCGCGGTTCGGCGAGGTCGCTCGCGCGCACCGGCATTCCCGCGCGCAGCGTGCGCCGCGCCTCCATGCCTGCCGCCTGCTGCGCGGCGAGGCTTCCCCGCGCCTGCGCTGCGGTGACTTCCTCGGGCGCGAAGTCGCGCTCCGACAGCAGGTCGCCGCGCTGGATCGGGCGGGTGAGAACGTCTGCCACCACGCCATCGCCCGTGCTCTGTGCGTGGAGCGCGCCGCATGGCAGCAGCGCCAGCCCGGCGAGCAGCGGGGCGGTGAGCAAGAAACGCCGGGCCATCAGCGCAGCTGGCTCGTCGTGCCGAGCATTTCGTCGGCGGTCTTCACGACCCGGCTGTTCATCTCATAGGCGCGCTGCGCGGTGATGAGCGCGGTGATTTCCGCGACCGGATTGACGTTGGAGGCTTCGACGAAACCCTGTGCCACGCTGCCGAAGCCGGGTTCGCCCGGCGCTGCGATGGTCGGCTCGCCAGACGCTGCCGTGGCGAGGAACAGGTTGTCGCCCTTGGCTTCCAACCCGGCCTCGTTGACGAAGGTGGCGAGTTCGATCTGGCCGACGGTCTGCATCTCGGTCTCGCCGGCGATCTTGATCTGGACCTCGCCCGTGCGCGACACCGCGACATCGACCGCGCCCTGCGGAATGGTGATGCCCGGCTCCACGACGAGACCCTGCGAGGTGACCAGCTCGCCCTGATCGGACAGCTGGAAGGTGCCGTCGCGGGTATAGCCGATCTCGCCGGTCGGCATCTGGACTTGGAAATAGCCAAGCCCCTGGATCGCCAGGTCGAAGCGGTTGTCGGTCTGCACCAGCGCGCCCTGTTCGGCGATGCGATAGACGCCGCCGGTGCGCACGCCCGCGCCGATCTGAATGCCCGTGGGCGCGCGCGCCTCGGGCCCGGCGGAAGACGCCCCGGGACGGGAGACCTGCTGATAGAGCAAATCCTGGAACTGGGCGCGCTGACGCTTGAACCCGGTGGTGTTCATATTGGCGATGTTGTTGGAGATAACGTCGACATTGGTCTGCTGGGCGAGCATGCCGGTGCCGGCGATCGAGAGCGAACGCATGATTTTCTATCCTTCTTCGAGATTGTCTTTGTGAGGCGGGTCAGCCGACGCGGCCAAGCCGGTCGAGCGCGCGCTTGCGCATGTCGTTGAGGCTTTCGGTCATTCGGACGCTGTTCTGGTAGGACCGCAGGATGTCGATCATCGCGGTCGTCTCCACGATCGGCTGGACGTTGGACCCTTCCACTCCCCCGCTGCGAAGCTTGGTTTCCTCGGCGGGGAGCACGCGGCCTTCCGCACCGGCGTAAAGTCCGTCGCCCTTGGGGGCGAGACCGGTTTCGTCGTCGAATACGGTGACCGCCAGGCGGCCGAGCGCTCCGTTCGCGCCCATGACGCTGCCATCGGCGGCGATTGAGACGCGGCCGACTTCTTCGGGCGGCACCACGATCGGCTGCCCGCCTTCGTCGAGCAGACGCTGGCCGCCAGCGGTGGCGAGTTCGCCGGTTTCCAGAACGCTGACGAAGCCTGCGCGTGTATAGGCGGTGCCTGCACCGTCGGGCAGTTCCACCGCGAGGTAGCCCGGCCCGTCGATCATCACGTCGAGCGGATTGCCGGTCGGCTGGAAGGCGCCGAGCGACGTATCGTGAATGGCGCGCAGATCGAGCACGAACGAGGTCGGTTTGGCATCGTCGATGATCGCCTCGTCGGCGCGTTCCACATATTCGCGGAACATCGGCTGTTCGCGGCGAAAGCCGACGGTCGAGGTGTTGGCCAGATTATTGGCGACGATGTCCATCCGTCGCCTCAGCGCCTGTTCCTGGCTGAGCAGAACGTATGAGGAAATATCCATCGGCTTGCCGCTCCGAAAAAACTGCTTCGAAAATCGCCACTGGGCAAATCTTGCCGGGTGACGATCCTATAATAGGAGAAAATCACCGCCGACGTTTCGACCGCCGGCTTTTGGTAAAGAAAGGCATTCGAGCCATGACCACCGACACTCAGGACGAGGCCAAGCCCGAAGAGGGCGCAAAGCCGCCGCGCTTTTCCAAGAAGAAAAAGATCATTGCTGCGGCAGGCGCGGTCTTGCTGGTTGGCGGTGGTGCCGGGGCCTTTCTTATGGGCGGCGGCAGCGATGCCGAGGCCAAGGAGTCCGGCGATCATTCGGGCAAGGAAGCCAAGAAGGATGCGGGCCACGGCGAAAAATCGGGTGGTGGCCACGGCGAAGAGGGCGGGAGCGGGCTGGTCGAAGTCGCCCCGCTGATGGTCAACCTGCGCACCAATGATGGCCAGGCCCGGTTCCTGAAGCTGCGTATCATGCTGGCACCGGGCTCGCCCGAGGATGCTACGACGATCGAAGAGAACCTGCCGATGATCATCGATCGCTACCAGCCGTTCCTGCGCGAACTGCGCCCGGAAGATCTGGCCGGATCGGCGGCGGTCTACCGGCTCAAGGAAGAACTCATTTTGCGCGCAGCGGACACGGTGGGCGAGGGCGTGGTCGCCGACGTTCTTATTCAGGACATGGTCCAGCAGTGATGACCGACGACGATTTCGAAGAGTTCGACCTTCCCGATCCCCCGGCAATGGACATGCCGGAGGGGGCGACGTTCGACCAGGCCAGCATCGATGCGCTGTTCGGCGATTCCAGCTCGGACCTGCCGCAAAAGAGCGGCCTGCGCGCAGTGATCGAATCCCGCGTCGTCAGCCATGCCCGGCTGCCGATGCTGGAAGTGGTGTGCGAACGCATGGTCCGTTCCTTCGCCACCAGCATGCGCAACCTTACTTCGGACGCGATCGAGGTCTCGCTCGACGATATTGCCTCGGTCCGCTTCGGCGACTTCATGAACCGCGTTCCGCTGCCTTGCATGATCGCCGTATTCAAGGTGCCCGCGTGGCAGGACTACGGTCTGGTCACGATCGAGGCGAACCTGATCTATGCCGTGGTCGATGCGCTGCTGGGCGGACGCAAGGGCGCTGCCCCGCGCAAGATCGAGGGGCGCGCCTTCACCACGATCGAGACGACGCTGGTATCGAAGATGATCGAGCTGGTGCTGCGCGAATTCAGCACCGCATTCGAACCGATCGCGCCGATTACGATGGAGCTCGAACGGATCGAGACCAGTCCGCGTTTTGCGGCCATTGCAGGCCCCACCAACGTCGCATCGGCCGCAACCTTCGCCGTCGATATGGACGGGCGGGGCGGCAACTTCACCATTCTGCTGCCCTTCGCCACGCTGGAGCCGGTGCGCGGCAAGCTGTCGCAGCGCTTCATGGGTGAAAAGCTGGGCGGCGATAACACCTGGCGCGATCACATGCGCAACGAGATTCTCCGGACCGAGGTCGAAATCTACACCGTCCTTGGCGAACGCGAGATGCGGCTCGCCGACGTTCACTCGCTGGAAATCGGCCAGACGATTCCCTTCGACGTGACGCCGGACGACCCGTTCGAGGTCTGCTGCGGGGGCGTGCCGCTGGCACGGGCGCAGATCGGTCGCCAGCGCAATCACGTCGCCATCGGCATCGTCGACACCATCAAACAGGGTCAATCGCAATGAGCTTCACCGTCTTCACCAATGTCATCACGGTCCTCTTCTGCATCGCGGTGCTCATCCAGAGCGTACGGATGATGCGCAGCCTCAAGCAGGTTCGCGAGGGCCAGCTCGATCGTACCGTTGGCGCTCTCGATACGGCCACGGCGAAGGCGCAGGGCGTGCTTTCGGAGCTGAAGCAGACGCTGTCGATCGAAGGGACGGCCCATGCGCGCGCGCTGGGCGATGCGCGCGAGGTGCGCGAAGAGCTCCATCTCATGATCGGCATTGCCAATGCGATGGCGGAGCGCCTGATCGAGGCCGCCTCCGTTGGCTCGGCTCAGGAAACCAAAGCGGCCAAGGTGGCCAAGGCGACCCGTCCGGCGCGCACGCGCAGCACCAAGCCGACGCAGTCCAAGGCCGATACGCCCAAGGCGACCAAGGCCGCAGATGCCAAGACCAAGAGAGCTACGAGCACGAGCGCCACCGCTCCAAGTGCGAAAGCTCCGAGCGAGAAGACACCCTCCGCAAAGCCCACCACCGCGCAGCCGACGGCCGCCACCGCGACCGCAGCGAAGCCTGTGGCGACCAAGAAGACTCCGGCCCGCACGTCGCGCAAAAGCTCCACGCGTGCTGCCGGTGTTAAGGAAGCAGCATGACCATCAAGCGCCCCTCTTTGTTGATGCTGATGGCAGGTGCCGCCGCGCTCTCGACGCTGGCCCACGGCGTCAGCGCCTCGGGCACAGGCGAAGAGAAGGCACCGGCCAAGGCGTCGCAGTCGCGGCTTGGCTCTGCCATCCAGTCGGAACTGAGCGAAAAAAGGCAGACCGCCAAGGAGCGCGAACGTGCGCTCGACCTGCGCGAACAGGCGATCAGAGCGTCGGAGAAGCGGCTGAAGGACAATCTGCAGAACCAGCAGCAGCGGCCCCAAACCGATGGCGCGGCCGCGGCCAAGGCCGACGCAAAAGCCGATAAGGCGGCCGAGGAGGCAGAGACGCTCGATCAGCTGGCGCGGATCTATCAGTCGATGAAGCCGAAGCAGGCGGCGGTGGTTTTCGAACAGCTGGACATCGATGTGCAGATCGCCGTGGCGCGCAAGATGCGCGAGCGCTCGACCGCGCAGATCCTCGCTGCGATGACGCCGGCGGCTGCGGCGCGGCTGAGCATGGCGCTGGCGGGCAAGCGGCCTGCGCCGCCCAAACGGGTAAGGCCCGAACCCGTCGGGTGAGCTGAACGCTCGCCCGGCGGCAATAACGTTAAGTGGAAGCTGAGGGTCAGGAGGTTCGGGCAGCCACCTCTACCAGCAGCACCCTGTCGATCCCTTCGTAGCGTGCGTGCAGGGCTTCGGTCAGTTCGTCCGACAGCCGCTGCGCATCCACCGCCAGGAATGGCGACGCCCGCAGGCGGGAAAACTCTGCCCCCGTGGCGAGGGCTTCGGCACGCAATCCCGGCAGCTCTGCGGCAATTTCCTTGGCCGCCTCGGCGTCGTGCGCCTCCAGAACGATGCGGAATCGCAAGGTACCCTGAAGCTTGGCACCGTCGACGATCGGCACTGCGATCGCCTCCATATCGATCAGGTCCTCGGCGGCACCCTTGCCGCCGCCGCCTGCCCCCGAGGCGCTGCTAACAGGCACCGCAGCGAGGAGGGCGCCGCCCAGCAGGAGTTTCTTGCTATTCATGTCGCGCTGCCAATCCGTTCGAAAAAGGGGTGCTGCAGCCGGCCTGCAAGCCGGTCTCTACCCTATAATAGAGGATATCCCGACCGGAGCGGACATGAGCTACGACCAAAAACCCAGCCGCATCAAGCTTGTCAGCACTGGCGGGTCGGCGCGCGCGCCTCAAAATGCGCCCACCGACACCCAGCCGCTGCAGCAGGCAATCGAAGAAGCACAGCGGCCCGAGGTCGAAGTCGCGCCCGCTCGCCGCTTCTCGATCCTGTCCGCAATTCTGTTCCTCGCCGGTTGCGCCGTTGGTGGCGCGGGTCTCGTCGCCTGGCCGCATCTGGTCGGCTGACACATTCATGCGCAAAATCGTAGCCCTGTCTGCCACCTTGACGCTGGCGTTGGCCGCTTCGGCATTTGCCGAAGACGGCACGCATGGCCATGAAAAACCCGCCGACGGTCAGGCCGAGGCAGACGCCGCCACCCAGGGCGATGGCCCGCTCGACGCGCCTACCGGGGACGCGATGCCGAGCGTTCGGCTGCCCGGCTTCGCCGCCGCGCTGGCCAACCAGCCGCTGGCTCGGGATGCCGACGGCTGGCCGGTCGTGTCCGACCACGAGGCGTGGCAGGCGATCGCGGGAAGCAACGAACAGACGCGCCAGGCGGCCCGGTGGCGCTATGCGCGCAGCCTGATCGGCAAGGGCCGCGCGGCGGAGGCCTATGGCGTGCTCGTCACGATGGCGAAGGACGATCCCGATCTCTCGCTCGTCCCGGCGCACCGGCTTGCGCTCGGGGCCACGCTGGTGGAACTCGACCGGCCGATGGACGCGCTCGATATGTTGGCGACCGAGCAGCTCGCGCAGAACCCCGAAGCGTGTGCCTGGCGGCTGCGGGCGATGGCAGCGCTGGACATGACCGCCGAAGCGGTCGGCGAGTGGACCTGCGCGCGGGGGGCTATCGCTTCGCGCACTCCGCAGCAGGGTGGATCCTTCCTGCTCGCCGCGGCGCAGGCCGCGCTCGATGAAGGACGCCCGCGTAGTACGCTCGCTTTGCTCAAATATCTCCCCGATGCAGACCCCGATGCCAATCTGATCCGTGGTCGCGCGCTCTTCAGGCTCGGCAGCGAGCAGCAGGCGCGGCTCCGGCTCGACCGGGCTGCGGAGAATGGCTCCCAAGAACAGCAGATCGATGCGCGGATCTCTTTGCTCGAAGGGCTGGTCGCGCAACGCCGCGCCAAACCGGGAAAGGCGCTCGAGCAGCTTGAACGGCTCGGCTACGTCTGGCGTGGCGGGTCGCTCGAACGACGGGGTCTCAAGCTGAGATTCTCGCTGGCTGAAGAGCTGCATGACGACCGTGCGGCGCTGGCCGCCGGTGCGGCGCTCCTGCGCTATCATCCGGTATCAGTCGATACCGGTGAGATGCTGCAGGTGCTGCAAGGTCGGCTTCAGGCGATCCTTGCGCCGGATAGCAAGGTACCCCTGCCTGAGGCGGCGGGGTTGTTCTGGGATTACCGTGATCTCAGCCCGAGCGGGGCTGGCGGCGATCTGCTGGTCAGTCGACTGGCCGATCGGCTGCAGGGCGAGGGGCTGTATGAACGCGCGGCGGAACTGCTGGACTATCAGCTGATGGCCCGGGCCAAGGACGTTGCGCAAGGCCCGCTCTCTGTCCGGGTGGCGAAACTCTATATTCTGGCAGACAAGCCGACCGATGCCGTGCGGGCGCTGCGCGCTACCGATGGCAATATCTATCCCAACCCGATGCTGTGGGCACGTCTGCGGATAGAGGCGGTCGCGCTGCACAAGCTGGGACGGACCGACGAGGCGCTGGCGGTTCTCGACGGGGTGCCGCAAGGCGATGCCATTCGCGACGAGATCGAATGGGGGCGCCAGAACTGGCAGGCACTGACCGGTTCGGACGAAGTGTTACCTTCGCAAAGCGGGGGCCTGACCCAAGTGGAGCAGACCGTCGTCCTCCGGCGCGCTGTCGCGCTCGCCATGCTGGGCCGCGAGACATCCCTGCAAAGCTTGCGCGCGCGCTATGCCACCGCCTTTGCCGGGAAGCCGACTGCGGCCGCGTTCGATCTGCTGACAGGTCCGGTTGAAGATCTGGATCCTGCCGCAGTCGCGCAGGCCATGGCCGCTATGCCGACGGCGAGCCCGGCGGGCGAATTCGCCGACCTGCTGGCGGGCGAAACCCGCAAGGCAAAGACCAAAACCAAAAAATCCTAGCTAGCGCCCGGGGGCGGCATGGCTTGCCATGCATCCCCCGCGCGTAGTCGCTGGCCTTTGGCTAGAGGTACTTGGTGAGATTGAGCTGGCTGAGCTGTGCGAAGACGGAATAGCTCGCCTCCAGCGTGGCCTTCTGCTGCGCGAGGTCGACCGCGACCTGGCCCAGATCCGCGTCTTCGTTCGCCGCGATGATGTCGCTGAGGACCAACGAACGCTGTTCGGCACGTTCGCCGAGCGTTTCCACGCGCGCCTGCTTGCGCCCGTTTTCGGCATTCGCAGCGCGCAATCCGACAGAGCCCGTATCGATCTGCACGAGTGCGTCCTGCAAGGCGGTTTTCTGTGCATCGGTCAGCCGTTCGCCGATCGGGCCGGCGGCCGCCAGAGTGCGAAACGCTTCGTAGATTTCTGCACCGAGATCGCTGGCCGTAATGCCATATGTTACCGAAGTGCCCTCGGAGAGATGCGCGACGGCGCGCACATCGTCGTTCCTGAACGCGTCGGACGCCGGCGTGGCGGCCACGTCGGCCAGGCTTTCGGGGGCGAAGGGCAGCACATCGGTGCGCGAGCCGCCGAATAGTGGGATACCGCCTTCCTTGGCGTTGAGGCTGCTGCGGAACTGTTCGAACGCGCCCTTTATCGTTTCCTGCAGGCCCGAGGAATCTTCCGTCCCGATCGCGGTTGCCATGCGGGTGCGCAGGTCGATCAGGGTGTTGTCGAGGCCGGTGACGTGCGCATCGTAGATCGCGAGCGAAGTGGTCACGTGCTTGGAGACGACCGCCTGCGCCTCCTGCTTGGCGAGCATCGAGCGTGCCGACATAGTGCGCACGGCTTCGGTACCCAGGCCCGCATAATCCTGCGCCTTCTTGCCGGTCGACAGCGAGGTCTGCGTCTTGGCGAGATTTTGCTGAGCGCGCTGGATGGCATCGGCCATCGTGCGTTGCAGCGGAATGGTGGCAACCCGGGTCATTGGATGTCCTTTCAGCGGACCATATCGAGGAGAGTGTCGTACATTTGGGTGGCGGTCGTCATGACGCGCGCGGCGGCGGAATAGCTGTTCTGGAGGACCACCATCTGCGAGAGTTCCTCATCCAGATTGACGCCGGAGAAGCTGTCGCGCCGGTTGATCGCGTCGTCGCGCCGCGCAGCGGCATCCACCAGCATGTCCTGCGCGCGCGCGGCCTGGGTTCCGGCGCGGCCCATCAGCAGGCTGGAGAAACGCTCGATCGTCGCCGACCCGGCCTTGCCGAAGTCGATCGGCTTACCCAGCGCTTCGACAAGGGCACCGGCAACCCGCGTGTCGCCACCGCCCAGCGCAGGCTCGCCAACGGCGGCATCCGTCCGCAGGCGGGAGAGCGGCAGCCGGTCGGCGCTGGCCAGAACGTCGCTTCGCACGCCTGCTTTGTTCAGCCCGCTGGCACTGCCGGTCAGCCCGGAGAGCGCGGTAAAGGATACGCCGGTGCCGAAGCGGTCGGTCGAATCCGTGGGGATGGAAAGCAGTGCACCGCTGGCCCCCGGGGTGGGCGTAAAGGATATGCGGCCCCGGTCATCCAGCGCAAAACTGCCGAACTTTGCCAGCGGGCTCTGCCCCAGCTCGGTGACCAGATCGCCCATGGTCGGGCCGACCGTGCCGGTAAGCGTGGTGGTCGCGAGAGAGCGGCCGGTGGCATCGCGCAGCACCAGCTGCGCGGACTGTCCGGCGCCGAACCCGTGCGGATCGCTGGCGACGAAACCCGGCGCGACGAGCGTTGCGGACTCGCTACGGACCACGTCGTTGAGGCCGAAATAATGCGAGAAGCCGTTACCCGCGCGCGCGCTTGGCGGATCGCCCTGCGCCACCGCGACCCCGTTGCTGCCGCTTGTCGCGACGAAGGACAGGCGCCCGTCCTGCAGGGCAACGGTGGCATTGCCTGCCAGACCACCATTGATCGCGGCGATGGCATCGTCGACGGTAGCCAGTGGCCCCAGCGCGTCGAAATCGACCGTGGTGCTCGCGACGAGAATGCCGCTCTTGTCGGTTACCGCGAAGGTTGCCTGTCCGGTGAACCCTAGGCGGTCGCCGCCAATCAGCCCGGTAGGCCGGCCGTCAAGCCGGTTAGGAGGCGGGACCGCGGTGCCCGAGTTGGACACCGAATTGAGGGTTTCGGCGAGGCCGCCGAACAGCGAACCGATCTGGTCAGAGAATTCCGGCAAGGCACGATCGCGCAGGTCGAGCAGCCCGCCAAGCTTGCCGCCGATCGCAGAGGAATCGAGCTTCTCGCCCGTCGCAGTGGTCGGCTCACCCGCCTCGTTGGTGAAACGGATGTCGATCACCGGGTAGGTCGGCTGCGCGACCCCGTCGCCAGGGCTCGGGTAGGACAGCTTGCGGAGCCGACCGTCGAGCAGGACCGCGCCATTGGCGGAGTCGATGTTGACCCGGCCATCGGGCTGTTCGCGGATCGAGATCTTCATCATTCCGCTCAATTCCTCGAGCGCGGACATGCGCTGATCCTCGGCCCCGCCGGCACTGCGGCCAAGGCCGCGAAGCTGCGCGACCGTTGCGTTCAGCCCGTGGATGCGCTCGAGCAGGTCGTTAACCGTCTCGATCGAGTACCCGACCTCCGATTCAACATCGCCACGCAGCACCTGGATATCGTCGTCGAGCTGGCGCAGGGAGCCGATCGCATCCTGCACCTCGGCGACGAAGTTCGACGCGTTCTGCGATGCGCTTCGCCCGCTCGTCAGCGCGATCGCCGATGCACTGATCGCGTCGAGCCGCGCGGGCACGCCGCTTTCGGCCCCCGGTGCGCCCAGGAATGCCTGCAAGCGATCCATGTAGTTCGCGGTCACCTCTGCGCGGCCCATGTCGCCCGCGCGAAGATATACCGTCTGCTCCAGAAAGCGGTCGGCGATCCGGGTGGGCTCGCCGATGACGACCCCGTTGATACGGCCCTGGGTCACACCCGTAGAGAGGGATACGCGCTCGCGCGCGTATCCCGGCGTACTGATGTTGGCGATGTTGTTGGATACCGATCTGATGCCGGCCTGCGACGCCGACAGGCCGGACACCGCCGTTCCCAGGATATTGCTCAGCGACATTAATCAGTTCCTCGCCCGACCAGGCTCTAGCGCTTGAGCGCGCTGACTTCCTGGAGCATGTCGTCAACCGTGGTGATGATCTTGGACGATGCGCTGTAGGCCCGCTGGAAGCGGATCATGTTGGTGAATTCCTGCGCCAGATCGACGTTGGATGCTTCCAGGGTGCCGGCCGAAATCGTGCCGCTGCCCAGCTCTCCCGGGCGCCCGATGGCGACATTGCCCGACTGCTGAGAGACAGTGTAGGCATTGCCCGGCAGGCGCGAGAGACCGTCCGGATTGGCGAAGGTCGCCATCGGCAGCTGGAACACCGGACGCGAGGTGCCATCGTCGAAGACGGCGCTGACGATACCGTCCTTGCTGACTTCCACCGAGACGAGATTGTTAAGCATGCCGCCGTCGGTGCTGGATGCGATCAGCGCCGAGCTGCTGCCGAACTGGGTCAGCCCGTCGAGCCCGTCCTGACTGCCAAGGTTGAGGTTGATCGGAGAGGAGCCGGCCTGGTTGGCCCAGGAGACGTTGAGCGTTCCGAACAGGGCAGGCGAGGAGTTGGCGAGATCAAGGCTGCCGTCGGGGTTGAAGGCGACGTTGCCGCTGGCCAGCAGGCCGTTGGCCGCGGTCACATCGGCGGGGTCGCCATAGATCTCCGAAACCCACTGGTTGGGGCCGGTCTTGACGAAACCCATCGTTACCTGGTGGCCGCCACCCTGCGCATCGAAAATCTCGAAGGTGCGAGAGAAATGCGGCTCCAGAGCGCCAGTCGCCATATCGCCTGCGGCATAGGCACCGGTGAACGGCTCCTGCGTCGATTGCAGGTTGATGCGAGCGGTGAGGCGGGTGGTGGCCGTGGCGGTGCCGGTCAGCCCGCTCAGTCGGACAGGTTCCAGCTCGCTCACGCCGCCGGTGCTGGTGTAGCCGCCGGTCGTGTCCAGCCGCCAGCCCTGCAGGAAATAGCCACCAGTATTGCGCAGATAGCCCTGCTCGTCCGGGCGGAAAGCCCCGGCGCGGGTGAATGCGATGCCGCTATCGGCGCCGCTGCCCGTGCGGGTGACGAAGAAACCGCCCCCGTCGATGCCCAGATCGGTCTGGCTGGAGGCTGCCTGGAGGAGCCCCTGCTTGGAAATCATCGCGCGGGGTGCCGCCGCAACGCCGCCAGCCGAATAGCTGCTCTTCAGACGTCCGTCCGTGACGAGAGTGCGAAAGTCCGCCTCTGCGCCTTTGTATCCCACGGTGTTGATGTTGGTGATGTTGTCGGCAACCGTCGCCATCGCGCTCGATTGGGCACCGAGGCCGGACACACCGGCGTACAGGGCAGAATATAGGCTCACTGAATTGCAACTCCTGCTTGGCGGGCACGCGCGCCCGGTCACAAGAGCATTGTAGGAGAGCGGCATAGGCAAACCCAAAAGCAGGCAATTTTTTCCGACCCGGCCCCGGCACCACTCGCACCCCTCTATAATGGTCCCATCAATCAGAAGGGACATGCGATGCTCCATATTACTCTTCGCGAAGGCGAAAAGGTCGTCATCAACGGTGCGGTGCTGCGCTCGACCGGTCGCGCAGAGATCGTCGTCGAAAACGCTGCGGCAATCCTGCGCGGGCGCGACGTCATGTCGCCCGCAGAAGCGAACACTCCGGCGCGCCGGCTCTATTTCGCGTGCATGATGGCTTATCTCGATCCGGCCAACCTGACCCAGTATCAGGGCCGCATCCTTTCGCTGTTCGAGGATCTCGTCGAAGCGGTGGAAGCACCCGAAGCAAAGGCGCACTGCGTGTCGTTCGCGCGCAGCGTCGCCTATTGCGATTTCTATCGCGCGCTCAACGATTGCCGCGCCCTGATCGCCTACGAAACCCAGGCGCTGGCCCGTTTCGCCCCGGTCGAAGAGGCCGAAACCGTCCAAGCGGCCAACGCGGCCTGATCCTTTCGCCATGCAGACGCTGGCATCCGCCGCGCGGGCAATCCGCGCGTTTCCGCCCGATCGGCACTTCGGCTCCGTCGCCGCCGTACGCGGCGCGCTGATCGAGGTCGAAGGGTTGGTCGGCTCCGCCCGGATCGGGTCGCGCATAGCGATCGAGTGCGAGGGCGGGACCGTGGATGCAGAGATCACCGGGCTCGACCGGCAGACCGCGCATTGCCTGTCGTTCAACGATCCGCACGGGATTGCCACTGGGACCCGCGTTGACCTGATGCCAGGGCAGTCGATGCTGCGACCGACCGACCAGTGGCTGGGCCGCGTGGTCGACGGGCTTGGTCGCCCGATGGACGACAAGGGGCCCCTTCCTGTCGGCCCTGAAGCGCGCCTGTTCAAGGCCGACCCGCCGGCAGCTGCCAACCGCACCCGCGTGGGGCGCAGGCTTGAAACGGGAGTGCGCTCGCTCGACCTGTTCGCGCCGCTTTGCCGGGGGCAGCGGCTGGGACTGTTTGCGGGCTCGGGCGTCGGCAAGTCGACCCTGCTGTCGATGCTGGCGCGCTGGGTCGAAACCGACATCGCGGTGATCGGCCTGATCGGCGAGCGCGGCCGCGAAGTTCAGGAATTCATCGAGGACGATCTGGGGCCGGAAGGTCTGGCGCGCAGCGTGGTGGTCGTCGCGACCTCCGATTCGCCCGCGCTCATGCGTCGCCAGGCGGCCTGGACCACGCTCGCCATCGCCGAGCACTTCCGTGATGCGGGCCGCGACGTGATGTGCCTGATGGATTCGGTCACCCGCTTCGCCATGGCGCAGCGCGAGATCGGCCTTGCCAATGGCGAGCCCCCGGCGACCAAGGGCTATACGCCCACCGTTTTCGCCGAACTTCCGCGCCTGCTCGAACGCGCGGGCCCCGGCGGTCCCGGTCAGGGATCGATCACCGGTCTGTTCAGCGTGCTGGTCGACGGCGACGATCACGACGAACCGATCGCCGATGCGGTGCGCGGCATTCTGGATGGTCACATCGTCATGTCGCGCAAGATTGCCGAGCGTGGTCGCTTCCCCGCTATCGACATCCTCAAATCGGTCTCGCGCATGCTGCCCGACTGTCACGAGGAGGAGGAGAACCGGCTGCGCCTCGCGGCGCTGCGGCACCTCTCCAACTATGCCGACATGGAAGAGCTCGTCCGGCTGGGTGCCTACAAGTCCGGCTCGGATGCAGAGGTGGACGAAGCAATCCGCCTCGCCCCGGCAATCGAGGACCTGCTGAAGCAGCGCAAGGACGATCGCGGATCGCTGGCCCACAGCTTCGCCCGGCTCGCCGAACTGATGACGGAGACTTCGCAGTGAAGACGCCCTTCGACACCGTCCTGCGCATGCGGCGCCGGGAAATCGACCGCACCCGCATCGCCATTCACATGGAAACCACGCGGCTCACGGAGATCGATCAGCAGAGCCGCGCGCTGGAGGAAGAGCTGGCGCGCGAGTACGAGGTCTGCGCGCAGAGCTGGGCCTCGTCTGCCGAGGCATTTGTCCGGCGCAGGATGGCGCAGCAGGCGGACCTGGTGGCGCAGCGCGTCGCCGTATCGGAGGAAATCGGCCGCCTGAGGCGCGAGGCGGTCGACGCCTATGGTTCGCAGCACGTGCTGGAAAACGCCGCCGAGGCGTTTCGAGACGATCACCGGCGGCAGCAATCGCGGGCCGAGCAGCGCGAAACGGACGATCTGTGCGCGGCGCGCGTGGTTCCCGCCACGCGCACACGGACCGAGCCTACCATTCCGCAGCTTACGGCCCGGTGACGTGCGATGCAGCAGGTAGGACTCGAATCGCTCTCCCCGCAGGACCGGGCACGCGTCATCTATACGCAGGCCCGTTCCGAGATGACCGACCGCCTGTGGCAGGCGGCCATCGGCAGTGCGCAAGACGATAAGTCAGGCGCGCAGGGGCCGTGTCGCCACGGTCCCATGGGGCTCCCGATGGGGATGATGGACCTGTTCGGCACCGGTCAGGATGCCAGCGCGCTGGCGATGGCCTTCGAAGCCATGCAAGGAGCCGGTGCGAAGCCGGGGATCGGGATCGACTCCATTCGACCCCCGGTGGCCAAGCCCGAGATTAGCATCGAACCGATCGTTCCGGCGGTGACCAAGCCGGGCCTCGGTTTCGATGCGCCGTCGCCCTCCAGCCCCGTCATCAAAGAGAGTTCCGCCAGCGGCCCACTGGGCAGCCTGGGGGCCAATTCCGGCTACGCGGCGACCTTGCAAAGGGCTGCCGAGCGTAGCGGACTGCCCGCGACCACGCTTGCCGCGATCGTCGATGCAGAGGCGGCCAAACGCCCGGATGGCAGCTGGAATCTGATGTCGCGCAATCCGCGTTCGAGCGCGGCGGGGCTGGGCCAGTTCCTTTCCGGCACATGGATCGGCATGGCCCAGAAGCCCGGCACCTGGCTGTATGACGTGGCACAGCAGAAGGGTTGGCTGACCGAGAGCGGCCGCGTCGCTCCCGCGGCACGCGGATCGCTACTCGCGCTGCGTTACGATGCGACGGCGTCGATCAACAGCATCGCCGATTATGCCACATCCAATATCGCGACCATTCGCAGGTCGGGCGTCAGGACTGGAGACGATCCGCAGGCGCTCGCCCGGATTGCCTATCTCGGCCACCATCTGGGGCCGGGAGATGCGATCCGCTACCTAAAGGGCGGATTGGCGGAGGGTCGGGCCACCGTTTTACTGAAGGCGCAGATCGGATCGGCATCGGCGCGCGAGCGGATCGCCCGTACCGGCGATGCCGCGCAGGCGCACCGTGACTGGCTCAACGGCTACATCGCCCGCAAGATCAGGCCCGATCGGTTTGCCGCCCTGCCGCAGGCGGCCAGCAGCTGATCCAGACAGACAGACAGACGGACTGCCGACAACCCGCAGGATGCCTGATTTTCCGGGGAAACCTGCCGGCCCCGGTGGCCTGCGATGCGCCCCGAGGCGGGGCTCCGAAACCGTCCGGGCATGACCGTAGTGGCCCTTCCGTAAAAGTACTGAAGCCAAGTTCGGTATGGTTCCTTAAAGGAGAAAACCGGAACCGCCAAGAAAGAGGTCGTTTATAGGCGGGCTACTATCCCTTGATCGTCACAAGACAGCATTTGACGTAAGGGGAGCGTACTCATGTCGAAAAGTACTGAAGCACTGGAAGTCGCGGTAGCCGAAGTTATCGCCAACATGAATTCGGACGGATCGCGTGGATCCGCTCGTCAGCGCGCAAATATCGACCGCGCTTTTATCAGAATTCTCAAGATCGCAGCGCCGCGTATTCGGCACTTCATTCGCCAATACGGCCTGGCTGCTCATTATGAAGACGCCGAGCAGGTCTGTGCGATTGCAGTCCACCGCGCGATCGAGGCCTATGACCCGACCAAGGCCAAGTTCACCACCTTCCTCAACTGGCAGATCCGTGGCGAACTGCAGAGCCTGCGCTTCCGCCTGATGACCGATCAGCGGCCGTCCGCCCGCAAGGTGGAAGCGGTGACGATCGCTCTCACCACCGGGTCGATCAGCGACGATGGCGAGGAAACCAGCCTCGAAGCGCTGATCGAAGACGAAGCGGCGCTGGAGCGGACCGAGAGCTCCGCCTCGGAACATCTCGCCAATCAGGCCTGCATCGCGCTGGTCGACGCCTATATCGAAGCCGAACGCAAGACAGGGGTCGAACAGTTGCGCAAGCGCGCCCGGACCCGTCGTCCCGCCCGTGACATCCGCGAATCCCGCCCCGATCTTCCGGCGAGTTTTCGTGCCCACATGGCAGGCCCCGACCCGGTCGAGCTGGAAAAGCTGCACGAACGGCTGGAGCGCGATCGTGCGATTATCGAGCGCAGCATGTTCTCGGGCGATACCAAGTTGGCGCTGAGCATCGATAACAGCCTAACCCGCGAGCGGATCCGCCAGATCGTGCGCCGCGCTGGCAAGCACATGGCGCAGCTGGTGCAGACCGATCCCCGCTTCGCCATGCTGGCAGAGCAGGCCGGGGTCGCGATCGAACCGGCGACGGCGACACGCCCCGCAACTCCTGCGGCACCTGTCGGCATGCTGCCGTCCATGAACCAGCCGCACAATCAGACGATCACCGTTTCTGTTCCGGCGGAGCCCGCTGCGGATCGGCGTGCGGTGCGCGGTCCTTCGGTCACTCCGGTGCGGCACCAGTCGGGTGGGCTGTCTGCCTGACGTCGGCGGCACCGGATGCCAGGAAGTGGCCTAACGCTCACCCTTTCAACAAAAGAGGCCTCCGCCCCTTGGAACAGGGCGGAGGCCTTTTATTATGCCCGCAATGCGAGCACTCGTGGCGCCAGTGGCGCAAACCGCACCGGCTCAGTCGACCATCGTTGCTACGATCTTTCGTAGCTCGGGGGTTGGGATTGTCGCAGGGGCGGGCGCGTGGCCCGTGAGTGCCCGTGCATGGACTGCGCCATAGCGCAGCGAAAGCTTGGCGCGAGGCGCGCCGTGCGAATTCGAGATATTCATCTGTAAGTATGTCCGGCGGATATTTTCCCGCCGCCTTCTGGTATTGTCAGCGCCTGCCACCGCGGCTGCGCGCACCGGCGGGCCCTTGCCCGGGTGTGCGCTCGCGGAAGACGATCCGGCCTTTGCTCAGATCGTAGGGCGTCATTTCGACATGTACGCGGTCTCCAACGACCGATCGGATACGATAGCGACGCATCTTGCCAGCAGTGTAGCAGATGATGCGATGCTCATTATCGAGGGTGACGCCGAAACGTCCGTCAGGCAGGATCTCGTCGATCGCGCCTTCCATCGTGATGAGCTCTTCTTTCGCCAAACCATAGTCCTTAGCGTACGTAAAATCATCCGTGCGGACGTATTCCGTCACGGAGCCGTGGTGTGTGAAAAGGAATTGGTGCCGAACTTGCGCTCAGGCGCATATCTCGGCGGTAACAATCCGTCGCAAACGACGTCAGGCAACATCAATATAGCAGTAAGTGAAAAAATTACAATGGCGCTGGATTGGCTTTTGCATTTGAGCGGCTGCCAGCAATATTTTTTCTGGCCTGGGGGCGGGCGGCCTCTTCAGCGACGCGGGTTCTGATCGAAGCTCGCCTCCTAACGCCAGCGGTCCTTGCGCTTGCGTTTGCGATCGCGCCTGTAGGCAACGATGCCGAGCGCGGCCGATAAAATCAGAAGCGCGATAATCGAATAGGCAATTATGAGGCGAGTTTCCATGTTTCCTCCGGAAAGCGGAGGACAGGATTATCCGGCGCAGCTGCTGGTACCATGTGGCAATAAATAAACAAGAAAATATAGGCGACATGGATAAGCCGCGCCGTTAGGCGAAGTAAGGGGGAATCGCTGCGTATATCGCGAGGGAATTCGTCCGGGTATATAATTGACCGGAAGGCTTCATTTTTGAGCGTCCCCCCCGGTGTTTCGATGTTCCGCTTCAACAAGCCCGCGTCGCTTGATCGGGCGCGACCGCCACCGCGCCGCTTGACGAATCCGCCGCCATATCTACTGGTGCGCGCGGGATTTTTCGCCGACGGCCTGATGCTAGCTGGATGATCGCAGTGGGCAGGCCAGGGGGGAAGCGAGTGCTTTGCGTTGATCCCCCATCCTCCCTCCACCGGTCCGGCCCATCCGGGCTGGCGAGGCGCGCCAGGGTTCGAAAAGGCTGCTGACAGTGCTGTTTACTGACCCGGCCTACCTCTTCCTGTTCCTGCCGATCGTCGCCTTCGTGTGTGCAGGTGTGCGCTCGCGCTTCGGGGTCGAGTGGGCGCTGGCCTTCCTGTTCGTCGCCTCTTGCGCATTCTACGTCGGCTGGGGCGTCGACTATCTGATCATGATGCTGGCGAGCATCCTGGTGAACTGGGCCGCGTCGCAGTCGCTGATCCATCTGGGGGACGATCGCAAACCGCTGCGCAGGGCGATCTTCTGGGCTGGCATCGCGTTCAATTTCGGTGCGCTGATCTGGTTCAAATACTCGTGCTTCTTCCTGAATTACGCGGAAAGCTCGGCCGCCTTCAACGCCGGGCTGGTGGCGATCCCGGTCGGCATTTCCTTCTACACCTTCCAGCAGGCGGTCTTCCTGCTCGACGCGTACCGGCGCGACCGCGAGGTGATCGACTATCTGGGAACGGAGCGCGGCGCGCGCGGACGGGCGCGCGGCTTCGTGCGCTACGCCGCCTTCATCGCCTTCTTTCCCCAGCTGGTGATCGGCCCGATCGTCTATCTGAAGGAATTCGCGCCGCAGGTTCGCAATGCCGATTTCGGGCGGCTGGTGCGCATCAATATCGAAGTCGGCCTGTTCCTGATCATCGTCGGCCTGTTCAAGAAGGTGCTGATCGCGGACAATATCGCGCGCTATGTCGACCCCGTGTTCGACATGGTCGCGGTGGGCGGCGAACCCAATCTGATCGACGCATGGACCGCCGCGTTCGGCTACTACGCGCAGCTCTATTTCGACTTTTCGGGCTATAGCGACATGGCGCTCGGCTCGGCTCGCATCCTCGGCATCATCCTGCCGATCAACTTCGCCTCGCCGCTCAAAGCGAACTCGATCGGCGACTTCTATCGCCGCTGGCACATCACGCTGACCCGCGTGATCGCGCTTTTCATGTACACGCCGCTGTCGCTGTTCGGCGCGCGGTTCGCGGCGAGGCATATCAAGCGGAAGCCGCTCGCCCGGTTCCCGCTGATCTGGCTTCCGCTGCTGGTCAATTTCGAGGTGATCGCACTGTGGCACGGCGCGACGATGACCTTCGTGCTGTTCGGCCTGCTGCACGGGTTGTGGTACGTGCTGGAGATTGAGGCGAAGAAGACGTCGGCTTGGCGCACGTGGAAATCACGCTCCAGCGAGACCGCGCGCAACATCATCGGCCGGGTCGCCTTCACCGTGCCGATGGTGCTGTGTTTCGCGCTGTTCCGGTCCGAAAGCGTCACCACTTGGAGCCATATGGTGGGCGCCATGTTCGGCCAGCAGGCGCTTCCGCTCGATCAGGTCGGTCTGCGCGATTTTGGCGAGCTGGCGCTGGTCTTCGCCATTCTCGGCTTCTGCTGGTTCCTGCCCAATGCCTACGAACTGGCGCGCGATCACAAGCCGGGGCTGTTCACCTGGACCTACCCGGCCAACCGCAACCTGCTGGCGCGGATCAAATGGGCGCCCAACATCATCTGGGGCGCGATCATGGCGGGGGCCTTGCTCGCCACGCTCTATTACGTCAGCCGTCTTCCGCCGTTCATCTATCTGGGATTCTGAGCGACCGTGACGAAGCCCGACGACAGCACGACCTCTCCTGCCGAACGCCAGCGCGGTCGCCGGATCCTGCGCTCTCCCTTCATCCTCGCGATCCTGTCGGTGGTCGCGTTCTTCTGGGTGGTGACCGGGGCGGTGATCGCGATCGACCCGCTCGACCTCTATGACTGGGGTGAGCCGCCGCGTCTGCTGCCGGACTATAACCGCCACACCAATCGCGAGATGTACATGGTTGCGGCGCGTACCGACGTGGACGTGCTGCTGCTCAGCAGCTCGACGCTCGCCGCGATCACCAGCGATGAGATGGAAAAGAGCTTCGGCGTCGAAAAGGCGTTCAACTTCGCGGTCTCCGGCCCACGCCCCGCAGACCGCCGTTTCCTGCTGGAGCAGGTGGCCGCCCATTCGCCCGCCGAGCGGGTGATCGTGAGCTTCGACTATCTCTTCGTGCTGCCGCCCGACTACGCATCGGATCTGTTGCCGACCTATCTGTACGACGACAATCCGCTCAACGACCTCAGGATCGCATCGCCAAACGTGCTTCGGCTGACCATGCAGAAGCTGAAGGGAGAGCCGATCAGGCTACCTGGATGGGAGTATTCCACCGCGTTGGCGGCCGAACGGCAGGAATATGCGGCGTTCCAGCAGAAGCTGACAGAAGAGCGCGAGGACGACCGGCACCGGGCATCCGCCGCAGATATGGACAGCGCATCGCAGGACTGCGCGGACTACCCGCTGGTCTCGCAGATCCTCCCGGAACTGGTCGACCGGATGACCGCGCGCGGCAAGACAGTCGATTTCGTGATCCCGCCCTATTCCCTGCGGCTTTATCGCAGCTGGCAGGATTATGGCGTCGCGGCGGAGGTTGCCATGGCCGAACCCTTTCTGCCAAAGCAGATCGCGATCCGCCGCTGCCTCGTCCGCGCCTTTGCCGGGCGTGACGATGTCAGGGTGTTCGCTTTCGACAACGAGACCTGGATTACCGGCGACCTGACCAATTATCGCGACGAGGCGCACGTACAGAACCCGGCCATCTACCGCTTTATTCTGAACAGCATGGCGCGGGGCCGCCATCGCCTGACGACCGGGAATTTCGAGAATTACGCAGCTAGGCTGACCCGCAATGTGGAGCAGGGCGCGGGCACAGAGATGAACCAGAAGGGGCCGACGACATGAACAGGCTGGAACAGCATTCGACCTTGTCGCGGCTTTATGCGCTGCAGCTCGAGGTGTTTCCCCAGCATGAGGATTTCCTCAGCCGCCGGATCGCGAACAGTTCCGACGAGCATCTCGTCGAACTGGAGCATCTGGCGCAGGTGATCGCGCGGATCGGCGAAGGCAAGCTGGAGACGATCGCGCGCGACTATGCGTGGCTGACCAACGAGATGCTGGAAGAGGAATACTACTTCCGGCGCCATGGCACCTATCGCCTCTCCACCTTCGAGGAGGCGGAGCGCACGGTCTACGCCAATGCGGAGTTCATGCAGAAATACATGAACGGGGTGCTGTTTTCCCACCTGTGGTGGGGCAATCACTCGCGCGTGATCATCCACTTCCATCGCGAATTCCTGTCCCGCATCAAGCAGGGCGCGCATCATCTGGAAGTCGGGCCGGGCCACGGCCTGCTGCTGTATCTGGCCGCCAATTCGCCGCGCACCGGATCGGTGACCGGCTGGGATGTCAGCGCGACCAGCCTGCGCGACACGCGCCACGCGCTCGAGGCGATGGGTGTGCAGAAGCCGGTGACGCTGGAAGCGCACAACATCGTCGATGCGCCCTCGGGCAAGTTCGACAGCCTGACCTTCTCCGAAGTGCTCGAACATCTGGAACAGCCGCGCGATGCGCTGAAGACGCTTCGCGCGCTGCTCAACGACGGGGGCAAGATTTTCGTCCACGCGCCGGTCAACTCGCCCGCGCCCGATCACATCTATCTGTTTCGCGAGCCGGAGGAGATCGTCGAGATGGTGCGGGATGCGGGCTTCGCGATCGACGAGACGGTGAATTTTCCCGGCATGGACGCCTCGCTGGAGCGGGCGCGCAAGCTGAAGCTGACGATCTCGACCATCGTCGTCGGGACCGCGATCTAGAAAGGGTGCAGATGACCAGGGAAGACGTTTACGCAAAGCTCGAACCGATCTTTCGGGAGCTGTTCGATCAGTACGAAGGGCCGATCACCGACGAGCTGACGGCCAATGATGTCGAACAGTGGGACAGCCTTGGCCATGTGCAGCTGGTCGTCGCGCTGGAGCAGGAATGCGGCGTGCGCTGCGCTCCGCAAGAGGTCACCGGACTGCCCGATCTGGGCGCGCTGGTCGATCTCTTCGCCGCCAAGACCCAGGCCTGAGCCGCGCCGGGGCGGGCGGTGACGTGATGGCGGGCTGCTGAGAATGGCGATGCTCGAATGGAAGCCTCCGCTTTCGCCGCAATGGGGCGAGCGGAAGTCTACCGCCGATGCGCTGCTGACCGAGGCGGGAAACGGCGCTGAGCTAAGTCCCGACGCGCAGCGGCAACTGGCCGAGTGCCTTCACCGCATGGCCAGCGAAAAGCTGGGGCCCATGCAGCAATTGCAGCTGGAACGGCTGGCGCGCCGTGCGGTCCAGGCCGTGCCGCAGCTGGAGCCGTTTCGGTTTCTGAGGGTCGGCATCGTCTCCGATCGCACGCTCGATTTTCTGGCCCCCGCGCTTCAGGCAGCCGGGCTCGCGCGGCTGCTGCTGATCGAGCCGGTGCTGGCACCGCCGGGCAGCGCGGCATCGCTGGCGTTCGGCGCAGGCGACCCGTTCGACGGACCGGTGGACATCGTACTCTACTGGCACGACGCCACGATGACCCACGCCCGCACCGCGCTGCTCGACACGCAGGCGCAAGAGGCGGCGATCCACGCGAGTACGGCGGCGCTGCGACAGACGGTCGAAGCCCTGCAGGCAAAGTGCCGCGCGGACGTGCTGGTATCGACCACACCGCTGCCGCCTGCACAGCGCGTCTCTTCGATCGACGCAATCACGCCCGGCTCCATGGCGGCGCATGTCGCACAAACCAATGCGGCGGTGTTCGAGGGCGCGGCGCGCGGTGACTGGACATTGATCGATATCGCCGCGCTCGCCGCCGATGTGGGGCACGCGAGCTGGTTCGATCCGATGCGCCTGTTCGATCTCAAAGTGCCCTTCGCGATGGAACTCAATCCCGTGGTCGCGGACCATGTCGCGCGCCACCTGGCGGGGGCGTTCGGAAAGGCGCGGCGTGCGCTGGTGCTCGATCTCGACAACACGCTGTGGGGCGGGGTGATCGGCGATGACGGGCTGGAGGGGATCGAAGTCGGGCAGGGCAGTGCGGCGGGCGAGGCCTACCTTGCGCTGCAGCAGCTCGCGCTCACCCTCAAGGATCGGGGCGTTGCGCTGTGCGTATGCTCCAAAAACAACGACGAGACTGCACGCCAGCCCTTCGCAGAGCATCCCGACATGCTGCTGCGGCTGGACGACTTCGCCGTGTTTCATGCCTCCTGGGACGACAAGGCAAGCGGCGTCAGGGCCATCGCGCAGGCGCTGCGGCTGGGGCCGGAATCGCTCGTCTTCATGGACGACAATCCGGCGGAGCGCGCGCGGGTGCGGCAGGAGCTGCCCTTCGTCTTCGTGCCCGAACTGCCCGAGCAGCCGTTCCGCTACGCCACGATCCTCGCCGCGTCGGGCGCATTCGAGCATGGGTCGCTCAGCGGCGACGATCTCGCCCGCGCGCAGTCTTACGGCAGCGATGCGAAGCGGGTCGAGATGCAGGCGGCCATCGGCAATTACGAGGATTACCTGCGCGCGCTCCAGATGGAGATCTCCATCACCCCGTTCGACGATATAGGCCTGCCGCGCATCGCGCAGCTGGTGGCCAAGTCGAACCAGTTCAACCTGACCACGCGGCGCTACGGAAAGGACGAACTCGCCCGAATGCAGGCATCAGGCGATGTGCTGTGCTGGCAGGTGCGCCTCAGCGACCGGTTTGCCGATCACGGCATGATCGCGGTCGTCATCGTGGCCAAGCGCGGGGATGACTGGGTGATCGACACCTGGCTGCAATCCTGCCGGATTTTGCAGCGCGGGGTGGAGCAGGAGATCGCCAACCGGCTGGTCGAGGCTGCGCGTCGCGAGGGCGCGGGCCGCGTGCTTGGCGAGTATATCCCAACCAGCAAGAACGCGCTGGTTGCCGATCTCTTCCCCCGACTGGGCTTCGCAGCCATCAACGCACCGGCATACGGCGACGAGGCAAGCGAATGGTTCGCCTGTGAGGTGGATGGCTTTACAGCGCATGCGACCTTCTTCGGGTCGCCGGATGCAGGCCACCCGTCCTGACCCGCTAGGGCTTCTCCAGCAGGGCGAGCAGAGCGAAGCTCGCCAGCCAGTGCTCTCCCATATAGTCGCCGGTCACATGGGGCAGCGCGGCTTCGAGGTGCGCGGTGGCGCAGGCATCGATCAGGTCGCGATCCTCGGCATGGCTGAGTGCGGGGAGGATCGCGCGCAGCGCCCAGGCGCGGCTGAGATTGAGCCCATCGAGATGGGCGATCTTGCCGTCGCTCCGGTCGGAGACGCTGGCGGGCCGAAGCCGCTCAAGCCAGCGATTGTCGAGCACCAGTCCGGCGAACCAGTGAGCAAAATCGACCCGGGACATGACGTTGCGCATTAGCAGCGAAGCGCTGAGCACGGGGGAGAGAAACTCGTCGCCGCCCGGCTCCCATCCGGCATAGTTGCTGCGCTCGGCGAATACCCGATCTGCCCAGGTATCGATCGTTTCGACCAGTTTCGGGTCGCGGGTTTCGGCCCACTCGCGCGCCAGCGTCAGCGCGAAGGCAGTGTTGTAATGCGTGCCGACAAAGACGGGGTAGGTGAGGACGCCCAGATAGTCCTTGAACGCCTGCGCGAAATGGCGCGCCAGCGGCTCCAGCCGTGCGGCCCATTCTTCGTCATGGCGCGCGGCTTCGTGGTGCAGATAGAGCAGCCAGCCCCAGCCATAAGGCCGTTCGAACCCGCGCGACGAAGGCCGCTGCGCATAAGCCAGCTCGACCCCGATCTTCTCGGGCGTGAAGGTGCTGTCGGCTAACGCTTCTATGTCGCGCGCCTCGTCGCTGTAGGGAAACAGGCGGCGCAGCGTGAGCAGGGTCCACCAGCCATGCACGCAGGAATGCCAGTCGAAACTGCCGAAGAAGCACGGATGCAGTTCGCGCGGGGGGGATACATCGGCATCGCCATCCATCACATGGTCGAGCTTGTGCGGATATTCGCGCGCCACGTGGCCCAGCGCGGCCTGCGCGAAGCGGGCCGCCGTTTCCTGCGTCAGCTCCATAGCAGGAACCCTCCGATATAGATGATTGCGATGTTGCAGACCCACAGCGGGATCGCGGTCCACACCTGCTGTTTGATCACGCCGTTCTGATCGTCAAGCTCCAGCAGCGCGGCGGGCACGATGTTGAAGTTGGCCGCCATCGGGGTCAGCAGCGTGCCACAGAAGCCCGCCAGCATCCCGACCGCGCCGATCACCGCCGGGTTGCCGCCATAGCCTTCCACCAGCAGCGGAATGCCGATCGCGGCGGCCATTACCGGGAAGGCGGCGAAGGCATTGCCCATGATCATGGTGAAGATCGCCATGCCGAGGCAGAACACGATCACCGTCAGCAGCACGCTGCCTTCGGGAATAACCTGCCCGGCAAGGCTGCCGATGATGTCGCCCACCCCGGCCACTGCGAACACCGCGCCCAGCGCCGCGAGCATTTGCGGCAGGATCGCCGCCCAGCCGATCGAATCGAGCAGGCGGCGGCCTTCTTCCGCAGGGGCGAGGGCAGGGGGCTTCAGCCACGCCATCGCCACCGCCAGCGCGACCAGCACTCCGATCGCGAACAGCAGCAGCGTCTCGCGCCGGGGCTCGAACAGGCCGGTCCCGCTGAGGGGCGTCCAGTTATATGCGAGCGTGCCTGCGACCGCGACGAAGGGCACGATCAATGCAGGGACGAACAGCCTGTTGCCCTTCAGCTCGGCCAGCTTGAACCGCTCTTCCAGCGTGGTGGTGGGCGGATCGCTGCGACCCAGCCCGCCAACGCCTGCAATGGCGACCAGCGCCAGCACCAGCACTCCGTTGAGCAAAGGCGTAAGGTGGCTCCCGAACAGGAAGCTCACTGCGAGCAGGCCCCAGAAGGCGGCGTTGCCCCACCGCTTGCCATTGCTGCGATCGAGCGCGCTCAGCACCGCCCAGATGGCGAAGAAGATGCCGGCGAGGATATAGAGCCATTCGTAGGTGATCACTGGCCGTCTCCCCGTTTGGTAAGGACGACGGTGGGTTCTTCGACAGGCCTGTCTCTGTGCGCGATGGCCGATGGAAGCCGGCCCAGTCGCCGGTCCATCGTCATGATCCGGCTCGAATGGATCAGGAAGGCGCAGATCGCGGTCGGGATCGCCCAGACCGAGAGTTGCAGCGGCGTCATCGGATAGCCTGCCGATTCGAATACGCCCTGGATCAGCAGGATGGAGGCGATCGCGAAGAAGATGTCCTCGCCGAAGAACAGCCCGACATTGTCGGTTGCCGCCGACATGGCGAGCACTTTCTGACGCTCTCCATCGGGCAGGTCGCCGTGTGTCTTGACCGCCGCCGCCTCGGCCATGGGCGCAACCAGCGGGCGGACCGCCTGCGGGTGTCCGCCGATGTCTTTCATGCCGAGCGCTGCGGTCAACTGGCGAAACGCGAGGTAGATCACCAGCAGCTTGCCCATGGTCGCCCCGCGCACGCTTTCGATCAGACCGCGCGCGCGCTGCTGCAATCCGTATCGTTCCAGCAGGCCGATCACTGGCAGGATGATCCAGGTGACCGAGATGTAACGGTTCTCGTTGAACGCCTGGCCCAGCGCCTCGATCACCGAAACCGGGTCTAGCCCGGCCAGCAGCCCGGTCGCGATCGCCGCACCGACCACAACCAGCAGCGGATTGAATTTGAGCGCGAACCCGATGACGACCAGCGCAATGCCGATCAGCGGCCAGTAGTTCATCCGTTTGTCTCTCCATACCCGCCCCCGCCGGGCGTGAGGATCACGAAACTGTCGCCCGGCTGCATGTCCGCGCTGTCGGTCGCCGACAAGTCCTCGCGCGATCCGTCGGTGCGTTCGACCCAGTTTTCCCCCGGCAGCGCATCGCCGCCGCCCGCGATCCCGCGCGGGGGTACGGTGCGCCGGTTGGCGAGGATGTTCGCGCGCATCGGCTCGAGGAAGGTCACCCGCCGCTCGACCCCGTCACCGCCGGTATGCGCGCCCCTGCCACCCGATCCGCGCCGGATCGCGAAGGTGTCCAGCCGCACGGGCAGCCGCGTCTCGAGGATTTCGGGGTCGGTCAGGCGGCTGTTGGTCATGTGCGTCTGCACCGCGCTGGTGCCGTCATGGTCCGGCCCCGCTCCCGATCCGCCAGCGATCGTCTCGTAATATTGATGGTTCTCGTTGCCGAAAGTGAAGTTGTTCATCGTGCCCTGGCTGGGCGCGAGGCGTCCGGTCGCGGCGAACAGGCAGTCGGTCACCACCTGGCTGGTCTCGACATTGCCTGCGACCACTGCTGCGCCGGGCCTTGGGTTGAGCATCGATCCTTCGGGTACGATCAGCTCGACCGGGCGCAGGCAGCCGTCGTTCATCGGGATCGGATCGTCGATCAGCGTGCGCAGCACATAGAGCGCGGCGGCGCGGGTGATCGATCGCGGCGCATTGAAATTGTTTGGCTGCTGATCGCTCGTGCCGGTGAAGTCGAACACCGCAGAGCGGGTCGCATCGTCGATCCGGATCGCGACCTGCACCTGCGCGCCATTGTCCATCGGGTAGGTGAACGCGCCATCCTCCAGCCGGCCAAGCAGCGCGCGCACGCTCTCCTCCGCATTGGCGAGGACGTGATCCATATAAGCGGTGACCATCTGCGCCCCGCGCTCGTCCGCCGCCTGATGCAGCAGCTCCGCGCCTCTGGTGCAGGCGGCCAGCTGGGCGCGCAGGTCCGACAGGTTGCGGTCGGGCCGCCGTGCCGGGTACTTCGCGTCCGCCAGCGCCGCGCGGACCGCATCCTCGCGGAAGGTGCCCTCATCGACCAGCAGGAGGTTGTCGATCATCACCCCTTCCTGCTCGATCGTGCGGCTCTCGGGCGGCATCGAGCCGGGCGCGATCCCGCCGATATCGGCGTGATGGCCGCGCGCGGCGACAAAGGCGTCGGGCGTGTCGCCGTCATCGGAATAGAACACCGGTGCGATCACCGTGATGTCGGGCAGGTGAGTGCCGCCGCGGAACGGATCATTCACCACATAGGCATCGCCGCGCCGGATGCCGCGACCATCGCGCGCATCTCCGCGCACTTCGATTACTCGGGCGATGCTGTCGCCCATGCTGCCCAGATGCACCGGAATATGCGGCGCATTGGCGATCAACTCTCCGCGGGCGTTGAACAGCGCGCAGGAGAAATCGAGCCGTTCCTTGATGTTCACCGAGGTCGCGGTGTTCTGCAGCACCACGCCCATTTCCTCGGCAATCGCCATGAACAGGTTGTTGAAGATCTCCAGCCTGACCGGATCGACCTCGGTCCCCGCCGCGCGCGTGCGTTCGAGCGGGACCGTGCGGCTCAGCACAAGGCTGCCTTCCTTGGCCAGCTGCGCTTCCCATCCTTCGTCGACCACGGTGGTAGAGCCCGGATCGATCACCAGCGCGGGGCCTGCGATCGCCTGCCCGGTGGAGAGCGCGGCGCGCTCGTAGGTCGGCCATTCGCCCGAGGCTTCCCCATCGACCGCGACGGGTTCGATCGGCGCATCGCCAAGCCCGCCGGAGGTCCCGCTCGCCTCCACGCTCAGTGCTTCGACGATGATCGCGGCGTCCTTGTCCGAATAGCCGTAGCGCTGGCGGTGGAGCACGCGGAAGGCGGCGTCCATCGCGTCCGCATCGGTGCACTCGATGGTCAGCATGGAATCGCTGCCGTCGAACCGCAGCCGTGCTCGGGCGGCGAGCGTGACGTCCTTCGCGGCGATGCCCTGCTCGGTCAGTGCGGCGCGAGCCTCGGCCCGCAAGGCATCGAGTTCTTCGGCAAAGCCATCGTGCAATGGCCGGACCAGGCTGACCTCGCGGATCGCCTTTACGGGGGCGAGGCCGATGCCGTAGGCGGAGAGGATACCGGCGAGCGGATGGACCAGCACGGTCTCGATCCCCAGCTCGTCCGCCACCTTGCACGCATGTTGCCCGCCCGCGCCGCCGAAGCAGGCGAGGGCATATTCGGTGACATCATGCCCGCGCGCGACCGAGATCTTGCGGATCGCATTGGCCATGTTGTCGACCGCGATCGCCAGGAAGCCACGCGCGATGTCTTCCAGAGGTTTGGGTTCGGGCAATTGGGCCGCGATCTCTTCCAACCGTTTGCGCGATGCTTCGGGGTCGAGCGGCTGGTTGCCCTCCGGTCCGAAGACATGCGGGAAGAAGGCCGGATCAATCCGCCCGAGAAACAGGTTGCAGTCGGTCACCGTCAGCGGGCCACCCTTGCGGTAGCAGGCCGGGCCCGGGTCCGCACCGCCGCTTTCGGGCCCGACGCGGAAACGTGCGCCGTCGAAGCTGCACACCGAGCCACCGCCCGCCGCCACGGTGTGGATCTGCATCATCGGCGCGGCGACCCGCACGCCTGCGACAAGGTTCTCCGCCGCCAGCTCCAGCTCGCCCGCATAATGCGCGACATCGGTACTGGTCCCGCCCATGTCGAAGCCGATCAGCTTGCGATGGCCGAGCGGCTCGCCCGCCGCGACCATCCCGACCACGCCGCCAGCTGGGCCCGACAGAATCGCGTCCTTGCCGCGAAACGCGCCGACCTCCGCCAGCCCGCCATTGGATTGCATGAAGCCGAGCCGTTCGACCGGGGGCAGGTCCCGCTGAAGCCCGTAGGTGTAGCGTTTGAGCACCGGGGAGAGATAGGCGTCGACCACGGTGGTATCGCCGCGCGGCACGTATTTGATCAGCGGCGCGACCTCGTGGCTGACGCTGACCTGCGTGAAGCCGAGTGCGCGCGCGATCTCGCCCAGCCGCGCCTCATGATCGCGGTATTTCCAGCCGTGCATCAGGATGATCGCCAGCGCATCGAACCCCTCGTCGCGCAGGTTCTGCAACGCCGCGCGCGCGGCATCATCGTCGAGCGGGTGCAGGATCGTTCCGTCGGCTCCGATCCTCTCGTCGATCTCGACAACCTTGGCAGGCAGTTGCTCGGGAAGGATGATGTGGCGGGCGAAAATCTCGGGCCGCGCCTGCGCGCCGATCCGCAAGCCATCGCCGAAGCCGCGCGTGGTCACCAGCGCGAGGCGTTCGCCCTTGCGCTCCAGCAGCGCGTTGGTTGCCACGGTGGTGCCGATCCGCAGTTCGGCGATCGGCGCCTCTCCATGCTCCGTCATCAGGCGGCGAACGGCTTCGGTCGCGGCATCGTCGTAATGGCCGGGATTTTCGGAGAGCAGCTTGTCGGTCACCAGCCGCCCGTCGGGCGTGGTTGCGACCACATCGGTGAAAGTACCGCCGCGGTCGACCGCGAAGCGCCATGCGCGGGAATGTTCGGTCACGAAGGCTCGCTCGTCTTGCCGTAGAAGGGAGGCGAAACGTTGTAGGGCTGTGCGCGGGCTTGTCCAACCGGGCATGCAGGCCGCGATGCCGTTGTCGGGCGAACACCATTTGCGCCGGACTATTGTCAAGAATCTGTAGCACAGAACCCGATCAATCGATGCCAGGCGGCGAGATCGTCGAGAATCTCCTGCCTATAGATGATTGGAAATGCGAATTGATCACTGTTGCTCAAAAATAGATTGGCATGTAAAAATTGGATTGGGCGATTCGGCTTAATTGTGGTGATTGATTTCGCTGCGAGCAGAGGCGATTGGGTGAAGGGGGTGGCTTTATGCCGACAATTACGTTCAGCGAGCGATCAGTAGGAACGCGTAACCCGACATTTTCTTTCGACGAAAACACCGTTCGAACCTCGGGGCAGATCGTTCGCGATGGCGCTCAGCCAGCGTCCCCCTCTTTTGCCGCAAACAGTAACTATTTCGGCCCTGTTTTCCTGTTTTTCGAGCGGGCCGTTACTTCGGTCTCGCTCGCCGCCGGCTATTTCGACAATCTCGGCAGCACGCGGATCGAGTTTCTGGACGGCTCTGGCCGAGTACTGAGTTCGATTCTCAATTCCGCGTTCGGCGTACAGACCTACAGCTTTGCCAGCGAAGCGGGCATCGCCTCGGTCCGTGTGATTGATGAATCCTATGACGCCGCCGGGTTCTCGATCGACACGGTGATTTTCGGAGATCCCGTTGCCTCGCTCTCTCCGCCTGTGGTGAGCCAAACGGCAGGCGCTCTCCTCCTCGATCGCGATTTCGGACAGGTCGGCCCATCTTCGCTGGTCTTCAGTGAGGAGCTCGGCCCCGGCGACAGCTTGGACACGATCGCATTCACGGCAGCGGCTCCGGGGGCGATTACCCTGACCGTCGCGCTTGATTCCGATCCGCAGAACGTCCGCGCAATCACCTTCGCGGTGACCGAAGGACGCAACTTTTTCAGCTTCCGGCCTCCCGAGGCTTACACAAGCGATCAGTCCTACACCGTTCGGATGGATGTCGACATTCAGCAACCCGATGCCGAACGGCTCATGGATGCCTGGATCAGCGACACGGCGGCCGCCATACTGGGCGGCACGTTCGATTTTCAGGAAGCGAAGTTCGATCTTCTTGAAATCGCGCAAAGGGTCGATTCTCCCGATGGTGCTGCGCGCCTGCTGGGCAAGGTGGCGGGGGTGTACAGCCTTGTCGGGCTGGTATTCGACGCCTCCGTTCGAACTAGCCGGGTTCGCAATGCGGAAGATTTTCGCGAAGAGTTTTTCGTGCAGGCTTTCGATGCCGCGACGGAGACTCTCGTCTCTTCCGGGCCTGCCGCCGTGGGCGCGATGACGCGACATCCGATAGGTATCGCCCTTGGTATCGTCACGGGCTTCGTCGGAGGTGTCGCGTATACGGTTTTCTTCAGTGATGACGTGCAAGACTATGCGAGGACGCTTTACAGGGAGTCCTTCCAGTCTCTCGATGATCTGCCATACATGTACGACACCGATTACGCCGACAGTAATACCGCGCCGATAAGCTTCGATGCCGATTACTATCTCGACACCTATGCGGACGCTGCGACCGCCGTCGCCAACGGCGACTATGCGACCGCCTATCTGCATTACATTGGCGTGGGGGCGGCGCTCGGCTATGCGCCCGCAGAGGGGGTGGCTCCAATCCCGGCCTCGGCCATTGCCAGCGAGACGACCCCAGAGCTCGCCCGGCAAGGCTACAACAGCGCGCTCTTCATCCAGGCAGCCGGCGATTTTTCGGGCGATACCGCTTCCGCCACTGAGATCGGGATCGCCGCGACACTCAACGATGCGCGAACCGCCGGATCCGAGCTGGGCCTGAGCGGTGCACTGTTCACGCTTGCCAACCGGATCGCTCAGGACGTTGCCGTCAACCGGCTCGTGGAGCCTTCGGTCGCGTTCACGCCGACCGATCTGCAAGGCTGGATCGCCACGATGTCCAACGGGCAGGCAATTCCGGACGCATTCGCATCCTATCTCGGAGGAAGTGCGAACCTCCAGTTCTTTGCGGTCTATTCCGACGATGTGCAGCCCGAAGACATTCTTTCGCGCTTCCTTGCCGACGCTGAAGCCGCCCCAAGCCTGCTTGGCACGTCGATCCGGAGCATCGGCATCGGTGAACATGCGGGCGTCTACGTCATCGCGGTCAGCACCAGCGTCGCAGGCTCCGGCCCTGCCGAAGACGCGGCACCTCGCGAGCTTGTTCTGGCGGGTGATGAAGGCGCCGATACATTCTATGCGGGTGGCGGAGTCGCCAATCTGACCGGTCGGGATGGCGCCGACATGCTGGTTGGCAGTGCGTACGCGGACCGCCTCGACGGCGGCGCGGGAGACGACGTCATCCGGACCAACGGCGGGGCGGATATCGTGTTCGGGGGCAGCGGAAACGACCGCTTCATCATCGATTCCGGAAGCGCGCCGGTAGATCGGCCCGACATCGTCAAGCTGGTAACACAGGTAAATGGAACCCGCGAAACCGCGATCACGCTCGAAGGGGGGTTCGACCTTGTCTCCGACTGGAGAATTGCCGACTCCGCGACAATCCCGCATGCGACCGTCAACGCCGTCTCCAGCAGCGGGCGGGAGTTCTACGCGGTGACCGTGGCCCAAGGGGCCACGATCGTCATCGATATCGATCGGACGACCGATTTCGACAGCGCGCTCAGGATAGTCGATTCCGCTGGGCAGACAATTTCAGCCAACGCGACTGCCAGCGTGATCGATCCGGGGAGCGATTTTACCTACGATGCCTATCTCACGCACACGTTCGAAGCAGGCGGCACCTATTACATCGAAGTCACCAACGAGCGCGGGGAGATGCCGGCAGGCTCTTCCTACACCATGAATGTTTCCCTCACCGGGGCGACCATCCCGTCGCTCAGCGCTGCTGCGACAGTCTATGGGGGGACGGGCGACGATGTTTATGAGGTGGCTGGCGCTGGCGATTTGCTGGTCGAATATGCCGGGGGAGGCACCGACACGGTCCTTAGCCGTGTTTCCTACACACTCGGCGCGAATATCGAAAACCTCACGCTCGTCAGTGGATCGGGTGCAGTCGAGGCTGCCGGAAACGACTTGGATAATCTTCTTCGCGGGAACGCGGCAGACAATGTGATCCGCGGAGGCGCGGGCGACGATATTCTGGTGGGAAGCGGCGGGAACGATGCGATCGACGGGGGCGCTGGCACGGATACTGCAGTGTTCTCTGGCAACCGGTCGGACTATACCATCTTCAATATTGCCAATGGTCAGGTCCAGCAGATCAGCGGGCCCGACGGCGTCGACACGCTGTTCAGCGTTGAACGCCTCGCTTTCGACGATGGCATTTACGCGCTCGGCGCACAGGCTGGCGAGTTGCAGTTCCGGTATGACCAGTTTGGCGCCGGAGATGCCGCAGGCGGCTGGTCGAGCAACGAGCGCTATCCAAGGACCGTCGCAGATGTGAACGGGGATGGGCGCGCCGACCTGATCGGATTTGCGTCTTCGGGTACTTTCGTGGCGCTTGGCCAGGCGAATGGCACCTTCGCGCCGCTCCAGCTGGGCATTGCCGGCTTTGGATCGGCGGATGCCGCAGGCGGCTGGGCGGATGGCGACCGGTTCCCCCGCACGATGGGTGACGTAAACGGCGATGGCCGTGCAGACATCATCGGCTTTGGCAGCGGTGGTACCTACGTGTCTTACGGCCAGGCGAGCGGCACCTTCGCGGCACCGGTGCTTGCCTTGGCGGGTTTCGGCTCCGCCGACGCAGCGGGCGGATGGCTCGACAACACACGCTTCCCGCGCGAAGTGGCGGACGTGAACGGCGACGGACGCGACGATCTGATCGGTTTTGGCGGTGCAGGCGTCTACGTGTCGCTGGCGCGCGCCGACGGCGGCTTCGGGAACACCTATCTGGCAACGAACAGCTTTGGTTTTAGCCAGTCCGCTGGCGGCTGGAGTAACAACGACCTCTACCAACGCACTCTTGCCGACATCAATGGCGACGGTCGTGCGGATATTGTCGGTTTCGGGAGTGGCGGGGTCTACATCTCCTACGCGCTCGAAAACGGAACTTATACCGACCCCGTCCTCGGTTATAGCGGATTTGGCTCGGCCCCGTCTGCCGGCGGGTGGCTGACACAAGACCGGTTCCCGAGAATGCTTGGCGATCTGAATGGCGACGGAGCCGTGGACATCGTCGGCTTCAGCTCGAACGGCACGTGGGTGGCACTGGGCGATGGTGAGGGCGGGTTTTCCAACGCAACGCTCGCGACCGATCAGTTCGGCTATGGTGATGCAGCCGGAGGTTGGGCCACCAATGATCGTTTCCCTCGCATTCTGGCCGATATCAATGGCGACGGGACCGACGATATCGTCGGCTTCTCGTCCGGCGGCGTAGTCGTCGCTTACGGCGGCACCAGTGACTGGGTCCGCATCGGCCCTGCGCTGGACTATTACGGTGAGCCTGGTTTCGGGACCGCGCAAACCGGTGCGGACCTGCTGTTCGATGTCGCGTCCAATCAGGCCCTGTTCGGCGAGCTGCGTGACAACGAAGTCCATCTGCCCAGTGACAGGATGCTGCACCCCGTGGTGTTCGACGAAGGATCGCGCGAGCTGTTGATCGGTCCCGACCAGCCCGTCTTCCGCTTCGAAAACAGTTCCAGATGGGGCCGCGCCTCGGTGATGGAGAGCGAGGTCGAACTCGCCGGCCTGCAGGTCTTCGATGCGCCCGACACGCATGTTGTCGAGCCGGGCTTTGAGTACGGCGCCGCAAGTGCCGCGATCCGCGCATTGCAGGCAGAGGAGAACTTGTTGGGCGATGCGCTGCATCAGCCGCTCGTCGTCTCATCCATTGCGCCGGAACTGGAACCGCTGATCGACAATATTGCGCTGTTCTAGCGGATCACTGCTGACGCGAGAGACGCGGGGCTGCTTCGCCGTTCGGCGTGTGCCGACCAGCGCCGCCTCTCTCCAGCCAGGTCTGCCAGAGCGTCGGCGCATCAATCCGGTATGCGGAAAACGCCCCAGACGGGAAGGTGGTCGGACGCGCGCGAGGCGAGCGGGCTGTGGTGCACGCCGAACTCGACGGCCTCCAGCGGTGCTCCGTGAATGATCCGGTCGAGCCGCCCCATCGGGCGCTGGCTGTGGAAGCTGCGCCCGCAATCGAGCACGGTGAAGTGGCGTCCGAATTCCTTGAGGCAGCCGCCGTTGGGTCGCCATTCATTGAGGTCACCCGCCAGCAGCGTGGGCCGCTGCTCCTGCGCCACGCGTGCCAGTTCGGCGATCGCGCGCGCCTGTCGCACGCGCCACAGGCCGGACAGGTCCAGATGCATGCCGAACACGGTCAGTTCCGGCCCGGTGGGAAGCCGCAGGGTCGCGGTCACGACCCCGCGCGGTTCGAGATAGGGAATATGGAGGACGTCATGCTCCAGGACGGCGATGTCGCGCCTGACCATGATCGTGTTCCCGTGCCAGCCCATTGAATCGTGCTGCACGTCGAAGGGCACCGGCATGTAATCGGTATGCTGCTCGACCAGAAAATCGGGCAGGGTGCGCTCGCGCTGCCCGAACCGCCGGTCTGCCTCCTGCAGGACCACGACGTCCGCATCGACCTCACCCAGCACTTTGAGGATGCGTGACGGATCGCGCTTGCGATCCGTGCCGACCGCCTTGTGGATGTTGTAGCTCGCGAGCTTGAAGGTGGGATTGGCCATCGTTTCAGATCAGCTCGCTCAGCATTCGTGCGGTGTTCTCCAGCACCTTGTGCATCAGGGGGCGATGCTTCCATTCGGCGAACGACACGGGAGTGGATTGTTCGAGATAGCGATTTTCCACCTGCTGGAGGTCTTCGGCGAAAGCGTGATCGTAACATAGCAAATCGATCTCGGCATTCAGTTCGAACGAGCGCATATCCATATTGCTCGATCCCAGAATCGAAACCTCGTGATCCACCCGGGAATGCTTGGCGTGCAGGAATTCGGGGCCGAACAGGTGAATTTCTGCCCCGAGCGAGAGGATTTCCTCGTAATAGCTGCGCTGCGCCAGCCCGGCGAGGTACTGATCGCATTTCGCCGCAGTGATCAGCCGCACCCGGACCCCGCGCAACACCGCGCCGCGGATGGCCGTCAGCAGCGAGTCATTGGGCACGAAATAGGGCGTGACGATAACGATCTCTTCGCTCGCATTGTGCATCGCCTGCGCCACGATCAGATCCATCCCGCCAACCGGATTGTCCGGCCCGGTGGCGATCATCTGCGCCGCCAGTCCGGCTTCCACGGGTTCGAGCGGAGGGAACATCGCTTCCTCGACCAGCTGCTCGAGCGTTTCGAGATACCAGTCGCACACGAAGATCGCCTGCAGCTGAACGACAAGCGGCCCTGTAACGCGAACCGCGAGTTCGCGGTTGGCCTGTCTTCCATGATCTTCTGGCGCCCAGATATTCTGCGAGCCGGTGTAGCCGACCCGACCATCCACCACCACGATCTTGCGGTGATTGCGCAGGTCCACGCGTGAACTGGACAGACGCCGGCGTAGCGGCAGGATGTCGTGCACCTCGATGCCCGCAGGCTCCAGCCGCCGCTTGATCGATGCAACCGAGCCGTAGGAGCCCAGCGCATCGATCAGCAGGCGGCAGGTCACACCCCGCGCGCTCGCCCGTTCGAGTGCCGCGAGCACGCGATCGCCCGCACGGTCGTTCTTGAAGATGTAGAACTCGACATGCACGTGGTGCCGGGCGCGGTCGATATCCTCGACGATCCGGTCGAACGTGGCGTGATAGTCACCGAGCGGCTCGATCCGGTTGCCATCGACCGCCGGGAACTGGCCCAGCCCGTGTGCCAGGTTGGCGAGCGAGTGATTATCCTCGCAAAGTCGGGGCGATATCTCTGCCTTGTCGAGCCCCGATTGCCGGGTAATCCGGTCCAGAATGCGCGGCAGGTCCGCGACCCGCTCCTGACGCTGCTTCGCATATTGCGGCCGACCGATCAGCCAGTAGATGAGCAGCGCGACCCACGGCAGCGCAAAAAAGATCAGCAGCCAGTTACGCGCCTCTGCTGGCGGGCGGCGGAAGGGCACCACCACGAAGGCAATCATGGCGATGATCCAGCCGATAATTGCGAAGAGGTGGTCCCAGATCCACTCGAAGGTGCCGTCGACGATGCTGCCGATATCGATCATCGGGCGTACCCAGCATCTTTGAATGGCAGAAAATCGAACATCGTGTGATTGACCCGATCGGCTCTTGCTTGGTTAACGGCCGGTGGCGGCTTGCCGTTTCCGGAAAGTTTCGGATTCTTCGCGTATCAAGGATGCTTCGCAAGCGTTTTCGCGGCGGAGCAGACCATCAGCGAGCCGGCACGAGAGCGCCGCGTCGGTTGCCTCGCCGCTGTGAACACTCCTTTTACGCATATTTACTAGGACGGATGCGCAAAACCGGAAGGGCCTCATTTCGTGCATCGCAAGTTCTGGCTGAGCGAGAGATCGCGCCACGTGTACATCGCGATTGCAATCGCGCTGTTGGCGGGTGCGATTTCCCTTCTCAAGCCCTTGGACATCACTGCGTGGGCGATCCAGTCCAAGCTCGGCGACAGAGAGTCTAGCGGCACCATCGCGCTTGTCGAAGTGGGTGCATACACGGACCAGAATGCGGCCGAAGGAAATCGCCGCATAGCGTCGTTGGTCAGCAAGCTCCGCGATGCGGGCGCGCGCCGGATCTTCGTGAACATCCCTCTCCGACGTAGCGACACGCCTTCAGCCGACCTACGCCTCAAGCGCGTTTTCGCCGAGAATCGCAATCATGTCTTTCTTGCGGACAAGGGTCCCCCGCGCAGGGAAGCGGGTGTCTTGGAGCGGCGTCCAGACGCTTCGTTTGCCGCAGGATCGCAAACTTTCGATAACTATATCGAACAGGACTTCCTGGGTTTCGTATGGAACATCAAAGCGCGGGGGCGCGACGGGCGCGAAAGCCTGGCCTTCGCGCTTCATCCGGGCGGTGAGGCGCGGAGCCAGGTCTTCATCGATGGAACGATCGATGCCTCGTCGATTCCCAGAATCGACGACGAAAACCTCGATGCTGCCATTGATAGCTTCGACATCCCCAACACCACGTTCGTGATAGGCGTCACGCGGCTCGGTAACGAACTGCGGATCGCGAACGACGGCTACGTGGCGGATTCGGTTCCGCACATCCTCGCCGCGGAAACCCTACTCCGCGGTACAGGACAACACATTCCGTTCTATGCCTTCCCGCTCGCGGTCGGATTTGCGCTGCTGCTCAGTGTGTGGCTCGCGCGAACCGCTAGGCTGAGGCGAATTCTTTATGCCGCCTGCGTCCTTGCCCTCCTCGGCGGAGTTGCTCTGACAGGCGTTGCAGGAATGCAGGCGAATTTCGGCGATACGTTCCTGCTCTTGACGCTTTACGCGATTATGCGCGGATTCGTCCTGTACAAGCAGCGCCACCTCTACATCGACCCGATCAGCAAGCTGCCCAATTTCTCGGCATTGAGGCGCGATTTCTCGGCTAGCGAAGGGCAGGGCGATCTGGGTGTAGTGGTCGTCAAAATCCTCCGCCTGGACTCCATTTTTGCGCACCTCAGCGAGGGAGAAAAGCGCGCCTATCTGAGACAGATATCGGACCGCTTGTCGATCACGGGCAAGAATACGAAGATCTATTTCGACGGCGGGAAGTACTTCGCATTCATACTGGATGCGGCGATCGACTATGAGTCCCACCTGTCGGGTTTGCGCGCAATCGTTTCGCAGCCCATCATTATCGCCAGCAAATCGATCGACGTCGCGGTCACGGTCGGGGCAGATTTTTCTTCACGAGGCCTGCCCGCGCACAGAATGAGCTCGGCCATTGCGGCAGCGGATCACGCGCGCGAAGCATTCCAGCCCGTCTTCATCGTTTCGGACGCCTGCCATGACGACGATGAATGGGACCATTCGCTGACGGCGCGACTGGCCGAAGCGCTTGCCGAAGATCGCATTTCGATCAAGCTCCAGCCGCAAGTCGACTTCAAGACCGGTAAATTCGTGGGTGCCGAAGTGCTGGCGAGATGGCAGGATGAAGCGGGCAACGAGATTTCGCCGGCGCGCTTCATCCCGCAGTTCGAGCGCATGGCACGGCTCGACGAGCTCACAAGTCGAATTCTCGACAAGGCAATGGCTGCCTTGCGTTCCTTGCAGGAGTCGGGGTGCGCCCTTCCTCTTTCGGTTAACGTATCAGCCGTGCAGTTCGTGGACGAACGCATCGCCGAAATCGTTGAAAAGAGTCTCAGAGAGTACAACGTCGATCCCTCGCTCCTGAAGATCGAAGTGACCGAAACCGCCCGGATCGAGGATTTCGAAACCGCCTGCCAGATCGTCGAGCGTCTTCGCAAGCAAGGCATCACATTCTCGCTCGACGATTTTGGCGTGGGCAGCGCCAATCTGGAGGCGTTGCAACGGCTTCCTTTCGACGAGGTCAAGATCGACCAGCTCTTCATCCAGCAGCTCGCCGGATCATGCAAGACACGCGCGATCGTCGAGGGCGTCCTTCACACTGCATCGAAGGCGGGAATGACGTCTGTCGCGGAAGGGATCGAGGATCTCGAGACGCACGCCTGGTTATCCAGCCTGGGCTGCGATCGCGGCCAGGGCTACTTCATCGCCAAGCCGATGCTGGTGTCCCAGTTTACCAGTCTGATCGAGCTCAACCGGTATGTCACACCACGTCCGGATTATGGTTAAGGGTTTACTAACATTCTTGGTTAATATACGTAAACGTCCTCTATCCTTAGAACCAAGGGGACGAAATATGTGGGATATCTGGGAATGGATCTTCGGTCGCTAAGCGATCGTCAGTTCAATCAACGAAAGGCCCCGTTTTCGGGGCCTTTTTTGTTGGTTGAACAAGGCTGAGCGGACCGCTTGGCGGCATGTCCGGCAAAGCAATGTCACCTCCGCCAGCGGCTGGATGCCGCGCGAGACGAATCGGGTTTCAGGGGCTTTTCGGACAGCAAAATGCGCTGCCGGGATTGGCGGGTCTTCGGCGAGGAAGAGGGAGAGCTAGGAATTCTTGGCCTTCAGTCGTCCATTCATTCGCAGCGAGCCCGCGCAAGCACGCGCTTTGGGTGGTCCGGCAGGGCCGGTATCGTTTGTCCGGATCCCTTAAGGAGATTTTGGTGCGGTCGAGAAGACTCGAACTTCCACGGCCTTGCGGCCACAACGACCTCAACGTTGCGCGTCTACCAGTTCCGCCACGACCGCACACAAGCCCGTAAGTTTCGGGCTGCATCCGGGGCCAGCCAGTCAGGCTCTGCCCCGTGAGGAAGCGGCCCACTAGCAGGGGGCGCGGCACCCCGCAAGCGGGTTTGCGGAACAATCTTGCAAGAATCTCCACACGCGTCCGCTGTGTGGCTTTTGCGTCAGGACGGGCTCCAGCCGATCTCCGCAAAACGCGCCGATTTGGGCAGGTCGGTGATCGCCTCGTTGATGCTGAGCGTCTCGCCCGGCTGCAGGCGGCCCTGACGGGGAAGGATTTCCCAGTTGTAGACCTTGCGATTGCGCGAATCGTACAGGACGATCAGCACCGGCGGCACCGTCTTGGTTTCGCGCCCGACATTTTTGATCTCGCCCGCGACGCCGAAATATTCGCTGCCGTCGGGCAAGGTGCGCCGATCCTGCTTGCTGGCCGGGAATTCGAGCACCAGGTCGGGCTCTTCCATCGCGAAAGTCGGCCGGCTCACCGGCACCCAGTCGGGCAGGCCCGCATAGCTTACCGCCGCGATCGCACCGACCGAGATGACCGCGAACAGGCTTGCCGCCATGCCCCACATCTTGAGCGGATTGCGCCGCGGGCGGAACGGCGGCTCGGCCGAGAACTGGGAGCGGTCCTCGCTCGCCCGTTCGCGCGGCTCGGCAGCGGCGATCGGAGGAACGTCGTGCCAGGGCTGGCGCGCGGTCGGCTCGTCCTCGACGCTGGTCGCGGTGCCATCGCGCTCAAGCTCTTCGAGGTCGAGTTCGCTGCCCGACTGGAACCAGCTATGGCGGCACCGGGCGCAGCGCACCGTGCGTCCTTCGGGGCCGATCGCGCTATCGGGTACGGCATAGCGTGTATCGCAGGCAGGGCAGGCGAGTATCATAGTGTCTTTTGCATTACGCCCGGCAAGCGGCGGCAGGCAAGCTTCCCGTCGGTGGACGGGCCGGTTTTGCGCCTTTTGTCCACACACAATGCCCCCTATATCCCCTGCTTGGTTAACGATGGGACGGGTCGACAGGTGATGAGGCAGCACGATGTCGGGGGGTGACGGCGAAGTCGCGTTCTTCGACAATGTCGGCCTGCGTTACGGGACCGGCAAGGAAATCCTGACCGACGTCAGCTTCTCGCTGTGGCCGGGCAGCTTCTATTTCCTGACCGGCGCAAGCGGGGCGGGGAAGACGAGCCTGCTCAAGCTGCTGTACCTTGCCCAGCGCCCGTCGCGCGGGATCATCCGCATGTTCGGCAGCGACGTCATCACCCTGCCGCGATCCCGCCTGCCTGGCTTCAGGCGGCGGCTGGGCGTGGTTTTTCAGGACTTCAGGCTGGTCGACCATCTCTCCGCGTTCGACAATGTCGCGCTGCCGCTGCGCATTGCGGGGGTCGACGAGAGCGAGCTTGTGCAGCCGGTATCCGACATGCTCGAATGGGTCGGCCTCGCGCATCGGGCCGAGGCGCGGCCCGAGACATTGTCCGGCGGGGAGAAGCAGCGGGTAGCGATCGCGCGTGCGGTGATCGGCCGGCCCGACATGCTGCTGGCCGACGAGCCGACCGGTAACGTCGATCCCGACATGGCATTGAAGCTGATGCGCCTGTTCGAATCGCTCAACCGGCTGGGTACGACGGTGATCGTCGCGACCCACGATGTTCACCTGCTGCAGAATGTGCGCAGTTCGATGATCATGCGGCTGGACAAGGGGCGCTTGGCGGACCCGACCGGCGCGCTGCGCTATCCCCCGCGCAGCCCCGCGGGCGGGAAGACGCCGCGATGAGCCAGCCACCGCTCAGCGATGCGGCGCGCGCAGGCCATTCGCCCTTTGCGGGCGAAAAGGCGCGCGCGCTGATCCCGCAGGCGCGGCTGGCCGGGCCGATGCCGTGGGTGCTGGCGATCATGGTTGCGCTAACCGTGTTGGCGGCGGGCGCGGGGCTGTCGCTCGGCAATCTGGCGGGCGATGCGCGTTCGGAATTGTCGGGCGGGGTGACCGTGCAGATCCTCGACGCCGATCCGCGCAGCCGGGCCGAGCAGGCGCAGGCTGCGCAGGCCGTGCTGCAGGGCATGGATATGGTCGCGCAAAGCCGGATCGTGCCGCAGGAAGAGCTCGACCGCCTGATCGAGCCGTGGCTGGGCAATGCGGGCGATGCAGAGACCGTGCCGGTGCCCGCGCTGATCGACGTGCGGCTGGGCGGCAAGGCGACCCCGCAGGCGATCGAGGCGCTGGCAGACGCGCTCGCCGGGACCGCGCCCGATGCGCGGATCGATGCGCAGTCATCCTGGCTGCAGCCGGTGTTCAGTGCGCTCAGGTCGCTCCAATATCTCGCGCTCGCGCTGGTCCTGCTGCTGGCGGTGACCAGTGCGGCGGCGGTGTTCCTCGCGGCCAGAAGCGCGCTGGGCAACAACCGCGCGACGATCGAGATCGTCCACCTGCTGGGCGGGACCGACGGGCAGATCGCGCAGCTGTTCCAGCGGGCGGTGCTGGTCGACTCGATCCTGGGCGGTGTTGCCGGGCTGGTCCTCGGGCTCGCCGCGGTGCTCGCCCTCGGCTACCAGTTCGCGGCGCTCGACAGCGGGATGATCGCGAGCGCGGGGCTTGACTGGATCGACTGGATCGTGATCGCGCTGATCCCGGTTTTCGGGGTGTTGCTGGCGGTCGCGACTGCCCGCTTCACCGTCCTCGCGGCAGTAAGGAAGATGTTGTGATCTGGCGTGTCGGTCTTGCCATCGTGCTCGTCTGGGTGCTCGGCTTCATCTGGTTTGCCGGCTGGCTGCCGGGCCCTGCGCCGATGGAGCGGACCGATGCGGTGATCGTGCCCACCGGCTATGCCGGGCGGATCGAGCGCGGGCTGGAAGTTGTCCAGACCGACAGCGCCGACACCCTGCTGGTCACCGGCGTCGATCCCGAGGTCAAGCCGGGCGAGTTTGCCGCGCAGTTCAAGGTGCCCGAGGATGTGATGGAATGCTGCGTCACGCTCGGCTTCGCGGCGACCGATACGCGCGGCAATGCGCAGGAAACGCGCGAATGGGCGGAGGCGCACGGGATCAAGAGCCTGCGCCTCGTCACCAGCGACTGGCACATGCGCCGCGCGGCGACCGAGCTGCGCCGCCAGCTTCCCGGTGATGTAAAGCTGATCAAGGATGCGGTGCGCAGCGAGCCGAGCCTGTGGCTGCTGCTGATCGAATATCACAAGTGGCTGGTCAGCCGCACGGTGGGGCCGCTGTTCTCCTGATATGAACCTGATCCGCAGCCTCCTGTTCTATGCCGTTTTCTACGCTGGCACGCTGGTGTTGCTGGTGCTGGTGCCGTTCCAGGGGCGGCAGAGTATGCGACGGGTTGCAGGCGCGTGGAGCGGGCTGCATCGCTGGGCGCTGCGCCATATCCTGCGTATCCGCGTGATCTGCGAGGGCGCGCCGATCGATCGCCCGGCCCTCTACGCCATGCGGCATGAGAGCTTTTTCGAAGCGATCGACTCCGCGAAGCTGTTCGATGCGCCGGTGGTGTTTGCGAAGCAGGAACTGCTCGAAATTCCCGTCTGGGGCGGGGCCGCGACCAAGTACGGCATCATTCCGGTCGCCCGCGCGGACGGGGCCAAGGCGCTGCGCGATCTGATGCGCGCGGCGAAAGAGGCCAAGGCGGAAGGCCGCCCGTTCCTGATCTTCCCCGAAGGCACCCGCACCCCGCATGGGGAAGAGGGCGATATCGTCTCCGGTTTTGCAGGGCTCTACAAGCTGCTCGGCCTGCCGGTGGTGCCGGTCGCGGTGAACAGCGGGCCGCTCTATCGCAGCTTCGTGAAGCGCCCCGGGCAGATCACCTATCGCTTCGGTGCAGCCATCGAACCGGGCCTGCCGCGCGCGGAGGTCGAGGCGAAAGTGCGCGAGGCGATCAACGCGCTCAACCGGTAATAGCGCGCTCGATCGCGTCGCCGACCACCGCCATATCCTCGGCGCTGCCAATGGTGATGCGCAAGGCTTCGGCCAGGCCCTGCCCGGGCAGGTGCCGCACCGCGTAGCCTGCATCGGCGATGGCATCGCGCACGCGCTCCGCCGTCGGCTGGTCGGCAAAGCGGACCAGCACGAAATTCGCCTCGCTCGGCACGAGAGAGCCGCCGCGATTGCCCAGACCCTCCAGCCGGGCGACGAAATCCGCGCGCACCTGCGCATTCGCCTCGCGCGATCGGCGCAGGAAATCCTGGTCGCCCAGCGCGGCCAGAGCCCCTGCTTGCGCGGCGCCGGTCACGTTGAACGGCCCGCGTATCCGGTTGAGCGCATCGACCAGAGGCGGCGCTCCGGTCGCCCAGCCGACCCGTGCCGAGGCGAGGCCGTAGATCTTGGAGAAGGTCCGGGTAACCAGCACATTCTCCGCCTCGCCCGCCAGAGCGAGCCCGGGCGCACCCTCGTCGTCCAGATATTCGGCATAGGCCTGGTCGAGCACCAGCAGCACGTCGCCCGGCAGGCCCGCGTGCAGCCGCATAATCTCCGAATGGGGCAGCCAGGTGCCCGTCGGGTTGTTGGGGTTGGCGATGAACACGATCCGCGTCGCGGGCGTCACCGCCGCGAGCAGCGCGTCGACATCGGCCCCGAAATCCTTCGCCTTCGCCTCCACCGGCACCGCGCCCACACGCCGGGCGGCGATCGGGTACACGGCAAACGAGAATTGCGGCATCAGCACTTCGTCGCCCACCCCGGCAAAGGCCTGCGCGGCGAGGTTGAGCAGCTCGTCCGAGCCGGTTCCGCACACGATCCGCGCGGGGTCGATCCCGTGGAGTTCGCCCAGCGCAGTGCGCAGCGCGATGCTGTCCGGATCGGGATAGCGCGCCGCCTCGCGGCTCTGCATCATCGCCGCCAGTGCCGCTTCGCTGCACCCCAGCGGGTTCTCGTTGGCGGAAAGCTTCGTCAGCGCGCGCCCGTCCGCCGCCTTGGCAACGCCCGGCACATAGGGCGCGATGTCGAGGATATAGGGCTTGGGCGTGGGGATGGACGGGTTTGTCATGGACCCAAGCGCTTACGCAAAATCTGCACTTTCACAAGCATGCGAAGTGGCGGTAAGGCGACCGGCGACAATGCCAGCCTGTAATCCCGACCTGTGCCTGACGCTGCCCGATCCGCTGCCGCTGGATAGCGGCGCGACGCTCGCGCCCGTCACCATCGCCTATCAGCAATATGGCGAGCTTTCGCCGAGGCGCGACAATGTGGTGCTGATCTTCCACGCGCTGACCGGCGACCAGTATGTGGCGAGCCCGCATCCGGCGACCGGCAAGCCCGGCTGGTGGGACCGGATGGTCGGCCCCGGCAAGCCGATCGACACCAACCGTTTCTGCGTGATCTCTACCAATGTGATCGGCGGATGCATGGGTTCGACCGGCCCTGCAAGCGAAGGGCCCGACAGCAAGCCCTACGGCCAGCGCTTCCCGGTGGTGACCATCCACGACATGGTCCGCGCGATCGCGGGCCTGCTCGACGTGCTCGGAATCGACAAAGTCCACGCGGCGGTTGGCGGGTCGATGGGCGGGATGCAGGCGATGGCCTTCGCGTCCGATTTTCCGGGGCGGGCGGAGCGCGTGCTGGTGCTGGCCAGCGCCGCGCGCCAGTCCGCGCAGAACATCGCCTTCCACGAGGTCGGGCGCCAGGCGATCATGGCCGATGCCAACTGGAACGGTGGCGCGTACTACGATGGCGCGCATCCCGATGCCGGCCTCGCGGTGGCGCGGATGGCAGCGCACATCACCTATCTTTCCGAAGCGGGGCTGACCGAGAAGTTCGGGCGACGCCTGCAACAGCGACCCGATGGCAGCGATGGTGCCAAGTCCTTCGGGTTCGAGGCGGATTTCCAGGTCGAATCCTACCTGCGGTATCAGGGCAGCGGATTCACCCGACGCTTCGACGCCAATTCCTACCTCTATATCACCCGCGCGATCGACTATTTCGATCTGGCGGAAACACACGGCGGGCGGCTGGCCGATGCCTTTGCGCACACCTCTTCGCGCTTCTGCATCGTCAGTTTCGATACCGACTGGCTCTACACCACGGAGGAAAGCCGCCACATCGTGCGCGCGCTGAATGCGGCGGGCGCACCGGTCAGCTTCGTCGAGCTGTCGTCGCCTTATGGCCATGACGGGTTCCTGCTCGATACGCCGGGTCTGGACGAGGTCGTACAGGGGTTCGTGTCGTGACCGAAGTCCCTGAAGGCTATGACCTGCGCGAGGGGGCCGATGCCCGGTCCGCGCACGCTTTTCTGACGCACAGCTACTGGTCGCCGGGCATCCCGCTCGAAACGGTCGAGCGCGCGCTGGCCAACAGCCTGTGCGTGTCGGCGCTGCATGGCGGCGCGCAGGTCGGCATGGCGCGGGTCATGACCGATCGGGCCACCTTCGCCTATCTCGCGGATGTCTATGTGCTCGACGGGCATGGAGGCAAAGGGCTGGCCAAGGCGCTGGTCGGCCATCTGCAGGAGCATCCCGAGTTGCAGGGGTTGCGCCGCTGGATGCTGGCGACACGCGATGCGCACGGTTTGTACGAAAGCCTCGGCTGGCAGTCTCTTCCCGACCCGAGCCTTTTCATGCAGCGCCATTTCCCGGACATCTACGCATGAGCAAGCTTCCCGATCTGCGCCCCGATCTTGCGGCGATTGCCGGGACGATCCCTGACGGATCGCGCGTGCTCGATATCGGCTGCGGAGAGGGAACGCTGCTCGCCGCGCTGGCGGAGCACAAGGGAATCGACGCACGCGGTCTGGAGATCGACCCGGAACGCGTGGCGACTTGCGTGTCGCGCGGGCTATCGGTGGTGCAGGGCGATGCCGAGGCCGATCTGGTGCATTACCCGGACGACGCGTTCGACTACGCGATCCTCGGCCAGACGATCCAGATGGTCGATCGGCCTGCCGAGGTGATCGACGCACTGCTGCGCGTGGGCCGCTCTGCCTTCGTCAGCTTCCCCAACTTCGCGCACTGGCGGATGCGGGTCGCGCTGGGGCTGGGCGGGCGCATGCCGGTGACACCCGCGCTGCCCGAAAGCTGGCACGCGACCGGCAATATCCGCAATCTGACCGTGGTCGATTTCAAGGAACTGGTGAGCGATCGCGGCGCCCGGATCGAGCGCGCGTGGTATTTCGGCAAGGGCCGCGAGATCGGCGAATTCGGCGCAAACCTGTGCGCCGAATTCGCCCTGTTCCTGATCGGGCGCGGTTAGGCCCGCATTTCTCCCCTCCCCCTGGGGAGGGGCAGGGGGTGGGGGGTCGGCATTGGTGGTTTGTGCCGCCCAAAGCCACGAACGCCGTACACCCCCTCCCATCCTCCCCCTCAAAGGGGGGGCGTTGCGGGCGTCAGCCCGGGCGATACATCGCGCAGATCTTGTTGCCCGCGGGATCGCGCAGATAGGCGAGATACAGCTTCATCCCCGCGCCTTCGCGCAGGCCCGGCGGGTCTTCGATCGCGGTGCCGCCATGGGCAAGGCCGGCCTCGTGCCATGCATTGGCCTGTTCCTCGCTGGTCGCGGCAAAGCCTATGGTCGAGCCATTGCCGCAGCTTGCGGGCTGGCCGTCGATCGGCTTGGTGATCAGGAAGATGCCACCATTGTGCATGTAGATCACCCGGCCTTTGGGATCGACCGAGCCCTCGCGCCCGCCGAGCGCCTTGAAGCACGCATCGTAGAAGGTCTTGGACGCCTCGATATCGTCGGCGCCGAGCATCACGTGGCTGAACATATTTTTCACTCTCCCATATTGGTTTCAGTCTGCCACCTTTCCCTAGCAGCGCGGGCGCGTCGTACAATGCGGGAATGGGGAGGAATGCCCTTGCCAGCGCCCTCCCGCTACGACACTCTGCTGTCCAGATGGCGCGTTTCCCGTTTTCAGCGATCGTCGGTCAGGACGAGATGAAGCAGGCGCTGCTGATCGCCGCGGTCGATCCTGCGATCGGCGGGGTGATGGTGTTCGGCGACCGCGGGACGGGCAAGTCCACCGCTGCGCGCGCTCTGGCAGGCCTGCTGCCGCCGATCAGCGCAATTCAGGATTGCCCCTACGGTTGCTCGAAGGACGATCAGGCGCGCTACCCCGATGTCTGCGGCACCGGCCCGCTGCGCAAGCGCCCCGTGCCCTTCGTCGACCTGCCGCTGGGCGCGACCGAAGATCGCGTGCTGGGCGCGCTCGACCTCGAACGTGCGCTGCGCAGCGGCGAAAAGGCGTTCGAACCGGGCCTGCTCGCCAAGGCGCATCGCGGCTTTCTCTATATCGACGAGATCAACCTGCTCGAAGACCATCTGGTCGATCTGCTGCTGGATGTCGCCGCCTCGGGCGAGAACGTGGTCGAGCGTGAAGGGCTGTCGGTCCGCCATCCGGCCAAGTTCGTGCTGATCGGCAGCGGCAACCCGGAAGAGGGCGAGCTGCGCCCGCAACTGCTCGACCGGTTCGGCCTGTCGGTCGAAGTGCGCACGCCGGGCGACATCGAATCCCGCGTCGAAATCATGCGGCGGTGTGCGGCGCAGGAGAGCGACTCTCAAGGATTTGCGGATGACTGGGCGGACGAAGACGCCAAGGTGCTGCGCCGGGTGGACCGGGGGCGCAAGCGGCTGGCCTCCGTGACCATTCCCGACGCGTTGCTGCATAAGGCCGCCGAGCTGTGCATGGCAGTGGGCGCGGATGGGCTGCGCGGCGAGCTGACGCTGATGCGCGCGGCCAAGGCGCTGGCCGCGCTGGAAGGTGCCAAGACGGTGGGCCAGGCGCATCTGGTCGCGGTCGCCCCCTCGGCATTGCGGCACCGCCTGCGGCGCGACGTGCTCGACGAGACCGGCTCGACCGCGCGGATCGAGCGTGCACTCGACGAAGTGTTTGCGTGAGCCGGGCAGAGCCCGCACCGCCCGACCCGGCACGCGATGCGTGCCTCGCTCTCTCGCTGTTTCTGACCGCTCCGGCCCAGCTCGGCGGGCTCAGCCTGCGCGGCAGCGGCCTCGCGCGCGAGGCGTTGCTGGAGATGCTGCGCGATACCGGCGTGGCGGTGCGGCGGATGCCGGCGCATGTCGATGATGAGCGGCTGCTGGGCGGGATCGACCTCGCCGCCAGTCTCGCGAGCGGGCGCACGGTCCGCGCGCGCGGCCTGCTGGAAGAGATCGCGGGCGGGGTGCTGGTGGTGCCGCTGGCCGAACGGCTCGACCACGCGGTCGCGGGGCGGCTGGCGCAGGCGCTGGATGGCGATGCGCGGTTCGGGCTGGTGCTGCTCGACGATGGAATCGAGGACGAAGGACCGCCCGCCGCGCTGCTGGAGCGGATCGCCTTCCACTGCGACCTGACTCGCGCGGGGCCGGTGGAGGGCGCGCTGCGCAGCGCCGACCCCGCCAATGTCGCGCCGCTGGACGAAGAAGCGCTGCATGCGCTCGCCGCAACGGCCGCCGCGCTGGGCGTCGACTCGGTCCGCGCGCTCAATTTCGCGAATGCTGCCGCCCGCGCCCATGCCGCGCTGGAAGGGCGAGGGGCGGTGAGCGAGGACGACATCGCCGCCGCCGCGCGGCTGGTGCTCGGCCCGCGCGCTACCCGACTGCCCGAGATGCCGGAGCAGCCCGAGGAGGAGCCGGCCCCACCGCCCGACGACACCGACGCGGGCGAACGCGACGAGGCGTCCGATCCCGGCGACACCCCGCTCGACGATGTCGTGCTCGACGCCGCGCTGGCGAGCATTCCGCCCGATCTGCTGGCTCGTCTCGCAGAGGGCAAGGCGCGGCGCAGCAGCGGCAGCGGCGGGGGCAAAAAGCGCATCTCCGGCCTGCGGGGAAAGCCGCTCTCGGCGCGGCCCGGCAGCCCGCGTGGCGGGGCGCGGCTGGCGCTGGTCGATACTCTGCGCGCGGCGGTGCCGTGGCAGCAGCTGCGGCGGCGCGAATACGAAGCCGCCAACGACCGCCTGATCATCCGCAGCTCCGACATCCGCGTGCGCCGATACGAGGAGCGCAGCGGTCGCGTGACCATCTTCTGCGTCGATGCCTCGGGCTCGGCGGCGGCGGCGCGGCTGGCCGAGGCCAAGGGCGCGGTCGAGCTGATGCTCGCGCAGGCCTATGTGACGCGCAGCGAGGTCGCGCTGGTCGCTTTCCGGGGGACGGGTGCGGAGCTGCTGTTGCCGCCCACCCGATCGCTCACCCGCGCACGCCGCGTCCTCTCGGGGATGCCGGGCGGAGGTGGCACGCCGCTCGCGCTGGGGCTCCAGGCGGGGCACCAGCTGGCCGAGGCGGTGCAGGCGCGGGGCAAGACCGCGCATCTGGTGATCCTGACCGACGGACGCGCCAATATCGACGCCGAGGGCAAGGGCGGCCGCCCGCAGGCCAAGGCCGACGCGCTGGATGCTGCGAGAGCGATCGCCGCGCGCGGGATCGATGCGCTGGTGGTCGATATATCGGCGCGCACTGCGCCCGAGGCGGGCGAGCTGGCGCAGGCGATGCACGCGCGCTTCCTCGCGCTGCCGATGGCCGATGCGGCGAAGCTGCACGCGGCGGTCAATGCCGCCGCCCCGCAGGCGCGCGCCGCATGAGCGAGCCGCTCAACTGGGACCGCGACGGGCGCCACTGGCCGCATCGCGACGCCAGCCGCTTCGTGACAAGCGGCGGCCTCCGCTGGCACGTGCAGGTGATGGGGCGGGCGCTTGGCACCGCGCCGGTCCTGCTGCTGCTCCACGGCACCGGCGCTTCGTGCCATTCGTGGCGCGGCGTGATGCCGCAGCTGGCGGACCGCTACACCCTGATCGCGCCCGACCTGCCCGGCCATGCCTTTACCGGCAGCGTGCGCGATGCGCAGATGACCCTGCCCGGCATGGCCGATGCGGTGGATGGCCTGATCCAGACGATGGACATCGCACCCGCCGCGATCATCGGCCATTCGGCGGGCGCGGCGATCGCGCTGACGCTGGTGCAGGGGCGCTATCCCGATACGCCGGTGATCGGCCTAAACCCCGCGCTCGCGCCGTTTCCCTGGCCCGCGACGCAGGTCTTCCCGGCGGTCGCGCGGCTGCTCGCGCTCAATCCGCTGGTGCCCAAGTTCTTCTCGGGCATGACGCGTCTTGCCGGCGATACCGAGGGTTTCATCCAGCGCTCGACCGGCTCTCGCCTCGATCGCGAAGGTGCGCGCTGCTACGCGACGCTGCTGGGCAACAGCCGCCACGCGCGCGGTGCGCTGGCGATGATGGCCAATTGGGATCTGGACACGCTCGACCGCGCGCTGCCGGGCATCGCGAACCCGGTGCTGCTGATCCATGCGCGCGGCGACGATGCCATTCCGCTCAGGGGCGTGAAGGATGCCGCGCGCAAGCTGCCCGACGCCACGCTGGAGGTGCTCGACGGCCTCGGCCACCTCGCGCACGAGGAACAGCCCGAGCGGGTGGCGCAGCTGATCCGCGCGTTTCTGGAAGGCCGTGCTATCTAGGCCGTCAGGGGAGAGCGAGCGATGGAACGCTTCGGCGAGCATTTCGGCTGGATCGAGATCGTGTTCACCGCGGTTGCCGCGCTGGGCTTTGCCGGCTGGCAATACTGGTCCGTCAGCCGGGAGATAAGGCGCGACAAGGAGAAGAAGGAGCGCGAGGCCCGCGACGAGTGAGGCCGCTTCGGGTTTATGCGCCGACCCGCGGCATCCGGTAGGGCAGCATGAACTGCACCACGGGCGATGCAAAGCGCTTCAGGTTCAGGCTCTCTTGCACTGCAACCACCTGTTCGCCGTAGATCCGCGCGCCCAGCGTCGAGCGGGCGTAGAACGGCGAATCCTCCCATGTCTTGATCACGCTCGCATGGCCGCGATCCGCGCGCGTGCGGCGTTCCATCTGCCATGCGGTGTTGGGCAGCGGCGCGGCGAGCGGCAGTTCCGCCTGCTGCGGCAGGCCATAGGCATCGAACCGGATCGCGCTGGCAAAGCGCGAGCCGTCGCTGCGTTTGCCTTCATAGCTGACCACCGCGCCTTCTTTCAGATGCGCGCGCGACCAGTGCCACACGTCGAACCCGTCTTCGAGCGACTCGCTCCCGAAATTGGAATCGAGATAGGCGCGGCCCGTCCAGCTGAGTGAAGGCTCGTGCATCTCCACCTCGATCCGGGCGCGCGGGGCGAGACAGTGCCAGTGGTGCTTTGCGCCCGGATCGAGCGCGAAGCCGACCGGGTTGAGCGCTTCCGGGATCACGCGGATGACCCCGCGAACCGAGCGCTGCCAGGGGATGCCCAGCCGCTTGTCGCGTTCCTCGATCGCGATTTCCAGCGCCTCGCCGGTCCAATGCACGCTGCTCGGCCCGATCGCCAGCGTGTCGCGCTCCTGCACCACTGCCTCGCCGCCGCGCTCGGTCATCGCCCAGCGCGCCCTGGGCCCGTAGAGCGCGACATTGAGCGCTGCGTGGTTCAGCGGATCGCCGCGCCCGCTGGCCTTGTAATAGGGGGAGAAGACGCTGCCGAGAAAGGCGATGATGGTCAGGCCGTGCTGGCCGTCTTGCGAGATCGCGTCGACATACCACCAGCCATAGCCGTCCGGCGGGATGGCCGCATCGAAGCGAGGCGTTCCATCGCCGCGCGCGCCCCGATCTGCCCGGACAAGGCGGCCATCGGCACGCCCGCGCCCGGATGGGTGCTCCCCCCGACGCAGAAGAGCCCAGGGATCCGCGTGGCTGCCCCCTGGCGCAGGAAGGACGCCGCCCATCCGTGCGAGGCCCGTCCATAAAGGGCCCCACCCGTCGAAGGGAACAGCGCGTCGAAATCCGCCGGGGTGACCAGCCGGTGCGGGAAATTCGCCTCCAGCTCCAGCCCGCAGCGGGCGAGGCTGCGTGTCATGCTGCGCGTGCATTGGTCGAGCTCCTTCTGGGTAAAGTCGTGGCGGTCGCCATTGGCCGGGGCGTTGACGATCACTTGGAAGCGCTCGCGCCCGGGTGGCGGAGCGGTGCCTTCGGCGAGGTCGGCGGCGCGATCCTGCGCGCAGATGTAGACCGACGGATCGTCGATCTGGCGGCCCTGCTTCAGCTGGTCGAACTCGGCGCGGTAGTCGGGCGAGAAGAACACGTTGTGGCGCGACAGGGGGAAGCCGTCGGTCTTGGCGTGCGCCAGCCACACCATTGCGGAGAGCGAGCGGCGGCCCTGCGGTACGCGGCCGATCGCGCGCTGTGCCTCCTCGCCGAAACACCCGTGGGCCAGCGCTGCCGGATCGGCATTGCACAGCACCGCATCGGCTGCGATCCGCTCTCCATTGGCCAGGACGACGCCCGATGCGCCCTTGCGGTCGGTCTCTATCCGGGCGACGCCTTCGCCCAGCCGGAAGCGTGCGCCGTTCGCCTCTACCAGCGCCCTGAGCGCCTCGGCCAGCGCGCTCATCCCGCCCTCGATCAGCCATACGCCGCGCGCCTCGACATGCGCGATCAGCATCAGCGTAGCGGGGGAGGAGAAGGGTGAGGAGCCGCAATAGGTGGTGTAGCGAGCGAATAACTGGCGCAGGCGCTGGTCCTGAAAATGCTCGCCCAGCACCTTCCACAGGCTCTCGTAAGGGCGGATCGCGGCGAGATCGCCAAGCCGGGTGAGGCCGATCCGCTGCATCAGCGGCAGCGGCCAGAACACCTTGCCCTGCCGCAGCAGGCTTTCGTCGAGGATGTTGTAGATCCGCCGCGCCTCGGCCCGGAACGCGCGATAGCCGCGCGCCGCATCGGCCCCGGCGAAATCGCCGATGGCCTCTTCGCTGCGCATCGGATCGGCGAACAGGTCGAGTCGCTCGTCCTGCGACCACGCGTGGCGCGCGATGACTTGCGCGGGCCTGATCGAGAGTGCGGAGTGGATGTCGCTGCCGCAGACGCGGAACACCTCCTCGAACACCTCGCGCATTGTGAACACGGTCGGCCCCGCGTCGATCGGCTGGCCGTCGACCGCCAGCCTGCGGGCCTTGCCGCCGACATGGGGCTCCTTCTCGATCACGGTGACGTCGTATCCGCGCGCGGCGAGGAGCGCGGCGCAGACCAGCCCGCCGATGCCGGCTCCGATCACGACAGCCTTGCCGCTCATCCTCGCGCTCTCCCACAAGACGATTGCTATTGACATAGCATGTGTCCAACACACTGGACAAATGATAATCGGTCAAGCGCTATCGGATGGTCCTCCCCGTGGTTGGAGAATGCGCCTGCTGGGCTGGCGTAACCGGATTCTGGGCAGCGCCCGGTTCCAGCGCCACGCGGCGGCGAACCCTTTTCTACGTCCGATCGCGAGGCGGCGGGCAGGCGCGCTGTTCGACTTGGTGGCGGGCTTCACCTATTCTCAGGTACTGTTGTGCGCGGTTGAGAGCGGTTGTGTGCAGCGCCTCGGCGAAGGGCCTGCGAGCGCGGACGAGCTGGCGCGACTCGCAGGATTGTCGCCCGATGCAACGCTCAGGCTGCTGCGCGCGGCGGCGGCGATCGGGATCGTTGAGAATGCCCGGGGCGACTGGTGGGTGCTCGGCCGTCACGGGGCTGCGCTGCATGGCAATGCCGGCGCGCTGGCGATGATCCGCCATCATACCCTGCTCTACGCCGATCTTGCCGATCCGCTCGCCTTGCTGCGTGCCGATCGCGCGCAACCGACCGCGTTGTCGCATTTCTGGTCCTATGCAGGGAGGGCGGCCGAGGCCGATCCGCAGCGTGCGGGCGCCTATTCGCAGCTGATGTCCGCTTCGCAAGCGCCCGTCGCGCAGGAGGTTCTGGCGGCGTACGACCTGTCGCGCCATGCCTCCCTGCTCGATGTCGGCGGTGGGCAGGGCACGTTTCTGGAGGCTGTCGGTGCCGCGCATCCCGCGCTCCGACTCGGCCTGTTCGATCTGCCCGAAGTGACCGCGCGACTCGAGGCGGGCCGAGTCGCCGTGCACCCCGGCAGCTTCTTCGAGGATGCCCTGCCGCGCGGCTATGATTGCATCTCTCTGGTCCGAATTCTCCACGATCACGACGACGGCCCGGCGCTGGAAATCCTGCGCAACATCCGTGCCGCGCTGGAGCCGGGCGGCGCACTGCTGATCGCCGAACCAATGGCCTGCACGCCCGGCGCCGAAGCCATGGGAGGTGCCTATTTCGGCTTCTATCTCTGGGTCATGGGTCAGGGCCGCCCCCGAACCACGAGGGAAATCCATTCGATGCTGCGCGACGCTGGTTTCGCGCGAAGTCGGCGGATTGCCACGCGCCAGCCGCTGATCACCTCGCTGATCGTCGCCACAGCCTGACAACTAATCTGTCATCTGGAATTGACAGTATTGGCTGTCACGCGTAGCCAAAGGGTGGGCCATCGCACCTTCCGGGCGCCGACGGACCCAAGTGAAGAGAGGGACCGACGCAATGCATGCAATGGCCGTCACACTCGAAGGACCGGGGCGCCTCGCGCTCAAGCGTCTCGAGCTGCACGCGGTCGAGGCATCCGACGTGGTCGTCTCCATTCACTGGAGCGGCGTCAGCACCGGTACCGAGAAGCTGCTGTGGACCGGCGAGATGCCGCCCTTTCCGGGCATGGGTTATCCGCTGGTGCCCGGCTACGAATCGGTCGGGCGGATCGTCGATGCCGGGCCCGACGCGACGGGTCGCATTGGCGAGTGGGTCTTCGTCCCCGGTGCCAGCTGCTACGCCGATGCACGCGGACTGTTCGGCGGCGCCGCGAAAACGCTGATCGTCCCATCCGCCCGCGCGCTTCCGATCCCCGAGTTGCTCGCCGAGCAGGGCGTGCTGTTCGCGCTCGCCGCGACCGCGCAGCACGCACTGGCTGGCGGCGAGCCGCCTGATCTGATCGTCGGGCACGGTGTGCTCGGCCGCCTGCTGGCGCGCATGACGATCGCCGCGGGCGCGCCTGCCCCCACCGTGTGGGACAACAAGGCGCACCGCCGCACCGGTGCGATCGGCTATGACGTGATCGCGCCCAAGGACGACGACCGGCACGATTACCACGCGATCTACGATGCCAGCGGCAGCAGCGACGTGATCGATATCCTGATCGGGCGTCTCGCGCGGCAAGGCGAGATCGTGCTGGCCGGCTTCTACGCCAACCGTATCAGCTTCGCCTTTCCTGCAGCCTTCCAGCGCGAGGCGCGCCTGCGCGTTGCCGCCGAATGGCAGCCCGAAGACCTCGCCGCGACCCACACTCTCATCGAAAGCGGTGCGTTGGACCTTGCTGGCCTCGTCACCGACGTGGCCCCGGCGAGCGATGCGCGGACCGCATATCCCACGGCTTTCGAGGATCAGGAATGCCTCAAGCTGGTGCTGGACTGGAGCGAACTTGCATGACCCATCTGGACCAATCTTCTGCCCTCGACGCCCTGCGCGAAGAGGCCGCGATCGAACCTGATCCGGTTCACGATGGAGAGGTGACCAAGGAAACGCAGGTCATCGCGATCTATGGCAAGGGGGGCTCGGGCAAGAGCTTCGCGCTGTCCAACCTCAGCTACATGATGGCGCAGCAGGGCAAGCGCGTGCTGCTGATCGGCTGCGATCCCAAGAGCGACACCACCAGCCTGCTGTTCGGCGGCAAGGCCTGCCCGACGATCATCGAAACCTCCTCCAAGAAGAAGCTCGCAGGCGAGGAAGTCAGCATCGAGGATGTCTGCTTCCAGCGCGACGGCGTGTTCGCGATGGAGCTGGGCGGGCCCGAGGTCGGCCGCGGCTGCGGCGGCCGGGGGATCATCCACGGGTTCGAACTGCTCGAGAAGCTGGGCTTCCACGAATGGGGCTTCGACTACGTGCTGCTCGACTTCCTGGGTGATGTCGTGTGCGGCGGCTTCGGCCTGCCGATCGCGCGGGACATGTGCCAGAAGGTGATCGTGGTCGGCTCGAACGACCTGCAATCACTCTACGTCGCCAACAACGTGTGCAAGGCGGTCGAATATTTCCGCTCGATGGGCGGCAATGTCGGCGTCGCGGGCATGATCGTAAACAAGGATGACGGCACGGGCGAGGCGCAGGCCTTTGCGAAAGCCGTCGACATCCCGGTGCTGTGCGCGATCCCCGCGAACGAGGAAATCCGTCGCAAATCGGCCAACTATCAGATCATCGGCAAGCCCGGCGGCGAATGGGCCCCGCTGTTCGAAGAGCTGGCGTTGAACGTCGCCAGCGCCCCGCCGCAGCGGCCGACGCCGCTTGAAGGGGACGGCCTGCTCGACCTGTTCAGCCCTGAAGATACCGGCGGCAACGTCCAGCTGATCCCGGCGACCCAGGCCGATATGCGCGGCGGCTCGTTCGAGCCCAAGCCGAGCCTCGAAGTCGTGTACGACGAGGTTTGATGGAATGAGCGACGCCATCATCCCCGATACGAGAAGCGCCGACCGGCTCGATCTTGGCAAGCCCGACGGGGGCGACTGCGCCAGTGGCGACACGATGCGCGAGGCTGCCCGCAAGGCCGGCAAGAGCGACATCCTCGACCAGTATGCGCGCGACTATCCCCTCGACGAGGCCAAGCAGGGCCCGCACGACCAGCCGCAGAGCATGTGTCCCGCATTCGGCTCGCTGCGCGTCGGCTTGCGGATGAAGCGCACCGCAACCGTGCTCTCGGGCAGTGCGTGCTGCGTCTATGGCCTGACTTTCACCTCACACTTCTACGGCGCGCGACGCACGGTCGGCTACGTGCCCTTCAGCTCCGAAACGCTGGTCACCGGCAAGCTGTTCGAGGATATCAAGGAAGCGGTCGAGCAGCTGGCCGACCCGGCGCAATACGACACGATCATCGTCACCAACCTGTGCGTGCCCACCGCCAGCGGCGTGCCGCTGCGGCTGCTGCCCGACCAGATCAACGGCGTGCGCGTGATCGGCATCGACGTACCGGGCTTCGGCATCCCGACCCATGCTGAGGCGAAGGACGTCCTCGCCGGGGCGATGCTCAAATATGCGCGCGAGGAGGCCGAAGAAGGCCCCGTTGCGCGCCCCGAAGGCCCAAGGGCGGATCGCCCGAGCGTGGCGCTGCTGGGCGAAATGTTTCCCGCCGATCCGGTGGGCATCGGCATGATGCTGGAGCCGCTGGGGCTCGCCGCAGGGCCGGTCGTCCCGACACGCGAATGGCGCGAGTTGTACAGCGCGCTCGATTGTTCGGTCGTCGCCGCGATCCACCCCTTCTACACCGCCAGCGTGCGCGAGTTCGAGGCGGCGGGGCGCTCGGTGGTCGGCTCGGCTCCGGTCGGGCGCGACGGCACGGCGGCCTGGCTCGATGCCATCGGCGCGGCCTGCGGTGTTGCGCAGGGCAAGGTGGACGCGGCCAAGAGTGCGTTTATGCCTGCTATCGAGGGTGCGCTCGCCGCGATGCCGGTGAAAGGCCGGATCACGGTTTCGGGCTATGAAGGCTCCGAACTACTGGTCGCGCGGCTGCTGATCGAGAGCGGCGCGGATGTGCCCTATGTAGGCACCGCCTGCCCGAAGACGCGCTGGTCCGATCCCGACCGCGAATGGCTGGAGGCAAAGGGCGTGCGCGTCAATTACCGCGCCACGCTGGAAGAGGACATCGCGGCGGTCGAGGAATTCGGCCCCGATCTGGCCATCGGCACGACCCCCGTGGTCCAGCACGCCAAGCAGCGCGCCACCCCGGCGCTCTACTCCACCAATCTCATCTCGGCCCGCCCGCTGATGGGGCCGGCGGGTGCGGGCAGCCTCGCGCAGGTGGTCAACGCCGCGCTGGGCAACAAGGCGCGGTTCGACCGGATGCGCGACTTCTTCGAAGGCGTCGGCGCGGACGACAATGCGGGTATCTGGGAAGATACCCCCGTCGACCGCCCGCAGTTCAAGAAGAAGTTCGCAGCGCAAACCGCAGCCGCGCTCAAGGCGGCAGAGGCGGTGGGATCATGACCCTCGTCCTCGATCACGATCGCGCCGGGGGCTACTGGGGCGCGGTTTATGTCTTTACCGCGATCAAGGGCCTGCAGGTCGTCATCGACGGGCCGGTCGGGTGCGAGAACCTGCCCGTAACCAGCGTGCTTCACTATACCGATGGCCTGCCACCGCACGAACTGCCGATCGTCGTCACCGGGCTGGGCGAGGAAGAGCTGGGCAAGACCGGCACCGAAGCCGCGATGAAGCGCGCGTGGAAAACGCTCGACCCCGAACTGCCCTCGGTCGTCGTCACCGGTTCGATCGCCGAGATGATCGGTGGCGGTGTCACGCCCGAAGGCACCACGATCCGCCGCTTCCTGCCGCGTACGATCGACGAGGATCAGTGGGAAAGCGCCGACCGTGCATTGAGCTGGCTGTGGACCGAGTTCGGGCCGAAGAAGATGCCCAAGGCCAAGGCGTTGAAGGATGGCGAGAAGCCGCTCGTCAACATCATCGGCCCTGCCTACGGCATGTTCAACATGGCCAGCGACATGGCCGAAATCCGCCGCCTGGTCGAAGGGATCGGGGCGGAGGTGAACTGTGTCTTCCCGCTCGGCAGTCACCTGGCCGACATGCGCAAGCTGGCGAACGCCCACGCCAATATCTGCATGTATCGCGAATATGGCCGCAACCTGTGCGAACTGCTTGAGCGGCCGTTCTTCCAGGCGCCCATCGGGCTGACCTCGACGACCAAATTCCTGCGCGCGCTGGGCGAGGAGCTTGGGCTCGACCCCGAACCCTTCATCGAGAAGGAAAAGCACACCACGATCAAGCCGCTGTGGGACCTGTGGCGCTCGGTCACCCAGGATTTCTTCGGCACCGCCAATTTCGGGATCTGCGCAAACGAGACCTACGCGCGCGGCATCCGGCACTTCCTCGAAGACGACATGGGACTGCCGTGCAGCTTCGCTTTTGGACGCTGCGCGGGAGTGAAGCCGAAGAACGAGGACGTGCGCGCCGCCATCCACGCCAATCCGCCGCTGGTGGTTTTCGGCAGCTATAACGAGCGGATGTACATGGCCGAGGTCGCAGGGCGCGGCCACGGACCGCAAGGCCAGTTCATCCCGGCGAGCTTCCCCGGCGCGGCGATCCGGCGGCACACCGGAACGCCCTTCATGGGCTATTCGGGCGCAACCTACCTCGTGCAGGAGGTGTGCAATGCGCTGTTCGATGCGCTGTTCCACATCCTCCCGCTCGGCACCGACATGGACAAGGCCGATGCGACGCCCGCGCGCAAGCAGGCCGCGCTGGGCTGGGAGCCTGCGGCCAAGGCCCGGCTCGACCAGATCGTGGAGGCACAGCCCGTGCTGGTGCGGATCTCCGCCGCCAAGCGCTGGCGCGATGCCGCCGAAGCCGCCGCCCGCCGTGCGGGCGAAACCACTGTCACCGCCGACCGGCTTGCCGACGCCCCGCTCGAAGGGGCGGGCCGGTGAGCCGCGGCCATCCAATCCACCCGGTCACGGGCCCAGAAATTCGTGGGGGAGAGCAGTTTCTCACGCGGATACCGCCGGGGCGGCGACGCCCCACCTTGTCCAGCAAGTTTGGAGATTGACCAATGAACGATCCGACACCTGGCGATGATCGCTTCGGTCTGCGGACCTACCTGACGCCGGAAGAAGCCAAGGAATTTCACAAGATTTTCCTGGGTTCCTTCATGGGCTTCACCGGGATCGCCGTCCTCGCCCACATCGCGCTGTGGATCTACAAGCCCTGGCTCTGACCGATCCGCCTCGCTCGTTCGACGCGCGTTGGCGTCAGCGAGCCACAACTGCCGTAACCACATGAAAGGAATTATGAAATGTGGAGAATCTGGCTCATTTTCGATCCGCGCAGGGCGCTTACCGGCCTGTTCGTGTTTCTCTTCGTTCTCGCGCTGCTGATCCACTTCATCCTGCTCAGCACCAACCGGTACAACTGGCTGGATGGCGCAAGTGCCGCCCCGGCGACGACCACTGCGGCGGTCGAAGGCCCGGCGACGACGGGATAGCAACCCGCCGGACGTGACGGGGGCGGGCCTGAACTTCCGTCCCCGCAGCCGGCGCCGCGGAGGCGGCACGGCACAAATATGTGGGATGAACCCTGCGAGCCCCGCCTGACGGGGCGGGAAGGATGGACCTATGGCCCTGCTGAGTTTTGAGCGGAAATACCGTGTGCGTGGCGGCACGCTGATCGGTGGCGACCTGTTCGATTTCTGGGTCGGTCCATTTTACGTCGGGTTCTTCGGTGTGACCGCGGCGATCGCGGCGTTGCTGGGCACGTTGCTGATCTTCGCTTCGGCCTCACAGGGGCCAACGTGGAATCCGTGGCTGATCTCCATCGAACCGCCCCCCATCGATGCGGGGCTTGCCGCCGCGCCGCTCAACGCTGGCGGCTACTGGCAGATCATCACCGTGTGCGCGCTGATCGCGTTTGTTTCATGGGCGCTGCGGCAGGTGGAAATCTCCCGCAAGCTGGGGATGGGCTATCACGTGCCGGTCGCCTTCAGCTTCGCCATTCTGGCTTATGCCACACTGGTTGTAATCCGACCGCTATGGCTGGGGGCGTGGGGCCATGGCTTTCCTTACGGCATATTCACCCACCTCGATTGGGTATCCAACACCGGATATTCCTACGTCAACTTCCACTATAATCCGCTGCACATGGTCGCGATCACGTTCTTCTTCACGACCTGCCTCGCGCTGGCGCTGCACGGTGCGCTGGTCCTGTCTGCAGTCAACGTGCCGCGCGGTACGGAGGTGAAGTCGCCCGAGTACGAAGATACCTATTTCCGCGATTTCGTCGGCTATTCGATCGGCACGATCGGCATCCACCGGCTGGGCCTGCTGCTGGCGCTCAACGCCGGGTTCTGGAGTGCGGCCTGCATGATCCTCGCCGGGCCGCTGTACCAAGGCAGCTTTCCCGAATGGTGGAGCTGGTGGCGCAGCATCCCGATCTGGTCCTGAGGAAGGGAGTACGTCATGGCACGCTACCAGAATATCTTCACGCAGGTGCAGCTTGAAGGGCCCGCCGAGATGGGCATAGACCTTCCCTTCACCGATGAGCCGCGCCTCCCGATTCACTCCAACGCCTACTGGTTCGGCAAGCTTGGCCAGGCGCAGCTGGGGCCGATCTATCTCGGCTGGCTGGGCGTCGCCTCGCTGCTGTTCGGCTTCATCGCGATCGAGATCATCGGGCTCAACATGCTCGCCTCGGTCAACTGGAGTCCGGTGGCCTTCGTGCGCGAGTTCTTCTGGCTCTCGCTCGACCCCCCGGGGCCTGAATGGGGCTTCTCGCCCTTCGTCCCGCTGGCCGAAGGTGGCTGGTGGATCATGGCCGGGTTCTTCCTGACCACGTCGATCCTGCTGTGGTGGGCCCGGACCTACCGCCGCGCGAAAGCGCTGGGGATGGGCCTGCACGTCTGCTGGGCCTTCGCCAGCGCCATCTGGCTGTATCTGGTGCTGGGCTTCATCCGCCCGGGGCTGATGGGCAGCTGGTCGGAGGCGGTGCCTTTCGGGATATTCCCGCACCTCGACTGGACCAACAATTTCTCGCTGATCTACGGCAACCTGTTCTACAACCCGTTCCACGCGCTATCGATCGCTTTCCTCTACGGATCCGCGCTGCTGTTCGCGATGCATGGGGGTACAATCCTAGCGGTCAGCCGCTACGGCGGGGAGCGGGAGATCGAGCAGATTACCGATCGCGGCACCGCGTCCGAAAGGGCCGGCCTGTTCTGGCGCTGGACCATGGGCTTCAACGCGACGATGGAATCGATCCACCGCTGGGCATGGTGGTTCGCCATCCTGACCACGCTGACCGGCGGGATCGGCATCCTGCTGACCGGCACCGTGGTCGACAACTGGTACCTATGGGCGCAGGAACACCACTACGCACCGCCGCCGCGCTGACGCGTGGTTTCAAACCCCGACACGCGAGAGCCTGGCCCTGATGGCCGGGCTCTTGTCATTTCGGGATCAGCGGGTGGCGCGCAGCCTGTGCCGCAGGTCGAGCAGATGCAGCGGGAAGGCGAGTGCGACCGGCAGCGAGACCCAGTACCACTCCGCGCCTACAAGGGCCGCGCGCAGGCCGAGCACGATCAGCGCGGCAGGTCCGATCAGGCCGATAATCGCGGTGAAGGCCCAGCCGCGCTGGGCGAGGATTAGCGCTTCGATCGCCAGCACGCCGAGCACGATGTCCGCCGCATGACCGCTGGCGAACAGCGCCTCCATCATGGCTGCCGCCATGCTAGAACGGGCCGTTGAGCTGGACGATGTTCCAGTTGAGCGCGCCCGCGATGCTGACCCAGATCAGGTAGGGGACCAGCGCGAGCGCGGACAGGCGCGAGAAGCGCCCGCAATAGAGGATCAGCACCAGCACCGAAAGCCACAACAAAACCAGTTCGGCGAAGGCCCAGTCGGGCCTCTGCAGGCGAAAGAACAGCAGGCTCCACATGATGTTGAGGAAGCCGTTAAGCGCGAACAGGCCGATGGTGGTGGTGCGCGCATTGGCATTGGGGGCAGAGAGCCAGGCACTCACCGCAGCAAGCGCGGCCAGTGCGAAAATGGCGGTCCATGCGATGGGGAAGACGTAGCCGGGCGGGGTCCAGTCCGGCTTGGCGAGCGACTGATACCACGGGCCCAGATCGGTGATCGTGCCGCCCAGCATCGCCACGCCAAGCGCGGCAATGCCCGCCACCAGAATCGGCAAAAACCAGCTGCGCCCCATTACGTCGGTATCCTCAAGCGGGTGCCTTCAACCCCAGCAGATGGGCGCAATCCTTCAGGAAGATGCGGACATGCGCAACCGGTTTTGCGCGCACCAGCCGCTTGTTCATATAGGCTTCCCACGTCAGCTGCTGCACATCGCGGTCGGCGCACATGGTCACGAACCGCTCGCGCCGCTTGTCGCTCGAATACCAGAAGTGCTGCATCATCCCGAGCACCCAGAACACCTTGCCGTGTTCGCGCATGAAGGCCTTGCGCGCACCGCGCAGCGCAGCAGGCTGCCCGGTTGCAAGGAACTGCGCGGCGGCCTGCGCCACGCAGCGCCCGCCCATCATCGCGTAATAGATCCCCTCGCCACTGGCCGGAGCGACCACGCCTGCGGCATCGCCCGCAACGATCACGTCAGCGCCGTTATCCCACCGCTTGAGCGGCCTGAGCGGGATCGGCGCGCCTTCGCGGCGGATCGTCTCGCAACCATCGAGCTCCAGATCGCCGCGCATGCGTGCAACCGCGCCGCGCAGGGAGAAGCCCTTGTTCGCGCTGCCCACACCCACGCTTGCCGTCTCGCCGTGGGGGAAGACCCAGGCGTAGAAATCGGGCGACAGGCGGCCCTGATAAAACACGTCGCAGCGCGATGCGTCGAAGTGATCGCTGTCGTTCGCGGGCGACTGGATGATTTCGTGATAGGCGAAGACGCACTTCATCCGCTCGGCACCCGCGATGTTCTGTGCGGCGACCGCAGAGCGTGCGCCGTCCGCACCGATCACCAGCCTTGTGCGTACCCTGCGGATCTCGCCGCCGCGCTGCTCGCGATAGCAGACGGTCGGCGGCTGGCCTTCTTCGCGCTCGATCGTCTCGAACGTGCCGGTGCGCCGCTCGGCGCCTACTTCCGCCGCACGCTCTCGCAGCCATTCGTCGAACACGTCGCGGTCGACCATCCCGACATAGCCGATCTCGCCCACCGGCATGTCGACCGTGCGGTTCGACGGGGCGATCATCCGGGCCGAGCGGGCGCGGGCGACCAGCAAGTGGTGGGGGATCTCGAAATCTTTGAGCAGCCGCGGGGGGACCGCGCCACCGCACGGCTTGATCCGGCCCGCCCGGTCGAGCAGCAGCACCCGGTGGCCCTCGCGCGCAAGTTCGGTTGCGATCGTGGCTCCGGAGGGGCCGCCGCCGACCACTACTGCGTCGTAAACCGTCTCCGTCATGCCGCTGCCACTCCCTTGTCTGCCATTGGTGCCCTGCGGGTCGCCTGCACCGCCAGCACGGCGGCGAGGATGAACAGGCATGCCTCGATCGCGAAGACCAGCTGGAAGGCCGCGCCGTCGCGGCCGATAAGATGGCGCGCCGCATCGACGCCGAGCGCGCCGGTCAGCCCGCCGAGCCCGAAGGCGACCGCCTGCGCCGCGCCCCACACGCCCATGCGCACGCCCTCGCGCGTATTCTCACCTGCACCCGCGAGACCCATCATCGCGCCGATCGCGGAGACTGCGAACACGCCGTTGCACAGGCCGAGAACGAAGACATTGGCGGCCAAGGGCCAGCCCGGCCCGGCCAGTGCCGCTATCGCGAGGCCTGCGAGCGCACAGCCAGAGCCTGCGCAACCGGCGACGATCCACACGCGCAGGTCCACCGGTAGCCGTCCTGCAAAGGCGCTGCCGCCCACGCCCGCGATAATCATTCCGAGCAGCACGCCCGAATGCTGGGTGCCCGAAAGGCTGGTGGATTCTCCGGGCGACATGCCGAAGACCAGCCCCGCGAAGGGCTCAAGGATCAGGTCCTGCATCGAATAGGCGAGCATCGAGACGAAGATCAGCACGGTGAAGCGCCGCGCGGCGGCCTCCTGCATGATCTCGCGCAGCGCCTCGGCGAAGCCGGGAACTTCGCCGCGGGGCCGGTCGGAGAAATCCTGCATCGCGCGCGGTTCGAGCCGCCAGATTGCCGCGCAGGCGAGGGCGAATGCGGTGAGCGCGACACCGCTGGCAACGCCGATCAACCGCGCCTCGCTGAAGGGGTCGAGCAGGGCGCCCGCGACGCCAGCGGCAACCACGATCCCTGCGATCATCATCGTCCAGGTAACCGCCGCCGCCGCCGCGCGCCGTTCGGGCACGACCCCCGAGGCCAGCAGCGCGAGCATGGAGGTGCCTGCCGCGCCAACGCCTGCTCCGATCATGGTGAAGGCGAAGATCGCCAGCGCGCCGCCCAGCAATGCCGAGTCGGGCATCATCACCGTCGCGCGCACCGCCAGAAGTGCCCCGCCTGCCAGCATCGCCATACCGCTGACGATCCACGGCGTGCGCTTGCGGCCCCGGTCCGACCCATGGCCCCACAAGGGGCGCGTGAGCTGGACCGCATAATGCCACGCGACCAGCCCGGCGGGGACTGCCGCGACGAGAGCGTATTCCACCACCATCACCCGGTTGAGCAGCGAGCTCGCCAGCATCACGATCGCGCCGATCGCCGCCTGGATCAGACCCAGCCGGATGATCGCGATCCAGCCGAGGCCGGTCGAGGACGGGAGCGACGTGGCACGACCCATCAGATATAGCCCCCCAGGCCAAGCCCGGCGGCGAGCATTCCAAGGACGTAAAGCGTCACCCCGGTCGCGCCGTACCACGGGGCATTGCGGGCCGGATTGCGCAGCAGCTTGGGCATCAGAGCGAACTGCCCGATCAGCAGTGCGGCGACGATTGCCGCCGACAGGGTCAATCCCCAGGCAAGCAGCAGCGCGACCACGATCGCCTGCGCGCCTGCCATCGTCGCACAAGCGAGAAGACTCGCACGGCGCACCCCTAGCACGACCGGGAGCGAACGCAGCCCGGTCGCCCGGTCACCCTCGACCGCCTTGAAATCGTTGAGCGTCATGATCCCGTGCGCGCCGATCGAATAGAGCAGCAGCACGGTAAGGACCGATGCAGAGGGCATTGCGCCCAGCATCACCGTCGCCCCGGTAAACCAGCTCAGCCCCTCATAGGTCAGGCCAACCACGGCGGGACCCCACCATCCGCTCGACTTCAGGCGGAAGGGCGGGGCGCTGTAGGCCCAGGCCAGCGCCAGTCCGATCACCGCCGCACCCAGCACCAGCGGGCCCAGCGCCGCCGCGAGCGCGAGCGAGAGAAGCGTGCCGATTATCGCGATGTACAGGCCCCAGCGCCCGGCGATCCGGCCCGAGGGAATTGGGCGGTCGGGTTCGTTGATCGCGTCCACGTGCCGGTCGAACCAGTCGTTCACCGCCTGGCTGGTGCCGCACACCATCGGCCCGGCCAGCAGCACGCCACCGGCGACCAGCAGCCAGCGCCCGTCGATGGCCGCGCCGGAGGAAACGACTCCGACCGCGAAGGCCCACATCGGAGGAAACCAGGTGATCGGTTTGAGCAGCGCAAGGACATCGCGAGCCGCAGGCGGCGGCGACGTCTTTAGAGGGAGCGCCGAACGTTCCATGCCGGGCAGCGTATGCCTCGGCACAGCGCCCGTCAAACCATTTTGACAGTCAATCTGTCAGTCAGAGATTACCTGGTTTCTTCGCCCTGCTTGCCGAGGCCATAGCGGTTGAGCTTGGAATAGAGGCTCTGCCGGCTGAGGCCGAGAATTTCGGCGGCGGAGGCGCGGTTGTCCGAAGTGTAGAGCAGCGCCGCCTCGATACACAGACGCTCGATCAGGTCGGTGCTTTCGCGCACGATGTCCTTCAGCGGCATGCGCCCGACCAGATCGGTCAGTTCCTCGACCGAGCGGGGCAGTTCCTCGCCCGCTCCGCTGACATCGCGCAGGCGGCGGCCGATGGGCCGGATCACGAAACCGAAATGGCGCGGTTCGCCGTCCTTTTCGGTGCCGGTCGCGACGGAGGAAATTTCGACCGGCTCTTCCGCCGTTCCGCTCAGCGTGCGCACGACGCTGGATACGTTGCGGGCGACGCCTTCCTTCTCCATCTGCCCCGCGATCAGGTCCAGATCGATCCCGGGCCGACCGATGAGGCGCGAGAGCGAGCGGCCGTGCAGCTGCTCCTCGCTCGCGGCGTCAACCAGCTCCACGAAGGCCGCGTTGGCGCGCAGGATCCGCATGTCTTCGTCGGCGACGACGAAGGCGTCGGGCATTCCCTCGATCACCGACGCGAGGGCATGGTCGTCCGAAGGCGCACTTTCGTCCGTCGGGTTGACGATCAGCAGCAGATATTGGCGGCGATTCTGGCTGAATCCGGTCGCGGTAACCACTGCTTCGCGGCTTCCCTTGGCGAGTCTGACAGGGATCGGCGCGGCGGCATCCGCGCCGAGGGCGGAGCCCAGCTGGTTCGCCAGCCGATCGCGCGAGCCGCTGTGAAACAGCCCCTCGAGCTTCTTGCCCTGCAGGCTGTCGGGGCGCACTCCGGCGAGCTTGTAGGCTGCCGGGTTCGCCTCGCGGATGCGGTGGCTGTCCGCCTCGACGATCAGCACTGCCTCGCGCGAGCGGTCGAACAGCATGCGATAGCGCGCTTCGAGCTGGCGCATGCGCATATAGTCGCGCTCCAGCGCCTGCTGCACCTGCAACAGGCGTTGCTGGGTGCGGGCTGCGTCGCGCAGATCGCGGCCCAGCGCGAGGTGCCGCCCTTCGCTGAGGCTGACGAGCGCGTAGCGTACCGGCACATCGCCCTGGCTGGTCGGGTGGTTGACCTGCCGCCAGCGGCCAGCCTCGCCCTTGCGCGCGGCGGCGAGCATTTCCATCACCTTGGGACGGCTTTCGATGGTTACCGTTTCGAGCCAGTTCGCCCCGGCCCACTCGACCAGATCGGGAAACTCCCGCTCGTCTACCGACACGTCGAGGATATGACCGGTATCGTCGAGCACGAGCGCGATGTCACCCGCCGCAAGGGCCAGGCGTTGAGCGGAATCTGCGTCGAGCGCGCCGAAATGCTCGGCGGGATTGCCGAATTTGCGATCCGCGTCGGAGCGGTGCTTCTTGGTCAGCATCTGGTACTCGCCCCCTCATCAAGTGGGGTTAAGGACTAGTCCTGTCTTCGCGACCATCTGTTCGGCGAGCTCGAGTGCCGCAAAGGCATCGTTCGCCGTACCATCTGCACCAACCTCGTCTGCAATGTTCGGATTGGCGTTGACCATCCGCCCACCGATCATGATGCAGGTCTGTGGATTGGACGAAACCGTGCGGATCGCCCGGATCAGGGATTGGAGCGCGGAGCTAGGGCAATCGTTTGTCACGGTCAATCCCACCAGATCGAAGGGTTTCCGGGAAATCACGGAGAGCAGCTCGCGCCGCTGCGGATCGATCAGAGCTTCGCTTTCCCACCCTGCGCGAGCGAAGACTTCATCGATCATCAGTGCGCCGAATCCGTGCTGATCTCCAGGGATGGCGGAAAACAGTGCCCGTGCAGGGGCTTGCATGGCGCGCTCGACCGGCGGGGTGCGCGAGGCGATCTCGCGCATCACTTCCTGCAGGCGCCACAGGCCCATGGTGACCTCGACGAAATCGCATTCGTCCTCTTCCCACAACACTCCCAGCTTGCGGGCGGCAGGGGCGAGAAGGTCGAGGAAGATGGAACGGATATCCTGCCCGGCGCTCATCAGCGCTTCCACTTCGAGCAGAGCGCGGTCGGCCTCCCATTCGAGCAGATTGACCGCGAAGCTTTCCGCATCGTCGGGCGTGATCGGAGCGCGCTCCTCGACGATCGTTGCCGGGCGTTCGCGCGAATGCGCGAGCATCAGGCGCGGAATCATCTGATGCTCGACAATGTCGACCAGATCTCTGGTGTGGGCCTGTTCCGCTCGTCGTCTCGAGCCCCGGGGGCTCGGGATCATGCTGCGGAAGGCGGTGGAACCCTTGCCAAATACCGATGCCATTTCAGACTCTCCCCAGTCTGTTAGCGGCGCGGAGTGCGTCGACTCGGGCATACATTTGCGAGTGCCACTCGGCCCGGGCTGAGAGAAGCGTACGCCTTAAGTTGAAGAAGCGCAAATTCTCATCTGTCCAATCTACTTGTCGTCATGAGAGATTGACACTCTCGCGCAATGAGGCCTAGTCTTCATCGCGAGAGAGGAGGTCGTCGAAGCCAGTATGACGCACGACGGATCGCCAGAAGCAGCCCTGAAGACCGGCGTGATCACACGCCCGCAGGCCGCTGCGCTCTACACTCCGGAAGAGCGCGCGCGCCGCGACTCGAGTGTGTGGACGATCGTTCAGGGCGTCCTCGCCCCGGTGCAGTTCGCGATCTTTCTCATCAGTCTTGCGCTGGTGCTGCGCACGCTGGTGACGGGGGAGGGCGCGTTCGCCGCCGACCTTTCCATCCTCGCCAAGACTTTCGCGCTCTACGCGATCATGATCACCGGCTCGATCTGGGAGAAGGTCGTATTCGGCAAATGGCTGTTCGCGCGGCCCTTCTTCTGGGAAGACGTGTTCAGCATGGTCGTGATCGGCCTGCACACGGGCTATCTGGTGATGCTTTTCGGCGGGATCGGTAGTGTCGAGACGCGGCTGCTGGTCGCGCTTGCCGGGTACGCCGCCTACGTCATCAATGCCGGGCAGTTCCTCCTCAAGCTGCGCGCCGCGCGACTCGCGGGTCAGCCTGCCGCGCAGCCAATGGCGGTGCCGGCATGAAGGCCGACGCATTCTCGCTGCCCGCAGATAGCGGCTGCGGCGCACCTCCCGAACGCGAGGTGCTCCGCGAGCGCGGCCAGCGCGAGGTTTTCTGCGGGCTAACGGGGATCGTCTGGCTTCACCGCAAGATGCAGGACGCGTTCTTCCTGGTGGTCGGCTCGCGTACCTGCGCACATCTGCTGCAATCTGCCGCAGGCGTAATGATCTTCGCCGAACCGCGCTTTGCCACCGCGATCATCGAGGAACGCGATCTGGCAGGCATGGCCGATTGCCATGAAGAGCTGGATCGCGTGGTCGACCGGCTGCTGGCACGGCGGCCCGAGATAAGGCAGCTATTCCTGGTCGGCTCGTGCCCGTCCGAAGTGATCAAGCTGGACCTTGGCAAGGCGGCCGAGCGACTCGGCGCAAAGCACGCAGGCCAGGTCCGCATCCTCAACTATTCGGGTAGTGGGATCGAGACGACTTTTACCGAAGGCGAGGATGCCTGCCTCGCCTCGCTGGTGCCGGTCATGCCTGCGAGTGCGCCCGATGCCGCACCGCAGCTGCTGCTGGTCGGATCGCTGCCGGACATCGTCGAGGACCAGTTCCTGCGGCTGTTCGCTCAGCTGGGGATCGAGAATGTCGGCGTGCTGCCCGCGCGCACCGCAGACGGGCTCCCCGCCATTGGTCCGAACACCCGGATACTGCTCGCACAGCCCTTCCTCGGCGAAACCGCGCAGGCGCTGGAAGGGCGTGGGGGACAGCGGATCGACGCGCCGTTCCCGTTCGGTGCCGAGGGCACCACCGCCTGGCTCAAGGCCGCGGTGCAGGCTTTCGGGATCGACGAGATGCACGCCAGCGCCGTGATCGCGCCGGGCCGCGAACGGGCCAAGCGCGCGCTCGAACACCATCGAGAAAAGCTGGCGGGCAAGCGGATCAGCTTCCTTCCCGACTCGCAGCTTGAAGTGCCGCTCGCGCGCTTTCTCGCCACCGAGCTGGGCATGGAGCCGGTCGAGGTCGGCACGCCCTATCTCAACCGCAAGCTCGTCGCGCGCGATCTCGATCAGCTGCCCGAGACGACCCGGATCAGCGAAGGGCAGGATGTCGACCGCCAGCTCGACCGGGTGCGCGCCGACCGGCCGGACCTGACCGTGTGCGGCCTCGGCCTCGCCAACCCACTGGAGGCCGAAGGGCTCTCTACCAAGTGGGCGATCGAACTGGTCTTCTCGCCCATCCACGGGTTCGAACAGGCGGGCGACCTCGCCGAACTCTTTGCGCGCCCGCTGCGCCGCCGCGATGTGTTGCAGGTGTAGCGGTGCAGCTGTCTGTCTGGACCTACGAGGGACCTCCTCATGTCGGCGCGATGCGGGTCGCGACAGCGATGCGCGGAGTCCACTACCTGCTCCACGCACCGCAGGGCGATACTTATGCGGATCTGCTATTCACGATGATCGAGCGGCGCAATGCCCGCCCGCCGGTCACCTACACCACCTTCCAGGCGCGCGATCTGGGCAAGGATACCGCCGACCTGTTCCAGCGCGCGGCGCGCGATGCCTATGCGCGGTTCGACCCGCAGGTGATGCTGGTCGGATCGTCATGCACCGCCGAGCTGATTCAGGACGATCCGGCGGGAATGGCCGAGGCGATGCGCCTGCCGTGCCCGGTCGTCCCGCTCGAACTGCCGAGCTATTCACGCAAGGAAAACTGGGGCGCGGGTGAGACCTTCTACCAGATCGTGCGCCATCTGGCGGACCGAGATGTGCGTCCGACGGCGCGTGATGGCCGTAAGCCGCTGGTCAACATTCTCGGCCCAGCAGCACTGGGCTTTCGCCACCGCGACGATGTGCGCGAAGTGCGCGGTATCCTCAACCGGCTCGGTATCGACGTGAACTGTGTCGCACCGCTGGGCGCTTCGCCCGCCGACATCGCCCGGATCGGTGCGGCGGACTTCAACATCGTGCTCTATCCCGAAATCGGCGACAGCGCCGCCCGCTGGCTGGAACGCGAGTTCAAGCAGCCACGCACCAAGACCGTACCCCTAGGCGTTGGCGCAACCCGCGAGTTCATTGCCGAGGTCGCCGCGCTGGCGGGCGTCGATCCCGAACCCGCACGGGCCGACGGCGAGTCGCGCATGCCGTGGTGGAGCCGCTCGGTCGATTCGACCTACCTGACGGGCAAGCGCGTGTTCGTGTTCGGCGATGCCACCCACGCGGTTGCTGCTGCGCGGGTCGCGCACGAAGAGCTGGGTTTCAAGGTGGTCGGGCTCGGCTGCTACAACCGCGAATTCGCCCGCGAGGTACGCGATGCGGCGCGAGCTTATGGCGTCGAACCTTTGATCACCGACGACCATCTCGAGGTCGAGGACGCGATCGCCGCCGCCGCGCCCGAGCTGGTGCTGGGCACGCAGATGGAACGTCACATTGCCAAGCGGCAAGGCGTGCCCTGCGCGGTGATCTCGGCCCCGGTGCACGTGCAGGACTTCCCCGCGCGCCACAGCCCGCAGATGGGTTTCGAGGGCGCGAACGTGCTGTTCGACACTTGGGCGCACCCGCTGGTCATGGGGCTGGAAGAGCACCTGCTGACCATGTTCCGCGAGGATTTCGAATTCTCCGACGATGCTGGGGCCTCGCATCTGGCCGCCCATTCGCCATCTCGTCATGCTGAACCTGTTTCAGCATCCAGTGCGCCAACGGCTCCGACCTTCCAGGAGGAGGACTGGACCCCGGGACAAGTTCGGGGTGACGATGAAGATACGCTCTGGACCGCCGAGGCCGAGGCGGAGCTGAAGAAGATCCCCTTCTTCGTACGCGGCAAGGCAAAGCGGAACACGGAAACCTACGCGTCCGAACAGGGCCGCGCCGCAATCGACCTCGAAACGCTGTACGACGCGAAGGCGCATTATGCCCGCTAGTGCGCTCCCCGCCACGCGCGTCGTGATCGTGACGCTCGACAACCACCTCAAGGGTGCGGTCGAGCGGGCAAGCGCGCGGCTGGCGGACGAGAATATCGCGATCGTGCTCCACGCCGCGTCCGACTGGGACCGCGTGCCAGGCTCGCTCGAACAGACCGAGCAAGACGTCGCACAGGCCGACATCGTCATCGCGACGATGCTGTTCCTCGACGATCACGTGCGCGCGATCATGCCCGCGCTCGAGGCTCGCCGCGAAGACTGCGACGCGATGCTCGGTCTGATGTCGGCGGGCGAGGTGGTCAGGCTGACCCGGATGGGCGGCTATCGGATGGACGCCCCCGCCAAGGGCCCGCTCGCGCTGCTCAAGAAGCTGCGCGGCTCGGGCAAGCCGGGGGCCAGCTCGGGCGCGGGACAGATGAAGATGCTGCGCCGCCTGCCCAAGATCCTCAAGTTCATTCCGGGCACCGCGCAGGATGTGCGCGCCTATTTCCTGACGCTGCAATACTGGCTCGCCGGGTCGGACGACAACGTGGTCGCGATGGTGCGGGCGCTGATTGACCGGTACGCCGCCGGCGAGCGCGAGGCACGGCGCGGGGCGACCCATGCCGACGCGCCGCAGGATTATCCCGAGGTCGGCGTCTACCACCCGCGCACCGACCAGCTGATTTCGGAAAGCGCGCGCCTGCTGCCGCGTCTGAAGGGCGCGCATGGACGGGTCGGCCTGCTGATGCTGCGCTCCTACCTGCTGGGTCGCGACACCGCGCACTACGATGGCGTGATCGCTGCGATGGAGGCTGCCGGGCTGGAGGTCGTTCCGGCCTTCGCTTCCGGGCTCGACGCACGTCCTGCGATCGAAAAATTCTTCGTCAAGGATGGCAAACCGACAGTCGATGCAATCGTCAACCTGACCGGCTTCTCGCTGGTCGGCGGGCCTGCCTACAATGACACGGAGGCGGCGGTGGAAACGCTGTCCGGGCTCGACCTGCCCTATATTGCCGCGCACCCGATCGAGTTCCAGTCGCTCGAATCCTGGGCCGAGGGGCGGCTCGGACTCCTGCCGCTCGAAACCACGATGATGGTCGCAATCCCCGAACTCGACGGAGCGATCGCGCCCAGCCTGTTCGGTGGGCGCAGCGACGATGCCGAAGGCCCGGTGCGTGCGATGCGCGGTCATCCGGAGCGCGCCGCCGCGCTTGCGGCGAAGACCGCAAAGCTGGTCACGCTGCGCAAGTCCGCGCGGGCAAGCCGCAAGCTCGCGATCGTCATCTTCAACTTCCCGCCCAATTCGGGCGCGACCGGCACGGCCGCGCATCTCGCGGTGTTCGAGTCGCTCCACGCCACGCTCGTCCGGCTCGACGCCGAAGGCTACGCGGTCGATGTGCCCGAGAGCATCGACGCGCTGCGCGATGCGGTGTTGCACGGCAATGCGGATATGTTCTGCGCCGACGCCAATGTCGCCGCGCGCATTCCGGCGGACGAGCATGTCCGCGCCGAGCCGTACCTGAAAGAGATCGAAGCGCAGTGGGGCCCCGCGCCGGGCAAGCAGCAGGCCGATGGCTCGGCGATTCACATCTACGGCATTGAGCTGGGCAACGTCTTCGTCGGCGTGCAGCCCGCCTTCGGGTACGAGGGCGATCCGATGCGGCTGCTGTTCGAGGGCGGCTTCGCCCCGACGCATGCGTTCTCCGCTTTCTACCGCTGGATTCGCCGCGATTTCGGTGCGGATGCCGTGCTGCATTTCGGCACCCACGGCGCGCTCGAATTCATGCCCGGCAAGCAGTCGGGGCTGAGCGGGGATTGCTGGCCCGAGCGACTGCTGGGCGACCTGCCCAATTTCAATCTCTACGCCGCCAACAACCCGTCCGAAGGAATCCTCGCCAAGCGGCGCGCTTCGGCCACGCTGGTCAGCTACCTCACCCCGCCGCTGGCCGAGGCGGGCCTGTACAAGGGCTTTGCCGACCTCAAGGCGCTGACCGAGCGCTGGCGCGGGTCGACCGACGCGGAGGAACGCACATCGGTCGAGGCGATGATCGCCGATGCCTGCGACACGCTCGAGATTTTCATGGGCGATATCGAGGACCTCTCGGGCCGCCTGTACGAGCTGGAGCGCACACTGATCCCGCACGGGCTCCACGTGTTTGGCACCAACCCCGAAGGGGAGGAGCGCGAAACCCTGCTCGACGCCATCGAGTGCGCAGACGCCGACGCCGATCGCGAAGCTTTCGAAGACAAGCTCGATGCCAATGACGAGATGTCCGCGCTGATCCACGCGCTCGACGGCGGCTACGTCTTGCCAGCGCCGGGCGGCGATGTGCTGCGCAATCCGGACATTCTTCCGACCGGCCGTAACATTCACGGGTTCGATCCCTTCCGCATCCCCAGCAGCTTTGCGGTCGCCGAGGGCGCGCGGCAGGCCGAGCAGCTGCTCGCCCGTCACCGCGCTACGAAAGACAAAGCGCCCGAGAGTATCGCGATGGTGCTGTGGGGCACCGACAACCTCAAGAGCGAGGGCACGCAGCTGGCGCAGGCGATGGCGCTGATCGGCGCGCGTCCCCGGCTCGATTCCTATGGTCGCCTCAGCGGGGCCGAACTGATCCCGCTGGACGAGCTGGGCCGCGCGCGGATCGACGTGGTCGCAACGCTCTCGGGCATCTTCCGCGACCTGCTGCCGCTGCAGACCCGCATGCTCGCCGAAGCCGCGTGGCTCGCGACCATCGCAGATGAGCCGGTCGAGCAGAACTTGGTGCGCAAGCACAGCCTCGCCTTTGCCGAGGCGCATGGTTGCGACCTCGAAACCGCGAGCCTGCGGGTCTTCTCCAACGCCGAGGGCGCGTATGGCGCGAACGTCAACCAGCTGATCGACGGCGGGGTGTGGACCGATCCGGACGAACTCGCCAACGCGTTCGAGACGCACAAGGGCTATGCCTACGGTCCCAAGGGTGCCCCGGTGCAGCGCCGCGAGCTGTTCGCCTCCGCACTCGCCTCTGTCGACTTCACCTACCAGAACCTAGAGAGCGTGGAGGTCGGGATCACCGATCTCGACCAGTATGTCGATGGGCTGGGCGGCATGAACCGCGCCATCGCACGCGCGAAGGGCGGCGAGGAAGCGCCGGTCTATATCCTCGACGCAACGCACGGGGCGGCGAAGGTGCGCACTCTGGGCGAACAGATCGACCTCGAAACGCGCACCCGTACGCTCAACCCCAAATGGTACGAAGGCATGCTCAAGCACGGCTTCGAAGGCGTGCGTCATGTTGAAATGCACGTGACCAACACGCTCGGCTGGTCGGCGACGACCGGCGATGTGAAGCCGTGGGTCTACCAGCAGATCAGCGAGACCTTCGTGCTCGACGAAGCGATGCGCGCGCGGCTTTCCGCGCTCAATCCGAAATCATCGGCGCGGGTGGCGAACCGCCTGCTCGAAGCCTGCGAGCGCAAGCTCTGGGAACCCGACGACAACACACTGGCAGCCCTGCGCGCGGCGAGCGACGATCTGGAAGATCGGCTCGAAGGCGTGGTCGCGGCCGAATGAGGAGAACGTGATGCTAGACGCCGCGACACAGGCACCGCCGGATGGCGACGGTTCAGTCCAGGTCCAGCTCGACCCGAGCGACAAGATCAAGGGCGCGAAGGTCTTCGCGGTCTACGGCAAGGGTGGGATCGGCAAGTCGACGACCTCGTCCAACCTCTCCGCCGCGTTTTCCAAGCTCGGCCACCGGGTGCTGCAGATCGGCTGCGATCCCAAGCACGACAGCACCTTCACGCTAACCAAGAAGCTGATGCCGACGGTGATCGATGCGCTGGAGCAGGTCGAGTTCCACAGCGAGGAACTGCGGACCGAGGACTTCATGTTCGAAGGATACAACGGCGTGATGTGCGTCGAGGCGGGCGGGCCGCCTGCGGGCACGGGCTGCGGCGGCTATGTGGTCGGGCAGACGGTGAAGCTGCTGAAACAGCACCACCTGCTCGAAGACACCGACGTCGTCATCTTCGACGTGCTGGGCGACGTGGTGTGCGGCGGGTTCGCCGCGCCGCTGCAACATGCCGAGCGTGCGCTGGTGGTAGCCGCCAACGATTTCGACAGCATCTTCGCGATGAACCGGATCGTCGCCGCGATCGGCGCGAAGGCCAAGAACTACGATGTTCGCCTCGCCGGGGTGGTCGCCAATCGTAGCCGCGAGACCGACGAGATCGACCGCTTCTGCGACGAGATCGGGATGCAGCGGCTGGCGCATTTTCAGGATCTCGACGCGATCCGCCGCAGCCGCCTGAAGAAGTGCACTTTGTTCGAGATGGAGGAGTGCCCCGAGGTGCTCGCCGCGCAGCTCGAATATATCCGTCTCGCGCAACTGCTGTGGGATGGGGTCGACCCTTCCGAAGCGACCGCGATGAAGGACCGCGATATCTTCGATTTTCTGGGGTTCGAGTAATGGCAAGTCATGCAATTCAGCAGGGAGGGGCGACCCCCTACGATCTCAACCGCGATCGGCTGGCGACCTACTTCGACAGCACCGCGCAGAAGGCGTGGATCGACCTGACGTCGGACGCGCCAGTCAGCGGGATTCGCGCGACCGTGCGGGCGGGGCGCGATGCGATGCGCCAAACCCTGCTGTCGTGGTTGCCGCAAGACCTGCGGCGCACCCGCGTGCTCGATGCCGGGTGCGGCACCGGTGCCTTGAGTGTCGAAGCGGCGTTCCGCGGCGCGGAAATGACCGCGGTGGACGTTGCCGCGGGGCTGGTCGAAGTGGCACGGCGGCGCGAGCCCTCGTTCCTCGGCCATGGCAGGATCGCTTGGCGCGCGGGGGACATGCTCGACCCTGCACTGGGCGAATTCGCGCATGTCGTGGCGATGGATTCGCTGATCCACTACCGCGAGGCGGATCTGGTCGCGGCGCTGGCCGAGCTGGGTGAGCGGACCTCGCACTCGATGCTGTTCACCTTCGTGCCGCGGACGCCGCTGCTGTTCGCGATGTACCAGGCGGGCAAGCTGTTCCCGCGCAGCGACCGGTCGCCCCGGCTGGTCCCGATCCTGGAAGACAGGTTGCTCGCACAGCTGGAAAGCCACCTGCCCGACTGGCGCGTGGCTCGCAGCGAGCGGGTTTCCAGCGGGTTCTACATCAGCCACGCGATCGAACTGGTCCGCCGCGGATGAGCCAGAGCGCGCCTCTTGCTGCCAAATGGATGCAGGTGGCCACGGCGTGGCTGCCCTTCGCCGATGCGGCGAGTGCGGAGCTGCCGCTGTCGCGCCTTTTGCGGCTGGCGCTGTTTCAGGTGAGCGTGGGGATGGCAGCGGTGCTGCTGACCGGCACGCTCAACCGGGTGATGATCGTCGAGCTGTCGATCCCCGCCGGGCTGGTCGCCACGATCATCGCGATCCCGCTGCTGGTGGCACCCCTGCGCGCGCTGATCGGCCACAAGTCGGACACGCATCGCTCGGTGCTCGGCTGGCGGCGGGTGCCCTATATCTGGCTGGGGACGCTGATGCAGTTCGGTGGCCTGGCGATCATGCCCTTCGCGCTGCTGCTGATGTCCGACCCCGATCATGTCCGGCTGGGGATCGCCTTCAGCGCCATCGCCTTTTTGCTCACCGGGCTGGGGCTGCACACCACGCAGACCGCCGGGCTGGCACTGGCGACCGATCTTGCCCCGCAGGACAAGCGCCCACGCGCGGTCGCGCTGCTTTACGTCATGCTGCTCGCGGGCACGATGCTGGCCGCGCTGGCGATCGGATCGCTGCTGGTCGATTTCTCGCCCACGCGGCTGGTGCAGGTGATTCAGGGAGCCGCCGCGCTGACGCTGGTGCTCAATCTGGTGGCACTGTGGAAGCAGGAGCCGCGCGGCTCCTCGCGCATGCCCTCTGACCCCGAAGGGCCGAGCTTTGCGACGCTGTGGCGTGCATTCGTCGCGGAAGAGCGCACCGCACGCCTGCTCGCCGCGATCGGCATCGGTGCGGCGGCCTTCGCGATGCAGGACGCGCTGCTGGAGCCCTATGGGGGCGAGATTCTGGGCCTGTCGGTCGGCAGCACGACAATGCTGACCGGGGCATGGGCTGCGGGCGCGCTGGCGGGTTTCTGCCTTGCCGGGCGCAGCCTGTCGCACGGAGGCGATCCGCTGCGGCTGGCGGGCACTGGTCTGGTCGCCGGGATCGCCGCATTCCTGCTGGTGCTGTTCGCCGCGCCCTTCGCCTCGATCCTGCTGCTCTATGCCGGAGCCTTCGCGATCGGGCTTGGTCTCGGCCTGTTTTCGGTCGGCACGCTGACCGAAACCATGGTTCGCGCGCGGGGCGAAGGCGCAGGCCTTGCGCTGGGCGCATGGGGCGCGGTGCAGGCGAGCTGTGCGGGCCTTGCGATCGCGATCGGCGGGGCCTTGCGCGATGCGCTGTCGCACACCGCGTCTGCCGGCGGATTGTCGGGCGCGCTCAACACGCCTGCTGCCGGTTATGCCGGGGTCTATATCATCGAAATCATGCTCTTGCTGGCCGCGCTCGTGGCGCTCGGCCCGCTTATCGCGCGGCGTCGCGCCGACAGCCCGCAGCCCATCGCGGGCCCCTTCGGCCTGTGCGAGTTCCCGACATGATGGCCACCCAAGGAGAATCCCAATGAGCGACCCGACAATCGTGGGTTCGATCGACATCGCGGAGCTGGTATTTCTGGCCTTCGTGCTGTTCTTCATCGGCCTGATTTTCTACCTGCGGCGCGAAGACCGGCGCGAGGGATATCCGCTGGAGGACGAGAGCACCGGCCTGGTGGAATCGTCCGGCGGCGCGCTTAGCCGAGCACCTACCAAGACCTTCATCCTGCCGCACGGCCGGGGCACGGTAACCGCCCCGACCGGGGGACGCGACAGCTTCGACGTGGCCGCGGTGCGCAGCTTTGCCGCCTCCGGCGCGCCCTATATCCCGACCGGCAATCCGCTGATCGACGGCCTTGGGCCGGCATCCTGGGCGAACCGCAAGGATCTGCCGGATCTGGCGGCGGATGGTCGCCCGCGGATCGTGCCGCTGAGCCTCGACGCACACATCGCGATCGCCGCACGCGATCCCAATCCGATCGGGATGAGCGTCATCGGGGCGGATGGGAAGGTCGCAGGCACGGTCAGCGAAGTGTGGATCGACCGCGCCGAGCATGTGATCCGTTATCTCTCGGTCGACCTCAGCATGGGCAGGACCGTGCTCGCGCCCATGGCGATGGCGCTGGTGCGCGGACGGCAGGGCCGGATCGTGATAGATGCGCTGACTGCCGATCAGTTCACGGGCGCTCCTGTTCCCGCAGCGCCGGACCAGATCACTTTCTATGAGGAAGAGCGGATCGTCGCCTATTTCGGCGGCGGCTATCTCTACGCCACGCCCGAGCGGCAGGAGCCTGCGTTGTGACGGCACGCAAATCTCCTTCGCTCAGTCCGACGCAGATCGACGTGCTGTGGCATCCGCAGGCGGACGAGACGGTGCTGTGGCGGGGCCGGCCCGATCCCATGGTGCTTGCCCGCAGCGCGTTCCACACTCCGCTGGTGGCAGGCTATTTCGCGCTGCTCGCCCTGATCGCCGTCGCGATGGGCAGCGGACCGGGCGGTATTGCGACCACGCTCGCCGCAGGCGCGGCGGTGCTCGCGATCCTTTATGCGACGGCCTTCGCCTCGGCGCGCACCACCCGGTATATCCTGACCGACCGGCGGGTGATCCTGCATATCGGGATCGCGATCGAGAAGACGGTCAATATCCCGCTGAAGCAGATCGGTGCCGCGCATCTGAGCGAGCGGGGCAAGGGCTTCGGGGAGATCGCGCTGGAGCCGAATGGAGAGCGTACGCTCGGCTACCTGCTGCTGTGGCCGCATGCGCGCCCGTGGCGCTTCGCCAAGCCGCAGCCGATGCTGCGCGCGCTGCCGGGGGCGGCCGATGTCGCCGAGCAGCTGGCCCGCGCGGTCGCGGCGCATGAGGCGATCGAACGCGGACAGGCGCAGGAGCGACCTGCACAGGCGCGCACGCCTGCGATGGAGGGCGCGCTGGCATGAGCCTGCATCACGATCACGCCGAACCCTCTCCCAAGGCGCCGCTGCTGGTGATCGCTGCGATTGCCGCGCTGTCGCTCGCGCTGGCGGCATCGGCCAGCTTCGGTCTGGTCGAGCGCGACGCGGTGCCCAATGTGTCGCGCGCCGCTGCCGGGACCCAGGCCAACGCGATCCGCAGCCTGACCTTTGCCGACGCACCCGATGGTGCGGTGCTGATCGACGACGGCACGACAGGCGAGCGGATCGTGCGGGTCGAGCCGGGCACCGGCGGCTTCATCCGCTCCACCGTGCGCAGCCTCGTCCATATCCGTCGCAGCCAGGGCATTTCCGCGCGCACGCCCTTCACCCTGACGCGGTGGGACGACGGCTCGCTCACGCTGAGCGATCCCGCGACCGGCCGCGCGCTCGAACTGGGCGGGTTCGGCGACGATAACCGCGCGGTGTTCGCCGCGCTGCTGCCAGAGGAGGCCGCGTAATGGCGCGTCAGACCTTCGAGATTTCGTGCCGCATCCTGGTCGAGCAAAGCTCCGAGCATTTTCACGCGCATGTCGAACTGCCGGAGACGGTGGCGATGGAGGCGGGCGACAGGGTCCGCGTGCAGGGCGATCCGATCTCGATCCCCTTTGGCAGCCGCGAGGTGTTCGAGCGCACCGCGACCGTGACCCGTGCAGGGCCGGTCATGCGCAACCTCACCCGTATCGCGGCCTATTTCGACCTCGCCGAACTCTACGAGGTCAGCTTCAACGCCGGGAGGATCAAATGAACGCCTACAAGCCGATGACCAGCGAAGAGGCGATGGCTCTCGCCACGCAGGACACGATCCTGACCCCGCGGTTCTACACCACCGATTTCGACGCGCTCGATGCGATCGACGTGTCGCCGGTACGCGATGAGTGGGACGCGCTGATCGAAGAGATGATAGGCGATCCCAACAAGACCCACTTCAAGCACAATGACAGCTTCACCGGCGTGATCGAGAACCTGCCGCCCGCGCTGCGCAAGGAGTTCACCGATTTCCTCGTCAGCTCGATGACCTCGGAATTTTCCGGCTGCGTGCTCTATGCCGAGATCGCCAAGCGGACGAAGAACCCCGACGTGAAGCAGCTGTTCAAACTGCTCGCCCGCGACGAGAGCCGCCACGCGGGCTTCATCAACGAAAGCCTGAAGGATGCGGGGATCGGCGTCGATCTGGGCTTCCTGACGAAGACCAAGAAATACACCTTCTTCAAACCGAAGTTCATTTTCTACGCGGTCTATCTGTCGGAGAAGATCGGCTACGCGCGCTACATCACGATCTACCGGCATCTGGCCGCGAACCCGCAGCACAAGTTCCACCCGATCTTCGACTGGTTCGAGGAGTGGTGCAACGACGAGTTCCGCCATGGCGAGGCCTTCGCCATGCTGTTGCGGTCCGATCCCAAGCTGCTGCAGGGCAAGAACAAGCTGTGGATCCGCTTCTTCCTGCTGTCGGTCTACGCGACCATGTTCGTGCGCGATCACAACCGCCCGGTGTTTCACGAGGCGCTGGGCGTCGATCCGACCGAGTATGATTACGAGGTCTTCTCGGTCTGCAACCAGATCGCCCGGCAGGTCTTCCCGGTGGAGCTGGAGACGGACGATCCCGCCTTCCGCGCCAAGATGGCCCGGTTGCGCCGCGCGGCAGACCGGATCGATGCGGGCAAGGCCGAGGGTGGCATCGGCGGTCTGCTGAAGCGTGCAAGCGGCATGGCCGGGGCGGGCGCTGCCTTTGCCAGCATGTATTTCCACCGCACGCGGACCAATGAACTGCCGCAGAGCGTCAGGCTGCAACCGGCATGGTGAGCTTTACCGGCCATGTCCTGCCGGTGCTGGCGACCATCGCGGTGTGGTTCTTTGCCACCGGGCTGATCGCCTGGGCGGCGAATGCCCCGCGCGAAGCCCACGGCCGCAGCCTGGCATGGGCAGGCATCGCGGCTGCGGTGGGCATGCTGTGCGTGATCGGCTCGGCGCAGATGACCGGTGCGGGCGGGGCGTATCTCGGCTTCGCGGGCGCGATGGCGATCTGGGGGTGGCATGAATTCGCCTTCCTGACCGGCGGCGTCACCGGCCCCCGGCGCGAGCCATGCCCCGAGGGCGCACAGGGCATCGTGCGCTTCGCAAAGGCGAGCGCGGCGGTGCTGCATCACGAGATCGCGCTGGCGGCGACCGCAGCGATCCTGATCGCGCTGTGCTGGGGCCAACCCAATCCGATCGGCGCGCAGGTCTTCGTATTGCTGTTCGCGCTGCGGCTGGTCGCCAAGCTGAACCTGTTTGCGGGCGTGCCCAATGCCAGCACCGATATCCTGCCGCGCCACCTGGCCTATCTGACCAGCTATTTCGGCCCCAACCGCTTCACCGCGCTGCTCGCCCTGAGCATTGCGGGCACGCTGGTGCTGGCCGGCTGGCTGGGCGCGATCGCTGCGGAGACGACAGGCCCGGGTGCCTCGGTTGCGGCGAGCCTGCTGTTTGCGATGGCGGCGCTGGGCGCACTCGAACACCTGTTTTTTGCCCTGCCGTTGCGCGATGGCGCATTGTGGGGATGGGCTATTGCCGCGCGCGACAAGCGGGCGCACGCGAACGCGATGAGGGGTCTATAATGCACGAGACGGAGATTTCCCCGATGGACTATAATGCCTTCTTCAAGGACGAGCTCGATGGCGTGCGCGAAGAGGGGCGTTATCGTGTGTTCACCGACATCAAGCGCCATCGTGGTGCCTTCCCGCAGGCGACCCGCTTCATCGGCGACGAGACGCAGCCCGTCACCGTGTGGTGTTCCAACGATTACCTGGGCATGGGCCAGCATCCGGTGGTGGTCGACGCGATGCATGCCGCGCTGGATGAATGCGGCGCGGGTGCGGGCGGCACGCGCAATATCTCGGGCACCAACCACTATCATGTCGAGCTGGAACGCGAGCTTGCGGACCTGCACGGCAAGGAAGCGGCGCTGCTGTTCACCAGCGGCTATGTCTCCAACTGGGCGGGGCTGGGCACGCTGGCGGCGAAGATCCCGGGCTGCGTCGTCTTTTCCGACGCGCTCAACCATGCGAGCATGATCGAGGGCATTCGTCACAGCCGTGCGCCGTACAAGATCTGGTCGCACAACGACGTCGAGGATCTCGACCGCAAGCTGTCGGACTACGGACCGGACGTCCCCAAGCTGGTCGCGTTCGAAAGCGTCTATTCGATGGATGGCGACATCGCGCCGATCGCCGATATTCTCGACGTGTGCGAACGCCATGGCGCGATGAGCTATATCGACGAGGTTCACGGCGTCGGCCTCTACGGCCCGCGCGGCGGCGGGGTCGCCGAACGCGAAGGGCTGATGGATCGGATCACCGTCATCGAAGGGACGCTGGGCAAGGCGTTCGGCGTGATGGGCGGCTATATCGCCGCGAGCGCCGACCTGATCGATTATGTCCGCACCTTTGCCAGCGGGTTCATCTTCTCCACCGCGCTGCCCCCCGCCGTGGCGGCGGGTGCGGCGGCGAGCATTCGTCACCTCAAGGCGAGCGAGATGGAACGCGCGCGGCACAAGGACCGGGTGGCGCAGGTGCGGCGGCGGCTGGATGCGATCGGCATCCCGCATCTCGACAATCCGAGCCACATCATCCCGGTGATGGTCGGCGATGCCAAGAAGTGTAAAATGATCAGCGACTGGCTGATGGACAACCACGGCATCTACGTGCAGCCGATCAATTACCCGACCGTGCCGGTGGGGACCGAGCGGCTGCGGATCACCCCGTCTCCGGTGCACACCGATGGCGATATCGGGCGGTTGATCGACGCGCTGAGCGAGATCTGGTCGCAGTGCGAACTGGCGCGGATGGACGCGGTCGCCTGATGGCACAGGCGCGCGTCCGGAACTAAATGCTGCACTAACCCGTTGAAAGAAAAGGGGCTGGAGGGAGAAAGCGAGAAATCCCTCATGTCCGTTTCAAACATGCCGTTGCTGGCGGTGGCCGCACCGCTCAACATCATGACGCTGCTGATCGTGCTCGCGATCATCGCGGTGGTGTTCTTTCTCTTCATTCGCAAGCGGTCCAACCGCCATCCGATGGACACGCCCGAGGGCAAGGCTGCCGAAGAGATGCGCCGCCGCGAAGCGGAAGAAGAGCGGCGCGAGGAGGGGCGGCCGAAGGTCGACTGAGGTCGAGCGGGGCTGACGCCGAGATCGGAAACTCCCCCAAGACAAAGAAAAGGGCGCCGCCGCATATCGCGGCAGCGCCCTTTCTGTGTCGATTGTGAAATCCGGTCTTACGACTGGGTTTCAAGATAGGCGATCACGTCCGCGCGCTTCTGCGGGTCCTTGATGCCCGGGAAGATCATCTTCGTGCCAGGAATGGTCGCCTGCGGATCGGCGAGGTAGACGAACAGTTCTTCCGGCGTCCAGGTGATGCCGCTGTTCTTGTTCGCGTCGGTGTAGTTGAAGTCTGCGACCGTACCGGCTTCGCGGCCGACAACGCCGTGCAGCGACGGGCCGGTCTTGTTCACGCCCGCTTCGACCGAGTGGCAGGTGGTGCAGACCGCGAACGCCTTTTCACCAGCGGCGGGATCGCCGGTCAGGCTGGCGAATTCGACGTCGGCTGCAGGGGCAGCAGTGTCGGCGGCCGCAGTGGTCGCAGGCGCCTCGGTGGTGGTGGTCGCCGGAGCAGCCGGTTCTTCGTCGGCGCGGCTATTACAGCCAGCGGAGACAAGCAGGCACGCCAGAGCCATGCTGCCGACAAAACCATGAGATTTCTGCATTTAATTATCTCCTCACCTGAACCAACTCACTTAACAGACTCGGTATAAACCCTTTCAGTCGTCATTCAAAGGACGACCTTTATCTGAACGAGCGGCGGCGTTTTCGGTTTCCTTGATGAAACGATGGCGGATGCGCGAGACGAGCAGAAAGATCGTCAGGATCACGACCGGGGCGATCAGCGCGATCGCCACATCGACTTCGTGCCCTTCCTCGCCGAAGCCGACCGCGCCCTTGGCCATGTAGGCGATCAGCGCGACCGCGTAGTAGCTGGCGGCGATCACCGACAGCGCCTCGACCAGGTTCTGCAGCCGCAGCTGCAGGTTGAAGCTGCTTTCCATCGACCGCAGCAGTTCGAGGTTCTGCGCCTTGATCCGCGTATCGATCCGCGTGTTGAGCAGCGCGATCACATCGCCGCTGCGTTCCGACAGGCGCCGCAGGCGGTTGACGAAGGTCTCGATCGTGCGCGTCGCGGGGACCAGCCTGCGTTCGGTGAAATCGGTCAGGCTCTGGTACCCGTCGATCGGCTGGACATCGAGCGCGTCGAGCCGGTCGGCGGCGATCTGGGCATAGGCCTGGCTGGCACTGGTGCGATAGGAGTTTTCCGCCCGGATCTGCGCCAGCTCGGCAGAGACCTGCGAGAGGTCGTGCAGCAGCCGCTCGTCCCCGCCTTCCGCTTCATTGACCAGCGCCTGCGCATGGGCGGCGAGCCGCTCTTCCAGCGCGTTCAGTTCAGGCATCAGCCGCTGCACGCGCGGCAGGCCGACCAGCGCGAGATTGCGGTAATTGCCGAGCTCCTGCAGCCGCTGGACGATCCGTCCGAGATCGTCGGGCTGGCGCCCGGGCGCAGAGACCAGCAGGCGGCCATAGCCATCGTCACGAATGCGGAAATCGGACCACACGCGCACGCCCGAACACACGTGGCACGATACCAGGTCCGCGTCTTCGAAGCTCATTTCGGGGAGCAGCGCCTCTGCCTCTGCCTCGCCCGGTTCGACGAAGACCCTGGTCGCGCGCAGGACCGATCCGGGCCACGCGCCGAACCATTCGGTCAGCGGCGCCATCGCGTCCTGCCCTTCGCGCGGGCCAATCAGGGTGATGGTGGTCGCTTCCGTGTGGCGTTCCCACAGAACGGTCAGGTCGCCCGAGAAATGGAGCACCGCGTGGCGGCTTTCCTGTTCGATTGAAAGCGGCTTGAGCGGCAGCGAGGAAAGGTGGCGCTGTTCCTCCCCGCGACGATCCTCGGCGATCAGGTAGACCATCTGCACGATGCGCGCGGGGGCATGGACCGGGGCAAAGCGGCGCAGGTGCATCTCGTGCACCAGTTCACGCCGCAAGGGATGCTCCGTGAAGGCCATGGCGTGCAATACACCAAACCGGCCAATTCAGGAAGCGGAACGAAATACGGCCCGCAGGTCAAGAAAAAAAGGGGGCGATTGGCCCCCCTTTTCTCAAAATCAGCTTTCGTGGACGGTCTTGGGGACCATGCAGTGCATCACGCCTTCGGCGCCGTCTTCCTGCCCGTGGCCGGACCACTTGACCCCGCCGAAGGGCGCATCGACCGCGCTGACATTCGCGCCGTTGATCGCCAGCATCCCGGCCTCGACATCGGCGGCCAGGCGGCTGCGCAGCTTGGGATCGTTGGTCCATGCATAGGCGGCAAGGCCGTACGGCAGGCGGTTCGCCTCCTCGATGATCGCGTCGGCATTGGCCATCGGGTTGATCAGCGCGATCGGGCCGAACGGCTCTTCGTTCATGATGTCCGCATCGGTGGGCACTTCACTGAGCACGGTCGGTTCGAAGAAGAAGCCCTGGTTGCCGATCCGCTCGCCCCCGGCATCGACCTTCGCGCCCTTGTCCTTCGCATTGGCGATCTTCTTGGCGAGGCCTTCGGGCCCGCGATCATTGGCCATCGGGCCCATCCGCGTGGCATCGTCGAACCCGTTGCCCACGGTGATCGCTTTGGCCCGCTCGACGAAGCCGTCGCGGAAGGCGGGGAACAGGTCCTGTTCGACCAGGAAGCGGGTCGGGCTGACGCAGACCTGGCCTGCGTTGCGGTATGCCGCCCCGACCATCGTATCGAGCACGGTGTCGACGTCGCTGTCCTTGAACACCATGATCGGCGCATGGCCGCCCAGTTCCATGGTGGTGACCTTCATGTCGTCGGCCGCCAGCTTGGTCAGGTGCTTGCCCACGGCAGTCGAGCCGGTGAAGGTGACCTTGCGGATGATCGGGCTGGCGAGCAGGTGGCGGCTGACCTCGTCGGGCACGCCGAACACCACCTGGCAGACATCGCCCGGCACGCCCGCGTCGAGCAGCGCCTGCACCAGCGCGATGCCCGCCGCAGGGGTTTCCTCGGACGGCTTGACGATCACCGAGCAGCCCGCCGCGATCGCGCCGCCGATCTTGCGTGCGACATTGATCGCGGGGAAGTTCCACGCGGCAAAGCCGGCGACCGGGCCGACCGGCACGTAGATCACGCGCGCGCTCTGGCCGGTCGGGCGGACCAGTTCGCGCCCGTAGGTGCGCTTGCACTCGCCGGCATAGAATTCGAACAGCATCGCGCAGTAGATCACTTCGCCGATGGCTTCCTTGACCGGCTTGCCCTGTTCCTTGGTCAGCAGGGTGCCGATGTCCTTCGCGCGTTCGCGGAGCAGCTGGCCCGCCTTGGTCAGCACGGCAGCGCGCTTGTCCGCGCTTTCCTTGCGCCAGGCGTGGAAGCCCTTGTCCGCATTGGCGAGCGCGGAGTCGAGATCGTCGGTGGTCGCGGTGGGCAGGCTGCCGAGCACCTCGGCGGTTGCGGGGTCGATCACCTCGATCATGTCGCGGCCCCCGCCGGAAACTTTCTCGCCGCCGATCAGAAGGTGGAGATTGGAATGGTCGGACATGGCTCGGGGCTCCTCTTATAGCAACGGTTCGTCTTGTTTTCGTCCCGCTCCCCAGAAAGGGGCAGCGCTGCGTCGGGGCATCAGGTATAGGTCCGGGCCATGATCGCCAAGTTCCTTGCTCTCGTTTTTTTCGCGACCCAGGCCCCAGCCCAGCCCGCGCCACAGGACGCGCCTGCCGCCGACGCGCTGTCGCCGCTGCCGGCGGACCAGCAGGGCGCGATCCGCTGCTCCGCCGCGTTCGCGCTGGTTGCCGAGCGCCAGCGGCAGGGGGACGAGGCCGCGCTGGTCTACCCGCCGGTGGGGGAGCGGGGGCGCGAGTTCTTCGTGCGCACCGGCGCAAGGCTGATGGACGAGACGGGGATGACCCGCGAGGCGGTGGAGGCACGGCTGCGCGCGCAGGCCGGGGTGATCCTTGCAGAGGGCTCGCTCGACGAGATCATGCCCGCCTGTCTGATGCTGCTCGACGCATCGGGGCTTTAGCGCGGCGGGCTGAACTGCCGCTGCGCAAAGTTTCTTTTCAGCATCTGGATTTGCCGCCCCACATGGCCCATCTGCATCGGCCATGTGGACCATCCACCAATTCCCCCTGTGCCCGTTCAGCCGCAAGGTACGCATCCTGCTGCGCGAAAAGGGCGTGCCCTTCGCACTCCAGCGGCTCGACCCGTGGAAGGCGGCGGATGACTTTTTCGATATGAACCATGCGGGCCGCGTGCCCGTGGTGGAGGAAACCGAGAAAGGCATCGTGCTGAGCGATTCGACCGCGATCTGCGAATATTTCGAAGAGACGGTCGACAAGGCGCCGATGATCAACGGCTCCGCGCTCAACCGCGCCGAAATCCGCCGGCTGGTCGCGCTGTTCGAGGAAAACCTGTTCGGCGATGTGACCATGCCCATGCTGCACGAGCGGATGAAGAAGCGGCTCGTGCTGCGCGAGCCGCCCGACTCGCGGATCATCCGCGAGGCGATGAAGCTGGCCCACGCGCATCTCGACTATCTCGACTGGCTGCTCGACCACCGGGCGTGGCTCGCCGGGCCGCAGATGAGCCTGGCGGACATCACCGCCGCCGCGCAGCTTTCCGTGGCGGATTATCTGGGCGGGATCGACTGGAAGGACCACGAGCCGACGCGCGACTGGTACGCCGCGTTCAAGAGCCGCCCGAGCTTCGGCCCGCTGCTGGCGGACAAGATGGACGTGATCCAGCCGTCGGCACACTACGCCCAGCTCGACGACTGATACGAAACCCGCGCGCCGCGCAGGCGTTGGTCCGGCAAAAGGAGATTTCCCGATATGTCCGACAAGCTCGATCTGACCGAAGCAGAATGGCGCGAACGCCTGACCCCCGAACAGTTCCAGGTCCTGCGCGAAGGCGGGACGGAACGGGCCTTCACCGGCGCCTACGACAAGTTGAAGGACGAGGGCGAATATTACTGCGCGGGCTGCGGCTCGCTGGTGTTCCGCAGCGATGAGAAATACGACAGCGGTTCGGGCTGGCCCAGCTTCTATGCCCCGGCGGATGACGGCGCAGTCGAAACCGAGCAGGATACCTCGCACGGGATGACCCGGACCGAGGTGATGTGCGCCAAGTGCGACGGGCATCTGGGCCATGTCTTCCCCGATGGGCCCAAGCCCACGGGACTGCGCTATTGCATCAATTCCGCCGCACTCGAGTTCGAGGCGGCAGGCGATCCCCCGGTCGGGAGCTGAGTGGTTAATTGCGGCAAAAAAATGTCGTTCATTCGCCATTGAGCTTCGCCTATGCATAGCGGCGAACTTCACGGGCGCGCATGACGACGCGCCATAGGCTGGGACGACCCTGAATGGCGAGGAATACTACCGCACGCGGAGCGGGGCGACGCTTTCCCGGCGCACAGACGTGGGAAAAGACGCCCCGCTGGCTTCGCCTGACGCTGATGTGGGGCGCCGGGCTGGCCACGCTGGCGGTTGTCTTCCTGCTGCTCGCAGTCGCCTTTGCCGCCCGTTCGCTGCCGTCTTATCAAGAGCTCAAGGCGGCGCAGAACGCGCAGACCATCGTCGTGCGCGCGGCCGATGGCAGCGAGATCTTCGAACTCGGGCCGAGCTATGGCGAATGGCTCGACAGCGACGAGATTCCCGACGAGATGAAGCAGGCGATGGTCGCGGTGGAGGATCGGCGCTACTATTCGCATCCCGGGGTCGATCCGATCGGCCTCGCCCGTGCGCTGTATGTCGCGCTCACCGGTGACGGGCGGATCGCCGCGACCTCCACGATCACGCAGCAGCTTGCGCGCAACGTCTTCCTCAATTCCAACCGCACGCTCGACCGCAAACTGCGCGAGGGCGTGCTTGCGCTCGCGCTGGAGGCGAAGTTCAGCAAGGAGCAGATCCTCGAACTGTACCTCAACAAGGTCTATTTCGGCGGCGGCGCCTACGGTATCGATTCCGCCAGCCGCAAGTTCTTCAGCCACCCCGCGACCGAGCTTTCGACAGCGGAGGCGGCGATCATCGCCGGGCTGGTCAAGGCTCCGAGCCGCTATTCCCCCACCGCCGATGTCGACGCCGCCGTGGCGCGCGCGCAGGTCGTGCTGCGGCTGATGCGCGAACAGGGCCGGATCACCGCCGCGCAGGCGTCGGTCGATCCCTCTGCGGTGAAGCTGAAGAAGGATGTCGGCCAGAACTCGGTCCGCTATTTCACCGACTGGGCGCTGCCGCAGCTCGATCTGCTGCTGCCCAACACGATGGAGCCGATCGAGGTGTGGACCACGCTCGATACCGGGATGCAGCGCGCGGCCACCGCTGCGGTCAAGGCCAACGCCCCCAAGGGCACGCAGGGCGCGCTGGTATCGATGGACCGCGACGGCGCGATCCGCGCGCTGGTCGGCGGCACGGATTATGTGACCAGCAATTTCAACCGCGCGACCGTTGCCCAGCGGCAGCCGGGATCGGCGTGGAAGCTGTTCGTCTATCTCGCCGCGCTCGAATCCGGCTACCGCGCGGATGACACGGTGGTCGACGCGCCGATCACCATCGATGGCTGGAGCCCGAAGAATTACAACGGGCGCTACGCGGGCGAGATGACCCTGCGGCAGGGCTTCGCCTATTCGGTCAACACGATCGCCGCGCAGCTGGGCAACGAGGTCGGCTTCGGCACGGTTGCCTCTATGGCCCGCCGGTTCGGTATCGGCTCGGACATCTCCACCTACCCCTCGATGGTGCTGGGTACCTCCGAAGTCCGCCTGCTCGACATGACGCGCGCCTTCGCCTCGGTTTCGGATGGTGGCATGGCCGTGCAGCCCTATGGCATCGCCAAGGTGACCACCGCCGATGGGCAGACGCTGTACGAGCGCGAGCCGCCGCAACAGGTGCGGCTGGTGCCCGACTATGTCGCAAGCCAGATGACCGACCTGCTGCAGGCGGCGGTGCAGACCGGCACCGGTCGCGCGGCGCAGATCGGCCGCCCGGTCGCAGGCAAGACCGGCACCACCAGCTCCAACAAGGATGGCTATTTCGTCGGCTTTTCGTCCGGCCTGACCACCGGCGTGTGGATGGGGCGCGACGATAACAAGGCGGTCGCGGGCCTGTCCGGCGGGGCGGCACCGGCGAAGGCCTTTGCCGCCTTCATGCGGTTTGCAGTCAAGGATCGCCCGGTCGAACCCTTCGACACCGATACCGACCTGCCCGAATGGCAGGTCGAGCCGGACGAGGAATTCTACTACGGCGATCCGGAGGATTATTACTTCATCGACGAGCAGGGCAACCTGATCGAGCCGGGCCGCCGCCCGAGCGAAGAAGGCCCGGCGAGCGAGGGCGCGACCGAGCGTCCGCGGCAACCGGGCGAGGGTGCGGATGGCGAGCCGCAGGCGATCGACGACGATTTCCTCGACCGCGCGATCGGTGGCAACAACCAGGGCGGGCAGGGCAATCGCCAGCAGCCGCCCGCGCAGCAGCCCCCGCCTCAGCCGCGTCAGCAGCCCGAGCGCAACGAGCCGCCGCAGCAGCGCCAGCAGATCTACTAGGCGCAGCTATCGGCTTGGTCGCGACACTCCCCCCGGCCGACAGTACCGCGCAAAGGAAAGCCCCGGAGGATCGCTCCTCCGGGGCTTTCTTGTTGTTAGGCTCCCCACAAGGGGGCGTCGGTGGCGAACCCTTACTGGATCCGCACGCCGATATAGCCGGACGGGCCACGCACGCGCTGGATGCGCAGCACGACCGAGGGGCGACCATCCGCTTCGGCGGCGCGAACGATTTCCTCCAGCTGTGCGGTGGTGGTGACCGGCTGGTAGTTGGCCGACAGGATGATGTCGCGGCGCTGGATCCCCTTGCGCGCCGCGTCCGAGTTCTGGTTGACCGCTGCCACGGCCAGCCCCTGCGTATCCGCCGAGACGCCCAGCTGGCGCGCGATCGTCGGATTGATCGGCACGACGCCAAGGCCCAGCTTCTCTGCCAGGAATTCGCCCTGATCGAGCGGCGCGTTCATCTCGTCTTCTTCGTCGTCGGCACCGAACATCTGCGACTGGGCCAGCTCTTCCGCGCTCGGGCGGGTGCCGACCTTGACGTTCAGCTTGCGCCGCTTGCCGTCGCGGATCAGTTCGACGGGGACGGTCGTGCCCGGCTTGATGTTGGCCACCAGGAACGAGAGCGTCTGGTCCGGGGTCACTTCACGGCCATTGACCGAGACGACGACATCGCCCGCCTCGATGCCCGAGCGCGCTGCCGCCTCGCCATCGACCACCGACTGCACGATCTCGCCACGGTTGCGCGGCAGGCCGAGCGCGGCGGCGAAATCTTCCGTCACCGGGCCGATGCTGACGCCCAGATAGCCACGTTCGATGGTTTCGCCCTTGCGCAGCCGCTCCACGATCGGCGCGGCGGTGTCTGCTGGAATGGCGAAGCCCACGCCCACGCTGCCGCCCGAGGGCGAGAGGATCGCGTTGTTGATGCCGATCACGTTGCCCTGCATGTCGAACAGCGGGCCGCCCGAGTTGCCGCGATTGATCGCCGCGTCGGTCTGGATGTACCGGTCGTAGGCACCCGCGCCCGCAGTGCGCAGGACCGACGAGATGATCCCGCTGGTCACTGTGCCGCCAAGGCCGAAGGGGTTGCCGATCGCGACCACCCAGTCACCCGCGCGCGCCTTCTCCGAATCGCCGAACTTGACGAAGGGGAAGGGTTCGCGGCGGTCGATCTTGAGCACCGCGAGATCGGACTCGGCATCCTTGCCGATCAGCTTCGCTTCATATTCGGTGCCGTCGGGCATGGTCACGGTGATCTCTTCGACGGTGCCGTTGCCCTGCGGGGTGACGACGTGGTTGTTGGTCACCACATAGCCATCGGCGGAGACGATGAAGCCCGAGCCGAGCGACTGTCCTTCGCGGGTGGTCGGCTGGCCGCCGCCACGATCGCCGAACATGCCTTCGAACGGGGTGCCCGCGAAGGGGTTGGTGCTTTGCACTTCGACCCGCTGGCGGGTGGAGATGTTGACCACCGCCGGGGCGAGTTGCTCGGTCAGGTCGGCGAAGCTCGCCGGGGCACCCGCACGGGGGACCGCCGTCTGGATCTGGGGGTCCGCATTCTGGGCAACTTGCGCGCCAGCCGGTTGGCCGGTCACGAGGGAAATGGTCGCGCCGCCGATCAGCAGCGCCGAAGTCAGGCCATAAGCATATCGCACGGGTCTCACGTCCTTCTGGTTCCTTTTTTCTACTCGTCGACCTCACCCCTGTCGGTAACGCAGGGGGGCCGTTCTCTATCCCCGCCGCACTCAAAGGGGCGGGCGCTTAATCGCGTTTGAACGGCCCGGCATCCCGCACTGAGAACGCCGGGCTGTTCGACGAACGGTCAACGGCGTCCGCGGAACTGCCGCAGATATTCGTTGTCGGGCGAGAGGATGATATTGCTCTCGCTCTTGGGCTGACCGTTTTCGTCGGTCGCCGCGAAGGTCGTGTCGTAGCTCTGCATCGCGCGGTAGAAATCGTAAAATTCCGGGTCCTTGCCGAATGCGGTGGCGTAGACCCGCGCGGCTTCGGCATCGGCCTCTGCGCGGATGATCCGCGCATCGCGGCTGCCCTGCGCGCGGATCGTGCGCGCCTCGCGCTCGCGATCGGTCTCCATCCGCTGGAACGCCGATTGCAGCGGCGCGCCATCGGGCAGGTCGGTGCGCTTGATCTGCACGTCGATCACTTCCGCGCCGTACTGGCGGGCCTGCCGGTCCAGATTGGTGCGGACCACGGCCAGCGCGCTGCCGCGCTCTGCGGTCAGCATGGCCTGGAAGGTGCGGCGGCCGAGTTCCTGCCGCAGGACCGAGTTGAGGATCGGTTCCAGCGCGGTGCGCACCCCTTCGGTGGTGCCCGCACGTTCGACCATGCGCACCGGATTGACGATCCGGAACCGGGCATAGGCGTTGACCAGCAGGCGCTGCTGATCTTGCGAGAGCACTTCCTCGTCGGTCATTTCGAGGTCGAGCACGCGCTTGTCCACGCGGCGGACCGTATCGACGAATGGAATGCGCAGATATAGCCCGGCGCCCTTGGTGCCGTTGATCGTGTTGACCGTGCCGACCGGCTCACCGGTGCGCAGGACGACCGCCTGCTCACCTTCGGGGACGATGTAGATGCTCAGCATCAGCGCGACCAGGCCGACGCCGGCGAGGACCAGCAGGCTACTATATTTTTGCCACAGGTTGCTCATGATCACTGGCTCCCGCTGGCGTTGGAATTGGTGGAAGGCTGGGCCGGCTGCGCGGGCGTCACCGTGGTCGACCGGCGGCGGTTGACCTCGGGCAGCGGCAGGTAGGGCGTCACATTGTCCGTCTCGACAATGGTTTTGTCGGTCTGGCTCAGCACGCGTTCCATGGTCTCGTAATAGAGCCGGCGGCGGGTGACTTCGGGCGCGAGGCGATATTCCTCGTACACCTTGTCGAACGCCTCGGCCTCACCCTGCGCATTGGCGATCACCTGCTGGGCATAGCCGCGCGCCTGGTTACGCGCCGCGTCGGCATTCTGTTCGGCGACCGACACGTCGCGGAAGGCATCGACCACTTCGCTGGGCGGGTCGGCCTTGTCGATTTCCACACCAAGCACGTTGATCCCGGCGCGATAGCGGTCGAGCACGCGCTGCATCCGCTCGCGCACCGCCAGTTCGATTTCCGCACGACCCTGGCCTGAGAACGTCTCGTCGAGGGTCTTTTCCGCGACCGTCGCGCGCATCGCGGCCTCGGCCACTTCGTTGACGGTCTCTTCCGGTTCGGCGAGGCGGAACTTGAACTGCTCCAGATTCTTGATGTTCCAACGCACGATATAGCTGAGGTCGACCAGGTTCTGGTCGCCGGTCAGGATCAGCTTGGCGCGGGCCTGGCTGCCCGGGATCTGCACCGCGCGAACCCCTTCGACATCGACGACATCGACCGTTTCGATGGGGAAGGGCGCGGTGAACTTGAGGCCGGAATCGAGCGTGCGGGTATAGGCGCCGAAGGTCTGGACCACCGCCTTTTGCTGCGGGCCGATCAGGTGCGTGCTGGTCACGCCGATCCAGATCAGCACCACTACCGCGACGATCACCGGCACCCAGCTCTTGCCGCCGGGGCGCTCGGGCATGCGGAAATTGGGGCCGCCGGGGCCACCCGGGCCGCCGGGGCGACGCCGTGGGCCTTCGGGGCCGCGGTTCTTGAAGATATCCTCGATCGAGGCGGAACGCCGCTCTCCATCGCGGCCGCCCTGCGGCAGCCACGGATTGCGTGGGCCCTTGGGCCGGTCCTCCGAAGGCTTGCCGTCCGAGCCATCGCCATCGCCGCCGGGCGCGCCGGAGCGGTCGCCACCGTCGTCGTCGCCGCCGGAAGAACTGCCCCAGGGATTTTTGCCAGCCATCGCCAGCGCGATTCGCGAGTGAAACCCGTCCAAGATTTTCATGCCATCCTGTATAGGAACCAAGTTTCACGAAAAACAGGGGTTGCCCGCGCATTTTTGCTGTTAATGACGGGCGCGTGACGAGCAACGGACAGACAGAGCTGGAGACGGTCAGGAAGGCGCTACCCGCCGACCTGGCCACGCGGATCATCTCGGCGCGGCAGCGCGAGGATCGATGGACGCTGGTGGTGGATGGCGAGGGGCTGGATGCCCCCGCGCGAGAGCGGATGGAGGCGCAGCTGCACAGCGCGCTTGCGCCCGGCGATGCCGATCCCGCACCCGCGATCGCCTTCATGGGCGAACGTGTGCGCCGCCGGATCATCGCGATCGGATCGGGCAAGGGCGGGGTCGGCAAATCGACCGTGACCGCCAATCTCGCGGTTGCGCTGAAGCGTGCAGGGGTGAAGGTCGGCGTGATCGATGCCGATATCTACGGCCCCTCGCAACCGATCCTGCTCAAGAGCGAGGATCTGAAGCCCGAGGCGGAAGGCGAGACGCTGCAACCCGTGCGCGGCGTGGCGGATATTCCCATGCTTTCGATGGGGCATCTGGTCGCCAAGGGCCGCGCGCTCGCGTGGCGCGGGCCGATGGCTGGGCGCGCGCTGGCGCAATTGTTCGAAGCCAACTGGGGCGATACCGAGCTGCTGCTGGTCGACCTGCCGCCGGGCACCGGCGATGTGCAGATCACCATGCTCCAGAAGTTCAAACCCGATGGCGCGGTGATCGTGTCGACTCCGCAGGACCTCGCGCTGGCGGACGCTGCGCGCGCGGGCTCGCTGTTCGATCAGGGCGAAGTGCCGATCCTCGGCCTGGTCGAGAACATGGCCGGCTATGTTTGCCCCCATTGCGGCGAGGCGAGCGATCCGTTCGGTTCGGGCGGGGTGGAACGCGCGGCGGGCCGCCTCGACCTGCCGTTCCTCGGGCGCATTCCGCTGAGCCACTCGGTGCGCGAAGCGAGCGATGCGGGCGATCCGGTCGCGCTGGGCGATACGCCCGAAGCGCAGGCGTTCCACGCCATTGCGCGGCAGATCGCGGTGGCCGAGGGACTCGCGAAGGCATGACCGTGCTGCGCCGGGATGCTCCGGCCCGGCGCGGCTTTCACGTCTCCCGGCGCGGCGTGCTCGCGGGCGCGGCTGCCGGTGGCGGGCTGGTGGTCGCTTACCTGCTCTTGCCACAGCGATTCGACGCGCCGCTGAAACCCGGCGAGGGCGAGGCCGGGTTCAACGCCTGGATCAAGATCGCCACGGATGGCGTGATCACGGTCGCGGTGCCGCAATGCGAGATGGGGCAGGGCGTCACCACGCTGATCCCGCAGCTCGCCGCGATGGAGCTGGGCGCCGACTGGCGGCAGATCGCGGTCGAGCCTGCGCCGCCTGCAGGTGCCTATCCGAACCTTGCGCTCGCCAGCCACTGGGCACCGCTGTGGATGGCGGGCGGAGCCGACCTTGCCAGCGATCCCGACTCGCTGCTCGCGCGCCGCTTTGCCGAGCGCACGCGCTTTACCGCCACCGCCGCAGGCACCACGCTCGCCTCCTACGAAATCCCCGTGCGCGAGGCTGCGGCGACCGCGCGATCGATGCTGATCGCCGAAGCGGCGGCGCGGTGGGATATCGCGCCCGAACAGTGCCGCGCGGCGGATGGCTTCGTGATCGCGGGCAAGCGCCGCCTGCGCTTTGCTGAGCTTGCCGAAGGCGCGTCGCGGCGCGATCCGCCATCGGTCGCTCCGCTGCTCAGTGAAGAGCCCGCCGAGGCACCGACCGGGGCGGGAACGGGCGGCGACACGGCCTTCCCCCGGCTGGACCTGCCCGCCAAGGTCGACGGCAGCTTTCTGTTCGCGGGCGATATCCGCCTGCCCGGCATGGCCTTCGTCGCGATCCGGCAGGGGCCGCTCGCCAATGCGCGGCTCAAGAGCTTCGACCGCAAGGCGGCGGCGAACATGCGCGGGCTGCTGGGCATCGTCAAAGCCAACCGCTGGCTCGCGGCTGCCGGGGAGACCTGGTGGGCAGCGGAGCGCGCGCTGGCAGCGATGAAGCCGGTCTTCGCGCTGGCCAACCCTGCCGATAGCGACATCATCGCCAATGCGCTCGCGAAAGGGCTGGAAAAAGGCCCGGCGCAGAGGATCGCGCTGATCGGGGCGAGCGAGGTGGTCGACGGAAAGCCGACCGTCACGCGCCGCTACGACGTCGCCCCCGCCGTGCACGCGCCGATCGAAACCGCGAGCGCGACCGCGTGGCTCAAGGACGGCAAGCTGACGCTGTGGATCGCCAGCCAGGCGCCCGAGCGCGCGCGGGTCGCGGCGGCGCGCGCGGTCGGCATCGGAGTGGAAGATGTGGTGCTGGTGCCGATGGCGGCGGGCGGCAGCTTCGATGCGCGGCTCGACCACACCCACGCGATCCAGGCGGCGGTGATCGCGCGCGAGCTCGACCGCCCGGTGCAGCTGGTCTGGTCGCGCTGGCAGGAGATGATCGGCAGCCCGCCACGCGCGCCAGCCGCCGCAGAAATATCCGCGCGGCTGGGCCGTGACGGCAGCATCATCGCGCTCAAGACCACGATCGCGATCCCGCCCTTCATGCGCGAACAGGGTGCGCGCCTGTTCGACAACCGCACCACCATCGCCGCGCGCGAGGAGAGCGCGGGGCAGGCGGACCCGCTGGCGCTGTCGGGCGCGGTGCCCGACTATGAAATCCCCAATCTTGCGGTCGATCACGTGCCCGTCTCGATCGGCCTGCCGGTGGCGCGGATGCGTGGCGGCGGCGATGCCCTGAGCGCGTTCTTCTCCGAAAGCTTCATCGACGAACTTGCCGAGGCGCTGGGGCGCGAGAAACTGTCTTACCGCGTGGCGATGCTGGGGCCGGACCTGAAGATGGTCGAGGTGCTGCAACGCGCCGCGCGGCTGGCCGAATGGAACGGTGGCGAGGTTGCCAGCGGGCAGGGGTTGGCCTGCCACAAGATGACGCTGGGCACGCGCAGCGGGCGGATCGCCTGCGTTGCCGAGGCGCGCGCAGGCGAGGGCGGGGTGCGGGTCACGCGGCTGAGCGCGGCGGTCGATATCGGGCGGATCGTCAATCTCGATCTGGCGCGCCAGCAGATAGAAGGCGGGCTGATCTACGGCCTGTCGCTCGCGGTCGGATCGGCGATCGGGTTCAATGGCGGATTGCCCACCACCAGCCGTCTTGCCGGGCTCAACCTGCCTACGCTAGCCGACACGCCCCAGATCGCGGTCGAATTTGTCGCCAGCGACGATCCGCCGTTCGATCCCGGCGAACTGGGCACAGTGATCGCCGCCCCGGCGATCGCCAACGCGCTTTCCTCGGCCACCGGGCAGCGGTTCCGCAGCCTTCCGCTCGATCTCGCATCGGCGCAGCCATCTTGAGAGGCGCCATTGTGAACACTGGCACCTTGACGAATGCGCTCGCTTGCCCTTGGCGGTGCGCATGACCTGGCAGGATCAGCAACTCCCCGAGGGGCACCCCTCCGTACGCTCGGGCAAGATCGGCGTGCTGCTGGTCAACCTGGGCACCCCCGTCGCGCCGACCACCGCCGATGTGCGGACCTATCTGGCCGAATTCCTGTCGGACAGGCGCGTGATCGAGATTCCCGCGCTGGTCTGGCAACCGATCCTGCGCGGCGTCATCCTCAACACCCGGCCCCAGAAATCGGCGGAAGCGTACCGCAAGGTGTGGAGCGAGGACGGCTCCCCGCTCGCCGCGATTACCAAGGGGCAGGCGGTGGCGATGCAGGGCGCGCTGGGCGGCGACGGGCGCGTGATGGTCGACTGGGCGATGCGCTACGGCGCGCCGTCGATCCCCGACCGGCTCGCCGCCTTGCAGGATGCCGGGTGCGACCGCATCCTGCTCGCGCCGATGTACCCGCAATATTGCGCCGCGACGACCGCCACCGTGGTCGACAAGGCGGGCGACTGGCTGCGCGAACAGCGCTGGCAGCCGAGCCTGCGCACCCTCCCGCCCTATCACGACGAGCCGCTTTATATCGACGCGCTGGCCGCGGATATCGGTCGCCAGCTGGATGCGCTGGACTTCGTGCCCGAACTGCTGCTGCTCAGCTTCCACGGGATGCCCGCGCGCACGCTGACCCTGGGCGATCCGTACCACTGCCACTGCCACAAGACCGCGCGCCTGCTCGAAGCGAAGATGGCGTCACGGGGCCTGCGTTTCCGGACCAGCTTCCAGTCGCGCTTCGGCCGGGCCAAGTGGCTCGAACCGGCCACCGACGCGGTGCTGGAAGAGGAAGCGCGCAGCGGCACGAAGCGAATCGCGGTGGTTGCGCCCGGTTTCTCCGCCGATTGTCTGGAAACGCTCGAAGAGCTGGCCATCGAAGGGCATGAGCAGTTCGTCGAAGCGGGGGGCGAAGAATTCGCCGCGCTCGCCTGCCTCAATACATCGGATGCCGGGCTTTCCATGCTCGAGACGCTGTTGCGGCGCGAACTGGCAGGGTGGATCTGACGACTGGATTTGCCGCGCGAGCTAATTTACATTGGGGTTAATAAGGAGAGGATACCCGATGGCAACGCTCGCAGCTCACCAGCCCGCAAACGTCCGTCCGCAGCACTGGAAGGACGCCAACCCGACCAAGGCCGACCTGTCGCATATTCCCGGCGAACAGGGCCTGCCGGTCGTCGGCAACACCTTGAAGATGCTGGCAGATCCGGTCGGGTTTACCAAAGGCATGGTCGAGAAATACGGCCGCGTCTATCGCAACAACGCGTTCGGCGGCACGGTGGTGGCGCTGATCGGCGCGGATGCGAACGAGCTGGTGCTGTTCGACCGCAACAAGATCTTCTCCAGCGAACAGGGCTGGGGCCCGATTCTCGACAAGCTGTTCCCGCGCGGGCTGATGCTGATGGATTTCGACCATCACCGGGCCGACCGCAAGGCGCTGTCGATCGCCTTCAAGCCCGAGCCGATGCGCCATTACGTCGGCAGCCTCAACCGCGGGATTTCGGAGCGGATGGAGGAATGGGGCGCAGGGGAGATGAAGTTCTACCCCGCGATCAAGCAGCTGACGCTGGACCTCGCGGCGGACAGCTTCATCGGCATCCCCTTCGGTGCGGAAGCGGACAAGGTGAACCAGGCCTTTGTCGACATGGTCCAGGCCTCGGTCGCGCCGATCCGCCAGTCGCTGCCCTTCACCAAGATGAAGCGCGGCACCGATGGGCGTGCCTATCTGGTCGAATATTTCACCAAGGAAACGCAGCGCCGCCGGGCCGAGGGCGGCGGGCAGGACATGTTCAGCCAGTTCGCCACCGCCACGCGCGACAATGGCGAATTGCTGCCGGTCGACGAGGTGGTCGACCACATGAACTTCCTGATGATGGCCGCGCACGACACGATCACCTCCTCCGCGACATCGCTGGTCTATTACCTCGCCAGGAGCCCCGAATGGCAGGACAAGCTGCGCGAGGAACTGCGCGCGATCACCGGCGGGGAAGGGCGTGCGCTGAATTACGAGGAGCTTGCCAAGGCCGAACTGACCGAGATGGCGTTCAAGGAAGCGCTGCGGATGATCCCGCCGGTCCCCACGATCCCGCGCCGTGCGCTGGAGGCGTTCGAGTTCGGCGGGTATCACATCCCCGCGGGCACTCCCGTCGGCGTGAACCCCACCTTCGTTCACAATGACCCGGAAATCTGGGATTCGCCCGAAACGTTCGATCCCATGCGCTTCACCCGCGAGGCGGAGAAGGCGCGGCACAAATATGCCTGGGTGCCCTTCGGCGGCGGCGCCCACATGTGCCTGGGGCTGCATTTCGCCTATATGCAGATCAAGATCCTGATGGCGCACATGCTGACCCGTTACCGGATCGAAGTGGCGGAAGATTACGCGCCCGACTGGCAGGCGTGGCCGATCCCGCAGCCCAAGGACGGGCTGCAGATCAGGCTGGTGCGGATCTGAGAAAAGTCGCTCCTCCCCGTTTTCGCGTCAGCGCAAATGGGGAGGTGGCAGGCGCCGCAGGCGGGTGACGGAGGGGTAATGGCGCAAGCGCCCCTCCACCCCGACACCTGCGGTGTCGCGGTCCCCCTCCCCATTTGGCTTCGCAAAACGGGGAGGATCGAAGCTAGAAATCGATCGCGATTCCGTCCTTCACCCAGTCGCCGTAGCGCGTGGGGCTGAGGCCCTTGGGATCCTCCACGCTCGCGTCGATGGGTTCGGGCGCTGGCGCTGGATCGTCTTTCCAGTGCGCAGGCTTCTTGAAGTCTTCGGGGCGTTCGGTAGCGCGTTTCATATGAGAGAAATGATCCTGTTCGCCCCCGGTTTCAAGCATGGCCAATAACAGCAACGATATTCCCGGCCTGCCCGCACGCCGCGCCGCGCTGCGCCTGCTCGACGGCGTGCTGCGCCGGGGCGAGACGCTGGAGCAGAACGAGACGGCGGCCCTGCGCGGTCTGCCTGCTTCCGACGCCGGGCTCGCGCGCGCGATTGCGGCGGAAACGCTGCGCTGGCTGGTCGATTTCGACGCGCTGATCGACAGCGCGACGCGCGAGGTTCTGCCCGAGGATGCCAAGCCGCGCACCGTGCTGCGGCTGATGCTGGCGCAGTGGCTGCGGCTCGACACGCCGCCGCACGCGGTAGTCGCGACCGCGCTGCCGCTGCTCTCGGGAGGGCCCAAGCGGCTCGCGCATGGTGTGTTCGGCGCGCTGACCAAGCGCGGGGTCGAACTGCCCGCTGCACCGACGCTGCCCGAAGCGGTGGCCGAAAGGTGGGGCGAACGGGCCGAGGCGATTGCCGCGGGCCTCGCCGAACCGCCTCCGCTCGACCTGACGCTGCGCGATCCCGCGCAGACCGCCGAATGGACGGTGAAGCTGGGCGCGGACAGCCTGATGCCGGGCCACCTGCGCCTCTCGCGCGGGCAGGCGGTGCACGGGCTCGAAGGGTTCGAGGATGGCGCGTGGTGGGTCCAGGACCTCGCCGCCTCGCTGCCCGCGCGCCTGCTGGGCGACGGGCAGGGCAGGCGCGCGCTCGACCTGTGCGCCGCGCCCGGCGGCAAGACGCTGCAACTGGCAGCGCAGGGGTGGCAGGTGACCGCGCTCGACATCTCGGCCAAACGGCTCAAGCTGTTGGAGGAAAACCTCGAGCGCACCGGGCTGGAGGCAGAGGTGATCGCCGCCGATGCCTTCAAGTGGGAGCCCCCAGCGGAAAATGGCGCGAAGTTCGACGCGATCCTGATCGACGCGCCGTGCACCGCCACGGGGACCGCGCGCCGCCACCCCGATGTGCTCCACCGCATCGGCCCGCGCCAGATCGAGCAGATGGCCGAGGTACAGGCGCGCCTGATCGAGCGCGCGAGCGGCTGGCTCACCCCCGGCGGCGCGCTGGTTTATGCCGTGTGCTCGCTCGAGAGCGAGGAAGGCGAGGAACAGGCGGAGAAGGTCTGGCTGCCGCGTGAGCCGGTCAGCGCCGAGGAGCTGCCCGCAGGCCTGTCACCCACCGCGCACGGCACCCTGCGCACCGACCCCGGAATGCTGCCCGAACACGGGGGCCTTGACGGGTTCTTCATCGCGCGCTGGCGCAACAGTTAGCCACTTAACTCCCCTCCCTTTGGGGAGGGGTCGGGGGTGGGGGTTCTGCGCCACCGGCCTTTGGCACACCCCCACTCAATCTCCCCCTCAAGGGGGAGGAGCATGGTGCGGCTGTCCTGATGCGCTGGTCCGCGGAAGAGAAGTCACTGCTATGGGGTGGAAAGCGGAGGGTGGACCGCTCTCCATGCCTTCAATAAATCAAGTTTAAGGATTCGAGCAGAAACAGAACTGCGGTGAATACCATCAGCGCCAGCCCAAGTGTTCCGACAATACGGAACGCTACCGTGAACCAAAGGTATGGCTGCTTGCGGTTCCCCGCCCGGTTTCGAAAAGCTGGGTGCGGCGAGAAGAACAGGTGCGGAACGCCGGTCTTGATCTCTCGATAGAGTGTGCGTGCTGTTAGCCAAAAAAACAGCGTGGTTGCGACCAGAACTATCATCGACATGGGCGTAGACATGGGGATCTTTTAGCTGCGTTCATGCTATGCCCGCAATGGGTTCGGAAGCTGCCCACCCCAAAGAAAAACGGCCTGCGGGCATTCGCCCGAGGCCGCTTCTCGTATCCAGAATTCCGCCCAGATCGGGCGGAGTTCGTCAGTCCTCAGGCCGCATCGAACTGCGGCCCGTCACAAGGCTCGCGCGAGTTACGCGGCTTCCTTGATCTCGACCAGCGTCACGCCGAAGGTCAGGTCTTCGCCTGCCAGCGGGTGGTTGCCGTCGGCCTTGACCGAATTGTCGTGCACTTCGGTGATCACGAGCTGGATCGGCTGGCCGTCCTGGCCCTGCGCGGAAAGCTGCATGCCCGGCTGCGGGGCGGGCTCTGCGGGCAGGTTCTCGCGCGGCACGTCGATCACCAGCTCCTCGCGGCGCGGGCCGAAGGCGTTGTCACTCTCGATCTTGACCTGCTGGACCGAGCCGACTTCCATTCCGTCGAGCGCGGCTTCGATAGCGGGGAAGATTTCCTGCTTGCCGAGCGTGACGACCTGCGGGCCGCTTTCTTCGGTGTTGCCGACGACCTGGCCGGCTTCGGTCTTCACAACGAAATCGATCGCGACGGTGTCGCCGTTCTTTGCGGTAGGCATAAGCTATTTCCTCTCTGACTGAGGGTTGGGGCTGCGAGCGATTGCGCGGCCACGGGAATATTCGATGCGCACCAACGTGGGGCCAAAGCCGCGAGGTGCAACCCCGAAGGGCAAATCTGTCGTTTCGGCGCTGTCCTACAGCCGCCCGCGCATGCCATCCTCTCGTCATGCGCCAAGATACGAAAACGCCGGCCCGGGCCGCCTTTCATGGCGCCCGGACCGGCGGTGGTTTTCTAGGCCCTGGACTGTGTGTCAGGTGTGTCAGGGATGGGCCGTGGCGCCCGCAATCAGGCGTCGTCCTTGACGTATTTCTGGAAGCTCTTGCGCAGCTTCATCAGCTTGGGCGGAATGGTCGCCTGGCAATAGGGATTGCGCTGGCCTTCGCCGTCCCAGTAGTCCTGATGATAGCCCTCGGCCGAATACCAGGTCGCGGTCTGCTCGCCGTCGGACATGCCTTCGATCGTGGTCACCGCCATCTCGCCGTTGGCGGCATTCCAGCGGCCGATCGCGGCTTCGGCTTCTTCCTGCTGCTTCGCGTCGAGCGGGAAGATCGCGCTGCGGTACTGCGTGCCCACATCATTGCCCTGCCGGTTGAGCTGGGTCGGGTCGTGCGTGCCCATGAACATGTCGAGCAGTTCGGCATAGCTGATCGTGTCGGCGTCGTAGGTCACCTTCACGGCCTCGGCATGGCCGGTATTGCCCGTGCACACTTCCTTGTAGGTCGGGTTCTGCGTGGTGCCGCCGATATAGCCGCTCTCGACGCTCTCGACGCCGATCACGTCCTTCATCACCGCCTCGGTGCACCAGAAGCATCCGCCTCCGAAAATTGCCGTCTCTGCCATTGTGGTATTCTCCTTTGCAGGGGAGGTAGGAAGCCTGCGCGCGATTGCCATGCTCGCGCGGCGGCTCTGCTTGCCTTGGCTCCTCGTGGCCCTAGAATACGGGCCACACATAACCCCGGGGAGAATATCTGATGCGCCGTTTCACCAGCCTGCTCGCGCTTGCCGCGTTCGCCGTCGCCACGCCTGCGCTCGCCGATCACCACGGCGAGGCGATGATGGGCGAAAGCCATGCACACCATCCCGCGCTCAAAGCGGCAGTCGCCTCCGATGTGCGGGGCGAGGATTCGCAGCGCGACGAGTGGCGCCACCCGTTCGAAACGCTCGACTTCTTCGGGGTGAAGCCGGGGATGACCGTGGTCGACTACATGCCCGCAGGCGGCTGGTACACGCGCATTCTGGTGCCCTATCTGGGCAGCGAGGGGCGCTATGTCGGCCTCACCCCCGACCCCGCTGCGGCGGATGCGGAGCGTTTCGGCGAGTATTTCGGCGGCCTGCCGGGCAAGTTCGCAGAGGTTTCCCCAAGCTGGAACCTCAGCGGCGCGCCGGTCAGCATCTACGCCTCGCAGGACGTGCCCGAAGCGATGGCGGGCCAGGTCGATCGCGCGCTGATCTTCCGCGAAATGCACAACCTGCTGCGCTCGGGCGTGCTCTATACCGAGCTCACCCGCATCCGTTCGATGCTGAAGGACGACGGGATGCTCGGCATCGTGCAGCACCGCGCGAAGGCGGATGCGCCGGGTGACTACACCAATGGGAGCAAGGGCTACCTGCGGCAGGAAGACGTCATCGCGCTGGTCGAGGCGCACGGGTTCGAACTGGTGGGGATGAGCGACATCAACGCCAACCCCGCCGACCCGGCCAACTGGGAAGGCGGCGTGTGGACCCTGCCGCCGAGCAATAGCGGCGATGTCGCCGGGGCAGCAGAGACAGGCGAAAGCGACCGGATGACGCTGCTGTTCAGGAAGCGCTGAGCCCTGTCAGACGCGGTTCAGGCAGGCGGCGGCAGGCGCTGAGACATGGTCTCATTGAGGATTTGCCATGGATTTGAAGCATCTGCCCCTGCTCGCCGTGCCGCTGGCGCTCGCCGCGTGCCAGCAACCGGCCTATGACCCGCGCGGGGTCGATCATGACGAAACGCTGCTGTCGGTCAGCGCAACGGGCGAATCCGAAGTGCGACCCGACGAGGCGTTCTTCCAGGTCGGGGTCGAGAATTTCGGGCCGACCGGCAAGGCGGCAAGCGATGCCAATGCGAAGGATATCGCCAAGGTGGTCGCCGCGCTGAAGGAGGCGGGGGTGCCTGCGGACGATATCCAGACGCGCACCGTCGGCATCCAGCGGATCCAGTACGGCGACCGCAAGGGGCAGTACCAGGCGAACAACATCGTCGCGGTGACCGTGCGCGATATCGAGAAGGCGGGCGATGCCGTGACCGCGGCGACAGAGGCGGGCGCCAACGTGTTCTCCGGCCCGGACCTGCGCATCTCCGACAGCGAGAAGGCGGCCAACACCGCCTATGGCGAGGCGTTCAAGGCCGCCAAGGCCCGCGCGCAGGCCTATGCCGATGCCGCCGATATGAAGATCGCCCGCGTGCTCACCATCCGCGATGGCGGCGGGTCGCAGGGCGATCGCTACATCCCCGGCGCACCGCCCCCGCCGCCGCCCGTCGCGCCGATGGTCCGCACGCAGGCGGTGACCGAAGAGGCCGGCGGCGGGGTGATCCAGCCCGGCCAGACGACCAGCCGCGTCTCCGTGCAGGTGGACTTCGCGCTGGTGCCAAAGTAACCGGCGGCGATGCGAGAAATCACCGTAGCCGCGCTCCAGCTGGAGCTTGGAGCCCAGGACGAGGCAGAGAATATCGAGGCCGTGTCCTCGCTGGTCGAGGAAGCGGCCTCTCGCGGCGCGCAGGTGATCCTGCCGCCCGAGCTGTTCGACGGCCCGTACTTCTGCAAGCACGAGGACGAGGCGCTGTTCGCCCGCGCCGCACCGACCGCAGAGCACCCCAACGTGCGCGCGATGGCGAAGCTGGCAAAGAAGCTGGGCGTGGCGATCCCGACCAGCTTCTTCGAAAAGGACGGCCCGCACCACTACAACACGCTTGCGATGATCGGCGCCGATGGGGAGATCATGGGCGTCTATCGCAAGAGCCATATCCCCGATGGGCCAGGCTACGAAGAGAAGTACTACTTCCGCCCCGGCAACACCGGGTTCAAGGTGTGGGACGTTTTCGGCACCAAGATCGGCGTCGGCGTGTGCTGGGACCAGTGGTACCCGGAAACCGCGCGCGCGATGGCGCTGATGGGGGCCGAACTGATGTTCTACCCCACCGCGATCGGCTCCGAACCCTATGACGCCAGCTTCGATACCAGCCGCATGTGGCAGCGCGCGATGCAGGGGCACTCGGTCTCCAACTGCATGCCCGTGATCGCCGCCAACCGGATCGGCACCGAGGACGGCCAGACCTTCTACGGCCACTCCTTCATCACCAACGAATGGGGCGACAAGCTGGTCGAGTTCGGGCGCGAGGAGGACGGCGTGCTGGTCGCGACGCTCGATCTCGATACGGCGGCGAAGCACCGCGCGGGGATGGGCTTCTTCCGCGATCGTCGGCCTGAACTCTACGGCCGCTTGGCTGAGGACGTTTAAGCTGAGCGAGACCTATCTGATCGCGCTGGGCAGCAACCGGCGCCATGGCGAGCATGGCCGCCCGCATGAGGTCGTGCGTGCGGCAATGGAGGAGCTGAGCGCGCTCGGCACGGTGACCCGGCGCAGCCCGGTGATCGCCAGCGCAGCCATAGGCCCCGCGCGGCGGCGCTTCGCCAATGCGGTGGCCGAGTTGGAGAGCGACCATGCCCCGCCGGAACTGCTGGGCGAGCTCAAGCGGCTTGAACGCGGGTTCGGCAGGCGGCGTGGGCAGGCCTGGGGCGACCGTGTGCTCGATTGCGATATCGTCCTGTGGTCGGCCGGGGCGTGGCTTGGCGATGACCTGACGATCCCGCACCCGGCCTTTGCGCGGCGCAGCTTCGTGCTCGGCCCGGCCTGCGCGATTGCGCCCGGCTGGCACGATCCTGTCACCGGGCTTTCTTTGCGACAGCTTCACGCCCGCTTGACCCGCCCGCGGGCCCTGCCTAGTGAGCGCACCCGGTCGGACCCTTAGCTCAGTTGGTAGAGCAAGATACTTTTAATATCGAGGTCGCTGGTTCGAGCCCAGCAGGGTCCACCAACCCTCACCACAGCAAGACGTAAAGCGTCGCAAGGATCGCGATCACCGCTACGCTGAGCGTGTTGAACAGCGGGCTGGTGGCGAAGGCGATGTCGCCCATCCGCACCGTCCGCTCCTCCTCGGGACGACCCGTGACGCGCGATACCAGCGCGGCGGCGACCAGCGCGATCACGAACACGATCCAGATACGGATGATGAAGGGCACGTCTGGTGCGGCGAACTTCAGCACCACATTGACGCCGAGCGACCCGATCAGCGCGGTGTAGGCCCCCGCCGCATTGCTCCGCCCGTCGAAGAAGCCGAGCAGGAAGACCACCACCACGCCGGGCGCGATGAAGCCGGTATATTCCTGCACCGTCTGAAACCCGCTGGCAAAGCCGCCGATGAACGGGCGGGCGAGCACCAGCGCAATACCCATCGCGGCAAAGGCGGCGATGCGGCCCACGGTGACGTAATGCGTCTCGGCCCGGTCGGGCCGCCATGCGCGGTAGAGGTCCATCGTGAAGATGGTCGAGATGGAGTTCATCATCGATGCAAGGCTGGAGACCACCGCCGCGATCAGCGCGGCGAACACCAGGCCGCGCAGGCCTGCGGGCGCGAAGGCCATCAGCTCTCCATAGGTGCGGTCGCTCTGGGCCGCGATCGCCGCCCCGTCGATCGTGCCCTGCTGCGCCAGCATCACTGCCGCGATCCCGGGAATGACCACGATGAATGGCGTCAGCAGCTTGAGGAGGGCGGCAAAGGCGAGGCCCTTCTGCGCCTCGCCCAGGCTCTCCGCGCCCAGCGCGCGCTGGATAATGTACTGGTTGAAGCCCCAATAGCTGAAGTGGAGCACCCACAGCCCGCCCAGCAGCGTCCAGATCCCCGGCAGATCGCCATAGGCGGGGTTGTCGGGGGCGAGGATCATCTCGAAATGCCCCGGCATCTCGCGCATCAGCAGCGCCAGGCCTGCCATCGCGCCATCCGCGCCATCGAGCGCGTCGAGCGCGATCCAGGTGATGGCGAGCCCGCCGATAATCAGGATCACCACCTGAATGATGTCGGTCAGCGCGACTGCCTTCAGCCCGCCGTAGAGCGAATAGAGCGCGGCGAAGCCCGCCAGCGCGGCCATCGCGCCGAACACGCTCCACCCGGTGAGCGAAGAGATCGCGAGCCCGCCCAGCCACAGGACGGTGGTCAGGTTGACCGCCGTGTACAGCGCGACCCAGAAAAGGCTCATCAGCGTCTTGACCCCCTCGCCATAGCGCTGCGCGAGGAATTGCGGCATCGTGTAGATGCGGCGCTTGAGGAAGATCGGCAGGAAGAACTTGGCGACGATGATCAGGACCAGCGCGGCCTGCCACTCATAGGCCGCGATCGCGATCCCCACCGCATAGCCCTGGCCCGACTGGCCGATGATCTGTTCGGCGGAGATGTTCGACGCGATCAGCGATGCGCCGATCGCCCACCACGGCAGCGCGCGCCCGGCGAGGAAGTAATCCTCGGTATTCTTGTCGCGCCCCTTGGGTTCGCGCGACACCGCCAGCGCGATGCCCAGCAGGGCGAGCGCGTAACCCGCGATGATAATCAGGTCGATCGTCTCGAGCGCCATCGGCTCATTCCCCCCAGCGGATTGCAGCTACAGATATTCGGCGCACGGCCACGCCCCCGGTCTTATCCGACAGGTTTCAGCTGCATCGCAAGCCCGCCACCGGGCGCGAGGCGTACGGTGTAGGTGTCGCCGCGCCGGATCGTCAGCGTGTCGTAGGCGATGTCGTGCCGCGCGTCGGTCTCGTAGGTCGCGGTGGGGCCGTCCTTCCACACGCGTGCGGTGTAGGCCTGACCATCGTCGAGGAAGTCGAACCTCAACTCAACCGTCCGCTCGGTCGCGTCGTTGACGCCGCCGACATACCAGTCCTCGCTATGGCGATCCTTGCGCGCGAAGATCGCGTAGTCGGCCACTTCGCCCGCGATCAGGTGGCTCTGCGCCCAGTCGGCGGGGACCATGCGGATGAACTCAAGCTCTTTCGGATGCGCCTCGAGGCTCTCGACGAAATCGGCGGCCATCTGGATCGGCGAATAGATCGCGAGATACAGGCCGAGCTGCTTGGCCAGCGTCGAGGCGATCGGATCGCCATTATTGCCGACCAGCCCGAGCACGCCGGGTGTGTAATCCATCGGGCCGGACAGCATCCGGGTATAGACCAGCGTCGGATCGTGCTCGGTCCCGTTGGCGAATGCGCCCCAGGCGTTGTATTCCTGCCCCCGCGCGCCCTCGCGGCTGACCCAGTTGGGATAGGTCCGGCGCAGGCCGGTATCCTTGACCGGTTCGTGCGGATTGATCGCGATGCCGCGCTTGGCCGCTTCGGTGACGACCTTGAGGTGGTGCTGCACCTGCCGCTGGCCGTCGTGCCACTCGAACACCTCGTCCCCGCAAGGCTCCGCGATATCGGCGTTGCAGCTTATGATCCCGCCCGCATCGGCGACGTAGCCGGTCTTGACCACATCCACCCCATGCGCGGCATACATATCGAGCGAGTCTGCCAGCTGGCGTTCGTAGACCTCGATATTGCCGCCGGTTTCGTGGTGGCCGATCAGGTGGACGCCCTTCGATGCGGCGTAGGCGGTGACTTCGTCGAAGTCGAAATCGGGGTAGGCCTGGGTGAAGCTGTAATCGCGGCCATTGCCGAACCACTGGCCGTCCCAGCCCACGTTCCACCCTTCGACCAGCACGCCGCGAAAGCCGTTGGCGGCGGCGAAATCGATATATTGCTTGGCCCGCTCGGTCGTTGCGCCGTGCTTGGGCCCCTGCGCCCAGCTCCAGTCGCCGCGGATCATGCCCCACCAGATGCCGACATACTTCGCAGGCTCGAAATAGCCTACATTGCCGAGTTTATTGGGCTCGTTGAGATTGAGTTCGAGGTTGCTCTCGACCAGCCCGGCAGGCCCGTCGGCAATGCGGATCGTGCGCCATGGCGTGGTGAAGGCGCCTTCGCGGACCACCTTGGCCCCCCGGCTCGACGGGGCGAGCACGGCGCGAAAGCGGGTGCCGTCGACGCGCCGCAGCCACATGCCCGCGTAATCGACCAGCGCGGCCTCGTGGAACGCGAGGTGCGTGCCGTCGGCCAGCCGCAGCGTCATCGGCGTGTGCGCGGTCGACACCTCGGCCAGCGGGGTCTCGTTGTAGAGATATTCGTAGCGGTTCCAGTCGCCGCCCGGAATCCACCACGCGGTGCCGTCTGCTGCGGCTTCGGGCGCGATGACGAACTCGGTCAGCTCGTTGGCAATCCGGGTGACCGGCGCCGCATCGCTGCCGGGGAATTCGTATCGGAAGCCGATCCCGTCGTCGAACACGCGCATCCGCACGGTCAGCGCGCGCCTGGAGGTATCGCGGGTTTCGCGGAAGGTGACCGCCAGTTCGTTGTAATGGTCGCGTACGAAGCGCCGCTCGCCCCACGGCTGCTCCCAGGTGTCGTCATGGCTGGTGCGCGTCTCGCTCTCGATCGCGAAGTTGCGGCGCATGGTTTCGGCATCGGTGAAGGTGAAGCCGAGCAGGCTGTCGGCAATCAGCGGCTCGCCGTCGCGGTCCACGCGGTAGAACGCCTTGCCTTCGTTATCGACGTCCAGCTGCACCACGATCCGCCCGTCGGGGGAGGATACCTCGGCGGCGGAGAGCGGCGCGGCGAGCGCGAGGAGCGAGAACAGGGCAGCCAGCAGGGCACGCATCACGCGGTCTCCAGAATAAGCGCGGCGAAGGGGGGCAGGGCGCTGGTGGTGGCGCCATTGGCGGCGAGCAGTTCGCGCCCTTTTACGTCGATCGCGTGCTCGCTCGCGCCCAGATTGAAGATGCACAGCACGCTTTGCCCTTCGGCCTCGCGGGTCAGCCACAGCAGGTCGCCATCGGCGCGGCACTGCGCGACGCGTCCCTGCCGCAGCGCGGGGGTTTCGTTACGCAGCGCGAGCATCCGGCGGGTGAAGCCGAGCAGCGCCTCGGGATCGTTCGCCTGGGCATCGACCGCGCGGGTCCGGTTCGCCTCGCCGACCGGCAGCCACGGCGATCCGGTGGAAAACCCGCCCGTGGGATCATGCGCGACCCACGGAATCGGGGTCCGCACGCCGTCGCGCGAGAGGGTCAGCGGCCAGTTGGCGATCGCTTCGGGATCGTGGAGCTGTTCGAACGGGATATCGTCCTGTTCGAGGCCCAGCTCTTCGCCCTGGTAGATGATGATGTTGCCGCGCAGCGAGGCGAGCAGCGCCATCTTCATCCGTGCAAAGGCGGCGATGTCTTCGGGTGAGCAACCGGCCGGGCACCAGCGCGACACCGCGCGCGGGGCGTCGTGGTTCTCGAACGCCCAGCTGGGCCAGCCGGTGCCGGGATCGTCGGGCCATTCGGCCAGCGCGGCGCAGACCAGCCCGGGGGTCAGCCGGTCGGCATAGAGGAAGTTGAAGCCATAGGCGGAATTGAGATGCGCCTCGCCCTGCGTGAAGGCCTTCATCTCCGCCTCCGCCTCGTCCCCGCCGACCTCGGCGACGGTGAAGATACCGTCATACTCGTCGGTCAGCGTCCGGATCCGCTCGATGAAATGGGGGATGTCGGGGTGCGACATGTTGTATTTCTTGAGCTGGAAATCGAACGGGCGCGTGCGCGGCCTGTCGGTTGCGGGTGCGGGCGGATTGTCGCGCAATTGCGGGTCGTGCATCGCGAAATTGAGCGCGTCGATCCGGAAGCCGTCGGCCCCGCGATCCAGCCAGAAGCGCATCACGCCCAGCAATGCGTCCTGCACTTGCGGGTTGTGCATGTTGAGCTGCGGCTGGCTGCTGAGGAAGTTGTGCAGGTAATACTGCCCGCGCCGCGCATCCCAGGTCCATGCCGGGCCGCCGAACACGGATTGCCAGTTGGACGGGGGCGACCCGTCGGGCTTGGCATCGGCCCACACGTACCAGTCGGCCTTCGCATTGGTCCGGTCCGAACGGCTCTGCGCGAACCATTCATGCTCGTCCGAGGTATGCGAATAGACCTGATCGATCAGCAGCCTGAGGCCAAGCTCGTGCGCGCGGGCGACCAGCGCGTCGAAATCGGCGAGCGTGCCGAAGATCGGGTCGACGTCGCAGTAATCGGACACGTCGTAGCCGAAATCCTTCATCGGGCTGGTGAAGAAGGGGCTGACCCAGATCGCATCGACGCCCAGATCGGCAACATGCTCCAGCCGCGACGTGATGCCCGGCAGATCGCCGATCCCGTCGCCGTTGGAATCCATGAAGCTGCGCGGATAGATCTGGTAGATCGCCGCGCCGCGCCACCATTGCGCGTCTTTTGCAGCAGCGGGGGAGGGTTGCATCGCGCTCGCCATCAGTTGCGCTCCAGCTCGCACACGGCCCAGCCGAAGGGGGGAAGGGTGAACCGCGCGCTGCCCGGCGCGGTCGGTTGGGCGGGGCAGGTGCCGTCGAGGGTTTTCAGCGTGGTTTCCTTCATGTCGATTTCCACGTTCCGCGTGATCGCTTGCCCACTGGTGTTGAACACCAGCAGGACCGTCTGCCCGCTTTCGGGGTCGCGGCGGATGAGTGAGAGCAGGCCCGGCTCGCGGTCGAACGTGCCGATCTGGGTGAGCCCGCGGCGCAGCGCAGGCGTCGCCTTGCGCAGCGCGGAAAGCCGCGCGATCATGCGGTAAAGCGGGTGGTCGGCGGCATAGTTCGCGTCCGCCGTGGTCGCCTGCGTGCCGAGCAGGTCGTTGTCGTTGTAGTCGGCCACTCGGCTCGCGAACATGTCCTCGCGCGCCTGCTGGTCGTTGCCGTCGGAGATGAAGCCCTGCTCGTCCCCGTAATAGACCGTCGGTATACCGCGCAGGGTCAGCAGCATCGCATGGCCCAGCATGGTGCGCGCAAGCAGTTCCGACTGGCTGGCATCCGGATTGCCCGCTTTCACGAACATCGAAAAGCGGCCCATGTCGTGATTGCCGAGGAAGGTCGGCAGGCGCAGCGCGGCTTCCTCGCCCCCCGCGTAGAGCACATCGCCTTCGAGCATCTGCACCAGCACTTCGGGCGAGGCATTGTCTGCCACCACATCGCGCACCGCGGACTGGAAGGTGAAGTCGAGCACGGCGGGCAGGGCGTCGCGGTGGGTATAGGCCGCCAGCGGGCCGGGGCGCGCACCGTCGACATAGACTTCGCCGAAGATCAGGAAATCCGCGATCCCCTTGGCCTCGGCGCGCGCCTGCATCGCGGGCACGAAGGCCTGCCAGAACTCGGGGTTCACATGCTTGACCGTATCGATCCGGAAGCCGTCGATCCCGAACCGGTCGATCCAGCTGCCGAAGATATCGATCATCCCGGCAAGCACGCGCGGATGCTCGGTCGCCAGATCGTCGAGCCCGGCGAAATCGCCATAGACCGCGCTTTCGCCCCACCACTCGCTGTTGCCGCGGTTGTGGTAGTAGATCGGATCGTTGAGCCATGCGGGGACTTTGATGTCCCGCTCCGCCTCGGGCACTACGGGGGTGTAGGCGAAGCGTGGATCGGTCAGCTTGGCCCAGTTTTCTGCGCCGGGATCATCGTCGCCCGCGAAGCCCGGGTTGATCCGCTCACCCTCCGGCCCGCCAAGGGTGGAATAGGGATAATCCGCCTTGCTGCGATAGGCATAGTCGCCGCCCGCATACTGGATGACGTCGGCGGTGTGGTTGGTGATGATGTCCATATAGACCTTCATCCCGCGCGCGTGCGCGGCATCCACGAAGGCCTTGAACTCGGCATTGGTGCCCAGATGCGGGTCGACCGAGGTGAAGTCGGTCACCCAATAGCCGTGGTAGCCCGCGCTCTCCTCACCCGCCGGGCCCTGCACCGGCTTGTTCTTGAAGATCGGCGCGAACCAGATCGCGGTGACGCCGAGGCCCTGGATATAGTCGAGCTTCTCGGTCAGGCCCTTCAGATCGCCGCCGTGGTAGAAGCCGCGATGGGTCGGGTCGTAGCCGCTTTTGAGCCGGTCCGCCGGATAGCCGCCGGTATCGTTGGCCGTATCGCCATTGGCGAAGCGGTCGGGCAGGACGAAATAGATCACCTCGTCCTGAGACAGGCGCTCGCCTGTTGCGGCGGCTGACTCCTGCGCCAGCGCGGGGGTCGCAAAGCCGAGCAGGCTGGCTGCGGCGAGCAGGGTGACGGCGCGCTTCATCGGGCGGTCTCCGAAACCGGGGTGGGGGATGGATTGGTAGCGCGGGGCATGCAGTAGGCGCGCAGAAACTCGACATGCGACGGCATGGCATCGACCAATCGGCCGATCCCCGCCTCGATCTCGGCCAGCATCCGCTCCAGCGCGGCGGGATCGGTCGACGCGGCGAGGGGGTGCAGCGTTTGCGGCATCACCTCCTGCCCGATCAGCACCTGCGCCCAGCCGGGGATGGTGAACAGCTCTTCGTGCTCGCGATGGATGAAGCCGCTGGCTTTGAACTGCTCGATCTTCGCGGTCAGCGTGTCGGGCAGGGCCATTTCGCGGCAGCGATCCCAGAAGGGTTCGCCGACGCGCCCGTTCGCCCAGTAATGCAGGATCAGGAAGTCGCGGATGCGGGTCCATTCGAACTCGGCCTGCCGGTTGAACTCTGCGCGCATCGCGGGCGCAGGCTGCTTGTCCGGCAGCATGTTCAGGAGCCGCGCGATCGACGACTGGATCAGGTGGATGCTGGTCGATTCCAGCGGCTCCATGAACCCGGCGGCCAGCCCCAGCGCGAGGCAGTTGTGCGACCATTGCTGCGCGCGAACGCCGGTGGTGAAGCGCAGGCGGTTGGGCGTGGCCTGAGGCGCGCCGTCGAGATTGGCGAGCAGCTGCGCCTCGGCCTCCTCGTCGGAAAGATAGTCGCTGCAATAGACCAGCCCGTTGCCGATCCGGTGCTGCAACGGGATGCGCCATTGCCAGCCGGCGGAGTGGGCGGTGGAGCGGGTGTAGGGGGTGAACTCGCCCTTGGTGGCGCACGGCACCGCGACCGCGCGGTCGCACGGGAGCCAGTGGCTCCAGTCCTCGAACGGCGTCGCCAGCTCCTGCCCCAGCAGCAGGCTGCGAAAGCCGCTGCAATCGATGAAGAAATCGCCCGCGATCCGACGTCCGTCTTCCAGCGCCACTGCCGCGACGTCGCCGCTCGCGCCATCGCGCTCGACCGAGGCGACCTTGCCTTCGATCCGCGCCGCGCCGCGCGCTTCGGCCAGGCGGCGCAGGTAGGCGGCGTAGAGGCTGGCGTCGAAGTGGTACGCCCATGGCATGTCCGGCACGCTCTGCCCTGCATCGCCGCGCCACATCTGCATCTTGAGCGCGCGCGCCGCGCGCTCGTTGAGCGAGTAGGTGGCGAGGTCTTTTGCCACGCCCAGTTCGCGGCCGCGCAGCCACAGCTGGTGGAAGGGGAGCAGGCCCGCGCCCGCGCCGATCTCGCCGAAGGCATGCATGTAGCTGGCACCCGCGCGCGACCAGCCGGCGAATTCGATGCCGAGTTTGAAGGTGGCTTTGGTCTCGCGCAGAAACTCTGCCTCGTCGATCCCCAGCGCCTGATTGAACAGGCGGATCTGCGGTATCGTTGCCTCGCCCACGCCGACCGTGCCGATCGCCTCGGACTCGACCAGCGTGACCGCGCAGGGCGTCAGTCGCGCGAGCGCTGCCGCCGCCATCCACCCGGCGGTGCCGCCACCGACGATGACGATGGCGGGCGGTTCGGTCTCGCTGGAACTGGTCCGGTTCACGCTCACCTCCCATCCTCACCCGCGCGCAGGGCGCATGGCAAGAATTAGGGCCCGGGCAGACGGCGCGGCTTGGGAGGAATGCGCCGCCTGCTCCGGACCTTCGCTATCAGAACTTGAAGGTCGCGCCGACGAGGAAGCGGCGGCCATATTCCTGATAGTCGATCACCGCGCGCGGTTCGGGCACGTTGAACTGCGACACGAACGGCGCGTTGGTGAGGTTCTGCCCCTGGAGGTAGACCGACAGGCCCTCTAGCGCGCTGCCCGGCTGGAATTCATAGCCGATCTGCGCATCGACGATCGTCTCCGCCCGCGCCAGACGTCGCGTCGGCGAACCGCCGAAGCCGCTGAATTCACCAATGAATTCGGAGCGATAGCGGACGCTGCCCCGGGCGCTGAAACCGTTGAGGTCGTAATAGAGCGTGCCGTTGGCGACCCATTCCGAATAGCCGGAAATCGGTGCGACATCTCCGTTGAAGTCTTCCACTTCCGACTTGGTGTAGCCCACGCCGCCGGTCGCGCCGAAGCCTTCGAGGCCGGAGAAGAACGCGTCGAACGGTACCGTCGCCGACAGTTCCACCCCGTAGAAGTTACCGCCGCCGGTGTTCACCTGCGTATCGAGGAAACCGATCGTGGTCGCCGGGGTCTGACCCGCCGGCGTCGGAAGTCCGGAATAATCGAAGGTGTAGCGCCCGTTGGCGATCCAGTTGACGATATCCTTGTAGAAGGCCTGCACCGCGACGACGCCCGCGCCGTTCGCGAAGTACTTCTCGATATTGAAGTCGACTGCATTGGCCCGGTACGGGCGCAGCAGCGGGTTGCCGCCGCCGCCGCTGATGAACGGCGCCACACCGGTCGGGCTTTCGCCCGCGTTTGTGTTGATCCCGTAGCTGATCGCCACGCGCAGATCGTCAAGACGCGGACGCTGGATCTGGCGGCTGGCGGCAAGGCGGAAGACCCACCCGCTATCGAGCCGCAGCGACAGGTTGGCACTGGGCAGCACGTCCCAGTAATCCGCGCCCAGCGACACGTCGACCGGCTGGCCACCGGCGAACGCAAGCCCGGTCGAGTTCTGGTCGGTATTGATCGCCTGCACGCCGAAATTGCCGGTCAGTACGCCGATGCCCAGTTCCTGCTCGATATCCGCCTGCAGGTAGATGGTCATCAGGTCTTCGGTGATGCCGTAGGCCTTGGCCGGAACATCGTTGGATGTATTGCGGTCGAGGATCAGCGTGCCATCCGCGATCAGGTCGCGGACGTCGTAGCTGACGATCGGGCCGAGGCCGAGATAGTCGAGGTCGGTCGGCCGCAGCAGAGCGCCCGTGGGAATGGCCACCTCGGTTGCGCCGCCCGGCGGCGAGACGAAGAACTCGTCCGGCGTCAGGCTCTTGGAACGGTCGGTATAGGCCATTCCGAAATGCATGGCCGACAGGAAGCCGCCCAGTTCTTTCGACACGCCCACGCGATACTGGAACAGCTCGTCGGCAATGATGCGGTTGTTCCAGTAGCCGGCCTGCACCCGCGCGCCGCCCCAGCCAAGCGGGTCGGTCAGCCGGATCAGGCTCGGGTCGCTGTAGTCGAGCGTGTGGGTGAACGCGGTGCCGTTGGTGTCGGAGGTAAAGCCGATCGTATCGGCAGCGCCGTTGCCCCCGCCATAGCCGGTGCCCGAATAGCTTTCGATGCTCAGCTCGTTGCGGTCGGTGCGCGAATAGCCGAAATCGAAGAACGCGCTCCACCCGTCGTCGCCGTCGTAATCGAGGTTGAGGCCGCCCGAATAGAGGTCCGCCTGGCGCTGGAACACGTCGTTGCGCACCACCCCGCGCACATCGGTGAAGGTGCCGGATTCGGCGAAACCGCCGAACGGCCCGTCGACCACGCTGCTGGTGGTGTAGGGGTTGCTGAAGCCCAGCGGCAGTTCGATCCCGCGCTTGGACTGGTCGTCGTCGAAACTGGAATAGAAGCCGTCGACGGTGACCATGAAATTGGGCGCCGCCTGATATTGCAGCGTGCCGTTGACGCCGAAGCGCTTGAGCCGGGTCGAGGTGACGAAGCTCTTGTTGCCGCCGATGATGTACGGATTGCCGGGCGTGCCATCGCCCGCATAGCCCCAGGCGTTGAATTCCTGCAGCTGGTACGGCTCGTCGGTATAGGCCGCCGCCAGCGCGACGCCGATCGTGTCGTCGGCGAACTGGTCGACGAAGGTCGCGTTTAGGCGATAGCCGTAATCGCGCGAGCCCGCGTTGAGCGCGCCGATATCCGCGTAGGAACCCTTCGCCCCGATTGCGAAGATCGGCTCGTCCACTTCCAGCGGGCGGATCGTGCGCACGTCGATCGTGCCGACCAGGCCCTGGCCGACGAGGCTGGCCGAGGGGGTCTTGTAGACATTGACCTGGCTGACGACTTCGGAGGGGTACTGGTCGAATTCGACCGCGCGGCTATCGCCGGTGGAGGTCTGTTCGCGCCCGTTCAGCAGCGTCTGGGAGAAGTCCGGGCCGAGGCCGCGAATGGCGATCACGTTGGCGCGGCCGTTGAGCCGCTGCGAGGTGATGCCGGGCAGGCGGGCGATCGATTCCCCGATCGAATCGTCGGGCAGCTTGCCGATATCCTCGGCAGTGACCGATTCCAGGATCAGGTCGCTGTTGCGCTTCTCGTTGACCGCGCTTTCCAGAGCGGCGCGAAAGCCGCTGACCACGATGACGTTCTCGTCAGTATCGTCGTCGGCGACCGGCTGACCGTCTTCTTCCGTATCGGGGACGGGCGGCTGGGTGGTCTGCGCTGCGGCGATGCTCGGCACGGCAGCACCGGCCAGAATCAGGGCGATGGCACAGGTGCGCAGGCTGGTGCCGCTGCGAAGCGAATTGCGGTAGGACATGACTCTTCTCTCTCTCCCGTGTGCGGCGCTGCCATTCCCAGCGTCGCCAGATGCACATGGCCCGGTCTCGATCGGCCGGTCCTTGGCGCGTCTGCGGCGGTCATAATGCAGCACCGCGGGCGTGCCGGAAGATCGCATACGTATACGCGTGCCATGCGCTGCGATCGGCCTGGCGGGACTGTGGCACAAATGTCGATGCCCCGCTTGCGCGCAGGCCGGGCGGCCATCATAGGCGCAATCACGCCATTTTCGCGGCTGCGAGGTGCGCCGCCCGGGGTGCGGCAATTGCCTTGCACGGCGACCTGACGTAATCCGATGAATACGTAAGCATGAGAGGCGCACGACGCCTTTCGGGAGAGAGCATGGGCCGCACCCCGTCAGGCAGGCCGACCAGCTTCGATATCGCCTACCGGGCCGGAGTCTCGCAGCCCACGGTCAGCCGTGCGCTGCGTGGCGACAAGTCGGTCAGCCAGGCGACCCGCGAGAAGATCGAGCGGATCGCGCGCGAGCTGAACTATGCGGTCGATCGCAATGCATCCTCGCTCAGAACCCAGCGGACCAACACCATCGCGCTGCTGTTCTTCGAGGACCCGACGCCCGACGAGAGCATGATCAACCCGTTCTTCCTCTCGATGCTCGGTTCGATCACCCGCGCCTGCGGCAATCGCGGGCTCGATCTGCTGATCTCGTTCCAGCGAATGGAAGACGACTGGCACGTCAAATATCAGGACAGCAAGCGGGCCGACGGGCTGATCCTGCTCGGCTATGGCGACTACACGCTTTACGCGGAAAGGCTGGCCCAGCTGGTCAAGGCGGGGACGCATTTCGCCCGCTGGGGTTCGGTCAGCAGCGATAGCAGCGGGGCGACTGTGGGTTCGGACAATATCGACGCGGGGCGGCTGGTCGGCGAACACTTTATCGAGCGCGGACGCAGGAAGGTCGCGTTTCTGGGCCATGCGGACGAGCATTATCCCGAATTCGCGCACCGCTATCAGGGCCTGTGCGACGCGCTGCGCAGCAACGGCGTGCAGCCCGATCCGGCGCTGCAATTCGATGCGGTGACATCGGACGAGGCGGGCTATGCCGCCGCGCGCCGCCTGATCGAGAGCGGCGCTGCGTTCGACGCGGTCTTCGCGGCGAGCGACGTGATCGCGATCGGCGCGATGCGCGCGCTGGATGAGGCGGGGCTCTCTGTCCCCGGCGATGTCGCAGTGGTCGGGTTCGACAATATCCCCGCCGCCAGCATGACCCACCCGCCGCTCTCCACCATCATGCAGGACACGCAAGGTGCGGGCGAGCTGCTGGTGGAGACTCTGCTGGCGCATATCGAAGGCTCCGACCCGCCGCCCACGCGGCTGCCGACGAGGCTGATCGTGCGCGCGAGCTCCTGACCGCATTCGTATGTTGCTTGTCCGGCCTCCCGGATTGGTGAAAGCCTTGTCCCATAATCGATCGGCAGGGTGACGCGAGTTCGCCCGCCGACAGGGGAAAGGATAACAAGGCCGATGGAGAAACCACGCCAGAGCTGGGCGGGGCTGTGGAACATCAGCTTCGGCTTCTTCGGAATCCAGATCGGCTTCGTGCTGCAGAATTCCAACATGAGCCGCATCTTCCAGACGGTGGGGGCATCGCTCGACGATCTGCCCGCGCTGTGGGTTGCCGCGCCGCTGACCGGGCTGATCGTCCAGCCGATCATCGGCTACCTGTCGGACCGCACGTGGAACCGGCTGGGCCGTCGGCGGCCCTATTTCCTGACCGGGGCGATCTTCGCCGCGTTCTCGCTGTTCCTGATGCCCTTCGCGCCCGCCTTCGCTGCACCGCTGGTGTTTGCCGCAGGCCTGCTGTGGCTGCTCGACGCATCGCTCAACATCTCGATGGAGCCGTTCCGCGCCTTCGTGGGGGACATGCTGGACAAGTCGCAGCACGCGACCGGCTATGCCGTGCAGACCGCCTTCATCGGCAGCGGCGCGGTGGTCGCGGCGATCTTCCCGTGGTTTCTGGAGCATCTGGGCGTCGCCAATGTCGCACCGCCGGGGCAGATCCCCGGCACCGTGCGGTGGAGCTTCTGGGCGGGCGGGGTCGCCCTGTTCGTGGCGATCGCGTGGACCGTGCTGACCACGCGCGAATATTCGCCCGAGGAAATGGCGGCGTTCGAGGCCGAGAACGAGATCGAGCAAAGCCACACGATCCGCGCGCTGGCGGCCAAGAACTACGGCTTTGCGCTGGTCTGGCTGGTGGCGGGCGCGGCGGTGATCCTCGCAGTTGCGCCGCTGGGGCTGGAAAAAGAGATCTACTTGCTCGGCGGGCTGCTCGCGACCTACGGCCTGCTCAGCGCGATCGGTATCTCGATGGCACGCAAAGGTCAGTCGGCCAACATGCTGTCGAGCATCGTGGGCGACTTTTCCGGCATGCCCGATGTGATGAAGCGGCTCGCGCTGGTGCAGTTCTTCAGCTGGTCCGCGCTGTTCATCATGTGGATTTATTCCGGCCCGATCGTGTCGCAATATTTCTACGGCAGCGCCGATCCGGCGAGCGCGGCCTATAACGACGGCGCCAACTGGTGGAACCTGATCTACACCGTGCAGAACGGCGTCGCCGCGATCGCCGCGCTGTTCGTGCTGCCGGTGATGGCGCGCAAGTTTGGCCAGGCATACACCCACATGGCATGCCTGCTGGCGGGCGCGCTGGGGTTCCTCGGCTTCTTCGTGCTGCGCGATCCGATGCTGCTGATCGGGTGCGAGGTGCTGAAGGGCATTGCCTGGGCCAGCATCCTTGCGATGCCCTACGCGATCCTCGCCAGCAATCTGCCGCAGGCCAAGCTCGGCATCTACATGGGGCTGTTCAACATCTTCATCGTGGTGCCGCAGCTGCTGGTGGCGACGATCATGGGATCGATCATGAAGGCCTTTTTCCCGGGCGAACCGATCTGGACCATGCTGTTCGCCGCCGCCGCCTGGGCACTCGCCGCACTGGCCATGCTGCGGGTCGGATCGGTCCTGCCCGCCCAATCCAGTACGGAGACCGCCGATGCGTAAGCTCGCCATCGCCGCGCTGCTGGCGTGCGCCGCAGCGCCCGCGGCCGCGCAGCCCGCCGACCCGTGGCAACCGCAACCCTTCGTCGAGATCGAGCATCCCGAATGGAGCCGGGATGCGGTCCTCTACCAGATCAACACCCGCCAGTTCACGCCGGAGGGCACCTTCGCCGCCGCGCAGAAGGAACTGCCGCGACTGAAGCAACTGGGCGTCGACATCTTGTGGCTGATGCCGATCCACCCGATCGGAGAGGTCAACCGCAAGGGCACGCTGGGCAGCCCCTATTCGGTGCGCGACTACTACGCGGTCAATCCCGAGTTCGGCACCGAGCGGGACCTGCGCAACTTCATCGATGCCGCGCACGCGCAGGGCTTCCACGTCATCCTCGATCTGGTGGCCAACCACACCGCGTGGGACAATGCCCTCGCGAGCGAGCATCCCGACTGGTACGAAAAGACCTGGGACGGCCATTTCCGCCCGACCCCGTGGTGGGACTGGTCCGACATCATCGACCTCGACTGGTCCAAGCCCGGCGTGCGCGAACATGTCGGCAAGGCGATGGAATACTGGGTCCGCGAATTCGACGTGGACGGCTATCGCGCGGATGTCGCCGGCTATGTCCCGATCGACTTCTGGGAGACGATGCGCGCGCGGCTCGATGCGATCCGCCCGGTCTTCATGCTGGGCGAGGTGCAGCAGACCGTCCACCACCGCGCCGCCTTCGATGCGACCTACGCGTGGGACTGGCACCATACCGGCAAGCGGATCGCCAAGGGCGAGGCGGATGCGACCGGCCTGTTCGGCTATTATGCCGAGAACGAGAGCCTGTGGCCGCGCGAGGCCATGCGCCTGACCTATATCGAGAACCACGACAGCAACGCGTGGGAAGGCACGATCTACGAGAATTACGGCGACGGGCTGGAAGCGCTGACCGCGCTCGCCTTTACCGGCGAAGGCCTGCCGCTGGTCCATAACGGGATGGAGGCGTGCAATGCGCACCGCCTCGCCTTTTTCGAGAAAGACCCGATCGACTGGAGCCAGCGCGAAGGCTGCGACTATGGCGCACTTCTCAAGGACCTGATCGCATTTCGCACCGCCAATCCCGCGCTGGCCAACGGGCAATGGGGCGCGGTGATGCGGCAGGTCGTCAACGACAGGCCGCAGCAGCTGTTCGGCTGGGTCCGGCAGAAGGACGGCAACAAGGTGGTCGGCCTGTTCAACCTCTCCGACACACCGGTCGAGGCCACGCTGGCAGACGGGCTGGCGGCGGGCTCCTACCGCGAATTTCGCTCGGGCGACGCGGTTACCATCGCGCCAGGCGATACCGTTTCGCTGCCCGCCTGGGGCTTCCGTCTGCTTTCGACCGGGGGCGAGCGATAGGATCGGCAGGCCGGAACCACCCCGGGCGTTAAATCATCACATAGCTATGCGGCTGGAAATCCGGGCGATGCTTGCCTTAGGGTAGCCGCGGTCTGGCGGGGGCTGGGACCTGGCACCGCCGCACGATTATCAGGGAGCGACCTTTTTGAAGCGACACCCCTCTTCCTCGCTCCTGCTGTTTGGGGCGACCGGCGATCTGGCCAAGCGGATGCTGCTGCCATCGCTCTACGCGCTGCACGAAGACGAGCTGATCGCGGCAGACCTGCGGATCGTCGGCACCGCGCGCAGCGAGCTGTCGGACGAGGAGTTCCGCGCGCTCGCCAAGGAGGCGCTGGACCAGTACCTGCCCGATGACCGCAAGGACGAGGCCAAGATCGCCTCCTTCCTCAAGCATCTGCAATACCAGCCGCTCGACGCATCCACGATCGAGGGGTTCGACGATCTCGCCGCCAAGCTGGGCGATATCTCGGGCGGCCTCTCGATCTTCCTGTCGACCGCGCCGTTCCTGTTCGAACCCACGATCAAGGGGCTGAAATCCGCCGGGCTGGCGGGCGACAATGTGCGGATCGGGCTGGAAAAGCCGCTCGGCACCGATCTCGCCAGTTCGGCCAAGATCAACGACGCGGTTGCCAGCGCATTCAGCGAAGACCGGATTTTCCGGATCGATCACTATCTGGGCAAGGAAACGGTCCAGAACCTGATGGCGCTGCGCTTCGCCAACATGATGTTCGAACCGCTGTGGAACGCCAACCACATCGACCATGTGCAGATCACCATCAGCGAAACCGTGGGGCTGGAAGGGCGGCACGGCTTCTACGACGAGACCGGCGCGCTGCGCGATATGGTCCAGAACCACATGCTCCAGCTGCTCGCGCTGATCGCGATGGAGCCGCCGGTCGATTACGACGCGGCCAGCGTGCGCGACGAAAAGGTCAAGGTGCTGCGATCGCTACGCCCGGTTTCGCCCGAGGAAATGGTCCGCGGCCAGTATGGCAGCGGGGCCGTGCAGGGCGAGGCGGTGGAAGGCTATGCCGACGATCTGGGCGAGGCGTCCGACACCGAAACCTTCGTGGCGATCAAGGCGCATGTCGACAGCTGGCGCTGGCAGGGCGTGCCCTTCTACCTGCGCACCGGCAAGCGCATGACCGAACGGCGCAGCGAGATCGTGATCCAGTTCAAATGCGTGCCGCACAATATCTTTGCCGGGCGCGGCGGGCGGCTGGATGCGAACCGGCTGGTGATCCGTCTGCAGCCCGAGGAATACGTGCGGCTGATGGTGATGGCCAAGCAGCCGAGCATGGACCGCGAAGGCGTGACCTTGCGCGAAGTGCCGCTGGACCTGTCGCTGACCCACGCCTTCGCCAAGGCGCGCCGCCGGATTGCTTACGAGCGGCTGCTGCTCGACCTGATCGACGGCGACCCCACGCTGTTCGTGCGCCGTGACGAGGTTGAGGCGCAGTGGCGCTGGGTCGACGGCATCCGTGCGATCTGGGCGAAGGAAGACGCCCCGCCCAAGCGCTACGGCGCGGGCAGCTGGGGGCCGAGCGCGGCGATCGCGCTGACCGAACGCGACGGGGTGACCTGGCATGAGTGATCTGCGCTGGGCACCCGATGGCTCCGCCAAAGCGGTGGCCGACCATATCGAACGTGTGGTCGATGCCAGCGATGCGCCGGTGATCGCGGTGCCCGGCGGATCGACCCCGGTCGCGATCTTCGCCGAACTGGCGGAGCGCGGGCTGGACTGGAGTGGGGCGACGATCATGCTGTGCGACGATCGCCAGGTGCCGCGCGATCACGAGGCGAGCAATCAGGCCAAGCTGGAGCGGGCGCTGGGCGACAGCGGGGCGAAGATCGTCGCGCTGGAAGAGGGCATGACGGTGCCCGATCTCGACCTGTTGTGGCTCGGCATGGGAACGGATGGGCACATCGCTTCGCTGTTCCCACAGATGCAGGCCGAAGACCGCCCCGGACGCGCGGTGATCCGCACCGTGCCCGATCCGCTTCCCCCCGAAGCGCCGTTCCCGCGTCTGAGCATGAATTTCGCCGCGTTGACCAAGGCCCCGCGCGAAAGCATCATCGTGCTGCGCGGGGCGGACAAGAAGCAGGTTATCGAGCGGGCGCAGGAATCCGCAAGCGACCTGCCGGTCGCGCGCTTCCTGCGCGAGGCTAGCGGCCCTGTGACCATCTACTGGAGCGCGCAATGACACTGAACGACACCGTCGCCCGCGTCACCGACCGGATCGTGGAGCGCTCGCGAGACGGGCGGGCGCGCTATCTCGACCTGATCGAGCGCGCGCGCGACGAAGGCGTGCACCGGCCCACGCTCTCCTGCGGCAACCTCGCCCACGGCTTTGCTGCGAGCGGAGAGGACAAGGCCGCGATCAAGGCCGGGCAGGCGATGAATATCGGCATCGTCAGCGCGTATAACGACATGCTCAGCGCGCATCAGCCCTACGGCCGCTATCCCGAGCAGATCAAGATTTTCGCGCGCGAGCGCGGCGCGACCGCGCAGGTCGCAGGCGGTGTGCCCGCGATGTGCGACGGGGTCACGCAGGGGCAGGATTCGATGGAGCTGTCGCTGTTCAGCCGCGATGTGATCGCGATGGGCACGGCAGTCGGCCTCAGCCATGGGATGTTCGAAGGCGCGCTGCTGCTTGGCATCTGCGACAAGATTGTGCCCGGCCTGCTGATCGGCGCGCTGCGTTTCGGCCATCTTCCGACCATTCTGGTGCCCGCCGGGCCAATGCCATCGGGCCTCGCCAACAAGGAGAAGATCCGCGTCCGCCAGCTCTATGCCGAAGGCAAGGTGGGCGAGGAGGAACTGCTGGAGGCGGAAAGCGCCAGTTACCACGGCGCGGGCACCTGTACCTTCTACGGCACCGCCAACTCCAACCAGATGATGATGGAGATGATGGGGCTGCACATGCCCGGCTCCAGCTTCGTCAATCCGGGCAACAAGCTGCGCCAGGAATTGACCCGCGCGGCGGTGCACCGGGTCACCGAGATCGGCTGGCGGGGCGATGATTACCGCCCGCTGGGCGCGTGCATCGATGAAAAGGCGATCGTCAACGCGACCATCGGCCTGCTCGCCACTGGTGGCTCGACCAATCACATGCTCCACATCCCCGCGATCGCGCGCGCTGCGGGGATCGCGATCGACTGGGACGATATGGACGAGCTGAGCGACGTCGTCCCGCTGATCGCCAGCGTCTATCCCAACGGCGCGGGCGACATAAACTACTTCCACGCGGCGGGCGGCATGCCCTTCGTGATCCGCGAACTGCTCGGCGCAGGGCTGGCGCATCCCGACATCCGCACGGTCTACGGTGCCTCGCTGGAGGAAGGCGCGCAGGAGCCCTTCATCGAAGAGGATGCTCTGGTGTGGAAGCCGGGCGCGGAGCAGTCGCGCGACGATACGCTGCTCAAGCCGGTCTCCGATCCGTTCCAGTCCGACGGGGGCCTCGCGCTGCTCGCCGGCAATCTCGGCCGCGCGACCATGAAGGTCAGCGCGGTCGCGGCCGAGCATCGCACGATCGAGGCACCGGCACGCGTGTTTTCCACCCAGCATCAGGTCGCCGAAGCCTTCAAGGCGGGCGAGCTGGACCGCGACGTGGTGGTCGTCGTCCGCTTCCAGGGCCCGGCCGCGAACGGCATGCCCGAACTGCACAAGCTGAGCTCGCCCCTCGGAGTCCTGCAGGACCGCGGCTACAAGGTCGCGCTGGTCACCGACGGGCGAATGTCGGGGGCGAGCGGCAAGGTCCCATCCGCGATCCACGTCTCGCCCGAGGCGTACCACGGTGGCCCCCTCGGTAAGCTGCGCGACGGCGACTTGGTGCGCGTGTGTGCGCTTGAAGGCACGCTGAGTGCGCTTGTGGACGCTGGTGAATGGGACGCGCGCGAGCAGGCGGAGTCGCCGCCGGAAGCGTGGGGCACGGGCCGCGAGCTGTTCGCGATGATGCGCCGCCACTCCGATCCGGCGGAAAAGGGCGGCTCCGCGATGCTCGCCGAGGCGGGGCTGTGAGCGAACGCCAGCTGGTCGCGGTCGATATCGGCGGCACCCACGCGCGCTTCGCCATCGCGACCATCGCCGAGGATGGAGCGATCTCGCTCGACGAGCCGGAGACGCTGCACACCGCCGATCACGTGAGTTTTCAGACCGCGTGGGAGGATTATCGCGCGCGCAAAGGCGGGCACTTGCCCGACGCGGTAAGCCTCGCAATTGCGGGCCGGACGAGCGGCGATGCGATCCGCTTCACCAATAATCCATGGGTGATCCGCCCCGCGCTGATAAAGGAAAAGCTCGGCGCTACGCGGTACACTCTGGTGAATGATTTCGCAGCGGTCTCCCACGCGGTGGCGCAGGCGCCCGACGATCAGTTTCTCCGCCTTGCAGGCCCCGACCAGCCGCTCGCTGCGGAGGGCACGCTGAGCGTGCTCGGCCCCGGCACGGGGCTGGGCGTTGCGCATTTATGGCGCGATTCCAGTGGCTACCGGGTGCAGGCGACCGAGGGCGGGCACGTCGACTTTGCCCCGCTCGACCAGATCGAAGACGCGATCCTAGCCCGCCTGCGCAAGCGCCACATGCGCGTTTCGGTAGAGCGCGTGGTGTCCGGCCCCGGCATCGTCGACATCTACGCCACGCTCGCCGCGCTCGAAGGAAAGCCGGTCGCCGAGATGGACGATGTATCGATCTGGCAGGCGGGAATGGAGGGCAGCGACAGCCTCGCCGCCGCTGCCGTCGACCGGTTCTGCCTCGCGCTGGGTAGCATTGCGGGCGACTTCGCGCTGGCTCAGGGGGGCTTTGGCGGCGTCGTGATCGCCGGCGGGCTGGGCTATCGCCTGCGCGACATTCTCCCCGGATCGGGCTTTGCCGAGCGGTTTCGCGCCAAGGGGCGCTTTGCGGACCTGATGGGCACGATCCCGGTCAAGCTGATCACCCACCCGCAGCCGGGCCTGTTCGGCGCGGCCGCTGCCTTCGCGAAGGAACACGGATGACGATCGAAGAAATCATGCGCACCGCGCCGGTTATCCCGGTGCTGGTGGTGGATCGGCTGGAAGATGCGATGCCTATGGCCGAGGCGCTGGTTTCGGGTGGCCTGCGGGTGCTCGAAGTGACGCTGCGGACGCCGGTCGCTCTCGACGCGATCCGGGCGATGCGCGAGGTCGACGGCGCGATCGTGGGCGCGGGCACGGTCGTCGATCAGGAGCAATTGCAGGCCGCGATCGATGCAGGCGCGCAGTTCATCGTCTCTCCCGGCCTGACCGAGGCGCTGGGCCGCGCGGCGATTCGCGCGCAGGTGCCCTTCCTTCCCGGAGTCGCGACGGCTGGCGACATCATGCGCGGGCTCGAACTCGGCCTTGAACATTTCAAGTTCTTCCCGGCAGAGGCCAATGGCGGTATTCCTGCGCTCAAGGCACTGGCTGGCCCGTTCGGCGGGCTCAAGTTCTGCCCCACCGGCGGCATAAGACAGGAAACCGCCGCCGACTGGCTCGCGCTCGATCAGGTGTTGTGCGTGGGCGGCAGCTGGCTGGTGCCGCAGGGCGAGGTTGACCGGGAAGCGATCCGGGCGCGGGCACAGTCTGCGGCCCGGTTGGTATAGTAGGCATCCGCAACCCAGGGAGAATTTCGATCGCCACCCGACCCGCAATCCAGCAAAACCCCGATATCCGCTATCTCGGCAAGCTATTGGGCGATGTGATCCGCGAACATGGCGGCGACCAGCTGTTTCAGCGGACCGAGGAAATCCGCGCCGCCAGCGTGGAACGCCACCGTAATGAAGCTCCGGTCGACCTGCGGCTCGACCAGCTCGATCTCGACGATACGCTCGCCTTCGTGCGCGGGTTCGGTCTGTTCTCGATGCTCGCCAACCTCGCGGAAGACCGCGAGGGGATGATGGCGGAGCAGGACATGCCCTTCGCCGACGCGCTCGCTTCGCTGAAGGAGCAGGGCATTTCGAGCGAGCAGGTCTCCGAAATGCTCGACCAGGCGCTGGTGATGCCGGTGCTGACCGCGCACCCCACCGAAGTGCGCCGCAAGAGCGTGATCGACCACCGCGTACGGATCGCCGAGCTGATGCGGATGCGCGATGCGCAGGCGATCTCCACACCCGAGGGTGACGATGTCGAGGAATCGATCATCCGCCAGATCGCACTGCTATGGCACACCCGCACGCTGCGGCGAGAGCGGCTGTTCGTGACCGACGAGGTCGAGAACGCGGTTTCCTTCATGCGAGACAGCTTCCTGCCCGCGATCCCCGTGCTCTATCGCCGCTGGGAAGACGCACTGGGCAGCCGCCCGGCCAGCTTCCTCCGGGTCGGCAGCTGGATCGGCGGCGACCGCGACGGCAACCCCTATGTCACCGCGGATTCGCTGCGTTTCGCGCAGGCCTTCGCTGCGGAAACCGTGATCGAATATTATCTCGACGCGCTTCACAAGCTGGGCGGTGAGCTTTCGCTGTCGAGCGAGCTGACCGAGGTCGATCCCGAGCTTGCGCGGCTGGCCGACGCGAGCGGGGACGACTCCTCGCACCGGCAGGACGAGCCCTATCGTCGTGCGATCATCGGGATTTACAACCGCCTTGCCGCGACCTTCGAGGAACTGGTCGGCAAGGAGCCTTCGCGCGCGGCGATCGGCCCGGCAGAGCCCTATGACAGCCCCGATGGCCTGCAGGACGATCTGCGGGTGGTCGCCCGGTCTTTGACCAAGGCGGGCGGCCAGACGCTCGCCTCGCAGGGCGCGCTGGGGCGGCTGGTGCGGGCGGTGCGCACCTTCGGCTTCCACCTTGCCACGCTCGACCTGCGGCAGAACAGCGCGGTGCACGAGCGTGTGGTGGGCGAATTGCTCGCCAACGCGGGCGTGGAGGAGGATTATACCGCACTCGATGAAGAGGCGCGCATAGCCCTGCTGCGCCGCGAACTTGCCAGCGCGCGTCCACTGCGGTCGCAGTGGATGGAGTACGGCGAAGAGACGACCAAGGAACTGGCGATCCTCGAGGCGACCGCGCAGGCGCACGCGCGCTTCGGCCCGCATTGCATCACGCAATACGTGGTCTCGATGGCGGAGACCGTGTCCGACCTGCTCGAAGTGCACATCCTGCTCAAGGAAGTCGGCCTTTATCGTCCAGGCGACACGCCGCACAGTGCAATCCAGGCGGTGCCGCTGTTCGAGACGATCGGCGACCTGAAGAACGCGCCCGAGGTGATGCGCAGCTATTTCGGCCTGCCGGAGGTCGCCGCGATGGCCAGCGCGCGGGGCCATCAGGAAGTGATGATCGGCTATTCCGATTCCAACAAGGATGGCGGCTATCTGACCTCCAGCTGGATGCTCGCGCGGGCGAGCGAGGCGCTGGCCCCGGTATTTGCCGAGGCGGGCGTGACGATGCAGCTGTTCCACGGGCGCGGCGGTTCGGTTGGCCGCGGTGGCGGCTCCGCCTTCGATGCGATCCGCGGCCAGCCCTCGGGCACGGTCAACGGGCGCATCCGGATCACCGAACAGGGCGAGGTGATCGCGGCGAAATACGGCACGCCGGAGGTCGCTGCGGTAAATCTGGACGCGATGGTCACCGCCGCGATGCTCGCCACGATGGAGCCCGAACGGGTGCCGCAGGACGATTATCGCCGCTATGCCGAGGCGATGGATGCGGTGTCGGAGACCGCGTTCAGCACCTATCGCGATCTGGTCTACGGCACCGATGGGTTCGTCGGATTCTTCCGTCAGATGACTCCCATCGCGGAGATCGCCACGCTCAAGATCGGATCGCGCCCGGCGAGCCGCAAGTCGGACGACCGGATCGAGAATCTGCGCGCGATTCCTTGGGTCTTCTCGTGGAGCCAGGCGCGGGTGATGCTGCCCGGCTGGTACGGGGTCGGCACGGCGCTGTCGCAGTTCGAAGACAAGGCGCTGCTGCGCGAAATGGCGCGCGAATGGCCGTTCCTGCGCAACGCGCTCGCCAATATGGAAATGGTGCTCGCCAAATCCGACATGGGCATTGCCGAGCGTTACAGCGAACTGGTCGAGGATCGCGATCTGGCGAAGGGCGTGTTCGGGGCGATCCGCGACGAATGGCAGCGCACGCATGACGCGCTGCTGGATGCGACCGGGCAGTCCTTCCTGCTCGAAAATTCGCCCCGCCTCGATGCGTCGATCCGGCTGCGGCTGCCCTATATCGAACCGCTCAACCTCTTGCAGGTCGAATTGCTCAAGCGGCACCGTAGCGGCGAGCCGGACGAGCGGATTGCCGAAGGCATCCAGCTGTCGATCAACGCCATCGCGACCGCGCTGCGCAACAGCGGTTGAATTGGTAAAGGAGGGGCGGGCCGGTAAGGTCCGCCCTCTCACTCAATAGCCCGAGGCTTGGCCGTCCTTGCGCATCTCGGTCGCGCCGACATAGACGCCGCTTTCGGCATCGCGGGCGATCGCCTGATAGCCGCCGAACGGGATGCCGGTGTTCTCCACCTCGACATTGTGGCCCATCGCACGCAGCGCCTCCACGGTCGCAAGGGGGATGCCGGGTTCGACCATCAGCACGCCCAGATTGTCGATGTCCACGGTATCGGCGGCGCTGCCTGCCAGCGCGTCGGTCGGCTGGCGGCCGCCATCGTGCATCAGCCGCGCGGCATCGCCCGCCTCCTGCAGGTTCATCCCGTAGTCGACGAGGTTGATGAGGATCTGCACGTGCCCCTGCGGCTGCATCCCCCCGCCCATCAGCCCCAGCGTCATGAACGGCTTGCCGTCTTTCTTCACGAAGGCCGGAATGATCGTGTGGAAGGGTCGCTTGCTGGGTGCGTAGGCATTGGGGTGTTCGGGATCGAGGCTGAACAGCTCGCCGCGATCCTGGAACATGAAGCCAAGCCCTGGCGCGACAAGCCCGCCGCCCATGCCGCGATAATTGGACTGGATCAGGCTGACCATCATCCCGTCCTTGTCTGCCACGGTGAGGTAGGTGGTATCGCCTTCACCCTCCAGCTTGGGCTCCACCTCAGGATCACCCGGCCCGAAAGCGGGCGTGGCACGCTCCGGATCGATCAGCGCGAACCGCTCGCGCCCGTAGGCATCGCTCAGCAGGGCCTGAGGCGCGGCGGCGAAATCCGGATCGGCGTAGAAGCGCGCGACATCCTCGAACGCGAGCCGCTTGGCCTCGGTGATGTAGTGGATCACTTGCGGCGATCCGCGCTCCCACTGCGACAGGTCCACATTCTTGAGGATGTTGACCATCTGCAGCGCGGCGAAACCTTGGCTGTTGGGCGGCAGTTCGCACAGCTCGTACCCCTTGCGATAGGTGACGCACGAGACGTCGACCCACTCGCTGTCGTGGTTGGCGAAGTCCGCCATCGTGAACGCGCTGCCCCGTTCGCGCAGATAGTCGACGATGATACGCGCGGTTTCACCCTCGTAGTACTCGTCGCGCCCATTGCGCGCGATCCGCTCCAGCGTGTTGGCGAGATCGGGGTTCTTGAACATCTCGCCCGGCTCAGGCGCATCTCCGTCGGCGAACCAGGTCGCGCGGGCATTGTCGAAGTCGAAATCGAACCGCTTGAGCCGCGCCTCGTAGGCGGCGAGCGAACGGTCGAGATACATCGCGATCACCGGGGCCACCGGATGCCCTTCGCGTGCGTAGGTGATCGCAGGCGCAAGGTTCTCCGTCATCGGCAGATTGCCGAAGCGATCGTGCATGTCGAACCAGGCATCGACCGTGCCGGGAATGGTGATCGGCAAGGGCCCCACCGGCGGAATTGCGGTCGCGTCCGGCCCAAGCTTTTCCTTCAGCTGATCGAGAGTCTGGCCCGAGGGACTGCGGCCCGATCCGTTGATGCCGTAAAGCTTGTCGGTCTTGGGATCGTAGATGATCGCGAACAGGTCGCCGCCGATGCCGTTCCCGGTCGGCTCCATCAGGCCCAGCGCGGCGTTGGCGGCAATTGCCGCGTCTACCGCGCTGCCGCCCGCCTTGAGGATGTCGAGCGCGATCTGCGTCGCCAGCGGATGCGCGGTCGCGGCCATGCCGTGCGGTGCCGCCACCGGGGAGCGGCTCCAATCCGCACCCACGGGCCGCGCGCCCGCCCCGATTCCCTGCGTCGCGTTCTCGGCGGTGTCGGCAGGGTTGAGCGGGGGCGGATCGTCCTGCGCCAGCGCCGGGCTGGCGATCAGCGCGCCCGCTGCGATGCCCGAAGCCAGAAAACTCGAAATTTTGCGCATTGCGACTCTACTCCCCTAAATGCCGGTATTGACGCTAGGGGAAGCGGGGCAAGAGCAAAAGGGGGCGCACCCGAGGTCGCTCCGGCAAAGCTGTGCTTCTTCGCAGGCGCAACAAATTTGCATTGAAATTTCGTGGAGCATCCTCAATGCTGATCGAGTGATGCGCCAAATGCGGCGCTGACTTTCCGAAACCGAAACTTTTCGCTTTGAACTGGGCCGATCCGATCGAACGTAACGTCACCAACAAATTTGTCGACCGCAAACAGGCCTATCCGGCCAAGCGCACCCCCGATAGCCGCCGTGCGGACTTCCTCGAGATCGGTGCGCCCTTCGCGGATGATGCCGCGCGCGCCCAGGCGGGGCGCTGCGCGCAATGCGGCGTGCCTTACTGCCAGGTCCATTGCCCGCTGCACAATCACATTCCCGACTGGCTGCGCCTGACCGCCGAGGGGCGCCTGCAAGAGGCCTACGACCTGTCCTCGCGCACCTCGACCATGCCCGAGATTTGCGGCCGGATCTGCCCGCAGGACCGTTTGTGCGAAGGCAATTGCGTGATCGAGTTCTCCGGCCACGGCGCTGTCACCATCGGCAGTGTCGAGAAATATCTCGGCGACAATGCGTGGGAGAACGGCTGGGTGCGTCCGATCGAACCCGGCACGCCCACCGGCCAGTCGGTCGCCGTGATCGGTGCGGGGCCCGCCGGGCTGACCGCCGCGGAATATCTGCGTGTCGCGGGCTACGAGGTCGAGATTTACGACCGGCACGATCGTGCGGGCGGGTTGCTGATTTACGGCATCCCCAACTTCAAGCTCGACAAGAGCGTGGTCGACCGGCGCGTCGCACGGATCGAGGAAGGTGGCATCACCATCCATCGCGGCGTCGAGGTGGGCAAGGATATCACGCTCGCCGAATTGCGTGAGCGGCACGATGCGGTGTTCGTAGCAACCGGTGTGTACCAGTCGCGCGAACTTACGGTCGATGGTGCGGACAAGGACGGCGTCGTCCGCGCAATCGATTTCCTGACCGCTTCCAACCGCAGCGGTCTGGGTGACGAGGTCGCCGAGCACGCCGATGGCAGCCTGTTCGCGAAGGATCGCGACGTGGTCGTGATCGGCGGCGGCGATACCGCCATGGACTGCGTCCGCACCGCGATTCGCCAGGGCGCGAAGAGCGTGAAGTGCCTTTATCGCCGCGACCGGGAGAACATGCCCGGCAGCCGCACGGAGGTTGCCCATGCCGAGGAAGAAGGCGTCGAGTTCCTGTGGCTGTCCGGCCCCGCCTCGATTCAAGGCGAGACCCGTGCCGAGCGGGTGCAGGCCAACCGGATGGAGCTGGGCGAGCCCGATGCCGATGGCCGCCGCCGCCCGGTGGTCGATCCGTCGAGCAGCTTTGCGCTCGATGCCGATCTCGTAATCCTTGCTCTGGGCTTCGAACCCGAGCCGCTGCCGGCGATCTTCGGCGAGGAAGGTCTCGACGTGACCGACTGGGGCACGCTGGAATGTGATGAGGACATGATGACCTCGCTTCCCGGAGTATTCGCAGGGGGCGACATTTCCCGCGGCGCCAGCCTGGTCGTGTGGGCGGTACGCGACGGGCGCGATGTAGCCGAGAAAATCGACGCCTACCTTGTCCAGCAACGCAATCCGAGCGCGGCAGCAGCATGATCAACCAACACCAAGAAGCGCTCCGCCTTGCAGCGGAAGGGATGTACCATGCCGATAGCGAGCACGATGCCTGCGGCGTCGGGCTGATCGGCGAGATTTCGGGCAAGCCGACGCGCCGCGTGGTCGATTGCGCGATCGAGGCGCTGTCTTCGATCTGGCATCGCGGGGCGGTCGATGCCGACGGGAAAACCGGCGATGGCGCGGGCCTGCTGCTCGACCTGCCGGTGGAGTTCTTCACCAGCGCGATCAGCGCGAGCGGCCATTCGCTGCGCGACGGGCGGCTTGCGGTCGGCGTGGTGTTCCTGCCGCGCACCGATCTGGGCGCGCAGGATGCATGCCGTACGATCGTGGAGGCGGAGCTGATCCGCGCCGGGCTGTTCGTTTATGGCTGGCGGCAGGTGCCGGTCGATATCTCGGTCATCGGGCGCAAGGCGAAGGAAACCCGCCCGGAAATCGAACAGGTGATGATCGCCGGGCCGAGCCCGTCCGAAAGCACGCTGGATGAGTTCGAAAAGCGGCTCTACATCGTGCGTCGGCGGATCGAGCGGCGGATCGTCGAGGCGCAGCTGCGCGATTTCTACGTCGCCTCTCTCTCTGCCCAGTCGATCGTCTACAAGGGCCTTTTCCTCGCAGAGAGCCTTGCGACCTTCTATCCCGACGTGCGCGACCCGCTGGTCACCAGCCGGATGGCGATCCTTCACCAGCGCTATTCGACCAACACTTTCCCGCAGTGGTGGCTCGCCCAGCCGTTCCGCACGCTGGCCCATAATGGCGAGATCAACACGATCCGCGGCAACCGTAACTGGATGCGCACGCACGAGATCAAGATGGCGAGCCTGTCCTTCGCGGGCACGGCGGACGACATCAAGCCGGTGATCCCGGTCGGCGCGTCCGACACTGCCAGCCTCGATGCCGCGATCGAGCTGCTGGTCCGCTCCGGCAAGGCGATGCCCACCGCCAAGTCGATGCTGATCCCAGAGGCATGGCAGGTCTCCGCCGACATGCCGGCCGAGAACAAGGCGATGTACCAGTACATGGCATCCGTCATGGAGCCATGGGACGGCCCAGCCGCGCTCGCGATGACCGACGGCCATTGGGCGGTCGCCGGGCTCGACCGCAATGCTTTGCGTCCGCTGGCGTTTGCCCGCACCGATGATGGCCTGCTGGTGGTCGGTTCCGAAAGCGGGATGGTTGCGCTGGAAGAGGACCGGGTGGCCGAGAAGGGGCGTCTGGGCCCGGGCCAGATGATCGCGATCGATCTGGAGGCGGGCCGCCTGCTGCGCGATGCCGAGCTCAAGGCGCGGATCGCGCGGGAGGCCGATTACGGTGCGCTGGTCGCTGGCTTCCGCAACAGCGACGACCTGCCCAAGGTCGACATGCCCGCAGATCCGCCGTTCGACGACGATCAGCTCGACCGCCGCCTGACCGCGGCTGGCATGACCAACGAGGATATGGAGCTGATCCTCGATGCGATGGCGCTCGATGGCAAGGAAGCGATCGGCTCGATGGGCGACGACACGCCGCTCGCGGTGATCAGCGGCATGCCGCGCAATGTAAGCCAGTTCTTCCGCCAGAACTTCGCTCAGGTGACCAATCCGCCGATCGATTCCCTGCGCGAACGGCACGTGATGAGCCTGCGCACGCGGTTCGCCAATCTCGCCAACATCCTCGAAGAGGACGCGCAGAACGATTCCGTGCTGGTGCTCGAAAGCCCGGTGCTGACGTCGAACCTGTGGGATCGCCTGCGCGCCGGCTTCGGCGATACGATCGGCGATATCGACTGCACCTTCCGCGCACGCGGCGAACCGGCCGATCTGCGCCAGGCGATCGAGCGGATCCGCGCAGAGGCGGAGGCGCTGGTCCGGCGCGGGAAGTCGGAGATTTTCCTCAGCGACGAGAATACCGGGCCCGACCGGGTCGGCGTTCCGATGATCCTCGCCGCCGCAGCCGTGCACACCCACCTGACGCGGGTGGGCCTGCGCAGCTTCACCTCGGTCAATGTCCGCTCGGCCGAATGCGTCGATACGCATACGCTGGCTGTGCTGATCGGTGTCGGTGCGACCACGGTCAATCCGTACCTTGCCGAGGGCGCCTTGCTCGCTCGCCATGCGCGCGGCCTCTACGGCGATCTCTCGCGCGAAGAGGCGCTCGCCAATTTCCGCACTTCGCTGGAAGACGGCCTGCTCAAGATCATGGCCAAGATGGGCGTTTCGGTCATCTCCAGCTATCGCGGCGGCTACAACTTCGAAGCGGTCGGGCTCAGCCGCGCGATCACCGCCGACCTCTTCCCCGGCATGCCCAACAAGATCTCGGGCGAGGGCTATGCGTCGCTGCATCTGAGCGCAGAGAAGCGGCATGTCCGTGCATTCGGTGGACGCCATGCGCAGCTGCCGGTCGGTGGCTTCTACCGCCGCCGCTATGGCGAGGAAACGCACGCCTGGGGCGCGGAGGGAATGCATGCGCTGCAGACCGCCTGTGCGACCGGCAACGAGAAGCAATGGCGTCGCTTCGTCGACGCGGTCGAGAACCAGCCGCCGATCTATCTGCGCGACCTGCTGGGCATCGACGAGGCGGTCGAACCGCTGCCGCTCGACGAGGTCGAGCCGGGCGAGGCGATTCGTACACGCTTCCTGACCCCGGGGATGAGCCTTGGCGCGCTATCGCCAGAGGCGCATGAGACGCTGGCGATCGCGATGAACCGGATCGGCGCGAAGGCCGTGTCGGGCGAGGGCGGCGAGTCCGCCGAACGCTTCACCCGCCGCGAGAACGGCGATCTTGCCAATAGCGGGATCAAGCAGGTGGCGAGCGGGCGCTTCGGCGTCACCGCGCACTACCTCAACAATTGCGAAGAGATCGAAATCAAGGTCGCGCAAGGCGCCAAGCCGGGCGAGGGCGGGCAACTGCCCGGCTTCAAGGTGGACGAGGTGATCGCCAAGCTGCGCCACTCGACGCCCGGCGTGACGCTGATCTCGCCGCCGCCGCATCACGACATCTACTCGATCGAAGATCTCGCCCAGCTGATCTACGACCTGAAGCAGATCAATCCGCGCGCCCGCGTGTGTGTGAAGCTGGTCAGCGCGGCGGGGATCGGCACGATCGCGGCCGGCGTGGCCAAGGCGCATGCCGACGCGATCCTGATCTCGGGCCATACAGGCGGGACGGGCGCAAGCCCGCAGACCAGCATCAAGTTTGCCGGCACGCCCTGGGAAATGGGTCTGGCCGAGGTCAATCAGGTGCTCGCGCTCAATGGCTTGCGCCACAAGGTGAAGCTGCGCGTGGACGGTGGCCTGAAGACCGGGCGCGAGATCGTGATTGGCGCGATCCTGGGCGCGGAAGAGTTCGGCATCGGGACGATGAGCCTGGTCGCCATGGGCTGCATCATGGTCCGCCAGTGCCACTCGAACACATGCCCGGTTGGGGTTTGCACACAGGACCCGCGCCTGCGCGCGATGTTCGACGGCAGCCCGGAAAAGGTCATCCAGCTGATGGATTTCCTTGCCGAAGACGTCCGCCGCATCCTGGCCAAGCTGGGCGTATCCTCTCTCGAAGAGGTTATCGGACGGACCGAGCTCTTGCGGCAGGTTAGCCGCGGGGCCGAGCATCTCGACGATCTCGACCTCAATCCGATCCTACAGAAGGTGCAGACGGACGAGCCGCGCGTGTTCTCGATCCCTGAACATCGCAACCCGGTGCCCGACAGCCTCGACGCCGAGGTGCTCGGCGACCTGCGCGACGCGCTGGAGAACGGCACGCAGACGACGCTGCATCTGCCGGTGCGCAACGTGCACCGCGCGGTCGGCACGCGCCTGTCGTCCGAGGTGGTCACCCGCCACGGACCGGACGGTCTGCCCGACGGCACGATCGATCTCTATCTGACCGGTCAGGCGGGCCAGTCGCTTGGCGCATTCCTCGCGCGCGGTATCCGTCTTCGGATCGAAGGGGATGCCAACGACTATGTCGGCAAGGGCCTGTCAGGCGGCGAGATCGTCGTGCATCCGCCCGCAGGCGTCGCGCGCGAAAGCCAGCACAACGGCATTATCGGCAACACCGCGCTGTATGGCGCGACCTCGGGCGCGCTGTTTGCAGCGGGCAAGGCGGGCGAGCGGTTTGCGGTGCGCAATTCTGGCGCGGTCACCGTGGTCGAGGGCTGCGGCGCCAATGGCTGCGAATACATGACTGGCGGCAGCGCGGTCTTCCTCGGTCCGGTCGGTGCCAATTTCGGCGCCGGGATGACGGGCGGAATGGCCTTCGTTCTGGATGAGAACGGCATGTTCCCGAAACTCGCCAATCCCGGCTCGATCCTGTGGCAGCGGATTGCGAGCGAGCACTGGCGCACGCATCTGCGTGATCTGGTCGAGCGCCACGTGGAACTGACCGGCAGTGCCTATGCGCGCGGCCTGCTCGACCGGTGGGAAAACACGCTCGCAAGTGTCTGGCAGGTTTGCCCGAAAGACATGATCGGCAAGCTCTCCCACCCGCTGACCGACTCGATCGAGACCGTCGAAGCGGCGGAATAAGCCTTGCCCGGCAAGTCGTGCCGATTTCGGTCACCTGCGTGATCGACGCTCGACTGCCGGGACCTTTCTGGCATGCCTCATGCCGACAAACAGGAGGTATCGAATGAAACTGATCACTGCCCTCGCGGGTGCCGCGTTTCTGGCCGTGGCAGCTCCGGCTGTCGCGATGGACACGCCGCCTTCGGACCCCGGTCATGGCGGTGGCTCGAGCGGTGGGGGCACGCCCGTTCCCGCACCTCCGGTCGCGATCATTTTCGGTCTCGCTGCGGGCGCGATGCTGGTTCGCCGCAAGCTGGGCTAGAGCTTTTATCCCTAGGAGCGCGCTTGCGTTGCGCCCCTAGGGAACCATAGGTTCGCCTCCGGGATCGACGGCATCGCGGTTTCTGCCGCGCCACCTCTGAACCCTCGCGACCGCACGCATCTGGATCGTCGCGAGCGCAGGGATCAGCAGGATCAGCAGCGCTGTGCCGAACAGGACGCCAAAGCCCAAGCTGGCCGACATCGGGATCAGGAACTGCGCCTGCAGGCTGGTCTCGAACGTGATCGGCGCCACGCCCAGAAACGTCGTGATTGCGGTCAGCATTATCGGGCGGAAGCGTGATTTCGCCGCGTCGATGACAGCCTCGCCCGGCTCCATGCCGTTGGCGAGGTTTTCGTTCAGGAAGTCGATAAGCACCAGCGCGCCGTTGATGATTACGCCGGACAGCGCGATGATCCCGAACATCGAGAGAATCCCCAGCGGGATGCCCAGAAGCAGGTGCCCGATCAGCGCCCCGATCATGCCGAAGGGGATCGCCGCCATGATGATCAGCGGCTGGATGTAAGAGCGGAAGGGCACCGCGAGCAGCGCGTAGATCGCCACCAGCGCGAGCAGGAAAGCCTGCCCAAGATCGCCGAAGCTTTCTTGCTGTTCCTCCTGCTCTCCCCCAAAATCATATTGTAGGGAGGGGTAATCCGCCTGCAGTTCGGGCATGATCTCGTTGTCGAGCAGGTCGGCGACCTCTTGCCCTGTGATCGTGTCGCTATCGACATCGGCAGTAATCGTAGTGATCCGGTGCCCGTCCTCCCGCCGGATGACCGAAGGCGCCTCGCCGAAGGATACCTGCGCTAGGCTCGACAGGGCGACCTCGCCGCCGGGCACGCGGACCCGGTAATTCTCGATATCGGCGATCGAATCGCGCTCTTCCTCGGGCAGGCGAATATAGACCCGCACGTCCTCGCGCCCGCGCTGGACGCGCACCGCTTCGGCTCCGAAGAATGCCGCCCGCACCTGCCCTGCGACATCCTGCAAGGTTACCCCCAGCGTGCGCGCCGAAGGCTTCAGGCGTAGCTCGATTTCCTGCTGGCCCGCGTCCTGATCGCTTTCGATGTCGAACACGCCGGCAACGCCTGCCAGTTGGTTCATCAGCCGGTCGCCGGCGAGATCGAGCACCGCATCGTCCGGGTGGCTCAGCTGTACGTTGACCGGTTCGCCGATCCCCAGCAGCGAGGAGGAAATGGAGAGGGATTTCGCCTCGGGCACTTCACCCAGCTCCTCGCGCCATGCCTCTTCGATCCTCACTGCGGATATGTCGCGCTGGGCCGCGGGGACGAGGCTGAGCTGCACGTTGGCAAGGTTGGGGCGTACGGTTCGCTGTGGTCCGCCCGGGCCCTGGCCCGTCTGCGCCAGCCCGATCGTCGTGTAGGTCGCTTCGAGAAAGCTCGGATTAGGCCCGCCGCTCGCAGCCCCGGTTTGCGCCTGCGTTTCGCCAGATGGGGAAGACTCGAGCCGGGCGAGCGCTCGGTCGGCCGCCGCTTCGATCCGGCTGGTTATCTCGGCCGTCCGCTCGACCGTGGTGCCCGCAGGCATTTCGAGCGAGGCGGTGACGATGTCCCCTTCGATCTCGGGGAAGAAGGAGAACTTGATGATCCCGGCGGGCAGCATCGCCACGAAGAGGATCAACAGAGCAATTCCGCCTGCGACGACCAGATAGGGCGCCGCCACCACGAAGCGCAGTGTCCTGTCGAGCGGGCCCTCGACAAAGGCCTTGAACCGCTCATCGACCCACGCCTGCACCCGCGCGAAGAAGCGTGTGACCGGGTTGCCAGGCTTGTGCGAGGGATCGGGCAGCGTGCTCAGGTGATGGGGCAGGACATAAAGCGCCTCGATCAGCGAGAGCGTGAGCACCGCGATCACCACCAGCGGGATATCGGCCAGAATCTTGCCGATCACGCCGCCCACCGCCAGCAGCGGCAGGAATGCGGTAATGGTCGTCGCGACCGCGAAGAACACCGGTACCTTCACGCGCTGCGCCCCGGCGATCGCGGCACCCATTCCGGTGCGACCGCGCTCCCGCTCCGCATAAACATTCTCGCCCACGACAACCGCGTCGTCGACCACCAGGCCAAGTGCGAGGATGAAGCCGAACAGGGAGAACATGTTGATGCTCGACCCGGCCCAGTCGAGAATGAAGATGGCGCCCACGAAGGTCGCGCCAATGCCCACGGCGGTCCACATCGCCAGCCGCAGGTCGAGGAACAGGGTCAGCGCGGCCAGCACCAAGACGAGACCGAACGCGGCGTTGCGCAGCAACAAGTCCAGCCGGTCTTCGAGCAGTTCCGAGCTGTCTTCCCAGATCGCGTAGGAGATGCCGGGCGGCATGTCGAACTCGTTGGCCACCAGGTTCTTGGCCGCCTCGGCAATATCGAGCACGCGTTCGTCGCTGGTTCGGTACACGTCAACGAAGGCGAGCGGCTGGTCGTTGAACCGGGTGATGAGGTCCGAATCCTCGAAGCTGTCGTCGACATCAGCAATGTCGCCCAGCCTCAGGGTTGCGCCGTCCTGCGTGGTCAGGACAATGATATTCTCGAAGTCCTGCTGGTCGTAGTTCTGGCCGATGGTGCGCACGCGCACCTCTTCCCGGCCCGTCTCGATAGACCCTGCCGGGGTGTCGAGGCTCGACTGGCCGACGATCTGGGCGACCTGTGGGAGCGACAGGCCGAGCGCACGCAGGCGCGATTGGGGAACATCGGCATAGATCTCGTAATTGCGGACCGCCGAGGTATCGACATAGCTGATCTCCGGCAGGGCGGCGGCCGCATCTTCTAGTCGATAGGCGGTTTCCTTCAGCGTCCGCTCGTTCACATCTCCGAACAGCGCGATCCGCAGCACCACCAGCCGGGTGGTGAGTTCGCGAATATCGGGTTCCTCCGCCTCGTCGGGGAAGGTCTGGATCTGGTCGACTTCGGACTTCACCTCGTCCAGCGCGCGGGCGATGTCCGCGCCCAGTTCCAGCTCTACGTTGACCGTGCCGCGCCCTTCGGCTGCGGTCGCGGTAATCTGCTTCACGCCCTCGATCGCCTCGACCGCTTCCTCTACCTTCTGGACGATCGATTCCTCGATCTCCTCGGGCGTGGCACCGGGATAGGTGACCGAGACGGAAATCGTATCGAGGCTGCTTTCGGGAAACACCTCCTGCACGATGCTGGTGTAGGAGAAATAGCCCGCCACCAGCATCGCCAGTAGCAGCAGGTTGGCTGCAACGCCGTTGCGCGCCATAAACGCGATCGGCCCCGAGCGGTCGCGCGCCCGGTCACTCGCTTCGTTGCCGTATCGGTCGACCGCGCCGGTATGGTCTTCCGTGTCACTCACCGCCAGACTGGCCCGCTCGGCGCTGCTTTTCTGCCCCTGCGACCCGTACGCGCATGCCGTCGGTCGGCGCGCGCAGGGTACTGGTCACGATCCTGCCACCGGCGGCAAGACTCTGCGTGGTGACGTAGGCAATCTCGTCGGAGCGCTGGATGACGCGTACGGGCAGGATACGCAGCCGCCCCTCGCGCACCACCCAGATCTCGTTGCCGGGCCTGAGCGCGGCGATCGGGATGCGGGCGAATGGCACCGGCACCTCCCCCACGATCCGCGCCTCGACGAAACTGCCGAGCAGCAGCGGCGGGCCCGGCGGAGCATCCTCGCCTCCATCGACCGCCTGCCCGCTACGTAGCGGAGAGGGCACTTTCAAAAAGGCGTCGATGGTGCGCGTCTGCGGGTCGAGGATCGGGTCCGCGCGGTCAACGAAGGCATCCCACCGGTAGGTGACGCCGCCATAGACGAAGGTCACGCTGGCGGGGATGCGGCCTGCATCGGCGCGCAGCAGGGAAGGGATCAGAGCTGCCTCATCCTCGGTAAGCGCCACGCGCACCTCGAAAGCGTCGGTCGCGACCAGCGTGCCGAGCGTCTGGCCCGGCTGCACCAGCGTGCCGACCGCGGCGTTCTCTTCCTCCACCAGGCTGCTGAAGGGCGCGCTGATCCGGGTGCGGGAGAGCGAGAGCTGGGCGGCTTCGAGATTGGCGGAGGCACGTTCCCGCGCTGCCTGAGCGGAGCGCAGTTGCGGTTCGCGCGTGGCGAGGCGGCTGGGCGAGTCGCGATCCCGACCTGCCTGTAGCCCGGAGAATGCCTGCTGCGCGAGTGAGCCGGGGGGCAGGATGCGCGCGGCATAATCGTCAGGGTCTATCCCCGCCTGCAATACGTCGCGGGTCGATTGGCGCTGCGCGAACCGGTCGAGTTCCTCGCGGGCGATTTCCAGTTCTTCGCGCGCCTGCAGCACCGCGACATCCTGCGCCGCGACATCGGCGCGCGCGGTGCGGACCTGGTTCTGGTAGTCGACCGGGTTCACGCGGAACAGCGTTGCCCCGCGCGGGACGGTGCGGCCCTCGCGAAAAGCCGGGTTCACATAGACCAGCCGCCCGCCGACCTCGGCCCCGACGGTGACGGTTTCGCTCGCCTGCACAGTGCCGCTACCGCGCACTTCCAACGGGCCTGTGTCCTGCTGGAAGGCGACCGTCTCTACCAGCGGGGCCTGCTCGACCCGCTCCTGCTCTTGCGCTTCTGGCCGCAGGGTCACCATCAGCACTGCGATCAGGATCGCCCCGACCAGCACGGCCGCCACCAGCAGCAATTGTTTGCGACGGCTCATGGCTCTTGTCCTTCCTGAGGGGCGGGCACCATCTCGACCGGGTTGGGCGCGAGCCAATCGGGCGCTGATGGGGTGGCCCAGTCTCCGCCCAGCGCCCGGTGGATGCCAAGGCGCGAGATCGCGACCGTGCGGCCTGCCGAAGACAGCGCGGATTCGACCTGATAGAGCGCGCGCAGGGCATCGAGATAGCTGACATAGTCGCCCACTCCGGCGTCGAACCGGCGGGCTTGCAGATCGGCGGAGAAGCGCGCCTCTTCGCGCTGGGCGAGGATCAGCCGATAGCGCTGGCGGTTCTCTTCGTAATCCTCGATCGCGCTGTTCGCTTCGCGAAAGGCGGTCAGCACGGTGCGCGCGTAATTGGCCGCTGCCGCATCGTAGGTTGCTTTCGCGGCCTCGATATTGGCGGAAATCCGACCGGCCTGGAAGATCGGCGCAGTCAGCCCGGCGGCAAGATTGACCGCCCAGTTGTTTGCTACATCCAGCGCGCCGCCGATGTCGCCCCCCTGCGTGCCCGGCTGTGCGGACAGGGTAATGGAGGGGAAGCGCTCTGCCTTGCGGGCGCCGACCCGGGCGCGGGCGGCCTCCAGTCTCGCCCAGGCCGCAGCGACGTCGGGTCGCTGGCCGAGCAGGTCGGCAGGCAGACCTGCGGGCACCTCGTCGAACACCAGTTGCGGCGTCAGCGGGCGTGCGAGACGCGCCTCCACAGCCTGCGGATAAACGCGCACAAGAACACCCAGACGGCCCTCAGCGTCGTCGAGCGCGGCTTCACGCTGGGGCAGGGATGCCTGAACATTCCGCTGGTCCTGCTGCACCTGATAAAGCTCGAAGCTCTGTGTCAGTCCGCGCCGGAATCGCTCTTCGGTCCGCGCGGCGCGATCGGCCAGGAGATCGATCGTTTCCAGCGTCAGTTCGATCTGGCGGCGCGAATCTACGATTTCGAAATAGGTCGCGATGGTCTCGGCCGCGGCGGCGAGCTGGACCGTGCGATAATCATATTCGGCGGCGAGGGCATCGGCGCGTGCGGCTGCGTAATCGTTGCGGACGCGGCCGAAAAGGTCGATCTCGTAGGAGGCACCGAGGCCGAGCGAGTAGGAATCGTTTTCGATCCGGCTGCTCTGAGCGCCGCCGCCCCCTCCGGGAAAACCGCCGAAGGCGCTCCCGCTCAGCGGGGTGTTGGAATAGCTGGCATCGCCGCTGGCACTGACTCGTGGCAGCAGGGCGGAGCGGGCCACGCGCGCCTGCGCGGCGGCTTGCGCGACCCGGGCAGAGGCTTCGGCGATGTCGAGATTGTCGGCCAGCGCATCGGCCACCAGCGCGTCGAGCACCGGGTCTTGGAACGCGGTCCACCATGCGGTGGGCCGATAAGGTGCTGCATTCTCGTTATTGGGGAACCCCTCGGGCAGCTGCGCGGTCACCTGCGGCTGGGCGCGGTCGGGCGCGAGATTGACGCATCCGGTCAGGGCCAGGGCGGCGAGGGCAATTGTGATCGCGCAGCGCATGGGCGGCGACGATAGGCAAGCCTCTCCCGATTGGCGAGTGTGCCCGGGAATTTAAGTTTCGATCGGCGACCGATTGTGGCCGGTGCGTGCCCTCAGGGTATCAGCCACCAGCGGATCAGAAAGGCCACCGCACCCAGCACGGCGACGCTCATCCCCCAGATCGCGGCCATCCAGCCGAGCCGTTTCCAGAGGGGGGAGTCGACGTCACCTTCCGCCATCAGTGGTAGCCTTCGTCGCCCACTTTGCCGCGAAACACCCAGTAGGCCCAGGCGGTATAGGCGATGATCAGCGGCATGGTGATTGCCACGCCGACAAGCATGAAGATCTGGCTGCGTTCGGGCGCGGCGGCATCCCAGATCGTCAGTCCCGGCGGGACGACATTGGGCCAGATGGTCACGCCTACGCCCGCGAGCCCGAACAGGAACAGCGCAAGCGAGAGCCAGAAGGGCTTGGAGTGCCGGTCGCACGACAGCGCGTGCCACAGGAACCCGGCCACGATCAGCGTGGCGATCGGGATCGGCGCGACCCAGTAGATCGCAGGCGCACTCAACCAGCGGTCGGCATATTCGGGCCGCAAGACGAGGTTGTAGAGGCTGACCGCGCCCATCAGCGCGAGGGTTGCGAGAGCCGCGATCTTGCCCAGCTTGCGCGCATGGGCCTGCCCGTCGCCGTCCAGCTTCCATACCAGCCATGTCGCACCCAACAGCGCGTAGCCTGCGACCGTGCCGACACCCGTCAGCAGCGTGTAGGGCGTCAGCCAGTCGAACCAGCTGCCCGAATAGGCGCGGTCGGTAACTTCGATGCCCTGCAGCAGCGCGCCAAGGATCATCCCCTGCGACAGCGCGGCGACGATCGATCCGCCGCTGAAGGCTGCATCCCAGAATCGCCGGTGCGAGGGATCGCGCCAGCGATATTCGAACGCGACCCCGCGGAAGACGAGGCCCAGCAGCATTGCGATGATCAGCGGATAGGTCGCGGGCAGGATCACCGCATAGGCCAGCGGGAAGGCCGCGAACAGGCCGCCGCCGCCCAGCACCAGCCAGGTCTCGTTACCATCCCACACCGGTGCGATGGAATTCATCGCACGGTCGCGTTCGCGGCCCACCGCGAAGCTGGGGAAGAGCACTCCGATGCCGAGGTCGAACCCGTCCATCACGACATAGGCGAAGATCGCGAAGGCGATGATGAAGGCCCAGACTGTGGTGAGGTCGATCATTGGTCGTCCTCCTTACTCTCAGGCTCGATGTACTGGATGGAACTGAGCGAATCCGGGCTGAGATTACCCGGATCCTGCGTCGGCCCCGGGGTAATCCCGGCGGTACGGATTGGGCCCGTATCGCCGCGCTTGACCCCGGTTTCACGGGCGTGGGGCGGCTGGCTCATTAGGCGCATGATGTACCACGTGCCGGTGCCGAAAACCGCGAAATAGACGAGCACGAAGGCGATCAGCGAAGCGCCCACGGCAGGCGCGGCCAGCGGGCTGGCCGCATCGGCAGTGCGCAGCAGGTTGTAGATGACGTATGGCTGGCGGCCGACCTCGGTGGTGATCCACCCTGCAATCACCGCGACAAAGCCCGCCGGGCCCAGCACCAGCGCGGCGCGGTGCAGCCAGCGCCATTCGTAAAGCTTGCCGCGCCAGCGCGCGAGCAGGCTCCACAGGCCGACGCCGAGCATCGCGAAGCCGAGGCCGACCATGATGCGGAAGCTCCAGAAGACGATGCCCACGGGCGGCTGCTCGTCGAGCGGGATCGTATCGAGCCCATCGAGCGGCGCATTCAGATCGTGCTTGAGGATCAGGCTGGAGGCCTTGGGAATCTCGACCGCGTATTTCACCTCGCGCGCGTCGCTGTCCGGAATTCCGAACAGGATCAGCGGCGCGCCGTCGGGGTGGCTTTCGTAATGGCCTTCCATCGCCATCACCTTCTGCGGCTGGTGCTCCAGCGTGTTGAGCCCGTGCATGTCGCCCGCGAAGATCTGGATCGGCACGACCAGCGCGGCCATCCACATCGCCATGGAGAACATCTTGCGGGCGTGCCCGTTGGTCCGGTCCTTGAGCAGGTGCCACGCGCCCACACCGCCGACGACGAAGGCGGTGGTGATATACGCGCCCAGCACGGTGTGAACGAGGCGATAGGGGAAGCTGGGGTTGAAGATGATCTCGACCCAGCTGTCGCCCGGCAGGAACTGGCCATTGGCGCCGATTTCGTAGCCGACGGGCGTCTGCATCCAGCTGTTGACCGAAAGAATCCAGAACGCGCTGATGAAGGTGCCGCCCGCGACCATCAGCGTGGCCACGTAATGCAGCTTCTTGCCCACGCGGTTCATCCCGAACAGCATCACGCCGAGGAAGCCCGCTTCGAGGAAGAACGCGGTCAGCACCTCGTAGGCCATCAGCGGCCCGATCACCGGCCCTGCCTTGTCGGAGAAGACCGCCCAGTTGGTGCCGAACTGGTAGGACATCACGATGCCGCTGACGACGCCCATCGCAAACGCGATCGCGAAGATCTTCAGCCAGTATTTGAAGAGGTCCATGTAGACCGTCTTGCCGGTCTTCAGCCAAAGGCCTTCGAGGACAGCAAGATAGCTCGCCAGCCCGATCGAAAAGGCCGGGAAGATGAAATGGAAGCTGACCGTGAACGCGAACTGGATCCGGGCCAGAATGATGGGATCGACTGCATCGAACATGGGCGCGACTTACAGAAAAGCCTGCCGTGCTACCAGCGCCGGTTCGTCATCGCGCGTTGCGATCTGCGCAACAGAGACGATCTGCTGAGCCGTCACGCGGCCAGCGTGGGCGCGTAGCGCGTGCCGATACCCTTGCCCGCCCTCTTCGCGGCATAAAGCGCCCGGTCGGCCAGAACATGCAGCTCCGCAATGTTGGTGGCATCGTCCGGGTAACAGGCGAAGCCCGCAGTAACGCCGATCTCGACCAGGCTTTTTGCATCGGCCGCGTAGGGCGCGCCGGAGACCTTGGCGAGTACCGCCTGGATGACCGTTTCGGCAGCCTGGGCACCCTGTCCAGGGAGTAAGACAAGGAATTCGTCTCCGCCGATCCGCGCGAGAACCTGCCCCTCGGCAAGCGCGGACTGCATCCGATTGGCGACCTCGCATAGCAGATCGTCGCCTGCGGCATGGCCGAAGCGGTCGTTGATCGGCTTGAAGCCGTCCAGATCGAAACACACCAGCGAGAACACCTCGCCGCGGGAGAGGCTTTTCATAACCCCTTCCAGCCCATGCCGATTGAGCAGACCGGTCAGGGGATCGCGACGTGCACGTTCGGCATTGATCATCTCCGCGCTGAGGGCGGAAAGCATCGCGCTGCGATAGTGCGCGAGTAGCTGGATCGAGCCGATCAGGAAGCCGGGAAGCAGCGCCAGCAGCGCCAGCATCAGCGGTTCGCCCGTGCTCGCCGCGCCGGCCAGAAACGGGCCCACGCATAGCGCGACCAGCAGCAGGCCGAGCCGGGGGGCCGCGTAGTTGCGCGCGCACAGCGGCCCGACCAGACCCATGCAATGGGCCGCGACAAGGACCATCATGGCCGTATTGCCGCTTCTCATCGAGAAGAAGAAAAGTGCACCCTGCAGTGCGCACCACAGGATCGAAAGCGTGATCGGTGTATCAATGCCCGGTATTTCGCCCCTGGAGCGGATCTTGCTCACCCGCTTCAGGCTGACCAAGCGGGCGAACAGCAGGATCGTTTCGATCGCGATGATGATTGCGAAGGCGGGGCCACCGATTGTAAAATGGGCGAGGGTGGCCAGGAACAGGCCATTCACTGCGCCCAGAATTACCGCGCCGGGCGAGGAAAGCAGAGCACCGCACATGAACGGGCGCAGCGCATGGGGTGTCCCATGGCTCCACCGCATCAGCCAGGGTAAGGGTCCTCGCGTCGCGCGCAATCGTCCTTCAGGCCGATCGGGCGAGGTACCCTGTGTCCTCTCGTCCATCCTCATACGAGGACGATAGCCATATATCGCTAACAAAGATTGAAACGGCGATCGGCTATGCGCCGCTAAACCGACGTTTGCTGCAAAAAAGGGCGACCCGCAGGCCGCCCTTTCTTTTCTTCGGAAGTGGATCGCCGTCTAGTCGACGATGTCCATTTCCGCGATCAGGTTCTGCGCCCCGTCGACCTTTTCCATCACCCACAACATGTAGCGGGTGTCGACATGGATCGACCGCGTGGTGCGCGGGTCGAAATCCCAGTCTGAATTCACGCTTTCGAACGTGCCGTCGAACAGCAGGCCGACCAGCTCGCCCTTGGCGTTGAGAGTGGCCGATCCGCTATTGCCGCCGGTCACGTCGAGGTCGGACAGGAAGTTGACCGGGACCGAGCCGATCGAGTCGAGCTCGTACTGGCCGTAATCCTTCGCCTCGATCAGGGCGAGTTCGCGCGCCGGAGCGTTGAACGGATCGATCCCGGTGTCCTTCTGGGTGATCCCTTCGAGCGTGGTGAACGGCAGGTATTCCATCCCGTCGAACGGCGATCCGCCCATGACGTTGCCGTAGGTGATGCGGAGCGTCGAATTGGCATCGGGATAGGGCAGCATGCCCTGTTCGGACTGCCACTGCGTGATCGCCTCCATATAGGCGGGGCGCAGGGCGAGGGCGCGACCGGCGCGCTCCTGTGCTTCGTCTTCCAGCCCGCGCTCGTAATCGTAGAGCGCGATGGCGAGCTTCATGAAGGGATCGTCGCTCGCTTCCAGATCGGCGACGCTGGCATCCATCAGCGCGAGGCGGGTCTCGCTCTCGTCGAGCGAGGTGTTGGCGTAGTAACCGTCGAGGATCGCATCGAGCTGCTTGGCATCGTCGACGCCGGTCAGGCCCAGGGCGTTGTCGAACACGGCGACGCGTTCCGCTTCGGGTTGGGCGAGATAGCCGTTGAGGAACAGCTCCCATTCCGCCTTGTCGACGCTCGGATCATAGCGGCGGTCCAGCGCCTGCAGGCCCTGACGGAAGAACGCCATGTCGCGTTCCTGATAGCCCGACTCGCGCTGGGCGTTGGGCTTCTCACGCTCCTTGGCGAGGCGATAGAGCCGCTGGGCGACCGAGAGCAGCTGCGCACGAGTGGCGTTGCCGTACCAGAAGCTGGTGCGCGCCGCAGTGGCGCTTTCCTGCGAGAGTTCGGCCAGGTTTTCGATCGCCGGACCATAGGCTGCCCGCGAGGGATCGGCGGCGATCCAGTCGGCCAGCGCGGCTTCGCGTTCGCGGCGACGTTCGATCAGGCCGACGCGGCGTGCGCCTTCTATCTGGCCGCGCAGGTTCTTCTCGTAATTGTTGAGCCCGGCAAGGCGTGCTTCGTATTTGACGCGCGCATCCGATCCTTCGGGCGCGGCGGCTTCGATGGTGCCGATCCAGTCGGTCAGCAGCTTCTGGAAGGTCGGATATTCCCAGCCGAAGGTGTTTTCGACTTCGGCGAGCATCGCGTAGCGCGAGGTCGAGCCGGGATAGCCTGCGACCATCACGAAATCGCCTTCGTCGAGCCCGCTCTTGGAGACCTTCAGGAAGTGCTCGGCCTTGTAGGGCACGTTGTCTTCGGAATATTCGGCCGAGGAGCCGTCGGGCGCGACATAGGCGCGGTAGAACGAGAAATCGCCGGTGTGACGCGGCCACATCCAGTTATCGACGTCGCCGCCATACTTGCCGATCGAATCCGCCGGGGCGTAGACGAGGCGCACGTCCTTCACTTCGAGCTGCTTGATCAGCTTGTATTCGTCGCCGCCGTAATAGCTCGCGACCCGGCAGCGATAGCCGGCCTCCTGCTCGCACTCCGCAGTGATGTCCTTCGCCCGCTGGTCGATCGCGTCGTACCGTTCATTGGGCGTCATCGCGTCCGTGCCTGCGCGCATGCGCTGGGTCACGTCGCTGAAGTCGGTGGTGACGTAGATGCGCGAGCCCGGTGCGGCAGGCAGTTCGGCGCCCATCGTCTTCGCGAGGAAGCCGTTTTCGAGATAGTTGTTCTCGGCGGTCGAATTGTACTGCACCGATCCGCGCGCGCAGTGGTGGTTGGTGACGACCAGACCCTGCGGCGAGACGAAGCTGGCCGAGCAGCCGCCCAGGCTGACGACCGCGCCCATCGGGAAGCCGGTGAGGTCGGTGAGCGCTTCGGGATCGAGTTCGAGGCCGGTCTCTTTCAGATCGTCGGCAATCTCGGGCAGTTGCTCCGGAGTGAACATGCCTTCCTTGGCGGCAAGCGGCTGGACCGCGACGCCCGCCATGAGGGCGGCCATCAAAAACACCTTGTTACGCATCTGATTCCCCTGAAATTTCCGGCACGCGACTCGGCGCCGATGTTACAGGGTCACTCGCTATTGGCCTTGCCCGGATGGCGCAAGGGCGGGGCCATGTCGTTCGTCGTTCAGGCTGGTTCGTTCGTCCGCGGGCCACCGCTGCGCAAGTTGCCCCATCAAAGCTGCGCGGTCGCCAAAACCGTATCGATCGGTTAGCCAATTGGAAAACACGATTGGGAGAGCCAGCGCCGTGAGCGAATTCATCGACCCGCCGCAGACCGCGAAGACGAACTGCACCGCAGAACAATACGAGGCGGATTACGCCCGCTCGCTGTCCGACCCGGACGGGTTCTGGCTTGAGCAGGCGCAGCGGCTCGACTGGATCGATGCTCCCACCAAAGGCGGCGAATGGTCGTTTGACCCGGTCGATATCAAGTGGTTCGCCGACGGCACGCTCAACCTGTGTCACAATGCAGTCGACCGGCATCTGGCCGACAAGGCGGACAAGACTGCGCTCATCTTCGAGCCCGACGATCCCGACGGCGAAATCCGCACGCTGACCTACGCCGATCTTCATCGCGAGGTCGTGCGCATGGCCAATGCGCTCAAGGCGATGGGCGTGACCAAGGGCGCGCGGGTCACGCTTTACATGCCGATGGTGGTCGAAGGCGTGGTCGCGATGCTCGCCTGTGCGCGGCTTGGCGCGATCCATTCGGTCGTGTTCGGCGGCTTCTCGCCCGAGGCGCTGGCCGGCCGCATCATCGATTGCGAGAGCCAGTTCGTGATCACCGCCGACGAAGGCCTGCGCGGGAGCAAGCCGATCCCGCTCAAGGCTAATGTCGATGCCGCTGTCGACGAACACGATACTCCGGTGAAGGGCGTGCTGGTGATCGCACATACCGGGGCGGACATCGCGATGAAGCAGGGCCGCGACCACTGGTATGCCGACCTTGCCAGTGAAGACGACTGCCCGTGCAAGCCGATGAATGCGGAAGACCCGTTGTTCATCCTCTACACGAGTGGCTCGACCGGCAAGCCAAAGGGTGTGCTGCACACCGCGGGCGGCTACGGCGTGTGGACTGCGACGACCTTCCACTATGCGTTCGATCACAGGGCGGACGACATCTTCTGGTGCTCGGCGGACATCGGCTGGATCACCGGGCACAGCTACGTCACCTACGGACCGCTGCTGAACGGGGCGACGCAGGTGATCTTCGAAGGCGTGCCCAACTATCCCGACCACGGGCGCTTCTGGCAGGTCATCGAAAAGCACAAGGTTTCGATCTTCTACACCGCACCGACCGCGATCCGCGCGCTGATGCGCGAGGGCGATCGCTTCGTCACCGCGCACGACCGCTCGAGCCTGCGCCTGCTCGGCTCGGTGGGGGAGCCGATCAACCCGGAAGCATGGCGCTGGTATCGCGACGTTCCTGGCGAGGGCCGCGTGCCGGTGGTCGATACCTGGTGGCAGACCGAAACCGGCGGGATCATGCTGACCACGCTGCCCGCTGCCCACGCGATGAAGCCGGGCAGTGCCGGCCTGCCGTTCTTCGGCGTGCAGCCGCAACTGGTCGACAACGAAGGCGCCGTGCTGGATGGCGTGGCGGAGGGCAATCTGTGCCTGACCGCGAGCTGGCCGGGGCAGGCGCGCACCGTCTACGGCGATCACGACCGCTTCGTGCAGACCTATTTCAGCACCTATAAGGGCAAGTACTTCACAGGCGACGGGTGTCAGCGCGATCCGCACGGCTACTACCGCATCACGGGCCGGGTCGACGATGTGATCAACGTCTCGGGGCACCGGATGGGCACGGCCGAGGTGGAAAGCGCGCTGGTGCTCCACCCGCATGTGGCGGAGGCCGCAGTGGTCGGCTTCCCGCACGACATCAAGGGGCAGGGCATCTATTGCTATGTCACGCTCAACGCGGGCGACGACGGTTCGGACGCGCTTGCCGAAGAATTGCGCCAGCAGGTCCGCAAAGAAATCGGCCCGGTGGCAACGCCCGACCGGATCCATTTCACCGACGCTTTGCCAAAGACCCGTTCGGGCAAGATCATGCGCCGTATCCTGCGCAAGATCGCCGAGAACGATTATGGTTCTCTGGGCGATACATCGACGCTCGCGGACCCGTCGCTGGTTGATCGACTGATCGAAGGGCGCGTCTCCGGATGAGGTGAAGATTTCGCGCGGCGGAACAATTGACGCAGGCTCTTGGTTGGGTGACTATCGACGGCATACGGCCAGTAGAGAAGCCGGAACAGCCGAACAGGAAGGCCAGGAACTCAATTGAGCTTCGACGAAATGCTTGGACATGATGGGGGCAAGTCGGGCGAGACCCGCGACGCCTACCGGGCATTTCGCAAATGGCTCGATTCCCAACCTGACAACCGGGTTCTGCGAAAGTCCGAACAGGCAGAGAATTTCTTCCGCAAGATCGGCATCACGTTCAACGTCTATGGCGAAGAGGCGGCGGATGAGCGGCTGATCCCGTTCGATGTCGTGCCGCGCGTGCTGTCGGGCAACGAATGGCGCAAGCTCTCCAAGGGGATCGAGCAGCGCGTTCGTGCGATCAATGCGTTCCTGTACGATATCTATCACCGGCAGGAGATTCTGCGCGCAGGGCGCGTGCCGGAAAGCCTGATCGCCAATAATGCCGCGTTCCTGCCCAAGATGATGGGCTTCGATCCGCCCGGCGGTATCTACACCCACATCATCGGCACCGACATCGTGCGCACCGGGCCCGACGAATTTTACGTGCTGGAAGACAATGCGCGGACCCCCTCGGGCGTGTCCTACATGCTCGAAAACCGCGAGATCATGCTGCAGATGTTTCCGGAGCTGTTCGCAGATATCCCGATTCGCGAGGTCAGCGATTACCCCAGCTGGCTGCGCCGCTCGCTGGCGTCCTGCGCGCCCGCCGCGTGCCTCGACAAGCCGACCGTGGCGGTGCTGACGCCGGGGACGTTCAATTCCGCCTATTTCGAACACAGCTTTCTTGCCGACCAGATGGGCGCGGAACTGATCGAGGGATCGGACCTGCGCGTGATCGACGGGCGCGTCGCGATGCGCACCACCCAAGGCTACAAGCCGGTCGACGTGATCTATCGCCGGATCGACGACGAATATCTCGACCCGCTCAACTTCAATCCGGATTCGATGCTCGGCGTGCCGGGGATCTTCGATGTGTACCGCGCGGGCGGTGTGACCATCGCCAATGCGCCGGGTACGGGGATTGCCGACGACAAGGCGCTGTACAGCTACATGCCCGAGATCGTGAAATTCTACACCGGCGAAGAACCGCTGTTGAAGAACGTGCCCACCTGGCGCTGTTCGGAGCCCGACCAGCTGGCCGAAGTGCTCGACAAGCTGGACGAACTGGTGGTGAAAGAGGTCCACGGCTCGGGCGGCTACGGCATGCTGATCGGCCCGACCGCCAGCAAGCAGGAAATCGCCGACTTCCGCGCAAAGCTGAAGGAACAGCCCGAAGGCTACATCGCACAGCCCACGCTGGCGCTGTCGACCGTGCCGATCTTTACCGAGCAGGGCCTTGCCCCGCGCCACGTCGATTTCCGCCCCTTCGTGCTGATGGCGCCCAATTCGATCGACATCGTGCCCGGCGGGCTGACCCGCGTGGCGATGAACGAGGGATCGCTGGTGGTGAATTCCAGCCAGGGTGGCGGGACCAAGGATACGTGGGTGCTCGATGACTGATCGCGTGACGGTTCTCTCGATGGAGGCGCGCGATGCTGGGTAAGACCGCGTCCGGCCTCTTCTGGATGTTCCGCTATCTCGAGCGGGCGGAGGCGACCGCGCGTCTGCTCGACGCGGGCTTCCGCATCGCGCTGACGCGTGCGGGGTCGTCGCGTTCGGAATGGCAGTCCGTGCTGACCACGGTCGGCCAGCTGGATGCTTTCAAGGCCCGCCACGGCGAGCCGAATTCGTCCAAGGTGATCGAATTCCTGCTCAGCGATCGGGACAATCCCTCCAGCATCATCTCGATGGTCAAATCCGCGCGCGACAATGCGCGCGGTGTCCGGATCGGGCTGACCAGCGAGGTGTGGGAAGCGACCAACGAAAGCTGGATGACGCTCGACAAGCTGCTGCGCGGGACAATCCCCGAAGCGGACCTGCCCGACACGCTGACCACGATCCGCCAGCAGAACGCGCTGGTGCGCGGCGCGACCACCGGCACTATGCTGCGCAACGACGGCTTCAATTTCGTGCGGCTGGGCACCTTCATCGAACGCGCCGACAACACCGCGCGGATCCTCGATGTGAAGTACTATCTGCTGCTGCCATCGATTAGTCAGGTCGGCTCAACGCTCGACATCAAGCAGTGGGAGACGATCCTGCGCTCTGTCTCGGCGCTGCGCAGTTACCAGTGGCTCCACGGCGCGACGGTCAATCCGCGCGACATCGCCCAGTTCCTGATCCTGCACGAACAGATGCCGCGCAGCCTTGCGTTCTGCTATAACAAGATATGCGACAATCTGGGCTACCTCGCGAAGAACTACGACAACCGCACGGAGTCCTGCGAATTGGCCGACCGCATTCACCTCGATTATCTGGGCCGGTCGATGGACTCGATCTTCGACGACGGGCTGCACGAGTTCATCGAAAGCTTCCTCGACGCGAACAACCGGCTCGCGAGCCAGATTTCCACCGACTATTCGTTCGGACCGGGCGCATGAGGCTGCGGGTCGATCACGAGACGCGCTACACCTATGACGCGCCGGTCTCCTACGGGCTTCAGCAGGTCCGCATGCGGCCGAAAGACAGCCGTGGCCAGAAGGTGCTGGACTGGACCATCACGGTCGAGGGCGGGGCGACCGAGCTTTGCTATGACGATCACAACGGCAACCGGGTTGACCTGATCGGGATCGAGCCGGGCCGCACCGAAACCTCCATCCGGTGCGTCGGCCTGGTCGAAAATACCGAGGGTGACGGCGTTCTGGGCAAGCACCAGGGCTTCCTGCCGCTTTGGCACTTCCGGCGATCTTCCCCGCTGACACGTGCGGGCGAGGGCGTGCGCAAGCTGGTATCCGAGCTTGGCGATTGCGACATCGCGCAGGTTTCCACCGGGCACGCATTGTCCGCCGCGATCCTCGACACGGTCGGCTACGAAGGCGGCAACACCCATTCGGGCACCACGGCGGAAGAAGCGATCACGGGCGGCACCGGCGTGTGTCAGGACCACGCGCATATCTTCTGTTCCGCAGCGCGGCTGATGGGCCTGCCTGCACGCTACGTCTCGGGCTACCTGATGATGAACGACCGGGTCGAACAGGACGCCAGCCACGCTTGGGCGGAAGCCTTTTTCGAAGGGCTGGGCTGGGTCGGTTTCGACATCTCCAACGGCTATTCGCCCGACGAGCGCTATATCCGCGTCGCGACCGGAATCGACTTCCGCGAAGCCGCGCCGATCAACGGCATGCGGATGGGGGGAAGTGACGAAGGCGTGCTTGTCACCCTGAAGGTCGAGCAATAATCCTTTCCCCGCAACTACGACGAGTGCCGAACTAGATGACCTATTGCGTGGGCATGCGGCTGGACCGCGGCCTGATCTTCATGTCCGATACGCGAACCAATGCGGGCGTCGACGACGTCTCGCAGGTGCGCAAGATGCGCCATTGGGAAAACCCGGGAGAGCGGATCATCACCCTGCTTTCCGCAGGAAACCTGGCGACCACGCAGGCGGTCGTAAGCCTGCTGGACGAGCGGACCAAGGCGCCATCCGAACGCGACCCGTCGATCATGTCGGCCCCCTCGATGTTCCAGATCGCGACCATCGTGGGCGATACCCTGCGCGAGGTGATTTCTTCCCTGCGCCATGAAGGGCCCGAGGCAAGCGCACCGTTCCGGGCAAGCCTGATCCTGGGCGGGCAGATCGCGGGCAGCGAGCCACGCCTGTTCCTGATCTACCCGGAAGGCAATTTCATCGAGGCGGGCGATGATTCGCCCTTTTTCCAGATCGGCGAGACCAAGTATGGCCGCCCGATCATCGTGCGCACCTTCGACCCGGCGATGACTTTCGAGGATGCGACCAGGCTGCTGATGGTCAGCTTCGATTCGACCATCCGCTCCAACCTGGCAGTCGACCTCCCACTGGACCTGGCAACTTACGAACGCGATGCGTGCAAGCTTGCCCACCAGCAGCGGATCGAAGTGAACGATCCCTATTTCCGTCGCATCTCCGAGCAATGGAGCCTGTCGCTGCGCGAGGCGGTCAACCGTCTGCCGCCGTTCGAATTCGAAACCGGCGCGACGAGCGAGGACTGAGGCGGCGCAACCATCGATCCGACAAGAGGACCAACGTAATGGACATGACGCAGCTCGACGAAAACGTGTGGGTCGCGGGGCAGATCGACCCGGCAGACTTGCCTGCGCTGGCCGATCGTGGCTTCCGCTCGATCATCGGCAACCGCCCCGATGGCGAGGAACCCGGCCAGCCCAGCTGGTCAGTGATTGCTGCGGCCGCACAGGATGCGGGGATCGAGGCACGGCATATCCCCATCGCCGGGCCGCAGGACATCGCCGCGCGCAAAGACGATTTCGCGCAGGCACTGGCCGAGATGCCGGGACCGGTGCTGGCCTTCTGCCGCTCCGGCGCGCGCTCTGGCCGCCTCTACGAAGCGGCGCAAGGCTAAGCGACAGGTCCTAAGCCTGCGCACCGCGCAGGCCCGCGGCGATCAGTACATTTGCAGATGTTCGAGGCCTGCGTCCGGCAGGGTTACTCGCAGCATGGGCCAGTCGCCTGATCCGTTTACGGCAGACTGCGCGAAGGCTGCGGGGAAGTTCTGCATATCAGGGCCGCCAGCCCCGGTCGCATCATCGAACTGCGCCAGCGCGCGGACCGCATCATCATACGCGTGTCCGCTCCAGCCATCGTCGAAGCGATATTCGTACGCAGCCTCCTGCGACACGACTGCGGCGGAGCCCGACCCATCGGGGGCGTAGCCCAGTTCGGTCGCGCTCAGGCTGTCCGGTGAGACGCCGACCAGCCTGAAGATGGTCGCAAAGGCGTAGTTCTCGCCCGAAGCACCATCGCGGTCGTACTGGATCAGCGTGTCCTCGCCCTCAGCGACCAGTTGCAGGTGCCCGGTGGCGAAGGGATTGGAACCGGTCGGCAAGTTCTGCGATGCCGAGTTCAGGAAGCCTGTGAGCGAGAGCCGGTCTTCTCCCACGGTGAAATCGGTCACCACGACCTCGCTACCGAGGCTGTAGGCAATCGTGTTGAGCAGCGACTGGACCGTGATGGCGTCGCTTCCGGCCCCCAGGGTCACGCTCTGCGAGCCCCCGAATATGCTGATATTGACGGAATCATCGCCTTCGCCAGCATCGATCAAGCCCAACCGGACCCCGCCGACATAAATCTGGTCGGCGCCCGTCCCATCGACCACCGTGACATCATCAATGTAGCGCACGGAATTGAAAAAGATCCGGTCTTCGCCCTGGCCGCCATCGAGAAGGAGGACGCTGGAGGCCTGAGTCAGGCGTGAGACGAACAGGGTGTCATTGCCCCGCTGGCCGAACAGCCGGTCGTTCCCACCGCCGATGTCGTCGAGAATATCGTCCGATATATCCGGCCCAGCGTCGTTGAAATTATTGCCGTAGAGCGTGTCGTTGCCCAACCCACCGTTGAGCTGGTCCGCACCTTCGCCGCCTTCGATAAGGTCGTCGCCCGCTCGGCCCCAGATCGTATCGTCTCCGGCAAGACCGCTGAGAGTATCGGCTCCATTGCTGCCGCTCAGGATTTCACGCGCGGATGTACCGGTAAACGTCTCCCCGACCGGGGCGTCGCCATTTATTGGGTAACCCAGCTCGCGCGCAGTCATTGTGGCGGCGGTTCTGCCGGTGAAGCTCACCACGGACTGCGGACTATAGGCGCTCTGGGATGCACCGTCCCGGTCGATCTGGAGAGTCGCGGTGCCGTTCACATCGACCAGTTGCAGGTGCCCGCTCGCGAAGGGGTTGGTCGCCGGATCCCAGCCGATCAGGTACTCGGGGAGATATTCCTCAAGAGCCAGGCGATCCTCACCGGCAGTCATATCCGTGATGATAATCGTTGCGTCGGGTGAGGCGACCGGGTCTCGGCGCCCCAGCCAGATGATATCATTCCCCGTCCCGAGAGTGATCGTCTGCACCCCCCCACTCGGATTGATCACGACGAAGTCGTCACCCGACCCAGCGTCAACCGTGCTTTGCGAGACGGCGTTGACGATGATCTCGTCATCGCCGGATCCGCCGAGGATGGTGACGGTATCAACATAGCGGGTGCTGGAAAAAACGATCGAATCGTTTCCGGCTCCGCCATCGAGCAGCAAGACATTGGCCGTCTGGCTGGAGCGACTGACACCGATATGATCGTTTCCGTCCTGGCCGTAGAGGCGGTCATTTCCGCCCCCATCGTCGAAAAGGACGTCGTTACCGCCATCGTCGAAACCGGCGGCGTCTCCATAGAGGATGTCATCGCCCGCTCCGCCGTAGAGCGTGTCGTTTCCTGCACCCCCTTCGAGGAAGTCGTCCCCGCTACCGCCATATATGAAGTCCCCCCCTCCGAGTGCGCGGATCAGGTCGCCCGCTTCGGTCCCGTACAAGGACTCGAATTCAGAGGTTCCGGTAATCTCGTTGAGATTGGTGACATACAGCGTGACGGCGAAGGAACTGGCAAGCACGCCGTCGGTGGCGGTCACTATGATCTCGTAAGTATTGTCGCCGTTCCCATCAGCCGGGGCCTCGAAATCGGCGGCTTGGCGGAAACTGACCGCGCCGGTTCGGGCGTCGATCGAGAATGCCTCCGCATCCTCGCCGCTCAGCGAAAAGAACAGCGTGTTGTTGTCCGGATCGCTCGCCGTAACGGTATATGCGAGCACCGATCCTTCGAGGAGCGTCACGGCATCGCTGCTGGTGATCGTCGGCGCGCGATTGCCGCTGAGCGAGACATAGGTGAAGTCGCCACCGAAGCCGACGATGTCCGCCTGGCCGTCTCCATTCACATCGGCCAGCGTGCGGTAGAACCGGTCGTTCGAAAACCAGCCGCCGCCCGCATCGCTTGCGCCGAAGGACCGCAGCGCGAGGGTGGGATCCGCGAAGGTTCCGTCGCCATTGCCGATCGCGACGTAAGCGCCGAGCCCGCCGAAGCCGACGATGTCGGCATACCCGTCGCCGTTCATGTCGGCGAGGCGGCGCGGATAGGTATCGCTGCTGGTCCAGCCGCCGCCTTCGGGTGCGAAGCCGAAGCTGGCGAGGCCGAGAATGGTCGGGCCGAAGCCGCCACTCTCCTGCGCCAGCGCAACGAACACGCCATTTGCACCGAAGCCGACGATGTCCGCCCGGCCATCTCCGTTCACGTCCGCCATTTCGCGCGGATAGTGCTCGGACGAGGCCCAGCCGCCGGCAACATCGCTTGCGCCGAAACCATTATAGGCGAGCGTCGCCTGAGCGAAGGTGCCGTCCTCCCGGGCGAGGGAGACGTAAACCCCAGCCGATCCGAAGCCGACGAGATCTGCCCGTCCGTCGCCATTCACATCGGCCGCGGTGCGCGGATAGATGCCTTCGTTGGTCCAGCCGCCTGCCTCGTTCGCGGGGCCGAACCCGTTATAGGCGAGCGCAACGTCGCCGAAGCGGACCGGCTGCTCAGCCGTCGGCGCGAGGCCGAGCGCGACATAGACGCCCGCCGATCCGAAGCCGAGCAGGTCTGCGCGGCCATCTCCGTTCACATCTGCAAGCATTCGCGGATAGAAGGAGTTGTCAGCCCACCCACCGGCCTCGGCGCTGGCCCCGAAGCTGTTATAGGCGAGCAATGTCTCGCCGAACCCGCCGGCCGGATCGGCCAGCGCGACGAAGACGCCAGCAGCGCCGAAGCCGACGATGTCCGCGCGGCCATCGCCGTTCACGTCGGCCATGCGGCGCGGAAAGGTGGTGTCGTCGGTCCAGCCGCCGGCGACGGAGTTGTAGCCGAATCCGCGATAGGCAGACACAGGCGGGCCGAGGCTCACCTCGCCGCTTCGGGCGAATTCGGCATCCCGCACTTCGTTACGCGCAAGCATCCGCGCATCTCCGCGATACGTCATCCCAGAACCCCTCGTCTCGCCTCCGGAGCGCAGGATGAAGCTTCTTGCAGCCAACCGCGTTCACGATCCGATAACGGTTTAACGCCTGCCGGATCATGAGAACAGGATTTTCGGCAAGTCCGGGGAGGGTGTCCCCCCGGTCGGCGTCAGGCCGCGAAGGCCGCGCGGCGCTTTGCCGCGACGGCGGCGACTTTGGGGTCGCGCAGGTGGGGGCCCTCGGCAATCGCCTGGCGGTAGCTGGCGATCACATTGTCGAGGATCGCCGACCAGTGATAGCGCTCGCTGAACGCGATCCCCGCATCGGCCAGGGTTTTCCGGTAGGCGGGATCGTCCGTCAGCCGCTCGATCGCATCGGCATAGGCGCTGGCATCGCGGGGCGGCACGATCAGCCCGTTCTTGCCATCCTCGATCAAGGCCCGTGCTGCCGGAGCATCCGCGCTGACCACCGCCAGGCCGGAGGCCATCGCCTCCAGATTGACGTTGCCGAACGCCTCGGTGGTGCTCGGATTGACGAGGATGTCCGCGCTGCCGACCGCGCGTGCCAGTTCCTTACCTTCGACATGGCCGGTGAACACCGCCTCGCCGATCCGCCCGGCGAGATCGTCGCCCGCAGGCCCGGCGCCGACGATCAGCGGGCGGACCTTGCGTCCACGCTCGCGAAGGGTCTTCACAACCTCTTCGAACACGTCGATGCCCTTTTCCTTCACCAGCCGCCCGAAGAACAGCAGCACCGCTTCGTCATCGGCGTAGCCCTTGGCCCGGCGCCATTCCGGGTCGCGGCGCGAGGGGTTCCACAGCTTGTGGTCGACGCCCCGGCTCCAGGTGTGGACATGATCGCCAAGCTGCGTCGTCTGGCGCAGTTCATCGACAAGATAGGGGTTGGGGGCGAGCACGATGTCGCACCGGCCATAGAAGCGGTCGAGATAACGCTCCGCATAGCCCCGGAAGATGTCGAGCCCGTAATAGGTGAAGTAGGTCTGGAACAGCGTGTGCAGGCTGGCCACCACCGGCACTTCGATCTCGGCGGCGAAAGTCTGCATCTGGCGGCCGAGCCGGTCGGGCGCGGACAGGTGGACCACGTTTGGCGCGAAGGCGCGGATGTCTTCGCGCACAGCCTTTGGCAGGCCTAGCGCCAGGCGGTATTCCTTGCGCGTCGGGATCGCGAAGGAGGGGACCGAGACAAGATCGCCCGCAGGCGCGAAGGCAGGCTCCGCAATGGTCGGCGAATAGACCCGCACCTGCGCGCCATGCTCCAGCAGGTAGCGGACCAGCCGGTTGAGCGCCTTGTTCGCGCCATCGCGAACCATGTTGTAATTTCCCGAGAACAGCGCGACCCGCAGACCGGCGGCCTTGCCACCCGTCGGGTCTGAATCGAAGACCGCGGTCTTCGCGCTATGCTCGGTCTGTGCGATCGCTTGTTCCCTCGTCCCGCAATCTTCCTGGCGGACCCTACGCGCCCTGAACGGGCCGCGCGGCGGTGCGCCTGTTTGGCTGCGCGGTTAGCACGGGGTGATGCGCGTGACGATAGTGATTGCGTCGGGCGTAGCCGAGCGCTCTTCGGACAGCTCGAATTCGCGGATCGGCCCAAGATCCTGCGGATGATAGCTGTCGGCACTGGCGACGTGGCGCTTGGATGCGCGCGGCGCGCGCAGCAGGCGGTCGGTGGTGCGCAGGCCCTCGATCCGGTCTGTGATCTCGACGCTGCCGTCGCGATGCGTGATCTTGCGGTTCAAGACCGGCTCTGATTGCCCGCCGCGCTTGAAGATCAGCACGCGCTTTAGGATCGGGATCAGCCGCTTGCCGAGCACGAATGCGAGGCAGCGCAGCACGATATGCTGGAACGGGTTCGACAGCTTCTCGCTGTGGGAGAACATCCGTCCTGCAATCGCGATACCGCCATCGACCGGCTGGAACGACCAGTCCGCGCTCCACCAGTGCGACACATATTGCGTATCGCCGCGCTCCACGATCCAGCCGAAATCGCTCGCCTCGCCGGAGGGGCCGCTGAGGGTGAGGATGCCGCCCTTGCGCGGCGAGACGATCAGCCCGTCTGCCAGATAGTGGCCCGATCCCTCGAACAGGCGCGGCGCGGACGTGGCGGCATCGCTGGCCAGCGATGCCCGGCCTTCGAGCAGGGCGAGCGCGCGCATCACCGAGTGGCCGATATAGTGGCAGATATAGCGGTCGTCGGTCGCGGCGTAGGTGTGATCCTCGCTGTCGGCGCTGGCGAACGCCCACTGCGCGACCCGCGCCGCGTCCGCGCGCTCAGCGTCAGTGCCCTCGATTGCGGAGCGGATGATACCGTAGGGCACGAGGTAATCGGTGTTGCGGCTGTTGTGCTGGCCGACCCCCTTGGGCGCGGCAGCGGGAAACGCGGCCATGAACCCGAGCGCGCGGGCGATGGCGTCGCGGTAGTCCGCATCGCCGGTCGCGTCGTAAAGGTCCCACAGGCAATCGATGGTGACCGCGAGATAGCCCAGGTCCGGCCCGTCATATTCCCAGAACCAGCCTTCCGCGTGCTGCAAATCCAGCGTGGCGGCCTTTACCTGCGCGAAGGCTGCAGGATCGGCATCCTGCGGCAGCACCTTGTCGATCCATGCAAGCGCGGCGAGCCCGGCGACCTGCTGGTTGCCCGCCTGCGCTTCGAACCGGGTGCGTAGCTGGCGCGCCGCGATCCGCAGACCGTCGCGCACGTCCTCCACCGCAACCACGCCCTGATCCGCCAGCTTGGCGACTGCGAGGGTGGCGAAGGCGAGCGGGGGGTATCCCTGCTCCCACGGGTAATATTCCTCGAACGCATAATGCTTTTGCGCGCGCGCGTTCCAGAACCGGGCGCTGGCGGCAGCGATGGCTTCCAGCGCCTCTCGCTGGTCGTGCCACTGCGGGAGGCGCGCGGCCTCGTGCAGCGCGTAGCCGGCCTGCTGGAGGATGATCGAGGGGAAATCGCGGATCTTGTAGTGCCACCAGTTGCGGTCCGCGCAGCCGAACAGCGGGGAGGTGGGGTCGCGGCACACCTGGGTCAGGATGCGCGGCATCCAGCGCTGCGCCACGCGAAGCAGTGGGGCATGCAGATCGGGCGCGCTCATTCCTCGTCCACGATCATGCGGAAATCGGCCAGCCCCTTGCGCTTGGTCGGCTTGCTCGCCTTCTTCCAGCTGAGACGCAGCTTGTTGAAGACCGGGCCGATCACGCTTTCGGGGATCTGCCGCAGCACGAAGCGGGCAGGGGCCGTGCTGCCGATCACGAACAGGGTGGAGATGACCAGTTCGGCAATCTTGCGCGAGGGCGGAATTGTCGCTGGCTCCATGCCGTAATCGGGGGCAGCCAGCCCGATCTTGCGCCGCCACTGGTTACGGATGAAGCCGCCGCGCTTCTTGAAGTCGATCATGTGGCCGTGCATCTCGGTCGCCTTGAGATCGTCCTCGCGCTCCAGCACCAGCGCGCCTGCGGCGATCATCTCCTCGACCAGCGCCTCCATCTTCGCACTGCGCGTGACCACCACCGAGTGCCCGCCGCCCTGCGCTTCGAACGCGGGGCTCCATGCATCGCCGACCGAGAGGTCGCAGAACTCGTTCGCGAAATCCATGCTCTGCAGGCTGGCGCGGGTGACGAAGAAGGGGATCAGGAAGTTGTAATAGACCTTCTTGGATCGCAGCACCTTGCCGCTCTGCGTCTTGATCTCGAGATAGCCCGGCCACTCGCCCGCGCGCCATTCGAGACTGGTGACGGGATCGCTCTTCGCCACGCCATGCGCGCGCACGAAACTGTCGATCGCGGCGGGGTAGAGCGCGGTGCCGGTATAGGGGCCGAGGACGTAGTCGATCTGCTGCGCCTGCGGGTGCCCCGAATGCTGCAGCCGCCGAAGTGCCGCCGCCTGTTCGGGCACCAGCGTGATCGCATAGCGCTTGCCCGGCTCCAGCCGTGAGAGGATGTCGAGCATCGCGACCGGGATATAGACCGATTGCGCAGCGTCGAGGATCTCCTCCGCCGTGCTCGCAATAACCGGGCTCGCTTCGAGTGGGGCGGGTACGCCCTGCCGCGCGACGATTGCCGCGTCGATCCGGCCCGATTGCAGCAGGTGGAGCAGCACCGCCGTGGTCACACCGCCCGATGCACCGCGTGCGCGCACCGACGGGTCGCCCGCATAGCCGGTGCGGGTCGCGACGATGTGCCCGACCAGCCAGGAGTCCGGCATCCGCCCGTAATGGTCGAGGTAGAGCTGCGGGTAGTCGATGCCCTTGCCGGGGCACGCGTCCCACGCGAGTTCGGGCAGCGCGGTGCCGGGCGCGAAGACCGGCTTGGGCCCGGTCGCGGTGCGCTCCATCGCCGAGCGCCCGCTGGCATCCAGCGCCACGCAGGCCCCGCAGCCCACGCAGATGGCGCGCCGCACGACCTTGTCGCGCAGGCGCTGGGCGACCTCGGCGATCGGTGGCGTCGGGCTTTGTGATGGCGCTGGGAGAGAAATCGTGACTACCTTTGTCCGGTTGAGCCAAACTGTGCGAGCCCATAGAGGGGGAGCGCCGATCACGGCAACATTTCTTCTGGCCATCAACGGGTCTAGGGGCTTTAGCGCCCCGCACAATCCCGTGAGACCCATCGATCAAAGAGCGCGCCTGTGAAGCTGATCATTCAAATCCCCTGCTACAACGAGGAAGAGACGCTTGGCGAGGCGCTGAGCGATCTGCCGCGCGAAGTGCCCGGCATCGACGTGGTCGAATGGCTGATCATCAATGATGGCAGTACCGACCGGACGGTGGAGGTCGCCAAGGCGCACGGGGTCGACCACATCGTCGATCTGCCGGTGAACATGGGGCTGGCGCACGGCTTCATGGCCGGTGTGCAGCGCGGCCTTGCCGAAGGCGCGGACATCATCATCAACACCGATGCGGACAACCAGTACGACGCGTCCGACATCCCCCAGCTGGTCGAGCCGATCCTGAAAGGGCAGGCGCAATATGTGATCGGCGCGAGGCCGATCCCCGATATCGAGCATTTCAGCAGCACCAAGCGGTTCCTGCAGAAGCTGGGCAGCCGCGTGGTCCAGATCGTTTCAGGGACGGACATCGCCGACGCGCCGAGCGGTTTTCGCGCCCTGAGCCGCGAGGTTGCACTGCGGATCAACGTGTTCGACAGCTATACCTACACGCTGGAATCGATCATCCAGGCGGGGCTGAGCGATTTTCGCATCGTCTCCGTACCGGTCGGCGTGAATGGGGAGACGCGTCCCTCGCGGCTGGTCCGCTCGATCCGCGACTATGTACGCCGCTCGATGATGTCGATCCTGCGGTCCTTCTTCGTCTACAAGCCGGGCAAGACGTTCTTCCTGCTCAGCCTGCTGCCCGCTTTGCTTGGGACGGGTCTGATGATCCGCTGGCTGGTGCTGTTCTACATGGGGACCGAGCGCGCGCATGTGCCCAGCCTGGTCGTCGCGGCGGTGATGCTGATCGCGGCGCTGATTTTCTGGGTGGCGGGCCTGCTGGGCGAGCTGTTCGCGATCAATCGTCGGCTGCTGCAGGACCTGCAATATATGAAGCGCAAGGAACTGGCGGACGCGCACCTGCGGCTGCGCGATCGGGAGCCGCCCGCCCCGCCGCCTGCGGGGTGAGCACCCCTCCGATGAGGGAGACGGCACAGTGAAAAAGGCGATCGGGGCACTGGTCAGCCTGATCCTGCTCGCGCTGATCTGGTGGCAGGTCGATCTGTCGTCGATCCGCGCCGCGCTGGCGGCTGCGGATGGCTGGTGGCTTGCCGCGGGCCTCGCGACGATCGTGCCTCTGACGCTGGTCACCGCGATGCGTTTCGGCATGCTGACCCAGACGCCGATAGGCCTGTGGTCCGCCACCCGGCTGATCCTGGGCGCATCCTCGCTCAACCTCGTGCTGCCATCCAAGCTTGGCGATCTGGCCAAGGCGGTCGCGCTGACCGGTCGCCACGGGTTCGACCCGAAGCTGGCGGTGGGCGTGGTGGTAATGGAGCGCTCGCTCGACATGGCGGCGCTGCTGTTCTGGGGCGTGCTTGCGCTGCTGTGGGTCGGTTGGGGCGATGCCTGGCTCATGCTCGGTGCGGCGGGGACTGGCGCATTACTGGTGTTGCTGGTGATCCTGCTCTCGCCGCTGCGGTTCGCGAGCCGGCTCCTCGCGCTCGCCGGGCGGATCGCGCCGGGTCGGATCGGGCGCTGGTTGTCGGGCTTTGGCGAGACCTGGCAGCAGGCGGTCGGCTGGTTCTGGAGCGACCGCAGGCGCGTGGCCAAGGTTGCCGCCGTAAGCCTGCTGATCTGGGGCGGGCATCTCGCCCAGTTCTGGCTGTTCGCGCAAGGATTGGGCAGGGTGCCGTTCCTCGACAACATGGCCTTCGCCACGCTTGCCATCCTGGCCGGATTGCTGCCGTTCACCATGGCCGGGGTCGGCACGCGCGATGCGGCGATCGTGCTGCTTTACGCGCCCTATCTCTCGGCAGGGTCCGCCGCCGTGCTCGGCGTGCTGGCGACCTTGCGCTATCTCGTGCCCGCAATCGCGGGCCTGCCCTTCATGGGCGACTATCTGGTCCAGGTCCGCAAGGAGCGCGCCGCATGACGATCCTTCCCGCACTCGACGACGCACGCGGCTGGCGCACCCTGCTGTTCGCCGCGACCGGCGTGACCGCGCTGATCTATCTCTACCTTGCCTTCTTCGTGCCCGGCACGCTGACTTACGCGCCGCTCACGATCCAGGACGATGCCCGCCAGTTCCTCACCTGGATGGCGCGGCTGAATGCCCCGGACGCGACGCGCGGCGACCTGCTGGCGGATTACTGGCAGTCGGTCGGGCCGTGGGCCTACCGGATGCTGTTCACGGCGGCGAACATGCTCGGCCTCGAACCTCTGGTCTTCGCCCGCCTGCTGCCGGTGCCGCTGCTGTTCCTTTCCGTCTGGATGGCCTGGCGCATCGCGCTGCTGCTGACCCAGCGCCCGCTCGCGGCCTTTGCTGCTGCCGCGCTGCTGGCGGGCTTCGTGCTGCACGAGGATTCGATCTACTCGGCCACGCCGCGTGCATTCTCGGCGCCGCTGCTGCTGGTGTTCCTCGACGGGCTGCTGCGCAATCGCGGGTGGCAGATGATCCCGACGCTGTTCGTGCTCGGCCTGCTGTACCCCACCACCGCGCTGGTCGCCCTGACGATGATGGGCCTGTCGCGGGTCGGCTGGCGGCCGTTCCGGATCGATTTCAGGCTCAGGACATGGGTGCTGTGCGGCCTCGGCGCGATAGCGGTCGGCGCGGCGGTGATCCCTCTGGCTGGCGCAACCGATGGCTGGGGGCCCACGCTGACGATCAGCGATGCGCTGGGGATGGAGAACATGAACACCGGCCTCGCACGCAGCGCGGTGGTCGGCCTGTCGGGCAAGGTCGATCTGGTGTGCCAGGCGCGCACCGGCCTGCTGCCCGAAATCGTCCCCTGCTGGTCGACCCGGTGGGCCTGGCTGCCCAACCTGCTGCTGCTGGTCCCGATGCTGTGGCTCGCCTTCGCGGCAGTGCGGCGCGGCACTTTTCGCGTCGACGGGGAGCCGGGCAATTTCATCTATGCCTGGGTGCTGATCGCGGGGATCGCGTGGTGGGCGGTGGCGGTCGCCTTCGCCTTTTCGCTCCACCTGCCCAGCCGATATACCCAGCGCACGCTCTCGGTGCTCGAGTTCATCGCGATCGGGCAGGTGGCCGGCATGTGGCTCGATGCGCGGCTGCGGGCAGGGGCGATCGACGCGCGCGTCTATGCGGGCGGCGGCCTGCTGGCTGCCTTCCTCGTCGCATCTTTCCTCTCGCCCACCCCGGGGCTGACGCGCCCCGCCGATCCCGGCGCGATCGCGCGGATCGATAGCCTGCCCGATTCAGCGGTGATTGGCGGAGTGAGCGAGGAGCTGGACTTCATCCCCGCGCTGACCGGCCATCGCACGCTCGCCAGCGCAGAGCATTCAATTCCCTATCACATGGGCTATTTCGGCCCGCTTCGGGACCGGCTGGAGGATGCGCTGGCGGCGGTTTCTTCATCCGATCAGGCGGCGCTGGAACAGTATGTCGAGAAATATGGTGTCACCGTCATCGCGGTCGACCGTGCCTTCCTGACGCAGGGAACCTTGCCCGAGCGGTGGGATCTGGTCGTGCCCACGGCGTTCCGCGCGGCACAGGCGCGGCTTGCACGCCAACCTTCAGCCCTGCGCCGCGCTGCGCCCGGCTGCATCATCCACGACGGCGAACTGATGCTGCTCGACGCCGCCTGCCTCGTCCGCAGCCCGTAAGGCGGGAGTGGAGAGGCAGGCTGAGCGCCGCATATCGCTAGTCGATCGCGACGATATTATCGTCCGAATTGCGGTCGATATACTTGTTGTACGGATCGATCCCCGCGAAGCTCGGCCGTGTGTCGGTGACGATCCGGATCGTCTGCGAGCCGGAGTGGACGGGGTAGCGGCGCAGCGCCAGCACGTCCTTGCGCTCGAACGCGCCCAGACCGGGCTTCTGCGCAAACACGCCCACTTCGATCTCGTCGCTCAGCAGCGCCTTGCGCTCCTTGCCCTGACCATCGGCGTAGAACTTTTCCGCATCCACGGTGATCTCGGTCTCGAACTTGCCGTCCGCGCGCTTCGTCACCTTGGCCTCGTCCGCCTTCAGATCGTACAGCGTGATCCGCTGAAGCAGGTCGGTCACCAGATCGCGTTCCTGCTTGTTGCGCGCCAGCGACAGGTAACCGCCGACCAGATCGTTGGCGTTGGCGTAGGGCGGCCCCTTGAACTTGAAGCGATCGAGCAGGCCGGAAAGCATCGTATTGACGCGATCCTCGCCCAGCCGGTCCTGCAGCAGGTAGGTGACCACCGCACCCTTGCGGTAGTGGATGTAGCCCTGGTCTTCGACCCGTTCGAGCGGCAGTTCCTCGATCGCCTCGCTGCCGCGCGCGGCAAGGTAGTTGTCCAGCTCGTATTTCAGGAAGCGGCGGATGTTATCTTCGCCGTACAGGTGCTTCATCACCATCAGCGCAGAATACTGGGCCATCGTTTCGACCAGCATGGTGCCGCCCTGCTGGTCGGAACTGATCAGCTGGTGCGCCCAGTACTGGTGGCCCAGTTCGTGCGCGGTGACATAGGTGACGTAGTCAATGCTCTCCGCATCGCCATTATCCGCGATGAAGCCCATGTCTTCGGAATAGGGGATCGTCCCGGCAAAGGCCTGCGCGAAGGATGCGTAGCCCGGGAATTCGATGATCCGCGCATAGTCGAACTGGTAGGGGCCGAAATTGGCCTCGTAATAGTCGAGGCTGACCTCCATCGCGTCCAGCATCCGCTCCACGTTGAAGTCGTGGTTGGGGTGGTGGTAGATTTCCAGCGTGGTGCCGTTGTGCACGCGCCGGGTCACTTCGTAATCGGCCGACTGGATCGAGAAGAACGCCAGGATCGGCTGCTTCGACACGAACCGCGCCACGCGCCGGTCGCCGCGGACCTCGTCGGACACGCGGTCGCCGGGGGCGACCGGGGTCTGGCCGGCGACGGTCGAGACCGTGATGTCCGAAGTGACCCACGGCGAATTGCCCACGTAATTGCGGTTGCGCGCGCTCTCGTCCTCCAGCTTGGCCTGCCGCAGTTCGCCGGGCAGGTCGTATTTGCGCCGGGTTGCCCGGTCGCTCAGCAGGCCGGAGCGGCTCATGCCGATCTGGGGCACGAACTCGCTGTTGCTGAGGAACGTGCCGTTGCGCACCAGCCGGGTGTCGTCGCCACCGGCACGCATGCCCTGCTGCCAGCGCCGCGTGGCGAAGGTGAACGTGCCTGTCGCACCCGGGGCCAGCGGCTGATCGAAGCGATAGATGCGGTACTTGTTCTCCTCGTCATCCATGTCGAGGGTTGCGCCCTCGACTTCGATCGAGCGGATTTCCGCGTCGGAATCGGCCATTCGCAGATGCAGCTGCTCCAGCGGCCTGCCGGTGTTGTTGACGAAAGTGATCGTCCCGCGCGCTTCCATCCGGGTTTCTTCCGGATAGAGGTCGACGGCGAGCTTCATGTCGGTCGCGGTCGGCTGGGGCAGGTTTTCGTATTTGAGATATTTCTTCTCGTACGCAGCCAGCTGCGCCTCGACGTCGTCCTGCGTGCGGTACTCGTCGACCACATTCATCTGGTAGAAGATCCATCCGCCCGACACCGCGGCCACGGCCAGCGCACAGACAAGGATGGCACCCGACGGCGAGGCGAGCCTGCGCGGCAATTGCCGCAGGCGGGGCAGCAGCGCCCCGTCCGCTCCGCGCCGCCACAGCATATGGGCGAGCACCGCCAGCACCAGCGCGATCGCGCCCCAGTACAGCCGCAGCCACCAGCCGGTCGACCAGCCGACATTCGCGCCGTTGATATCGGACACGCGCATCGTGCCGGTGCTGCCGTAGAGGTAGAGCGGATGCTCGAAGCCGAGGCTGGAAAGCACGATGGTGCCGATCAGGTAGATCACCATGATCCCCCAGCCGACGAACTTGTTCGGGCTCAGCGCCTGGATGAAGATCGACAGGATCGCGAGCAGCACCATGTCGACCGACATCGGCAGCACGTACCAGGCGAGATACTTGCCGATCTCGAAATCGGTATAGCCGCGGAAGGCCTGGATCAGCATCGCCGCGACCACGGAGATCAGCAGGGTGGCGATGAGCACGAAGGCGACCGCAATCGTCTTGGGCACCATGTACGACCACCCGGGGACCGAGGTTGAATCGATGATCTCGTTGAACTTGCGCTCCCGGTCGCGCCAGACCAGCTCCCCGCCGTAGTAGATCGCGATGATGATCGGGATCAGCGCGAAGGTGCCCATCAGCGGCTCGATCAGCGCGAAGGTGAGGGGGCGTGCGGGCGTGCCGTAAATCTCGTTACCGAAGAACAGCCCGGCGAAGGCGTTGAACAGGCCTATCAGCAGGAGCACGAAGAAGGCGGGGCTGCGCAGCACCTGACCCATCTCGAACCGGGTGCGTGCGACCAGCCGGGCCCAGCCGGCACGCTCGGGCGTCGGCTGGGGCAGGGTGTCGACCAGCCGCGGCTCCTTCGCCGCCAGTTTCGCCTGCTTCCTGTCGGCCTTGCGCGCCTTGCGTGCCGAGATCGATTTGCTCGCGAAGCTGAACCGCCAGTAGGCGAGTGCCAGCATGAGGGCGGAAAAGCCCAGCCAGATCGCCCGGTTGGCCAGCAGAACACCGTCGATCGGCGGGATCAGCGTGTTCGATTCCGCAGCCGTCCAGTAACGGGTCGCATTGCCGAACGCGGCCAGTCCGAAAGGCTCGATATAGCTCGCCAGGTCGCGGTATTCGGGCTGGCTCGACATCACCGAGTTGAGGACGATGTAGAGCACCAGAAACAGCACCACGGCGACGTAGGTGTACATCATCGAGCGGGTGATGGTCGCCACTGCAAAGAACAGCGCGCTGACCATGAAGATGCTCGGCAGGGCGAACACGAAATAGGCGAACGCGTAGTAGGAGAAGCGGTTGGGCCCGATCGTTTCGGGGTCGAGCCACGGCATCAGCGAGCCGATCCAGATGCCCAGCGGCACCACCAGGAAGGCGCATGCGGCGGCGACGAAAGCGCCGGTGAAGCGCCCGAACAGGTAGCTGAACTTGCTCACCTGGGTGGACCGGATGAGCGGACCGAACCCGCTTTCCTCGTCGCGAACGATCACATTGGCGACGAAGGCGGTGGTCACGAACATGAAGAACAGCGTCAGGATCATGTGGGTCGTGACGATCGCGACGGGGCTGTTGGCGTTGACATTGCCACCCCCGCCGATGGTGATGTCGTCACTCGCCATCGCGCCATAGGTCAGCAGGAAGAAGATGACCGTGGCGACCCAGAACACCGGGTTGCGCAGCTGGTAGCGCAGTTCGAACAGCGCGATTTTTGCAAACATGGTGCTGCTCCCGCTCAGGCGGCGATGTCGGCAGGCGCGCGGCGCGAGCTGGCGAGGGCGGAGAAGTAGACATCCTCAAGCCCGCCTTCGACGGCCTGGAAACCAGGCCCCGGCGCACCGTCGGACAGGACGTGGATGATCGTCTGGCCCGCGAACAGGCGGGTGGAGATCACCTCGTATTTCTCGCGCATCTCGTCGAGTTCGGAACGCTCGATGGTCTTGGCCCACACGGTGCCGCGTGCCTTGTCGATCAGCTCCTTGGGTGCGCCTTGCAGGCTGATCTTGCCGTCGATCAGCACCGCCATGCGCGGGCACAGGTCGGCGACATCCTCCACGATGTGGGTCGAGAGGATCACCACCACGTTCTCGCCGATCTCGGCCAGCAGGTTGAGGAAGCGGTTGCGCTCTTCGGGGTCGAGCCCGGCGGTCGGTTCGTCGACGATGATGAGGTTGGGGTTGCCGATCAGCGCCTGCGCAATGCCGAAACGCTGGCGCATCCCGCCGGAAAAGCCTGCGATCGCCTTCTTGCGCACGCCCCACAGGTTCACCTGATTGAGCAGCGTCTCGACCGTCGCCTTGCGATCCGAAGCGGAGGAGATGCCCTTAAGCACCGCCATGTGATCTAGCATGTCGTATGCGGAAACGCGCGGGTACACGCCGAAATCCTGCGGAAGGTAGCCGAGCTGCTTGCGCAGTTCCTCGGGATTTTCGAGGATGTCGATCTCGCCGAAGCGGATGCTGCCCGAACTCGGCGTCTGCAGCGTCGCAACCGTACGCATGAGGGTCGACTTGCCCGCGCCGTTGGGGCCCAGCAGGCCGAACATCCCCTTCGGGATCGACAGGGTGACATCGTCGAGCGCGCGCACTCCATTGGGATAGGTGTGCGTGACGTTTTGCAGTTCGAGCATTGGTAAGCTGACTCCCCTCAAGCTGACCAATGCCTAGCATGAGATCGGGCAGCGTGCCCTGACGCCAATCGAAGCGCTGATGTCGCTGGTCGATGAGGCGGCTGACCGCCCGTCGGCTCTCAGGCGTTGCCCGCCTTCTTGGCCGCCACCGCAGCATCGAACGCGGCGGGGTTGTAGTAATAGGGCTTGATCTCGCACACCTTGCCGTCGCGGAAGCGGAACATCTCGCAGGTCTCCGCCGGGGCCAGTCCTTCCTGCGCGAACTGGATTTCGAGGATCACCACCGCGTAGTCGCCGCCGGTGGTGGTCTCAATCCGCTTGATCCCGCTGGCATCGACCATGGTGAAGACCAGCGTGTAGAGCTCTCTCAGCCCGCCGCGACCGGTGAAGCGGCCCTTCATCGGCAGGTGATCGGCCTCGCTGGCGAAGAAGTCTTCGGTCAGCATGGACTCCGCGCGTTCCCAGTCGCCCGCTCCGGTGGCGGCGTAAAGGTCGTCGATCAGCTTGAGCTTTTCATCGTGCGTCATCACTCTCTCCCGGTTTCTCATCGGGGGCATTCTTTCGATCAGCCCGCGCGGGGGCACCTGCCGAAATGGTTAGCCTGCGCCGCTCAAGCGTGGCTGCTAGGCCGGTGGATATGGGAGACGTCGCAAGTCCGGTTCGACAAATCGCGTATTTCTGTGAGGATGTCCGCGCAGCGGCGATGGACCACCATCGGCTGTTCGGCTCCGGCCCGTTCTTCGTGCTCGACCGGATTACGCTTGCCCATGCGACCTATCGCGGGGCCGACAGCGATCTGGTCCACAGCTCCGCCTATGGCCAGTGGGGGCCGGTGATGGTGGAGTTCGTCCAGCAGGATAGCGCTGGCGTGTCTCCGTTCCGCGAGATGTTCGCGGAGGGGGAAACCGGGCTGCACCATATCGCGCTGTTCGAGGACGATCTGGAAGCTGCGGTCGCGCGATTTGCCGACCAGGGCCACGCGGAGGCGTTTCGCGGGACGATGGAGGACGGCTTCCAGTTCGTTTTCATCGACACCGTCGCCAGCCTTGGGCACATGGTCGAACTTTACCGGCCTGTGTCCGCGCTGGTCGGTTTTTACGACATGGTTGCGGACGCGGCGGCCGGGTGGGACGGCAGCGACCCCGTTCGTGTTCTGGAAGGGTGATGAATGAGTGCCACGTGGTTTGAGGCTGTTGCGATCGACGCGTTCCCCGAGGATGGGAAGCTCGCGACGAAGCTGGGTGAATGGAATGTCCTGATCGTGCGCGAGGATGGTGCGTTCACCGCGTTCAACGATTGCTGCACCCACCAGGCCTCTGCCCTTTCGACAGGGCGTGTCCGTCGCGGCACGATCATGTGTCCGCTCCACGGCGCGCGGTTCGAGGCGCGCACGGGCAAGTGCATCGGCGGGGCCTATCCTGCCCTGCGCATGTTCGAAACGCGCGAGAGCGAGGGCATGCTGGAGGTCGCCGTACCGGATCAGCCACCCGCGATTGGCGAGCGGCCCAAGTTCGGCTGAGGCCTGCTACCCCCTCCAATATTGCACAGCTGGCCCGCGGCCTCGCAGGCTGTAGGGTCCGCCGAACAATAATGGAGAGGAAATTTCATGAGCTATACCGGCCCGGTCGAGGACCGGCTCGCTATTCGCGAGCTGATCGAAGCCTATGCGGACGCGGTGACGCGACGCGATGCGGATGATTGGGGCGCTTGCTGGGCACAGGATGCCAAGTGGGAAATGCCCGATTACCCCGAATTTCCGCCGCAGGAAGGTCGCGATAACATCGTCGCCCTGTGGAAATCGGCGATGGAGCAATATCCCGGCATCATGTTCCAGGCCTGGCCCGGCGCAATCGAGATCGACGGCGACCATGCCAAGGTCCGCAGCTGGACCGCGGAAGTCTACGACCAGGGCGACAACACCGTGCGCGATCGCGGCGCCTATGACGACGAATGCGTGAAGGTGGACGGACGCTGGGTGTTCTCGCGCCGCAGCTTCCGCAATATTCACAAGCAAATCCAGCCGAAGGGGTGCTGAGGCGATGAGCACCCGTCGCCACTGGCGTCTCGATGCGCGGCCCGAAGGGCACGATTACGAAGCAGCACTGTCGCTGCAGGAAGAAACCCTGCCCGAACTGCCCGAAGGGCAGGTGCGGGTTGCCGCACAATACCTCTCCATGGATGCGGGCGTGCGCGTGTGGATGAGCGCGCGGGAGGATGGCTATTCACCGCCGATCCCGCTCGGCGCCACGATGCAGGGTCAGTTTATCGGCCGCGTCGAAGCCTCGCGCAGCGATGCCTTCGAAGAGGGCGATCTGGTTCGCGGCTTCGGCGACTGGGCGACCCACAGTACGGTCGACCCGGCGCTGGCCGGGCTGACGAAACTGGACGCGGATATCGACGATGTCCGCCAGCATTTCGGCGTGCTCGGCCTCAATGGCATGACCGCGCTGTGCGGGCTGACCGATGTGATCGGCGGTCTTGAGGAAGGGCAGACCGTGCTCGTCTCCGCAGCTGCCGGGGCGACCGGCGGAGCGGCCTGCCAGATCGCGCGCAACATGGGCTGCAAGGTCTACGGCATCGCGGGTTCGCCCGAGAAGTGCGAGTGGCTGACCGGCACGCTCGGCATCGACGGTGCGATCGATTACAAGCGGCAGAATGTCGCCGAGGAGATCGCGAAGATCGATGGCGGGATCGACGTCTATTTCGAAAATGTCGGCGGCCCGATCCTTGATGCGGCGCTACCCAACATGGCGCTGGGCGGCAGGATCGGCATTTGCGGGCTGCTTTCGGGCTATACCAGCGAAAGCGGCGAGGCTGGCCCGGCGCGGTTCGACCAGATCCTGATGAAGCGGCTGACCGTGAAGGGCATCTTCCTGCCCGACTATCTGGCCCAGGGCTACGACTACTACCCGCAACTGCGCACCTGGTACGACGAGGGCAAGCTGGTCGGCGATATCGACGAGACGCGCGGCATCGAAAACACGCTGCAGGCGTTCCGGCGCATGCTGACCGGCGACAAGTCGGGCAAGGTCATCGTCGCGATCGACTGATCCTGTGCGAACAGGAAAAAGGGGGCGCAGCCGAACCCGGCGCGCCCCCTTTTTTGTGCTTGATCTGATAGCTTACTGCGCGGTCATCCCGCCATCGACCACCAGTTCGGTCCCGGTGACATAGCGACCCTCGTCGCAGCTGAGGAACAGCACCGCATTGGCGATATCGACCGGATCGCCCATCCGGCCCATCGGGATCGAATCGACCACCTTGTCGAAGAATTCCGCATTATCGGACCGCGCGACGTTCTGCATGTTGGTGTCGATCATCCCCGGGTGGATCGAGTTGACCCGGATGTTGTCGCGCGCGCATTCGATCGCGATGGTCTTGCCGAACATCCGCACCCCGGCCTTGGCCGCAGCATATGCCGAACAGGCAGGCACACCGACGAGCCCGGCGACCGACGACAGGTTGACGATCGATCCGCCTTTCCCGGCCTTGCGCATGATCTCCACCGCCCGCCGCGTGCCGAAGAACACGCTGTCCAGATTGACGGTCAGCTGCTTGTTCCAGTCCGCGCTGGTAAGGTTCTCGATCGGGCGCAGTACGGCGATCCCGGCATTGTTGACGAGGATGTCGAGCGAGCCCCATTCCTGCGCAATCCGGTCGAGCACGCTGTCCCAGTCGGCTTCATCGGCGACGTCCTGCTTCAGCGCCATCGCGGTGCCGCCCGCATCGCGGATGCCTTTGGCGACCGCTTCCGCGCCGTCGAGATCGATGTCCGTCACGCAGACCTTCGCACCCTCTTCGGCGAGGCGCTGCGCGGTTGCACTGCCCAGACCGGGTACCGACGCGCCGCCGGTGATGAGTGCGATCTTGCCATCAAGGCGTTTGGTCATGATTTCATCCTGCCTGAATAGAAAAGAGGCCGGGCGTGATGCCCGGCCTCGATGGAATGGCGATGCTCAGAAGTCGAAGCCGACCGATGCGCCGAAGATGCGCGGTTCGCGCGCCGACGAGAAGGAGAACAGCCCGGCCACGGTGAACGCGGCGTTCGGTCCGCGATCGTCGAGCAGGTTGCGCACGAAGACCGAGGCATAGGCGCGTGCGCCACCGATTTCGAAATTCGCGCGGATGCTGGCGTCGAGCAGGGTCTGCGCATCGGAGCGAACCCGCGGGTCGTTTCCGTTCACGATCACCGGCCCGTTGGCCAGGTCGCCGCTGAGCGGCCCGAGCGAAATCTGCTGATCGTACGGATCGATGTACCGGAAGGTGACGTTGCCGACCATGCTGCCGAAACTGGTCGGCTGGTCGTACGTCGCGCCGATCGATCCGGTGATCTTCGGGTTGTAGATCAGGTTGTTGTTCGAATAGTCGAATGGGATGATGTTGCCGTTCACCGGCGAGACGTTGCCCACGATGAACCCGTCGACCTCGTTGTTGAGGTAGCCCAGGGCACCATTGATGGTCAGCTCGCTGGTCAAACGCGACGTGAAGTCCGCTTCCAGGCCCCAGATGGTTGCCGAGGCGACGTTATCGGTGATCGTCTGGTTGCCCGTCGGACCGCCGGGGATGGTCGTGTTCGCCTGCAGGTCATTATACTTCGAATAGAACCCGGCGAAGTTGAACTGGGTGCGGCCGAAACTCAGTTTGGTGCCCAGTTCGAAGCTGTCGACGACCTCGGGCTCGTAGGGGCGGCTGGCGGTCGCGGCCGTCGCTGCACGCGGGGAGAACCCGCCCGAGCGGAAGCCCTGCGAATAGCTGGCATAGACCATCAGATCTTCGTTGGGCCGCCAGTCGACCCCCAGCTTGGGGGTGAACTTCTTGAACGTGGCTTCGCCCTGGCCGACGAGCCCGGTCTGGGCGAACCCGTTGCTGAGCTCCTTGGTGTCGGTCGTGTACCGTCCGCCGAACGACACGCGGACCGTATCCGACAGGCTGAGGTTGAAGTCGCCGAACACGGCGAAGCTTTCCACCGAGCCGATAACCGATTGCGGATTGTTGTCCGTGGTGCTCGCATCGACCCCCGGCTGGAACCCGAAGACCGAGGTGTACTGGATCAGGTCGTAGTTCGAGTTGAAATAGTACCCACCGATCACGAAATCGAAATTGTCGGTGAAGTTGCCGGCGGCGCGCAGCTCCTGGCTGAACTGGTCGTAGTTCTGAAGGCGGCGGACCTTGTACAGATCTACGCTGGAACCGTCGAAATCCTGGCCCTGGTTCTCTTCCGATTTGCGATAGCTGGTGATCGAGGTAAGCGCGAGGCTGCCCAGATCGAGGTTCATCTCCAGCGTACCTGCCGGGGCCTTGTAGGTCGATTTGAAAGGCTCGGTGAAGACCGTGTACAGGTCGCTCGTGGTGTTACGATTGCATTCGATCGCGGGCATGAAGCCGCAGAAGACTTCCCCCGTCTCGGTGATTGGCGCGTTGACCACGTCGAAGGACTGTTCCTGCTGTTCCAGCGTCAGCAGGGCTTCGAAGGGGCCGCCATCGCCAACCTTGATCGCTACGCCATAGTTTTCGTTGTTGCTCCCGCCGCGACGGTCGCCGGTGTAGTAATCGGTGTAATAGCCGTCGGATTCGGTGTGGAAGTAGAAGAACTTGCCCGACACCGTATCGCCGAGCATCGGCGTGTTGACGACCGCGCGGGTCGCAAAGGTGCCGTACTCGCCATAGCTTGCTTCCGCCTTGACGCCGAACTGGCCGGTCGGGCGGGTGCGGCGGATGTTGATCACGCCGCCGATCGTGTTGCGGCCGAACAGCGTGCCTTGCGGGCCGCGCAGCACTTCGACCTGTTCGATATCGAAGAAGTCGAGGAACTGGCCGGTGCTGGTGCCGATGAATACGCCGTCGATCACGACGCCCACGGTCGGTTCGGCGGATTTCTCGACGTCGGCATAGGTGAGGCCGCGAATGGAGAGGTTCGCCGCAGCCGCGCCGCTGTTCTGGTTGGTGATCAGCAGGTTGGGCGACAGCCCCTGAATATCGCCGATGGTCGTGGTGCCGCGATTATCCAGCGTCTGGGTATTGATCGCGGTGATCGCGACCGGCGTATCCTGCAGCGCTTCGTCGCGGCGGCGGGCGGTAACGATGATCTCGCCGTCCATGTCGCTGTCATCGGCCTGGTTGCCGACATAGCCATCGGGCGAATCGTCCTCCGGCGTCTGCGCCTGTGCCTGCGCGGGCATCGCCCACATCAAGGCGGAGGTGCCCAGCGCGGTTGCCAGGACCGTACGATAGGTCGAAACAGTCATCCTCTAATCCCCTCGTGAGTTCGCCATTCACCGATGGCTTCAACCTCAGTGTTTTCCCTGAGCTGCCGTCCGACTTGAACTGACAATTGGTAGAGGTGCCGTTGCACAGCCTATTTGTGAGGAATGGGAAGGGGAGATATTCATGACCGATAACAAGCGTTTTCTTCTCCGCCGCCGCCCTGAAGGCGAGCCGGTGGAGACCGATTTCGAGCTGGTAAGCGCCGCAATTCCGGCCCCGCCCGCGGGTGGTTTCGTGCTGCGCAACCGCTTCGCCTCGCTCGATCCCGCACAGCGCGGGTGGATGGACGACGCGCCCAGCTACATGCCGCCGATCGCGCTGGACGATCCCGTCCGGGCGACGACCGTGGGGCAGGTGCACGCGAGCGACCATCCCGATTATGCGCCCGGCGATTGGGTGATGGGATTGAACGCGATCGAGGAATATTCCGCCGTGGTGCCCGACGGGTTCACTGCCAAGGTCGATGTCTCGGCAGTCGACAGCCCCTCTCGGTTCCTTTCTGCTTTCGGCGCGGTCGGGTTGACCGCTTATTTCGGGCTGCTCGAAGTCGCGAAGCCCCAGCCGGGCGAGACCGTGCTGGTCTCCGGCGCGGCTGGCGCGGTCGGGTCGGTGGTCGGGCAGATTGCCAAGATCCACGGCTGCCGCACGGTCGGCATCGCTGGCGGACCTGAGAAATGCGCAAGGCTGGTCGAGCGCTATGGCTACGACGCGGCGGTCGATTATCGCGGCAAGTCCACGGAGCAGCTGGCCGACGCGATCCGCGAGGTCACACCCGATGGAGCGAATATCGTGTTCGAGAATGTCGGCGGAACCGTGTTCGATGCCGAACTGATGAACCTCGCCAAGCATGCCCGGATCGTGCTGTGCGGTCTGATCAGCGAGTATAACAGCGAGACCAAGCACGGTGCGCGCAACCTGTGGCAGGTGCTCGCGCAGGAGGCGACGCTGCACGGATACCTGATCTCTGCCTATGTCGATCGCTTTGCCGAGGGCGGGGCGCAGATGGCCAAGTGGATCGCCAGCGGCGAGGTGGTGATGGACGAAGACATCCAGCACGGGATCGACAATGCCTATCCCGCATTCATGCGGCTGTTTTCCGGCGCCAACACGGGCAAGCTGATCCTCGCACTCGACTGAGGATCAGCTCGCCCGGCGGTGCGCGCAATCAGAACTGGTTGCGCTTGGTGATCCCGCTGTCGACCACGATGTTCGCGCCGGTCATGGTGGAGCATACCGGCGAGGCGACGAAGGCGATCGCCTTGGCCAATTCGGTGCCGTCGGTCATCTTGCCCAGCGGCATCTGGCCCATGATCTGGCCGAAGAAATCGGGCATGCCTTCCTTGATCTGGGGCCACGGGCCGTCCTCGGTCCACACCGGGCCAGGGGTGATGCAATTGACCCGGATGTTCTTGGGCGCGAGCGCCTGCGACTGGGCGGAGGAATAGGCCATCACCGCCGCCTTCAACGCGTTGTAGGGCTGCACGCCCATGAACTCCTCGACCGCGCCGGTAGAGCTGATGCACAGCACGCTACCCGCGCCGGATTTTTCGAGATGCGGAAGAGCCGCCTCGATCCCGCGCCGCATCGGGAGCACGTCGGTCGCCAGAATGGTCTGCCATGCCTCGTCGGTATCCTCACCCGGGTTGGCCGAGGTGAAGCTGACGAAGATGTCGCACCCGCCCAGCGCGTCTGCGGCATTGCTGACGAAAGCGGGCACAGCGCTCGCATCGGTCACGTCGAGCGCTTCGGAATAAACCTTCGCGCCCTTGCCTTCGCATTCCTTGGCGGTGGCGGAAACCTTGTCCGCGCTGCGTCCGCAAATCGCGACGTCGCAGCCTTCTTCGGCGAGCACGTGTGCGACTTGCCGCCCGATGCCGCCGTTTGCACCGACCAGAATCGCCTTCTTGCCCTTGAGTTGCAGGTCCATTGTCGTCTCCCGGAAAATTGCTTGAGATTATCTCCATCCCACCGTGTTCGAGCGGACCGGTGCACACCACTGCGTTTTGTAACAGGCCCGGCGCTTCCGGGGCTCTGATACGCTCGATCCGATAACTAAAGCAGGAGAGCGGATATGAAACGGCTGGAAGGCAAGCGGGCGATTATTCTGGGCGCGAGCAGCCGGGACAACATGGGCCAGGTGATGGCGCGCAGGTTCATGAATGAAGGCGCACAGGTAATGGTCTCGGGCCGCAAGGCCAATGTGCTGGAAGACTTCGCGAAGGACACCGGCGCTGTATGGCACGCGTGCGATATCACGCAGGAAAGCAGCCTTGCCGAGCTGGCCGATGCGGCGATGGAGCAGATGGGCGGGATCGACATTGCGGTCAATTCCACCGGCTGGGGCCTGCTGGAGCCGTTCCTCGACACGACCCGCGAAACGCTCGACCAGATGACAGCGCTGCAATTCATCGGGCCATACCAGTTCTTCCAGGCGATGCTGCGCAAGATGGCCCGCAGCCATGGCGGGCAGGGCGGCTCGATCATCCAGATCAGCTCCGCCACCGCCGTCATCATGCTGGAAAATCACGCCGCCTACATGGGCACCAAGGCCGGGACCGATCATGTCGTGCGGTGCGTCGCCAACGAGTTCGGCGTCGAGGGCGTGCGCGCCAATTCGATCTCTCCCGGTCTCACCGACACGCCGATGAACGCGGACGCTGCCAAGGTGCCCGGCCTGTTCGAGAGCTTCCGCAAAGGCTATCCGCTGGGCCGGTGGGGGACCTCGGAAGACGTTGCCGAAGCGGCTGTTTTCCTCGCCAGCGATGCCTGTTTCATGACCGGCGAGAACCTGCAGGTAAACGGCGGGCTGTGCCTGCGCCGCAACCCGACGCAGGAAGAGATGCAGGCCTCGATCGAGGCGGCCTCGGCGGACTGAGACGCGCCGCCCGCAGGCCCGCCTAGGCGTCGGCGAGCTTGCGGGCGATGTCCTTGCGCAGCTGATCCTTGCGCACCTTGCCGCTCGCCGTGCGCGGGAAGTCGGTCACGAACTCGAACCGCTCGGGGATCTTCTGTTTGGCGAGGCCTGAATTGATCACATGATCGACCAGATCGCCGATTGCGGGCGGTTCGTCCCCGGCGATGCAGTAGGCGCACACGCCTTCGCCAAGGCGATCGTGCGGCATTGCCACCACGCTCACATCCTGCAGGCCGGGGTGGGTGCGCAAGACGTCCTCGATCTCGACCGCGCTAATGTTCTCGCCGCCGCGGATGATCAAATCCTTCTTGCGCCCGGTCACGGTCAGCGCGCCGTCGGCGGTCAAGCGGCCCAGATCGCCGGTGCGGAAGAAGCCGCGCTCGTCGATCGCGGCGCGGGTCTGCTCCTCGTCCGAATAGCCGAGCATCATGGCAGGGCCATGGGCGAGGATCTCACCCTCTTCGCCCGGCGGCAGATCGCGGCCCTCGTCGTCGACGATGCGGACCTGATAATCGACGACCTCGCCATCCGTGGTCGCGGCGAGTTCGGGATTGTCGGGCCAGCCATAGGTCACCAGCGGCACTTCGGAGGCACCGAACACGCGAAACGCGACGAGATTGTCGAACGCTTTGCGCGCGCTCGGGATCAGTTCGGGCGGCACCGCCGCGCCGCCGCAGGCGAACCAGCGTAGCGAGGGCAGGCGAGTGCCCGCCTTGCGTGCGGTATCGGCGAGCTCGACCAGGAATGGCGTTGCCGCCACCGTGCCGCTGACCCGATGCCGGTCGATCAGCGCAACCGCCTCGGCCGCGTCCCAGCGCTCCATCAGAATGGTTCGCGTGCCCCGCACCAGCGGCATTTCCAGCCCGTTGGCGAAGCCCGAAATATGCGTGACGGGCGAGGGCATGATCAGCGTATCGCCCGCGTCCACCCCCCAGTGCGCTGCGCTATGATCGAGCACATGATCGAGCGTGGTGTGCGAATGGAGCACGCCCTTGGGCCGGCCGGTGGTGCCCGAGGTGTAGAGCACCATCTTGACCCCCTTCGGGTCGACCTCGACCTCTTTGAGGTCGAGCTGTGCACCTTGCTGTACTAGCGAGGCGTAGTCTTCGCCGACGGTATCGTCCCCGCGCACGACGAAGATATCCTCCAGCTGGGGCAGGTCCTGCTGCACGCGCGCGGCCATTGCGGCGAAGTCGTAATTGCGGAACTCGGCGCAGGTGAACAGCGCGCGGGCTCCGGAATCCGCCAGCATCAGGCCGACTTCGGCATCGCGGTAGATCGGTACGATCGGGACGATCACCAGTCCTGCCAGCGCCGCGGCGAGATCGATCACCGCAGTCTCGTGCCAGTTGGGCAGTTGGAAGGCGATGACGTCGCCCGCCGCATAGCCGCGGTCCTGCAACGCAGCGGCCAACGCGCGCGCCTCGTCCAGCCACTCGCGCCGGGTGAGATCGCGGTGTTCGTCGCTGATCGCGATGAAGCCGGGGTCGGCCTGCGCCAGTCCTTGCGCGCGATTGGCGATTGTCGTGTCCCGCCAGTCGCTGTCTGCGTGATGCGCGGGCGGAATGGCGAGCCAGTTCCAGGCTTTGCGCGGGTCGGCCATGAAAGCCCCTCTCTGTTTCGTTCTTATAGTTTCGCGTCGAAATCTAGCAGCCGGGCGAAGGGCGGCACCTGTTACCTCTCCCAGCTTGTCCACGTGCGCGTAGGGCGGCACTGTGGCTGGCAAAACCATAAAGGCTGGAGAGACCCCATGGGCAAGATCGATCGCATTGCGAAGGTTGGCGACGTCGCCGAAATCATGCTCGATTATGTCGAGAACAAGAAGACCCACCAGACCTCCGAGGTCATGCGGGTCCCGGCGGCGGCCTATGTCGATCCCGAACAGTACCAGCGGGAGATCGACCTGATCTTCAAGAAGGTGCCGCTGATGCTGGCCTTCACTGCGGAAATGCCCGAGCCGGGCGACTACAAGGCGATGGATGCGGTCGGCATGCCGGTGCTGATCGCGCGCGACAAAAAAGGCGCCGTGCGCGCCTTCCTCAACGTATGCGCCCACCGCGGTGCGCCCGTTGCAGAGGCCGGGCGCGGCAATTGCTCGCGCTTCACCTGCAAGTATCACGCGTGGACCTACGGCCAGGACGGCAAGCTCCTGGGCGTGGCGGAAAAATCGCTGTTCGGCGATGTCGACAAGCAGGACCGCTCGTTGCGCGAACTGCCGTGCGAAGAGCGTGCGGGGATGATCTTCGTCAGCCTCGACCCGGAAGCGACGATCGATCTCGACGAGTACTTCCAGGGTTACCTCAATGATTTCGCCGATCTCGACCTTGGCAGCTGGACCTATATGGGCAGCCGCGAGATCGAAGGCGCGAACTGGAAGATCGCCTTCGACGGCTATCTGGAAGGCTATCACTTCGGGTCTCTGCATCCCGAGACCATTTTTCCGCGGACCCCATCCAACCGGATGCATTACGAGGCATTCGGCCCCAACCTGCGGATCGGCTTCCCCCACCATGCGATCGCAGAGAAGCTGCGCGAGCATCCGCGCGACAAGTGGGGCGAACAGGAAAACAACGGGTTCGACTTCGTGCGCATCCTGTTCCCCAATGTCTCCGCCTTCATCGCGCCCGAGATCACCCAGATCGCGCAGCTGTTCCCTGGGCCGACGCCCGACAAGAACCGCACCGTGCTCAACTATCTGCGCCGCGAACCGATCAAGGACGATGCGGATCGCGAGGCGGTGGAAGGGGCGATGAACTTCTTCCGCAACGTAACCTACGAGGAAGACTATCTGATCGGGATGGAAATCCAGAAGGGCCTGGCGAGCGGCGCGCACGAAGACCTGGTCTTCGGCAAGAACGAGCGCGGCAACCAGTACTTCCACGAGTGGGTCAACTGGTATCTCGCCAATGATCCGGACGCGCCCAAGCCCGAACTTTAGGGGCAGGGGCCGGGCGGGCCGCTCGCGTCCGCATTATCCGGCGCTAGCTGGATAAACGGTTAGTGGTCCCGCCCGCCCAAACGGCGCATCAAAGCGAAAACGGGGAAAACCCTGACAAGCCGGACCGCTACGAGTCAGGACATGAAGAGGACGCTATGAACATCGAGAAGGGCATCTCGCGCTATTCCGAAGGCTTCGATCAGGAAGTGCGCGGCGACACGATCACCGCGGATCGGTACACCTCAAAGGAGTGGCTGGAGAAGGAATTCGCCAACCTGTGGCCCAAGGTCTGGCACCTGGGCGCGGTGACCGCCGAACTGGAGGAGGAAGGCGACATCGTGCGCCACAACTTCGCCAATGAATCGGTGATCATGGTCAAGCAGGCGGATGGTTCGATCCGTGCCTTCTACAATGCCTGCCCGCACCGCGGGAACCGGCTGGTGCTGGGCGATGTCGCTGCGGTCGATCGGATCGTGTGTTCCTACCACGGCTGGCAGTTCGATCCGGCGGGTACGCTGGTCGAAGTGCAGGACGCGGACGATTTTCCCGGCGGCAACCCGTGCGGCAAGGTCCACCTCACCGAACTGCGCTGCGAGACGTGGGGCCCGTTCGTCTTCTGGTGCATGGACGACGACGTGCCACCGCTGCTCGAATGGCTGTCCCCCTATCCCGAGCGGCTGGAGGGATATGGCCTCGAAAACTGGGTCAGGGTGCTCAACATCTCCGCCGACGCGGAGTTCAACTGGAAGATCATCCGCGACAATTTCAACGAGAGCTATCACCTGCCCACGATCCATCCCGAACTGGCGACCTTCATTAATGACGGCCTGCCCGACACCGTGTTCGAGATGTACGATAGCGGTCACAATGCGATGTGGATGAAGGGGCATCAGGCGACCACGCGCCAGCACTTCGAAGCGGTGCCGACCCCGCTGGACGAGATTGCCAGGCAGTGGGATGTCGATCCTGACGAATACGAGGGTCGGCCTGCGGAAATCCGCGAGGCGATCATCGAAGCCAAGCGGCGGCTGGGGCCGGGGCGGGGCTTCACCAATTACCACCAGATGTCGGACCAGCAGCTGGTCGACTATTTCCACTGCACGATGTTCCCCAACCTGACACTGACCATGTCGCCCGAGCAGTGCCAGATCCTGCGCACCGAACCGCACCCGACCGACCCGGCCAAATGCGTGTTCCAGCACTGGTGCCTCTATCCGCCGGTCGAAGGTATGGAGACCGTGGTGACCCCGGTCGGCGAACTGCCGCTGCGCCATGATGCCGAGGCGCGTCATTCGGTCTATGGCGATGGGCAGTCGCTCGGCTTCGTGGCCGATCAGGATCTCTCCATCGGGACCACGCAGCAGCAGGGCCTCAATTCGCGCGGGTTCAAGGGCTGCATCCTGACCCACCAGGAAAAGCGCATCCAGCGCTTCCATGAACTGCTCAACGACATCGTCCTGGGCGGGCCGACCGAGCCGCAACAGCATTTCGGCGGCATGGACAAGGCGAAATGAGCGGAACTGGGATCGAGGAACGTCTCGCCCTGCAGGATATGCTGGTCGGCTATTGCCGCGCGATCGACCGCCGGGCGAGCGCGGACGATGCGGCCGCCTACTACGCCGAGGATGGCGTGCTCGACAATTCAGCGGTTGGCGCGCCCGTTGCCGAAGGTCGCGCGGCGGTACGCGCGATGATCGACGGCATGTTCACGAGCTTGGCCTCCTTGGAGCACTACCTGTCCAACTTCCTCGTCGAGACCCGCGATACGGAGACCGCGCAGCTGAGCGCCTACGTGGTCGCGCATGGCATGCCGAACGGGGGCGATGCCTTCTCGATGCGCGGAGCCTATGCGGTGGATGCGAGCAAGGTCGATGGAGCCTGGCGGATAGCGCGACTGACCTTCACGCCTTTCGGCTGAGGGACCGGGCCGCTCGCGCGGCCCGGTAGCCGATCAGGTGAAGACGTAGCCCCCGTCGATGTTCAGTTCCTCGCAGGTCATGAAGCTCGCTGCGTCGGAGCACAGGAAGACGACCCCGCCGGCCAGTTCGTCGGGTCGGCCCATCCGCCCGATCGGGTGGCGTGTGGCGACATTGGCCAGCGCGGTGTCGACGTCGGGGGCAGCGCCCAGCTCGACATAGCGGGCCGCGATCGAGCGCATCATGCCGGTATCGATCCCGCCGGGATGCACGCTGTTGACGCGGATATTGTAGCCTAGCGCGGCGAACTCCGCGCCGGTGCACTTGCTGAGCATCGCGACCGCGGCCTTGCTGGTGCAATAGGCCGCGTTGAACGGCGCGCCGCGCTGCCCGCCGACACTGGAGAAGTTGACCACCGCTGCGCCGCTTTCGCGCCGCTTGCCGCCCGCCTTGAGCATCTCCATCAGGGCCTGTGTGCCGATCACGGTACTGTCGAGATTGACCGAATTGATACGGTGGAACTCGCTCAGCGGCGTCTCCTCGAACGAGGCTACGGTCGAGATGCCGGCATTATTCACCAGCGCATCGAGGTGGCCGAACTCCGTCTTCACGAAAGCCGCGATCTGCTGCCAGTCTTCCGGCTTGGAGACATCGTGGCGGAAGTAGTGGTCTGCGCCGCTTTCGTCGGTATCGGCCAGATCGCTGGCGATCACGGTGGCGCCTGCCGCCTTCATTGCCTTGACGACTTCGCGGCCGATGCCGCCGTTCGCGCCGGTGACCAGCGCGACGATTCCTTCGAGTGCGATTGTCATTGTGCGGTCCATCCCCCGTCGATCACCATTTCCGATCCGGTCATGTAGCTGGCGTCCGGCCCCACCAGAAAGGCGATGCCCGCCGCAATCTCGCGCGGCTGGGCGAGCCTGCCCATCGGAGTCGCGGCATTCATCGCGTCGACCAGATCCTGCGGCTTTTCGGCCACGCCCTTGTCGACCCAGCGCTGGAAGCCTGCCTTGAGCAGCGGCGTCTCGACGAAGCCGGGATGCACCGAATTGGCGCGGATCGGCATGCCCTTGGTCGCGAACTCGATCGCGATACCCTTGGTGAACAGCCGCACTGCGCCCTTGCTGGCATTGTAGGCGGAGACTTCGGCATATCCGACCAGCCCCATGATCGAGCTGACGTTGACGATGCTCGACCCGCCTTCGACCGCGCTGCCGCTTTCAGCCATCAGCGGGACGAAGCGCTTGGTGCCCATGAACACGCCATCGACATTGATCGCCATGATCCGCCGCCAGTCTTCCAGCTCGAGCGTCTCGACCGCACCGGTCAGGTCGATCCCGGCATTGTTGACCAGGATGTGGCACGCATCGTGCGCCTGCTTCACATGGTCGAGCGCGCGCGCCCAGTCGCCTTCGTCGGTCACGTTGGCCTGCACGTAGCCGACCCTGTCGGCCAGATCGCCAAGCAGGTCGTGCGCGTCGCTTTCGGAATCGAGATCGCTGACGATCACGGTTGCGCCATCGTCAAGCATCCGCGCGGCAGCCGCATGGCCGATTCCGCGCAGGCCCCCGGTGACGAAAGCAACGCGGCCCGCGAGCCTGCCCGCGCTCACAGCCCCATCATCCCGGCGGTGCTGGCACCGTCGATGGTCAGGTCTGCGCCGGAAATGAACGCTGCCTCGTCCGATCCGAGGAACGACACCAGGGCCGCGATTTCCTCGACCTCGCCCATGCGCTTGAGCGGGGACATGCCGGCGTAACCGGCACGCATTGCGTCGGGGTTTTCGTTGCTGGCGATCAGGTTGGAAATCAGCGCAGTCTCCACCACGCCGGGCAGGATCGCATTGACGCGGATCTTGTAGCCCTGGTTGCCGCAATGGATCGCGGCAGACTTCGCCAGCGCCACCACCGCCGCCTTGGTCACCGAATAGGCGACGAAATTGCCCATCGCGCGGTTCGCGTTCATCGAGGAATTGATGATGATCGAGCCGGTCGGCCCATCGGGATTGTCGCGCATTGCGCGGATCGCGTGCTGCACGGTCAGCATCACGCCGGTCTGGTTGACCGCGAGGATGCCGTTCCACCCGTCGAGCGAAATGTCCTCAACACTGCTGTCGCCGCGTTCCATGCCGGCATTGGCAAAGGCGATGTCCAGCCGGCCATGCGCGTCGCGAATCTGCGCGATCACATCGGCCCAGCCGTCCACATCGGACACTTCGTGGCGGATGAATGTTGCGCCGGTCTGCCCTGCGATCTCGCTGCCGGCGTCTTCGTTGCGGCCGGTGAAAAATACCTGCGCCCCATCGTTGCGAAGGCGCGCAACCGTGCCTGCGCCGATGCCGCTCGTCCCGCCGGTAACCAGCGCGACCTTGCCTGCCAGCCGTTCAGTCAAATCCTACTCTCCCATTTTCTTATTCAGGCGATCCTGCCGCGCACGCCATGCTCTGTAACCTATGATTTCGGCAAGGTGACGACATGGGCCCCGGTCGGCATTACGGATGCAAACGAGAAGCCGCACGCAGACGGCACGAGAGGACACTGACATGGCCGAACAAGACCCTCAGGTAGCTCCGGGCCAGGATCGCAGCGAAGGCGATACCTGGGTCGATTTCATGAAGCGCGATTCGCGCGAGGTGCCCGATTTCCTGATTGAGGAAAGCTACGAATATCGTGGCTCCGAACCGATCCCGGCGGAGCGTTACACCAGCGAGGAATTCGCCCGGCTGGAGCGAGAGCGGATGTGGCCTTACGTGTGGCAATTCGCCGCGCGCGAGGAAGACCTGCCCGAACCCGGCGATTACATCGTCCACGAGATTGCCGGTCGATCCTGGCTGGTCGTGCGTCAGGAAGACGGATCGGTCCGCGCGATGCACAATGTCTGCCTGCATCGCGGCCGCAAGCTGCGGACCGAGGATGGCAGCGCGCCCGATGGCTTTACCTGTCCGTTCCACGCGTTCTCGTGGAACAAGGACGGCAGCTTCAACAAGGCGCCGTGCCAGTGGGATTTCCCGCATCTCAAGGACAAGAACCTCGACCTGCCCGATGCCGAAGTCGGCCATTGGCAGGGCTATATCTTCATCCGCGAGGAGAAGGGCGGCCCGAGCCTGGAGGAATACCTCGCGCCGCTACCCGATCACTTCAAGCGCTGGCGGCACGACGAATGCGTCACCGTGATGCGCGTGGCGAAGGAGGTTCCAGCCAACTGGAAGGTAACGGCCGAGGCCTTCATGGAGGCCTGGCACACGGTCGTCACGCACCCGCAGCTGCTGCCCTTCACCGGCGACTGCAACGGTGCCTACTGGACTTATGGCGATCACGTGAACGTCAACCTGGTGCCGTTCGGGGTGATGAGCCCGCACGTTGCCGAGGGGCAGGGCGAACAGTGGATCGTCGACGAGTTCATCAAGTATAACGGACGCAGTTCCGACAACTACGACCCCGATGCCGATCCGATGGCGATCGAGGTGCCCGAGGGGAAGACCGCGCGCGAGGCGCTGGGCGACCGGATGCGCGAGGTCTATACCGAACAGACCGGCTACGACCACTCGCACGCGACGGACGCCGAAGTGCTCGATGCGCTGGTCTACAACGTGTTCCCCAACTTCGCGCCCTGGGGCGGCTACATGCCCAACATCGTCTACCGCTGGTATCCCGGAAAGACGCCCGATACCTGCGTGATGGAAGTGCGTGTGCTTGCCCGCGTGAAGAAGGGCGAGCCCAAGCCCGCAGGCGCGCCGCTCAAGTATCTCACGATCGACCAGAAATGGACCGAGGCGCCCGAGCTGGGCGGGCTGGGCGAAGTGTTCGAGCAGGACATGGACAATCTGCCCTACGTTCAGGAAGGCCTGAAGGTGCACAAGACGGGCGAGGTCCAGCTGGGCAATTATCAGGAAATCCGCCTGCGCCAGTTTCAGGATACCATGATGAAATATATCGACGGCGAACTGGGCGGCGCTGCGCCGGGCAAGACCGCATGAGCGATACCGATCACGGACCCGATCCGCTGGCCCACGCGACCGAGGACGACCACCCCCAGCGCATCGACTGCGTGCTGGTGGCCGGCGGGCTCTATCACGATATCGACTTCGCCCGGCTCGAACTGCTCAAGCTGCTGGCCGAGCATCCCGAGATCCGTACCCGCGTGTTCGAGGATTACGAAAATCTCGACGCCCTGCGCGAAGCGGACATGATCATCTCGTATACCTGCGACGTGGTCCCCTCGCTCGCCGCGCAGGAGGTCTTGCGCGACTGGCTGGATGCGGGCGGGCGCTGGTATGCGCTGCACGGGACCAATTCGATCCTGCGCCTGATGGACGACGGCGTGTGGGAGGCCCCGCGCTGGGCCCCGCTGATGATGGACCTGCTGGGCAGCCAGTTCGTCAGTCATCCGCCGATCGCGCCCTATACGGTGACGGTCGCCGATCCCACGCACCCGCTGGTGGAAGGAGTGGAGCCGTTCGAGACCACCGACGAGCTCTACCATCTTGAGACGCACGGCGACCTGCATGTGCTGCTGGAGACCGAGACTGCAGAGGAAGGCACCGGCTTTCGCGAGGCGTCGGATGCGCCGGGCAAACATCCGGTTTTCTATCTGAAGCCGCGCGGGAAGGGCGGGGTGCTTTACAACACGCTGGGCCATTGCCGGGGGCATTACGACCTTCAGCCGCTGGCGCCGTGGTGGCCCACGCTCGATCGCTGTGCGTGGGATCTGCCGGTGTTCTACGACCTGCTGCGGCGGGGTATCGGCTGGCTCAAGGATCGCGAGCCAGCCTGATCTTCAAGGCTCCCGGGGAACCCCGGCCTAGCTGGCCAGGGCGAACCGGTCGAGCGCGGCGTCGGGCGCTTCGGGCCAGCGCGACAGCACCATCAGCCGCTTGTGCCCCTGGCCGATCGACAGTTCCTGCGTGATTCCCATCGCGCCGTGCAGCTGGATCGCCTCGTGGCCCAGCTCGATCCCCGTTTCCGCGATGAAGGCGCGCGCGCCGTCCAGGCGTTTTGCATAGTCCGGCGTCCCCTCGCTCACGATCGCGAAGTCCAGCAGCGACTTGGCCTGTTCGAGCTTGGCGTACAGCGCGGCCATGCGATGCTGGATCGCCTGGAAACGGCTGAGCGGCTGGTCGAACTGCTCGCGCTGACGCAGGTAGTCGAGAGTGTGTTCGAACAAGCGCTCCATGATCCCGACCATCTCGGACGAGCGGGCGAGCGAGGCAGTCTGCTCCACCTGCGCGAGCAGGCGCGCGCCGTTCTCGATCCGCGCGATCGGGCGCACGTCGGTCAGCCGCAGCATGGCCGCCATCGACCCGTCGGCGACCCGCCAGGTTTCGACATCGAGGCCATCGGCATCGGCAGCGACGAGATAGAGCGCGCCGGCGTCGGCGGCATCGTCATCGAGCGCGCTGACCAGATAGAGATCGGCCCCGCAGCCGCCCATCGTGAACGGCTTGGTGCCCGTGATCTGCACGGTGTCGCCCGCCTTGCGCGCCCGGGTGCGCAAGCCGCTCCAGCCGCCCGGGGCGTCGAATTCGTTGTGGGCGAGGGCTGCGCGCTTTGCCCCGCTCGCGAGATCGTCCGCCCATTGCCCGGCAATCTCGTCCTGCGCGCGCACGAGAATGCCGCCTGCCAGCAGCGCGCAATCGATCAGCGGCTCAACCGCGAGACCGCGCCCCATGGCGTGATGGATCAGCGAGATCGACGTCGCGCCGAGGTCCAGCCCGCCAGCCTCTTCGGGATAGCTGGCGGCGAGAATCCCCAGTTCCCCCAGCAACGCCCAGTTGCTGGGTTCGAAGCCGCACGGCTGTGATTGATACTCGCGTCGTTCCTCCCCCGCATACTGGTTGTCCAAAAAGCGCTCGGCGACGGCCTTCAGCATCTGCTCGTCTTCCGTCAGGTCGAAATTCACGTTTTCTCCTTCTCCCGTCAGCTGCTGAAAATAGCCGAGCCGCAATCGCGCTGCCTCTCCCCAAAAGGCTAGCTGTGCGAGGTTGCTGGGCGGGGCCGCAGGCCGTATTGGGGGTGTCGGAGAGAACATGTCTGAATTTCAATTGAAGGATCTGGCTTCGGTCAGGATCACCGACCAGGACGACATCCGCCCAGCGGCGGAGGCCCTGCACGCAGTCGCGCTGGAGCGTGGCTATCGCGTCGCCCCGGCGCACGATATCGCCGACAAGCGAACCCCTGTGGACAAGGACGGCAATGTCCTCGCCATGGAGGTGTTCGGCTGGGCGGGTGATGAAAGTGCGTGGTGGCGCAATTCACGGATCGCGCTCGACAGTCCGATCACCACCGCGTGCCGGTTCGAGAACGAACCCTACTGGGTGAACGAGGACGGTTTCCGCACCCGCCTGCCCAACGCCTATCTCGAGAAGATCGACCTCACCAACTTCACCAAGCGGGCGATGACCCGCGCGGCGATCGTGGTGCCGGTGCACATGGCCTTCGGGCGGATCGGCGCGGTCAGCTTCAACCCGCTGGATGAGGACAGGATCGATCTGGCCGCAGATTACGAGGAATATGCCGATCTGTTCGCGATCCTCTCGCGCGCGTTCATCTCCAGCTACACCGTGGTGATGACCTCGCCCGAGCCGCTTCCTGCGGGCTCGCGCCTGTCGAAGCGGGAGGTCGAATGTCTGCGCTGGGCGGCGATCGGCAAGACCGATCTGGAAATCAGCATGATCATGTCGCGTAGCCGTGCGACCGTGCGGTTCCACATGCACAATGCTTCGATCAAGCTGAACGCCGTCAATCGCAGCCAGACGGTCTTCAAGGCCGCGCAGTTGGGTTATATCTCCCAGAACAACTGAGCCCCGCCAGCCGGATCAGGCTCCCATCCGCTCCGCTGCCAGCAGGCCGAGCGCCATTGCCGGTGCATTGGTATTGCCTGTGACATGGCCCGGAATGACCGAGCAGTCGACGATGCGCACACCCTCGACCCCGCGCACGCGCAGGTCCGGATCGACCACGGTATCGTCGCCCGAGCCCATCCGGCAGGTGCCGATCCCGTGCAGTCCGCAACTCGAATAACGGCGGAAGAAGGCTAGGATGTCCTCGTCGCTGTCGACTTCGCGGCCCGGCAGCATTTCCTCGCCCACCTTGTCGCCCAGCGGTGGCGCGTCCACGAAAGCGCGCATCTTGCGGACCATCGCTATGGCGCTCGCCCGGTCGTGCTCGGTCGAGAGAAAGTTGGGCGTGATTTCGGGCGCATCGTCGAGGTCCGGCCCACCGATCGCAATACTCCCCTCGCTGGTCAGGCGCAGCAGCGAGCCATAGATGGTCAGCCCTGGGCGCCGGTCGATCTTGTCGAGCGGGACGGGGTTGTTCTCGTCTCCGACCTCGAAGGTGTAGCCCCCGAGGTAGAACTGCGCGTCGGTTCGCCCGTCGGGGTGGTGGACGTTGAGGAACGCGCCGACCTCGAACGGGCCGGTCGCCATGATCCCACCGCCGGTCAACAGATAGCGCGCCATCGCCAGCGCCGCGCCGGTTCCGTAGAAATGCCGGTTGGTGCCTTTCCCGCGGTCGAGCCGGTAGGGCATGGAGAGCGAGAGATGTTCGTTGAGGTGCTGCCCGACATGGGGATTGTCGACTAGCGGCGCGACGCCTCGTTCCTGTAACATGGTGGCATCGCCGATCCCCGAACGCTGTAGCAGCAGGGGGCTTTCGATGGCGCCTGCGCACACGATCACCTCGCCCGCGCACGCGAAATGCCGAAGCTCTCCGTCCACAGCCACTTCGATCCCGTTTGCGCGGCGTCCGTCGAAAGTAATGCGCTGCGCGCGCGCGCCGGTGGCCACGGTCACGTTGTCACGCTTGCGGGCAGGGTGCAGGAAAGTCTGCGCCGCACTTTCCCTTTTGCCCTTGCGGATATTGTGGCTGTAATAGCCGACCCGCGCGCCGGGGCGGGCATTGAGTTCACGCACGCGCGACAATTGCAGGCTTTCACCCGCCGCAATCATGTCTTCGGCCAGCGGATAGGTGAAAATCTCGGGCTCGACATGGACCCGCCCGCCTGAACCCAAGCGGTCGGTCGGGCCATCGGCGTGATCTTCCAGCCGCTTGAAGGCACCCAGCATTGCGGCCGCGTTCCACCCGGTTGCGCCGTGATCGCGTTCCCACGCGTCGTAATCCTCGTCCTCGCCGCGGCTCCAGATCATGCCGTTGACCGAGCTCGATCCGCCGACGCCCTTGCCGCGAATCCAGAATTCGCTGGCCTCGCCTTCCGGAATGCGTGGCTGGGTGACCTTGTAGGCCCAGATCTTGTCGGGATTGGTGACCAGCTTGGCGACCCCCTTGGGCACGCGGTTCCAGAACCCGCTCTCGCCGCCGGCCTCCAGCACCAGCACCCGATGGCGGCCGCTCGCGCTCAGCCTTTCGGCCATTACGCAGCCGCTCGAACCTGCGCCAACCACGATGTAATCCCACTCGCCGGCCATGCCGCTCTCCCTTTTGTGGTGTCATCCCACGCATGGCGGCCTGGTGTGACCTAGCACTTTGGGGAATGGGATAGGCTGCGAAGACACGACTATCGTTGCCTCCAAGATGAGAGGGAAAGAGGTGTCGATGCGCGCGATAGCCGAAGGGCTGTTTACACAGGACGTGCCGCCGAGGCTGATCGGCGGGCGCAATCGCCATACCGGCCGGATCGTGTTTCCCTGTCCGGAAAACGGAGATTTCGAGCCGCATCCGCTTTCGAGCGAGGGCAGCTTGTGGTCGTACACGATCCAGCGTTTCCGCCCCAAATCTCCGCCTTATGAAGGGCCTGAGGATTTCAGGCCGTGGGCGCTCGGCTATGTCGCATTGCCGGGCGAGACGATCGTCGAGGCGCGGCTCGTCAACGTCGCGTTCGAGGATCTGGCGATCGGAATGCCGCTGCGCTTCACGCTCGCGGCCTTGGACGACGAGGCGGAACAGCCGCGCGCGATTCCTGCGTTCGAACCGGTGGAGACCGCAGCATGAGCGATGTGTGCATTATCGGCGTGGGGATTCATCCCTTCGGGCGAACCGACGGGGTCGAAGGGATCGACCAGGGCGTGTTCGCGGTACGCGAAGCGCTTAAGGATGCCGGGGTCGAGTGGCCCGACATCCAGTTCGCCTATGGCAGCTCGGATGCGGCGGGCAATCCCGATACGATGGTCGAGCGGCTGGGCCTCACCGGGGTGCAGTTCATCAATGTGCGCAATGGCTGTGCGGCGGGCGGATCGGCTCTGTTCAGCGCGCAGATGGCGATCAAGTCGGGCGATTTCGACCTCGGCATCGCGGTCGGCTTCGACAAGCATCCGCGCGGCGCTTTCGATGCGAAGCCCGCCGAATACGGCCTGCCTGACTGGTATGGCGAAGCCGGCTACATGGTCACCACGCAGTTCTTCGCGATGAAGATCATGCGCTACATGGAACTGCACGGCATCTCGCGCGACAGCCTGGGCCGCGTGGCCGAAAAGGCGTTCCGCAATGGTGCCCACGCGCCCCATGCGTGGCGGCGCGAGCCGGTCGATCTGGAGACGATCCTCCAGGCACCGATGATCAGCGATCCCTACAGCAAGTACATGTTCTGCTCGCCCGCCGAGGGCGGGGTCGCGCTGATCCTGGCGAGCGAGCGCAAGGCGCGTGAACTTGGCTGCAAGCCGATCCGGCTGAAGGCGGCGACGATGCGGACCCGCCCGCCGGGCAGTTTCGAGGTCTTCGCCCCGTCGATCGATATCGAACGTGGCGGAACCGCCACCGCGCTGGCCAGTGCGGCGGCGTTCGAGGCGGCGGGGATCGGTCCGGACGAGATCGACATCGCGCAATTGCAAGACACCGAAGCGGGCGCAGAAATCATGCACATGGCCGAGAACGGCTTTTGTGCCGACGGCGAGCAGGAGGCCTGGCTGGCCGAGGGGGCGACCGCGATCGACGGGCGGCTTCCGGTCAACACCGATGGCGGCTGCATTGCGTGCGGCGAACCCATCGGGGCGAGCGGCCTGAGGCAGGTCTACGAAAATGTCATTCAGCTGCGCGGCGATGCCGGGGCGCGACAGGTGCCGGGCGATCCCAAGACCGCCTACAGCCATGTCTATGGCGCACCCGGCGTTTCCGCCGTGACGATCCTGGAGCGATAGATGGATATTGCGCTGACCAAAGAAGAAGAGCGCTTCCGCAGCGAGCTTCAGGAGTGGCTGAAGGCCAATCTCACCCCCGAGCTCAAGCGTGGGGCGAGGCTTTCGCCCGGCGTCTTCGCAGAGCCCGACGTGGCGGTTCCGTTCATGGCGAAGCTCAACGAAGAAGGCTGGCTGGCCTACCAGTGGCCCGAGGCGCATGGCGGGACCGGCTGGTCCGCGACCAAGAAGTATATCTTCGAAAAGGAACTCGCGCTCGCAGGCGCGCCCAACTCTGCGGTCATGGGGACCAAGCTGGTCGCGCCGGTGCTGTGGACTTTCGGCAGCGATGCGCAGAAGGACTATTACCTTCCGCGCATCCTCTCGGGCGAGGACTACTGGTGCCAGGGTTTCTCCGAACCCGGTTCGGGTTCGGACCTCGCCAGCCTTTCGTGCCGCGCGCGGCGCGACGGCGACAAATATGTGGTCGACGGATCGAAGATCTGGACCACCCACGCGCAGTTTTCCAACCGCATGTTCACGCTGGTGCGGACCGATAACAGCGGCAAGAAGCAGGCGGGTATCAGCTTCCTGCTGATCGATCTCGACACGCCGGGGGTCAGCGTGCGCCCGATCCACAACATCGCCGGCGATCACGATGTGAACCAGGTCTTCCTCGAGAATGTCGAGGTGCCGGTCGAGAATCTCGTCGGGGAAGAGGGCGCGGGCTGGACCATCGCCAAGTTCCTGCTGGAGAACGAGCGCGGCGGATCGTGCCATGCGCCCAAGCTGGGCCATGCGCTCGACGTGATCGAGCGCGCGGCAGCCGACATGCCCGATGGTGCTGGCGGCATGCTGGCCGATGATCTCGCCTGGCGGCGGCGGGTCGCGCGGCTGCGGTTGCGGCAGGAGTCGCTCGAAATGATCGAGCTCAAGATTCTCGCCAATGTTGCCAAGGGCCGCGATCCCGGTCCGCAGACGTCGCTCACCAAGCTCATCGCATCCAGCCTCAACCAGGACATCGATCTGCTGGCGGTGGATCTGTACGGCCCGCGCGCCTTGCAATTGCCGGTCGAGAGGCCGCTATACGGCGAGGATGTGCCCGAGCCGATCGGATCGGAGGACGCGCAGGTTGCGATGGCACGCTATCTCAACAGTCGTGCCTGGAGCATCTTCGGCGGCACCAACGAAGTGCAGTCGACAATTATAGCAAAAACCGTGCTCGGCATGTGAGCGCGAGGGAGAGAGAACCATGCAATTGAGCCGTGAGCAGCTGCTACAGGCCTATCGAAGGATGGCCACGATCCGGGCGTTCGAGGAACGCCTGCACGATGTGATCGCCACCGGCGAGGTCGCCGGGTTCACCCACCTCTATTGCGGCCAGGAAGCGGTCGCCGTGGGCGTGTGCGAACATCTCGATACCGAAGACAAGATCGTCTCCACCCATCGCGGCCACGGGCACTGCCTCGCCAAGGGCTGCGATGTGCAGGGGATGATGAAGGAAATCTGGGGCAGCACCGAAGGCCTGTGCAAGGGCAAGGGCGGCTCCATGCATATCGCCGATGTCGACAAGGGAATGCTGGGTGCCAACGGCATCGTCGGCGCAGGCGCGCCGATCGCGGTTGGCGCGGCGCTGTCCAACAAGCTCGACGGGGAAGGGCGCGTCGCGATCGCCTTCTCGGGCGACGGGGCGTGCAACCAGGGCACTACCTTCGAAGCGATGAACATGGCGGTCGTCACCAACGCGCCGTGCATCTTCGTGTTCGAGAACAACCACTATTCCGAACATACCGGCGATGACTATGCGGTCGGCACCGCCAACGACATCGCGAGCCGCGCGGAGGCCTTCGGCATGCGCGTGTGGCGCGCGGACGGCTGCGACTTCTTCGCTGTCTATGAGACCATGCGCGAACTGCTCGAATATGTCCGGGCGGGCAACGGCCCGGCGGCGGTCGAGTTCGATACCGAGCGCTTCTATGGCCACTTCGAAGGCGACCCGCAGAACTATCGCGGCGATGGCGAGCTCGACCGGATCCGCAAGGAACGCGACTGCCTGCAGATCTTCCGCCGCCGCGCCACCGAAGCGGGGCTGCTGGAAACCGACGCGCTCGACGAACTCGACAAGGCGGCGCACGCCGATGTCGAGGCGGCGGTGGAGGCGGCACGCGCCGCCCCCCGGCCGACCGCCGAGGATGTCCTCACCGATGTCTATGTCACTTATTGAAGAGCGCTGAGCTATGGCTGAAATGATGTATCGCGACGCGGTTCGCGAAACGATCCGCGAAGAAATGGCCCGCGACGAAAGCGTCGTGGTGCTTGGCGAAGACGTGGTCGGGGGCATGGGGACCGCTGGCGGGCCGGAGGCGATCGGCGGTATCTGGTCGACCTCTACCGGGCTGTTCGAACAGTTCGGCGCATCCCGCGTGATCGACACGCCGATCTCCGAAAGCGCGATCGTCGGCACTGCCGGCGGCCTCGCGCTCAGCGGCAAGCGCCCGGTGGCAGAGCTGATGTTCGCCGACTTCATCGGGGTCAGCCTCGACCAGTTGTGGAACCAGATCGGCAAGTTCCGCTACATGTTCGGCGGCAAGACGCGCTGCCCGGCGGTGATCCGGATGGCCTATGGCGGCGGGTACAACGCCGCGGCGCAGCACAGCCAGTGCGTCCACCAGATCCTGACCGGGATGCCGGGCCTCAAGGTGGTGATGCCATCCACGCCCGAAGATGTGCGCGGCCTGCTGCGCACCGCCATTCGCGGCGACGATCCGGTGATGTTCCTTGAGCACAAGGCGCTTTACGGCGTCTCGGGCGAAGTGCCCGAAGGCGACTACACGATCCCCTTCGGCCATGCGCGTCAGGTGACTGCGGGCGAGGATGTGACGGTGATCGCCACCGGCATGATGGTCGGCGTGGCCGAGGCCGCAGCCGAGCGGATGGCCGAAGACGGCATCGGCGTCGACCTGCTGGACCTGCGCACGACCAGCCCGATGGACGAGGAAGCGATCCTCGACTCGGTCGAGGTGACCGGGCGTCTGGTGATCGTCGACGAGGCCCCGCCGCGCTGCAATCTGGCGACCGACATTGCCGCGCTGGTTGCGCGCAAGGCGTTTTCCAGCCTGCGTGCCCCGGTCGAGATGGTCACTGCGCCGCACTCGCCCGTGCCCTTCGCGCTCGAGCTGGAGCAGGCATACCTGCCGTCCGACGACCAGGTCGAAGCCGCGGTTCGCAAAACACTCGATTATCGCTGAGGAGGCGGATGGAATGACCGATCTGCGCGCCTTTTGCATGCCCAAATGGGGCATCGAGATGACCGAGGGAACGCTTGCCGAATGGATGGTGGGCGAAGGCGACGCCTTCAAGAAAGGCGATCTGCTGTGCCTGATCGAAACCGACAAGATCACCAACGAGGTCGAGGCCGAGAAGGACGGCGTCGTTGAACGGATCGTGGTGAAGGCGGGCGGCGATGCCGAAGCCGTCGGCAGCCTGCTCGCCGTGTTCGGCGATGGTAGCGCCGATGCGGAAGCGATCGACAGCTTCGTTGCCGGGTTCAAGCCGACCTCCGCGCTGGGGAGCGTCCGCAAGAAGAAGCCCGCCGCACAGAAGGTGGCGGACGATCAGCCCGTGCCGCCCAAGGATGCGAGTGGCGGCGAAAAGAAGCCGGTAAAGATCGACACCAATCGCCCCATCAGCCCCGAAGCGCTCAAGTTCGCCGAGGCCGAGGGCGTGGACATTTCGGGCATCGAGGGGTCGGGTCGCGAGGGCCGGATTACCTTGCAGGACGTCCAGCAGGCGGCGCGCCCGGCGCGTACGCCGCAACTGCGCGGTCCGGTCGATCATCCGGAGGAGAACCTTGAGGTGTTCGCCTCTCCGCTCGCCCGGCGGATCGCCTCGCAGAACGGGGTCGATCTGGCCCCGGTTGAAGGCACCGGCCCGCGCGGACGGATTCGCAAGGCCGATGTGCTCAAACTGCTGGAAGGGCAGGGCACCGCCAGCGACGCGCCGTTCGTGCCGGTCGACAACAGGCCGGATATCGAGCCCTTCGATCGCGTGCGCAAGGTGGTCGCCAAGCGGCTCACCGCGGCCAAGCAGGACATCCCGCATTTCTACCTGCGGACGTCGGTCTGCGCCGATCCGGTTATCGCGCTGCGCCGTCACGCCAATCTGGTGCTGGGCAGCAAGGCCTCGCTCAACGATTTCGTGGTGATGGCGGCGGCGCGTGCGCTGCGGCGCCATCCAGAGGTCAACGTGCAGCTGCATGGCGAGGAGATCCATCGTTTCCCCCACGCCGATGTTTCGGTTGCGGTTGCCTCGCCCAATGGGCTGATGACGCCGATCGTGCGGCAGGCCGACCGGCTCGGCATCGGGCAGATCGCAAAGGCGACCCGTGCGCTGATCGACAAGGCGGAGGCGGGCCGGCTGGGCTACGACGATCTCGACGGCGGGACTTTCACCGTGTCCAACCTCGGCATGTTCGGGATCGAGAATTTCGATGCGATCATCAATCCGCCGCAGGCCGCGATCCTCGCGGTCGGAACCGCCTCGCGCGTGCCGACCGAGGGCGAGAATGGGGCAATCGCGTTCGAGACGCGTATCTCGCTGACCCTGTCGGTCGATCACCGTGCGATCGATGGCGCAGCGGGGGCGAAGTTCCTCGCCACCTTCAAGACCCTGTTCGAGAACCCCGAGGAATTGTTCGCCTGAGCAAAGTCCATCGGGGCGTGATCTGCTGGAGAAGAACCAATGCCCAAGCCTGGAAGTCTCACCGCTCTGGGGCCGTGCGAGCAGCTCGCCTACGTGCCGAGCGATTTCGACGCGGCGCTGAAATACTGGACCGAGACCATGGGGGTCGGCCCCTTCTTCCTGTTCGAGAACATCACGCTGGAGAACATGCATTATCGCGGCGAGCAGACCGATGCGCGTTTCTCTGTCGCGATGGCCTATTGGAACGACATCCAGATCGAGCTTTTCCGGCCCGAGAACGACGCGCCTGCCCATTATAACGGCGAATACGGGGTGAAAGACCGGCTGCACCACACGCTGGTGATCGTCGAGGATTTCGAGGCGGCGAAGAAAGCGGTCGGCGATGCGGGGGCCGAGATCATCGTCGAAGGCACCTTCGGCGGCGCGCGGGTCTATTATGTCGATCCCGGCGCGGGGCCGGGCGGGCTGCTGGAGATCCTCGAAAAGTCCGAGCAGGGCGAACAGCTTTTCACGATGATGCGCGATGCCGCGCGCGACTGGGACGGCAACGAGCCGCTTCGGACACTGGGATAGGCCCACGGGCCGGGGGAGTGGGACGATGAGCGCGCAGCCAATACCGGATCACGTCCCGGCAGACCGGGTGGTCGATTTCAACGTGTTCGCGCCGCCCGGTGGGGAGCAGGATTTCTTCGCCGCGTGGAAATCCCTGCTCGGCGGCCCCGGCCTCGTCTGGACAACCGAAAACGGCGGGCACTGGATCGGCGCCTGCGGAGAAGTGGTGCGCAGCCTGTGGGGCGACGCGGAGCGCTTTTCCAATGAAGCGCTTGCGGTGACTCCTGGCCTCGGCGAGGTGATGGAGTTCATCCCGCTCCAGCAGGACCCTCCCGAGCACAAGCCGTTCCGCATGGCGGTGATGAAGGGCTTCGCGAATAACCACGTCGTCGCGATGGAGCCGCTGGTCCGCGAACAGGCGCGCCTGCTCATCGAAGGGCTGATGGGCAAGGGCGGGTGCGAGTTCATGTCGCAATTCGCCGAAATCCTGCCGATCCATATCTTCCTGACGCTGATCGGCGTTCCGCCCGAAGACCGCGCGAAGCTGCGCCCGCTGGGCCAGCAACTGACCCGGCCCGACGGATCGATGACGGTGGTCGAACTGCGTGACGCCGCCGATGCCTATCTGGAGCCCTATATCCGCGAACGGCTGGCCAATCCGGGCAGCGACCTGTTCAGCCGGATCCTCTCGGTCCCGATCGAGGGGCGCGCCTGGACTTTCGACGAGGCGCAGCGGATGTGTCGCAATCTGCTGTTCGGCGGGCTCGATACGGTGGTCGCGATGATGGGCAACATGATCATGCACCTCGCGCGCCATCCCGACGATCAGGATTACCTGCGGGAGGATGCCTTGCGCATTCCCGCCGCAGTCGACGAACTGATGCGGCGCTACCCCACGGTTTCTGTCACCCGCAACTGCGTCGAGACGACCGAGGTCGACGGGGTGGAAGTGCGCGAGGGCGATCTGATCTATCTGCCCAGCGTGCTGCACAATCTCGACCCGGCCTGTTTCGACGATCCGGAGAAGGTCGATTTCGATCGCGGCCTGTCGCCGGTGCGCCATACCACCATGGGGGTCGGCCCGCACCGCTGTGTCGGCGCGGGGCTCGCCCGGCTGGAAGCGATCGTGGTGCTGGAAGAATGGCTCGCCCGTGTGCCGCATTTCTCGCTGGCCGAAGATGTGCAGCCGACGTTTCGTGGCGGCAATGTCGGCTCCTTGCTGCAGCTGCAGCTGGAGCTGCGCTGGGCCGAATAGCCGGGTCCACCCATCACTGAGATAATCTGAAGGATTGAGAATGATCGAGGTTTCGCAACGCGCCCGGGACATCGGCGATCGGGTGGAGGACTTCGTGCGGAGCAAGATCGCGCCTTACGAGCACGATCCGCGCCGCGACCATCACGGCGCGCCGACCCGCGAACTGGTCCGCGAAATCCGCGCGCTCGCCCGCGAGGCAGGGCTGATGACACCGCACATCATGGGCGATGGCAGCCACCTGACCCAGGTTGAGACTGCCTATGTGCTGATCAAATCGGGCCTCTCCCCGCTCGGCCCGCTGGCGCTCAACACCAACGCGCCGGACGAGGGCAACATGTACTTGCTGGGCCATGTCGGCAGCGACCACCTGAAGGAGAAATTCCTCTCCCGACTGGTTTCGGGCGACGAGCAAAGCGCGTTCTTCATGACCGAGCCTGCCGACTGGGGCGGGGCCGGGTCCGATCCTTCGATGATGAAGACCACCTGCAAGCTGGACGGCAATCACTGGGTGGTGAACGGGCGCAAGCGCTTTATCACCGGGGCCGACGGCGCAGGCGTGGGCATCGTGATGGCGCGCGCCGAGGGCGTGGACGAAGGCGGCGGGGCCTGCATGTTTCTGGTCGACCTGCCCGATCCCGCAATCCGGATCGAGGGCGCGCCCAACACGATCGACAATTCGATGCCCGGCGGCCATGCGGACGTCACGATCGAGAACCTGCGCGTGCCTGCCGACCAGATGCTCGGCGCGGCGGGCGAGGGCTTCCGCTACGCGCAGGTGCGCCTGTCGCCGGCGCGCCTGTCGCACTGCATGCGCTGGCTGGGCGCGGCGATCCGGTGTCAGGAGATCGCCAGCGACTATGCCTGCCGCCGTCAGGCCTTCGGCAAGCCGCTGATCGATCACGAAGGCGTGGGCTTCATGCTCGCGCAGAACCAGATCGACCTCAAGCAGGCCGAACTGATGATCTACTGGTGCGCCAGCGTGCTCGACACGGGCGATCTGGGCACCACTGAAAGCTCGATGGCGAAGGTCGCGGTCTCCGAAGCGCTGATGCGGGTGGCCGACAACTGCGTACAGGTGATGGGCGGCACCGGAGTGACCGACCAGACCATTGTCGAGCAGGTGTTTCGCGAGCTGCGCGCGTTCCGGATCTACGATGGCCCGACCGAGGTGCACAAATGGTCGCTCGCAAAGAAGATCAAGAAGGCCCACCGCGAGGCCGCCGCGTCGGCATGAGCGCCGCAGCAGAGGGGAATACGGGCACCACGGCTGTCCGCGCGGGCTACGAACTGGACCGTGCGGCGCTGGAGGCATGGCTGCGCGGCCATGTCGACGGGTTTGCCGGACCGTTGGAGGTGGACCAGTTCAAGGGCGGGCAGTCCAACCCGACCTATCGCCTGACCACACCGACGCGCAGCTACGTGCTGCGGCGTAAGCCTCCGGGCGAAATCCTCAAGGGCGCGCACGCGGTGGAACGCGAGGCGCGGGTTATGGCGGCGTTGGGCCAGACCGGCTTTCCCGTTCCCGCAATTCACGGTCTGTGCGAGGACGAGAGCGTGCTCGGCACGCCGTTCTTCGTGATGGAGATGGTCGAAGGGCGCATCTTCTGGGATGCGACCTTTCCCGATGTGCCCCTCGATGCGCGGCCTGACTACTTTGCGGCGATGAACGGCGTGCTCGCCCAATTGCACGGGGTCGATCCCGAGGCGGTCGGGCTGGGCGACTACGGCAGGCCCGGCAACTACTTCGCGCGCCAGATCGCCCGCTGGTCGAAGCAATATCTGGCCGACGAAGAGGCGGGCCGTAACGTGGACATGGACGCGCTGGTCGAATGGCTGCCCGAGAATATCCCGCCGGGTGAGGAAACCGCGATCGTCCATGGCGATCTGCGCTGCGACAACATGATCTTCGCGCCCGACGAGCCGCGCGTGCTCGCGGTGCTCGACTGGGAGCTCTCGACGCTGGGCCACCCGCTCGCCGATTTCGCCTATAACGCCATGATGTACCGGATGCCGCCCGACATCGTGGCGGGGCTGCGCGGCGCCGATCTGGCCGCGCTCAATATTCCGAGCGAGGCGGAGTATGTCGCCGCCTATTGCGCGCGGACCGGGCGCGAGAGCATTCCCAACTGGGATTTCTACATCGCGTTCAACTTCTTTCGCCTCGCGGCGATCTTCCACGGGATCAAGGGCCGGGTGATCCGCGGCAATGCCGCCAGCGCGCAGGCGGCGGAGCGGGCGACGAAGTTCCCAGTCCTCGCCCGGCTCGCGCGCGAGGCGATGCCGGCCTGCGAGCAAGGGTGACCCTTCACCCCGGCGAGTGATCCGGCTCAGGTCATGAACCGATCCCACGGGCCGGTGATCGCCACCGTGCGCGTGGGCGAATAGGCGTTTACGAAGAGCCATTTGCCGTCGGGTGAGAAGCAGGCCCCGGCCAGTTCGGTCTGCATGGTCAGTCGTGCAAGCGTGTAGGCGCGGCCATCGGGCGTGATCCCGCGCAAGTGGTTGTCGACCACATCGGTGTACTGATCCTCGCACACGATCAGGTGGCCGTTGGGCGAAACGGTCAGGTTGTCGCCGAAATTGAACTGGTCCTCGCTTTCGCTCTCGAAGAAAAGTTCCACCATGTCCGGCCTGCGTCCACGACCGGGGACGAAGCGGAAAATCTGCCCGAGCCCCTTCTGCCCGCCGCTGGTCGAGCACACGAACAGGTCGTCGGTGCCCATGTGGATGCCTTCGCCGCGTGCGACCAGCGCCGCGCCCTTCGCGACCGCGCGGATGCGCAGGTCGTCAAGCGGAGCCTCCACCGCGTCGAGATCGATCCAGCGCGCTTCGTACGGCTTTTGCACCGGCATGACCGGCGCATCCCAGTTGCGGGTATCGGCGAGGCCGTCGATTGCCATGGCCTGCAGCTGTCCGCCCGCGCGCAGGTTGCCGCGTTCCTTCGGGATAAAGCGGTAGAGCACGCCGTCGTCGCGGTCCTCGGTCATATAGACCATCCCAGTCTCCGGATCGACGCAGGCAGCCTCGTGGTTGAAGCGCCCCATGGCGGTCAGCGGGACGGGATCGACCAGCCCGGAGGCATTGGCGGGCACTTCGAACACCCAGCCGTGATTTTGCGCCAGGCCCTCGCCATAGCGCTGGCCGGGGCCGGTCGGCGACTCCTCGCACGTCAGCCAGGTATTCCATGGCGTGACCCCGCCCGAGCAATTGCGGATCGTGCCGCCCAGCGTGCGGAACTGGCGCTTTGCCTCCAGCGTGTTTGCGTCGAGCACGATATTGGTCGTCCCACCCGGTACGATCTCGCCATTACGGGTGCCGAAGCCCCTGGCGATCCGGCCACCCGCGCCGTCGCCCGGCACCAGTTCGTGGTTGCGCACGAGGGCGATCTCACCATTGCCGAGGGCGAAGCAGCCCATGCCGTCTGCCTTGTCGGGCACGGTCCCGCCATCACTCATGGCCTCGCCGAGGCTGGACAGCAGCCGGTACGAGAATCCGGCGGGCAGATCGAGCATTCCGGCGGGGTCGGGTTGCAGCGGGCCGTAGGCGGGCAAGCTCGCGGTGCCAGCTGCCGTCACCATCCTGTTCGTGGTGCAGCCACTCGCCAGCAGCGCGCCGAATGCGGCGCCGGTCCCAGCGAGAAACTTGCGGCGATCGGTCTGGATCGGGGCGGTTTGGATCGCGGGCATCGGGTCTTCCTGTGAGCGGGATAGGGAATCGGTGGCACGCGCCATAACCGAAAATGAGCACGATCGCAGCTTGAAACAGATGATATAATATCACATCTAGCAGTTCGCGCGTCTCGGCGCATCCCGACGGATGCCGAGCCAACACCAGTGTCGAAAGAAAATCGCCCGATCATGCAAGTTGCCGCATCTCTCCCTCGTCCGCCATCGCCCTCGAACGTCACCGACTACGCGTGTTTCACCGATGAGTGGAGCGCGATACGGCGACCGGAACATCCGATGGTCGTGGAGCGCCGAGCGGTGCCGCGGTGCGACAGGTATCTGCTGACGCGCGATCCGTTCACGTGGCGCGCGAGCGGTGCGCCCGATCGCGCGGCCGCCGCACTGGGCGATCTGCCTGGTGCGCTGGCGGAGGATATCGCCACGCTCGCCACGCGTCTTGCGGCGTTGATGCTCTGCGACGAGGTGCGTCTTCGGCTTGAACTGGTCGATGATGATTCCTGCCGCAAGCTCCACGCCGATTTCACCGACCTGCGGCTTATCACCACCTATGCGGGGCGCGGCACGCAATTCGCCTGCGACAACGTGCCTGGCGGGGAGGTGTGGAATATCGACGCGGGCGATATCGCACTGGTCAAAGGCTGGCAGTTCGGGGAGGGGCACGATCCTTGTCTTCACCGGTCCCCGCCCATCGCGGGCACCGGTGAACGCCGCCTGCTGCTGGCGATCGATACGCCGCGGATCGACCCGGAGCCGGGCGCGTGAGGCCGCGTAGCAGAGGTGTCGCCGCCGCGATGGATGGTGCCGGCGTGACGCTGTCGACCGCCTGCCTCATCCATTGCCTCGTCTTCCCACTGGCCATCGCCATCCTGCCGAGCTGGAGCACTGCGCTCTCGCTACCGGAAGGGTTCCATCTCGTCATGGTGCTCATCGCGGTGCCGCTGACCAGCTATGTCCTGCTGAAATCGCGGCATGGTGCGGGCGGGGCGGGTTCCCGGCTGGCCCTCGGCTTTTCCGGGCTGGTGCTGATGATCTCGGGCTTGTTCGCCAATACTGTGGCGCTCGAAACCGGGCTCACGACACTTGGCGCGGCACTGGTTGCCGGGGCCCATATTCTTAACTGGCGAAGCCGGACCAGACCATGCCGGTCGGCGGAGGTAGCCGACTGATTGACACGGGGCCTCCCGCTGGCCCAGCGTGGGCGAGACATTTCAGGGTCCGGGGAGAGCATTGGTATGAAGCTGCTGGCAATTTTCATCGGGGCGAGCGCGGTCGCTCTGGCACCGGCGACCCTCGTCGCCCAGAACACGCCACCGCCCGAACCCGCTGCTCAAGCCGAGGCGCCGCAGTCCGCATCCGCGGAGGGCACTGTCACCCCGGGGCCGGACCGCCGTTTCACTGGCGCGGACCTGTTCGACCTCGCCACCGCATCCGACCCCCAAATCAGCCCCGATGGATCGCAGATCGCCTATGTGCGCCAGTCCAATGACGTGATGAGCGACAGCACGCGCAGCGCAATCTGGCTGGTCGACGCCCGCACCGGCGAGGAAAAGCCGGTTGCCGGGCAGGATGGCAATGCCTTCTCGCCGCGCTGGTCTCCCTCGGGCGACCGACTGGCTTTCGTGTCGACCAATGGCGGCAGCGCGCAGCTGTGGGTGCGATGGATGGATGGCGGCGAAGCGGTCCGCCTGACCGGATTGCCGACCAGCCCGTCGAGCATGGCGTGGTCGCCCGATGGACGCTCCATCGCGTACACCATGCTGGTCAAGGACGATGCGCCCAAGCTTGGCGCTGCCCCGGAGAACAAGCCCGAAGGAGCCGAATGGGCAGAGCCGCTCCAGATTTACGACCTGCTGACCTACCGGGCGGACGGGGCGGGCTATCTCAAGCCCGGGTTCGAGAAGATCTTCGTCATTCCCGCCGATGGCGGTGCGCCGCGCCAGCTGACCTTCGGCCCTTCGCATGATGGCGGCCCGCTGTCCTGGTCGCGCGATGGAAGCACGATCTATTTCGGCGCCAATCGCAAAGCCGACTGGCAGAGCGATCCGGTCGAGAGCGAGATTTACGCGGTCGATCTTGCCAGTGGCGGGATTTCCCAGCTGACCGATCGGGACGGGCCCGACCACAGCCCCCGCGTCTCGCCCGATGGGAGCCGGATCGCCTATCTCGGCTACGACGATGCGCTGCGCGCTTACGAGAACGACGATCTCTACGTGATGGACACCGATGGCTCCAACCGACGGATCCTGACCGAGAGCTGGGACTTCAGCCCGACGGGTATCGAGTGGGACGCCGACGGCCGCGCGATCTACGCGCAGTACGATGTTTCCGGCGAAACCCGGGTGGCGCGCATCGGGCTCGACGGGTCGATCCGCGATGTTGCGACAGGCCTTTCGGGTGGTGGGCTCGACCGGCCCTATACCGGGGGCAGCTTCTCGGTGGCGAAGACCGATGCGATCGCCTCGACCGGCGGACCCGCGACGCGTCCCGCCGAACTTCGCCTGACCCGCGGCGGCGACACCCGCATCCTGACCGACCTCAACCGGTCTTTGCGCGAAGTGAAGACGATGGGCGAGGTGCGCAAGATCACCACCGCGTCCAGCTATGACGGGATACAGATCGAAGGCTGGCTGACCCTGCCGCCGGGCTATGTCGAGGGGCAGCGCGTACCGCTGATCCTTGAAATTCATGGCGGCCCCTTCGCCGCCTACGGCCCGCATTTCGCGAGCGACAACCAGCTCTATGCAGCGGCAGGCTACGCCGTGCTATCCGCCAATCCGCGCGGTTCGACGAGTTACGGCGAAGGCTTCGCGAACGAGATCGACAAGGCCTATCCCGGCAACGACTATTTCGACCTGATCAGCATCGTCGATGAAGCGATCGCGCAGGGAATTGCCGATCCGGACGCGCTGTTCGTCACCGGCGGATCGGGCGGCGGGGTGCTGACCAGCTGGATCGTCGGCAAGACAAACCGCTTCAAGGCTGCAGCGACGCAGAAGCCGGTGATCAACTGGACGACGCAGGTCCTGACCGCGGACTCGCCAGCTTTCTTCGGTTCGTACTGGCTGGGCGCGCAGCCGTGGGAGAACCCGCAGCTCTACTGGGATCGCTCGCCCCTGTCGCTGGTCGGCAATGTCGAGACGCCCACGCTGGTGGTGGTCGGGAGCGAGGATTATCGCACCCCGGTGAGCGAGTCCGAGCAGTATTATACCGCGCTCAGGCTGCGCGGCGTCCCTACCGCGCTGGTGAAGGTGCCTGGCGCCAGCCATGGCAGCATCGCCGCGCGGCCATCGCAGAGCGCCGCGAAGGCCTCCGCCATTCTGGCCTGGTTCGAGCGGTACAAGGACGGCTGGTCGCCCGATAACTGAGGCTATGTGACGGCACGTACACCGCACCATCCGTCGGATCGGTCGATCTGCGGTCCGGCAGGTGCTGCCTCCTCGAATATATTCAACGCCTATTGAATATATTCGAGGAGGCTCCTAGATCGCGCTCCTGACAGGAGCGTAGAGTGACCAAGCGACGCGGGCCGGGGCGGCCCAGAAAAAGCGATACGGATACGAGCGCGGCGATCGCCGACGCCGCCCGGCGGCGCTTTGCCACGCGGGGCTACGAAGCGACCTCGCTGCGTGAAATTGCCTCGGACGCGAACATCGACGTCGCGCTGATCGCCTATCGGTTCGGCGGCAAGGCGGGCTTGTGGAAGTCGATCGTCTCGCAATCGGCGAAGGATCTTCAAGCAGCGCTCCACCAAGCGATGACAGACACGCAGGCGAAGCCCGCCCGCGAACGTTTGCGCCACGCGATGAGGGCCTTCATCGACTACCAGCTTGTGCACCCGGATATGCCGCGGCTTCTGTTGCGCGACATCACGATCGATTCTGATCGCAACGACTGGTTGCTCGACGAACTTTCCCTGCCGCTGCACCGCTATTTTTTCGATCTTGCCCAGGCGGCTGCGGCAGAGTGCGAGGGCGATGTGCACCACCTGCAATTCAGGGTCGCCAATTTCATCTATGCAGCGGCGAGTACGGTCGCCCGGCGCGAACGGCTCGCCAAGCTGGTCGATAATGTTGCGGACGACCGGGCGTTCGAGGCGGCGCTCGAAGACACTCTGATTGACAGAGGATTGCGCTGTGACTGATCGCCAACCGCTTTTCGACCACGCGGCGGGCTATCGCTTCAAGCCGCACGAGATGCCGATTCTGCCCGGGTCGCCCGCCAATCCGGACCACCCGGGTGCCAGGCGTGCAGCCTATCTTGCCATCGGTATTTTCATCGGGCTGCTCGGTGGCAGTCAGAACGGCTTCCTGCTGGCGAATTCCGGCGCCGTCCAAGCCGAATTCGCCCTTACACCGGTGGAGGCGGGCTGGCTCACGGTCGCATTCTATTCGACCTATTCGTGCTTGAGCATGCTGCTGTTCCGGGTGCGGCAGCATTTCGGTATCCAGCCCTTCGTGCGCTGGGCGATGGCAGGGCTTGTGGCTGCCAATTTCGTGCAGATGATCGGGCCGGGCTATTACCCCGAACTGGTGGCGCGCGCCGTCGCCGGGATTACGGCCGCAGGATTGTCGGCGCTGACGATCTACTACCTCATGCAGGGCCTGCCTGCGGCAATGAGGGTTGGGGGACTGGTGATTTCGCTTGGCCTTACGCAGATCGCGTTTCCTCTGACGAGGGCGCTGTCGCCGGTGCTGCTGGTGGATAACGACATGGATCATGTCTTCCAGTTCCAGTTTGCCCTGTCGCTTCTCGGTTTCGGGCTTGTGTACCTGCTGCGGCTTCCCCCGGGCGAGCGCAAGGAGACGTTCGAACCGCTCGATATTCCCAGCATCGCTCTCTTCATAGTCGGCATCGGCGCCTTGTGCGCGTTCCTGATCCAGGGCCGCATCCAGTGGTGGGATACCCCCTGGCTCGGCTATGCGCTGGCGGTCGCCATCCTTTGCCTCGGGGGCTGTTTCCTGATCGAAGCCCACCGGAAGACTCCGATGCTTGACCTCAGCTGGCTGTCCAGCCGCGCGATCCTGAGCCTTGCCGCAATCGGTGCGACGGTGCGCGTGCTGGTCGCCGAACAGGGCTTCGGCGCAAGCGGAATGTTCTCCGCGCTGGGCTATGGCAACCAGCAGCTCACCGGCTATTTCTGGGTGCTGACCGGCGCGACCTTCGGCGGCATGGTGCTTTCGGTGGTGCGCCTGGACCCCAAGGATCTGACACGCCCGGTCCTGTTCGCGGTCTTCGTCATCTGCATCGCCGCCTTCGCCGACACCCGGTCAGGTGTCATGTCGCGCCCGCAAGATCTCTACTGGACCCAGGCTGCAATCGCTTTCGCCGCGGTGTTCGCCATGGGCCCTATCATGATGGAAGGCATGCTCCGCGCGCTGGCTGCCGGGCAGAGGTTCGTCATCAGCTTTATCGCGATCTTCTCGCTGTCGCAGTCGATGGGCGGTCTGGCAGGCAGTGCGCTGCTCTCGGCCTTTCACGCGATACGCCTCAAGACGCACCTGATCGATGCCGGTAGCACGCTGACGCTCGGCAATATCCAGTTTGGGCAGGCCCTGTCCAACGCCGCGCGGCGGGTCGCGCCGGTGCAGTCGGACCCCGCTCTGCAGCAACAGGTGGCATCCTCCAGCATCTCACAGTCTGTCTCGCGCGAGGCGGCTGTGCTGGCATTCAACGACGTGTTTTTCCTCGTCGGCACTCTCGCGGCGGTGACCTTCGCCGTGATTTTCGTGCCGTGGCTCATCAACAAGATTCGCGGGCGCAATCCGCTCGCCAAGGAACTGGCCTCGCTGGAGGCCATGCTCTCAAGGACCAAGCAATGACAAATTCCCCTTCACAGAGCGAGGCTCAACCCGAGGTTTCCGAAGACACGCCCGTCGAGGCGGAATCAGGGAAAGGGTGGTCTCCCAATGTTTCGCGGCGGCGCATCATCGTTGCCGTCTTCGTTATCCTCGCTGGGGTCTTCGCGGCCTTGTACGCTTGGGATCTTCCGCCATTCGCTGGCGGCGACGAGACGACGAACAATGCCTATGTGCGCGGCCGTACTACGGTGGTGAGCCCGCAGGTCGCCGGCTACCTCACCGAAGTGCCCGTCACCGACTTCCAGCGGGTTGAGGAGGGCGACCTTCTCGCGCGGATCGACGATGCGCCGTTCCAGCAGAAGGTCCTGCAAGGCTCGGCGAATTCCGCCGCCCAGCAGGCCGCACTGGCCAACAGCGCTCAAAGCCTGCGCTCTGCCCAGGCACAGCTCAAGCTGCAGACCGCCGCGGTGACGAGCGCGCGCGCCGCGCTGCAGAAGGCGCAGGCGGACATGAACCGCATTGCCGAACTGGTCGACGAAGGATCGGTCTCTCTGCGTGAACGCGATCAGGCGCGCGCTGCCTTGCAACAGGCGCAGGCAGGTGTGCAGCAGGCAGAGGCCCAGCGGGCTATCGCTGCCGAGAACGTGCGGTCGGTCACGGTCGGTCGCGGTGGGCTGGAAGCGCAGGTTGCCGGTGCCGAGGCATCGAAAGACCTCGCCGAGATCGAGCTTTCCCGCACCGAAATCCGCGCGCCGCGTTCGGGCCGCCTGAGCGAGATTACCGCGCGTGTGGGCCAACTCGTCAGCGCGGGTACCCAGCTGATGTACATCGTGCCGGACGAGCTGTGGGTGGTCGCGAACTTCAAGGAAACCCAGACCGCCGAGATGGCGGTGGGCCAGCGGGCGACACTGGAAGTCGATGCGCTGGGCGGGCTGGAACTGACCGGCCGGGTGCAGAGCATCGCGCCTGCCGCCAGCAGCGAATTCAGCATCGTCAAGCCGGACACGGGCGCGGGCAATTTCGTGAAGGTGCCGCAGCGCATCGCGGTGCGCATCGTCCTCGACAAGGGCCAGAAGGCTGCAAAGCGGCTTGGCCCGGGCATGTCCGTCGTCGCAACCGTTCACACCAAGGATTGATGCGATGCGCAAGTCTTTCGCTCTTCTGGTCACTTCCGTTCTGGCTCTGTCGGCCTGCGCACCCGCCTTGCAGGAAGCCCCTGTGGGGACCGCCGTCGCACCGCCGATCGAATGGCGCACCCAGCTGGGCGCGGGTGCCCCGGTCGAGGCGCGCTGGTGGGAAAGCTTCGGCGATCCGCAGCTCTCGCGCCTCGTGGAGCAGGCGCGGATCAATAATCCCGATGTCCGCATCGCGGCGGCACGGGTGGACGAGGCGCGAGCAACCGAGCAAGCTTCGCGCGGTTACCTGCTGCCATCCCTCGGCGTGGGCGTCGAAGGCGGGGTGCAGCGCGATGTGTCGGCGCTGGGGCGGCCACAGGAGTCGGTTGCGGCCCAGCCGACCTTTCGCGCCTCCTACGAACTCGACCTGTTCGGCAAGAACGCCGCGCGCGTCGATGCGGCAGAGGCAGGCGTCGCGGCGAGCGCTGCGGCTGAGGAAGCCGCTCGCCTCGCAGTGAGCGCGGCCACCGCCACCGGCTATATCACGCTGCTCGCGCTGGATGCCCGGCTCGCGGTGCTGGAAGATACGCTGGCGGCGCGTCAGGAGGCGCTCAAGTTCGCCCGTGACCGCGCCGAGGTCGGCTATACGTCGCAGCTGCCCTTGCGGCAGGCGGAGGCCGAATATCAGGCGACCGCGCAGCTGGTCCCGCAATTGAAGGCGCAGATTGCGCGGCAGGAGAATGCGCTGTCGGTCCTGACCGGGGAACTGCCCGGCGGCATCGAACGTGGCGGGACGCTGGACGAACTGGTGGCTCCGGCACCGCCCGCAACGCTCCCTTCCGAACTTCTGCGCCGTAGGCCGGATATCGCGGCGGCGGAATACCGGATTGCCGCAGCCGACGCCAAGATGCGCGTCGCGCGCGCCGATTTCATGCCGTCGATCGATCTCGGCGCGAGCGCGGGTTTGGCCCTCTCCGATCTGCTTGCCGATCCGATCAGCGTCTGGTCGCTCGGCGGAAGCATCCTTGCGCCGATCTTCCAGGGCGGGCGGCTGCAGGCCCAGCTCGACGGAGCAACCGCGCAGCGTGATCAGGCGGCCTGGGCCTATCGCTCAACAGTGCTTGGTGCTTTCCGCGAGGTGGAGGATCGCATGGCGATCCTGGCCAACCTCGGCGAACAGCAGACGGCGCTGGAGGCCCAGCAGAGCGCGGTCGCGGATGCGCTGCGCCATGCGCGCAACCGCTACCGCGCGGGATACACGCCCTATATCGAGCAGGTCGATGCCCAGCGCGCTCTGCTCGGCGTCGAACTCTCACTGGTTCAGGCGAAGGCCGACGAACTGACCACGCTAGTGGGTCTGTATCAGGCGGTCGGCGGCGCTCCGCGCTAGTTGCGGGACACCGCCGAACCCGTTCACGTCTTGTCGACCAGCCGCTCCAGCTTGGCGAGCGAGGTCTTCGGATCCTCGTGATAGTCGATGATCGACTGGAGCTTCCCGTCGGCATCCATCAGGTAGACCGAGGCCGTGTGGTCGATGGTGTAGTCATCGCCCTCGGTCGGCACCTTCTTGTAGAAGGCGTGGTAGGCCTTGGTGACCCGGGCGATTTCCTCGTCCGAGCCGGTCAGGCCGATGATCGGCGTGCCGAACAGGTCGACATAGCGCCCGATATCTTCCGGACTGTCGTAGCCGGGATCGACCGAGACGAAGACGATCCGGAACTTGTCGCCATCCTCACCCATCTGCTTGCGCAGTTTGGCGAGGCTCGCGAGCGTGGTCGGGCACACGTCCGGGCATCGGGTGAAACCGAAGAAGATCGCAAACGGCTTTCCCTTCAGTGTCTGGTCTGTGACGGTCGAACCATCTGCGGCGGTCAACGAGAATGCGCCGCCCACCGTGTCGGCATAGCCGGTCGGCTGATCCGCCGCAGGCTGCCTGTCTGGCCCGAACAGAGCGAACAGACCCATCCCGGCGACGAGCGCCACGAACAGCCAGACGATCATCCGGAAGGTTCTCAAACCCGCCGCGCGTTCCTCCGGCGTCTGCTCTTCTTCAAGCTCTGGAAACCGGTCACTCATCGCCCTCTCCCGCCTCATCAGGCCCCTGCGAGCCGACCGGCTCGACAATGAGTTCCACCTCGACCGGACCGGCCTTCTCGAAGGTGAGCGTCAAGGGAACGGTTTCGCGCCGTTCCAGCGGACGCTTGAGGCCCATCAGCATGATGTGGAAGCTGCCCGGCTTCAGCGTGACCGTGTCGCCTGCGGGGATCTCCAGCCCATCGGACAGCTGGCGCATGCGCATCACGCCGTCGGTCATGTCGACCGTGTGCACCTGCACGTCGCCCGCCACCGGGGTCGACCCGCCGGTCAGCCGGTCGGCACCGCTGCCCTCGTTGGCGATGGTCATGAAGGCGCCGCCCGCGTCCTGGCCCTTCGCGGTCTCGCGCGACCAGGGGGCGGTGATGACGAGCTCGCTGCTGGCGTTTTCGCTTGCCGCGCCCTCAGGCTGGGATTGCGAGCTGCACGCTCCGATCGAAAGGATGAGCGCTGCGGCGCCAGCAGCGGCAAAGCCAGCGTGGATGGTCCGCCCCAGCGGGCGGGTCGTCTTGAATTGCATTTTCTATACTCCGAAAGGCCGCGCTGCGCATTCCGGGCGCGCGACGGCAGAACCGACAGGTCAGGCTAGGATTGTCAGGCTGCTGCCGGAGGGCCGCGCAGCGGCGGTCGGAGGTAGGAGTTTCGCTGAAACGCAAGGTGCCGCACCGGCGCTAGGCCGAGCACGAGGATGAAGGCGAAGGCTAGCGCCAGCAGTGCGGCGTCGCCCGCGCCGCCGGCCGCCTTTGCGAGGCCGGAGAAGGCGCAATGCTGGGCCTTCTCCATGCCATCCGAATGCCCGCTGGCCGGCTTCTTGCCCGGGATGACCAGTTGCATCTGCTTGAGGCCGGCGGAGGCATCGGAACAGATCGTTACCGAAAGAACGGTGTCGCTGGCGGTGGACACCATGAAACCCGCGGGGATTATTGCCCGGATAAAAAACGCCACCAGCAGCAGCGCGAGCGCAAGGTGGCGGTATTCCCGAATCAAGGCGCGCAAGGGTTTCATCCGCCATGTGCCCTAGAGCGCGGTCGTCGCTTTGTCAGCCAGCCGCCTTCGCCGCTTCGCCGCAGCGCTATGCACCAAATGCCTCCACCAGCATGTCCGCCACTGCGCGCACGGCTGGCGCGTGGCGCAGGTCGGCATGGATGACCAGCCACACGGGCCGCGGCTCGGGCTGGTCCGGTGCGACCCGCTCAAGATCGGCGCATGCGTCGCCCATGACGCAGGGCAGCAGGGCGACGCCGAGCCCCGAACGTGCGGCTGCGAACTGGGAGTGGAAATCGCCGGTGAGCAGATCCAGCGGTCGCGCACCAGCGAATTCTGCCAGCCAACGCTGCTGCGGCACATGGGCGAGGGTCTCGTCGAATGCGATGAAGCGCCAGTCCGACGGCGGCTGCCCAGCGACCGGGGCGCTCGCGTAGAGCGCGAAGCGAACCTCGCCGATGCGACGGACGATATTCTGCCGCCCCTGCGGCTCGACCATGCGCACTGCGAGGTCCGCCTGCCCGCTATCGAGCGAGGCGAGGTGCGAATTGGCCGACAGCGCGATCAACAGCTTGGGATGAGCAGTGCGCAGGTCGCCCATCGCCGGAATGATGACTTCGCTCACCAGTACCGGCGGTGCGGTCAGGCGCACCATGCCGGTCAGCGTTCCTTGCGCTGCATGGCTTGCGCGCTCGATCTTCTGCGCACCCCGTTCCATCTCCTGCGCGATGGCGGCAATTTCGCGGCCCTTCTCGGTCAGCGGCGTGGAGCGGGCGAGGCGGCGGATGAGCTGCTGGCCCACAGACTCTTCCAGCGCGGCGATGCGGCGCGAGACCGTCGCATGGTTCACACCCAGCCTGCGCGCGGCTGCGGCCAGCGATCCCTCGCGCTCCAGCACGGCGAGCACTTGCAGGTCATCCCACTTCATCTGATCGATCTTGCACAGATGGAGTGCAAACGCATTCAATTTTGCGGATTTGCTCGGGTGCTATGGTGGGCAGCGAAACCATCACAGGAGTCTTCATCATGATCGCCCAACTTCCCCTCGGCACCGAAGGCCCGCAACTCCCGCAGCTTGGCCTGGGTTGCATGGGCATGTCCGAATTCTATGGCGAGACCGACGACGCGCAGTCGCTGACCGTGCTCGATCGCGCCTACGAGCTTGGCGTGCGCATGTTCGATACTGCCGACATGTACGGCAATGGTCATAACGAGGAACTGCTCGCGCGCTTCCTGAAGAATGGTCGGCCCGAAGCCTTCGTCGCCACCAAGTTCGGCATTCGCAAAGCACCGGGCGAATATGCGCGCACGATCGACAACAGCCCGGACTATATCCGGCAGGCTTGCGACGCGTCGCTCCAGCGGCTCGGGGTGGAGCGGATCGACCTCTACTATGTCCACCGCGCGGAGGCCGGTCGCAATGTCGAGGATACGATGGGCGTGCTCGCCGATCTGGTCGCAGCGGGCAAGATCGCGCGCATCGGCCTGAGCGAGGTCTCTGCCGACACCCTGCGGCGCGCGCATGCTGTCCATCCGGTTGCGGCGGTGCAGAGCGAATATTCGCTGACCACGCGCGATATGGAGGTCGAGGTGCTGCCCACTTGCCGCGAGCTGGGCATTGCCTTCGTCGCTTACAGCCCGCTCGGCCGTGGGCTCCTCTCCGGCGCGCTCGACCGCGAAGCCCTCTCGGAAGATGATTTCCGACGCCATACACCGCGTTTTTCGGAAGATGCGCTGGAAGCCAACACCGCGCGGCTCGGCACCCTGACCGCCATCGCCGATCAGCGTGAGGCCACCGCAGCGCAGGTCGCGCTGGCATGGGCGCTCGCCAAAGGGGTGTTCGCGATCCCCGGCACCAAGCGGCTGACCTATCTGGAGCAGAACATCGCGGCCGCCAGCCTGACCCTGTCCGATGATGACATTGCCCGGCTCGACAGCGCCTATGCCCCCGGCACCTTCGTGGGCGAACGCTATACTGCCGAGGGCATGAAAGGCGTAAACGCGTAAGTACTCACCCCGCGACCGTGCCATCTCCTTCCCGGCCATCCAGAAAGGCCGCACGATCGAGATGGCCGGTTGCCCTGAGCAGTGCGGCCTGCGCCATCAGCACGTCGCTGCGCGCCCGGGCGAGGGCGAGCTGGGCAGAGCGATAGCTCTGTTCGGCAAGCAGAATGTCGATCGTCGAGCGCAGGCCGAATTCGTATTCCGCGCGCACCCCGTCGAGCGCGATCTGTGCGGCTTCCAACCCGTCGCGGCTGGCCGTTTCGCGTTGCTTTGCGGCTTGAAGGGTGGCCCAGGCGGTCTCGACCGAACGCATGGTTTCGCGCAGCTCTGCCTGGACGGCGTAACGATCGGCGCGCGCGGTCGCTTCCGCCTCGCGCACTCTCGATGCCACCAGCCCGCCGGTCAGCAAGGGAATGCGCAAGGTGACACCGACGCTCGCGGCACTGTCGTAATCCCGCAAGCTGCCTCCCGCGTCTTCCACGCCGCGGCCATAGGCGCCCGCAAGCTCGATGCTTGGTGCGCCGTCTGCTCGAGCGCGGTCGATCCTGGCTCTGGAGGCATCGACGATGCGGAGACGTTCGAGCAGACGGGGATTGGCGAGTTCGGCAGCGGCGCGCGCATCGGCGAGGTCGGCGGGTAGCATCCCGGGTGGGGGCACTTCGTCCTCCAGCGCGCCCGGTTCCTCTCCCACCACCGCGCGATAGGCTGCGCGCGCGCTTGCAAGAGCGGCCTCTGCATCGGCGAGATTGGCGACGACGCTCGATCGCTGGGCCTGCAACTGGGCAACGTCGGTCCGCGTTGCTTCGCCCAGATCGAAACGCGATTGTGCCTCGCCTATCTGCCGGTCGAGCCGCTCGATCCCGATCCGGGCGACCTCGACCGCTTCATGTGCGAACAGCAGGTCGGCATAGGCCGCGACCACCTGCTCGAGCACCGCTGCCTCATTGTCGCGCACCACCTGTGCGCCCGCCGCGACATCTGCCGAGGATGCTCGGACGGCTGAGGATACGCGGCCGCCGGTCCAGATCGGCATGGCCGCTTGCAGATCGGCGCTACCCGCGCTCCCGCGGCCGAGATCGTCGTAGCCTGCGCCGGCAACTGCCGAGAGCGAGGGCCGACCCTCGGCCCGCGCCTGTTCGGGGGCCTCCTCAAGCGCCTCCTGCCGGGCCTGCGCCTCGGCCAGCGTGGGATTGGTGGCATAGGCTGCCGCAATGGCATCGCGCAGCGTGTCGGCCTGGGCGGGAGCGGTGCCGAGCAGCGCCGCTCCGCCGAGCAGCGCGGCTCTTGTCATGATGCCTCTAGTCATGGCGCAGCGCCCATGCCGGAGCGGTACGACTCGCGCGGAGCGACTGGCCGAGGACGGTGAGCACCGCGATCGCGATCGCGACCAGACTGGCCCCGATGAAAAACAGCGGAGAGAGGGCGATCCGGTCATCGAAGCCTGCCAGCCAGGTGCGCATCGCAAAATAGGCGAGCGGCCATGCGATCAGGTTCGCGATCAGCACGGGACGCATGAACTGGCCGACCAGCAGCTTGACGATATCGGTTGCCGAAGCGCCCAGCGATTTACGGATGCCGATCTCCTTCACCCGGCGCGCGGTGTTAAAGGAGGCGAGGCCCCACAGCCCGACCATCCCGATCAGGACCGCCAGCCCGGCGCCGATGGCGAACAAGCGCGTGGCGCGATCATCGTCTTCGTAAAACCGGGTCAGGCGCTCGTCGGCCGTCTGTGCGTTGAACGGTACCTGCGGAACGATCCGCTGCCACACCTCTTCCAGCTGGTTCTGAAAAGTGCGCGGATCTCCGCTGAAGCGGATCGAGGCGACGATATTCCCGGTCCTCAGTGGATCGGCGTAGTAGTTGTAATAAGTCGGATTCACCGGCTCGCGCGGGCCGAAGAAGCTCAGATTGTCGATGACGCCGATGACGACATCGCCGCCGACCGTCTTGCCGATTGCATCCTGAGGGTCGGCAAAGCCGAGAACACCCACTGCCTGTCGGTTGATCAGGATATTCTGCGGCTTGCCTTGATCGGATCTGCCGTTGTCGTCAGCCTGCCGGCCATCGAACAGGCGACCTGCGATCAGTCTGGGGGCGTACACGTCGAAGAAGTCGGGGCCGACGATCTCCCACATTACCGACGGGCCATCACCGGGCACTCCGGGAAGCGGGACGTTGTCCGCATTGCGCGTCCCACTGCCGCCGACGACCGTGTTCGCCAGCGCGACGCTTTTGACATTCGGCATCGCGCGTACGGCTTCGGTAAATGCGCGGCGCTGGCTATCGTCGACGAGACTGTCCCGTAGCGAAAGGACCGTCATCAGTCCGTCGCGCTGGAACCCGACATCCGACGATCGGACATGCTGCGTCTGCGCGACCAGCACGGCGGTGCCGATCAGGAAGGCGATAGCGAGCGCGAACTGCACCACCACCAGGGCCTCCCTGATCCTCGCGCCGGCCCGTCCTCCGCCGGGGGAACGCGACGCGGCAAGCACAGCTGCGGGCTGATATCGCGACAGCACGATCGCGGGATAGATGCCGGCAAGCGGACCCGCGATCAGCGTCAACACCGCCAGCGCGGGGACGACGAGGGCATAGGGAATGGCAAGCGAAAGCCCGCCGGCAGCATTGATCAGCGGCAGACCGAGCTCGGCCAGGATCAGGCCCATCAGGCTGGCGATCGCCACGGTCAGAAGCGCTTCGGCGAGGAACTGGCGCATCACGGCATGGCGATCGGCACCGAGGACCTTGCGCATGGCGACTTCGCGGGCGCGCAGTCCGGCGCGGGCCGTTGCCAGATTGATATAATTGATGAGCGCGATGAGCAGGGCAGATGTCCCCACCAGGCCCAGCGTCAACAGCGTCATCTTCGCGCTCGAGGCCGAATTGCCGGTGGGCGTCAGATGAAGGTCCGACAGCGGCAACAGGCTGAGGCCGACAACGTCGCTGGCATTCTCCCCCATATCGGCGCGACCGCGCCGTTCGACGAAATCGGGCATTGCTGCGTCGAACCCTGCAGCGTCCGCAGCGTCGGCAAAGCGCAGATAGGTCTCCAGACTGGTGCTGCCCCAATGATACCAGCTCGAACTGTTGGCTTCCATGTCGTCGGGCAGAGGAATCAGAACCGAGAGTTTGTAATCGCTATTGGCCGGAAGGTCGGCGAAGACGCCTTCCACGCGATAGGTTTTGGCCTCCCACATGGACACCGTCAGGGACTTCCCGACGGGATCGCCCTTCCCGAAATAGCGTTCGGCGGCGCTCTGGCTGATCACCACGCCATCGGGCTGGGACAATGCGCCCTTGCCGCGGCCCGCCACGATCGGCAGGTCGAACACCTCGAAGAAGGAGGGGTCGACCATCGCGACATCCTCCGTCACGGCGGTATTGTCGTACTGGACGACCCCGCCGCCCTCGCCACCCATGATCCGCGTGCCGACGAGAGCCGGAAAGTCCTCGCGCAGCTGATCGAGCAAACCGCCCATGCTCTCGTTGTAGAACCCGGCAAACGGGCTCGACTGGTCCTTCCATTCCGTGCGGACGGCGTAGACTTCGTCGTGATCGGGCAGCCAGGTCTCGTAACTGGTCTCGAACCGGACATAGAGGCCCAGCACGATGAACACGGCGATCCCGATCGCCAGCCCCCCGATATTGAGCGTGGCGTAAAGCTTGTGCCGGGTGAGCGAGCGATAGAGCGAGAGCAGGGCGAAACGGTTCATGAATGCGTTCTCCTCAGATCGCGCGCATGGCGCTGGCGACGATGCGGCCGTCGAGCATGTCGATCCGGCGTTTCGCCATGTCCGCGTGGCTGGGTGAGTGGGTGACCATCACGATGGTCGCACCACCGGCGTTGAGCGCGGTGAGGATGTCCATCACCTGCTCCCCATTGGCGGTGTCGAGATTGCCGGTCGGTTCGTCGGCGAGGATCAGCTTGGGCTGGCCCACGATGGCACGAGCGATGGCAGCGCGCTGCTGCTGGCCGCCCGATAGCTGGTGCGGGAAATGGCGCGCACGGTGGGCGATGCCGACCGTGTCCATCGCCGCAGCGACCCGCTCCGCCTTGTTGCCGGACACATCCTTGCGATAGGCGAGGCCCAGTGCGATGTTCTCCTCGATCGTCAGTTCGTCGATCAGGTTGAAGCTCTGGAAAACGAAGCCCAGCTGCGCAGCGCGGAACTTCGCCAGCGCTTTTTCATTCATGGCGGCAAGGTCTTCTTCGCCGAACCAGTAGTGGCCCGAGGTCGGCCGATCGATCGTCCCCAGCGTGTTGAGTAGGGTGGATTTGCCGCAGCCAGAGGGCCCCATGATGGCGAGGAATTCGCCCTCCGCCACCTCCAGGTTTACATCGACCAGCGCGGTCGTTTCGACTTCGTCGGAGGCGTAGCGGCGTTCGATATTCTCGAGCTTGATCACGAAATTCATCCCTCTTTTCAGCGGATATTGATGGTGTCGCCCTTCACCCGGGCGAGATTGCTGGTGACGATGCGCTGGCCCGGTTCGAGGCCCGACAGGATTTCGACCTGGCGTGGATTGCGGCGGCCCAGGGTAACGGCGACCCGGCGGGCATGCTTGCCATCGGGATCGATCACGAAGGCCGCGGAGCCACCTTCGGTCAGCCATCCGCCCGTGGGGGCGATCAGCGCAGGCTTTGCCGCGCCGAGCGTGATCCGCACGTCGAGCGTCTGGCCGCGATTGAGGCTTTGGCTGGGCATTTTCTCGAAAGTCAGCTCGACGCGGAAACGGCCATCGGTAACGGTGGGCAGCACCTTGGATACGGTCAGCGTTGCGCCGTCGGAGGTGGTCGCCTTCTGACCGACCTCGACCCGGCCGAGATAGTATTCGTCGACCTCGGCCTCCAGCTTCCAGTCGCCTTCGCTGTCGACCTGTCCGGCAGGATCTCCCGGCGCGAGCGTCTGCCCCGGCTGGAGCGGGAAATTGGTCAACCGCCCGGCCATCGGCGCGCGGATCGTCAGGGCATCGAGGCTGCCGCGCACGGCGGACAGGTTGCTCTGCAAACGCGCGCGGGTGGCGTCGAGCATGCGGCCCTGCGTGGCGGTGATTCCGGCCTCGGTGGCGCGGCCCTGACGCAGCTGGGCGAGGCGCTGCGACTGGTAGTCGACCTCTTCCTGATAGCTTTTGACCCCGGCATCGGAGACGAAGCCCTTGTCGTGCAGCTGCTGGCGGATATCGAGCTCGCGCCGTGCGCGGACCAGATCGTACTCCGCCGCTGCGACTTGCCCCGCGCGATCGACGCGGGAGCGCTGGATACCCAGGTTCTCGCCCGCGACACCGCCCAGCTGGCTGGCGATCTGTGCTTCCTGGCTGAGCACGGTGAGTTCGAGATCGGGATTGGCGAGCCGGGCGAGTGGCTGGCCCTTGGTGACCAGCGCGCCGTCCTGCACGAACAGCTCCTCCACCTGACCCCCGCTCATCACGCCGACGAGGGTGGTCGTGGCGGGCACCACGCTCGCGCGGACCGGCAGGTAATCGTCGAAGGCGGCGCGGGTCACTTCGCCTGTCTGGATGTCGTCCGCATCGACATTGGTCGAACCGCTCGCGGGGATCGCGCGCCATCCGACAAAGGCGATCGCGATCACCGCGATGGCGATCAGCAGACGCTTGTCGCGCCACCACGGCACCTTCTTCTTTTCGACCTTGCGATCCATCGCGGCACCGGGTGCGGGCGTAGACAAACTGTTGGACTGTTCGGCTGTGTGCGTCATCATGTCGCCAGTATCGCCGAACAGGGCTGAAAGACCTAAGTTGTTATGATCGCACGAAAATCCAGTAGCGCCTCTGCATCCGAGCGTCCGTCGCCGGACACTGTGTCCGCAAATGGACAGCAGGGCGAAGCGTCAAGCGCAAAAGCGGGGCTGGCGATTCTGCTGATCGACGACCGGCCGGAAGTCGCCAGCGCGATGGAGATCGCATTCCGCATGGCCGGGCACAGCCTGACCGTGGCGCACGAGCCGGAGGAGGCGTTCTCGCAGCTCGCGCGGTCCCGCTTCGATGGGATCGTGCTCGACCTCAATTTTACCCCGGGGAAAAGCGACGGCAAGGAAGGGCTTGCCTGTCTCGCCCGGATCATGGCGGACGACCCGGCGGCGTGCGTCGTGGTGCTGACTGCGCATGGCGGGGTGCGCATGGCGGTTGCCGCGATGCAGGCGGGCGCGCGCGACTTCGCGGTCAAGCCGTGGAACAATGCCGACCTGATCGGCAAGGTGGAAGCCGCAGTGGCGCGCGAGCCGACGGCGCCCGCTGCGGGCGCGACTGCTGCCGAGCGCAGCACCCCGCCAGCGCGCATCCTTGGCGAAAGTGCGCCGATCGAGGAATTGCGCCAGCTGATCCGCCGGGTCGGGCCGACGATGGCGGGGGTCGCCATCACCGGACCTTCAGGGGCAGGGCGGATGCTGAGCGCGCTCGCGGTGCATGCCGCTTCTGCGGATGCGCAGAACATGCCGCTGCGGATCGATCTGCGCGAGGAAGGCGCGCTTGACGCAATCGGGGACGCGTCGGGCAGCGTGATCCTGCGCTATCCGGACCGGCTCGGCGAACTGGCGCAGGATCGCCTCGCCGCAAAGCTTGCAGAGAACATTCGCCCGATCGCGATCGTCGACCGGCCAGATGCGCTGACCCCTGCGCTCCGCCGACGGATCGCGACGATCGAGTTTGCCCTACCTCCTCTCGCGCAGCGGCGCGCGGACATCCCCATCCTGGCGCGCCATTTTGTGACCGATGCAGCGATTCGCTTCGGCCGCGCCATCCCGCGCATTACCGAAGCGGCCGAGACGGCCTTGCGTGAGGCGGACTGGCCGGGTGAGGTACGAGGGCTCGCCGCGGAAATGGAGCGCGCCGTGCTGCTGTGCGATGACGGGACGATCGATACCGCAGCCTTATCGATCGGTACGCCCGTTGCGGCCAGCGCTCCTGCCGAGAACGACGCGCCCAGCTTCGATCTCGACCGCACGGAAAAGGCGATGATCGCCGCTGCGCTGGCGGAGCACCATCACAATGTCAGCCATGCGGCCAAGGCACTCGGGCTCAGCCGCGGGGCGCTGTACCGCCGGATGGAGCGCCACGGGCTATGAGGTTGTACCACGGGCGCGGCTGGCGGGCGGCGGGGCTGGGGCTGGCGCTGCTCGCCAGTGCAATCGTGGCGACCTTCGCCTGGTACACCGGTCGATGGGGGCTGCTGACCGGCGCGGTGCTGGCGGGGATCTGGACCCTCGCGCTCGCGTGGTGGAACGCTGCGCTCGTCCCTCCGCGCCCGCTTGCAGACGGCGGCGAGGCAGAGGACGGAGATGCAGCGGTGCATCGCCTGTTGCTGGACGCTGCGCCGACCCCATTGCTTGCACTCGATCGCGATACGGCCCGCGTGCTCAACCGCGCGGCGCGCGCGATCTTCGGCGCCGACGACCGGATCGTTCCGGCCCCGCCCGGGCTGCTCGATCCTTCGGCACCCACCTTTCGCCACGAAGGGCGCCTGTGGCGGATCGACCGGGTGGAGGCGTCTTCGGGCGTGACGGTCGCCGCACTGATCGATGTCGAGAGTGAGGAACTGGCTGCCGAGGCGCGCGCCAGTGCGGACCTGATCGAAGTGCTGGGGCACGAACTGCTCAACGGCCTGTCGCCGATCGTGTCGCTGGCCGAGAGTGCGCAGACCGCAGCGGCGCAGGAGCCGGTGGACACCGCCTTGCTGGCGGAGATTCTCGGCCCGCTTGCCCGGCGTGCCGAAGGCTTGCAGCGCTTCGCCACCGATTATCGTGCGCTCGCCCGGCTGCCCGAGCCGATCCTTGCACCCTCGTCGCTCGATCAGTTCGCGCGCGATCTGGCGCAGCTTTTCGCCCAGCGGTGGCCTGCCACGACGCTCACGCTGGATATCGGCGCGGTCGAGCAATGGCGGATGGATCGCGATCAGCTGCACCAGGCGGTCTGGGCGCTGCTCAACAACGCCGCCGAAGCCACCAGCACGACCAGTGAACCGTGCGTTAGCCTCTCCATCGAGCGTGAGGAGAACCGGCTCGCGATTACCGTCACCGACAATGGCGTGGGAGTGGACCCGGAAAGCGCAGCGCTGATCTTTCGGCCTTTCCACACGACCAAGCCGAAGGGGTCGGGCATCGGGCTGTCGCTCGCGCGCCAGATCGCACGCGGCCACGGTGGATCGCTGGAGCTGACGGGGGCGAACCCTACCGCGTTCAGGATCAGCCTCCCGGCAGGAAATCCCGCCGATTGATTGACCTGAAGGGGGCTTTCGGTCTCATGATGGCGAAGAGTACTCAGGGCGCTGTCAGCAGCCCATCCACACAAGGCAAAGAGCCCGCATATGACGACAACCAGCCAGTTCCTGGTCCAGAAGGACAATATCCGTGAAGGCCGTATCGACACGCGGGAAGTGCCGCCGCTCAGCGATGGAGAGGTCCTTGCCCGGATCGACCGCTTCGCGCTGACCGCGAACAACGTCACCTATGGAGTGATGGGGGATCGCATCGGATACTGGAAGTTCTTCCCGGCCGAAAGCGAGGGGGAGGGCGTCATTCCCGTATGGGGTTTTGCCGAGATCGTTGAATCCGCGCATCCGGAGGTGCCGGTTGGAGAGCGGATCTACGGCTTCTTCCCCATGGCAAGCCATCTCGTCATGCAACCGGCAAAGGTCAGCGAAGGCCGCTTCGTCGATGGCGCGGAGCATCGCGCCGGGCTGCCGCCCGTGTACAATTCCTACACCCGTGTCGGCGCAGAGCCCGATTACGACGGCGACCTGGACGATGCGCGCATGGTGCTGTTCCCACTCTATGCGACATCCTTCTGCATCTACGACTTCATGCAGGACCATGACTGGTACGGTGCCAGACAGCTTGTCGTGCTGAGCGCGTCCTCCAAGACCGCGATCGGGTGCGCCTATGCGATCTTCGCCGATGCGTCTGCGCCCAGGACCGTCGGCGTCACCTCGCCCCGCAACGTGGCGTCGGTCGAAAAGCTGGGCCTCTACGACGAGGTCCTGACCTACGACGCGCTGGACAAGATCGACGCGAGCATTCCGACCGTTATCATCGACATGTCGGGCGATGGCGGCGTGCTCGGGCGGCTGCACGAACATCTGGGCGACAGCATGAAATACACCTCCAACGTGGGCGTCACCCATTATGACGCGAACACCATGCCGCCCGGCTTCATTCGGGAGCGCAGCGAGATGTTCTTCGCGCCCGGCCATATCCAGAAGCGTCACAAGGAGTGGGGCCCGGGCGTGTTCGAAAAGCGCGCGCACGACTTCTGGAAAGATACCGCGCTGAAATCGCGCGACTGGCTGACGATCCACCGCGAGGAGGGCGATGGTGCCGTGAAGCAGGCGTGGAGTGCGGTCGCTCTGGGCAAGACCCCGGCGGACGAGGCCTGGGTGGTCGGCTTCTAGAGCCGCCCGATCCTCACCCGATCTTAACCATGTTTCCATAGCGCTCCCCAGTCTGATGGACCGGAGCAGCGGATACTTGTGAAGCACGAAGGGGATATTTCTCCCGGCGAGCGGGATGGCTACGCCGAAGAGGTATTCAGCCGCCCGCGCGTGTCGTTTACGCGCAAGGTGGCCTTGCGGATGATCCTGCTCGCGTTCTGCGCGGCGGGAATTCTCGCGCTGTTCTCGTTCCATGCTGTCAAGAACGAGGCGGAGAAGACGCTGGTCGCCGAGTGGAAGATGCAGATCGAGCTGCGCGGGCGCTATGAAAGCGGGCGCTTTCTGCTCGCCGAGACACTGGCGGATCGCATGGCCGAGAGTTTCCTGGCGCTGTATTCCAACCCTGCTGTCGTGCCCTCGGCACGGTTCTCGGATTACTTCTACGAGCCGGGTGACGGAACCATCCGCCTCCGCCCCGAATATTTCTCGGGGCAGGACGATGCGCGAGCCGCTCCTGGCGGCGTATCGGGATTCATCGCGCGCGATCGGCCGCCGCTGACGGATGAATTGCAGCGCCGGCTCATCCTCACTTACGAGACCGTGGCCAGGTTCGGGCCGGGCGGATCGGCGAACTTCGCCAACGTGCATGCCAGCCTGCCCGAAAACGCGCTGATCATGTATTGGCCGCAGGCGCCATGGGGCCTGAATGCCGCGAGCGATCTGAACATGACCGAAGGCTCCGTGCTTCAATCCACCCTGCAGGCCTACAACCCCGATCGCCGGCCCGTGTGGACCGGCCTCTATTACGATGCCACCGCATCCAACTGGACCATCACGTACCAGAAGCCGGTCGATCACGCTGGGCGCCATCTTTTCACGCCGAGCCTGGATGTCAGCCTGACCGACCTAATGGGAGAGGTGGCCGACGGCGGGCCTGGCGGCTCCTTCGACCTGATCCTCTCGCGCGATGGAATGCTGGTGGCCTATCCGAAGGGGATGGACGGGTTGCCCGAGGACGCCGGCCAGATCGATATCGCGGAGGCGGACAATCCCGACCTCAGCGCGATCTATCGCCGCCTGCTGGAAGCCGATCCGGATGGAGCCGCTCAGGCAAAGGTCGTGTTCGACGAAGACCTGAATGCCTATATCGCCAGCGCACGCATCGACGGGCCGGACTGGTGGCTGGTGACCGTGCACCCTAAGTTGCAAGTCGAGGCACGGGCGTTGCGCTCTTCCGGGGCGATCCTGATCCTCATCGCCCTGTTGTTCGCAGCGTTCATCCTGACGGCGGTCATCGTCCTGCGGACCAGCGTGTCTTCTCCGATCCGGAAGATGACGCGGGCGACCCGCCATCTGGCCGATGGTAACTACGAATCCGTTGCTGGCAGCGACCATGGTCTGCCAGTCGACCGGAACGACGAGATCGGCATGCTCGCGCGCAGCTTCCGGCGGATGGCCGACAAGGTCGAGGATGCGCGCGCCGGGCTCGAGCGCACGGTCGCCGAACGAACGCTTGAGCTCGAACTCGCCAACCGGCAGCTGCTCGACCAGAGCCGCAGGGATGCCCTGACCGGCGCGCTGAACCGGCGGGCGTTCGATCAGGATCTGCGCCAGGCGATGGTGGACGCGAGAGCAGGGACGTCGATCGCGCTGGCGCTGTTCGACGTCGACTTCTTCAAGCCTTTCAACGATCACTATGGCCATGTTGCAGGCGACAGGGCGCTCGAACGGGCGGTGTCCGCGATCGGCGCGGCTTTACCCGGCGCATCGATCTACCGCTATGGCGGGGAGGAGATCGCCGCGATCATTCCGGCTTCCTCCACCAACGGTTCGCGTAGTGCGGTCGAAGGTGCGGTGGAGGCCGTGGCGCGGATCGGAATCCCGCATGCCAAAAGCGACCTCGGAACGCTGACGGTAAGCGCGGGGGCGATGACGATCCCGCATGATGCCGATGACAGCGAGCGGGGGTGCCGGACCATTCTGGAGGCCGTCGACAAGGCGCTCTACGCTGCCAAACATGCCGGGCGAAACCGCTCCGAGTGGCTGTCTTAGCCTCTAGAACACGGCATGCTCGCCGCGCTCGGCCTGCGCCTCTCCGCTGAGCAGCTGCGCGTAATAGTCGAACAGCTTTTCGGAGCCGGTCGAGGGCGTCGCCTCGGCATCGTAGAGGCCGGTTTCGGGGTTCAACACGAGCATGGACTCGGTCGCGTAGTAGCGTCCGATGCGCGCAAGTTCGGCCTTGGCTCTTAGCGAAGGGACGACGCGCCCCATGGTGCCGAGCATCAGGACGATAGCATCCAGCAACGCGACGGGCACATGTTTGAAGCGCGGCGGCTGTCCGAGCATGGCGAACAGCGCCTCCCCCTGCATGCGCGGCGTGATCGCCGGTCCCGGGCCACCGATCGGCAGGATGCGGTTGCGCCGCTCTGGGTTGTCGATGCAATCGGCGAGGTATGCGGCAAGGTCGCCGTCGCTGATCGGCTTGCAGGCGGTCAACGTGCCGTCCCCGAACATCACGAAGGGCTTGCCCTGCCGCACGCGCTCGACCTGCCCCGACAGTGATTTGAAGAAAGCTGTAGGGCGCACGATGGAATAGTCGATCCCCGATGCGATCAGCGAGTGCTCGAATGCCAGCTTGGCTTTCTGGAAAGCCAGTTGGGGCTTCTGCACGCAGATCGCGGACAGCAGGATCATGTGCGGAATGCCCGCCGCCTGTGCCTGTCGCAGAGCGTCCAGATGGGCGTCGTGGTCGATCCGCCAGGCATCGTCCGGTGCGCCGGTACGCGATGCGAGGCACGAGAGCACAGCATCGAACCGTTCGCCCCGGATGCCGTCGCGCGCCAGCGAAGCCGGGTCGGTCACATCGCAGGCGCGAAGCTGGGCCCCGGAGAGGTGAGGGGGCGCGGATCGCTCAGATGTGCGTCTCGCCAGACAGACCACCTCGTGCCCGCGCGCGACCAGTGCGTGCACGGTTGCACGTCCGATCGTGCCGGTCCCGCCAAGGACGAGAATGCGGCGCGGCTGCACACCATATGTTCGATCGGCCTGCATCGGATCAGGCTAGGCGATACCGCGGCAGGTGGCGAGGAATTGCTGACGCAGTCCCTGCGTCAGGACGTCGCGAGTTCCTTCAGCGGGGTACCGGTATCGGCGACCGCCTTGGGGTCCGGCGAAACGCCCTGCTCGACCAGCTTCCGGCCTTGGACGAAATCCTTCATCGCATTGACGCAGTCGAGCGCGATCACCTGTCCATCGCGCAGGTAGACGACCGAGAAGGAGCGGGTGGCAGGGTCTCCGCGCAGCACCGTCGCGTCGTAGCCTGTCGAGAGACCGGCGGTCTGAAGCTTCAGGTCATACTGGTTGGACCAGAACCACGGGAACGCGGCATAATCCTGCGGGTCGCCGCAGATCGCCTTCGCCGCGGCGGTGGCCATGTCGTTGGCGTTCTGCACGGACTCGATCCGCAACACCGCATCTTGCGCCCAGCGGCTGCGATGGGCGGCGCAGTCGCCGATTGCGAACACGTCTTCGAGCGAGGTGCGGCACGACCCGTCGACATCGACGCCGTTCGAACACACCGCGCCTGCCTTCGCCAGTGGTTCGACCGAAGGCACGATCCCGATTCCCACGATTACCAGATCGGCGTCGATCGCGCTGCCATCGTGCAGGCGTACGCGTGCGACCCGGCCATCCTCGCCCTCAAGACAGTCGACCATCGTCTCGAGCCGCAGATCGACCCCGTGGGCGCGGTGTTCTGCCTGGTAGAAGGCGCTGAGTTCCTCGCCCGCCACTCTCGCGAGGACGCGCGGCTGGGCTTCGAGCAGCGTTACCTCGCAATCGAGCTTGCGCAGCACCGCCGCCGCCTCCAGCCCGATATATCCGCCGCCGACCACGACCGCCTTCTTCGCGCCGTCGCCCAGTTCCTGCATCAGGGTATCGACATCGCTGCGGGTGCGCACCGCGTGAACGCCCTTCAGGTCCGCGCCCGAGCAGGTCAGCGCGCGAGGCGCGCCGCCGGCGGCCCAGATGAGCTTGCCGTAGCCGACGCTCTCGCCGGTCCCCAGCGTCAGCTCGTGCTTCGCAGGGTCGATCGCGACGACCTCGGTGCCAAGGCGCAGCTCGATGTTCTTGGCGCTCCAGAACTGTTCCGGACGGATCAGGATACGCTCGAACGGCTTGTCGCCGGAGAGATATTCCTTGGACAGGGGGGGGCGCTCGTAAGGCAATTCGCTGTCCCGACTGACCATAAGGACCGATCCTTCGAACCCGTTCTGCCGCAGCGCGATAGCTGCCTGCGCTCCGCCATGGCCCGAGCCCACGATGATGACGTCTCTGGTTTCCATTGCAGACTGCCGTAGCGCTCCGTTTCGATTGAGGTGCAAGGTCGTGACAGGCGGTTATATGGACGACCGCCGGAATTTTCGCCTCACCAAACAACCTGGTTGGCGAAGCAGACCGCACTGACCGCGCCCGATTCCACCGGTCAAATGCACTGCGGCTGTTTCAGGGCACGCGCCCCGCGTATATGCGGCGCGCTTGGGCTTTCGCATCGGGGGGGCCGAAAGAGGGAGAGCGCAATCATGAGCGACCAGGGCGAAATGGCGCAGCACCATCATGCGAGCGATCTGGAAGGACCGGATGCCGGGCATGCTCCGCCGACGCGCGGCCGGATGTGGCGCCATCTCGGCCCCGGAATCGTGGTCGCGGCGACCGGGGTGGGGGCGGGCGATCTGGTCGCCACGCTGATTGCCGGGTCGCGCTTCGGCTATGCCCTGCTGTGGGCCGCGGTGCTCGGTTGCATCGTCAAGATCGCGCTGTCCGAAGGCTCCGCCCGCTATCACCTCGCCACAGGCTCGACCATCCTTGCGGGCTGGCGATCGCTGGGCCGATGGACCAGCTGGTATTTCGGCGTTTACGTCATCATCTGGGGTTTCATCTACGGCGCCACCGCGATGAGCGCGACCGCCCTGCCGCTGACCGCGCTGTTTCCGGGCCTGTCGCTGCGCGCCTGGGCGATTATCGCGGGCCTGTTCGGCTTCGTATTCGTGTGGTTCAACAAGTACGAGACCTTCGAGACGGTGATGAAACTGCTCGTGGGGACGATGTTCGTCATCATGGTCGGGCTGGCGATCCTCGTCGCGCCAAGCCTGCCGGACCTTGCCCGCGGCATGACCTTCACGCTGCCCGAAGGCTCGCTGTTCTACACGCTCGGCCTGATCGGCGGGGTCGGCGGGACGATCACCACCGCCGCCTATGGCTATTGGACGCAGGCCAAGGGATGGCGCGGCACGCCGTGGCTGCCGATGATGCGGGTGGACAATTCAACCGCGTACATCGTGACGGGTATTTTCGTCATTGCCATGCTGATCGTGGGTGCCGAACTGCTCCATTCCGCCGGTATCGCGCTACAGGACAGCGACCAGGGGCTGCTGGGCCTATCGGGCGTGCTGGAGGAGCGGTTCGGCGCGACGATCGCGACCCTGTTCCTGATCGGCTTCGCTGCGACTTCGGTCTCATCCCTGCTCGGTGTGTGGCAGGGGATGAGCCTGTTTTTCTCCGACTGGTGGTATCAGATGAAGGGCCGCGAGGAGGGCGGGCACGAGGGCAGCAACGCCTACCGTTTCTACCTTGCCTGGCTGACCTTTCCGCCGATGCTCCTGCTGTTCGCGGACCGCCCCTTCCTGCTCGTAATCATCTATGGCGCGTTCGGGGCACTCTTCATGCCGTTCCTCGCCATCACGCTGCTGATGCTGAACAATTCCGAACGCCTGCCGGCAGAGGCCCGCAACGGTGTGGTTTCGAACATCACGCTGGCGGGATCGGCGATCCTGTTTATCGTGCTGGCGGTCCAGCAGGTCGCGAAGCTTGTCGGATAGGTGGCGGATATCCGGAGTGGAGCAGCTTTGCGCGGTGGCAGAAGGCGGGAATAAGCATCGAAAATCAGGCGTGTCCATTACAGCTCCAGCTAACCGGCTCCGGAAGCCTCTCTACGCAGCGTCGGGATCCGCCACTCTGGACGCGAAGTGGTCCAGCCAGGCCGCGACCATCGCCGAATAGGGCCGTGCCGGATCGGCCATCGCTCTCATCTCGACCAGCAAGCGGTCGGCAAATCCGGAGACGGCCCGTTCCGCCCGACGAACCGTCTCATCGGGCGGCGCACCCGCGAGGTCCTGCGCCAGCGCCTTCAGGTCGATCATCAAGGCGCCGAGAAACTCGAGCCGTCGAAGAACTTCGGTGCGGGCCTGGACCAGGCCGATACGGTTGAGCCCGTAGACGTGGATCGAAGTCGCGCCTTTGAGGCTGAGGGAGTGGTCACCGGCGAAGTCCGGGTCGCCCCCCACCAGCTTGCGCGCAACCACGAAGGAGACAGGGTTGGCGGGGTCGAACAGGTATTCCAGATGCTCCCCCGGATCTTCCTCGCACGGGTTCAGCAGCAGCGGCTTTTCGGCAGACAGGGAATCGTCGGCCCGGGTCGCGCGAACCCCGCCTGCAGCGAGCGGGAAGCTGTCTTTCTTGCCGGTGCCTACCGTCGAGGACCTGGAGAAACCGAGCGTGGCTTCGTGCAGCCGGACCTGGCTGACATCTCCCCTTGGCGTGATCTGATAGCGCTTGCGATTGCAGTCGATGCAGCTCGGCAGGAGATTGTCCCATGCCATCGCGATCCACCAGTAACCTGGATGCGCGTCGTCGCCCTCCACCGCACCCTTTGGCCGGTAATGCTCGACGTCCATCGACTGGGCGCTCGCATAGAAAGTCTCGCAGTAGGCGCACTTTCCGCGAAACAGCCGTTCCAGCTCGTTTTTTACTTCCTTGTGCTTGTAGATCGCAAACGGGAAGGCCTTCGCGGACGCCCTCGGCGGCCCGAAGTATCGCACGGCCTTCTTCCGTTCCTCGGCACCCTTGGTCGTGAGAATTTCGGGCACATCGGCGGGTCGCGGCACCGGCCTCATGTGGCGCTCCGCAGCGCTTCGACGATAGCTTGGCGGGTCTCCTCTTTCAGGCCCTTCAATCGCTCGCGCGTTGCGGTGCGCTGCTCGGCGAGGAACATGGCGACAGCTTCCTGCACCAGCCGGTGGACCTCGCTGTCGCCGATCGGGAGCGCGCCGCTGATCTCATTGAGGTAGGCCTGCAATTCCGGATCTTCAGCCGGTGTCACTCCGAGGGCGAGCTTGTCCTGCATGCGCGCGAGACGGCGTTCTGCATCGGCGTTTTCGGTGCTTCGCAGCTGGAAGAAGTCGGCGGTGAGCAGTTGTTCGATGGTCCAGTGACTATTGTCGGGAAGATCGACCAGCGATTGGGTGAACACCGGAAGCTCGGTGTCGGCCTGAGCACCCGGAATCCGTTCGAGGACCAGCACTTCTCCAGGCTTCATGCCGCGCAGGCACAAGGGATCGTGCGATGTGGCGATGAAGGTGACCTGCGGTAGCGCGCGCCGCAGGCCGGTCATGATCGCCATTTTCCAACGGGGGTGCAGATGCGCCTCGATCTCGTCGATCAGGACGATGCCCCGCGCGGTCTCCAGCGTTCTGAACTCCGGGTTCACACGCTTGTCCATCAACCCCTGCATGATATCGCACAACATGGCGAGCACGGCCCGAAATCCCGAAGAAACGATCGTCAGCGGCGTGTGCTGGAGCGGTCCGGCTTCACCTTCGCCGAGCTTCTGGACCACGAATACGCGGTCGTCCCGGCGCTCGAGCACATCGAACTCGCCATCGATGCTGAACACATCCCGCATTGCGCGAACGGCCATGTTGAACTCGGCTCTCTTCAGGCCGAGCAGCCAGCGCTCCGGATTGGAGAGCAGCTGATCGGTCTGGAACATGCTGCGGACATGCTTGTGCTTGGTGTAGCGCCGTTGGGCGTGCAGATATTGCCGGAAGGCACCATAGGCGAACAGCGGGATGGAGTTCGGCTCGCCTTGGGTGCGAAAGTCCTGTTCGATGAAATGATCACTGCTCGCTAACGCGCTGGGCGCGATCGACAGATGCTGCTTTTCGCCTTCCGCATAGTGTAGTTCCACCTCGGCCTGCTCGGGGCTGTGCGCTCCGCGCGCGCCGAGATACCGGGGATTGAGCACGAGCTGCCCGGCTTTCAGGTCCAGCATGTGACGTGTTTCCGTATCCATCAGCGCGATCGCGATGGCTTCGAGGATCGTGCTCTTGCCGGCCGCATTCTCCCCCAGGATCAGGAGCGCGGCAGCATTAGGTTCGCCGCTGGTCGAGGGAGCTGGAAGACGGACCTCGATATTCTCCAGCGATTTGAAATTGCGGATGACGATCCGCCGAGGCTCTCGGGGAGCAGAAGGCTCGTAGTAGAGCCGCTCGCTGTTCCACGCCTCTTCTGGCTCCGGCGGTGCGAAGAGGGCTTCACGGGCGCGCTCCAGGCGACCCCTCCAATCGCGATGTTCGCGCAGAACGAGCAGTTGCCGTTCGACATCCTCGCTCGCGCGTCGATTGAGCGCGCGCGCGAGGAGATCGCGAAGGTATATGCGCCAACCGCCGCTAAACGGGCCCCTGTGGGGAAACAGAGAGCGGCCATCGTCATAGTCCTCGGTTTCCAGACCTTCCCACAACTGAGCGAAATACCGCTCGAACATGACGACCCGCTCTTCTCTCAGAGATCGACGATCGAGCCGAAACTGTCTGATTGTGGCGCGTCCTCGGCGACTGTTGCTGTACGCGCCGATGCTTCCATCGCTCCAGAAACGGAGATGTCGCCAGAGATCCCGGTCGTTGCAGGGGTCCAGGAAGATCGTTTTCTCGTCGAGAGGATAGAACGGCCAGCGACCATCGCCGCGGTCGATATATTCGCTAAGCTGCCCGGGGTTTGGGATCGGGCTTCGTCGACGGTCGGCGACCGGGAAATAGAACGGATCCTCTGGCATGCACTCCCAGCAAATCGGATACAGGTTCTGCCAGGCATCGGCGAGCCAGGCATAATAGAGGTGTGCGAAGTCGCGGTCGGTGACGGGGTGCGCACCCTCTGCAGGCCGAAACCGGAACACCCTGGGATCATCGATGAGGGTCTCGCAAAAGGCGCAGGAATGGTTGAACAGGTCCGCGAGCGCGCGGCGCACCTCGGGATGATCGGCGATTGATCGGCTACGGTCGGAACGGGTTTGCAGCAGGGTTTCCGGGCCGCTCATGAAAAGATCGAGCACACGTTGGCGGCTGATCCGCGCATCATCGCTCCCGAACACGGCGGGCGGCTCTATCCGGTCGCGTTCGACATATCGCATGGCGGTCAGTCTCCTTGCATTTCGGTGCCGGCGACGATCTCGTCCTTGCCGGCCGCCTCGCCCCACAATGCCTCGTCCGTGTCCCGCGCCCTCAGATTGAGCGCGCGACGAAGCGCCGCGATAGTTGGGTGCACGGGCTCGGCGTCGGGGTTTTTCCAGTAATCGAGGTGGCGGAAACCCGGCGGCTTGCCAATCGGAAGCCGGACATCGAGCACTGCCGGCCCAAAGAGCTGCCGCAGCGGACCGGACACGATGTCGCCAAACCAGATGAGATGATGTGGATGGTACAGGTTGGTCCACACGGTTGGGCCGAAAACGGCCCCATGGTGCGGACGCCGGACCTTGTTCGCGGGTGGATAGGAAAAACGACGGTTGCCCTGCTTTCCTTCAAGCACCGGCGGCGACGACGGTATCTCCCGGCGCGCGATACGGGCCTCCAGATCTTCGGCATCGCGACCGATCAGCAGGGCGGCCTTGCTCAGCGGACTGCCGATGGTCACAAGGTCGCTCACGATCCAGAGCGGTGCCTCGCCCTTGGCAAGCGTCTTGTGATAGAGGCGCTGCGCATTGCGATAGGCGGTTCGCCTTGCAGGTCGATCGGCTGGCGATGCATCCACAAGGTCGCGTGCGGCAGCTTCCAATGCTGAGAGAGCTTCCATCGCCGCGCTGTCGGCCGCATGGATCGCGGATATTTTCGACCGGTCGAGGCGGTTCCACGCGAAGTTCAGAAGGTCATGAGCGATGACCGACCCCAGGCTGTGCCCGGCGACGACGATGCGGTCATACTCGCCACTTGCGGTCAGCTTTTCGATCAGCGAGACGCCGTCCTCGCGTATCTGCTGGCGAATGGCGACATTGTTCGGCTCCGGGCTTAGATATCGCGCGGCATCGCCCGCCTGTGGCAGGATGATCGCATGAAGGATGAAGCTGCCCGCTGCGAGAAGCAGAGGCGCGCTGATGACAATCCAGCGCGGAATGCCGAGGCTGGCCATCAAATCGCCCTGCCAGGCGAGGATCGCCAGCACAGCGGCTGCGACCAGCAACCCGACCCCGATACCCCAGGCGAGAAAGAGGCCCTTTGGCACTTGGGAAGGCGCGCGCAGGAAGAGTTTCAGGGTCCAGCGCAGCAGGCCGCCGAGGGTATGCCCTTGCATACGGTGCGCCCAGTAGAACTCGAAGAAATCGAAGCGGCGCTTATCGCCGTAACTTGCTTCCCGGGTAGTAATCCGGCGCAGCTCGAACGAACCCGTCACCAGTTCCGGCTTCGACCAGACCTCGTTCCGGGTCGCATGCACAAGCTCGGCGTCGTGGGTCCATGCTGCTCGGACAAAGCCCCACAGCGTATCCATCGGCCGCTGTTCGCCAATTCCATGGATCAGGACGACTGCTGTCTTCGGCTTTCCCACATCTGCCCCCTTGGTAAAGGCAGACTATCGAGTATCGACTGGTTGTCGATGGCCATTCAATTCACCGTGCAGGGCCGAGGCTGGGCTCTTGCCGATGATCAGGCCAGGAGGAGCGCAAATGGCAATGAACCATAGGCCGATAAACGTCACACCCATCCAGACGCGCCGGGCGGTGCGTCTTTTCGCGCTGCTCGTACTCGCCGCGGCATTGCCGCTGGCCGGGTGCGCAACCATCGAGCGCGAGCCGTTCGAAGCAACGCAGGTCGATGCCGCGCAGCCGCGCGACATGCCGCGCGTGCGGTATTGGGCCGACGCGCCCGATCTTATCCAGCAGATGTCGCTGCCCGCACCGGCTGACGGAGAGCCGCTGCGCTTGCTCGCCCTGTCGGGCGGCGGCGACAAGGGGGCCTATGGCGCAGGCTTTCTCAACGGCTGGAGCCAGTCTGGCACGCGCCCGCGCTTCTCGATCGTGACGGGGGTCAGCACCGGGGCTCTGATCGCGCCGTTTGCCCTGCTCGGGTCCGACTACGACGACGAGATGAAGGCGGCCTATACTCAGATCACGCCCGACGACGTGTTCGAAATGCGCTTTCCGCTCGCGATTCCGTTTTCATCGAGCGCCGCGACCACCGGCCCGCTCGAACAGCTGATCGCCCGCTTCGCGACCAACGCCGTGATCGATGCGGTCGCGGAGGAGCATCGCGCTGGACGCAGGCTGTTCGTCGGCACGGTCAATCTCGATCGTCCCGGCAATGCGATCTGGGACATGGGTGCGATTGCGGCAAGCGATGCGCCAGACCGCTATGCTCTGTTTCGCCGGATCCTGCTGGCGAGCAGTTCTGTTCCGGTCCTCTTCCCTCCCGTCCTGATCGAGACGCAGGTCGAGGGCCGACAGATCAGCGAATTGCATGTGGACGGCGGCGCGATCGCCACGCTGCTGGCCTCTCCATCGGTCGCGGAGGGGCAGAGCGGGCGAGCCGGTCTGCAGACAGAGCTTTATCTGCTGGTGAATGGCAAGATGGCCGGCGAATTCGAGATGATCGACGGATCGGTGCCGGATATCGCCGCGCGCACGATCGATGTGATACTCTTCGCCAGCCTGCAGGATCGTGTGAATTCGGCCTATACGTGGTCGCAAGGAAACGGGGCCGCCTACCATCTGACCTACATCGCCCAGGACTATAAGATCGAAGACCACGATCTGTTCGCGCAGGACTTCATGCAAGATCTGTACGACTACGGCCTGGAGCGCGGGCGAAGGGCCGCGTGGGAGGAACGTCCGCCTTCGCCCAAGCCCGAGGTGGAGAGCGGGGTCGAGCCAGGCGACACCGACACAGCCGGCAACCGCCAATAGCCGGGGACACTATCGCTAACAGTGTTGCGGACGCGACTGGAGCTTGGCCCGAGCAGGGCGATCACGTTACCGACGATTGGCTGCTCATGCTTGTTGGCGTGCGCCAACCGAAAAACCGAAGTCGGTAGTCGATCTTTCGTCAGGCGAGCTCCGTCTGTCGCATCCGAGCCTTGGCCGCAGCGTGAAGCTTGCGGGCCTCCTTGATCAGCTTGACCGAGTCCGGCCCCCACATCATCCGCATGAAATAGCGCTCTACCGGGCCCTGCTGGACCAGCCAGATAATCGGCATCATCAGTTTGCGCGCGCACAGGATGCGCTTTTCCGTCGCGGGAGAAATCCCGGCGTTACGCCGGGTCTTGCCCGAAACTGCGGCCATGGCGGGCAGCTTGAGCAGCTTGTCCTGAAGGAACAGCTGGATTTGCACGCGAAACTGCGAGGGATGGTAATTCTTCTTGATCGATTCCGCGACGAGTTTCGGGAACTGCTGCCCGGTTGCGGGGATGATCGTCATCAGCTCCGAGCCGCCAAACAGATTGGCATCGCGTTCGTACAGCGCGCGCAGCTCGGCCATGGAGTTGGGCAGGTCTTCCTCGTTATGCGGGAACAGGCGGCAATATTCCTTCACTTCGCGGATATATTCGTCCCGCTGTTCGTCGGACAGGCGCTTCGGCAGGCCATTGCGGAACGCCAGCCGCTCATAGACCCACAACATCGTGTGCATTTCGGTCAGCGCTGCCCACATGGAGTCGCGCGGCGAGTTGGCCGCATAGCCGCCCAGTTCGGGCTCCCCGACATCGATCAGGTCGCCTTTGACCTTTTCGTGGATGCGGATGAGGTGGCCCGACACGCGCTTTGCCGTGTCTATGTCGCCCAGCCACATCGGCGCGTGGATGCCCGAATTGCGCTGCCCCCGATCGAAGATGTCGAACAGCGAGAGCGTGCCGGCACGTGCCTTCTTAGAAATGGGGTCATTGTCCCGAACACCTGCGGAAACCGGCTTGTAGGTCAGTTGCAGGATGAACTGCGCCGCCGACTGAAAGACGATCGTGGCGGGGTGCAGCAAGACATCCCAGGCGAGCGACCCCGGTCCGAACACCCCATCGTCGATATCCGGGCCGGAACCGGCGAGCGTCGGCTCCCCGTGCCTGCGCCATCGTGATGTGGGGCCGCGAAGCCGTTCGCGGCTCACGACATTGGGGTTTCTACGCAGATTGGCATGGGCTTGATCGGTCATGAGCGGCATCCTTTATATTCCCGTGCGGGAATAAGCTTAAGGTGGCGTGTCATGTCAAGTCTGCAAGATGCGCGGGCAGCCAAAGTGTCTGGGCTTGGCTTCGGCGATGCTTTGCGACAGGATCGGGGCATGAACAGCAGGCACCGAAGCATCCGATGAAGCGTCCACAGACTGTCCGGTCACGCGGGCAACGAGCGGGACTCGATCTCGATCAGATCGTCGAGACTGCGCAGAGCTTCGAGGTGGAAGATTTGACGATGCAATCGCTCGCCAAAGCGATGCAGGTCGATCGTAAAGCTTTGAACTATTACGTGAAAGATCGTGAGGCCCTGCTCACCATCCTGGCTCACAAGGCTTTTGCGGACGAATTCTCACCCGACGCGATTCGGGCTGCCGAAGACTGGCGCGATGCCTCTCGCATCTATGCCAGTAGCTTCTTGGAGCGAGCCCTGTCGCTGGGGAAGCTGTCCGAGCACCTGTGGTTCGACGAGCCGCTGACCACGTGGTCGCTCGAAGCGAACGAGAGTCTCTTCGCGCGTTTTTTCGAGGCCGGATTTACGGACGAGGCGGCCACGCGACTGGTGACCATGCTTTCCACCCTGTGCCTCGGCCATGCCCGCGATGTGATACAGGCGACGGGTTCGATGGAGAAACCCCGCCCAAAGGCGCTGCGCGCTGCGCTGGAGCGTCTGAATCCGGAAAAATTCGCCAATCTTCTGCGTATTCTCGATCATGGGTACGACACGTATGGCGATGAACAGATCGACTTCAGTATCGACGTTTTTCTCATCGGTGCGGAGGCAGTGCTGAAACGCGACCTCCGCCGCTAGGAAAGTCCGCTCGGCACCCAGGCCCATCGACCAAGTTCGCTTGTGCCAACGCCACGCGATAGCTTGCCAAACCTATTGCCAGACACTCGGGATGCCCATACCTCACCTCGCGAATTGCGGCATCGACGCGACCGATAAGTCCCGCTGGGGCGTCTGCCCTGGGGTATGTTTATCGGTCATCCGCCCACGCAAGCGAGTAAACTGACTTTGCCAGACTCCGGCGATTCCCCTGACGGACTAGAGGCCGTCTTCCTGGCGAACCGGGACAAGCTTCTGCGCTTTCTCGTCGCGCGCGGGGCGGGGGAGGATGCCGAGGACATTCTGCAGGAAGTCTGGCTGAGAATTTCGCGGGTGGAAGCCGGCCCGATCGCCGCACCGCTCGCCTATCTCTATCGCGCGGCCAACGCGGCGATGATCGACCGCTATCGCTCCGCAAAGCAGGCCGAACAGCGTGATGCGGCCTGGGTCGAAGGGCATAGCGGGGTAGCGATCGGCGTGTCCGACAGTCCCTCGGCCGAACGGGTGGTTGCAGGCAGGCAGCTTGCGGCACGGGTTGAGGAAGCGCTGGCGCCACTGCCGCCGCGCGCGGTGGCAATCTTTCGCCGCAGCCGGATCGACGGCATCGCCCAGCGTGTGATCGCCCAGGAATTCGGCGTGAGTATCAGCACGGTCGAGAGCGATTTGCGGCAGGTCTATCGTGTCCTGATCGAACTCAGGGAGCGGCTGGATGAGGTATGAGCGCAACGACTCCGTCATGTGGCCAGGAGCATTCGTGAATGGCGGTTGATCAGCAAATCCTGGATGAAGCCGCGATGTGGGCGGTGCGCACGTCGGAGCCGGACTTCGACGACTGGGCTTCGTTTACCGAGTGGCTCGAAGCCTCGCCTGCCCATGCGCAGGCTTACGACCGGGCGATGCTCGCGGTGGAGGAGGGGGCCGAGGCGCTAGCCTCGCTCCCTGCGAACGATCCCGACTGGTCGGATGAGGATAGCGATGAGGGCGGGCACAGGTCGCCTCGTCGCTGGTTCGCGCCCGCGCTTGCCGCCTGTCTCGCCCTTGTTGCAGCGTTGTGGCTGTGGCCCGCCGGTGATGCCGATGCGACCTACCGCACGGCGGCGGGCGAGACGCGCACTGTCGAACTCGGCGATGGCAGCGCGGTCGTGCTGGCGGGTGGCACCGAACTTGTCGTCGATGGCGAGCGGGAGGCACGCCTGAACAGCGGGCGCGCCGTGTTTGAGATCCGCCATGACGATGCCGATCCCTTCCGCCTCGCGGTGGGCGATGCGACGCTTGTGGACGCAGGGACCGTGTTCGAGGTGACCATCCGTGACACCGCAGTCGCGGTGGGCGTGGCCGAAGGCGCGGTGATCTACGAGCCGGATGGCCCGGCTGCCCGGATCGATCCGGGGCAGGTGCTGAGCTTCGATCGGGCAAAGGGCAGTTACCGGATGGAGAGCGTGCCGGTCGATCAGGTGGGCGAATGGCGGGAAGGGCGGTTGACCTTCCGCAACGCCCCGCTGGCCGATGTGGCGGACGACCTGTCGCGAGCGACCGGCATTACCTACCGTGTTGCCGACGCGGGAGAGGCGCGCTCGATTTCGGGGAGCGTTGCGATCGATCCGCTACGGCGCGATCCGGGTGCGCTGGGCCCCCTGCTCGGGATCGACGTGCGGCAGGACGGTGATGTCTGGATACTCGGCGGACGCTGACGATGCGCGTGTACCCGGTTCTTGTTGCGGCCCTGGTGGCGAGCGCGGCATATCCGGCCAGCGCGCAGGAGCGCCGCGTCGATGTGCCTGCCGGAACGGTCGCGGATTCCGCGATCGCGCTGGCCCGTCAGACCGGGTCCAGCATCGTGGTCAACGGTTCCAGCCTGTCGTCGCGGCGGGTCGCGCGCATTCGCGGGACCATGTCCGCCGAGGCCGCAGTGCAGCGGCTGGCGCGGCAGGCGAATGCCCGCGCGGTCCGCATCAGTGCAATGGCCTGGCGGCTCGATCCGCTACCGGCCCGTGCCGCTCGCCCGCGCCGGGACGCACGCGTAACGACGACCGAGCGCGGACCACGCGCCGGCCCCGCGCCGACTCCCGCCGCACCTCTGCCGGAAATCGTGGTGACCGCCAGCAAGCGCGAGCTTCCGCTGAAGGAAATGCCCGCGCAGGTCTCGATGCTCGATGGCGAGGAACTGGCGCTCGGTGGGGTCGGCGGGACCGAGAAGATTACCCAGCGCGTCGCCACCGTTTCCTCCACCTATCTTGGCAGCGGGCGCAACAAGCTGTTCATCCGCGGCATCGCGGACTCCAGCTTCACCGGTCCCACGCAGGCGACGGTCGGGCAGTATCTCGGCGATATCCGGCTGAGCTACAACGCGCCCGATCCCGACCTCAGGCTTTCCGACCTCGAACGAGTGGAGGTGCTGGAAGGGCCGCAGGGTACGCTATACGGCGCGGGCTCGCTCGGCGGGATCATCCGGCTGGTGCCCAACACCCCCGAACTCGGCCGATCCTTCGCGAGCGGAACGCTGGGCGGGGCGCTGACCGAGCATGGCGACGGCAGCGCCGATCTCGGCCTGATCGCCAACCTCCCGCTCGCGAGCGACAAGGCGGCGCTTCGCGTGACACTCGATGGGGTGACGGAAGGGGGCTATATCGACAAGCCGTTCCTCGACCGGACCGACGTCAACCGGACCTCGATCCTCTCGGGGCGGGCCATCCTGCGCGCGCAGCTGGCACCGGACTGGACGATCGACCTCATCGGCCTGGGCCAGACCACCCACGCGCAGGATAGCCAGTACGTCACCCGCAACCAGCCCGGCTACGACAGCGCGGCGCGCGTGCGTGAAGGGTCCGATTCGGAATACCTGCACGGCCAGATAGTGGTCGATGGTCGCATCGGTGCGGTGCGTCTGCGGTCCTCGACCGCAATTGCCGATCAGACCCTGGAAGAACGCTACGATGCGTCGACCGAGCAGGAGCAGGAGCGGTTGTTCGTCCAGCGCAATGAAACGCGGATGATCGCGCACGAAACGCGCCTGTGGCAGCCGATAGATGACCGGTTCGGGTGGGTCGCGGGGCTGAGCCTGGTCGACAACCGTACCCAGCTCAACCGCAGCCTGCAGCAGATGACCCTGCGCGCGGCCACCACCGGCGTGCTCAACACGGTGACGGAAGCGACGATCTATGCGGAGGGGTCCTATCGCCTGCACGACAATCTGATCGCCACTCTGGGCGCGCGCTATTCGCTGGTGCGACTGGGCGGCAGTGCGGAGGATGTGGCTCCTGCACTGGTGATCGAGCGTGCGGCGGTGACGGCGAAGCGGGACCAGTCGGCCTTTCTTCCATCGGCATCGCTGATGGCCCGGCTTGCGCCCGAAACCAGCCTCTATCTTCGCTATCAGGAGGGCTTCCGTCCGGGCGGCCTTGCGATCGAGGGCGAATTCGTCCGCCGGTTCGATCGCGACGACGCGCAGACCTTCGAGGTTGGCGTTCGCCACGGAGTTCCTGGGCGCGATCCGTTCGATCTGGCGCTCAACCTATCCTACACCAGATGGAACGACATTCAGGCCGATTTCATCGATGTGGCCGGGCTACCCAGCACGGCGAATATCGGCGATGGTCGCGTGTGGACGATCAGCGCGAGCGCAGGCGTGTATCTCACGCCCGAACTGAGGCTGACGGGCGGTGCCAGCATCAATCGCAGCTCGATCGACGAGCCACCCTTCAACCTCATCCTTTTGATGGGCCGCACCTCGCACGTGCCCAACATCGCAGAATTTTCGGGGCGGCTGGGGCTCGAATATTCGCGCCCGATCGGCGGAAACCTCGATCTCGATGCGCGTGCCTGGGCGAGCTATATCGGCAAGTCACGGCTGGGCATCGGCCCCGAACTTGGCGATCTGCAGGGGGACTATCTCGACAGCGGGCTGACGTTGCGGATCGGCAATGATCGGATCGGCGGCACGCTTTCGATCACCAATCTGGCCGACGCGAAGGGCAATCGGTTCGCGCTGGGCACGCCGTTTGCGGTCGTCCGCGCACAGGAAACACCGCTGCGCCCGCGCACCATCCGGATCGGCGTCGACTTCGCGTTCTAGCGGCCTGGCCGGGCGCACGAGATTTTTCTCGACAGGACCAAGGCAAGTTACCGTCGGCTCCGTCCTCCCGTCTGACTCAAGACGGAGGAATGCATGTATCGTTATCTTCTGGCCGGAACCGCACTTGCAGCGCTGGCGGCGCCCGCGGCGGCGCAGACCACGGTCGACGCGAAGCGGACGCAGCCGGTTCGCACGTCGCAGCTCAAGGATGGGGCTGGCGACGATGTAAAGGTGACCAAGAACGGTTCGATCGAGCTGACCAGCGGCTCGGGGATCGTCGTCGACAGCGATCACGATGCGACCAATGAAGGCAAGATCGTCGTCACGAATGTCGATGGCGGGAGCGGTATCGAGACGACCGGCGACCGGCAGTCCGACATCGTCAACACCGGGACGATCACGGTTGATGAAACCTACGAGCCGACCGATATCGACAACGACAAGGATCTCGATGGCCCCTTCGCGGTCGGCACCGACCGGGTGGGCATCCGTATCCGCGGCAATCTGACCGGTAACATCGTCAACTCGGGCAAGATCACCGTCGAAGGCAATGATTCTGCCGGCATCTGGGTCGCCGGTGTGGTGGACGGCAAGCTGGTCCACGATGGCGAGACCGTGGTTCTCGGCGATCGCAGCGTGGGTATCGACGTGCAGGACGTAACCGGCGACGTGCGGCTCGCCGGAACGGTGTCGGCGAAGGGCGAGGATGCGATCGCAGCGCGCTTCGCAGGCGATCTGGATGGCACTTTGGTAGTGCAGGGCACGATCGTGTCGACCGGCTACCGCGCGGTGACCGCGCCCGCCGATCTGAGCAAGCTCGACGATGACGACGTCCTCCAGGGAGGCAGCGCGATCGTTATCGAAGGCGACGTGGCCAAGGGCATCCGCTTCGCAGTACCGCCTGCCGATACCGACAAGGACGACCCGGACGAGGACAAGGACGGGATCGACGACGCGAAGGAAGGCAGCGCCAAGGTCGTCTCCTATGGTGCCGCGCCGGCAGTGGTGATCGGCGCTACCGACAGGGACATCGCGATCGGCGCTCTGCCTGCGACCGGGACCGGGTTCGGGATCATCGTCGACGGATCGATCGCGGGTCAGGGCGTATATAGCGGGATCGACGGAAACGGAATGGTCGTTGGCGGGCGCGGCGGCAATGTCACGATTGCCGGCGGGATTGCCGTTAATGGTTCGATCGCCGCGAGCTCGATAGACAGCAATGCCACCGCACTGCGTCTGGGGGCGGGAGCTTCGACGGCCGAATTGCGTAACGCTGGCACCATCTCCGCCTCGGGCGGAGGCAGAGATGCGACGCGCGCGACCGCAGTTTCGGTCGACGTCGGGGCGAACCTCCCCTATGTCCGCAATAGCGGGACGATCAAGGCGACCGCTCTCAAGGATACGAGTACGGCAATCGCAATCGTCGATCGCAGCGGTACGATGCGTCTGGTCGAGAACAGCGGCCAGATTATTGCCAGCGGCGCGAAGGCCGATACGGGCCGCAACATCGCGATCGATCTGACCGCCGTGGTCGCCGGTGCGACCGTGCGCCAGACGTTGGTCGGCTCTGGCGTAAACGCGCCCGGTATCAAGGGCGACATCCTGTTCGGCAGCGGGGAAGACAGGCTCGAACTGCTCGACGGAACGGTCGCGGGCGATGTGTCGTTCGGCGCAGGGCTAGATCGGTTCGTGCTGTCGGGCGATGCGAGCTTTGCCGGGAAAGCGAGCTTCGGTGGTCAGGCCGACGAGCTGACCCTTTCTGGCACGTCGGGCTTCGCGGGCACGGCCGATTTCGCCGGCGGAGCGGGCAAGCTCACGCTGGCCGACAAGGCCCTGTTCAAAGGGCGTCTGGTCGGCAGCGAAAACCTGTCGGTCATGGTCAACGGCGGCGCGCTCGATCTGACTGGGCCCACCACTCTTTCGACACTTGCCGTCGGCGCGAACGGCGTGGTCGTCACCACACTCAGCAAGGATCCGGCTGCAGGCAGCGGGATCACCGTGACCGGCAATGCCAGCTTTGCAGACGGTGCAAAACTCAAGCTGCGGCTGACCGATATTGCCGAGGCCGAAGGCATCTACACCGTCATCGACGCGGGTACGCTGACAGGCGCTGGATCCCTGAAGCCGGACGTCGCGCTGGTCCCCTTCATGTACAAGGCGCAGCTTGCCGTGGATCAGGCTGCCGGTCTGGTGAAGGTGGATATCGACCGCAAGGCGACCGACGAACTCGGCCTCAACCGTGCGCAGACGACCGCCTATGATGCGCTTTACGCAGCTCTCGCCGAGGATGACGACGTTGCGGGCGTCTTCCTAGGCATCACCGAGAAAGACCCGTTTCGCGCCGCCGTCGCGCAGACCCTGCCCGATCACGCGGGCGGCGCGTTCGACGGCCTGAGCCTCGGCATCCGGACCTTCGCGCGCAGGCTCGCGGAGCCGCAGGGTCCGTTCGAACGCAAGGAGAAGCTGAGCATCGTGTTCGATGCGGCGGGGTGGGATTCGTCAAAGGATGAAGGAGACACGGCGCAATACGACCTCGACGGTCTGGGTTTCTCGGGCGGTGCCGAATTGCAGACAGGGCTCGGCACCGTCGGTGCCACGGCCACCTGGCTGTGGAACCGGCACGATACGCTGGCCGACAACAGCCTCATCTCCAACACCTACGAAGGCGCGCTTTACTGGCGCGGGAAATGGGGCGCGCTGTCCGGCTTCGCCCGAGGTTCCTACAGTTTCGCGAACTTCGATGGGGCGCGCTATTTCAACGGCAAGGACGGCGATCAGACCATCACTCGGACGATGGACGGCGAGTGGTCGGGCAACGCGACCAGCTTCATCGCGGGTGTCTCGCTCGAAGCCGGATCGCAGTTCTTCTTCTTCCGGCCGTCGGTAACGCTCGACTATATCCGCCTAAGCGAGGACGGCTATGTCGAGACCGGCGGCGAGGCACTGAATCTCACGGTTGAAGATCGGACCAGCGATGAACTCGCGGTCAATGTCGGCAGTGCCGTCGGTGTCGATCTGCTCGGCATGCGCAGGCGCGACAAGAACTGGCTGCGGATCGAGGCGGAAGGAGGATGGCGTGAAATCCTCTCCGGCGAACTTGGCGCGACAACCGCCCGGTTCGGCGACGGCGACAGCTTTACTCTGACGCCCGAGGAGCGAACCAGCGGCTGGTTCGCGCGGCTGCGCGGTGTGGGAGGCGATGCTTTCTACACCATCTCGGGCGAACTTTCAGCGGAGGAGCACAACGACAAGATCGGCTATGCGCTGCGAGCATCGGTCAGCTTCGCAATGTAGCCGGGCCCCAAGGTGTCTGGGATGGGTTCGGCAACCGGTCTAAAACCGCAAGTCCCCTGATGGACCGATCGGACCCTGAACCCGGGCGTCTCACCGGACGCCCGGGTTCTTCTTTTTCGCGCGCTTCCCCAACCACCCATTGCAATTGAGAATAGGTTTCATTAGCGGGCGGTCAGATTGTGTTCAGGGAGCCAAATGTGAAGCCAATTTTCGCCGCCACGACCGCAACGCTTGCACTGATTGCCGCGTCGCCCGCGTTCGCTCAGGATGATGCCGCCGAGACCGGCGATCCGCGGGATGGAACCGATGAGCGCATAATCGTCGTCACCGGCGCGCTGACCGATTTCGGAGCGACCAAGTCCGACACGCCGATCGTCGAGACCGCGCGCTCGATCTCGATCGAGACCGCGCAGGATTTCGATGAGAAAGGCGCGCAGTCGCTCGACGATGCGCTGACCTACTCGGCTGGCGTCACCGCCGAGCCCTTCGGTTTCTCGACCCGCGGCGACTTCGCCAAGGTCCGCGGGCTCGCCGCGCCCGAATATCGCGACAACCTCCAGTACCTGTTTGGATATTACAACACGACCCGGCAGGACATCTACACGCTGGAGCAGGTGGAAGTGCTCAAGGGCCCGGCATCGGTCCTCTACGGTGCAGGATCGCCCGGCGGCATCATCAATGTGGTCACCAAGCGCCCCAAGGGCGTGACCGAGGGCGAGGTGCGCCTCGATTACGGCAGCTTCGATCGCAAGCAGATCGCGACCGACATCAACATCGCCATCCCCGGTGCCGAAGACGAGGCACAGTTCCGCTTCGTCGGCCTGCTGCGCGATTCCGGCACCCAGATCGACGAGGTCGACGACAACAAGTTCGTCATCGCCCCGGCGCTGACCTTGCGCCCGGCCACGGGCACCGAGATCACGATCCTCGCCAATTATTCGGACCAGGATTCGGACACCGCGCACCAGTTCCTCCCCGTCACCGGCACCCTGCTGCCCTCGGCCAGCGGCGAGGAAATCGATCCCTATGAATACATGGGCGCGCCGGGCTTCAACGCCTACGACACCGAAAGCTTCGCGCTGACCCTGATCCTCGAACAGCAGCTGAGCGATGCGTTCTCCTTCGAGGCGGTAGGGCGCTACGTCGATTCCAAGGCCGATTATCGCCAGGCGTGGATCGCGTTTCAGGGCAACGGCGTGCCGCGCATCGACGCCAATGGCGACGGGGCATGGACCTTCTACCTGGCGGATAACCGGAGCGAGCAGCTGGCGCTCGACGCGCGTGTGCGCGGCGAGTTCAACACCGGGCCGATCCGCCACGAACTGCTGGTCGGCGTGCAGACGCAGGACGTCTTCACCGATTCCGATACCGCCTATGTGTTCAACGCGGGCACGCTCAACGTCTTCAATCCGCAGTACACCAACGCCCCGACGGTCGAGCAAATCCGCGACTTGCAGGTTAACGGCCCGCGCAACTACGTCGATTCGACCGGCTACTACATTTCCGACCAGATGAGCTGGGGCGCGCTGGTCGCCAACGCGGGCGTCCGGTTCGACGATGTGACCAACCGGGTCGAGAACGGAACGACGCAGAAGGACGATGCGACCAGCCTGAGCTTCGGCCTCCTGTGGCGCGGTCCGGCGGGTATCTCTCCCTATGTCAGCTACGCGGAGAGCTTCGAGCCGGTCGTCGGGGTCGACAGGATCACCAGCCAGCAGCTCAAACCCCAAGAAGGCCGCCAGTACGAGGCCGGGATCAAGTGGCAGCCGACCGGTATCAACGCTCTGGTCACCGCGTCGGTCTTCGATATCGAGGTTTCCAACCTGCCCAATCCCGCCGCGCTGGCGGGGGCCGACAGCCAGCAGGAAGGCATCTCGAAGGTGCGCGGTGCGGAGCTGGAAGCCAACGCGCTGATCGGCGGCCTGCGGATCGACGGCAACGTCACCTATCTGGATGCGGAAGATCCCAACGGGCTGCCGCTGACCTCGATCTCCGACTGGCAGGCCTCGCTCTTCGCGCTGTACAATTTCACCGGTGCGCTGGAGGGGCTGAGCTTCGGCGGCGGCGTGCGGTACGTCGGCGGGAACGAGAGCAACGGCATCTCGGCGATCACCAATAGCCTGCTGACCTACCGCGTGGACGGCCACACGGTGGGCGACCTGTCGCTCGGCTACGACTTCGACCGGTTCAGCCTGCGGATCACCGCGCGCAACGTGACCAACGAGGAATACTACTCGGTCTGCCTCGTGCGCGGAGATTGCTACCCGGGTGAAAAGCGCAGCATCAACGGCTCGCTGACCGTCGCGTTCTGATGGCGGGCGATGCGTCGATGTGGCTTGCCAGCGCGCTCGCAATTGCGGGCGTGGCTGTGCTGCGGGTGTCGTGGGGGCGGGCGAAACGCTCGCTCCCCCTCAACCTTGCAGGTTGGGCGGCGCTGCTTGCGGCGCTGGCCGTCGCGGATCGCGCCGCGGGCGAGTGGGGCATCACGGTCGCCATCCTCGTCGCGACCGGCGCGGCCTTCGTCGCGCTCGCGTTCGCGGCTACCGAGAAGGTGCGAAAGGGCCGGGCGAAAGCGGTCCGCACGGTGCATCGCGGGAGTGACGAAGCGGCCGGGCCACGCCGCTCCGGCTGGCTGACCTTTTTTATCACCGGCCCGCTGGCTCTCGCGGCCAGCCTGTTGCTGGCCCTCGCGGTGCGCGCGCTGATTGTCTCGGCAGGTGGGGCCGAGGCGGACGGCAATGTCGCGGTGCTCGCCGTGGTCCCGCTCGCGTGGCCGATCCTTGCCTTCGCGCTGCTGATGATGGCGCGCCGTCGGGCCCAATTGGGCTGGGTGCTTGGCATCGCCGCGCTTTCCGCGCCGTTTCTCATGTTGCAGGGAGGCCCGGCATGACCTTCGCATTCTCCAAGGACACCGTCCGCCAGGCAATCTCCGCCCACTCCGCCCTGGGCCTGATTTGCTGCGCGCTGCTCTATCTGATCTGCGCCACCGGCACCGCGATCGTGCTGTACGAAGAGTTTCAGCGTCTCGAACAGCTCGACGCGCCCGAGATGAGCGCCATCGACCCTGCCAGCGTCCAGCGCGGGATCGAAAACGTGCTGGCGAGCGAGAAAGGCAAGCCGGCAACGACGCACCTCTATGTCCACCTGCCGAGCGAGGCCCTGCCGCGCACGACGATCACCACCGATACGCAGGCCGTCCATATCGATCGCCAGGGTGAAATCGTTGTCCCGGAAGAGAATGCCTGGGCGGAATTCCTGCTGGCGCTGCATTACCGGCTCAACCTTCCGGCGCTCTACGGCATGACGCTGGTCGGCCTGTTCGGCGCGATGATCGTGGCGCTCTCGGTCTCCGGCATCGTCGCGCATCCGCGCATTTTCCGCGATGCCTTCCGCCTGCGCGCGCGCCGGGGGGACGACGTGGCGACGCTCGACTGGCACAACCGGCTGGCGGTCTGGACGCTGCCCTTCGCGCTGGCGATCGCGCTCACCGGGGCGATGATCGGGCTCTTCTACGTGTCGGGTGGCGCGGTGGCGACCGCGGCCTATGGCGGCGACAGCGAAGCGGCGCTCGCCCCGGTGTTCGGCGGCGAGCCGGAAGGCGATGCGGCCCCGGCGCCGGTGCCCGACGTCGCGCCCGCGCTTGCCTACATGGAACGCGAATATCCCGAGGTGGATCCCTATTACGTCATCCTGCATGATCCGGGGACTGCGGGCCAGCACGTGCAGGTGATCGCGGAACATCAGCGCCGGCTGATTTTCGGCGAGTATTATGCATTCTCCGCAGGCGGCGAATTTCGCGGCACTGTGGGCCTGGCCGACGGCACGGTGGGGCAGCAGGTTGCCGCTTCGATGTACAATTTGCACTTCGGCAATTTCGGCGGACTGCCGGTGAAGATCGCCTATATCGTCTTCGGGCTGGCGCTGACCGTGGTGGTGGCAACCGGCACCTTCATCTGGTTCGACAAGCGGGAGCGGCGGGGCCAGCGCTCCACCTATCTGCGGGCCGCCTGGTGGGGCCTCGTGGCGGGTGTTCCGCTCGGCCTGGTGGCCACGCTTCTGGCGCGTTTTGCGCTGGGCAACGGCGCGCCCTTCGTGGCGATCTTCTGGACGGCCTGTCTGATCGCGATCACTGTGCCGCTGCTGCTTGCCCGGCGGACCGGCGCGCCCGCCAAGACAACGCCGGAGCCCGTGCCGGCAGAGTGAGGGTCGCCGAAGGCTGAAGTGGGCCTAACTGTTCCGGAAGAGCGATGCCGCTGCTGCAATGTTCGATCTGAAATAGGAATGGACATAGCTCGCGCACAGCGATCCGTGCACGAACAGCGCTTCGGTGCGTCCGCCGTTGGGATTGCGGGTCTGGGCGAAGGGCGCGAGATCGGTCTCGATCCGCGAATAATGAAAGCCGTGCCCGCGCAGAGTGCCGCCAGGCCATGGGCATTCCTGCAGGCCGAGCCCGCCGAGGCGCGACTGCATGATCGTGCGACCGGGCAAGAGCCCCGCCATAACGTGGGTCTGCCCGTCGATCGTCTCCAGCTCCTGCGCACAGACCATCATGCCCCCGCATTCGGCCAGAATCGGCTTGCCCCGTTCGTGATGGGCCCGCAGCTCATCCAGAAACGCGCCATTGTTCGCCAGCGCTTCGGCATGGAGTTCGGGATAACCGCCGGGGAGCCAGAGCGCATCGAAATTGGGCAACGAGTCTCCTGCAAGCGGTGAGAAGAAATGGAGGTCCGCCCCCAGCTCGCGAAGCACCGCCAGATTGTCGGGATAGATGAAGGCAAAACAGGCATCGCGTGCGATCGCGATGCGTTGTCCTTTAAGGTCTGCCGGCAGCGCGGCGTAATCAGTTCCGGGGGTGAAGGTGACCGGCGGCGGCAGGTCGTTCACTGCGGCTGGAAGCCCCCGCGCGCACGCTGCAATCCGTTCGTCCAGGCCGGCGATCTCATCCGCTATCAGCAGGCCAAGATGGCGCTCGGGCAAGGCGAAGTCGGCGCTGCGCTCCACTGCGCCCAGCCAGCGCACCGGCGCGCGTACGCTGTCTTCCAGCATGGCGGCATGGCGCGCGCTTCCCACGCGATTGGCGATCGCGCCGTGCAGCGCGATGTCGCTGCGGTAGGTGGCGAGGCCGTGGACGATCGCGCCGAAGCTTTGCGCCATCGCCGAACCGTCGATCACCGCCAGCACCGGCAGGCCGAAGCGGGCGGCGATATCGGCAGCCGACGGATCGCCATCGAACAGGCCCATCACGCCTTCGACGAGGATAATGTCCGCCGCGCACGCCGCCTCGTAGAGCAGGCGGCGGCAATCATCCTCGCCCACCATGAACAGGTCGAGCGACAGGACGGGATGCCCGCTCGCCCGCTCGAGGATCATCGGGTCGAGAAAGTCTGGCCCGCACTTGAACACGCGCACCCGCAGGCCGCGATCGCGGTAGCGGCGCGCGAGGGCGGCGGTGATCGTGGTCTTGCCCTGTCCCGATGCGGGCGCGGCGACCAGCAGCGCGGGGCAGCGCGCGCTGCCGGTCAAAGATCAATGCCTTTCTGCGCGCGAACCCCGGCACGAAAGGCATGCTTCACGTCGCGGATCGAGCTGACCGTGTCGGCGGCCTCGATGAAGTCATCATGCGCCGCGCGGCCCGTGATCACCACATGCTGCATCGGCGGGCGGGCCTCGATCGCGGGCATGATTTCTTCCAGCGAGAGATAGCGATAGGTGACGAGGTAGGTCAGCTCGTCGAGCACCACGAGATGGATCGAGGGATCGGCGAGCGCCTCCTTCGCCTTGTCCCACCCCGCGCGGGCGGCGGCGATGTCGCGGTCGCGGTTCTGCGTTTCCCAGGTAAAGCCTTCGCCGCAGCGTTCCCAGCGCATGTTGGGATCACGAGCGAAATACGCGCGCTCGCCCACTTCCTCCTTGCCCTTGATGAACTGGAACACGGCAGCCTTGTGGCCATAGCCGAGCGTGCGCGCGACCATCCCGAAGGCGGAGGACGACTTGCCCTTGCCGTTGCCGGTCAGGACCAGCAGCAGGCCCTTGTCCTCCTGCGCAGCCGCGATCCGCTTGTCGACCACCGCCTTGTGCTTCGCGGTGCGGGCACGGTAGCGGCGGTCGATCTCTTCCTTGTCGGCGTCGCTCACCGGGCGCTGTCCGGCACGCGCTGACCCGTCAGGCTGCGCACCGCGACATGCGCGACCACCGCGATGCCGGTCCAGCTCAGCGTCGCGATCAGCGTGCCGGGGAAATAGCGTTCGAGGCGCGGCAGCCAGCCGGCCAGCGTCGCATCGGGGAAATGCCCGCTGAGCGCATAGAACCCGCCGCTGGAAAAGGCGTTGGAAACGAACGCTGCGCCTGCGACGATGGCGATCAGCGCGGGCAGATGCGCGGGCTTCACCTCGAGCCGCGCGGCGGCAAAGCGCCCCGCCAGCCACATCACGCCATAGGCGGGCAGCAGCATCCAGTAGGCGATGGTGAAGCAGAAGCTCTCGCCACCCTCAATCCCGATCACCGCAAGATCGATCGCGAAGGCCAGCGCGAACAGCGCGGGGAAGGCGAGGCGCGGGCGGATGTAGAACCCGGCGACGAGGAAGCTGGCGAGGCTGGTTTCGGGCAGGTGCACGAACTCGCTGAGCGAATGCGGCCGGGTCGCCAGCATGACCACGACAAGCGCGGCGAAGACGAGAATGTCGAACCGCCGGATCGCGTGATCGGACGGCGCGGTGATGGATAGATCGGACATCATTGGACTCCCTTGAAGTTGCAACGATGCGTTGCCCGAAGCGCCCAGCCGGAAAGGCAAGGGCCACGGGACAGAAGGCCATGACCGGGGGCCATGGCGCACAAACAGGATCGCGAGTGCCGGATGGCGGCCCTCCCTCTTCAACGCACACACAGGTGTCGTCCACCAAGGGATCGGACCCTCTTTCGACCGGTACATCCCGCCCGGGCGAAGAACGACGGCAACGGGCCGGTTTCCTGACTTGCCGGTTCGACGCGAAATCCGCCGCCTTCTCGAAAGGGCGATGCCCTTGCAATGGCGCGATGGCGGTCCGCTCACCGGTTACAGTTGCGGGAGCAGTGCCGGATTGAGCTGGCGTCGCCAGCCTGCCGGACTTCCCGATTAAGCCCTTGCGGGCACCCGTTACGCCGCCCCTGATATGGAGGATCGGCAGCGCAGGCAAGGCTTCGCGATTGCACAATCAGCTTGCCACGCGCTTCGCCCCCGCATATCCGGCGGCCAAGCTTCAGGTTCCCCGAGAGGGGATTGAAAGGGAACGCGGTTAAAGACCGTGGCTGCCCCTGCAACTGTGAGCGGAGAGCCATCGGCCATCATGCCATTGGGGCGCGCAAGCGGCCCGAGAAGGCGGCCCGACCGGCATCGACCCGCGAGCCAGGAGACCTGCCTGACGCCGTCGTTCTTCGTCCGGACAGGGTGTGCCGGCCGAACGGGGTTTTCCTCGAGAAACGACAGCCATTGCCTCGTGCGGCGCGTGCCGGACGGGATGGCTGGTGCGTGCGCCTCGCGGTGCCTGTTCCCGTCATTCCCCCCGACACGATCCGCGCGGAGCGTCGTGTCACTTCTGGGGAATATTCATGCCCAAAAACTACTGTGTTTCCATCCTGGCGCTTGCCGCCGTGCTGTCGCTGTCCACCGCCGCCCATGCGGAGGATGCCGACGATACCATTGTCGTCTCCGCGCTCAGAACCCCGGTCGAGACCGATCGCGTGTCGTCCTCGATCACCGTGCTCGACCTCGAGCGGATCGAGCAGGATCAGCCGATCGCGGTGTCCGACGTGCTCGTGCGCACACCGGGCATCAGCCTCTCGCGCAACGGCGGCTATGGCACCTCCACCTCGCTACGCATACGCGGGGCCGATGCGGGCCAGGCCGTGCTCGTTGTCGACGGGATGCGGCTGGCCGACGCCTCCACCACCGATGGGGGCGCGGATTTCGGCAACCTGTTCGCCGACGATATCGAGCGGATCGAGATCCTGCGCGGGCCGCAGTCGATCCTGTGGGGCAGCAATGCCATCGGCGGCGTGGTCAACGTGCTCACCAACCGCCCAACCGCGCCACTGGAAGGCCGCGTCTCGATCGAGGGCGGATCGCGCAACACGCTGAATGCGCGTGCGGGTGTCGGCGGCAGCGGCAAGCTGCTCGACTGGCGGATCGCGGGCAGCACCTTCACCACCGACGGCATCTCCGCGCGCACCAGCGGCACCGAGCGCGACGGGTTCGAGCGCCAGTCGGCCAGCGGCACGCTGACCGCCAGGATCGCCCCCACGCTCTCGGCCGACCTGCGCGGCTATTACTCGCATGGCAGCAATGATTTCGACGGGTTTTCAGGTGACAGCCGCGCTTTTGGCGTGACGCAGACCTGGGCGACCTATGCCGGGATCAATGCGACCGTGCTGGATGGACGGCTCGCCAGCCGGCTCGCCTTCATCGAGACCCGGACCGACCGCGACAATTTCGATCCCGCAAGATCGGTCCGCACCAAGACCTTCGACGCACAGGGCCGCACGCGCCGCTACGAATACCAAGGCGATCTGACCCTGTCCGATAGGGTGCAGGTCTCCTTCGGGGCAGAGCGCGAGGAACAGCGCATGCGCACCGCCTCTCCGCGCGACAATAATGCGCCGATCGATGTCACCCGCGCGCAGGCGGACACGAACAGCCTGTATGCGCTGGCGCGCGTCACGCCGGTGGCCGGGCTGACGATCGATGGCGGGGTGCGCTACGACGATCACACGCGTTTTGGCGACAACACGGTGTTCAGCGCAGGCGCAAGCTTCGAGCCATGGAATGGCGGCACGCGGCTGCGGGCGAACTATTCGGAAGGCTTCAAGGCGCCCTCGCTCTACCAGCTGTTCAGCCAGTATGGCTTCGCGGACCTCGACCCCGAACATGCCAAGGGCTGGGAAGCCGGGATCGAGCAGGATCTGCTGGATGAGCGGCTGACGTTCTCGGCGGTGTATTTCGAGCGCGACACCGACAATCTGATCGATTTCGCCTATTGCCCGACCTCGGCCCCGCTGCCGCCCGAATGCTTCATTCCGGGCAGCGATGTGGAGCGCTTCGGCTATTACGCCAATGTCGACCAAGCCCGCGCGCGCGGCGTCGAAGTTGCGGGCGACGCGCGCTTCGGCGCGATCTTCGCGCGCGGTAATTTCAGCTGGGTCGAGGCCGAAGATCGCACGCAAGGGTCCACCTTCGGCCAGCAATTGCCGCGCGTGCCGCAATACCTCGCCAATGCCGCGATCGGCTATCAGGCGCGGCAGGGCCATTCGCTGAGCATTGCGCTGCGCTATTCGGGCGAAAGCACGGACCGGGCGGGTGGCGACATGCTGGACGACTACCTGCTGACCGATCTGCGCGGCGAGTTGCACGTGAGCGGGCCGCTGATACTCTATGGCCGGGTCGAGAACCTGTTCGACACCGACTACGTCACCGCCAAGGGGTACGGCACGCTCGGCCGCAGCGTTCATATCGGAGTTAGGACGCGGCTGTGACGCTGGCGCCTGCCAGCAGCGGCGCGTCTGTCGTCGTGTGCAGCACCTGCCGCCTGTCCGCCGATCGTCGCGAAGACGACGACGGGCAGCGCGGCGGCGCGCGCCTCGCGGAGGCGCTGCGTGCGGCACAGGGCGCGAGCGAGCGCTATGCCGACATCGCGATCGAGGAGATGCCCTGTCTGTTCGCGTGCCAGCGGCACTGCACCGTGCATGTGCGCGGGCCGGGCAAGATCGGCTATGTGCTGGGCGACTTCGCACCCGACAGCGAGAGCGCCGAGGCGATCCTCGAATACACCGCCCATCACGCTGAAAGCGAGCACGGCAAGGTCGCCTATGCGAAATGGCCCGAAGGGGTGAAGGGCCACTTCATCGTGCGCGTGCCGCCCGAAGGAAAGGTCGCGACATGATCGCTTTCGCCGATCCCGCCGCGTTCGCCCATGCGCTTGCTACGCTGCCCGAGCCCGATCCGAAGGTGCGTGCCGCTGCGAGCGCGCGGCAGGCGGAGCTGACCAAACCGGCGGGTTCACTCGGCAGGCTGGAGGAGATCGCGGTCTTCATGGCGGGTTGGCAGAACACGCCCCGACCCACGCTCGAACGGATTGATGTGGTGGTGTTCGCGGGCAATCACGGCTGCGCGGCGCAAGGCGTAAGCGCCTTTCCCACCGAGGTGACCGCGCAGATGGTCGCGAACTTCCAGCACGGCGGGGCTGCGATCAACGCGCTCAGCCATGCCTGCGGGGCGAGCCTTGCCGTGATCCCGCTCGACCTCGACAGGCCGACCGCCGATATCTCGCGCGCACCCGCGATGAGCGAGGCGGAATGCCTCGACGCGCTGAACCGCGGTGCGGCTGCGGTGCCGGACGGATGCCAGCTGTTCGTCCCCGGCGAGATGGGCATCGGCAATACCACCCCCGCAGCTGCGTTGTGCGCCGCCGCGCTTGGGGGCGAGGCCGAGGCATGGGTCGGCCGAGGCACCGGCGTCGACGATACGATCCTCGCCCGCAAGCGCGCGCTCGTCGACAATGCGCTGGCCCTGCATGGCACTGCATGCACCAATGCCTTTGAAACGCTGCGCCGGCTCGGCGGGCGCGAGATCGCGGCGATGGCGGGGGCGGTCCTCGCCGCGCGCCACAAACGCATACCGGTGATGCTCGACGGGTTCATCGGCTGCGCGGCCATCGCGCCGCTCGCGGCAGAGGCACCGGGCATCGTCGATCACTGCCTCGCGGCGCATCGCTCTGCCGAGAATGCGCATGGTCGCCTGCTTGGCGCGCTCGGGCTCGTTCCGCTGCTCGCGCTCGACATGCGGCTGGGCGAAGGCTCCGGCGCGGCGGTGGCGGTGCAGATCGTCCGCTCCGCACTGGCCGCGCATGAGCGGATGGCGACTTTCGCCGAAGCTGCGGTGGCAGGGGCGACGTGAAGCCCTTCGACCTCCATCTGCTACGCCACGGCCCCCCGCTGCGCACCGGGCTGATGCTGGGTCATCATGACGAACCGGCGGCCCCGGGCGCACACCGTGCGCTGGTCGACCATGCGCAGGGTCTGGGCGCGGCGGAAGTGATCTCGTCGGACCTCAGCCGCGCGAGCGATGGCGCACGCGCGATTGCCGATTCACGCGCCCTTCCGCTGCGGATTGATCCGCGTTGGAGGGAGCTCGATTTCGGCGAGTGGGACGGCAAGCCATCCGCCGCGCTGGACCCACGGCAGCTCGAGGATTTCTGGGCCGATCCCGATGCCAACCCGCCGCCCGATGGCGAGCGGTGGAGCGACCTTCGCAGCAGGATCCGCGAGGCCATCGCCGAGCTGGACACAACCGCCATCGTGGTCTCGCATGCCGGGGCGATGCGGGCGGCGGTCTCGGTTCTCACGGGGCTGGATCATCGCGCCGTCTGGGCGTTCGACCTTCCCTATGGCGCCTTGCTCTCGATCCGCGTCTGGCGCGGCGAGGGGAGCGAACTGGCAAGCGGACAGATCGTCGGCCTGCGGACATGAAATCGCTCGTCCTCGCCATCCAGTTCATGACGCGCGTGCCGCTGCCTGCGGTCGACGCGGACATGCGCGATATGGCGGGCGCGATGCGCTGGTTTCCGCTGACAGGCGTGATCGTGGGGCTGGCGGTGTGGGGCGCGGTTTGGGCGGGCGGATTGGTCGATCCGCTGGTCGCGGGCGCGGCGGGGCTTATCGTCTGGGCGGCGATCACCGGCGCGCTTCACCTCGATGGCCTGGGCGACGTGGCCGACGCATCGGGCGGGGCGCACAAGGACGCCAGTCGGATCTCGGAGATACTTGCCGATCCGCATATCGGCAGTTTCGGAGTGGTCGCCATCGGCTTGCAGCTGTGCGCCAAGTTTGCGCTGCTTTCGGGGCTTTCGAGAGGGAGCGATTTCTGGGTGTTGCCCGCGATCTGTTGCATCGCCCGGCTGGGCCCTCTGCTGTGGGCCAAGTGTTTGCCGCCGCTGCATGAGGGTATGGGGACCCAGTTCGCGAGCGCGCTGCGCTGGTACGACCTGACAGGCTGGATCATTATCGCCGCGGTCCTGTGCTGGCTTGCGCCCGCATTCCTGGTGGCGGCTCCTGCGATAGGGTTGTGGGCGCTCTGGGTCCGTTCGCGCCTGGGCGGCATATCGGGCGATAGCCACGGCGCGGGGATCGAAATCGTCGAGAGCGTGCTGCTGCTCGCCTGGCTCGCCGCATCATGAGCGGCGCGTTCGACTGGCATGGCGGCAGGCTCGACGCGGCCTGCGCGCATTTCGGTGGAGCGCGGGAAGAGTGGCTCGACCTGTCGACCGGGATCAATCCGTACCCCTGGCCGGTGCCGGTCGATCTGGCGCCCGACTGGCATGCTCTGCCCGATCCTTCCGCACTGGCCCGGCTGGAGGGCGTGGCCGCGCAGTATTTCTGCGTCGATCCCTCGCTCTGCTGCGCGGTGCCGGGCAGCGAGATCGGGTTGCGGCTGATTGCCGCGATCCTTGGCTTGCCGGGGGGCTATATCGAGCCGACCTATCGCACGCACGCCGCGATGTTCGCGCAGGCGCAGGCGGTGAAAGCTCCACGCGCCGACGACTTGGCGAATGCTCTCGTCATCGCCAATCCCAACAACCCCGATGGCCGCGTCACACCACCCGAGATGCTGCGCGAATGGCTCGCGCTGCAGGAGACGGCGGGCGGCTGGCTGATCGTGGACGAGGCTTTCGTGGACACCATGCCGCAGATCAGCATCGCGGCGCAAGTCGACCCCGCGCGCCGACTGATCGTGCTGCGATCCTTCGGCAAGTTCTTCGGGCTGGCGGGCGTGCGGCTGGGCTTCGCGATCGCGCCGCCGGACGTCATCTCCGCACTGCGCAATCTGCTGGGCGACTGGCCCTTATCGGGCGCGGCACTCGCAATCGGTGAACGCGCCTATGCCGATAGAGCTTGGATCGACGCGACGCGCACCGCGCTTGCCACGCGCGCCGCGCAGTTCGACCGCATTCTGTCGCACCATGGCATGGCTCCGCAGGGCGCCTCGCCGCTGTTCCGGCTCGTCCGCGCTGAAAACGCGGGCGCGCTGTTCGATCGCCTCGCCCGACATCATATCCTGACGCGACCCTTCGCCGATCGCCCGGACTGGCTCCGCTTCGGCGTCCCGGCCGACGAAGCGCAGATGCAGCGCGTTGCTAGGGCGCCGGGCGATGGCTGATCCGGTGCTCGCCGCAGCGATGGCCCTGGATGCGGCGTTCGGCTGGCCCGGCTGGCTCTACCGGCGCGTGGGCCATCCGGTCGGAGGGTTTGCGCGGATCATCTCGGCTGGCGCGGAGATGCTCAACCGCCCCCAGTACAGCGCATCGCAACGACGGCTCGGGGGGATCGCGACCTTGCTCGCGGTCGTGACGACTGCCGGTCTGATCGCGTGGGCCGCGCAAGCCATCGTCCGGCAGATGCTGGGCGACAACGGCTGGCTAGTCGTCGCGCTCCTCGCCTTTCCCGCCATCGCCCAGCGCAGCCTGATCGACCATGTGCGTGCGGTGTCTAGCGCGCTCGCCACCGGCGATCTTACTGCCGCGCGGCAGGCGGTGGCGATGATCGTGGGCCGCGATACCGCAGCGCTGGACGAGGCCGGCGTGGCGCGCGCGGCGATCGAGAGCCTCGCGGAAAGCTTTTGCGACGGAGTGATCGCGCCCATCTTCTGGTTCGCGGTCCTGGGCCTGCCCGGCATCTGGATGTTCAAGGCAATCAACACCGCCGACAGCATGATCGGCCATATCGAGGAGCCGTGGCGCGATTTCGGTTGGGCGGCTGCGCGGATCGACGATGTCGCGAATTTCCTGCCCGCACGCCTCGCCGCGATCTTGATCTGCCTCGCCGGGCTTGGCGGCTGGCGGATCATGTGGCGCGACCATGCGCGCCACGCATCTCCCAATGCGGGTTGGCCCGAAGCGGCGATGGCAGGCGCGCTTGGCGTTCGCCTTGCCGGACCGATCAGCTACGACGGGGTCGGGCATGACACGCCCTTCATCGGCAGCGGCGGCGAGGCGACGCCCGGCGATCTCCGCAGGGCGATCCGGATCGTCTCGCTCGCCTGGGTTATCACCTTCTTGATTGCGGGAGCATTTGCATGGCTGGCCTGATGCTGCAGGGGACAGGCTCCGACGTGGGCAAGTCGGTGCTGGTGGCGGGCCTGTGCCGCGCGCTCGCCAATCGCGGGATCGCGGTGCTGCCGTTCAAGCCGCAGAATATGTCCAACAATGCCGCCGTCACGCCCGAAGGCGGCGAGATCGGGCGCGCACAGGCATTGCAGGCGGTGGCCGCGCGGGCGGAGCTGCATGTCGACATGAACCCCGTGCTGCTCAAGCCGCAGGCGGACCATACCTCGCAGGTCGTGGTCCATGGCAGGATGCGCGGCACGCTGGGTTCGGGATCGTTCAGGCAGGCGCGGGGTGCCCTGCTGGGCGAAGTGATGGAGAGCTATCGTCGCCTTTCGGCGCGGTGCGATATCGTGGTCGTCGAAGGCGCCGGATCGCCCGCGGAGATCAATCTGCGCGCGGGCGACATCGCTAACATGGGCTTTGCGCGCGCCGCCGAGGTCCCGGTCGTGCTGGTCGGCGATATCGACCGCGGCGGCGTGATCGCGGCGCTGGCCGGAACGCGCGCCGTGATCGACCCTGCCGATGCGGCGACGATCCGCGGCTTCATCGTCAACAAATTCCGCGGCGACCCCGCGCTATTCACCGATGGCTATGCCGCTATCGAGCAACTGACCCGATGGCGCGGCTATGGTGTGGTTCCGTGGCTCGCCAAGGCACATCATTTGCCGAGCGAGGATGCGGTTGTCCTCGAACGCGCAGCCGCCGCCAGTTCCGGCCCGAAACGCATCGCCTGCCCGATCCTGCCGCGCATCGCCAATTTCGACGATCTCGATGCGCTGAAATCCGAACCCTCGGTCGAACTCGTGATGGTGCCGCCCGATGCGCCGATCCCGGTGGTCGATATGATCGTGCTGCCCGGCTCCAAGGCGACCATCGCCGACCTTGCGTTCATCCGCGAACAGGGCTGGGACATCGACATTATCGCCCACCACCGGCGCGGAGGCACGGTGCTGGGGATTTGCGGCGGCTACCAGATGCTGGGCCGCTCGATCGACGATCCGCGCGGCATCGAAGGCGCGGCGGGGCGAGCGGACGGGCTCGGCCTGCTCGACGTGGAAACCGTGCTGACCGGCGACAAGCGGGTCAGCCAGGTGCAGGGCAGGGCGCTCGACGCCGAGTTTGCCGGTTACGAGATCCACATCGGCCAGACCACCGGCACTGATACGACGCGCCCCTTTGCCATGCTGGGCGAAGGCCATGCAGACGGAGCGCAGAGTGCCGACGGCACGGTGATGGGGACCTATTGCCACGGATTGCTGGAATCGGGCCCCTTGCGCCGCGCGCTGCTGGCGAAGATCGACGCTCCCTCGCACGCGCAGCCGCATGCGGACCGGGTCGACGCGGCGCTGGAGGATATCGCGGCCACGCTGGAAGAGGCGCTCGACGTCGACGGTCTCATCGCGCTGGCAAGGGAGAACGCCATATGACGAGCCTGCTGGTCTTAGGAGGCGCGCGCTCGGGCAAAAGCCGGTACGCGCAGCAACGCAGCGAAGCGATCGACGGACGCCTTGCCTATATCGCGACGGCGGAAGCGCGCGACGACGAGATGCACCAGCGGATTGACCGTCACCGCGCAGATCGCGGCGAACGGTGGTTCACCATCGAAGCTCCGCTCGACCTGCCGGCCGCGATCGCGGAGGCGGATGCAAAGGCCGATGCAATCCTCGTCGATTGCCTGACGCTGTGGCTGTCCAACCTCATCCTCGCCGATCGGCCGGTGCCGGTCGATGCGCTCGAGCGTGCGATCGGCGAATGCCGTCATCCGATCGCCCTGGTCGCGAACGAGGTCGGCTTTGGCATCGTGCCGGACAATGCCCTTGCCCGCCGCTTCCGGGACGAAGCGGGGAGGCTCAACCAGCGGATTGCCGGCGTCGTGGACGAAGTCGTCCTGGTGGCGGCGGGGCTGCCGCTATCTCTGAAAGCATGAGTCGCCAATGGCGTATTTCCGGCCGGGGAAAGGCTACCTCACAGGCCGTGTTGTATAACCAGCGGGCATCGTAGTCGGAAAATGGCGGAGACGAAGCGGTTCTGCCTTCTCGTCCAAGTATGTTCTACGCAGGGTCACTCAAGCCGATGCGCTCGATATTTCATTTTGGTCGCTTCGGTCGACGGCACTGCGGGCCGACGTGTTGCGCGGTGTCAGGTCTTGAAGCCGCTAGGAGGTGCGCAATTCGGTGAGTCTCTTTTCCCACATCAGCGCATGTTCGATGATCTTGTCGAGATTGTCGTAACGCGGCGTCCACGGAACGGTCGCGCGCAGCAGCGAACTGTCGGCGACGAGCATTGCCGGGTCGCCCGCGCGGCGCTCGCCAAAGACGCGTTCGATCTGGCCTCCCGTCACCCGGTCGACCGCGTCGAGCACTTCGAGCACGGAGAACCCGCGTCCGTAGCCGCAATTCATCGTCATCGACCGTTCCGGCTCGGCGATCAGCGCATCGAGCGCCAGCACATGCGCTGCGGCCAGATCGCTGACATGGATATAGTCGCGCACGCCGGTGCCGTCGGGCGTGTCGTAATCGGTCCCGAACACGCTCACCGCATCGCGCTTGCCCAGCGCGGCTTCGACAGCGACCTTGATCAGGTGTGTCGCTCCCGCGGTCGACTGCCCCGTGCGCGCTTGCGGATCGGCCCCGGCCACGTTGAAATAGCGCAGCGCGCAGAAGTTGATCGGATGGGCATGGGCGGTATCCGCGAGCATCTGCTCGGTCATCAGCTTGGACCAGCCATAGGGGTTGATCGGCACGGTCGGCGTCTGCTCCGTCACCGGCGAGACATCGGGCACGCCGTATGTGGCGGCAGTGGAGCTGAACAGGATATGCGGCACGCCAGCCGCCACCGCAGCCTCGATCAGGCCACGGCTCTTCACCGTATTGTTTTCGTAATACCACAATGGCTTGGCGACCGATTCAGGCACGATGATCGAGCCTGCAAAGTGCATTACTGCGCCTTTGCCATCGCCCATGCCCTGTTCGGCAAAGACACGTGCAAGCAGATCGCGGTCGGCGATATCACCTTCGTAGAAAGGGACGTCCTCAGGTACCGCGAAGCGGAAGCCGGTCGAAAGGTTGTCGATCACCACCACCGGGCGGCCGGCGTCGCGCAGCGCGTGAACGGCGTGGCTACCGATATAGCCTGCACCGCCGGTTACGAGGGCGGGGCTTTTATCCATTCTCTCCATGGGTTCTCAAATACGTCCACTTGGGATCAGATCAAGCGAAGCCTCTATTCACAATACCTATGCAGATTCGTTAATTCATCGCGGTCGGTTTGTTTCAACCATTCTCATCTTTCTCGACCGTCACGCTCCGCTATGCCGATTTCGGGCGCGATGCGGGTTCGGGCTTCAATCCGGGGGTCGATGGTGCCTCGAGGGCTTGCAATTGATTGTTTTTAAGGGATGGTTTACCATCTTTCCTCGAAACCGGAGCGCTACGCAGCGGGTCTTTCCAAGCGAGGCCAGATATCTTCTGACTTGCGAATTGAATCTCAATTACTGTGCTGCCTGGGACTCTTACGCGCTCGGGACAGAGCGATTTCTTGAATGCCACTATTTGGAAAAATCGGCGTGAGGCGGCTATTGGAAGAAGAGGACCGCGCGCGTTCGTAGACCTTAGCATCGGGGGGCTTGCTGAAGGTCCTCGCTTAATGGTTCGGAAACCGCTGCCCTGTACCAATCTAGAAGACCTAAAGTTTGGAAATACCATGGAAGATCGTGAAAAAAAGCGCCTGCAGACGCTCCACGGCTACCGTTTGCTCGACACCCCGCCCGAGCCGGAATTCGATGATGTCGTAAGGCGGGCCGCAGAGCGCTTCGGCACCCCGATTGCGCTCATGTCGCTGGTCGACGCCGACAGGCAGTGGTTCAAGGCGAAGGTCGGCCTCGATGTCGACGAGACGCCGCGCTCGGTCGCATTCTGTGCCTATGCCATTCAGGGCGATGACGTGATGGTGGTGGAAGATGCCAGGGACGACGAGCGTTTCAGCCGCAATCCTCTGGTCCTCGATGATCCATCGATCCGCTTCTACGCGGGCGCTCCGGTGACCGCAGAAGGTGGAGACAAGCTGGGCACGATCTGCATCATCGATCGCAGGCCGAGGCATGATTTCAGCGAGGCGGACAGGGAAGCCCTGACCAAACTGGCGGCTGAAGTCAGCCGGATGCTGGGATCGGCCAAAGAAATGGCCCGCACTGGCTAGGACATGAGCGGTAGCGCATCCATCCGCGCAGGCGGAGCATCGGGTCCGTTGATTTGGGGCGGGCTGCTGGCCAGGCTCCCGGTGCAAATCCTCGGCCTTGCGCTGGGATATGGCCTGCTCGGCTGGATCGGCCAGCAGCTGGCACCGCCGCCCGGCTTTGCTTCGCTCATCTGGCCGGCAGCGGGGCTCTCCATCGCGGCTATCACTGCTCTGGGCTACCGTGTCTGGCCGGGCGTGTTTTTAGGCGCGTGGTGCGTCAATGCACTCGCGGCTGGTTCGGGCGAGCTTCAAGCCGATGTGACCGTGGCGCTCGATGCCACTTTGATCGCGACCGGGTCGACCCTGCAGGCCCTTCTGGGGGCTTACTGGATAAGGAGCCGCGCGGGTTTCCCGCTCAAGCTGGAGGGGCCGCGAGAACTCGTGCGGCTTCTCCTGTTGGTCGGCCCGTTCACCTGTCTTGTCGGCGCCACCTTCGGAACGGCGACGCTCTTCGCGAGCGGCGTCGTGGCGCAGAGCAACCTGATCAACTTCTGGCTGCGCTGGTGGGGCGGCGACATGGGCGGCGTTCTGATTGTCGTCCCGCTTCTGTTCCTCGCACCCTGGAGTCGTGGCGCGATCCATTGGCGGGGGCAGAGGCTCGCGCCATTCTCGACCGTGGCTTTTATCGCCATTCTGGTGCTGTTGTTCGCGACCTTGGCCGCGTGGCGTCTGAACATGGAGGCGGCCTACGAACGCAGCCAGACGTCGTTCGAATCGCTTGCGGCAGATAGCCGGCAGGCGCTCGACCATCGTCTGCAATCCTATCGTCAGGCGCTGGATGGAGGCGCTGCACTTTTCGAGGCATCCGATGAGGTCACACCGGAGCAATGGCGCATCTATGCCTCGCTCCTCGACCTTCCGCAGACCCTTCCCGGCATCAGCGGTATCGGTTTCATCGAGCCGGTACGCGCGGGTGAGGAGCAGGCATTTCTCGATAGCCTGGCCGCCAGAGGACGGGATGATCTCGAGATTCATCCGCTGACCGATCGTGACGAGAGGTTCGTCATCGTGGCGATCGAACCGCTGGTCGACAACATCCAGGCCATCGGCCTCGACATTGCGTTCGAGGATAATCGCCGAGCTGCAGCAAGCAAGGCGCGCGATACGGGCAAGGCGACGATCACGAGGCGCATCCTCCTCGTGCAGGACGAGACGGAGAGCCCCGGATTTCTGCTGCTGCGACCTTTGTATAGGCCGGGTTTGCCGACAGATACGGTCGAAGAGCGCCGCTCGGCTTTCGATGGGTGGATCTACGCACCCTTCGTCGGCCCGCGTTTCATGTCCGACCTTACGCCAAGTCAGGGAAAGCTGTTCGACATCGCCGTCTACGATGGCGCGCGGCCCGATCCCGAAGAGCTGATTTTCAGCAGCTCCGAAGCACCCGCAGGCGATGGGGCGTCCGCTTTTACCGTCCAACGCACGTTCAAGGTAATGGAACAGACTTGGACGGTGGTGTGGACCAGCACTCCAGCGTTCGAGCGCGGCGTGGTGACGCGTGAGGCCAGTCTCGTACTGATTGGGGGCCTGCTGCTTACGCTCATTTTTGCGGTGTTGCTGTTCAGTGGCTCGCGCCGCGAAGCCTATATTGGGAGGCTGGTCAAGCAGCGCACCCGCGAGCTTGAGGAGACTGTGGCCGCGCTCGAGGAAAGCGAGCGGCGGTTCGGCGATCTTGCAGGTCTCTCCCCCGCAGGCATATTCCGAACGGATGCCTATGGGTTCTGCACCTATGTCAACGAAGCGTGGCTCAAGCAAACCGGGCTGGGCGCCTCGCACGCATTGGGCGCAGGCTGGCTCGATGCGGTGCATCCCGACCTGAGAGATGACGTAAAGCGGGAATGGCTCGATGCCGTGCAGGCCGGTACGGAGTGGCGCTGCAAGCTACAGTTCTTGAAGCCCGATGATGTTGTCTCATGGGTGGACCTGATCGCCGCCCCCCGGATCGGCGACGATGGCGAAATGCAGGGCTTCATCGGCGTTGCGATTGATATCACCGAACAGAAGCTGGCGACGGACGCGCTGAAGGAAAGCGAACGGCGTTTCCAGTCGCTGGCGAGCTTTTCTCCAGCAGGCATATTCCGCACCGACAGCGCAGGCGTGTGCAACTACGTCAACCCCGCGTGGTGTCAGATGGCCGGCCTGACAGAGGCAGAAGCGATGGGCACGGGCTGGAGCAGGGCCGTCCACTACGACGATCTGGACGGCTTGCTCCAGCGCTGGGCTGCCGCCGTGGATCGAGGGGAACCATACCGGGGCGAGTTTCGCTGGCTGCATCTGGACGGTTCGATCGTTTGGGTCGACGCCGTCGCGCAGCCCGAATTCGACGATGACGGAAACGTGCGCGGATATATCGGCGTCGTCATCGACGTCACCGACCGCAAGCGCTTCGAGAAGGAGATCGCCGAGCGGGACAAGCAGCTGGCCATCCTGGCAGAGAATGCCACCGACGCAGTATTCCGCGTCGAGCTGGACGGAACATGCCTCTATGCGTCGCCCTCGGCAAAAGACGTGCTGGGCGTGCCGAGCGAGCACTTGATCGGCACCAACGCACTCGATGGCTTTCACCCGGACGATCAGGACCGAATGTGGTCCTTGTTCGACGATCTGCGTTCCGGTCGGATCAAGCAGATTGTCGCTGCCTACAGGTGGCGATCGACCAAGGATGACGACTATCGCTGGCTGGAAGCCAATGCGGGGCTGGTCAAAGACCAGCAGAGCGATGAGGCAAAAGAGGTTTCGGTATCTATCCGGGACATTGGCGACCGCAAGAAGATGGAGCTGGACCTGGTCGCTGCCCGCCAGAATGCAGAGACTGCCGCGGCTGCCAAAGCCACTTTCCTGGCCAATATGAGCCATGAAATCCGTACGCCGATGAATGGCGTGGTCGGCTTTACCGAATTGCTGCTCGCCGGGGAGCTGTCGCCCGAACAACGAGAGAATGCGCAGCTCATCGCGGATTCGGGCCGGGCGATGATGCAGATTCTCAACGACATTCTCGATGTTTCCAAGATCGATGCGGGCCAGATGACGATCGTCAGGGAGCCGATCGACCTGCGCCACAAGCTGCAATCTTGCATGAGGCTCCTGGAGCCGACCGCCCGCCAGAAGGGGCTCAAGTTCGAACTCCTGATTGATGAGGATGTCCCCTCGCGTGTGATGGCCGATCCACTGCGGCTGCGGCAGATTCTGACCAATCTGGTCGGCAACGCGATCAAGTTCACGGCCAAGGGCATAGTAAATTGCCGCGTCTCGATTGAGCGGGGCCCGGAGGATCAGGAAACGCTCTGTATTGCAGTGGAGGATTCGGGGATCGGCATACCTGCGGACCGGCTCGACGCCATTTTCCGTGAGTTCAGCCAGGCCGATGAATCCACCGCTCGCATATATGGAGGCACCGGCCTTGGCCTGACGATCAGCAACGAGCTCGCGAAGATGATGGACGGCGAATTGCTGGTCAGTAGCGAACTAGGCCATGGCTCGGTCTTTACCCTGCGGCTGCCTCTTTTGAGGGCGAATGGCGACCGGATCGAGTCGGCCACGACGCCGCGCAGCGAACGCGCACTCACTTTCGCCAGGCCGCCCCGCATCCTTGTCGCCGAAGACCATGACATCAATCAGGCGCTCATCATCTCGATGGCCAGCCGTATCGGATTGGCCGTCGATATTGCCGAGAATGGCGAGGAAGTGGTGCGCCTGGTCACCGATGCACAAGCCGCCGACAAACCTTATGACCTGATATTGATGGACGTTCAGATGCCCATCATGGATGGTCTGGAGGCCACGCGGACATTGCGGGACGCCGGCATTACCCCGGATGAATTGCCGATCCTGGCGCAGACGGCCAACGCCTATAGCGACGACGTCGAACGTTGCCTTGCGGCGGGGATGCAGGGACATCTGGCGAAGCCGATCCGCATGCGCAGCCTGAAAGCTGCAATCAAGGAATGGCTGCCAAGGCATCTCTTCCATGGGGCAGCGTCCCGTTCGGAGCAGAAGGCTCCGCACAATCCGGAACAAGCGCTGCTGAAGAGTTATGCCGAGCGGCGCGAGACGACGTTCGAGGCGCTCGATCAACTGGATGCGAACAACCCGCTCGACCGGGGCGAAGTCGAAGCGGTGGCGCAGATGTTGCATAAACTGGCTGGGACCGCCGGAATGTTCGGCGAGGCAGAGCTCGGCGAGGAGGCGCGGATTCAGGAACAGGCCTTACTCGATGCCGAAGAGGAAGACGTGGGCGCGGCAGTTCGATCGGCGCAGCAAGCTTTCGCCAAGTGGAAATCGAGCGAACCTCCGACCAGATTGTTTAGTGACGCTGGCGTGGCTTCACCGCGATCAGACGAAATGCCAGATTGATCGATATTCTCGAAATTCGCAGCCAGTTCGGACCGGCTCTGACATTTCAGGATTTATCATCCATCTTGGACAGCTCTAAACCGCAAGCGGTTAGTATTTACGAGACGCTCACGAAACTGGCGGTGGCACCGCGATTGAGAGACGGAGATTGCAGATGGTCAGCGACTGGGCTGATCTTCCACCCGAAGCGCAGATAGAGCTGCTGTCACGCCGCCTCGCACGCGCGGAGAGGGCGCTCGAAGACGCGGAAGCAATGCTCGACAACCGCATGCGTGAGCTCGACCGTGCGAACAAGGATTTGCGCCAGCGCGAAGGTGAACTTGTCGAGCGGCTCGATATCGAGAACCAGAAGCTCTTGAGTGCGCAGCGTCTTGCCGAGCTGGCGACCATCTACGTCGAGCATGGTCGCCATTTCACGGCCTCCGAGAACTTCGCCGTACTTCTGGGCTATCCTGAAGGTACGATCATCAGCAAGAAGCGGCTGGGCGAGGCGATCCATCCGCTCGACCGACAGCGTTTTACAAGCGTCGCACGCAACGCCTTCGCCTCGCTTGAGCCGGACAAGGATCACACCTTCCAGCATCGCATTCTCCGGCCCGACGGAGAGGTGCGCTGGCTCGATTGGCACGTGCGGCGCGAGAGCACGCCGGTCGACGGTCAGTATGTCGTGTTCGCCACCGCGCGCGACGTCACCGAAAGCCGCACCAATGCCCGCCGTGTCCGCGCCTTGCAGTTGCGGGCGGAACGCCGCGTGAAGGAGCTGGACCGGCTTGCGGACGCCCTTCGCAAGGCGCAGGCGGAGACGGGCACGGCTCTGGAGAAGAGAAACCGCTTCATCTCCGAAATGGCCCACCGTATCCGCACCCCGATGGGCGGGCTGATCGGCGCGATGGAGCTGCTGGTCCGGCGCTATCCGGGTGACGAACTCGCCAACAGGGGCCTGGACGCGGCGGACAATCTGGCGGCGATTGCCGATCAGCTTATTACGACTGCGGATGAAACTGGGACCAGGCAACGTGAAGACCGGCCAGTGCCCGCCAGCGCTCCGACCGACGAGTTCACCGCGCTCCGTACTGCAGATGGCAAAGCCCCGAAGATTCTGCTGGCCGAGGATACCGAGAGCAACGCATTCGTCATAACCCAGCTGGTCGAAATGCTGGGTGGAGAGGTCACTACGGTTACCAATGGTCGCGATGCCGTCGAAGCCGTGCGCAAGGGAGGCTTCGACGCGGTGCTGATGGATGTGATGATGCCGATCATGACGGGCGAAGAGGCGACCGTGGCCATCCGGGACCTGCCCGGCCCCGAAGCCCACGTGCCGATCATCGGCATCAGTGCGCACAGCCTGCAGGCCGAAAGAGAGAGCCTGCTGACTGCGGGCATGTCGAAATGCCTCGTCAAACCGATTAGGCGCGACGCACTCGATGCCGCCTTACGTGCGGCTCTGTCAGCCGACAACGCGCAAGCCGGGGAAGCGGTGCTGTTCGATATCGAGGTTTTCCTCGAAGCATTCCTGGTCCTGCCCCCTTCCTTTCGTCAAAAGATGCTCGACGCGTTCCGCAAGGATCTCGGAAAGAATGGTGAAGCACTGGCCAGTGCAATCCTTGCCGGCGACGATGAAGGTACGGACAGGCTTGCCCACAGTCTCAAGGGTATCTGCCTGAACGTGGGCGCTGTCGCGATGGTGGATCAACTGGCCGAGATCCGCAGCGCGCCGGTCGATCAGCGGGAAAGCATGGTCACCCCTCTGCGGGATACGATCGCCGCAAGCCTGGCGGCTTGCGACGACCTGTATGATGAGCGTGTCGCGCATGCTCAGTAAGCACCCCGACCGGTAGCGACCGCCGGAACCGTGCGCAGCAGCAGCGAAAGATCGGTCAGCAGGCCACGCCGGCGCAGATAGGCGCAATCCATCGCCACCTGGCGCTTGAACGGAATCTCGGCACGTCCGCTGACCTGCCAGATGCAGGTGATGCCGGGCTTGCCACCCAGTCGGCGCCAGCTCTGCCCGGCGTAGGTCACGACCTCGGAAGGCAGGGCAGGGCGCGGGCCGACGAGCGACATCTCGCCGGTCAAGACGTTGATCAGCTGCGGCAATTCGTCGATCGAGGTCCGGCGGATGAAGCGGCCAACCTTCGTGATGCGAGGATCGTTCTTCATCTTGAAGCAGGTTCCGTCGCGCTCCGAGTGAGCGAGCAGCGCCGCGCGTCTCGCTTCGGCATCGGTGTACATCGAGCGGAACTTGATCATGCTGAAATTGCGTCCACGCTCGCCGATGCGGGTCTGGCGGAAGAACACCGGGCCGCGATCCTCGAGCCTGATCGCCAGCGCGACGGCGAGGAAGATCGGACACAGAGCGACCAGCGCCATCGTGGCGATTACCATGTCGGTGGCACGCTTGATGGCGGCAGATGTTTTCTCCAGCGCACCGCGACGTTCCAGCGCGTGGCGTGCCGCATGCGCCATGAAAACTGCATTCCCCAGAATGTACCGCTTGGCGAGCCGGCGGGGCTCCATTGCCAGGCGCCACGCCCATTCGCAGCCGATGGCGCGAACCGCCCTGGGTGCGCGAGGGATGCGGCCCGAGTAGTAGTCGAACAGGCCGCCGACGCCGAGGATCACGGGCACGTCGATCCGATGGCGGTTCCGGGCAATCCACTTTTCCTGCAGCGGCACGCCGAACCCGACGAACAGGATCGAGGCGCCCGAGCGGTTGATCCGCTCGATCAGGGCGTGCTCCTGTTCGGCATCGAAATAACCGTGCCAGGTGCCGGCAATATCGATGCGCGGAAAACTGCGCGCGGCCCATGCCGCAGCACCGTCGGCCACGCCATGATCGCCGCCGAGAAGGAAAATCGCCTGTCCGCTATATTCGGCGAACTCGCAGATGTGCGGAAACAGATCGGTGCCGTTGAGGTTTTCGCCCAGCTTCACGCCCGCCATCCGTGCGGCCAGCGACATGCCGCTGCCATCGGGCAGAATGCGGTCGCTGACATCGAGCGCACGGCGGTATCCGGCGTCATTATAAAGCGTGTTGACGCAATGCGCGTTTACGAAGTTGACCACGGTGCGCTGTCCGCGAGCGGCGCGCGACACGATCTCGCGGGCCGTATCCTGACGGGTGCCTTTAACCAGGGTCTGGCCGAACAGGTCGACCGTCGGCTGCGCTTCCGCAGCGTTGATCTTCTGCATGAACGCGGTGAAGTCGTAGGTGGCGAATTCGCTTGTCGGATTATATCTCATGGGGCTTCCTCTTGGTGGATGGCCCCGATTGAGCAATTGCCGTGCCAAACGGATAAAAACGATCTATATCAAGTAGTTATGCGAATTCTCCCTGTCGCCGGAGAGCTGGCAGGATGCGGATTTTCGCAAGTTGCGCAGGTTCGGTTTCGCACTTTGCGATGAATTCCCTCGCAGAACGCGAATTTGCGGCCCCTGCTGCCTTCCTCAAGTACCCCAACCGCCTGAAACCGGCAGAAATCCGACACTGGCACGGTCCTTGAAAATGGGATGGCGAACCTATTCGAGGACCCGCCTTCAATGTTCGCACGTACCATCTCCAACCGGCTGCCCGCAGGCATCGCGCCGATCGCCAAAGGCCTTGTCGCCTATGGCTCGGCCGAGGCGGCGACCCGGGTCGTGCGCATCCTTGCGATCCTTGTCATTGCGCGGCGCACGTCGCCCGAACTGCTCGGCACGGCGGCGCTGGCGCTGACGCTGTTCGAACTGATCCGCGTGCTCGCCAATGCCGGTATCGGCCAGCGCATCATCGCCGCGACCGACGAGGAACTGCCCGCGCTGTGCAACACCGCAGCGCGCCTGTTCTGGGCGGTCTGCCTCGCCGTCGCGGGCGTGCAGCTGGCCGTAGCTTCCGCGCTGTTCCTGATCTGGAATCTCTCCGAAGCGGCGCTGATGCTGGCGGTGCTCTCTGGCGTCTATGTCTGCATGCCGCCCGCGCTGGTGCAGGTTTTCCTGCTGATGCGCGACGGGCGGCTGACGACCACGGCGCGGATTGCCGCAACGCAGACCATGGCGGATCATGGCCTGACGCTGGCGCTGGTCGTCGTGTGGCCGAGCGCGTGGGCGATCGTCCTGCCCAAGCTGCTGACCGCGCCGCTGTGGACCGTGCTGACGCGCCGCGCCCGCAGGTGGTCTTCCAATCCGGCTGCCGGGTATGCGCCGGTGCGCGAATTCGCTGCCTACGGCCCCGCCATTCTCGGTTCCGAACTGATTGCCGCGCTGCGCATCCATGCCGACAAGCTGGTGATCGGCGCTCTGCTGGGGAGCGAAGCGCTGGGCCTGTACTATTTCGCTTTCAACGCCGGGCTGGGCATCACCTTGTCCTTCGTCGCGGCCTGCAACACGGTCGTCTTCCCCCTGCTGTGCAAGCAGGCTGGAGATGACGATCGCGCCCGCCTGTTCCGCCAGTCCTTCGTGCTGGGCCTGGTACTGCTGGCCCCGGTCGTCGCCGCCCAGGCGCTGCTGGCACCGGTCTACGTTCCGTTGGTGTTCGGTGCCGAGTGGATCGACGCGGCGCCCTACATCGCTCTGCTCTCGCTCGCCGCGCTGCCTCTTTACGCCGGTTCGCTGATCGGTGCCTGGCTGCGCGCCCGCAAGCGGCCTTTCGTGGAAACGCGCCTGGCGCTGGCCGCCACCGCCACCGGTCTTGCCGGGCTGGCCGCCGGGTCCACCCACTCGCTCGCTGCAGCCTGCGCTGCCTACGCCGCCGGCCTCGCGCTGGTGCTGTTGCCGGCGGCCATCGCCCACCTGTTTGCCTCAACCATCCAATCCAGTCCGACAAAAGGAGTAGCCTGATGCGCACCCCCCGTTTTTCCGTGATTATCCCGGTTCACAATGCCGAACGCACGATCGCAGCGACGCTGCAAAGCGTGCGCGCGCAGTCTTTCCAGAACTTCGAGATCATCCTGATCGACGACGGCTCGACCGATGACAGCATCCGCAAGATGCTGCCTTTCGCAGGCAATGACGAACGCGTGAGGCTGTTCGCGAAGAACCAGGAAGGCGTTTCGGCCACCCGCAATTTCGGCGCAGAGCTTGCCCGGGGTGAACTGCTTGCATTCCTCGATGCGGACGATTGCTGGCGTACCAACAAGCTGTTGCAGCACCATCGCCTGCACGAGGTGTATCAAGGCCTGGAGGCGAGCTTCGCCAAGATCGCCTTCCGGTCTGAACGCGCAGACGGCACGCTGGCCGATCCGCTGACCTATTCCACCGTGCGACACGATCTGCTCCGTCTGGATACGGTCCTGTCGGAAAACCCTGTGTGCACCACCTCGAACCTCGTCATCAAGCGCGAGACCTTCCTTGCGATGGGCGGCTTCCATGACGGCATGAACCATGCCGAAGACCAGGAGTTTCTCGCTCGCTTCGTGGACGAGGGGCGCAAGATAGCCGGCATGGATCACTGGCTGGTGGATTACCGCCTCAGCCCGGACGGCCTGTCGTGCGATTACGAAGCCATGCTCGCAGGCTGGCGGGAGCTCGCTGCCAAATATGAAGGCCGCTTCGACATGCGCCGGAGCGAAGCGATCTACTGCCGCTACCTCGCTCGCCGCATCCTGCGTGCAGGGGGCCCCGCGCGGCTGGCCAGGCAGATGGCCTTCGATGGCCTTCGTGCCGACTACCGCGCCTTCTTTTCCGACACACGCCGCGGCGGTCTGACGCTCGGCGCCGCGATTGGCAGCAGCCTGCTTCCGCAAGGGGTCCGGGCCAGCGTTTTCGCCTGATTTCAAGATATTCGAAGGGGACTACCAGTGACCAATCCGAAAATTTCCGTCGTGATGCCCGTCTACAATGTTCAAGACTATGTGGCCGAAGCCATCCAGTCCGTTCTGGCGCAGACCTTCACCGATTTCGAACTGATCATCGTCGACGACGGTGGGCAGGACGGATCGATGGAAATCGTGCACAGCTTCTATGACGAGCGCATCCGCATCATCACCCAGGCCAACCGGGGCCTCGCCGGTGCTCGAAACAGCGGAATTGCCGAGGCGCGTGCGCCCTACATCGCGCTGCTCGATTCCGACGATCGCTGGCACCCGGAAAAGCTGCGCCTGCACTATGTGCATCTGGAAGCCGACAAGTCGATCGGCGTCAGCTTTTCGGGTTCGCGCATGATCGATAAGGTCGGCAACGAGCTTGCGCTGGCCATGCGTCCCAAGCTGACCGGTATTCGCCCTGAAGATATCCTCCGCCGCAACCCGATCGGTAATGGCAGCGCTCCGGTGCTGCGTCGTTCGGCCATCGACGCCGCGATGTTCGCCCATCCGGAAGAACCTTGGCGCACATGCTGGTTCGACGAGAATTTCCGCCAGTCGGAAGACATCGACCTGTGGGTTCGTCTCTCGGCTGCACATGGCGTGCGGTTCGAAGGGATTGCGGGTGAGCTGACCGAATACCGCATCGTCGGCGGTGCGCTGTCGGCCAACATCGTGAAGCAGTATCTCAGCTGGACCGCGATGCTGGACAAAGCCTCGCTCTACGCACCCGAACTGGTGGCGCGGCATGGCGATGCGGCCCGCGCCTATCAGTTGCGCTACCTGGCCCGCCGCGCGATTCAGCTGGGCAATGTCGAACTGGCGGCCGACCTGTTCGGCAAGGCCGTCCGCCTCGAACCGCGCATGCTTTTGGCGGAACCGGGCAAGAGCGTAACTACCGCCGGTGCAGTCATGGCAGCGAAGGTGCTTGGCCCTGAACGCTTCCGCGCGATTTCGAAGTGCTATCTGAAGGAGGCCGCAGCATGATCGACGTCGTCCATCTGCTCGACGATTTTGCCTTCGGCGGCGTAACCCGGGCGCTCACCGTGTTCGACCGCCCGGAATTGACCGAGCATGCCCGGTCGCGAACCGTCGCCATCGGCAAGGACAGGCTGGCCGAAAGGTACGATGCCGATCTTCTGGTCACGCATGTGCCGCCCTCGTGGGCGCGGCTGGGGTTCCTTGTGTCGCTGCGCGTGCGCAACCGGGATGCTCGCCTCGTCCATGTGGAGCACAGCTACACAGAGGGGTTCGTCCGCGAAAATGTGAAGGCACCGCGCAGGTTCGTGACACTGCTGCGGCTCGCTTTTTCGCTGTACGACGAGATTATCTGCGTCTCGCGCGCGCAACACGACTGGCTTGCGAACGACATCGGCATCCCGAGCAACAAGCTGCGCGTCATTCACCCGTGGTGCGGGCGCGAGGAGCTGTTCGCACTGCCGACAGTGCCCCTGGATCGAGAGCGCCCTTTGCGCCTTGTCGCTTACGGCCGTTTTGCCAGCGTGAAGAACTTCACGGCATTGATCGAAGCCGTGTGGCTGTTCGTGCCTGGCGACATCGATCTCCAGCTGATCGGTGACGGGCCGGAAATGGCCGCAATGCGTGAGGCGGCCGGAGACCATCCCCACATTCATTTCAGGGGGCGGATCGACGACCCGGCCGAATTCCTCGGCGATTGCCATGCCGTGATCGTGCCCTCGCGCCATGAGGCGTTCGGCCTTGTCGCGACCGAGGCGCGGATGGCTGCGCGGCCGATCCTGGTCGCCGATGTCGACGGGCTGCCCGAACAGGTCGGCCTGGCTGGCCTCGCCCGACCGATGCGCACGCCGGATGAAATCGCGGTGGCGATCGACCAGTTCGGCAAGCTGCCGCTCCACGCGATGGGTCGTGCCGGACGGCGCAGGGTAGCGGGGCTGCCGGCGGCGATCCTGGCCGGCTGGAAGGACGTATTCGCAGATGCCGGAAGCGAAACGGCGGGCAGGGTTGTTGTCCCGTTTCTGAAAAAGGCAGCCTGAAGCGAGCCGTGTTCCCCCTTTCGGGCTCGCCGGGGCCGCTCCGCTGCATATCGCAGCGGGGCGGCCCTTTTTCATGGCATCGTGCCAGGCTATTTGCGCCTGTTTCGCGTTGGCTTATTCCTTGGCCATGGCCCAAACGACTGTTCCATCGCCACGTGTGTTATCGGTATCGCAAAGCGGCGGGCACAGGTTTTCAAAACAACCGGTCGAGCGGATCGAGCTCGAACGAGGGCGGGGGGTCAGGGGCGATGCTCATGCTGGCGAGCGTGTCCAACACCTCTCGCGCGTGCGGGCCGATCCCACCCAGCCGAACCTGCGTCAGGTCCACCTGATCCATGGCGAACTGCTGGAGCAGCTTTCTGCCCGAGGTTTCTGCGTGAACCCCGGCGACCTGGGAGAGAACATCACCACTCGGGGGATCGACCTGCTTGCCTTGCCCAAGGGCACCCTCCTTGAAATCGGGGCCGGCGCGGTGCTGGAAGTCACTGGTCTGAGGAACCCGTGCAGGCAGATCGAGGCATTCGAAGAGGGACTGCTTGCCGCAGTACTCGATCGGACGTCTGACGGTGCGGTGATCCGCAAAGCCGGGATCATGAGCGTGGTGGTCGCTGGCGGGACAGTCGCGATCGGCGATTCGATCAGGGTGCGGTTGCCGGTTGAGCCGCATCTTCCTCTGGAACCTGTCTAGCCCCGTCGCGCTGCACTTCGTAGCTGCGGGCGGCGAGCACCTTGCCCACCAGAACCAGCGCGGGCCAGTAAAGGTAGGCGAGGATCTCCAGGTTCTCACCGAAGCTGTAGAGCACCATAACAAATACCATCGACAGTGCGACCCGCTCGGCGCTGCCTTGGCGTGCGCGCCATGCCAGCACCAGCAGCGTGCTGAACAGCGGCACCGCCAGCGCGATCGCGCCGGTCAGGCCTTTGACGAAGAGCAGGCCGTACCAGCTGTGATGACTGCCGATAGGCATGTATTCGACCAGATGCGGCCCGTTTTCGACGATCCCGTGGCCGAACCAGTAAGCTTCGCCCTGCCAGCGTTCGATCGCGATGCGACCCAGGGCAGCACGCACCCGGCTGGAGTCGGCTCGCGCGGCAGAGAAATCATTCATCAGCGCTTCGAGTACCTCGATCAGCGCAGGGCCGAAGATCCCCAGCAGCACCATCGCCGGGGCGGCAAGGTACCACATCCACGCGCGGTCCATGCGGCCAAGGCCCCACACGATCGGAGCGATCACCGCCAGCGCGACCAGCGCCAGCCTCGATTGCGAGAGGATCGCCAGCACCAGCCCGGCGACGATGCCGACGGTGCGCCAGCCCACGTGCTTGTCGCGTGCTGCGAGCAGGACGAAGATCACCGCGACCATCCCGGCCGCGGGGGACCAGGGTGCGAAGAACTGCCAGCGCGGCGTGCCGGCGCCCGGCTCGATCGTATAGAGCGTGGTCGCGAAATATTCCGGCCCCGGACCGCCGACGGCCTTGAGCGGAGAGACCCACAGCGTTTCGGGCAATCCGATGAAGGGTGCGAGCAGGAACAGCGGCAGCAGCATCAGCGTCTGCGCTCCCAGCTTGCAGACCGCGCGATAGATCACTTCCTCGCGCACCTGCAGCAACGCGCCGGCCAGTGGGAAGAGCGCGATCAGCGCCCAGCCTTTGGCCCAGCCGATCGAGGACTTGATCGTCTTGCCTGTGCCCAGATCGAAGTTCGCGTGACCTGCCCACAGGATCAGCAACATCGCCGCCATCCCCACGATCCACAGCCAGATTGTCAGCGGGAGGAGGGCAAAGCGCTCGCTCACCGTGCGGTCGACATAGGCCAGCCAGCACGCCATCAGCGCGAGCGTCCAGCCGATCACCGGTCCGGAGATGTACAGTCCACCCACCAGCCAGAGCAGCCAGGTGGACTGTATCGCGACCGAGATTAGGCGTTCGGCAGGAGTTTGCGGATGATCGGTTGACGCAGCCACAGCAGCAGGAACCCAAAGAGGACAAAGATGCTGGCACCAAGGGCACCGGCGAGGGCGATGATCGGCGAGGGTGCCGAACGGCTGCGCGGCAGCGACGGCACTTCCAGCGTCTGGACCAGCGGATAGGAGGCGAACGGATCGGCCTTGTTGGTATCGAGCCGGGCCAGCGCGGAGCTGAACACGGCTTCGGCAACGCGCAGGTCGCGCACCAGCCCGGCAAGCGTCGACGCCTGCGCCACAAGCTCGTCGCTGCGGCCAGATTCCTGAGAGATCTGGCGCCGCAGTTCTGCCAGCGCGGCCTGGTTGCCCGCGTGCATGCTATCACGATTGGTCAGCGTTTCGAACAGCCGTTCACGCGTGTCCGACACCGCGAGATCGGAAAAGGCGAGCACATCCTTGTTGCTGGCACCGGTCAGGCGGGCACCGCGGCGGGCCAGCGCATCGCGCAGTTCGGAGCGTTCTGCGCCGAGCTTTTCCATCGCGCCATGGGCCGAACCGAGCGTGCCACCGCGCTGCGTCTCTTCGCCGACCGTCGCGGCATAGCGCGTAAGCAGCTGCGAGAAGACGGGATCGGCCTTCAGCTGCATCGCCAGCCGCGCCTGCGGAATGCTGATCTGCAACGAGGACGCCAGACGACCGGCGGTGCCGCCGCTTTCGGCCACAAGCACGCGGCGGTCGCGCTCGGCGGCCTTCATCTGGTCGAGACTGGAGACCCGCCCGGCAAACTGGTCGAGCGAGACGAGCCCGGTTTCGCCCTGGAACTGCAGCAGCGCCGCCTGCGCGGCATCGACCTTGTGTTCCAGTTCGGCGATCCTGCGCGCGTCTGCCTTTTCGCGCGTTGCCGCCTCATCTTTGCGCAGCGTGTCGAGCGCGGCCATGAAGGCAGCCTGCACATGCTCCATCCGGTCGCGCGCCTGCTCGGGCGAGGTGCCGGGGATGGTCAGTTCAATGAGGTTGGTCTGGTCGATGAGCTTGATCTGCGGCGCGGGAAAGGCGCTCTCGTCTTCCCCTGCTCGTTTGGCCGCATCGCGAAGCACGACATCGGACGTGATCAGCCGCTTGTAGTTTTCCGTCGGGCTCAGCGTGGTGCTGGAGAAAGCGGACGCCGAGGTCGACGTCGCCTGGCCGATCGACTCCAGGTTGACCGAGCCGCCCACGCCCGAACCGGGGAGGATCAGCGTCATCCGGCTGTCGTAACGGTCGGGCACCAGCGCCAGATAGGCGATGGTGACGATCCAGATCGCCGCCAGGGGTATCGCCATGGTGACGATGTAGCGGCGATAGCGGCCGACCGCGGGCATGCCGTCGCGAACGAAGGCCCATACCCGAAGCAGCCAGCGCGGTGCGGGTTTGTAATAGGGATCGTTGCGGTCCATCAGTCGGCTCCGCTGAGCAGGATGGCCGGGGTGACACTGCCCGCAGCATTGCCGATCGAGCCGATAACTTCGTTCAGGTTCGACAGGCGGCTATCGTAGCAGGCGATCGCATCGTTGGGCATCAGCAGCGGATTGGCCGCATCGCGTCCCGCGCCGCGCACGAGCTTTTCGATGTCGCGCTCCACGACGATGCTCTGGCCGTTGAGCGGGTTGCGCGAGATCAGCACCGCGCGCCGATCCGACTGCATGTAGGACCCGCCCACGCAGTTCATCGCCACCAACGCCTGCAACAGCCGCGTGCCGTAGGGCAGGGAGGTGGTATCCGACCCGATGCCAGCGCCCGCGTTGTTGTTGGCGCCCTTGGTCAGGTTGGACATGAAGACCTTGATCCCCGGAGGCGTGAGCGGGGTGGGGCGGGCCAGCGCGGGATCGAAGCAACCGCGGCTGGGCACGATCACCCGGTCGCCCGCGGCAATCGTAACGTCGTTCGCGGTCCAGCCACGCGCCAAGCCGGAAAGGTCCAGCTCGACATAGGCATCGCCGCGAATGAGATAGATGCGCTGCACGTCGGCATCGGGGCGAACACCGCCCGCTGCGCGGATCGCGGTGGCTACGCTGCGCGATACGTTGTCGTCGCCGCGCACATCGCCTTCCTTCAGGCCGATGCGGCTTTCCGGCGTGCGTTCCCCGGCGCGCACCGCGCCTTCCATGAACACCGCGCCCGATACCGCGACGGGCACGCCTGCGGCTTCGATCAGCGAGAGCGACACGGCATTGCGCAGCGGCCGGACCACGCCCGATCGCACCAGCTCGGCACGGATCGTCTGCTCAGCTTCGGTGATCGAGCGGCCTGCCAGCATCAGCGGCTGGTGGCCGGGCACCACGATCGTGCCGTTGCTTTCGATCACATAAGTGCCGCCAAGCTCGCCCTCGTCGCCCAGCAGGCTCAGCGTCAGCCTGTCTCCCGGGGAGAGGGTGGAGGTGCGCGCGAGGAATTCCTCGGGCCGCGCCCGGCGCAGCGTGTCGAGCTCGCGCGGCGCGCGCCAGTCACAGGTCGGCGCACCGCGCGCGGCCGGCGCGGCCATGACCCAGTCGCCTTCGGGGTGGCCGCTGGTGCGCCCCAGGTCCTGGCCAGGCAGCCACGCGGAGCCGGAAATGTTGGCCGGGGCAGGGCCCGACACGCAGGCACCCAGCGAAGCCGCCATTGCAAGCACGGAAATGCGGCGATTGAAATTGAAAGACATCGAACCTGACCCTCTGGATTGCATTTGGGCCAGATGTTTCAAGGAGCGTGCCAGATGGCGCGCATCCCCGGTTTTGGGCGATCGGAGGGGGCTTCAGTTGCGCCTTTCGCATTTTGCGAGGGCGCATCTTCGCAATTTGCAAAGGCTTTTCGCATTATGCATCAGCCAATGGCCAGGATGCACGCTTTTCCGTCGCTCAAAACCGGCACGCATCTTGCTCCTGTAAATGCGTTCGCGCGAAAGCGCTCTCCGCTGAGACAGGAGCTTCCGTTGAAAGGCCTTATATTTTCCGAACTCATTCGCTTTATGGAAGAAAAGCAAAATCCGCTATTCGTGGAGCAGGTAATCGCCGCGGCGGACCTGCCTAACGACGCGGCATTTTCCCGCATTGGCGTGTATCCCACAGCGCATGCATTGCTTCTCGTGGGGGCTGCGTCGCAATTATCGGGTATTCCGGTTGCCGCTCTGTGCGAGGAATTCGGCACATACCTGTTCGGGCGCTTCAATATTCTCTACCCTGAGATCATGTCGTCCTATTCCACCGCCGAAAGCCTGCTCGAACATGTCCGCGGGCACATCCACGAGGATGTGAAGGTGCTCTATCCCGACGCCACCCCTCCCGAAGTGACCATAAGGACGCAGGACGACCAGTGCATCGTCGAATATCGGTCGCACCGTCCTCTGGCGCATATTGCATGCGGTCTGATCCGGGGGTGTCTCGACCACTTCGGTGACGAGCGAAAGATCGAATGGGTCAACTGTAGCGAGAGCGGCGACGCCGCCACATTCAGGATTGCGGCATAATGGCAAACTCGGTTCTGATCGTCGAAGACAGCGCGTCCATCGCGCTCGGCTATGCGGCACAGTTGCAAAGCGCCGGGCACAAGGTGGATGTCGCCGAGACTCTGGCCGACGCGAAGGTCGCTCTGCGTCGCGGGGATTTCGATGTCGTGCTGCTCGACCTGCAATTGCCCGACGGCAATGGCATGGACCTTATGGGCGGCAAGTCATCGGACGATAAGCCGCTCCCTGCCTTCATCATTGTGACCGCCGACGGCTCCCTTGCCCGGGCAATCGATGCGATGCGGTTGGGTGCTTACGATTTCCTGGTCAAACCCGTGGCGGGCGAACGGCTGCTGACCACGGTGCGCAATGCCGCCGAACGGGGACGGCCCGCGCGCAAGGCACAGGCGCCCAAGCGCGCGGACACCGCAAACGGCTATCACGGCTTCATCGGCAAATCGCCTGCCATGCAACAGGTCTATGACGCGATCGAGAATATCGCGAGTTCCAAGGCGACAGTCTTCGTCACCGGAGAGAGCGGCACGGGCAAGGAGGTGACTGCCGAAGCGATCCACGCCGCAGGCGCGCGCAGCAATGGCCCCTTCGTGGCGATCAACTGCGGCGCTATTCCCGAGAGCCTGCTGGAGTCCGAGCTGTTCGGCCATGTGAAAGGTGCCTTTACCGGCGCGGTCGAAAACCGGATCGGCGCTGCCAAGGCGGCTGATGGCGGCACGCTGTTTCTCGACGAAATCTGCGAAATGGAGCTGAAGCTGCAGGTCAAACTGCTGCGTTTCCTGCAAACCGCGACCGTCCAGCCGGTCGGGTCGAGCAAGGTCGAGCCGGTCGACGTGCGGATCGTGTGCGCGACCAATCGTGATCCGATTGCCGAAGTTGCGGCGGGCCGGTTCCGCGAAGACCTTTTCTATCGCCTGAATGTCATCCCGCTCGAACTCCCGCCGCTGCGCGCGCGCGGAAAGGACGTACAGTTGATTGCCGAGCAATTCATGGCCCGCTTCGGCAAGGAAGAAGGGCGCGAGCTGACGGCATTGAGCGAAGAAAGCCGCGCCGCGCTGTACGAACATCCGTGGCCGGGCAATGTCCGCGAGTTGCAGAACACCGTCCGCCGCGCCGTGGTCGTCGGGTCCGGCCCGACCCTGGACCTCGCGCTGCAACGCAACCCCGGCGCACCCGCCCAGCAGGTGGCGGTTGCCGGTCACGCCGATCCTGATGTCACCACGTCGAGCCCGCTCGGCGCTGACAGGCAACCTGCGCGGCACGACGTGTGGGAAGGGATGACGCTGGATCAGATCGAGCGGATGGCGATTCACGCGGCCATCAAGCGCTGCGATGGAAATATCACCAAGGCGGCGAAGACGCTCGATGTCAGCCCCTCGACCGTCTACCGCAAGCTGGAAAAATGGGGGGCAGCGATCGATTGAGCGGTCGCGGGTTCGCGATATTGCTTCAGCTGGCGGGCAACCGCGTACGCCGGTCGCGCGCGCCCGCCTGCTTGTTCGCCATTTTGATGCGAGAATATCGAACGCTGGAAATCAGAGGGTATGCAGGCGCATAATAGCGCACGGCGACCACTGTTTCCCGCCATCCGGTCTGTCCACGGGACGAGGGGGGGCGAACCCCGCAAGGGTTCAGCATTTTCGCGGCTTTGGAAGGTTCTAGGCCGATAAAGCCAAAATGGCGGAGACGGAGGGATTCGAACCCTCGATACCCCGATAGAGGTATGGCTCCTTAGCAGGGAGCTGGTTTCAGCCACTCACCCACGTCTCCGCACACGCGTCCGAACCCATTGGTCCGGGGTCGCGAGCCGCGCGCTATAACCAGCAGGGCGGGGCGGCACAAGGGCTGCGTGACACCGGAATGATAATCGCGCGCACCGGACTCGTTTCGGCGCGTTTTCGATTCGCCTCACCGCCTCTCCCCTTGATGCCGCAGGTTCATGCGATTCACGCTACGCACGGGGAAACCAGAGTTTCATTTGCCCTACTGTCTACAAGGAGCGAGGCGCATGACCCGCACTGCCAGCATCCGGCGTATGATCGCCATCGTGGCCGCGGCCATCGCGATGGCGGCCACTCCGCTCGCGGCGCAGCCGATCGAACGGGTCGACCCGAACCAGGCGATCGATGGCGATCTGCAGGAAAACCCGGGCGAACCACCGGTCTATGGCGACCCTTCGTCTCAGCCCGCGACAGGCCAGGAGACAGCGCCGCCCCCGCAGGATCAGGGCGGGGTGTCCGCATGGAGCGACCTTTCGCCCGAGAGCGATAGCGCGACCACCGGCACCTCTGTCGATCAGGGCCAGTCCGGCTACGAGCAGGGCGACGCGCCTGCATATACGGCGATCCCTACCGAAACCGCCCCTCCGGGCACCTGGCAGGACGACGATCTGATCGGCGCGGCGCAGGGCTTCTTCGGAGAGAATGCGGAAGGCATCGCGCGCATGATCGAGAAGATCCTCGCCGATCAGGGCACGCCCAATGGCTATATCGTCGGGCGCGAGGCGTCGGGCGCGTTCTTCGTCGGCGCGCGCTACGGCTCGGGCACGTTGTACCACAAGGTCGAGGGGCAGCGTCCGGTGTACTGGACCGGCCCGTCGATCGGGTTCGACGTCGGCGCCAATGGCGGCAAGACCTTCGTGCTGGTCTACAACCTGTTCGACACCGAGGAATTGTACGAGCGTTTCCCGGCGGGCGAGGGGCAGGCCTATTTCGTCGGCGGGCTGACCGCCAGCTACCTGCGCAAGGGCGATACGGTGCTGATTCCGATCCGGATGGGTGCCGGCCTGCGGCTGGGAATCAACGCGGGCTACATGAAGTTCTCCAAGAAACATGAGTGGTTCCCCTTTTGACGGGCCGAAAACCAGCAAACCTGCCGATATTAGCGGTTGCTCTCGCGCCCGTGCGATAGCATGGGACGAGCATGCTCGACCGCCTGCAAGACACTCCGCCCGATGCGCTGCTCGCGCTGATCGCCCAGTTCGCCGCCGACGAGCGGGAGGACAAGATCGACCTCGGCGTCGGCGTCTATCGGACGGATGACGGCGCGACGCCGGTTTTCGGCGCGATCAAGGCCGCTGAACAGCGCCTGTGGGAAGAGCAGGACTCGAAAAGCTACCTCGGCCCGGAAGGCGACCGCGGTTTCGTCCATGCGCTGATGCCGATCATTTTCGGTTCCGATGCCACCATGGGCGGGCGGATCGAAGGGGTGCAGACCCCGGGCGGCACCGGCGCGGTGCGCCTCGCGATCGCGCTGGCCGAGCGGGCGGGCGTGACCCGCGTGCATGTCGGCAAGCCCAGCTGGCCCAACCACATTCCGATCATCGAGGATGTCGGGCTGGAAGCGGTCACCTTCCAGCATTCGAACGCCGATGGCAGCGCGGATCTCGATGCGCTGCTGGAGATCGTCCGGCAGGGCCGCGAAGGCGATGCCGTGCTGATCCACGCGTGCTGCCACAACCCTTCCGGCATCGATTACACCGACGAACAGTGGGATGCGATTGCCGGCGCGCTGGCCGACAGCCCGGTGCTGCCGATCATCGACAGCGCCTATCAGGGCCTTGGCACGGGGCTGGAGGAAGATGCGGCCGGCCTGCGCAAGGTGCTGGCCAAGGTGCCCTACGCGCTGATCGCCTATAGCTGCGACAAGAACTTCGGCCTCTACCGCGACCGTGTGGGCGCGTTCTACGCCAAGGTCGCAGAGCCTGCGCAGATGCCCGCTGCCATGTCCAACGCCGCCGCGCTCGCCCGCGCTAACTGGTCCATGCCGCCCGATCACGGCGGTGCGGCAGTGCGGATCGTGCTGCGCGACGAGGATCTGCGCCAGCAATGGCTCGATGAGCTGGACGGCATGCGTCAGCGCCTGCGCTGGGTCCGGGCCACTCTGGCCGCGGCGCAGAAGAAGGTGGAGGGCGTGCCGCTCGCCCATCTGGAAGAGCAGAACGGCCTGTTCGCGATGCTGCCGCTGAACAAGGACCAGATCGGCAAGCTGCGCGAGGATCACGCGGTCTACATGGCGGGTTCGGGCCGGATCAACATCGCCGGGCTGACCAAGGGCAATATCGAGAAGTTCATCGCCGCGCTGGCGGATGTCGCCGGCTGAGCTGGACCGCCAGCCGGTCCTCGAAGGGGAGCGGTTTGCGCTGAGGCCACTGCGGGCCGACGACTGGGACGCGCTTTACACGATCGCGTCGGACCCGGTCGTGTGGGAACAGCATCCGATGACCGATCGCTGGCGCGCGGAAGTCTTCCGTGCCTTTTTCGATGATGCGCTGGCCAAGGGCGGCGCGCTGGCGATTATCGACACCCGCGATGGCTCCATCATTGGCTCATCCCGTTTCCAGGCGCTGACCAGCGCCGAAGACGATCCCGAAGAGCAAAGCTCGGTCGAGATCGGCTGGACCTTTCTTGCGCCGCGATACTGGGGGAAGGGTGCCAACAGCGAGGTCAAGCGGTTGATGCTGGCCCATGCGCTGGAAAGCGTCGAACGGGTCGATTTCCGCGTGGGCGAAGCGAACTGGCGCAGCCGGATCGCGCTGGAGAAGATTGGCGCACAGCAGACGCGGCGGACCGAGTTGTCCAAGCATGAGGGCAAGCGCGTGCTGCACGTGATCTATGCCATTACGCGTGAGGATTTCGCCCAGGGGCCGCTAGCCCAGAGTGCCTAGCCGCGCTTAGCGGCTGCGCGCGGACATTGGCAGACGCCGCGTCATGCGCAGCCCGTCGCGCATGTTCAGCGACAGCAGCGTAATGTTCACCGCACCCGCGATCAGTTCCACCGCCTGCACCGCGTAGAACGCCGCGTCGAACGCGCCCGCGCTCGCTTTCCACGCGAGGAACAGCGCAGAGGGGATCAGCACCAGCACGCCGTTCCCAGCGATGATCGGCATGCGCCGCAGCTTGCGCCCGACCAGGCCGCCGCGATGTCCGCGCGAGCGCATCAGCCCGGTGCCGCCGGTGGCAGCCAGCGCAGGGACGAGCAGCAGGAAGCCCCACGGGATCGCCAGTTTGACGGCTATGATCTGTGCATGCGTGCCGAAAGCTTCCACCAGCACGGTCGACAGCCAGAAGCTTGCGACCAGCAATGTCGCAAGGGTGCCGGCGATGGGATGGACGAGTTTCGAAATGATGGGTCTCCATTGCTTGCTGGCGCACGGCGCGGGTCGTTGCCGAGGCAGATGCATAGCTAGCTATCGAGATTATAAATAGCAAGCTATGTATTTGCATGGCGAGCTATGTCGATCTATCGCAAGCGGCATGACCTTCTCGAAAGACAGCTCTGCCGGCTACCTGGTGAACGACCTCGCGCGCCGCTTTGCGGCTGCCTTGCAGGCGAGGATCAAGCCCATCGGGCTTTCGACCGGCGTGTTCCCGGTCATGGTCCAGCTGTGGGAGGACGACGGGCTCACGCAGACCGAACTGGTCCGGCGGATCGGGGTGGAGCAGGCGACCATGGCGAACACGCTCGCACGGATGCAGCGTGACGGCCTGATTGCCAGACATCGCAGCAAGGCCGATGGCCGGGTGCAGGAGATCTGGCTGACCGATCTGGGCACAAGCCGGCGCCGCCCCGCGATTGCAGCGGCTGAATCGGTGAACGCTGCGGCCCTGTCCGGCCTCTCGCCCGAAGAGCGCGACCAGTTCCTGCACCTGATGACCAAGATCATCCGGACCTTCGACGAGGGTGAGGAGCATGGGGCCGGCCCGGTGGGTGAGGAGACGCGACAAGCCTAGAGAGCCGCCGCCAGCTTAACCAGTGCCGATGCGACGGGAAACTCTCCGCCCAGTTCGAACATACGGTGGCGGTGACGGCGGATGGCGTCGAAGTGCTGACGCTGAGGCAGGGCGAGACGGCGCGCGTTTAGCGCAATGCGCGGCTTATGCGCTGTCCTACATGAAAGGGCGCCGCTAGCCTGCGGGCTGCTCTTTGACAGTGTCGGATAAGGCCCCAAATCAACCGCGTAGGGACTGCGGAGATTTCTCTCCCCTGGACTGTGTGTCAGGTGTGTCAGGCTGCCACCGGATTGGCGGCAATGCGGTGGTTATTGCGAATCGCGATTCGGGTTCGTCAGGCGCAGGAAAACGCTGTCGCACCACTCGTCGCCCACCTTCCAGGTGCGCTCTGCGCGACCGGTTTCGACGAATCCCATGCTTTGCAGCAGCCGCAACGAGGGCGCGTTGCGCGGATCGACGTCGGCTTCCACGAAGGGCAGGCGGTGCACCGCGAAGGCGCGCTCCAGCACGGGACGCAGCGCTTCGCCCGCGTAGCCCATGCCCCAGGCATCGGGGTGCAGGATGAAGCCGATCTCGGGAAACTCGAACAGGCCGACCTTGCCGATCAGGCGCCCGTCCAGCTCGATTGCGAAGTCCTCGCCCTTGGCCGGATCGATGGCGAGCATCGCGGCGAGCCAGCTTTCCGTTTCGGCAATGTCCCTGTGTGGGGGCGTGGACCAGTATGCGGTCGCGCGCGCATCGCTCAGGATCGTGTGAAACGCTGGAAGGTCGTCGGGCTTGGCGGGCCGCAGCAGCAGCCGCTCGGTCCTGATCTGGGTCATGCCGCCGCCGCGTAGCTCCGGGGAGCTGCGATGAACGCGGCGTACGGTCGGGCGTTATCGTCGTCGTTTGCCTTGGTGAGCGCCGCCGGTGCGCGCTGTGTCCGCTTGGCACGCGGCGTCGCGGCGCTGCCCTTGCGCTTGTCGGCCAGATTGCGCCCGAAGCGCGGCGTCCAGCGCGTGAGCATCCCCCGCGTCCGCGTCCACGAAGTACTGGCCGCCGCGACCACCACCAGGTCGATATAGAGCGCGATATCGGCGGCATAGGCCAGCATCAGCTCCGGCCCGAACAGGAGGACCAGTTCACCGCCGAGCAGCAGCATCGTCGCCGCGATGATCACCGTGAGGTACTGATAGCGTTTGTGCGCCAGCAGCAGCGCGACCGGCCGCTCGACCAGATGCCCGTTGAGCATCCGCCGAAACGGGATGTCCGGTCCAAACCGCATGAACAGCGCCAGCGCCAGCAACAGCCCGTAAGTGATCATCGCCTCGTTCCCCGTCAGCCGGCCAGCGCCTGCATCCGCTTGAGATAGCGAGCGAGGACGTCGATTTCGAGGTTCACCTTGTCGCCTTCGCTCAAGGCACCCAGCGTCGTCACCTCGCCGGTATGCGGGATGATGTTGAGCGCGAACCGGGCCGAGCCGTCCGCCTCGTCCTCCACCGCGTTGACCGTCAGCGAGACGCCATCGACGGTGATCGAGCCCTTGGCCGCGATGAACGGGGCGAGCGCCTTGGGCGCGCGGATCTCGAAGTGGATCGATCCGTCCACGCTGCGCCGCTCGGCCACTTCGCCAACCGCGTCGACGTGTCCGGTGACCAGATGTCCGCCCAGCTCATCGCCCAGCCGCAGCGAGGGTTCGAGGTTGAGCTTGCGGCCTTCCTCCCACAGGCCGGGCACGGTCCGGCTCACGGTCTCCTGCGAGACATCGACCGCGAACCAGGCATCGCCCGCGCTGCCGCCGCGCTCGGTCACGGTCAGGCACACGCCCGAGCATGCGATGGAGGCACCGATCGCGATCCGCTCGGGGTCGAAAGGGCAGGCGATCCGCACGTGCAGGTCGCCCCGCTGCTCGATCGCGGCGACGGTGCCGATGGCTGTGACGATACCGGTGAACATGGCGGGTCCTCTAGCGGATGCGGGCAAAAGCCTCGAAGGTGTCTGCGCCAAGCTGGCGTGTCTCGACCGGCTGCCAGCGTCCGTGCGCATGTGCAAGCTCGGCGAGGTTCAGACCGCCCAGCGCACGCAGGCCGTCCCCGATCAGGATCGGTGCGCGGTAGATTTCCAGCCGGTCGACCAGATCGGCCTCGAGGAAGCTCGCCGCAGTCTGCGCGCCGCCTTCGACGTACAGGTACTGCGCGGGGATGGTGGCGATATCGACAGGCGCGGCGATGGTCTGCGCGCCCTCGATCGGCTGCGAGGTCAGCACCCAACGTGCCGGGCTGCGATCCTCGAGGCCGGGCACGCGGACATCGAGCCGCGGGCTGTCGGCGCGCCATGTGCCGCCGCCAACCAGAATGGCATCGGCCAGCGCGCGGCGCGAATGGACGTGCGCGCGCGCCGCCTCGCCGGTGATCCACTGGCTGGTGCCATCGGCAAGCGCGATGCACCCGTCGAGCGACATGGCGAGCTTGAGCGTCACGTGCGGTCGGCCGAGCGCCGCACGGGTGAGGTAACCTGCAAGGCTCGCCGCGCTGTGCGGGCAGTCCAGCAGAACGGCGTCGATCCCGGCTGCATGCAGCCGTTCGATGCCCTGTCCGGCGGTGCGGGGGTCCGGGTCGATCTGGCCGATGACGACGCGGGCGGGCCGTGCCTCGATCAGGCGGTCGGTGCAGGCGGGGCCGCGCGGCGACTGGTGCGCGCACGGCTCCAGCGTGGCGTAGACGTCCGCGCCGGTGGCGGCATCGCCCGCCATCTCCAGCGCCATTGCCTCTGCATGCGGGCGTCCGCCGGCCTGCGTCCAGCCGCGCCCGACGACGCGGCCGGCTTGCACAATCACGCAGCCGACGGCGGGGTTGGGGGCGCTTGCGGGGCGGCCACGGAGCGAAAGACGCGCGGCGGCGGAGAGCCAGCGCGCATCACTCGGCGTCTTGATCGTCAACCGTCCGGCCCAGTGCCCTGTCCAACTGCGCCTGCTTGGCGGCCTCCTCGCGCGCACGCTCGGCGGCGATCTCGGCCTCCATCTTGTCGGTATCCAGCCCGGTCGCCTTGCCCAGCGCGCGGTACATGTCGCGCCGGGTCTCGAGCTGGGCATCCAGCAGCCGCTGGCGCGCTTCCTTGCGTTCCTGGTTGGCGATGTTGGAGGCGATGATCTCGTCCTCGCTCCGGTCCGGGGCGAAGCTGGTGATGTAGACGATGTCGGGCGTCGCGGGGGGCGCGTAGACCCTCTCCTGCGCGAAGAAATAGAGGAAGAACGCGGGGAAGGCGCAGGACGCCAGCAGGATCGGCCAGCGATAGGGCTGGGGCCGCCTGAGTTCGTTCCACAGGTCGCCGACGCCTCCGGCAACGTCGTATTTGGGGCTGATGCGCATAGGCCCAACATAAGGCCTGGACGCACGCCCCGCCAGAGGGGATGTCGCCGGGATCAACCGAAGGCGCTGAAAAGCGCGCGACCGTGGGCCTTGAGCCAGCTCTCGGCGGCCGGAAGGTCGCCCTCGAACAGTTCGCCGAGCAGGGCGTGGAAGCGCGGCGAATGGTCGAAATGGACGCGGTGCGCAGTCTCATGCGCCACCACCGAGCGGCGCACATCATCGGGGGCCTGCACCAGCCGCCAGTTGAGCCGGACCGTGCCGTCAGAAGAGCAGCTGCCCCACCGCCGCCGCGCACTGCTAAGCGCGAAATCCGGCACGGCGAGACCCGCGCGCGCCGCATAGAGGGCAAGGTCCTGCGCGAGCAGCGCACGCGCTTCGTTCTGCATCCAGCGCTTGAGCCGGGGGGCAAGCGTGTCGCGCGGGCCGCCAAGCGAGACCGCGTCTTCGCCCAGCACGACCTTGCGCGGACGGTTGGCGTGCCAGTCGATCACCAAGTCCTGCCCCCGATAGGTCAGCGTGCCGCCCGGCGCGGGCTCGATGCGAACCGGGCGCTTTGCCCGCTGTGCGTCCAGCCAGTCCGCGCGGCCTTGCGCGAAGGCCAGCGCCTCGCGCGTGGTGCCCCAGCGCGGCAGCGTGACCTGCACGCCCTCGCCATCATCGGCCAGCCGCAAAGTCATCCGTCTGGCGCGCGGATGGCGGCGCACGATCAGCGGGAGGTCGCCTCCCGCCAGCGCGACCATCGGATCGCGCGGCTCGCGCAGCCAGTCGATCACGGTCAGTCGCTCCACTCGACGATATGATGTTCGAGCGGGCCGGCCTTGGTCTCCGAAATCACCCGCCCGGCCGCGCCTGCACCAGCGAGATGCACGTCCTCCCGCGATCCGGTCAGCAGATAGTGCCAGCGCGGCAGCGGTTCGCCTTCGGCACGGCGGCGATAGGCGCAGGTTTCAGGCAGCCACGGCAGCTTGCCCGCGAGCGAGGGCGTCAGCTGCAGGCAGTCGGGCACGAAGGCCTTGCGGTTGGGGTAATCGCTACACCGCGCGGTCGAGCAGTCGAGCAGGCGGCAGGCGACATTGGTCTCCTCGATCTCACCCGTATCTTCGTCTTCGAGCTTGTGCAGGCAGCAGCGCCCGCATCCATCGCACAGTGCTTCCCACTCCGCGCGGTTAAGGTCGGCGAGCGGCCGTTCCCAGAAGCGCTCCCTCAGCGCACCCATTTGTCGAGTTCCTCGGCCACCGCTTCGGGCCCGGCATCGGTCGGCAGGATCGCGATCGGTTTGCCGTCGGGGCCGAACAGATAGGTGATGCTGGTATGGTCGACCAGATAGCCGCCCGCCTCGTTCGGCTCGCCGATACTGTAATAGGCGGCGTAATCCTTGGTCAGCTTGTCGAGCTGCTCTTTGCTGCCGGTCATTCCGATCAGCCGCGGGTGGAACGCGTCGGTGAACTCGGTCAGCACCTCGGGCGTGTCGCGCGCAGGATCGACGCTGACGAACAGCGGCTGGATCTTCGCGGCACGTTCCGGATCGCTTGCCTCGAACCGCTTGAGCCCCGCCATGGCGCGCTGGACGTCGACCGGGCACACATCCGGGCAGAAGGTGTAGCCGAAATAGATCGTGCGATACTGCCCGTCGAAATCGCCCCACGAGACGGGTTTGCCATCTTCGCCGGTCAGGGTGAAGTCCCCGCCGATATCTGCCCCTTCGAGCGGCGGCGGGCCGGCCGGCTGGGTGCTTTGCGAACACGCAGACAGCGCCAGCGCGAACGCGGCAAAAATGGAGAAGGGAAGGACGCGTGCGCTCATGGCAATCAAGTTCAGCCTCTGCTAACGGCGGGTGGTCGAGGTCTGTTGCATCAAGGATAGGGGCAATAACAGGAGTGTTTAAGGTGTCGCCTGCGTTTTTCCGCAATTGGGCCCGGATCGTGGTGCTCTCGCTCGTCGCGCTGAGCGGCGTGGCGGTGGCGCAGGTCGGGCTGCAGTCCGACGGCTACAAGCTGCTCAAAGCCGTGCGCGACCGTGACGGGGCCGTGGTCAACGAGATCGTGCAGAAGCCGAACATCGGCACGCTGATCAACACGCGGGATCTCTCGTCGGGCGAAACCGTGCTGCATATCGTTGCCGCACGTCGCGACACGCCGTGGATCCGCTTCCTGACGGCCTATGGCGCGGATCCCAATCTTGCGGACAAGAAGGGCGAGACGCCGCTGATGATCTCGACCCGGCTCGGCCATGTCGAAGGTGTGACCGAACTGCTGGAGGCAGGCGCGCATGTCGACCCGGTATCGAACGGCGAGACACCCTTGATCGTCGCGGTCCATGGCCGCGATGTGCCGGTCGTTCGCGTGCTGCTGGCCAATGGCGCGGACCCTGAGCGGACGGACAATTCGGGGCGCTCCGCGCGGGACTATGTCGCGCAGATCGGCGACCGTCGGCTCGCAGAGGCGTTTGCAAATGCGGACGCCGAAGCAAAGCAGGGCGGAAAGAAGCAATATGGACCGAGCTTTTAAGCCATGATCGACAACGCCGCCGACCTCACTCTCGACGAACTGCGCCTCGCGCTCGCTCCGGCGGTCGCCGACTCGGCGATCTTCGACGGATGGACCGAAACCGCGCTGCTTGCCGCCGCCGAGATGGAGGGCGTCGATCCGGCGCTTGCCCGGCTCGCGTTTAAAGGTGGCGCCATGGCGATGGTGACGGCGTGGATCGACTCGATCGATGCCGCGATGGCGCGCGATCTGCCGCAGGAGGTGCTGGCAAGCCGCAAGATTCGCGAAAAGATCCGCGATCTGGTGCTCTACCGGCTCGACGCGGTGGCCGGGCAGGAAGAGGCGATGCGCCGGGCGCTGTCGATCGGCTCCATGCCGCAGAATGTCGTCGCGTCGATGCGTGGTGCTTGGCGGAGTGCGGACCTGATGTGGCGCCTCGCGGGCGATACCGCGACCGATTACAACCACTACACCAAGCGCACGATCCTCGCTTCGCTCTACAGCGCGACCCTGCTGGTGTGGCTCGACGACGAAAGCGACGACAAGGCCGAGACCCGCGCCTTTCTCGACCGCAGGATCGAGAACGTCATGCAGTTCGAAAAGACCAAGGCGCAATTGCTGGGCGGGGCCGGTGGCAGCGAGCGCGAGCGGTTCAGCCCCGTGCGGCTGCTGGGACGTTTGCGCTATCCCGCAAGATAGACCTGGCGCGGTATTGATAATCAGTTGCATTACGCGGTGCGCTTTGTCAGAAGCGCCCGCATGACGCTCGAAAGCCTGCAACCTGGTCACCGCGCCCGTATCGCTTCGATAGATTGGGACGCTCTGCCGCCCGCCGATGGCAAGCGGATGCGCGCGCTGGGTTTCGAGCCCGGGGTCGAGGTGTCGATGGCGCACCACGGCGTGTTCGGCGGGCGCGATCCGATTGCGGTCTCGATCGGCCGAATGACCATTGCGCTGCGCAAGGTCCAGGCCGCTGCCATTTCGCTCGAACAAGCCTGAGATAGAATCATGAGCGATACGATCCGGGTCGCGCTGCTCGGCAACCCCAATGCCGGCAAGAGCGCGCTATTCAACAAGCTGACCGGTGCGCGGCAGAAGATCGCCAATTACCCCGGCGTGACCGTGGAGCGCGTCGCGGGGATGCTGACGCTGCCCGACGGCACGCAGATGGAAGCGATCGACCTTCCCGGGGCCTATGCCTTCGACGCCTCCAGCCCTGACGAAGACGTCACCCGCAAGGTGGTGCAGGGCGAGTTTCCCGGCGAGGCGGAGCCCGATATTCTGGTTCTGGTGCTCGACGCGGGCAATCTGGAGCAGCACCTCGTGTTCGCGCAGGAAGTGCTGGCGCTGGGCAAGCCTACGATTGTCGCGCTCAATATGGTCGACATGGCGGAGCGTGACGGGCTTAAGCTCGACGCCACCGTGCTGTCGCAGGCGCTGGGCGTGCCGGTGGTCGAAACCGTCGCGGTGCGGCGTCGCGGGATCGAGGAACTGAAGGCTGCGATCGCCGAGGCGCGCGGCGCCGTGGGCACGCTCGCGGATCGCCCGAAGATGGACTCGACCGAGCGCCGGCTGGAAGCACGCACGATTGCCAAGGCGAGCGTGTTCCAGACCTCCAGGGCGCGCCGGATCGGCGACCGGCTCGACAACGTGCTCCTCAACCCATGGATCGGCCCGCTGATCCTGCTGGTGCTGCTGTTCGTCATCTTCCAGGCCGTGTTTGCCTGGGCCGCGCCGCTGTCCGATGCGCTCGATGCGGGGGCCGGTGCGCTGGGCGAGTGGGTCAAGGCCGAGATGCCGGCGAGCATCCTGCGCGATTTCCTGACCGAGGGGGTAATCGCGGGCGTCGGCTCGGTCATCGTGTTCCTGCCACAGATCATCATCCTGTTCCTGTTCATCCTGATCATGGAGGCGACCGGCTACATGGCCCGCGCCGCCTTCCTGATGGACCGCCTGATGGCGGGCGTGGGCCTGTCTGGCCGCAGCTTCATCCCGCTGCTGTCCAGCTTCGCCTGCGCCATCCCCGGGATCATGGCGACCCGCTCAATCGCCGATCCCAAGGACCGGCTGACCACGATCCTGATCGCCCCCCTGATGACCTGTTCGGCGAGGCTGCCGGTCTATGGCGTTCTGATCGCCGCCTTCATTCCGGCGCGCGATGTCGGGATGGGCATCGGATTGCAGGGGCTGGTGATGTTCTGCCTCTATCTCGCAGGGATTGTCGCGGCGCTGGTCGTCGCGCTGGTGCTGCGCGGTACGCTTACCAAGGGTGAGGCGACCGGTTTCATCATGGAACTGCCGCGCTACCAGCTGCCCAGCGTCGCAGATATCGCGATCGGCCTGTGGCAGCGTGCATGGGTCTTCCTGCGCCGTGCGGGTACGATCATCTTCTCCGCCACGGTGATCCTGTGGGTCCTGCTCAGCTTCCCGCAGGCCGAGCCGGGCGAGAGTCAGGTCGACGTCTCGATCGCAGGGCAGATCGCGGACGGGCTCAACGTCGTGCTCGAACCGATCGGCTTCAACCGGGAGATCAGCCTGGCGCTGGTCCCCGCGATGGCCGCGCGCGAGGTTGCCGTGTCCGCCCTCGCAACGACCTACGCGATTGATGCGAGCGACGAGGAGGCCGAGGCCGAAGGCCTCGCCAGCACGCTCTCCACCCGCTGGAGCCTGCCGACCGCGCTCGCCTTCCTCGCGTGGTTCGTGTTCGCACCGCAGTGCCTGTCGACCATCGCGGTCACCCGGCGCGAGACCAATGGGTGGAAATGGCCCGCGTTCATGGTCGGCTACCTGTTTGCGCTGGCCTATATCTTCGCGGGCATCACCTACTGGAGCGCGGTGGCGCTGGGGTTGTAGCGCCAACCGCGTCCGCTTCGGTGGAAAGTCGCAAGCGGCTCTGGATGCGACTCGCACCGTCAGTTAGGCCCATCGCAACAGACACGAAGGGATACGAATCATGGCGGGCAGCCTCAACAAGGTCATGCTGATCGGCAATCTGGGTGCGGACCCCGAAATCCGCAGCTTCCAGAACGGCGGCAAGGTCGCCAACCTGCGCATCGCGACCAGCGAGACGTGGAAGGACCGCAACACCGGCGAACGGCAGGAGCGGACCGAGTGGCACACCGTCGCGATCTTCTCCGAAGGCCTCGTCAACGTGGTCGAGCGGTTCCTCAAGAAGGGCAGCAAGGTCTACATCGAGGGCAAGCTGCAGACCCGCAAGTGGCAGGACCAGAACGGGCAGGACCGCTATAGCACCGAAGTCGTGCTGCGCGGCTTCGACGGCACGCTGACCATGCTCGACGGCCCCCAGGGTGGCAGTGGCGGCGGCGGCTACGGCGGCGGCGGCCAGCGTGGCGGCGGCTCGGGTGGCGGCTACGGCGGTGGTTCGGGCGGCGGCGGCGGCTCCAGCGATGGGGGCGGCGGCTGGAACCAGGGCGGTGGCGGCTCGGGCGGCGGTGCCAATTACGACGATCTGGAAGACGACATTCCGTTCTAGGTGGCGTTCCAGGCCGTAGGGGCCGGGTTCACTGTGCAGAAAGTGGCGCGGGGGCAATGTGGCAAGATGCCCATTCGCCCCCTTCGCTTTGCAACCATCGCAGCGCTCGCCGGGTCGCTTTGTGCGCCCGGCATGCTGTGCGCGCAGGCGCAGCCACAGGCTGAGCCGCCTGCACAGCACCTGCGCTCTCTCGACGCGGCGGAGGCGATCCGCATGCTCGATGCCCTGCGCGCCGAGCAGGCGAAGCTGAGAGATGGTGGCAAGGCCTTCTTCCACCTCTCCAGCGGCGCGCCTGCATCCTACGACCAGAACGGCATCGGCCCGCGCGACGCCTTCCTGGCGCTGGACCTCGAGCATGTCTGGCAGATCGAACGCACATCGCGCGAGGGCGCGGTGTTCCCGACCTATCGGCTGACCATCGTGCCCAACGGCCACAACGCGCCGATCTGGACGCTCGACGTCACAATGACCTGGCCGAGGGACGTGGTCCGAATCATCGAGGTCGACATGTTCTACGGCCCGCCGGCTCCGTTCTGATCGCGGTTTCCGTTGGGTTTCTGACACACCTGACACACAGTCCAGGGGAGGAAAAACTCTCCCTTCCCAAAGGGCGTTTCCCGCAGGCGATCGACGATCTCAAAGAACGTACCGATCATGCCGTGCGCAGGCCGTGTAGGACAGCGCAATCAGGCCACAGAAGCGCGCTGCTTGCGTCGGCCTCGCCCTGCGCATAGATTCTAGGTCGAACCAGAGAAGGAACTCCATCGTGAACATCAGGACGAACAACGCCAGCCGCCTTGTTTCGACCCCTGCCACGGTGCCCCATGTCTTCCTTTCTCACGCTCGATTCCGTCTCCGCACGCACGCCTGACGGCCGCCCGCTCCTCCATGATCTGACCCTCTCGATCGGCGCGGAGCGTGTCGGTCTGGTCGGTCGCAACGGCTCGGGCAAATCGACCCTGCTCGCGATGATCGCCGGGGCGGCGAAGCCTGCGGCGGGCACCGTCACCATGTCCGGCACCCTCGGCGTGCTGCATCAGGATCTACCGCCCGGAGACACGATTGCGCGCGCGCTCGGCGTGGAGGATCGGCTGGCCACGCTTGCCAGCGTGCTGGCGGGGGAGGGGACGGAAGATGATTTCGCGCAGGCCGACTGGTCGCTCGAAGAACGGATCGGTGCCGCTCTGTCAGCTGTCGGCCTGCCCGAAATCCCGCTCGACCGGAGAATAGCCACGCTCTCCGGCGGGGAGCGGACCCGGATCGGGATTGCCCGCCTGCAGCTGGAGGCGCCGGACCTTTTGCTGCTGGATGAGCCGACCAACAATCTCGATACCGCCGGACGCGCGGCGATAGCGGCGCTGGTGGAGGATTGGCGCGGCGGCATGCTGGTCGCCAGCCATGACCGCCAGCTGCTCGAAACCATGGATCGGATCGTGGAGCTGACACCCGTCGGCGTGACCAGCTTCGGCGGCGGATGGTCGGCCTTCGCTGCCGCACGCGATGCGGAGCGCGAGCGGTTTGCCCAAGAAAGCGCGCGCGCCGATGCGGCGCTGCGATCGGCGCGGCGGTCTGCGCAGGACCGGCGTGAGGCCAAGGCGCGCCGCGACCGGGTGGGGCGGGCGGTGGCCGCGAAGGGGGCTGAGCCGAAGATCGTGCTCGACGCCCGGGCCGAGCGGGCGGAGAACACCGGCGGGCGCGAACAGTCGACCAGCGACCGGCAGATCGCGGAGGCTGCCAAGCGCACCGAGGAAGCGCGCGCCAGAGTCGAGATCGTCACCCCGCTGCGGATCGAGATGCCCGAAAGCGGGATGCCGTCAGGGGCGAGAGTGCTCGCGCTGGACGGGGTCGAGGTAGCACTCGGCCACCGGCGGCTGGGGCCGTGGTCGCTGCGGATCGACGGGCCGGAGCGGGTTGCGCTGAGCGGTGCCAACGGGGCGGGCAAGACGACGCTGCTGCGCATCGCGGCGGGGCAGCTCGATCCGGTCGCGGGCGATGTGCATCGGGTGGAGAGGCGGATCGCAATGCTCGACCAGCACCTCGCGCTGCTCGACCCGCAGTTGAGCATCCTCGACAACCTGTGCGCCCGCCATCCTGAGCTCGATGCCGAGAGCGCCCATGCGCAATGCGCCTGCTTCGCCTTCCGCAATCGCGATGCGCATCGCATCGTGCGCACGCTATCGGGTGGCGAGCGGCTGCGCGCGGGACTGGCGGTGACGCTGGCCGGGGAGACGCCGCCGTGGCTGCTGATCCTCGACGAACCGACCAACCACCTCGACATCGAGTCGCTCGAAGTGCTGGAGGACGCCTTGCAACAATTCGACGGCGCGCTGCTGGTGGTCAGCCACGATCCGTCTTTCCTGGAGAGGATCGGGATCGAAAGATCGGTTGCCGTGTGAGCCGCAAAGGCATGGCGCTTGCCACCGGCCCGGAACTCCAGCGCGCCTCGATGGTCGATTCCCTATCGACCATGGCCAACCAAAACACATCCTCTTCGCCCACGACCATCGCCCAGCTGCTGTGCGGCATGGCGCTGTTCGGCACGGCCACTCCGTTGAGCAAGATCGTTGGCGAGCATTTCTCGATCTTCACCGCCTCGTGCCTCAGGATGGCGATTGCCAGCATCGTGCTCGCCCCCTTCGTCTGGTTTGCGACCGATCGCTTCGCGAAGGTTCAGCGGTCGGACTGGGGCGTGATTGCGGCGATCTCCGCCTTCGGCATGGTCGGCTTCACCGCGACCATGCTCTACGGGATGCGGCTGACCACGGGGGTGATCGGATCGACCATCATGAGCGCCACGCCAGCGGTCACCGCGATCGGCGCGGTGGTGTTCTTCGGCGCGGCGATGAACTGGCGCAAGGCGGGTGCGCTGGCGCTGGGCGTCGGCGGGATTGCGGTGATCAACCTGTTTCGCGGCAGCGGAGACGGGCAGGGCGGCGATGCCCTGCTGCTCGGCGCGGCGCTGGTTGGCGCGGCTATCTGCATGGAGGCGGCCTATACGCTGCTCTCGCGCAAGCTTTCCGACGGGATCAGCTCGCTCGAAACCACGCTCGCCGCGTCGATCATGGCGGCGATCCTGTTCGTGGTGCTGGCGCTGATGTTCGACAGCCGCCCGTTCGATTTCAGCGAGGCCACCGGGTTCGGCCTCGGCGCGCTCGCCTTCTGGGGTGCGGCGACTGGGGGGCTGGCCCCGGTGATCTGGTATAATGGCGTGCGCAAGGCACCCGGAGCGCTGACCGCGGGCGCGATGGCGATCATGCCGCTGAGTGCGCTGACGCTGTCCTACCTGCTGCTGGACGAGGCATTCCGCTGGATCCACCTTGCCGGGTTCGGGCTGGTCTTCGCCGGGCTCGTGCTGATGATCGTGGAGAATGTGCGCGGGGCAAAGCAGGGCTGAACCGCGATCGGGGGCGGCTCGCAAAGGTGCTTTATTCCGGAGCGGCTTGGGCGCATTGGCGCAGCGTGAAAGCGCTGCGCGACCCGATTCGTCTGATTCCCGTGCTGTTTCTGGCGGCGATTGCGATCGGCACCGTGCTGCTCAGCTTGCCCTTCGCGACCGTGGAAGGGGTGCGCGCGCCGCTGCTGACCGCGCTGTTTACTTCCACCTCCGCCGTCGCGGTGACCGGCCTGATCGTGGTCGATACGCCGACCTACTGGTCCGGCTTCGGGCAGGGGGTGATCCTGCTGCTGTTCCAGATCGGCGGGTTCGGGATCATGACCTCGGCCACGCTGCTGGGCCTGATGGCCGGGCGCGGCTTCGGCCTGCGCGACCGGATGGCGACGCAGGTGGAACGCAGCCGGCTGGAGACGCATGATGCGCTCACCGCGCTCAGGCTGATCCTCTTCATCACCGTTGCTGTGGAGGGGATCGTGGCGATCATCCTCACCGCGCGCCTGATCGCCAGCTATGGCGAAGCGCCCGGCCTCGCGCTGTGGCATGGCGTGTTCCACTCGGTCAGCGCGTTCAACAATGCGGGCTTTTCCAGCTACTCGGACAGCCTGATGGGCTTCCAGAACGATCCGCTGTTCCTCGGGCCGATCATGGTGTCGATCATCATTACCGCACTGGGCTTCCCGGTGATGCAGGACCTGCGGACCAATGGCATCGTGTGGCGGCGCTGGTCGCTTCATACCAAGATCACCGTCGGCGGCACCGCCGCGCTGCTGGTGCTGGGCTTCCTCGCGATCCTCGCGATGGAATGGGACAATCCCGATACGCTGGGGCCAATGGGGTGGGGCGCGAAGATCCTCAACGCCGCGTTCCATTCGGTGATGCCGCGCACCGCCGGGTTCAACAGCCTGAATGTCGGCGCCTTCCACGACGAGACGCTGATGACCAATTTCTTCCTGATGTTCGTCGGCGGCGGCAGTGCCGGAACCGCCGGGGGGATCAAGGTGACGACCTTCTTCGTGCTGTTCGCGATCGTGCTGTCGGAGATCCTCGGGCGGCAGGACGCGGGGCTGTTCCAGCGCCGCTTCGGGCGCGAGATAGAGCGACAGGCGCTGGCGGTGACGGTGCTGTCCGCAACGCTGATCTTCGTCGCGACGACCTACATCGCCTCGATCAGCAGCCTGCCGCTGGACGATATCCTGTTCGAATGCATCTCCGCCTTCTCCACCGTCGGCCTGTCGACCGGGATCACCGCCGCGCTGCCGCCGGGCGGCCTGTTCGCTCTGATCGTGCTGATGTTCGTCGGCCGGGTGGGAACCATCACCGTGGCCACCGCGCTTGCGCTGGGCGGGCGCGAACTGCCTTTCCGCTATCCGCAGGAGAACCCGATTGTCGGCTAACATACGCAAGCCCATCATGGTCATCGGTCTCGGCCGGTTTGGAGGCGCAGTGTCGCGCACGCTGGAGCGGATGGGGCACGAGGTGCTGGCGGTCGATACCGACCCGGCGCTGGTCCAGCATTTCGCCGGCGACCTGACCAAGGTGGTCGAGGCGGATGCAACCGAGACGACCACGCTGGAGCGGCTGGGCGCAAAGGATTTCGATGCCGCCGTGGTCGCCATCGGCACCGATATCGAGGCGAGCGTGCTGACCGTGCTGGCGCTCGCGGACCTCGGCCTGACCAATATCTGGGCCAAGGCGACGAATGAGAAGCACGCGCGCATTCTGGAGCGGACCGGGGCGACGCATGTGGTCTTCCCCGAGCAGCGGATGGGCGAACGCGTCGCTCACCTGATCAACGAGCGGCTGCTGGACTTCATTTCCTTTGGCGACGAATTCGCGATTGCGCGGCTGGTCGCGCCCGAACCGCTGCTGGGCCTGCCGCTGGTCACCAGCCAGTGCCGCAAGAAATACGATGTGACGGTGGTGGGGGTGAAGCGCGAGGGGGAGGATTTCATCCACGCCGTGCCCGATACCCTCATCTTCCCGGGTGACGAACTGGTCGTCTCGGGCCGGATCCACGATCTCGAAGCGTTCTCCGCGATGTGACGCGAGGGCGCGCGGTGCCTCGGATCAGGCGTCGGCGGGGTAATCCTCTTCGAGCGCGAGCGTATTCAGGTCCTCATTGCCGAAGGTGCCGAAAGAGCGTGCTTCGGGAGCTTCGAACAGGACGCCGAACAACTCGGTGGGTTTGCCGTCTGCGCCGAGGTTGCAAATGCCGCGGCACATGATGTGTCTTTCGACACCCTGCTCGTCGATAATCCGCGCATCTACGTAGAACGGACCGCCGGAAACGGCCGCCTTGTCGAAGGTCTTTCTGACCCGCTCCCGGTCGTCGGGATGATAATAGTCGAGTGCTGCGTCGAGCGGAGGTGTGCCGGCAGCCTTGTCGCGACCGTGGACCGCAAAAACGCGATCCGACCAGAAAACCGTTCTGGTCCGCAAATCGACCATCCAAGTGGCGACCGAACCAACGTTTTCGGCCAGAGCCAGGCAGGCGCGATCACGCTCCGCCTGTGCCAGCCGCGTATGCATCCTGCTGCGTTCCACCAGCAGAAAAATTACACAGACGATCGTCGAAAAAACGAACCCCAGCGCGAACCAGAGCAGGGGCGATATGGTGTCAGTCTCCGAGATACGACCTCCACTAGTTCCGACGGCCTGGAGCCGATCGCAGCTTGAAGGAAGGTGTCCGTGTCAGGCGTGGATGCCCCCGGGCGCATCCATCGCGCCGCGAGATACATGGCCATGATCGGCAAGCCTTTCCCCTTTGCACGACGATGCTAGCAGATTTCTTGTGGACTTGAAGTGGTCAGGGTGATGTATCTGATCTTCTTGAGGAACAATCAGGGCAGATCTGCGGATCGGGTTGGCAATCCGAGGCGCTCTGGAGACCTTGAGATCGCGATCTTGAGCTTGCAGGGGGGCATTCGTGACAGATGGGACGAAGCCCCGTGGCGATTACTCCGAACCGAGCCCCTTGAGCGCTTCGGCCAGCGGCCCGCGCGGCGCATCGTCCAGCTCGATCCCAGCCTTCTTGCGCGCCTCTTCGGCATTCGGTCCTTCTGCATAAGGGTCGATCGCCAACGCCAGCGACTGTGCGATGGCTTCGCCGAGATCGAACTTTTCACCTGCATACTCGATCTCGTCGAGATCTTCGGCCTCCAGCTCGATCTCGATCTCCTCGTCTTCCTGCAAGGAAGGGTGGATGGATCCCTCGGGCACAAAACGCAGCGCGATGTCCTCTGCGATATGGACCGGGAAATCCTCGCCAGAGACCGCGCAGGACTGGGTGATGTCCGCCTTCAGCGTGCCGGTAACGCCGACCCGCTCCCCTTGGCGATCGAGCGCGACCCGTGCGACCAGCCGGTCGACCGAGGTGATCGCCAGACGTCGCGCTAGGCCGGTGCGCTCCTGCTCGTTCGCTTCCAGCACCAGCGGCTGTCCGGTGATCTGACGCAGGGCGATCGGGCGCGAGAATTCAGGGGGTGCCACATCAGTCATGCCGCGATCTCACCCTGTTGCAGCATGGCGAAATCGGTCTGCGCGAGCCGCGCATGCAGGGCGCGCAGACCTTCCGCCATACGTGCCGGCCCATGCTCTTCGTCCGACAGGTGCATGTTGCGTACGACCAACGCGGCCAGCGCGGCATCGTCGCCCTGCGCGAGCGCGTCGCGCAGGGCGCCTGCGCGCCCTCCAAGGGTGGCCATCATCCGTCCCATCATCTTGCCCACGGTGGGATCGCCGATTCCCGCCTCGCGCATCTGGCCTTCCATGTCCTCGACGAACAATTCGGTCAGCCAGGCGGCAGCGGAAACGCCTTGCGCCTCGGCATTCTGCTCACTCTCCAGCCGCAGCATGAACAGCGCGGTGAGCATCGAGATCATGTCGAAGCGCCCGTCCAGCGTGTCCGCCGCGCCGCGATCCGCATACCAGTGTTCTTCGCGGGCGGTGCCGACCAGCGTGTGCCACAGCGGGCGCCACGCCTCGCGAGGGTCGGGCTCACGGGCAAAGAGGCGGGACAGGAACGACATTGGAATCCTTCATTCAGCACCAATTCAATCGGCATCGCCACACCGGGAGATAACTGGCTCGTGCAACGTCCTTGCGGCTGCCATTGCACGTTCGGGGGCGAGGCCGTAAGGCTCCGCCCCGATATAGCGCGTGTTCCCGCTCACGAAAGGGCGCGCGGATTTTGCGAAGAGGATTGCGAGTACTATGCGGATCGTGAGGGCAATCGCACCGGTAATGCTGATCGGGCTTGCGGTGACGGCGGGCGGATGCACGTCGATCCGCGAAGCGCGCGGCTATATCGAGGACGAGCGGATGACCGGGCTGATCCAGCCCGGCATCGACAACGAACAATCGGTCCAGAGCACGCTGGGTCGGCCGACATTCACCAGCCAGTTCGGCCCCGAAACCTGGTACTATGTTTCCAGCGTCACCGGTCGCAAGCCCTTCGTGCGGCCCAAGATCCAGACCCATTCGGTGCTCGCCGTGCGGTTCGACAGCGACGGCAAGGTGGTTGCCGCCGATCGGTCGGGAATCGACCAGGTGGTCTATCTGAGCCCCGATGGCGACGAGACCCCGACGCTGGGCCGCGAGCGGACCTTCTTCGAAGACCTGTTCGGCAATATCGGCACGGTCGGCGCACCGGGTGCCGGCCCAGCCGGGGGCGGGCGCGGCCCTGGCGGCTGACGTTCCACCGGGTGGAGCGATTGTGTGCCCGCAGCGCTTGATAGCGTGCGGGTGCGCCCCATATCGCGCCTCATGAGCAATTCCGCGGCCAGCCACGGCCTCCAACAGTGGCACGGCACCACCATCATCGGCGTCAAGCGCGGGGATAAGACCGTGCTCGCCGGAGATGGTCAGGTCTCCATGGGCAACACGGTGATGAAGCCCAATGCGAAGAAGGTTCGCCGGATCGGGGATGGCAAGGTGGTCGCCGGTTTCGCAGGCGCCACCGCCGATGCTTTCACGCTGTTCGAACGGCTGGAGCGCAAGCTCGACCAGTATTCCGGGCAGCTGATGCGCGCGGCGGTCGAACTGGCGAAGGACTGGCGGACCGACAAGTACCTGCGCAATCTCGAAGCGCTGATGATCGTGGCCGACAAGGACACGATGCTGGTGCTGACCGGCAATGGCGACGTGCTGGAGCCCGAAGGCGGCATCGCCGCGATCGGCTCTGGCGGCAACTACGCACTCGCCGCCGCGCGCGCTCTCTCCGACTACGAGACCGATCCCGAAAAGATCGCCCGCCGCGCGATGGCCGTGGCCGCAGAAGTCTGCGTCTTCACCAACGACCAGGTCACGCTCGAAACCGTTTGAGCGCACCCCTCTCGAAATCACGGATAGAAATGGCTGATACCCTCACCCCCAAGGCGATTGTCGCCGCTCTCGACGAACACATCATCGGCCAGAAGGATGCCAAGCGCGCGGTTGCCGTGGCGCTGCGCAATCGCTGGCGCAGGCAAAGGCTGGGGCCGGACCTGCGCGACGAGGTGACGCCCAAGAACATCCTGATGATCGGCCCGACCGGCTGCGGGAAGACCGAAATCAGCCGCCGCCTCGCGCGGCTGGCCGAAGCGCCCTTCGTGAAGGTGGAAGCGACCAAGTTCACCGAAGTCGGCTATGTCGGCCGCGACGTCGAACAGATCGCGCGCGATCTGGTTGAAGAGGCGATCCGGCTGGAGAAGGACCGCCGCCGCGAGGCGGTGCGCGAATCCGCCAGCGAAGCGGCGATGGAGCGTTTGCTCGACGCGCTGGTGGGCGACAATGCCTCCGAAGCGACGCGGCAGAGCTTCCGCGAACGGATCACGCAGAACGCGATGAACGACGTCGAGGTCGAGATCGAGGTTCAGGACCAGCCTGCGACCACGATGGATATCCCCGGCATGGGCGGCAATGTCGGCATGATCGACCTCTCCGACATGTTCGGCAAGGCGATGGGCAAGAAGCCCACCAGCCGGCGCAAGCTGCGTGTGCCCGAGGCGTGGGACCGGCTGGTCGACGAAGAAGCCGAAAAGCGCATGGACCAGGACGATGTCGCCCGCGTCGCGCTTCAGAACGCGGAGACCAACGGGATCGTCTTCCTCGACGAGATCGACAAGATCGCGGTGTCCGATGTGCGCGGTGGGTCGGTGTCACGCGAAGGCGTTCAGCGCGATCTGTTGCCGCTGATCGAAGGCACTACCGTTGCGACCAAGCACGGTCCGATGAAGACCGACCACGTGCTGTTCATTGCGAGCGGAGCGTTCCACGTCTCCAAGCCCAGCGACATGCTGCCCGAACTACAGGGCCGCCTGCCGATCCGGGTCGAGCTGCGCGCGCTGACCGAGGAAGATTTCGTGCGGATACTCAGCGAAACCCGCGCCAACCTCGTCCAGCAATACACCGCGCTGATCGGGACCGAGAAGGTCACGCTCGACATCACGGACGAGGCGGTGCGCGAGGTCGCCAAGATCGCCGCGCAGGTGAACGAGGCGGTCGAGAATATCGGCGCGCGGCGTCTGCAGACGGTGATGGAGCGGCTGGTGGAAGACATCAGCTTCGAGGCGGAAGAGCATGAGGGCGAGACCGTCACCATCGATGCTGCCTACGTGCACGAACGGCTCGACGACCTCGCGCGCGATACGGACCTGAGCAAGTATATCCTTTAGAGCGGTATCCCCCGGGCCGGAGGGCAAGGCCTTGGTCGCCCGCGCCGTCCGCTGGGACGGTTCGACGTGCAGGCCCTAGCGGGTTGCGCGAATGTCCGATCGGTCGAGAATGCTTGGCGAAGGGCTGTTCGGGCCCAGAAGGTCGCCTTCATACATCGCAACGCGATTGCGGCCCTTCGTCTTTGCGGCATAGAGCGCGCGATCTGCGGCATTCACCAGATCCTTGAATGCGCATGTCTCACCGTTCCTGCACTGCGCCACGCCCACGCTGACCGTGATGATTGCGGTGCCATCGGGGCGGCCCGGGTGCGGGATCGCGAGGTCTTCGATCGCCTGCGAAATTGTCCGCGCGACAGAGACTAACCGCTTCTGGTCGGAATCGCGCAATGCGAAGGTAAATTCCTCCCCGCCGTACCTGGCGCACAAAACCCCTTTGGTCTGCGCGGCGATCTGCGAGAACCTATTGGCCACCATTTGTAGACAGTCGTCGCCTGCCGTATGGCCGAGTGTGTCGTTATAGGGTTTGAAATGGTCGATATCGATCATCATCAGCGCGACCGGTCGCCGCGATGCCAGCCACCGCTCGAGCCGTTCTGTCAGCAGACGACGGTTGGGCAGCCGGGTGAGCGCATCTGTTAGCGACAGACGCAGATACGTCTTGCTTACGGCCTTGGCGTCGCTCGCCTCTTGCGTTGCCAGCAGAGCCGTCATGAAGTCGGCGCAGCGGCGCCTCTCGTGCCTGTAATTGGCGAAAAGGCTGAAGGCGCAGGCGGTTACCATCTGAATTGCCAAGGCCACCGCGAGCGAGGGTTCCAAACCACTCCTGGTCGCGAGAATCAGCAGACTGATCGCCATTGCGCCGGCTGTGAACAGCACGGCGTGAGGAAAACGAAGCGCCAGCAGCATGTTCGCATAGATGACGACCAGGACCATTTCGCCGAAGGTGAAAATGCCCAGCGGGTCGCGCGTGATCCACAGCAGGAATGCCGGAACCAGGAAGGCGCCGAAAACGCTCGCACTGATAAGCCTTTCGGCAACCTGCGGGCTCGAACCTCCGATCGCCCAGGCCAGCGCAAGGGCTACGGGAGTGATGACGCCGACCCGCAAGATGATCGACAAGACCACATAATCTGTCAGGAGCGTCAGGCTCGTGAAATTGTACACATTATACAGCGCAAGCCCGACGAAGATCGCGATCCGCGCTTCTGCGACGCGCGCTTCGGAATATTCCCGATCGTAGAGTTCCTGAAGCGGCCCGGCAAAGCGCAGCCAGATGTTGACCGGTACTCGATCCTTGAAACGCTTCGGGCGCTGTAGGGAGGTGGCATCCATCTGGATAATTCTCGTGACAAGCCTATTATAGCAACGATTTGTAAATCTCGGGGGACCGCCCCCGTTCATGGGTCTCCCCAGCCACGGCTCTTGACCAGCGCCAACGCGGCCCCGAAGGCGAGCGCGCATGAACGAACCCACCCGCCTCACCACCGCGCAGGAATACTGGCTCGCCGTTGCGGCGGCGGTGGTGACTGCCAATGCCTATTACATCCACCCGATCATCGGCGATGTGGCGGATCATTTCGGGGTCGGGCATGCCGAGATCGGGCTGGTGCCCGCGCTCAACCAGCTGGCACTGGCGCTGGGCATCCTGCTGCTGCTGCCGCTGGGCGACCGATTCTCCAACCGCACGCTGACGATCCTGTTCACCATCGGCCAGTGCGTCGGGCTGATCGGAATGACGCTGGCGCAGAGCTTCGTCACCTTTACCGCCGGGTCGACCCTGCTCGGCTTCTTCACCATCGCGCCGTACCTGCTGCCCGCCTACGCATCCAAGCGCGTCGCGCCCGAGCGGCTGGGCCATGTCACCGCGATCCTGACCGCGGGCGTGATCTTCGGCATCCTGGTCGCGCGGGTCGGGGCAGGCGTGGTCGCCGAGTACTGGGGATGGCGCGCGGTCTACTGGATCGCGAGCGGCCTGATGATCGCGATCACGCTCGCGCTGCCCACGATCATGGAAAAGGGCGTGCGCGACAAGGACGCCAGCCGACTGCCCTATCTCGGCCTGATCGCCTCGCTTCTCGCACTGGCGCGCGAGCGGCGCGAGATACTGCTGTCAGGGGCGATCCAGGGGATCGGCTTCGGCCAGTTTATCGCGCTGTGGCTGGGGCTGGCGCTGCACCTGACGGGGCCCGAGATGGGCTACGGCACCGATGTGGTCGGCTACCTTGCCGGGTTCGCGGCGATCAGTGTGTTCTCCACCCCCTATTGGGGCCGGCTGGCAGACCGGATCGGGCCGCGCAAGGCACGCGTGCGCTTCGCCATCGTGCAGATGCTGGGCATTTCGCTGCTGTGGCCCTTCGGGGGGAGCCTGTGGTTGCTGATGATCCCGATCCTGATCGGCAATATCGTGGGACCGGCGATCGATGTGACCAGCCGGATGACGTTTCTTTCGCAGGAGCCTGCGCTGCGTACCCGGCTGACCACGATCTACATCGTGATGATGTTCATCGGCGGCAGCATCGGTAGCATCGCCGGAACATCGCTGTTCGACGCGTTCGGCTGGGCAGGCACCTCGCTGGCGATCCTCGCCAGTTGCGCCTGCCTCGCGATGCTCTCCTACGTGGCGTACCGGCTGTACGGCGACAGGGACTAGCCGACCGGCTGATCCAGCGCCCTACGGATGCGGCGCGAGGCCGATCTCCACGCCCGTGCGGTCGGTCGCGCCGTGGCGGTCGACGAGGTCCGCGCTCGCCTCGTTGAGGCCGACGACCTGCACGCTGCGGCCATGCATCCGCATCCGCTCGACCACCTTGTCGAGCGCGCCGATCGCGGAGATGTCCCAGAAGTGCGCACGGGTCACGTCGATGATCACGTGGTCCGCCGGGTCGGGCTGGAGGCTTTCGGGGCCCAGCGCCGCCTCGAACCGGGCGACGCTGCCGAAGAAGATCTCGCCATGCGCTGTGTAGGTGGCGGTCTCGCCTTCCTCGGTCACCGTGCGGGTGCGCTCCACCTCGAACATGTGCATCACTTTCTGGACGAAGAAGATGCCCGACAGCAGCACGCCCACCAGAACGCCGATCGCGAGGTTGTGGGTGAACACCACCACCGCGACGGTGACGAACATCACCATCGAGCTCTGCCACGGGTGCACGCGCAGGTTGGGGATCGAGTTCCAGCTGAACGTGCCGATAGAGACCATGATCATGATCGCGACCAGCGCGGGCATCGGCACCTGGCCGACGATCCCGCCGAGCAGGACGAGCATGATGAGGAGCGCGAGGCCCGCGGTGAAGGTGGAAAGGCGCCCACGCCCCCCGGATGTCACGTTGATGACCGACTGGCCGATCATCGCGCAGCCGCCCATGCCGCCGAACAGCGCTGCGACGATGTTGGCCACGCCCTGTCCGCCGCATTCGCGCTGCTTGTCGCTGCCAGTGTGCGTCATATCGTCGACGATCTGCGCGGTGAGCAGGCTTTCGAGCAGGCCGACCGCCGCCATGGTGAGCGAGTAGGGCGCGATGATGACGAAGGTTTCCCAAGTCAGCGGAACGTCGGGCAGCATGAAGAAGGGCAGGCCCTGGGGCAGCTCGCCCATGTCGGACACGGTGTTGACCGGCGAGCCGAGCCACAGCGACAGGCAGGTCAGCACGATGATCGCAACCAGCGGACTGGGGATCGCGGTGGTGAGCTTGGGAACGAGATAGATCATCGCGAGGCCGCCCGCGACCATCGCGTAGGTGATCCAGTTCACGCCTTCATTGGTCGGGTCGAGCTGGGGCAACTGCGCCATGAAGATCAGGATCGCGAGCGCATTGACGAAGCCGGTGATGACGCTGCGGGATACGAACTGCATCAGCAGGTTGAGCTTCAGCAGCGCGGCAATGCCCTGGAAGATGCCCATCAGGATGGTGGCGGCGAACAGGTACTCCACGCCATGATCGCGCACCAGCGGCACCACCACCACCGCCACCGCAGCGGTCGCGGCGGAGATCATGCCGGGGCGCCCGCCGGTGAACGCGATCACCATCGCGATCGCGACCGATGCGTAAAGGCCCACGCGCGGATCGACGCCCGCGATGATCGAAAAGCCGATCGCCTCGGGGATCAGCGCCAGCGCGACGACGATGCCCGCCAGCACGTCGGCGCGGACATTGCCGAACCATCCCTGCTTCCATCGGGCTGCTGTGCTGGCATGCGCGTGCGCGCCGGTGCTGGGCGTCATGGGAAATCCGTCAATTTTTGTCTGGAACGCATGACCCGTGCACCATGCTGCGCTGCAACACAACCCCGAGGGCGTGCGCGCTTCGCCGATTGCTCAAGGCGTTGGTCGATAGGCAGGTGCGCGGCCTTGCGGGTGGCGGGGCGCTCTGGTTCATTGGCGCGCAGAGCTTTTCTGGGGGACTATCATGCTGAAATCCGCACTTGCCGTCGGCGCCGCCGCGCTTGCCCTTGCCACGCCCGCGCTGGCGCAGGATGCCGCGCCGGATCTGGAGCCGGGCCTGTCCGCGCCCGAGATCGAGTTTACGCAATGGACGCTCGACAACGGATTGCGCGTCATCGCGATTCCCGACGATGGCACCGCCACGGTCACCACATCGCTGTGGTACGAGGTCGGGTCGAAGCACGATCCCGAAGGGCGCAGCGGCTTCGCGCATCTGTTCGAGCATATTCTCAGCCGCAAGACCGAGAACATGCCCTACAACATGATCTACGGGCTGACGGCGGATGTCGGCGGCACGCGCAATGCCTCGACCGGGTCCGACCGGACGAACTATTACGAGACGGTTCCGGCGGAATATCTCGAAACCATGCTGTGGACCCACCGCGAACGCATGTTCAAGCCGGTGATCGACCAGGAGGTGTTCGATTCCGAACGCGGGGTGGTGAAGGAAGAACTGCGCCAGCGCGTGCTCGCACCGCCCTATGGTCGCTTCCAGCGCTTCGTGATTGCGGAGAACGCCTATGATGTGCTGCCGCAGCGGCGGCCGGGTATCGGCTCGATCGAGGAACTCGATTCCGCGACGCTCGATGACGCGCGCGCCTTCCACCAGGCGTTCTACGGGCCGGACACCGCCACGCTGATCGTCGCGGGCAATTTCGACATGGCCAACCTGCGCGCGCTGGTGGACCAGTATTTCGGCGACATCCCGCGCCGCGCGGACCCGGTCGACCTGACCATCACCGCGCGCGAGCCCGAGCGGACCGAGCCGCGCAGCTTCGTCGCCACCGCGCCCAACGTGCCGCTGCCGGTTGCCGGGTCGATCTGGAAAGCGCCCGGCTCGGGGAGTGCGGATAGTGCCGCGCTCGACGTGCTGACCGCGATCATGGCGCGCGGCCAGAGCAGCCGCCTGTATGATGCGCTGGTGCGCACCGGCAAGGCGGTCGACAGCGCGATGTTCTATTCCGAAAGCGAGGAGGGCGGCTATGTCGCCAGCTTCGCGGTCACCAACCCCACCGCCGACGCGGACGAGGTCGACGCGCTGCTCAAGGCGGAGCTGGAGAAGATCCGCACCCAGCCGGTGAGCGCGGCCGAACTTGCCGAAGCCAAGAGCGAGCTGTTCGCAGACTCGCTGCGCCGGCGCGAGACTGCGCGGGGCCGGGCGTTCGAGCTGGGCGAGGCGCTGGTGTCCACGGGCAACCCCCGCGCCGCCGATGACCGGCTGGCAGCGATCGCGGCGGTGACGCCCGAAGATGTCCAGCGGGCGGCGGCCAAGTGGCTCGCCTCCAACGCGCGGGTCGACATGCGCTATGTCGCGGGCGAGGAGAATCCGGAGGCCTATGCCAACCCGGTCCCGATGCCGACTTTCCGCAGCCTGCCCGCCGCGACCGGAGAGCCGCTCTCCGTGCTTCCCGAAGGCGAGCGGCAGCAGCCGCCCGCAGCAGGCGCGCGCCCGACGGTGGTCGCGCCCGAGATCGTCGAGCAGACTCTGACCAACGGGATCGATGTGGTCGCCGCGCAGACCGGCGAGGTTCCGATCGCGACGATGACCGTGCTGGTGCCCGGCGGCGCGTCCACCGATACGCGCGCTAAGGCAGGCGTTGCCCAGTTCGCCGCCTCACTGGCCGATCAGGGCACGGCGAACATGAGCGCGCAGGAAATCGCCGCGCGTCTGGAAAGCCTGGGCGCCAGCTTCGGCGCAACCGCCGGGCGCGATGGCACTTTTTTCAGCCTGACCGCGCCGGTCGTCAATTTCGAAGCGGCGGGCGAAGTGCTGGCCGATATCGTGCGCTCCGCCCAGTATCCGCAGGCCGAGCTGGACCGGGAGCGCAAGCGTGCGATCGACGGTCTGCTGGTTGAAATGAAGGACCCCGGCGAGCTGGCGGGCAAGGTCGCCACTCTGGTGATGTATGGCGATTCGCCATACGGATCGCAGCCCGGCGGCACGGCGGACAGCCTCGCCGCGATCACCCGCGAAGACCTGCTTGCCCACAGGCAGACCTGGTGGCACCCGAGCGAGACCAAGATCATCGTCAGCGGCGGCATCGCGCCCGCGCAGGCGACCGCGCTTGCGAACACGCTGTTCGGGGACTGGCAGGTCGATGCGCCTGCGCCCACGCCGGTCGCCGATCCGGCGGGCACCGCGCAGCCGGTCCGCACGGTGGTAATCGACATGCCCGAGGCAGGTCAGGCCGCCGTCGTCGCGGCGGTTCGTGCGATCCCGCGCAATGACGAGCGCTATTACGCGCTGGATCTGGCCAACGCGGTGCTCGGCGGCGGGTCGAGCGGGCGTCTGTTCGAGGAGATCCGGACCAAGCGCTCGCTCAGCTACGGCGCCTATTCGGGCTTCGGTGACCGGGCGGACGATTCCGTGCTGGCGGCGAGCGCGCAGACCAAGAACGAATCCGCCGACGAGGTCGCACAGATCTTCCTCGACGAGTTCGCCCGGCTGGGCAGCGAACCCTTTGCGCAGGAACTGCTGGACAAGCGGCGGCTCTATCTGGGCGGCAACTACGCGCGCTCGCTGGAAAGCAGCTCGGGCTTCAACTCCATCGTTGCCGGGCTGATGCAGCAGGGCATCGAGCCTGCCGAGGCGGCACGCTATGCCGCGCGGCTGGCAGAGGTGACGCCGGAAGAGGCGAGCGCGGCGGCACGCGAGCTGGTCGATCCCGCGAACGCGACCATCGTCATCGTTGGCAATGCGGCCGAGTTCATTGACGACCTGCGCGCGCTCCGGCCCGACGTCGAAGTGATCCCGGCCGAAGGGCTCGACCTGTCGGCGGCGGATTTCGGATTGGAGGAGTAGGCTAGCGTTCCGGGCGCGCTACGCCTCGCCGTCGGCCTGCTGGCGCGCCCACATTTCGGCATAGAGGCCGTCACGCCGGAGCAGATCCGCGTGGCGGCCCTGTTCGGCGAGGCGTCCGTTTTCCAGCACCAGGATGCGGTCCGAATCCGCGATGGTCGACAGGCGGTGCGCGATGGCGAGCGTGGTCCGCCCACGCGCGACACTCTTCAGGGTCTTGAGGATTTCCTGCTCGGTCCGTGAATCGAGCGCGCTGGTCGCCTCGTCCAGAATGACGATCGGCGGGTCTTTCAGCAGCGTGCGCGCAATCGCGACCCGCTGCTTCTCCCCGCCCGAAAGCTTAAGCCCGCGTTCGCCGACTTCGGTGTCGAAGCCGTCGGGCAGCGCGTCGATGAAGGGCAGGATCGCGGCACCACGCGCCGCTTCGCGAATGGCGGCCTCTTCCGCCGGGCCGGTCTCGTGCGGGCGGCCATAGCCGATATTGTAGCCGATCGTGTCGTTGAACAGCACGCTGTCCTGCGGGACGATGCCGATCGCGGCGCGCAAGCTTTCCTGCGTCACCTGCGAAATATCCTGCCCGTCGATCAGGATGCGGCCGACCTGCGGATCGTAGAAGCGGAACAGCAGCCGCGCGATCGTGCTCTTGCCCGCGCCCGAAGGGCCCACCAGCGCGACCGTCTCGCCTGCGGCAATCTCGAAATCGAGGCCGTGGAGGATGCTGCGATCGGGCTCGTAGCCGAAATGGACATTCTCGAACACGATGCCCGGGCGCTCGATATGCAGCGCGGGCGCGCCGGGCACGTCCTCTACCTCGACATCGGCGTCCACCAGGCGGAACATCGCCGCCATGTCGATCAGCCCCTGCCGGATCGTGCGATAGACGAAGCCGAGCATGTCGAGCGGGCGGAAAAGCTGGGTCAGGTAGGTGTTCACGAACACCAGATCGCCAGTGGTCAGGTCGCCCCGGCTCCAGCCCCACACGGTGTAGCCCATCGCGCCCGCCATCAGCAGGTTCATGATGAAGGCCTGCGCGATATTAAGAAGGCCGAGCGAACCGTCGGACTTGATCGCCGCTTCGGAATATTGCCGCGCGGCCTTGGCATAGCGGGCATGCTCGCGTGCCTCGGCCCCGAAGTACTTCACGGTCTCGTAGTTCAGGAGTGAGTCCACCGCGCGCGCCAGCGCCTGCCCGTCGAGATCGTTCATCTCGCGCCGCAGCTTGGTCCGCCATTCGGTAATGATCTGCGTCACCGCAATATAGGCGATCACGGTCACTGCGGTCGCGATGACCAGCCCGATCCCGAAATTGAGGTAGAAGATCACCGCCACCGCGATCAGCTCGATCACCGTGGGCGCGATGTTGAACAGCAGGAAATAGAGCATCGTGTCGATGCTCTTGGTCCCGCGCTCGACCGTTTTGGTCACCTCGCCCGTGCGGCGCGACAGGTGGAAGCGCAGCGAGAGTTGGTGGAGCCGCTGGAAAACGTCCTCGGCAAACTGGCGGGTCGCGTCCTGCCCGACCCGTTCGAAGATCATGTTGCGCACATTGTCGAACGCGACGCTGGCAAACCGCCCGGCGGCGTAGGCGACCACGAAGGAGATCGCGACCATCGCCGCAGTGTTGGCGGGCGTCTCCATCGCATCGACCGCCGCGCGATAGGCGTAGGGCAGGGCAAGCGTGGTGCCCTTGGCGACCAGTACCAGCAGCAGCGCAAGCACGATCCGGATGCGCAGGTCGGTACGGTCCGCCGGCCACAGATAAGGCAGGAAGCGCCGCAGCGTCTGCCATCCTTCGGGGGCTGGCTGGTCGGATCTGGTTGTGTCGGTAGGCCCCATTGCTGGGCGGCATGTGGTTACCGCACGCGCCCGAGACAAGCGCGATCAGGTTTCCTTGTCGAGCCGGGTCGCCCGGGCGCGGCGAACCGAAGGGCCTTGAGGGGCGACACCATCGGGCAGGTCGAACAGCACCTGGCGGTGGAGAAAATCGATCGCCAGCCTGTCGAGCCGACGCAGATTGCCGATCCCGAGCAGCATTGCAGGCCTATCGGCAAAGCCCAGTTCGTCGAGCGCGGGACTATCCGCGAAGGCGACCGGCAGGTCTGCCAGTTGCAGGCTGCCAAGCCGCAGTGCGGCAACTCTGGCGATCCGCCCGTCGTAGTTCAGGCCCAGAACATCGGTCCCCCTGACCGTCTCGCGCTCGTGCGCCTGCAGTGCCTCCAGCAAGGCAAGATTGCCGAGCGAGAACTGCGCGCCGGTATCGATAATCACCGCCGTTTCGACACCGTCGATCAGCGCGTCGGCGATGATCATCTGGCCCCTGCGTTCGTGCGCACGCACGACGATGTCGTAACCCAATCGCGGCGCCTGCTCGCCCGTATCGACCACATCCATCCGGCCGGCCCGGAAATCGATCAGCACGCGCAGGCCCTGCAGCGCATCGAGCCCGAGAATCCCGTCCGCCCCGAGGTGGCCATGGTCCAGCACGGGAGTGGTAAGCCCCGCGATATCCTTGTTGGCGAATACCAGGCTGTCGATCCGCACGGTCTCGACCCGCGCGCGGCCCGCGGTGCTGACGATCGTCGCAGAGCCGCTGGGGATCATGCCGAGTGCGCCGGTCAGCCGGTTGCTGAGGATGGTGCCCTGCGCACCAGTGTCGATCAGAAAATCGTAGGGGCCGCTGCCATCGATAGCGACCGGCACGGTCAGCCTGTCGTTCCCGCCTTCGCGCAGGCGGACGCGCTCGATCGCCGGCGGCGCGGCATCTTCAGGCAGTGCGGCTGCAGCGACTTCCGGGGGTTGGGCCGGCTCGGCGAAGGACATCGCGACCAGCGCAAGAATTGCGGCATGAGCCGTGAAGGCAGCCATTGCTCGTCCTCTCCTTCGTCCGGTGGTAGATCTACCACCGTGGCGGCGATGCGCCAAAGGCGTTGGACGATTGCTGTCAGGCGCTGGGCACGGGTGGTGCGCGGCGACGGATGACCAGATCGATGATCTCGAACAGCATGTCGCGCCGCAGGATGAAGACCAGCGCGAGATAGGCGAGGCCCCCGGTGCTCACCAGCACGGCCAGTTCCATCGGCGCAGGCATCGCGGGCAGCAGGCTCGCGACCAGCTTGACCACCAGCGCCATGCCGCAGGCCGCGCCCAGACCGGGGGTCACTGCACCCAGCAGGCCGCGTCCGTCGATCCGCAGCGCTGGGCCGCCGATAAACAGCGCGGCCAGCGGCAGCAGTGGGCTTGCGAAGACCCATGCCCGGGCGAGGCCGATGCTGCCATCGCTCAGCCCGATCAGGAACGCGGTGATCAGGATCGCAGCGACCACCGCGCTCGATTTGGCTGACAGGTCGGGCCGGTCGATCGCATTGAAGGCGGGAGAAAAGAGAATGTAGACCGTGAAAGCAGGCATCGCGAGCGCCAGCGTGGCGGCGATCGGGGCCATCTCCCCCCACTTGGGGCCGAACGCGGTCAGCACCAGCGGCTCTGCCGAGGCATACATGCCAAGGAAGATCGGGCTGACCACCAGCATGATCAGCCGCACTGCCGTCAGGAAGGCGCGCGCCAGCGTCTCGCGATCCGATTGCAGCCGCGCGAAGCTGGGGAAGGCGACGTCGTTCAGCGGCGGGATGAACCGCGCGGTGATGATCGTGACGAGGAAGATCGCCTCTGCATACAGGCCGACATCATGCGGATCGAGGCGGCTGCCCGCGAAGAAGATGTCCGCCTGTGTGGCGATGGTCCAGCAGAAGTGGCTCGCCAGCACCCAAGTGCCGTAGGTGAAGAGGTGCTTGCTCCCGCGAAAGTCGAAGCTCGGCCAGTCGAGGCTTTTGGCGGCGATGGTCAGCCCGATCGCGCGGGTCCAGAACAGGGCGATCGGCGCCCATACCAGCGCCCATACGCCGAGGCCTGCAAGCGCGCAGGTGAGCGCCGTGCCCGCAGAGATCAGCGCGGCGATGATGTTGACCACCGCCGGGCGCTTGAAATCGAGCTCGCGAACCAGCAGCACTTCGGGAATGGCGACGAAGGGAACGGACAGGAACAGCAGAACCTGCACGTGCAGCAGCTTCTCGACCAGCGGCTGGCCGTAATAGTCGGCCACCACCGGGGCGAGTGCGAACTGGATCGCGGCGAGCGCGAAGTTCACCAGGATCAGCATGCCGAATGTCTGGCGCACCATTTGCCGGTCGATCGTCTCGCGCTGGATCAGCGCGCTGGCAAAGCCGTATCCGTTGAGGAAAGAGAGGAAGGTGATGATCACCTGCCCCATCGCGAACAGGCCATAGTCGCCCGGATCGAGAATGCGCACCACCGCGAGCGTGACGCTCCAGGTGATGATCTGCGCGACGATCTGGCTGCCGGAGCGCCAGGCAACCGCGGACCGCACGGAATCGGTCAGGCTCATTTGACCCTCCAGGCAAGCGCACGCCATGCCCAGACCAGCAGATCGCGCCAGCGGGTGAGCACGGTCGGCGGGTGTTCGCGCAGCGCCTTGAGCAGGAATCGCGGGCTGGGCGTATAGGGATTGCCGGTGAACAGGGTCAGCCAGCCCCGCGCGCGCATGCGGGAGTCGTCACAAAGTTCGATTTCACGTTCCAGTATATGGGCCACGCCGTCGCGTATCTCGTACCAGCGCCGGTCGGTCAGGCTGCGCTCGTGCCGGCGATAGTCGTAGAGCTGCGCATCGACCGGCTGGAGGCGGAAGCCCGCCCGTGCGGCGCGCAGCCAGAAGTCGTAATCCTCCACCCCGAACAGCGCCTTGTCATATCCGCCAAGTTTCTCGTGGACCTCGCGCCGATAGAGGAAGCAGCAACCGACCACGTTGCGCTCGATCAGCTGGTCGCAGGGCAGGGCGGACACCTCGCCGGTCGCCTGCCCGGCGGCGTCGATCAGGCGGTATCCTGCATAGAGGACGTCGGCACCGGGATGGCGCTCTCTCTCGGCGAGGAGGGTTTCGAGCATCGAGGGATGCAGGATGTTGTCGTCCGAGGTCCAGGTCAGCCAGTCTGCGCGTGCCCGGGCGAAGCCTGCGTTGAGCGCGCCGGGCAGCTTGGCGTTGCGCTCCAGCGTGACGACCCGCACGCGCGGATCGCGCGCGGCATGGTCGCCGAGGATCGC